>CAXBME010000011.1:0-233493 GCA_963976765.1 uncultured Planctomycetaceae bacterium
TACCACTCACAAAACACTCGTCGGATAAATACAGCCCCGACTTACCGGATGAGCCTCTTTTTATGGCTCTCAGCACCTCTTTCCCTTTCAGCCCCAGGAGCGACAAACTGGATGGACCACGCGACCGATCTGCAACCAAGACAGAAGCCGAGACTCCTGACTGACTTTGTCGAAGGCATCTCGACAGCCGCCGACGGGTTTCGATTTCTTAGTCGTTACCCCTCGCTGTGGCAGTACGGCGTCTGGGCACTGTTAACGAACATCGCCGTCGCGTTTGCCTCATTGCTCATCACCTTCTGGGTGGGGACGACGACGTGGAAGTCGTTCGTGGCAGAACTGCCGATTGCCTGGTGGGTAAACATCGTCGAGTGGATTGGCCTTGTCGCGATTCTGATGCTGGCCTTCGGCGTCGGTTTGATTTGCTACATGCTGCTGCACAGCGTCTTCTGCGCATGGTCGTTCAGCAAACTCGCCTTCCGGGTCGAGCTGTTTCTTGGCGCAAAGCCCGAAGAGCTTTCAGAGATCTCATACAGCGGACAGATCGTCGACGCGCTGCGATCGGCGGGGAAGCTGATCCTTGTCGACATCGGAATCCTCCTGCTCAACGTCGTGCCGATTGTGGGAACAGTGGCTGCATTCGTCATCGGCGGTTACATGCACGCCTGGGTCATGGGCGCCGAGTTTCTTGGTTATCCGCAGGAGCTGCGAGGAATCCGCTGGAAGGATCGGCAGCAGTTCGCGAAAAAATGGCTGCCATCGACGCTCGGTCTGGGAACCATCGTGGCAGGGCTGATGCTCATCCCGATCGTCGGTGCCATGTTCCAGACAACTGCCGTGGTCGGAGCAGTATTGCTGAACCGCAGAATCAATGGACTGGCTGATCACCCGGATCAGGAACCGGAGTGACAAACAACCGACGCGCCAGCCAGACGCCAACTCTCCCGGCACGGTCAACAATCGATGTTGCCCCTTATTGCAGGCGTGGCTAACAATGTGCGATCCAACTGGCCGACTTCATCAGCGTGATGCCAGTGCCGGCGGCAGACACAAATTCAATGACTCTCAAAGGAATTCTGGTTGTGGAGACGGCGTCGGGACTTCGATTCGAAGGGTCAGCGTTCTGGGTGCGACATCGGCACCGGGAATTTGGTCCGTTCGACTACGAATGGTCTCGCGACATGCTGGGGATCGAGTTTCTTTATCGCCGCAAGAAGTTTGGCGAATACTGCAGCGACGACGAAATTTCAGCTGACCTGAAGGAATTCAAACTTCCGATGCGCGTTGTCGAAGTCACCGCTGTTGTCTGTGGCTCGATCATTTTTGGAATCATCCACGGCTTCAGCCAGTCCGAGAAAAAAGCGATCCTGCTGAAGAATCTTCAGCACAGTCAGCTCTCACAGTTTGCCGCGAACATCGAAGGGCTGCCTGAGTCTTGAGCTTCAGTTCACGACTCGTCGTCGACTCTGAAAAAACGCCGGCCTTTCAGTTCGAACCGAGGCAGGCTGTTCTGTTCGACAAGTTGCACTTCTGGCTGAAAATTCAGACGGTCTTTGATCGTGCTCTTCACGCGGCTCGCCAGCTTATCAGCCTCAGACTTCGGCAGCTCAGGTCGCGGCTCCAGTTGCAGCAGGATTTGATGCATAGATCGAACGGTCCTGACTTCGATCCGAAATTCGACAAGCTGATCAAACTCCCGCAGGATGGCTTCAACGCTCGACGGAAAAACGTTGTTACCGCGAATGGTGATCATGTCGTCGGCTCGACCGAGGATTCCGCCTTTCAGACGCAGCAATGCCCGACCGCAGACACACGCTTCAGAATCGGACTCGACCAGGTCGCCCGTTCGGTAACGGATCAATGGCGAACCAGGTCGGCCCAGATTCGTGATGACCAGCTCGCCGCGCCGCACGCCGTGCGCATCAGCGGCCGCAGGTTCAAGAGTCTCGGGATTGATAATTTCGGCAATGCACTCGGATTCAAGAATATGAAGTCCGCCGGGATTCTCCTCGCACTCGACACCGAGCGCGCCAATCTCGGTCATGCCCCAATGATCAATGACGCGTGCCCCCCAGGCCGACTCGATGCGTGAACGAACTGATGGAATGCTTCCGCCAGGCTCGCCCGCCACAATCACCATTCTTACCGAACCGGCTGCCAGTTCAGTTCCCTGCTCTGTCGCCACTTCCGCAAGCCGCAACGCGTAGGTCGGTGTGCAGCAAAGAATAGTTGCCTGATTATCGGCGATCAGCGAAAGCCGCTGCTGACTGCTCATTCCGCCGCCGGCCAGACACAAATTGCCGAGCCGATTAGCCCCTTCAAACGCCGCCCAGAATCCGATGAACGGTCCAAATGAAAACGGAAAACAAAGCCGATCTTCCGAAGTCAGACCGACCATGCGGAAAATCTGAGCCCACGAATCCAGAAACCACTGCCAGCTATTGGGAGTGTCAAGCCACCGCATCGGCGTGCCCGTCGTGGTGCCCGAAGTCTGATGAAGACGCGAATAGTCGTTATGGCCAAACGTAAGATTCGTTCCGTAGGGCGGCCTGCAACTCTGGTCGTTGACGAGTTCCGCCTTCGTCGTCAGTGGCAAATTCCGCAGCTCAGTCAGTGACTCAAGACCGGCATTTTCTGCGTCAGCGGGCACGATCCCGGTAAGCCGTTCCCGCCAGAACGAGTTACTGCCCATCACCGTTTTCAACAGAATCCGCAACCTATTCAGTTGCCGTTTTTCCAGGCAGGCACGGTCAAGATTCTCCGGTGTTTCGCTCTGCTGACTCATGACTCAATCCCGAGCCGCTCAGGGCTCATGGTTTTCCATAAACATTCGCAGAATGCGTCTCGACGCACCGGCAACTTCACTCAAAAACGGTGCGTCAAGATGCCCCCTGCGACAGTCGATCATCTGAAGGTCCGTTTCAGTTGGCAACTTTCACGATGCCTGCGTCGCTTGCCAATGGCTCTGGCTGTTCGAACGGGAGCGACTTCAGGAATGCGACGAGGTCATCGACCTCGCTGGCTGACAGCTGGCTGGTCACGCCGTGTTTGTCCCCTGCGTTCTGCGTTGTGAGAACGTCCCGCAACGTCTCTGCTTTTCCATGATGCAGGTACGGAGCCGACCGATAAAGCCCGAGCAGCATTGGGGTGTCATAGGCCGGCCCCATCGTTTCGGAGTCGTCCGCCGTGCCGGTTCCAACGTCGTGACGAACGCTCGGCTTGCCGGATTGCGAGTCGGTGTAGAACGGACCGTTGTGACATTCAGCACACTTTGTCTGCTTCGATAAGAACAACTTGCGGCCTCGTTCGGCTGCTGGGGACAAGCCCTCTTTCGAGTAGGGACTCAGCGTCAACGTGTGCGAGTTCGTGTAAGCCGCCAAAGCATCGAGCGATTTCGACAAGCCTCGGTTCGTGGCTCCGAGAGCTTTATTCAACCGCCCCTTATGAAGCCCTCGTCCGCCCATCAGCGGGCCTCGGATTGTGTGTTCGAAATCCTGAGTTTCGTCGCGGTCGGCTGACCAGTGTTGAGGATGCGTAAACGCCAGTCCGTGCAACGGCGGAGTCTGACGAAGACCTTCCGGGTTGTGCCAGGTGCGACCATCCGGCTGACCATCGGGGTGACAGCTTGAACACGAAATCCAGCGTTGCGAAGTCATTGGCGGCAGCGCCGTGTAGAACAGAATCTTGCCTTCGTGAATTTCCGGAGACAACGGATTTTTTGTGACGGAAATCCGGTCAACCGGTTGCAGAGACCTTGCATCGAACACGACGACTTCGAAGTCCAGAGCGTTGTAGACAAAGAAGCGGGCACCGTCAGGTGAGACTCGAACGCCTCGCGGGTTGTGGCCTGTCGTGATGTATCGGGCCAGTTTGAGTTCCCTGTAGTCATCGTCGATGGTATCGCAGACGAAGACGTCGTCGGTTCCCGAAAAGACGATAAAGAGTTGTCGCCCGTCTGGACTCATCGCCGCTTCCCAGGGGTTGGCGGTGACTCGCGTTCCGAAGACAGAATCCAGCGGCATCCGCTTTCGACGTGAGTCTTCGGATTTGACCATGTCGGCAATGCCGACGTACGGAAAGATCGACCCCGTCCCCTGATGCGCCGTCACTTTGGACCGGATAAACGTCACGTAAGCCTTCGGACGTTTCGGATGAATGACCAACTGCCGGGCAAGATTGTCAGTGCTGCTGCCCGGCCATTCGTCAACCAGTTTTCCGGACGAACGATCGATGGACCGAATCGTCGCCGTCAGGTATTCGCAGATCAGAAGCTGTCCCTCGTCGGGGGTAATGGCGATCCCTCGCGGAAACGCTCCCGCCGGGAACGTCCGAGTTATCTCCGCAGTTTGAGAATCGATCTCGACAACCTGGCCAGGGTATTCGAGCGTCACGTAAATGCGACTGCCGTCGTTTGTCGAGACGATTCCGTACGGTTCATCAAAGACTGACACCGTTGCGCGGCTTTTGCCTGAGTCGCCATCGACAAAGACGATCGAATCGTCGTCGTAAACGGCCACGGCGATCTCGTGCGACTGTCCAACGAACGAAACGCCTTCGGGGTGATGCCCCACTTTTACTTCGCGAAGTACTTTGTTTTTTGCGAGGTCGACGAAGGTAATCGTCCCGCTGTCCCGGTTGCTGCACGCCAGCAACGCTCCGTCTGACGAAATATCCATCAGACTGTTCGATGTTCCGGCCAGAACGGAACTCGACATGGCTGCGGCAACAACCGCAGTCGCGAAACAATTGAAAATCGTTGCAGTTCCTGATGGCGGCTTCACGATGCTGGTCCTCGTTTTCTCTTCGGTTAACTTTGCCAGTAACCACTTCAGCAAGACAGACAATTCATTCGATGATCGTTTTGTGAGGCTCGCCGGCGATTTCCTGAACGTATCGCGGAACGGCGTAGCCTGGCAGCCGAGTTCGCAGTTCTGCGATCAGTCGCCGACCTGCCTTTGGATCAACCTCGAAATGCGCCGCCCCGGCGACGCGATCCAATTGGTGCAGATAGTAAGGCATCACGCCCACATTGATCAGCGACTCCGACAAATCCGCCAGGGCGTCTACTGAGTCATTCACGCCTCGCAGCAGCACGGCCTGATTGAGAACGGTGACGCCCGCTCGAACAAGTCGTCGCAGCGCCGCTTCACAGTCAGCGACGATCTCGGCGGCATGGTTGGAATGAACGACCACGATCGGCGTCAGGCGGCTTTGTGTGAGAAGGTCGAGCAGCACGTCTGTGACGCGGTCCGGCAGGACAATTGGCAGCCGTGAGTGAATCCGCAAACGCCTCAGATGCGGAATTGCTTCCAGACGTTCAACGAGCTGTCCGAGCCGCGCGTCGGTCAGCATCAAAGGATCCCCGCCGCTGAGAAGCAGTTCTGAAATCGACGAGTCAGCTCGCAACTGATCGAGCGCAGGCTCCCAATCATCAAGTCGTCTCGGCTCATCTCCGTACGGATAATGACGCCGGAAGCAGTATCGGCAATTTACGGCACAGCTTCCGGCCGCAATCATCAAAGCACGACCGTGGTACTTGTGCAGCAAACCAGGAGCCGTGCGGAAACTTGAATCCGAAACGGCGTCGGCGATAAATCCAGCAACCAGCTGAAGCTCGTCGTCCAGCGGCAGGATTTGTCTCAGCAGAGGGTCATCGGGATCGCCGACCGCCATCCTGGCAAGAAAACTGCGAGGCACCATCAACGGAAACCGGCTGGCTGCTTCCTCAGAAAATCGATCGGCCAGCGACTCCAGCCGGAGTTCACGCAACAACTCAACGGGCTGACGAATGGCATCGGCCAGAGACTGGTGCCAGTTCGGAAGAACATCCGAACCCGCTCGCTCATCAACACCGGGAATTGACACTGATTTTCTCACTATTTCGCGTTTGAGCATCGTCGTGAATGATCGTTTTTCGGGAGAAATTCGAAATGTAGCAGCTTCAGCCTGGCCACACTCGTCATGGCACCTGACAACCTGGTTGTCTCAATGGACCGACTCGACGGAACCACTGGTCGGCTCTCACCTTCGGCTTTGTACCGCCGAACGGTTCTGCTATTGTCCCGCCTCGCTGACAGCGGTCAAATCCTGCGAATGACCTGCGTAGCAACTGTCGATGCCGACTGAAAAGCATCAGAACCGAACCAATGACGAGTGATTCCGAATGAATATCAACGCGAGCGATTTGAAAAAAGGCCTGAAGGTTATTTACGAAGGCGACCCGTACGACATCGTTGAGGTCCACTTTGTGAAGCCGGGTAAAGGCCAAGCTCTGTACAAACTGAAGCTCCGAAATCTGCTCAAAGGCACCAACCTGACGCCGACTCTGCGCAGCGGCGACAGTATGGAAGCAGCGGACGTGCGTAAATCAAACGGTCAATACCTGTACCGGGATGCCGACGGGTTCATCTTCATGGAAGACGCGAGCTACGAGCAGTTCACAATTTCCGCGGAAAAGATGGGCGACTCGGCCAACTTCCTGCTGGACGGCGCGAAGTGCGAACTGTTGTTTTACAACGAGCAGCTCATCGGGGTTGACCCGCCGTCACATGTGATCGTCGAAGTGACTTACACCGAGCCAGCCGCGCGAGGCAACACAACGGCAAACGTCACCAAGGCTGCGACGGTCGAAACCGGTGCCGAAGTGCAGGTTCCGGCCTTCATCGAACAGGGCGAGAAGATTAAAGTCGACGCTCGAACCGGCGCGTACATCGAACGAGCGAAGTCCTGATTAATTCGGGCATCTGAACAGGACACCTTGAGGAACGAGAACTCTCAGAAGTTGAATCTGAAGAGTCGGTCATTGTGAACTCCGGCGCTGCCGCCGTGGCCGCGCCGGAAGAACTCCACAGTCAGGAAGACGGAGGAGACCGGAAATGGCAACGTGGCATGTCTTGCTTTACTCGGCAGCGGCGATCCTCGCCTTAAGATCATTCATCCAACTGGTGACCAATTACCGAAACGAGTACGAGCACATCGCGGTTAGAAATCACCTGACAAAGATGGCCGAAGAACTGGAAGCGCAGAAAACAAAAGGCGAAGCAGGACCGGAGTCAACTTCGTCCAAGCAGAAGACACAGGCAGCGCCGGCTTAGCCTCAGCCAATCAGTTCGCAAAACTGCCAGCCTCTTACAGGTAAGTGCTGACTTTCAAATTGAGTATTGAATCCGTCGTGAGCTTCTCACCTGTGAAACTTACGACGCCGGGAAGAATCCCATGTCCGAGACGCCTCACAACAAACAGCTCTACATCGAGACCGTCGGCTGCCAGATGAACATGCTGGACAGCGAGCTGGTTGTCGCGGCGCTGCGCAAGCAGCAGTTCGAACTGACTAACGACATCAAGGCTGCCGACACAATTCTGTTCAACACATGCAGCGTCCGCGAACATGCGGAACACAAAATCTACAGCCAGCTTGGTCGCATCAAGTTTCAGAAGCGAAATCGCCCGAACCTGGTCATAGGCGTGATGGGCTGCATGGCTCAGAAGGACCAGGAGCTGATCTTCGAAAAGGCTCCCCACGTCGACCTGGTCGTTGGAACGGGGCAGCTCGGCGAGATCCCTCGCCTGATCGACGAAGCTCGCGGCAGCAGGAAACGATTGACTGCGCTGAGCCTTGACCGCAAAGGCGGTTCTCGGGAATCAGTGGCCAACAGTTTTGAAAGTTACGACCCGCTGCGCGATCCCGAAATGCGACCGTCGCCGTATCAGGCCTTTGTCAGGATCATGATTGGCTGCGACAAATTCTGCACGTACTGCGTCGTGCCGATGACTCGCGGCCCGGAACAGAGTCGGCCTCCAAGTCTGATCGCCGCCGAAGTTCGCACGCTGGCCGAGCAAGGCGTTAAGGAAGTCACCCTGCTCGGACAAACGGTCAACAGCTATCGGCACACGGAAGATGGACGCGAGTATCGATTGTCGGATCTGCTCGAGCTGATACACGACACGGAAGGCATTGACCGCATCAAATTCGTCACCAACTACCCGAAAGACATGACTGACGACCTGTTGCAGGCTGTCCGCGACCTGCCAAAAGTATGCCGGTATCTGCACGTGCCGGCGCAGTCAGGATGCGACGAGCAACTCAAAGCAATGAAACGCGGATACACGATCGCCGACTATCGCGACATGATGCATCGGATTAACGCAACAATTCCGGGCTGCGCCGTCTCCAGTGACTTCATCGTTGGTTTCTGCGGCGAAACCGAAGAGTCTTTTCAGAAGAGTATGTCGCTGATCGAAGAGTTCCGTTTCAAAAACAGCTTCATTTTTAAATACAGCGAACGGCCTGGCACAAAGGCGCACGGACTCTGGCCGGACGACATTCCGGAAGACGTCAAGAAACGCCGTAACAATGAAATGCTGGACCTGCAGAATCGCATCAGCGAAGAAGACAACGCCGAGTTCATCGGGACGACCGTTGAAGTGCTCTGTGAAGGCCCGAGCAAAACGGCAACGAAGCGAGGCGAGGCAGACACCGACTCACCATCCATCCAACTTGTCGGCCGTACCGACTGTGACCGCATCGTTGTCTTTGATGGCAATCCCAGACTTGCGGGATCACTCGTGGAGATCGACATTCATGACATCACCACGACGACGCTACTTGGGTCAATCGTTACCCGCCAGGTCAACCACGGCCTGGAAATCGACCTGCCAGTCGTTTCTTAGTTATCAGGCAATGTGATGAAGCCACTGGAGCTATCCGGGTGCGCATCACAGCAGTGGACTAATGGCTCGCCGGAAACAGTTTCGAACGACAGATCGATCTGAACTCTCTGAAATGTTGGAAATTTTGTCGTGATGGCTGTGGCGAAGATGTCGAGTTCTGTGTAGCTTGCGTCCCTGTCTGAGCCTCGAAGTCAACACAACTTCGAATTGATTCGGCCTTGTTGGCCGGCACCGGGTGTCGCAAACCCACAAAACAGTTAAGTTTGCGAACCCTGAATGGCTCTCAGGCGACAGGTCTTCTGATTGTTCCCGCCGGGCAAGACTCCGGAAAACGGGAACACGTCCAGTGAACGAAGCAGCGTCGCCATCTGTGTTTTTGTAATTAGATGCGCACGCCCAATCGCTACTTCGCTGTTTGACGCTCGCGTACGCGCTGCCGTTGCTTGACCAATCCGTCCGGCAATCGCGGCGACCACTACGATCGGAAGATATTAAATGTCTGACCATCCCGCTGAAAATCCGTCTCACCTCGCTGATGATGCTGCTTCAGTTAGTGAGGCATCGTTCGAAACGACTGCTTTTGACACGTTCGAGATGTCCGCATCCGCCCCGATGGCTGACCCGATCGAGCGGTTGCTTGCCACTTCGGACTGCACCATCGCCGCCGACTCGACTTCAGACAGTTCATCGTCTGATGAGGACGCCGCTGTGATTTCTGTATCCGATTCCGAAACGGCTCCGCGTGAGCAGGTTGAAGCGAACAATCAGGCAACGGATGTTGCGTCACATGCCCCTGCCTCTGAACCGCTCGCTCCTCAGCCAGCTGCGACCACTGGATCGGTCGTCGCAACGCCACCAGCAGACGACGTACCTGCTGCGGTTGAAGACGCTCCAGAGGATGAAGTTTCTGGTGAACCACTCTTCGCCGACCTGTCACTCCGTAAAGAAGTCCTCGAAGCAGTTCTAAAATCCGGTTACGAAAAACCGACCGCCATCCAGGCCGAGATCATTCCCCACATGCTGGCAGGCCGGGATGTGCTGGCTCAGTCGCAGACTGGCACGGGTAAGACTGCGGCCTTTGCACTTCCCGTTCTTTCTCGAATCAGGATCGGTCAGAAGAAGCCTCAAGTTCTGGTTCTGACTCCCACACGTGAACTGGCCATTCAGGTCGCGAGATCTTTCTCGACCTACGCCTGCAACCTGTCTCGGTTTTCAGTTCTGGCGATCTACGGCGGAAGTGATTACACGGCTCAGTTCAGACAGCTGGAACGCGGAGTCGAAGTCGTCGTCGGAACTCCGGGCCGGGTCATCGACCACATCAAACGCGGCACGCTGGATCTGAGTGAACTCAAGTGCCTGGTCCTTGATGAAGCCGACGAGATGCTCAACATGGGCTTTCTGGACGACGTCAAGTTCGTCCTTGAAGAGTCGCCGGACGGTCGTCAGATCGCTCTGTTCTCAGCGACCCTTCCGCCTCCAATTCGCACAATCGCTCAGCAGTACCTGAATGATCCGGCACGCGTCACGATTCAATCAAAGACGATGACCGCCGACTCAATTCGACAGCGAGCGTTGATTCTTCAACCCCGCGAAAAGATCGACGTGCTCAAGCGTCTGCTCGACACCGAAGAGACGGATGGAGTCATCATCTTTTCAAACACCAAGGATATGACGGTAACGATCGCCGAGCAGTTGAATAAGGAAGGACTGAAAGCGATCGCTCTGAACGGCGACATGCCACAGAAGACTCGCGAACGCACGATCGAGCAGCTCAAGGCCGGACTCCTCGACATTCTGGTCGCGACCGATGTCGCCGCTCGTGGTCTGGACGTCACCCGAGTCAGTCACGTTTTCAACTACGACGTGCCACAGGACAACGAATCTTACGTGCATCGAATTGGCCGCACCGGTCGAGCGGGACGGACGGGCGAAGCATTCATCTTCCTGACGAACTCGCAACGTGGAAAATTGCGTTTCATCGAGCGAATGACGAAGCAGACGATCGAAATCGTTCAGCCACCCACCGCCGACGATATCAACGCGATTCGAATCAAACGATTCACGCAGAAGATCGCGGACGCAGCGGCAGCTGGCGGTGAGGATCTGAAGTTCTTCGAAGAAATGATCGTGAAGTTTTCTGAAGAATCGGAAACTCCGATGGCCACGATTGCCGCCTCGCTGGCATTGATTGGTCAGAACGGTCGACCTTTCCTTGCGAAGGATCGAGCACGCCGCAAAGAATTTGATGGAAATGACCGCCGAGATAATCGCGGGGAACGCGGGCAGAATGATCGCGGCAAATTTGAACGACGATCGGGCGGCAGCGAGAATGCGACTCGCGGTCGAAGCGACAACCGTCAACTGGGCCCACCGGAAGCCGGCAAAGATCGATACCGCATTGAAGTCGGCTGGAGCGATGGAATCAAAGTTGGAAACATCGTTGGTGCGATCGCTAATGAAGGCAACATCGGCGGCGAATACATTGGCCCGATCAAGATTCACGATTCGTATGCCACCGTCGATCTGCCAGCTGGCATGCCACCGGAGATTTTCAGCACGCTTCAGCGAACCCGGGTCGCGGGTAAGCCGATGGAGATCTCGCTGGCCAACGACGACATGGGAGTGTCCAGTGATACTGCGTCCTCTGCCCGTCCGCGGCGTTCAAACGACTTTCGCGGCAAAGGTCCGAAACATTCCAAAGGACCGGCTCGCGGAAAGTCCTTCCACCCGGCAGCCAAACGCAAGAAGTTCAAGGGCCAGACACCGTCCCAGGATCACGTCTAAGCAACAGGGTCTGAATCTCTCAAGGACTTCTGATGGCGCAAAGTATTCCCAAAACGTTGAGCTGGATTGGTGACTTACCGGGTACGCTGCGGATGATTGATCAGACGCGGCTGCCCGAAGAGTTTATCGAAATCGACTGCACAACAGTGGATGCGGTCTGGCAGGCGATCAAACGGCTCAGCGTTCGAGGTGCCCCGGCAATTGGAGTATCGGCAGCCTACGGAACAGTGATCGGTCTGCAGGACGCAACGAACGTCAGCCGCTCGGAGTTTGACCAGAAGCTCACCGAAGTCACCGACTATCTGGCAAGCAGTCGGCCGACAGCGGTTAACCTGTTCTGGGCTTTGGAGCGGATGAAAAACGTCGCCTCGGAAATCACCGGTGCATCGCCCGTCGAGGTTCTGCTGAGACTGCTCGAAGAAGCTCGTACGATCGAAAGCGAAGATCGTGAGATGTGCGCGGCAATTGGTCGACACGGCGCGCCGCTGATGCCGGATCAGGGCGGGGTTCTTACTCACTGCAATGCAGGCGGCCTGGCCACTGCTGGTGATGGAACAGCGTTATCCGTTCTGTTTGCAGCGACGGCTTCCGGAAAAAAGATTCATGTCTTTGCGGACGAAACTCGACCGCTGTTACAAGGAGCTCGCCTGACCGCCTGGGAGTGTCAGCAGCGCGATGTACCGGTGACAGTAATTTGTGATTCGATGGCCGCTCTGGTCATGCGGAAAAAGAAAGTTCAAGCCGTCGTCACCGGTGCCGACCGAATCGCAGCTAACGGTGACGCGGCCAACAAAATCGGAACCTACTCGGTCGCCGTGCTGGCCAAAGCCCACGGCGTTCCCTTTTATGTGGCTGCGCCGTCGAGCACCTTTGACATGAGCCTGGCATCGGGAGATCTCATTCCCATCGAAGAGCGGGCTCGCGATGAAATCAGTCACGGCTTCGGGAAACAAACAGTGCCGGACGGTGTCGACGTGTGGAATCCTGCCTTCGACGTCACACCAGCTGAACTGCTGACTGGCATCATCACCGAACGAGGTGTCATCACACCCGTTAGTTCGGAATCGGTTGCGGCAATGCTCGGAGCGTAAACTTGCCCGCAGGCCCCACAGTTTCCTCAACCGGCATTTTTTGCCGCATCGGTCAGCCTTCGCGCCGCTGCGTCGCCGCCGGGATCGGTAAAAACGGCAGGATTGCCACTTCAGGAAGTTCAGGCAGGACACAGCAATCTGACTAAGCCTGAAGCATCCCGTCAGCCGATTCCTTGCTGATAGCCGGGATGACCTCTGCACTCGTTGCACCAGTCAGCGCTCATCCAACTTCGTGCCTGTGTTAGCAGGCACGTCTGGATCTCTGCCCGGCCTGGACTTCCTGTCGACGATCCTTTCCGAACCGAACCGGTGACGTGTCATGATCAGGCCTCGGCTTCGCTTGTACGTGTGTGCTTCCACTGTTGCTGTCACTTTAGGCGGCGCTGTGCTGACCCAGGCGGCAGGCCCTGGAGAGTTCATTTCCAGATTGTGGAAACGCGATCCCGCACCGCAGAAGGAAGAAGCCCACAGCTTGAATCCTTTCAAGTTTCTGCGGCGCGAAAACTCAGATTCGACCGTTCGGCGCATCAAGGTTTCAGATGGAGGCCGCAGCGTTGTTTCGCAGCGGCCCAAACTGGTCAACGATCCGTTTCTCACTGAGCGAGCTCCACTGGCGAGCACACCAGCGGCGTCTGGCAGCAAGGGAATAATTGTTCGTCCCGAGCCTCGACAAAGCCCAGTGAAAATGCAGACAGCCGAACATCATCCGTCGGTAACGGAAAGAAACTCCCGGCACACCGCCAGCAATGTGGACCTCGCCCCACTGCTCAACTCTTCCTCGCGGGGTGAGTCCAGCCGGGTAGTCACAGACGCCACACGATCTCTTCCCGAGCGTACGGCGGACGCATCGCCATCAGCTGGCAACAGCCAGTTCGTAAGCGGCTTCGACAGCGAATTTCAGAAACTCTTCCAGGAGGTGATTGAAGAATCCCGTCAGACCAAAGCTTCAACGACAATTCCCAGATTACCGGATGACGCCGTCGCCAGCTCTGCAGCTGCAGCCCCCCTGCCGGAAGTAGTCACCTCCGATGAGGATGATTTGAAAAAAGACTTTGCTGAGTTTGCTCAGCAACGAAGCCGCACACAAATCGATAGTCTTATTCAAGAATCTCGAAACCAGATGGAGTCTTCCGCACTGGCCCGCCGCGCCAACAGCGAACTTTTCTCGCCGCCACTGAGTTCGCGGCAACCTGATTCTCAACAGACCAGCGGCCCATTGTCGAGCGTCTCGGCCGTTGCCCATTCAGACTCTAAGCACCCAACCGCAGCGTCGTTACCAGAATCAGAAGCTCGATTCATTCCACAAACGCTTCCCGATCGCCTTCCCCTTCAGACATCAAACGAGCTTGTTGTCCCGAGCTCGATGGTACCGGACCGCAGCCTGTTCACGACTTCGGACGGATGGTTGCCCCGAGACGAGTCTGAGCATCCGACAGTTCCCGAGAACGCCCCACACCCCCAACTGCAACCTGTTGTTCAAGTTGTGCCTGGTCAACGTGGGGCTGGTGTCGTTATCGAAAGCGGCCAGTGGTCACCGATCCAGCCTCGCGTGACATCAAACGTTGCTCCTGTACGATCGGTGCCTGACACATCGCAGTTTCGACGTCTCTCGTTCGAAGGCGTAGACTCCCCATCCAGCAACGGAGCCGTTCAAGCGATTGGAAACGGAACTCCAGACGAGGGCAGTTTGAACACCGATGATCGTCATGCCGGTCAATACTCAGGAGCTTCGACGCTCATTCTTCCTGCCATGCCCAATACGACATCAACAGCCTCTACCGCATCAACAGCCAGCACTGTCGATGGCTCTGAACTGGCGATGATTATCCCTGACAGTCGAACTGGCCAAAGCCTCGACGCGTCAAAACTCGGTGCTGCTTTTGCAACAGCCCCTGCTCCGCCGCAAAGCAGCGGGTTCGATTTCGACTGGCCGGACGAAACCGAACTCGCGGCTGAGACTCCTGACAGTGGTCTATCATGGGGGGCAACCATGTTCCTTCTGGCGATCGCTGGTGGAGTCATTGGCCTGTTCATCCGCAGGAAGGCTCAAGACAGCGTTTTCGGAATAACCGGAACCGGCACCAGGTCGGAAATCTCCTGAATCAACCTCGGCAATACTCACCTGTGACTTATGGTTTGCCTGTGCAGCCGAGACGTCTCCGCCGCATTCAGAAACCATGATGAACCGACAGGTGTTGACCGGTCAGGAGTTGCAGATGTCCGCTGATCCCTGGAGCCGCCCTACTCTCGAAGATCTGAAGCAGGTACTTGAGAGTATCGGCAAAACTGATGGCGACCACGAGCGTGCGGCGGAACGATTGGACCTTTCGGTTCCGGCCGAAGTAATCACGGCTCGCGGCAGCACCATTCCAGCCATGACTCGTGAAATCAGCCGGTTCGGCATCGGACTGCTGCACCGCGGCTCACTTCAAATGGGCGATGTGACAGTCAAAATGGCCAGTGATACTCGTGAATACAAATACCTGGTCCGACTCGAATGGTGCACCCCCTGTGAGAACGGCATGTTCATCAGCGGTGGTCAGTTCCTCGGTAAGCTTGACGAGTAACTCGATTTCCTGAGCGGGCTGCACAAGCAGAGCTTTGACGGTGGCCGATTCGCGAACCCGTGCAGAACTCCCGTTGCTCACGAGGCGTTGCACTCTCGGATTGCTACGTACCTCCTCACAGAGCAGACGGCTGCCGCACCGCATCAGGGTTCTCACTGCCAGATGAATCAATTTTCGTCGTAAATGCAGGTATACGCCTTGCCAAGCTCTGGATCGTAGGGACTTTGCCGATCGTGGCGATTCGCTGAACCGGACCACCGCAACCCGTCGGGGTGCCATTCAATTGGGCTGATGCACACTTGCCGCCACGTTCGATGAAAACTCCCACGGAGAGGACTACTTCAGAATGTCGGTGACCGCCGACACCATCTCTCCAATGCGGGGTCTCCGTGTAACGTCCTGTTTTCCGCTGTCTGCGTCATGCCTGCTGCAGTCACTCACCATCAGCACCAGCACCTCATTCACACTTAGAACCCTCATCTCGTGATTCTGATCGAGTCACCACCTGAAGGTCCGGAATGAACTGCGATTACGTTGAGCGACGGTTGTTCGGCTGATGTTTGCTTCTGGAAGCAAAGCCTCCTCGAATGCTGACGACACTCCGCCTGGAGTGCTGTCACTTTGAGCCAACAACAGTTGCAGGCCTATGATCTCTCGGTTCTACCAACGATATTCGAAAGCGATCATCACGGCTCTCTTTCTGTCGCTGGCAGTCCTGTATCCACTTGCCGAGTCGATACCGCCTAACAACAACACAGAAACCTGGCTCTCTGACGAGAACGAAGCCCGCCAGGTTTATGAAGACTTCCGATTTCACTTTGGCGGTGAAGAACTCATCCTCGTCGCCCTTGATCGAGCCGAGCACGACCCGAAACTCATCGAAGCTATCTGCGGTCGACTCGAACGTCTCGATGTGATCCGCAAGGTCTGGTCACCCGATCGTCTGGCATCGATGATGGCGGAATTCGATCTCCCTGAATCCGAAATCGAACAGCGTCTTCATCGGGTCGCCATTTCTCAGGACGGCAAGTTTGCCGGCATCATCGCACTACTCACTGACGAGGGGCTGCGTGACCGAACAGGCACCATGAATCAGGTCGACGAAGTCCTGCAGTACTGCCAGCTCGATACGTCCACTCTGAAAATCACTGGTGCACCAGTCATCGTCGCCGAACTGAATCGCCTTGGCGGGAAGCAGGCGAACCAGGTTTACTTCGGAATCACAATCGCCATTTGCCTGGGCGTGCTTTTCTACACGCTGAAGCAGTTCACCCCAGCATTTCTGATTCTCATCGAAACAATCTGGGCCTTTCAGCTGACGCTGGCTTGCGTCCGTATTGGCGGCGGTGAGATGAACTTTATTCTCGACTCGTTGCCGGTCATGGTGATGGTTTTCAGTATGGCCGTCGCCATTCACTACCTGCATCACTATGCGACGCACCGCAACGACGAAGACCCAATCGGACAAACTCTTAAAGGTGTCCGCTGGCCATGCCTGCTGGCGACATTTACAACCGCCATCGGCCTGGCGTCGTTGGGAATCAGTACTATTCCACCGGTGCGTCAGTTCGGCATCGCCACGGCCGGCGGCACCTTTGCGGCATTAATCGCCGGCCTGGGAATCACACCTGCGATTCTGACACTCTACCCGCCGGACCAGTTCGAAAGCCGCTCGCTGCACCAGTTCTTTCGCCGCGCCGCCGCAAGACTCTACGTCCACCGAGTGGCGACGACGATGTGCGTCTGCGGACTGGTCACTTGGTGCGGACTGGGTGTGATCTGGATTAAGGCCGAATTTCAGCCCCTCAATTTCTTCCCGGATGACTCAAAGGTTCTTCAGGACACAAAATATCTGCACCGCGAAATGGCAAGTACAGACTCGGTCGAACTTGTCGTCGACTTCGGGACGCAGGACATCCCCGACACACAGCGGATTCGAATGATCCGCGAAATCGAAGACTCGCTGCGCGAAGTCGAGCACGTACAGCTCGTTCTGTCTGCCACGACCTTCCTGCCCGATCCTCTGCCCCAGGGATTCTCAGCCGCTCTGGAGGCAATTCGGCAACACTCTGACGACAACGACTTCATCGCCGATGGCGGTCACCTCTGGAGGATCTCCGCGAAAGTCGAGGCGGCCGAAGACGCGACGTCGCAGGATCTGTTCCACGTGCTGTCAGCCAAATCGGAAAAGCTGGCTGCCGAACACAACGTCAGAATCACGTGCACGGGTATCGCCCCACTGGTCGAACGGGCTCAACAAGACATCTTTGACGGCTTCTGGAAAAGTGTCTTCACCGCGTTCTGCCTGATCTCGGTCATCATGGTGATCTGCCTCAAATCGCCGCTCGCCGGCGCGGTCGCGATGATTCCAAACGTGACGCCCATTCTGCTTGTTTTCGGAACGCTGGGCTGGCTGAACATCCCAACGGACATCGGCACAATGATGACCGGGAGTATCGCCCTGGGCATTGCAGTCGACGGAACGTTCCACTTCCTGACTTGCTACCGCCGGCTTTATGACCAGACAGGCAACTCGGTTTACGCCACACGAGTTGCTCTCGAAACAACCGGCCCGCCCATTGTTCAAGCGACCGTCATCACCGGTCTGGGAATGCTCGCGTTGGGCTTGAGTAACTTTGGCCCGACCGTTCGCTTTGGACTCCTGATGACAACGTCTCTGTTCGTCGCGTTGATCGGTGACCTGATCCTTCTTCCCTGCCTGCTCTACATGCGTCCGTCCAGGGTGGCAGCGATGAATCGCAAAGCAACCGAACCTGCTGATCAGGCCCGGCACATTCCCTCGCCACATCTCGGAAAACCACGTCGGTCCACAGAGGCCACTGGCCTGGATGACGACGCCGAAGGCTGCTTTGTCTGAACTCGAAAATTCCGATCAGAACACGCGCTACCTTGCCACTCACGCACCGCTGGCGTCCATTCGACACCTGACGAGCTGCAGACCTTAACTCAGAAAACAGAGCGAAGCCCGGATCGCCCCGAGTCTCCGCCCTGCCCTGTCAGTTGCTCTGTCTTCACTGCATTGATGTCGCAATTCGCGACGTCAGACATTCACGTTGATCTCGTAGCCTTTCCGCTGCTCGCGAGACTGCCACGAATTCAGACTTAGATCATTTGTGATCATCTCAGTCTTCGGATCCCACTCCAGCGTCTTGTCGAGCCGGATTGAAATGTTCGCGAGATGGCAGGTCGTCATCGCGCGATGATGAGACCAGACATCGCTGATCGGAGTCTCGCCGCTCTTGATGCAGTCCATGAAGTTCTGCATGTGCGAGGTCGGCTTTTTGCCGCCGTAAACGGCGTCGATAGCTCCGTCAGGAAGCGGCTTATCCTTGAGGGCTTCGACCGGTCCACCCTTTGTCCGACCTCGACTGACATGGAACCGCCCCTTCGTACCTTCGAACAGAATTCCATTGCCATCGGACGAGTGGCTGACGATGTGCATCTCGACGCCGTTTGCGAACATGCACTTCACGTCGAACTTCGTCGCTGCGTTGTAGCGATCGTCCAGCGTCGGATAGCCATCTTTGTAAGGAACAGGATGTTCCTGCATGACCGGCTCGACCGAAACGACGCCCTGATCCTTACCGTTCTGCTCGATCGCCCACTGAGCGATGTCGACATGATGAGCCCCCCAGTCAGTCATCTTGCCACCAGAATATTCGTACCACCAACGAAACTCGTAGTGACCGCGAGTCTTACCCCAGCGGCCGCCTTCTTTCATTCGGTACTCAGCCAGCGGAGCCTGGCCAAGCCACTTCTCCCAGTTCAGACCTTCCGGCACATCTGCCACAGGAATCGCACCGCTGTCAGATGATGCGCCAATGTTGCAGGTCACTTTCTTCACGTCACCAATTCGACCATCGCGGATCATGGCGATCGCCTGGAGAAACCGCTGCCCCATTTCCGTTCGCTGCTGCGTCCCGACCTGAAAAATTCGTTTCGTTTCTTCCAGTACTTTGATGATCTGCTTGCCTTCATGGACGGTCAATGTCAGCGGCTTTTCGCAGTAAACGTCCTTGCCCGCCTGCATGGCTTCGATAGCGATCTTCGAGTGCCAGTGGTCGGGCGTGACGATCGTCACCACGTCGATGTCTTTACGATCCAGAATCTTCCGGTAGTCCTCATAGACGTCGATTTTACGGTCGTCACCTTTCTTCGTCTGAATGCCGGACACTTTATCGCGACCAGCTCCCGCATGGTTGGCGTCAACATCGCAAACCGCAGCACAATCCGAAAAATTCAACGCGGCTGGACCAACGCTGTTCCAGCGACTGCCGGTTCCGATGCAACCCAGAACTGGTCGTTCATTCGCGCTTTCATAACCATATGTTGAACGCTGAGTACTGGTGAACCAATACGGCATCGTGGCTCCCGCTGCCGCAGCGGTAGTCTTCAGAAAGTGACGTCGATTCTTCTGAGTCATGAATGGCTCCTGGCTGCTTCCTGGAATTTGAACGTTCGAAATCCGATCGCAAGTTTAGTTACCGTTTTTTGCAAAAGAAAACCCATGCATCTAATTTCGCACCAACGCATTCACTGATCTGAATGCCTCGAACCATGCTGCGAACATAAACCGGCAACTTGGCAATCCGTTCTGGATGTCTACCATGCCCATACCGTCAACTGGCTCTCGACTCCGATTTTGAACTTCGAAATTCTCTGCACATCAGCCCGCAACACTTCAGGCAAGCCGATGACAAATGCCGTCTTACTGATCGCCCACGGAAGCCGCCGCCCAGAAGCGAACCACGATCTCATCATCGTGGCCGACCGACTTCGTGAACAAACCGATTATCAAATCGTCGTTCCGAGTTACCTGGAACTTGCCGATCCATCGATCCCGGATGGCGCTCGACAATGCGTCGACGCAGGTGCGGACCGCGTCCTGATGATGCCCTACTTTCTGAGCGCTGGCTCACACGTCACGCGTGATCTCGAACGCTTCCGTGACGAAGCCGCTTCCGAATTCAAATCAGTAAAATTCGACCTCTGCCCACCCCTCGGTCTGCATCCGCTGATGCTTGAAATTATCAAAGACCGACTACGTGAGGACACTGCGACATCCACGGAAGAATTCTCGTAACGCATGAGTGGAGATGTCAGAAACTCCACACCGCGTCCGAAAATATGAACCGACTCGCCTTCACATTATTCAGCATCGAATCGTTCAATAAATGGTTCGGCACCGTCCCAGGTCAGTTCAAGCGTGAGTGAGCTGGTCGCTTCTGTCACCGTTACTTCAAGGCCCGAAGTCGCAGGATCCATATAAGATTTCGGGGCATGCCATTTCTGTGACTGAGGGTCGAGTGTTTCGTTCGCAATGATCGCGACCTGGTGAGTCCCCGGCACACAACCATCGTCGGGTTCATAAGTCGTTAATTGAAACCGCCCATCGGAACCAATTTTTCCCGTTGCGGGTCGATCATTCGCTGGAATGACTTGAACAAAACCTTGTTCGAGCGGGACTCCGTCAATGGTGACCTGACCTGACACCGGGATTCGTTGAGTTCGCCCATCACCGCATCCAGCAGTGGTCATGAACAAGCAAGCTGTCAAAAGGAAAAGCATGCGTGAGTGCATTGCGAAGCGCCGTCAGAGAATGGTTTGATGGCCAGACTGCAGACGACAGCGTGGCGAAATATCGATCGAGAATAATTAATAAGCGTCATACACTTCTTCACCTTCGCGAGTCGCCAGGGCCCGGTAGATGGTGAGCGACAGATTCTCATTCAACATTGAAACGTGACCGTCACCAAACAGGAAGTGCGCTCCCCCAACGTGCTCGCTTCCGAAGGCCCCATTCAGCCGAACTCCATAGGGCGCCGTTGTGATTCCCGTTCCTGGCGGAGTGTTAATTGCATTCTCCGCCGTGCGCAAGCAACTCAAATGTCGTCCGGCCTGCGTCCAGATGTTCAGAGACTCGCCAGTGTGGGAGTCCAGAACTTCGCCGACAAAAATCGTGTTGCTCAATCCGTCGACAATATCCGTGATCTTGTAAGGCGTCTTGTAATTAAACGGCCCCGTATTATAGATCTTCATTGTCGTGCTGATGCCGTTGCTTGGCCCAAGGGTGCCATGAACAAGAGCGTAACTCGACGTCGCCGCATTTAATCCCTGAGCGACGACGGACGGCTTGCTCGGGTCTGACGGGCAGAGAAAGAATGCCGGGCGAGCTTCCACAGCAGCTTTGTTATTTGCAGGCCAGGTCGTCGTCGGCCCCCACACAATGTCGTCCAGGTCAAACTGCTCGTAGAGCTGCGTGGCTTCCAGAGATGGAAGCAAATGCACAAACGCGCTCATCCCAACTCGAGTATTGCTGGGATTTCCGGCGCACGGGCCGGTGGTGATCCCGTCGCACCCCAGTCTCCCAGGTGGAAAAATACTGTGAGTCTGCTCGTAGTTGGCCATCGCAACCCCAAGTTGCTTGAGATTGTTCTTGCACTGTGAACGGCGAGCGGCTTCCCGAGCCTGCTGCACGGCTGGCAGCAACAAGGCCACCAGAATCGCAATAATCGCGATCACGACGAGCAACTCGATCAACGTAAAACCGCGACTGTTTGAATGTACCCGATGACTTTTCATTGTCGTTTTCCTGTAGCCGGAGTCTTTAGCCGAGAAGTCGCACCGTTGCCTGCAAGACCGTGATGATGAACGACCGACTACTCTACCGCTGCGTTCGCTGAAAAACCAACGATCAACACGACTCTCACTGACGTTATCCCAGCCTCCGCCAGCAATACGGTTAATGATTTTCGATCGTCAAATCCTGGCACAAAAACTCACAGCGCTGCGGCATAATGGCAGTTTTTTGTCAATAAACACTACGGTCTTATCAGGGGAGAAAACGCGTTCGCTCACATTTACTGCTCAGTACGAACCGCGACGGTTTCGGAGGCTGGACCCGACTTCAGGCCGACCGTATTCACAGCAAAAATACGGTACGCATGGTTCTTACCGGGAGCGGCAGTTTGATCAGTAAATTGCATCGGCACGAGCGGTTGAGTGGGCGTGTCGCTGTATTGAAGGTTCTGAAAAATCGGTCGCCCGAATCGATTCTTCCCCTGCTCCGGAACGTTCGCCAGGAATTTGCCATCGCGTTCGATGATGAAATAAGCCAGTCCACTCTGGAGATCGGCTTCGGCAGACCAGCTCAACGTCTTTCCGTTACGCCGCAGATTTGACGGCGCAGGGGGAGCCGAGGTGTCAGGCACTGCCGTGTCCTTAACGTAGCTCATCCAGCTTTTTGCGACGGCTTTGCTCGGTAACCATCCGGCCTTCAGCGGATCGCCCTCGTACTTTGCAGCTGGTACGGCTTTGAACTCTGTTGGTCCCGCCAGCCAGACATCATCGGTCGGCATTGGCCTGAGAGGCTCGCCATTCACTTCCGGAAGCCGGACACTCAGGCAGTAGTCCAGCCAGGGAATCGCGAAGTAACGCTGATTACCACATTCATGAGCGGTCAGGGGATCGACAGAAACACCGATCAGACCGCCTCGACCACGAACGTTGCCGAAGAAGGCTTCATTTGCAGGCCACACTTTTGCAAATCGACCGTCTTTTACGGTGACGCCTTCCTGCGTACCCGGATTGCACATCAGTGGAACGTTAAGCGCCGCCTCAGACAACTGGTGAGCCTTAATTTCCGAGCGTTCCGGATTCGGTTCCAACAAGGGCACGCCTGAGCGAAGCCACGCTGCCGCGACACGATCCGGATACAGCAACGCCATCCCGCCTGCCCAGTGTCCGCCGCCACTGTGTCCCCACAACGCCCAGGGGACTGTCGACAATTCCGGATGTCCCGACTTCACTCCGAGATCTTTCAGCCCCTTCTGAAACGCCGCGTCGGAACCGTTGCGAGGATCGCACCACATCTGACAATCGGCGTTCTGCGGTTGCTCATACGACGGAGCCAGCAACGCACAGTTGTGCTGCTTCGCCAGCGCCTGCCAGTGCAGATCGAAGGCTCCGGTCAGGCCGGAACTGCACGACCCCTCGCCACAGCCATGCTGATGCACCACCACGCCGCGCAAGGTTTTGACGTTCTCAGGAATCCAGACGGTGTAGTTAACTGGAAAGATCAATTCGCCCGGCTGAGCCGACGCCTCATACCGCACGCGGTAATACGGTGGAGCTGCGTCCGGAAAAACGTCATATGGTTTATTCTGGGCGAACAAAGCCGCGGGAATCACAAACAGCACAATCGCCGCTTGGCAAAGAGACAAAAGACTTCGTCGAGTCATGGCTTCCGGTCCTGCTGGAGAGTCTGGATGCAACGAGCACCTCGCGGCTTCAGCGCGACGAGAACTCGGTCTGCAATGATTGCGTGAAGCAAGCATTCTCGCAAACCCGGCAGCTGCAGGCGACCGTCTGATCAGGAACGTGGCGGACGCCGACCACCAGGGCCGCGGCCAGGACCACCTTGGAATTCCGGCTTGCCGATGCCACCTTTGATCGCATCGTCGTGAGCATCCTCGACAGTCACGCCGAGCACGACGTCAAAGCTGGCAGCCAATTCTCCGATCTTCGAATCGGGAATCTTTCTGAAATCCGCCAGCACAGTTTGTCGAGCCGCTTCGTCGCGGATGTTTCGGAACAGGCCGTCCCGTTTGTTCTGCTTTTCACCTTTAACCAGAATCTGAGTCGTGAAGACTCGCTTTCCGTTCTGGCTGACGGCCAGATGAATGTGCGGCGTTCGTCCCGGATAGGCCACAGGTTTGATCGTACGGAAGTAATAGTGGCCCTTCACGTCGGTCAGAAACCGACCGTAGCCCTGAAAGTTCGAATCCCGCTTGTCAGCGTTGCTCGTTCCCGAATGCAGGTAAGCCCCGTTGTTGTCGACCTGCCAGATCTCGACGAAAGCATTCCGCAACGGCTCACCACTCTGACTCAGGACTCGACCGGACAAGTGAGTGATCTCACCCACCGCCGGAGTGATCGCATCGTTGATCAGCAGAAGGTCGTTGTCCGTGTCGAGAGGCATCCTGTCTGGATAAAACGGCCCTTCCCCAATCGACGCCGTCCGAGCCAGCTCTTCCGCAAACAAGCCAGGAGTCACAAACAGCCCAGCCGCACCGGCTGAATAACCCAGAAACTGACGACGGGAAAATGAAAGATCGAGCATTCGAAAAGTCCTTCATGCAGAAAGAAGCAGGCCTATTAAGCCCTGTACCGAAACGGTGCCGAACTAATCCACCGGCGTCAGGGGGTTGTGCCCTGTCACGAACAGTCACAGCCTGCACCACGGTTAACTGATCGGTGCGATGTAGTACCGTCGTGAAATCCCCTCGATGTCGTGGTAGTAGTAAAAACTGTCGGGGTCAGCCCGTTCAACAGCTTCGATTATCTGGGGCAATTCTTCGTGGGTAATGATCGTACGAACGATTGAGAACGGCTCATTAGTGCGACCTCCGATCCCCTGATGAGCCGTGTAGGTCCGATGCGAGGAAGATACGGTAATCGCGCTGCCGACCTCGCCTTGTTTACGAGTGACGATCGCCAGCATTGTGATCTTGAACTTGCGATAAAGATTATTCAGCGTCTCTGCGGATGCGAAGATATAAATCGACGTGTACATCAGCGTGTTCACGACGGCTTCAAAATCTCCGTTCTTCGCAAAATCCAGAATGAGGCCGAAAGCTGTTGAGCCAACGCCTGCAATAATGGCGACCGACCCCACAGGTTTGAGGTATTTCGTCGCGATATAGGCGCCCACAACGTCTTCATCACCGGTGGAACCGCGATGCGTAAAGGCCAGTGCTTTGGCGACTCCTGAAAGAATGCCACCGAAAAGGACCAGAATAATTCGCTCGTTCTGTGGCTCGGGTTGAGCGAATTGCAATTGGGGCAAAACGGCAAGAGCAACTACGACCGTGCCAACGACGACAAGTGACCGGAGTGCAAAAACGCGGCCGACCCGTGCAAAAGCAAAGGCCAGCAACGCTGATTGGAATATCAGATAAAGGCCGATAAACAGCCAGTAACTCTCGAAGTAATAGGACAGCGCCGTCGCGATTCCTTCGGTGCCGGTCAAAATCACTTTGGAAGGCAAAACGAAATATTTCAGAGCGATCGCGTAAAGGATTCCCGCGACAAAAACCAGACCGTAATCAATCGATCGTTGCCGCACGTTCGCTCCTTCAAACTCGTAGGGTGCGTCTTGCCGCACCAATCAAACTATTCAGCGTCTTCGAATTCGTCACCGAACCAAAGATCGGCGATGTCCCAGTCTGAATCGTACTCGCCGAGCCACACATAGCGATGAAACGAGGACCACGGCCAGGTCCGGAGACGATCAACCAGTTGATGCTTCAACGGATTTACGTGAACGTAGTCAACGCATCGTTTCAAATCGGCATCACCCTTGACTTTGTGTTCGAAGAAACGACGTTGCCAGATCCCTGCTCGCCTCTCTTTTCGCAGCGACTCGACAACGCGCCGCCTGTTCCACCGCTCGCCAGCCAAGCCCGAGTGAAACTGGATTTAATCTGTCTCCAACGCGTTGAGTAGTCGGAATCACCACTCGGCAACATCCAGACCGTATGGAGATGGTCTGGCAAGAGCACAATCGCCGTAATCTGAAACGGTCGATCCTTTCGAGTTTCAAAAATCGCCGCTCGAAGAAATTCACGCCCTCTCTCGGTGGTAAGGATCGACCGACGCTCATGAGTGACAACGATGAAGAAGAACGTTCGACCTTCTTTCGATCGCCGATAGTCACTCACGCGCAGCCTCCGTTAGTGGTCACCTCGTCGTAGCCGTAGGGTGCGTCTCGACGCACCAGTAAAAAGCAACGTTTCAATTTGAATCGTGAACCAAACGATGGTGCGTCAAGACGCACCCTACGGCGCTGAACCACACAGACAACCGACAAGTTCAGTCACGATTGGGAAGTAAATGAGGAGCCTGTTTGCTTAACGCTCGGACAAATTCTCCCAAATCCGACATTGCATAACAGCGACGAATGTATCGCCACTCAATCGTTCGTCCGTCGGTCAAGGTAAAGGAAAGAGAATCTTCCCGCATCGCGTCTTTGCTCATCCGGTCGTTGCCGTGCCGTATCTTCCGTGACTCCTGGAAGTTGACCATCGTGGGAAGATTCTTTTCAAGGAAAGACCTATCGACACCCATCCAGAAGGTTTCGATTTCGTCGAACCGAACCGTGGAATTGCCAAATCGCATCCCAAGTTCGTGCACAGCCAGACGCTTTCGTGCATGTTTCTTCTGGCAGAAGACAGAGAAACTCCCGAAGATCAATGCAAGTACAACTACGCCGCCGAACAATGTCACTTGGACAATCAAGTCCTTGGGCACTCCGACAAACTTCGCAGCGAATCCAGCAATTAGAAATCCACCGGGGAGAAGCAGTATCAGGAGGGGTGTCACCCACCACGGCATCGGAAGGCCGCCTTCAACTTTCCCCAACGGCAACGGATTCCAGGAATTGATGACCGCTCCGAGGTTCGTTTCGAACGCCGCATCGTGAGATTGGGGATACGTCACTATTCAGCCCCTTCCGTGCCGGACGAAAACACTCTGAATGTACCACGAGAGGAACTTCTTGCTCGCCTCAGTGAGGTAGGGTGCGTCTTGACGCACCATTTCAAAACTCGGTGTGGTGCGTCGAGACGCACCCTACGGAATTAAGCGACGCCGGGGACGGTGAAGGCTTTGGCGAAGTCGCGGACTTCTTCTCGGACCTGGTTGACGATGTCGTGGTTGTCGGCGTTGCGGAGGACTTCGAGAATCCAGTCGCCGATCTTCCGCATTTCGTCTTCTTTCATGCCTCGCGTTGTCAGCGCGGCGGTGCCGATGCGGATGCCGCTGGGGTCGAACGGGGAGCGCTGGTCGAAGGGGATCATGTTTTTGTTGACGGTGATGCCCGCTCGGTCGAGTGCCTGTTCGGCGATCTTGCCGGTCAGGTCGATCTTTGTGACGTCGCACAGCATCAGATGGTTGTCCGTGCCGCCGGAGGAGATTGAGACTCCGCCCTTCATCAACGACTCGGCCAGCGTCTTTGCGTTGGCGACGACCTGCTGGGCGTAGACTTTGAAGTCTGGCTTGAGGGCTTCTCCAAAACAGATCGCCTTGGCAGCGACGACGTGGCACAGCGGGCCACCCTGCATGCCTGGGAAGACGGTCTTGTCGATGCCTTTAGCGTGTTCTTCCTTACAGAGAACAAAGCCGGACCGTGGGCCTCGCAGTGTCTTGTGCGAGGTCGACGTGACAAAGTCGGCACATTCAACCGGGTTGTTGTGAACTCCGCCTGCAACCAGGCCGGCATAGTGAGCCATGTCGACCATGAACAACGCGCCGACTTCTTTGGCGATCTCGGCAAACTTACCGTGGTCGATTTCGCGCGGATAAGCGCTGGCTCCAGCGACGATGAGCTTCGGCTTGTGCTCGCGAGCCAGCGCCGCGACGTTGTCAAAGTCGATCTGATGGTTGTCTTCGCGGACGCCGTAGGGAACGGCGTTGTAGATTTTGCCGGAGAAGTTGACCTTCGATCCGTGAGTGAGGTGCCCGCCGTGGTCGAGGCTCATCGCCAGGTACGTGTCGCCAGGATTCAGCACGGTCAGGTAGACCGACATGTTGGCCTGCGAGCCGGCGTGCGGCTGGACGTTGGCGTGGTCGGCTCCGAAGAGTTCACAGGCCCGGTCACGAGCGATGGACTCGATGACGTCGACGTTTTCGCAGCCGCCGTAGTATCGCTTTTCCGGGTAGCCTTCGGCGTATTTGTTGGTCAGGCAGGTGCCGGCTGCTTCCATAACAGCAGCGCTGGTGTAATTCTCAGACGCAATCAGCTCGAGGCCTTCTTTCTGACGGGTCTCTTCGGACTGAATGGCGGCCCAGATATCGGGATCAGCTTGCTGCAGAATGCTCATGATTTCACTGTCTTTTTGCGTTAAAGAGTGGGTTGCCTGGTGAGTGGCACGACGGCGGCCTTATAGTCCCTGATTGTGTGAAAAACCACTGTCCTGCGTTCAGTCAGGTTGTGACGCAACTCTAAAGTTTTTCATTGCTGGGAACGCGGGAGAGAGACGCGGAGATCGCGGAGACAGTTTTTGAATAATCAGAAACGCTCTTTGATTTTCTCAGCGTTTTTTCTTAGCGACCTCTGCGATCTTTACCTTCTTCAGAGCTGAGGAGCAGTCAGACTTTGACGCCAGCAGAACTCATCGCCCGCAAACGTGACGGCCACGCTCTGTCGCGCGACGAGATCGCGTTCGTCATCCGCGGATTCGTAGACGGCAGCATTCCCGAATACCAGATGTCCGCCCTGGCGATGGCCATCTTTTTCCAGGGAATGGAGGATGAAGAAACCGCTGCGCTGACTCAGGAAATGCTGCTGTCAGGCGTGCGTCTGAAATGGTCAGCCGGTCCGCCGGTTGTGGACAAACACTCCACAGGCGGAGTCGGCGACAAAGTTTCGCTCGTACTGGCTCCGCTGCTGGCTTCGTGCGGGTTGCGAGTGCCCATGATTTCCGGACGAGGCCTCGGTCCGACGGGCGGAACGCTCGATAAACTGGAATCGATTCCCGGCTTTCGTACAGATCTTTCGATTTCGGAAATGCAGGACATCGTCGAGAGAGTCGGTTGCGTGATCACCGGCGCGACTGAAAATCTCGTTCCGGCCGACCGCAAGCTGTACGCACTGCGAGACGTCACGGCGACGGTCCCGTCGATTCCACTCATCACGGCCAGCATTATGAGTAAGAAACTGGCCGAGTCGCTGAACTCGCTGGTTCTGGACGTCAAATGCGGCAGCGGAGCGTTCATGAAAACCCGTAATCAGGCCGTTCAACTGGCTGATTCAATGGTCCGTGCCGGCAAGCAAATGGGAGTTCGTACGACCGCCCTGGTCACTGACATGAACCAGCCGCTGGGCCGAATGTGCGGCAACGCCGTCGAGCTGAATGAAACGCTGGACTGTCTGGCGGGAGAAGGCCCGGACGATTTGCGATATGTGACGCTGGCTCTGGGAGCCGAATTGCTGGTTTCCGCCGAGCGATGCGCCGATCAGAAGGAAGCTGAAGCGCTACTGGTCGACCGGCTGGATTCCGGAGCCGCTCGCGAAGTCTTCGATCAGATGGTCATCGCGCAGGGCGGTGATCTGAAGACCGGATACCACGTCGCAGGCGAACAATTCGTACTTGCTGAGCGGTCGGGATTCGTCACAAAAATGGACACCGAGGCGCTCGGCATGACCGTTATCGATCTCGGCGGCGGACGACGTCGGATGGGCGATCTGGTCGACCATTCGGTGGGACTCGAAATGCGAGCGAAGATCGGGGACGAGGTGTCGGCTGGTGAACCACTCGCTCGCGTCTTTGCCGATCGGCAGGTTCCTGCAATCATTTCCCGAATCTCCGGAGCGATTACGATCAGCGATTCCCAGGGCGAGTGGCCCGAATTCATCGTCGAACGCGTCCGATGATTGCCGTGTCCAGGTCGACGGTTGACCCTCAGCACTCTCAATCAATAAAAGGCGTTTAAGCAAGAAACGAGATTACATGCAGAATTTTGAACCACGGAAGACACGGAATTACACGGGAAGATTGCTGCTGTCTTCCGTGTTTTTCCGTTTCTTCCGTGGTTGATTTCATAGGTGCATTCCGTCAGGCAGAGCCTGACCTACGACAAGGTTTTTGAAGATGGCTCGCCTCACACAGGCAGATCTCGTCGATCTGAATCATACTTTCGAACAACGCACACCGCAGGAACTTCTGCAGTGGGCCAAGCAGACCTTCGGCGACCGGGTGGCATCCATCTCTGCGATGCAGATGTCAGGTACCGTCGTCTGCCACATGATCAAGTCCAGCGGGGCCGATATTCCGACACTGTTTGTCGACACGGGGGTCATGTTTCAGGAGACGCTGGACACTCGCGACCGAATCATCAACGAGTACGGTTTGAACGTCATCACGCTGCGTCCGGAGCTGACAATGGAAGAGCAGACCGAGAAATTCGGCGTGCTCTACCTGACGTCGGAAGGTCAGGAGCAGTGCTGCCACGCTCGCAAGGTTGAGCCACTGCGAAAAGTCGCCGGCGACTACGACGCCTTCATCGGCAGCCTCCGACGCAGCGATGGTGGCAAGCGAGCCGTCTGCCCGATCCTCTCGGTCGACGTCGAAACAAACACCGTCCGCATCAACCCACTGGCCGAGTTCGACGACGAACACCTGGAAGCCTACATCAAAGAACACAACGTGATCGTCAACCCGCTGCACTCGCAGGGTTTCACAACAATTGGCTGCAACCGCTGCACGACGCCGGTCCTGCCGAGCGAACCCAAACGAGCTGGCCGCTGGCGACATCTCGGGCCGTGGTCCGTTTACTGCGGCATCAACCCGTCGGATCGCGACCCAACCCACTCGCCAGCCATCGACCTCCCGCAGGAACTCGTCGACCGTATCCTCGGCCGCATGACGGATTACATGATCTGACCGTACGGTGGGCACCGCCCGCCGACAAGTATTCAATTATGGTGGACAGTGCCCGCCATACAGATGACGGAACCACGAATGAAAAAGTTCATCGCGATTGTGACCTTGATTCTGACTACGGTTGGCTTGACCGTGCTTGCCACGAACGGCTCGACCGTTGCCGATGAAACTTCGACCGTCGAGTTCACTCGCGGGGCGATTGATTTCGGCATCGTCTGCAGCGACGTGACGAAGTCGGTCTCGTTTTACAAAGACGTCGTCGGCATGAAAGAACTGGACGGCTTCGACGTGCCGGCGAGTCTGGCAGCAGACGCAGGTCTCGTCGACAACCACGATCTGCATATCCACGTGCTGGTCACTCAGGAAGCATCCAGTTCGACTCGTTTGAAGCTGATGCAGATCAAAGAGGCGCCCGGCAAAAAGGTCGACCACGAATTTATTCACTCGTCGCTGGGAATGAGCTATTCAACGATCTGGGTTGCCGACATCGACGCGTCACTTGCCCGAGCGGCTGCCGGCAATGTCAAGCCGATTGCCAAAGGCCCGGTCGCATTGCCAAACGGAATGTTTCTGGCCGTGATCCGGGATCCTGACGGCAACTTCGTCGAACTCGTCGGCCCCAAGCGCAAATAGCTGCGTTGGACGATACGCGACGCTGGTGCATGAAGTCCGGCCTCGGAAGGACGTGATGAACCGACGCGAACTACTGGCGTCCTTTCTGGGGATGCCGTTTGTACTGTCTTCGGGCTGCGGTTTGTCGACACCTCGACTGCCAGCCGAAGGTGAATTCGTTGGGACGTCGCACGAAGCCGGCCACAGACTGCGGGACGGTTTTCGTCCGGAACCGGCAGTCGAAGCCTGGTCAACGACAGACGTTGTCATTGTGGGCGGAGGCGTTGCGGGTCTGAGCGCCGCTCGACGGTTGAAGCAGGCCGGCGTCGACTTCGTACTGCTCGAACTGGAACCCGAAGTCGGCGGCACGGCGGTCAGTGGAGAATCGCCGGTCATCGCGTACCCGTGGGCCGCTCATTACCTGCCCGTCCCGCTGCCGCACAACGTCGAGCTGATTGACCTGCTCGACGAAATGGGCCTGCTGGAAGGTCGCACGGACGATGGAGCACCGGTCGTCGCGGAGCAGTTTCTTTGCCGCGATCCTCAGGAACGCCTCTTCATCGACGGCAAGTGGCAGGAGGGCCTGTTTCCCTGGGACCAGGCAACTGACGACGACATCACCCAGCTCGAAGCCTTCCAGGCAGAGATTGACCGATGGGTCGCGTGGCGAGACGACACCGGCCAACGAGCATTCTCAATCCCCGTCGCCGAGTGCTCAAACGACACCGAAGTAATGGCCCTCGACAGGCAATCCATGCAGCAATGGATGACGGACCACGGTTGGAATTCCAAACATCTTCGGTGGTACGTCGACTACGCCTGCCGCGACGACTACGGCTTGACGATTGAGCAGACCAGCGCCTGGGCGGGGATCTTTTACTTTGCCGCGCGAGTCAGCAAACCGGGCGCCGAATCACAATCTTTCATCACGTGGCCCGAGGGCAACGGTCGTCTGGTCGCTCATCTGCGTGAATTCGTTGCCGATCACATTCTGACCGGCCATGCAGTGTCGCAGGTGCTTCCCGCTGCAAACGACGAAGACGATGCTCCACAAACGGCAATGGCCAGCGTCGTCGCGTTTCGTACGTCGAAAGATGCTCAGCCGGAAGTACGCGGCTGGAAGGCTCGATACGTCATCTTCGCAGCGCCGCCGTTTCTGACGCCGCATCTGGTTTCCGGCTATCGTGAATCCGGCCCGGCCAGCATCAGGGAGTTTGAATTCGGCAGCTGGCTGGTCGCGAATCTGCATCTGAATGACCGACCGCCGAACAACGGATTCACCATGAGCTGGGATAATGTGATTTACGACAGCCCTTCGCTGGGCTACGTCACGGCGACTCACCAGCGAGGTCTCGATCGAGGCCCGACAGTCCTGACCTATTACTACCCGCTTTGTGATGCCTCGCCCAAAGTTGCCCGCGAGCGACTGCTCAGCCTGTCCTGGGAAGAATGGGCGGACGTCGTGCTTTCGGATCTGGAACGAGCCCACCCGGAAATTCGCCGCCTGACTCGCCGACTTGACATCATGAGGTGGGGGCACGCAATGATCCGCCCGATCCCCGGCTTCATCAGGGGAACCGCCCGCGCTGAATGCTCTCGACCATTCAGTAACGTTCATTTTGCACACAGCGCCCTGAGTGGAATTCCGCTCTTCGAAGAAGCCTTCTACCACGGCAACCGAGCCGCGTCCGAGATTCTGGAATCGCTCAATGCCTGAGCATGACCTGCCAGACAACCCGCAGTCACCGGAAACGGTACTGCTGATGGTTGAACCAGCCGCTCGCTCCGGCTCGTGGAACATGGCCACGGACGAGTACCTTCTCGAAGCGGCGCTTTCACTGCGGCTCAAAGCCGTCCGCATGTACCGGTGGGCGGAGCCGACTGTTTCGCTCGGCTACTTTCAGGACTCAGATGACGCCGCTCTTTCCACGACATTCCAGAATCTCGCGGCCGTCAGACGACTTTCCGGCGGCGGAGCAATTCTCCATCACCACGAATTAACTTACTCATTCGTTCTTCCGGCCAATGATCCTCTAACCCGCGAACCGACGGAACTCTACAGCCAGGTCCACAACGCCATCATCGCTGTCCTGAGAACCTTCGGCGCGGAGTGTTCGATGCGGGGCGAAGACGACGCGAAGCCGGACGAACCGTTCCTCTGTTTCATCCGAGGTGACCGGCACGACATTCATTGCGGCGGTCACAAGGTTGTCGGCAGTGCTCAGCGACGGCGCAAAGGAGCGGTTCTTCAGCACGGAAGTATCCTGCTGGAACATTCGCCGCACGCACCACAGATTCCGGGACTGCGGGATCTGGCCGAGAATTTCAAACTGAAGTCCTCAACGCCCGACCAAATCAAAAACCTCGAAACCGCTCTCGGGCAGGCTATCGCCGAAGCGCTCGGTACAGTTCGCCAGCTTTCCGGATGGCCAGACGCCGCAGCCGATCGCATCGCCGAACTGGAAGTCGCGAGCTATCGTTCCCTCGATCGACCCCGCAAGTAATCTTGCACTCACGCCCTTGCGCCCATCCTGAGAATCCAGTCGCCACGTGAAACTTTCCGTCATCATCCCCACCCTAAACGAAGCCGAGTCAATTCAACGAGCGATCGAAACATCGCTCGCTTTGTCGTCTCACGAGATCATCGTTGCGGACGGCGGCAGTTCGGACGAGACCGTGGCCATTGCACAGAAGCTGGACTGTCGAGTCGTCGAATGTTCGCGCGGGCGAGCGGCGCAGCAGAATGCCGGAGCTGCCGCTTCCACTGGTGACGTTCTGCTTTTCCTTCATGCGGACGCGTGGCTGGTTCCCGAGGCAAGGCAGCAGATAGAACGAACGCTGGCGTCGCCTGGAATTCCCGGAGGCGCGTTTCAACATCGTATCGATGCGAAAGGGCTGCTGTTTCGGCTCGTGGAAGCCGGCGACGCACTCAGGGTCTGTTCCACTCGTATCGCGTACGGAGACCAGGGAATCTTCCTTCGACGCGAGGTCTTCGAAGTTCTTGGCGGATTCCCGAACGTTCGACTAATGGAAGATGTGCGGCTGATGAAGTCGTTGCGTGAGTACGGGCGGCTGGCTCTGCTGCCGGGGCCCCTGCATGTCAGCGCGCGGCGGTGGAAAAAGCACGGAGCCGTCCGGCAGACGCTCAGAAACTGGTGCCTGCTGACCGCCGAGCATCTCGGCGTCCACCCCGATCGGCTCGCGAGTTTGTACATACCACACAGCGCCCCGGCGAAATCATCGCGTAAATAGTGCCGATTCTGCGTTTTTTTCCTGGCGATTCGGATCTCGGGGTTATTCCGACTGGAGAATCTGCCGATCAGAAAGATAGCCATTTTGTGGCCGAGTCTGCGCCGTTCGTGCGGCTCGAATCGAAGACCGGACACCGGAGCGATGCAATGTTTCTGAGATGGCTGGATGACTCACCCCGAGACATGATTGGGATGTCGGCCTCTCGCAAACGGCGACGCGCAAGCCTGTTTACGGGCTTGGCGGTGACTGCACTGAGCTGCGCTGTGGTTTCTGCCCAGGACGGCGCCCACCTGCCTGCCGATTTTCAGAATCAACGTGCCAACTCAGCCTCACTCATTCCGATAAATTATTCTGTCGGAGCAACTCAGCCCGCTGCGGTGCCACCAGTTCCGGGGACGTCGACTCCAAACATCCACGACACAGCGCCCCATCCTACGGACGGTGTCGAAGTTCACCTCGATCATGCCGTTCACGACAACCACGACGCTCTTGAACATCTTCATCTGAACGACCACGACGACGGGCATGGAACGTCGCATGGGGGACACGGCGGCAGTCACGGTGGACATGGCGACGCGGGACACGGCAGCAGCCATCACCTCGAAATCCCACCGATGATCGGCAGTTTCTCGCGAGGCCCTGGCCGCGGTCGACTCATGTTTCCCATCGATCGACTGATCGTCGTACCGCAGGATAACGCCCTGGGAGCACTCGGAGCCGGAAACGCTCCGGTAACTTTCAGCGGAGCCGGGCCGGTCAACATCAACCGCCCAGGAACGGTTTCGACGATCGGCGGCCTGCAAACTCTGTTTCGACAGCAACTTCGACTCCCGCCGCAGAACGTCGTCGGAACAATCGCCGACACCGCAACATTCACAACCACTCAGACACTCGATGAAGTGAACGCCGCCTTCGCGGCCACGCTGCAACCGTACGATGTCGTCGGGGTTCAAGCGCCGCCTGGCACGTACAACACCGCTGTCGACATTGCCTTTCAAGCGGCCAACACCGTTAACGGTCAGACAGTTTTTGACCCAACGACCAGTGGAGTCATCCGGTCTGGACGCACGGAGTCCGTTGCTCCACTGAATCAACCACTCGGGGCGGGACAAATGCTGGACGCTTTTTACGCGTTCGACTACGTCGTCAACGTGCCGATCCCCAGCCCCAGCGCCGACGGACTGCTCGGTCGATCCAGTGTTGGCGCCAATTCAAGTGCCGTCCCGACTGACAGGCTGTACTTCGACTACTCCCTCATCAAAAATGGAGTGCCGTTCAACCGGTCCGAGAACTTTGACCGCTACACAATCGGCATCGAGAAAACGATTGGCGAAGGAGACTTCTCACTCGAAGTCCGGCTCCCGTTTGCCGCGTCGATGGATCATCAACTGATCCTGGAAAATGGTCGTGGAGCAGCACAAACGGAAACCGGCAATGCGCTGGTCATCCTCAAGCATGAACTCGCTTCGAACGAAAACATGGTCATCTCAGGCGGGCTTGGCCTGTCACTTCCGACCGGCAGTGATGTCGAGGTCAATTCAGCAGCCGGCAAACGACTGCTGCGACTCGTCAACGAAGCCGTCAAGATGAAACCGTTCCTGGCCATGGCGTTCGTCCCGGACGAGCACTTTTTCATGCAAAGCTTCATCGAGTATGACCTGCCGGCTGGCCGCAACGGGGCAGAAGTCAACCTCGACGGAATGGGGCTGCAACAGGTCGGACGAATCCGCGACGCCTCGCACCTTCTCTGGGACGTCTCTGCCGGTTACTGGTCCGACATCGACGACGAAAGCATGATCCGGCGCTGGGCTCCGGTCATGGAGTTCCACTTTGACAAGGGTTTCAGCGACGGATCGCAGGTACGCGGCAACAGCTACCGGCTGTTCGACATCTCGCAGGACCGCGAAGTGGCCAACATCCTCGCCGGAGTCACCCTTGACCTTCACGAAGGTCGATATTTCTCGTTCGGATACGGAACCGGAGTCGGCGGAAACAGCAGCTCGTCGGACGGCGAATTCCGAGCCACTCTCAACTGGCCGTTCGACTTCAAGTAGAGCCAACTCTGCTCGACTGGCGTCATACTGACCGGCTTTTCATTGGCCTGACCGGCCATGACGGGTCACTTCAAACGACGGTTGCGGGCGTCATCAGCATCGCACACGGAACGAGCCAATCCACAGCAGCACACTCAGGACGAGCGGCCACGCTGACGCAGGCGCTCACTGATATCCTGCAACCGGCGTTTTTCGGAGGCAGTCAAAGCGCTGTCGCCGTGCTGATGAAGCTTTTCCAGAAGCTGGTCGAGCTGCCGCTCCATGTCGCGGTCTTCTTCTTCCTGCTTCAGCCGTTTCTCTTCTTCACGCTGCGCCCGCCAGCGAGCCAGCACTCCGGGACGATCGTCGTCTTCCGCCGGGTAATCGCCGGGGCCAGATTGTTCAAGACTCGTGTAGCCTTGCGAGAAGTCGTACCCCATGAACGATTCCTCGCCGTGGTCCTGGCTCTGCATCTGAAATGACTCGACCAGATTCATGGGAATAATCAGAGCCCCTGCTGCCATGACCCACGTATTGTCGAACATCAACCCGCTCACCAGCATCACAACCCCGACCACGGCTCCCGCCCGCAGATACCAGGATCGAGCCACGTCAGAATTCAGCCGTGCGCTCAGAATTAGCTGAAGCATCCGGCCGCCATCCAGCGGATGCACGGGCACCAGGTTGATCAGCAGCAACAACCAGTTCGCCTTAAAAAGCATCAACCCTAGGGTCGGAACAACGACCGACGGACCGCCAGCCATCGAAACCTCAGGAAACTCAAACGGGTTAAACCACTGAGCCGCGTTCGCCGAATTCAACACCTGAACAAGAGCGATCAGACAAAAACCGATGTTGACCAGCGGTCCCCCGGCAACGGTCCAGAATTTCGACTGGAAGGTCGGGGCGGGATAACAGAACGCCAGGCCGCCCATCGGAGTCAGCAGAATTTCGTCGCCATCGCCGCCAGTCACCCGCGCGGCAAGCACATGGCCGAACTCGTGAGCGACGACGCTGATAAACAGGACCAGCGCAAACGATAGCCCGACCGCCGGAGTCCCAAGCCGATAGCACAACGCCAGCGCCAGCAGCGGAAAGAAGATGCTCATTCGCACGCGAACGGCAAACCAGCTTCCCAGCGGAAGAGACCAGAAGGCAACGCTTCGATCAGAATTCATGCAATAACCCGACTGGCCATGCCCAAACGAAAACACTCCAAAGCAACGCCCTTGAACCCGCGTCACAGTTCCACAGATTCAAGCTCCGCACAGTACGCCTGAATCTGACAAAAGGCCAGCGATTCTACTCGCCGAATTCGAGGAACCGCAAACTGGCCGCGGCACTCTGCACCTCACTTCATGAGAATGCCCAGTCGTCGAAAGAGAACGATCCTCTCGACACACGACTGGTACATCCTTGAGAGCAAATGGCGGGTGTCCTGACCGTCGGGAACACGACATCCGAAAACAAGCTACTGGAACTCAATCCGGCCGCCAGAACCTTCGCAATCGTTAAATTCTGCTTAAGTCGAGTGTTCCGCTAAGCCGATAAACGACAACAACTACACAGATTTCAGGCGAATCCAAAACCAGAACCCAAGTGTATTTAACAACGAATTCTACAGGAATTGTTCATGCTGGCTGCCTTTCGCGAAAATTCCGAGAGCAACCTGGCGGGAGCCTCAGAGCACCCGCCAACACGCCTCGCGTCGGCAGCTGCCCTGAAATGCTTCATTCTTGCAGTCGTCTCGGGCAGCGCGGTTAACCTGACAGCCGAAGAAGACATTGCAGCGAAGTCTCCTCCAGCAGTATCTGAAAGCCAGAAACCAACCCGCACAACAGCTCTGCCAGTTTTGCCCCAACATCTGCTTTCCGGCAGACCGTTGCTGGACTGGGGCAGTCGATTTCCGATTTCACCACCGAAAATTCAGTTGATCGGAGCCACCCAGGAATCGCCATCTTCTGCGGCGTTAGACAGCCCCATCGACGAAACCAGGCTGCTCCTTCAACAACTTGGCGAACTCGAATCCCTGTCGACAGTCGAACCTCCCGCTGGCGAAAGTTCTGACATCCGCAACCTTGACACCGTCCAGCCTACTGACACCAACCAGACACCGACGTCGTCCGCTCCACCGCTGATGATTCCGAGACTGATTGACCGTCCGGACGAAATCGACGATCAAAACGTCGGCCCGATCCCAACGCGGCCAGCCAAAGCGATCACAACGACGATACCTGTGATCCCGGAAACTGATGCGGAGCTGCTGCCTCCCGGTATTTCCAGAAAGACGACTGACAGTAAGCCGTCCGACGCCGTTCAAGCTGAAGGCACGCCACCCAGTATCTACGAAGCAACGCCTCGGTTGTTGACACAGTCAGACGCCCCGGCGGCTGCCAGCTCTGAACAGCAAACCGGATTAGCAAGCGTCTGGGAACTGGCAGCCGCGCAGCTCGTATCAACGTTTCTCGGCGTCATGCTCGCTGTTGGCCTCTTTCTGCTGATCCGTGCTGCGGCTGGGAAATTCTTTGGAACTCAGCTGGGTGTCACCTTTCAATTCGGTTCTGCGAAGAAAGCTTCGACCCTATCAAAAACGGACGACGAGTCGGCGCATGTTGTGCCGTTTGGCAGTCAGAACTCGCTCGACGTTTCAGGCAATACTGGCGAACCGTCGCAGGAACCCGGACGGGTTGCCGGAGTCTCCAGTCAGGAACCAGGCAAACCTCAAAGCGAGGAATCCCCAGCCAGCGTGCCACTGCGCCGCGCGGCCTGATAATTCAGCGTCACAACACACAACTGAAGACGGGCGGCGATCGGAATTGCAGGCGGCTGGGAACATTCTCCAGCTGCCTGCACCGATCACGGCCAGCCTGCTGATCTCCTTGATCGGTAAGCCTCCCACTTCCCTTCCGACAATGCTCTACGCATCACCTCTCTCGGCGACACCTTCCCACCTCGTCGCAAACAGTCCCATCGGACACATCCATCATGAATACTTTCGCCTGGCTCAAGAGCCTGTCGTCGAATCTCGCGCCCGCGTCGGCGCCCGGAAAACGTCGCCGATCTTCAAATGCGACTCCACCGGCATCGACCGAACCGCTGGAAATCCGCTCGCTGCTGACCGCGACACCGGTCCTCGCCCCGCTCGCCGATGTGACGCTCCTGTCCGGCTCGCCGTTGCACATCCCTCTGAACGGTTCCGACGCTGACAACCAGCCGTTGACTTTCTCAGCAAGCAGCAGTAACTCAGACATCACCACCTACGTACCCGAAGGTAACCGCAGCATCGAGATCGACGTTCAGGATTTCGGCGTGATGACGTTCCAGCTGTTCGAAGACAAAGCTCCTCGCGCGACCGAGCAGATCATCGAACTGGCGCAAAGTAATTTTTACGACGGCTCCACCTTCCATCGAGTCATCGACAATTTCGTGCTGCAGGGTGGCGATCCAAACGGCGACCCAGTCGGCACTGGTGGTTCATCACTCGGTGAATTCGACGATCAGTTTCATCCTGATTTGCAGCACAACACTACCGGCGTGCTGTCGATGGCCAAGTCCCTCGACGATACGAACGACTCGCAATTCTTCATCACCGAAGGACCACAGAGACATCTTGACTCTCAGCACACAGTATTCGGACTGCTTACCACTGGCGAATCTGTCCGCGAAGCAATCAGCGAAACCCCGGTCACAAACTCGGCACCGAACACGCCGGTCATTATCACGTCCTTCAGCGTCTTCACCGACGTCGAAAATGGCGTGCTGATGCTGAGCGCTCCGGAAGGTTTCACCGGCTCCACCACCATCACCGTCACTGTTTCCGACCCTGACGGCAACCAGTCGCAACAAACATTTGACGTGACGATTCAGGCCGACACCGTTAACAACCAGCCTTTCCTGACAGACATTCCGTCCGTCAGAACGCTGGTCGACACGCCGACCGAGTTGCAACTCACGCGGGTCGACCTGGAAGGAAACACGGCGACGTTCCTGGATCAGGACCTGCTCGCCGCGAACAACCTGTTCATTCCAGAAGTCGCCCATGCTGACCTCGATTACCTGGTCAACTCCAGCACTGGCACAACCACAATTACACCGACCAACGGACTGGTCGGAACTCATAATATCACGACAGCAGTCGGCGAATTCCCCTCAGCGATCGACTACCAGGTCGTGCCAATTGAGATCGTCGCCACCGCGAGCACCTGGACAGTGTCGACCGATGACCATCCCAATGGCAACGAAGCCAACGATGGATCGGCGGACACATTCCGAGTCGTCCGCAACGGCACGCGCTTCGAGGTCTACATCAACGACGTGCTGACAGCTCAGGCCGAAGAAGCATCGGTCACTGACCTTGTCATCAACGGATCAGGCGACGACGACATTCTCATTCTCGATCAATCTGGGGGAAATCCACTTTCAAGTGGCGGCTTTACCTTCAACGCAGGCGGTGAAACTTCAGCCTATGGAGACCGCATCGACATCCTGAGCGGTACAGTTTCCTCGGTAGTTCACACGTCGTCACTCACTGTCGCCGGAGCCGGTTCCGTCTCTGTCGACGGAACGACGAACCAGTTCAACGGCATTGAAGGAATCGTCGATCGGCTGGTTGCGACGAACCGAACGTTCAACCTGACGAACGCCGCCGAGCAAATCGTCGTTGGCGATGACGAAACACCGGCCAACGGGATTTCTCGAATCAGCAGTAACGGGATTGCTCTGCCGATCGACTTTGCGGATCCAACGGGATCGCTGACGATCAACTCGCTCGGAGGCAGGGACGCCGTCACAATTCACGATCTCGACGGCGGCGCGTTCGGCGTCATTCTCGATGGCGGATCTGGCGACGACGTTCTGATCGGAACCACCGAGAATGACACGCTGATCGGTGGAGCCGGCAATGACATTCTGCTGTCGGGTCCCGGAGACGACTTTCTGGATGGCGGTGACGACGCGGACACATTGAACGGCGGCGGTGGGGACGACACGCTGATTGGCGGGGCTGGCGACGACAATCTCGCAGGCGGAAGTGGGCGAGACAGTCTGCGAGGTGACAGCGGCGATGATCGATTGTTCGGCCAGGGTTCAACGGGTGACACGCTACACGGAGGCGAAGGCGACGACCTGATCGATGGCGGCGCGGGCGACGACGTTATTTTCGACGAGGCCGATGCCGACTTTACTCTGACGAACACGTCAATGACCGGCAACGGCAACGACACGGTTGCCTCGGTCGAGCGAGCCATTCTGTTTGGTGGCGAATCTGACAACCGGATTGATACCTCAGCATTTTTCAGTGCGGGACAAACCAGTGTCACGCTGCGAGGTAACAGTGGCGACGACACGCTGATCGGCAGCGACATTAACGACGCCCTACTCGGCGACGCTGGCAATGACACGATCGATGGTCGCGCGGGCGACGATAAACTTTCCGGCGCTTCCGGACGCGACCTGTTGATCGGCGGCGCAGGCAACGATCGACTCCGTGGCCAGGGTGGATCGTTCGACACGCTGATAGGCGGCGAAGGTGATGACACGCTCGACGGTGGAGCCGGCATTGACGTCATCATGGAATCAGCCGATGTCGACTTCACGCTGACAAACAGCTCGCTGACGGGACAAGGCACCGACATCGTACTGAGCATCGAAACGGCTCATCTCATTGGCGGAGCGAGTGACAACGTCATTGATCTCAGCGGCTTCACCGCGTCTTACCCACCGACTCTGGATGGCGGAGCTGGAAACGACCAATTGATCGGCTCCAGCTTCATGGATCTGCTGCGAGGCCAGGATGGCAACGACACTCTGAACGGCGGTGGCGGCAACGACTTCCTGCAGGGCGGAGCGGGCGATGATCAGATCGTCGGCGGCGACGGAAACGATGGCCTGTCAGGCGGAAGCGGCAACGACACACTCTTCGGAGGTCTCGGCAACGACATCATCTTTGGCGGCACGGGCGACGATTCAATCCGAGGCGAAGCCGGTGCTGACACCATCTTTGGCGGCGAGGACTCCGACGACGTCGACGGCGGCGCAGACACAGATCAGATCGCTGGAGGCTCCGGCGACGGCGCTGCGGACGCTGGCGATGTCGTAACAGGTCTCGCCGAAGAGATAGACGAGACGTTCCAGTTGACTCCGGTCCCAAACTGGGTCAGCGAGTCCTGAGAAATCTCAGGCGGATACCAGATTCATTCGTCATGCATCGTCGCTGAGTCGGACCAGTTCGCCGTAGAGCTCCGGACGCCGAGTTCTCAACGTGTAGTTCGGCAGACTTCGTTCAGCGGCCAGCCGGCTGGAGTCCAGCTCGCAGATAATCATCTCGTCGCGAATCTCGTCGCGCTGCGTTGATGCAAGAACTTCGCCATCTGGAGCAAAGACGATCGCGCCGCCGCAGTGATGCGGTTGCGCGGGTGAACCTGCCGGATAGGTATCGAGGTGCCCTGCTCTGCCGGCCATGTTTGCGAGCACGGCAAAGCAGGCATTTTCGCGAGCACGCATCGCGTAGCACGACGTGAAAAAGTCGATCGAGTGCTGACGCGCTGCGGCTGCGGATTCCGGAGTGTCGTCCCACATTCTGATTCGCGCCGCATGAGGCATCAGCAGGACATCGGCTCCCTTCAAAGCAAGAATCCGGGATACTTCCGGAAACTGATTGTCGTAACAGATGATCGTTCCAACCTTGCAGAAGCCGAGATCGTGAACGTCGATTTCGCGCCCGCCTTTATAGTAAAGCGTCTCGTCGCGAGACATGTGAATTTTGCGTTGCTTGCCGATGTACCCACCCGGTCCAACCAGAAACTGAGTATTGAAAACGATATCTCGCGGCTTCTCAGAAATCCCCACTGAAAGCACCAGCCTGTACTTCTTCGCAAGCTGAACGCAACGTTGAACGTTCGGGCCGTCAGGAACAGATTCGGCAAGATCCCAGGTTTTCGGGTTGCAGTGCGAATGGATCAGCAATTCCGGAAAAAGGACGACTCGAACGTCCGAATCGGCTGCCTTTCGACAGTAATCGTCCATTTGACCAAAAACCCAGTCGAGTTCATTGAATGGGCTATTCATGCTGACGGCAGCGATTTTGAAAGATTCCATAGAATTCTCCGGGAGGGTGTCACACCTGGCAGATAAGACTTGTGCCCTCTGGCCGCCGTGAGTTCAACGTCGATGCCCTCGCTCGTTGAACTTACGGCGGCCCTTCTTTTTTGGCACTTCCTGTTCATGCACTTCCAGCTTCTGGTGCCCTGGCGACTTTTGGCAATGTGAATACCGCGCCGACTCCACGCTTCAATGGGAAATAAAAACAGCCGGGCATCCATTCAGGACGCCCGGCTGCTTCTGTTTTCACTTCGAAATTCGATGGCTCACTAGCCAAGCGGGAGTTGTTCCGGCTCGATCACAAACGGGAAAACTTTCACGGGATCACCGGCTTTGAGCTTGTCCTGATACGGCAACTGTGCCGCACGGTCCGCCGCAAACTGAAGGTGGGTCAGGCGAAGACCGGCATAAACGTCGAGACCGGACTCGGCCGCAACATCCGCAAAGACTTCTCCAGCCGATGCGGCGTGACGGCGCACTCCGTGAATACTTTTCTCACGGACTTTGACGCCTGCCGCTGAAAGTTTGACCAGACCTTTCAGAAACCGGCCAACGATCGATTCAGGGTTTGAGGCTCGCCACAGGCGTTCCCATTCTTCGTGGGCTTCCCAGTAGTAGCCGCAGTTGAACAGGTCGATCGCCAGCAGAAAATTGCGGTTCTCGTGCCAGGCATCGGGATCCAACGCTGCAGGAGTTCGCCCTTTGCGACCGTGGCTGTGCCCGTTCGGGTGCCGGATGGGATGAGGCGTGCTGGTGGCCGGAATGTATGTGTAAGGCGGAAGCATCGCGGCTGGCAACAGTCGCGGAATCTCGTCCTTCTTTGGCAGAACTTCACTTACCAAGAGACTGATCTCCTCAATTTCGTTTGTCGTCTAAAAGACAGAACCCGTGCTCAGTCACAACGTCGCCGTTACGTCAACGAGTTGAGCCAGGCGAAAATCTGCAACATTCAGAAACGATGTCCAGGCGGTGTCGCGCGGAACCGGTGCATCACACCGAACGAAGCAGTATTCGTCAAAATCAAAATACGCTCAAAATGGCCAATCCACGAGAGCAATGACAACTTGCTGCAACATCCCTCACATGCAGCAATGTCGGGCAGGACAGACAGACGGCAGATCGCCGAACGCCCGTGGCAACGCAACCATCATGGTCACGGGGTGGGAATCTCTAAGGTGGGAACCGGGATGAACATCCTCAACAGTTGATCCAAAGCGTCCGGCGTCCGAGAAGCATATCGAGCCATTTCGAGAAGTTAAGATGTTCTCTCGCCGTCAGGCCCAGAATTCCCGAAATCAAGGCAGATTCAGGGCCACGTCAATCCCGAACAACAAAAGTTTACGTTCACAACTGATAATATCGCCCTCAATCAACATTATCAGAGCGACACCGGGAGTCGACATCCAGGTCACGTGCGAGACGGGTGAGACGCCACTACACTGCGGGCCTTCCAGTTGCCCCAGCAGTTTTCTGCTGCCTGCCAATTATCTCTGCTTGATAAATGCACAAATCGGAGTGCCTCGATGCTTGCGAAAACCGCAATTCTGAACCCCGTCGTGCTGGCCTTTGTCGCCGGAGCTGTGATTTCGTGGGGAGTTTATGTCCCGACGGTACACCGCGCTGCCGAACAGCTTCACAGTAGCCTGCGAGCATTTCTGTTCGTCGGAGTCGCCTACTTTCTGACGGCTGTGCTGATCCCGCTCGTGCTGATCTTTCTGTTCAATTACGACCCCACCACCAAAGGGCAGACCCCGAACTTCAACATCGGCCCAATCTCGTGGGGGGTGGCCGCTGGAATTGCCGGAGCCGCCGGCGCACTTTGCGTCATCTTCGCCGCAACCAACGCCGGCAAAGGCGGCGCCCTTTACGTCGCCCCTCTTGTGTTTGCCGGAGCGCCGATTATCAACACGATCGTCACGATGACGTTCTTCAGCCCTGTCAAGAAACTCCCGGAACTCCCGTTCTTCCTTGGCCTGGTTCTCGCCGCAGTCGGAGCCGCCCTGGTCATGATCTACAAGCCAAAGCCCGACACCCCTGCTCCGGCTCCAGCAGCAACGGCATCAGTCGCCGCTACTGATGCCCCCGCAGACTCAGCCAATCAGTAACGATTGGCAAATTCAAACGATTTCACACAGGGCAGATTTGGCGTGACGAAATTCGAGAGTTGCGAAACTGATCTTCAATTCACAACTCCGTCAGGCAAAGCCTGCCCCGCAGGCACGCAATCAATTCTGAACGCACCTGCAGCGACCCGAATCCAGATTTCGGCGACCGCGAATTTCAGCCGCAGCGAATCAGTGGCGTCACGGTTGAGTGAATGAGTAGTCCCACGGAGTGACACCTTCGCCCGAACAGCGAACTTCTTCGAAGTGGTGCATCACTCGGCCAAGCAGTTGAGTCGGGCGTTCGAAGTAGGCGGCCAGTGCCTGTTCCACTTCAGCGTTGTCGACAGCTTCATCGCGTGATACCGAGTTCGACATGGCGAGAATGTAGAACTGTCCGGACCCCGGCAGCCGGATTTCAAATTCGCCGCTCTCATCTGCGGTCGAAATATCGCCGCCCAGCGTTCGAATACCGGCGACCGCAAACTGCTGATCCTCGTCCTGGTCGCCAGTTCGCAAACCAATTACTGATAGTTTCGCCGTACCCTTTCGCGCTACGGGCAGGGCAAGTACTCGAGCACCGCGGTCGGCTTTTCGATCACCATCAGCGGTTCGATAGGTGATCCGACCTCGAAACGCCACGTAGCGCCCATCGTTTGCGTCAGTGGGTGCTGTGTCCAGGCGAGCAATTTCCGACTGCTGAGTAACGGCTTCTGGCGAAACCGCTGAGTCCACCGACGTGGCTGACAATGTCGTGACTCTTCCAATCCAGAATCCAGCCGAAAAGACGACTGCGCAAATCCCGACCGCCGCCCAGATCAGCGTCCCTGACAGCACCACCGCCCCTCGAGTCACCTGAGACTCGTCGTCGTACGGACCGATGGCCGTGTTCGCCGATGGTGAGACTGCTGCCGGATCCGCCTCCTGCACTGGCTCGTCCGTCGAATCGCCTTCCGTTACGCCAAACTCCGCAGCAGCCAGCAGGCGTTTCCAGGAATTGCCCGCCTGGGCCGTACTTCGCCAGGGGCGAGCGTCCTTCGATGCATCACTTTCCCCCTCCTTTGAGTCCGGCGAAATCGGCTTTCGAGCGCGGACTCGCGGCGCCAGGTCGATGGGTTCGGGAGCGGGTAGCGGCTGCAGAACAATCGGCTCCGGCAGTGTCCCAAGGCCAGCAGCCTGAAGTGCATCTCCGAGATCCTGTTTCTTTTCAGGAAGCCGCCCCTCCTCGTGAGACGAGTCTCCAGACTCCTCGCCTTTGCGATCATCAATAACCCGCCCTTCAACGCCGGTTCCGCCGGCACTTTGAGCAGCACTCCTGAACGGCTCTCCGCGTGAGGGATTGTCGATCGAGGCCAGCTCGTCGAGCGCCCTGGCCAGCTTGCTGTCACCCATGTCGAGCCCCGGGTCGGGCAGCGGCTTAACCGAGCCATCAAGATCAGGAACGCGCAGCGTCCAGCCACAGGTCGGGCAGTCGAAAATCTCGCCAGCTTTCGAGCGGGAGATCCCCAGAAACTGACGACAATGCTGGCAGCGAAACTTGATGGGCATCAGGAAGGACTCTTCGAATCGGATACAGTCTTGCCGCCGATCGATGCATCAGCAGATTCAGCACGCTCCACCAGCGCGACAACAGCAATCGTCAGGTGTCCAAGCAAAGCCAGAACGTTCATGACAAACACAGTCAAAGCAACGTAAGTCAAACCTCGCACCGCATCGCTGCCGGCCGCGTCACCAGCGCCGGACAGGATCAACCCCAGGCACACTGACACCAGAACAACCAAAAGCAGTACAACCGCCGCGTTGAGCAACCAGCTGATTCGTTTTCTGACGACTGACAACGTCACTGAAATCTTCTCCCACAATTATTCAACGGTTCCCGACGAGGCCCTTCAGTTTAACGGGGAGCCTGGAGCATCGCGACAATTCGTTACCGATTCACCGACAGCTGCCTCAGCTTTCATTCATTCGTCATGTCAGCCAGAATGAACAACTCATATAACGGATGTGAAACCAGCAGGAGTCTTTCATGAAAATCGCCACAGCCATTATCGCCGTCCTGATGACTCAATGCCTGTTGTCTTTGGCGCATGCTCAGATCGATGACTCGGGCACTGACGCCGAAGACGTGCCTGGATTTCCGGTTCCGGAACTCCGCAACTACATCCCCGAACTCGCCAAAGCCGTCGATCTGATCGGTCAGAACCGTGTGGAAGATTCGTTCAACTCGCTCAAGACAGAACTCAATCCCGCCTTTCGACACGAGGGGGCTCACGAGAAGTTTCGCGAAAGCTGGATGAAACTCTTCTTGCAGATCGGTCGGCTGCGGTTGGAATTCGACTCTTACGACATCGTCGGCTACTACCGCGTTTCCTCCCAGGCATACTTCATTTACGGAACAGCCAACGGAGCGAACGGGCCGGTCATGTTTGACTTCCGAGTCTTCCGCTATCGAGGCCGCTGGCACGTTCACGGCTTCAGTTTCAACGTCGCTGGCTGGGAACGAAAACCGGAAATGCACGAAGACAGTGTCAAACTCGCCAACCCTGTGACGTACGCATTGGGGGCTCGACCGATCGCACAACTTGAACAGCAGATCAACGAACATCAACGCTCGGCAAAGCCGGCAGCCAGGCTTCTGGCTGCGACGTCAAAGTCACAACTCGAAAACGATGCCAGGTAATTCAATCAGGATTTCTGTCGGTCAGGTCTCCATTCTCCCGCCCCTGGAACACGCCAAATGAGCACACAGCTCGGTCGACTTCGCTCAGATCTCATTCGGCTCCGCAATACTCAACAGACGATTCGCGGAATCAGCGGGCTGTCCCTGCTGCTTCAGTCGGCTCTGCTGATTCTGGTCGGCGGATTTCTGCTGGACTGGTTGCTAGACATGTCGATGGCTCAGCGCTGCATCCTGCTGACGTTGATGGCTGTTGTTCTTTCGTGGTCCTTCCACCGTTTTGTGAAGCCGTGGTTCGGACAGAACGAAGACCTCATTGAATTGGCGCTGGACGTCGAACAGCGCCACGGCCTGGACAATGATCTCGTTTCCGCACTTCAGTTCGAACGGCCTGAAGCAGCAAGCTGGGGTTCGACACAACTTGAATCAGCGGTCATCACGCAGGTCGCTGAGCTGGCGCCTCAGTTGAAAGTCTTCGACGGAATCTCGTTCGCCGAATTCAAACGCCGCATGATCATTCTGGCAGTGACAGTTGCACTGCCGACAATCGCCAGCGGATTTTTCCCCGGTTACTTCTACGCCTACCTGAACCGCATGCTGCTGGGATCTGCTCAGTATCCGACCGCGGCGCAAATTGTTGAAGTCGTCGTCAATGGCCAGACAGTGATCAACGAGAATGGGCAAGTCACCGCCGAACTCACAAGTCCGTTCGGACACCCGCTCAGTTTTCAGGTGCGTCTCGCAGGCGAGACGGCATCACTAACCACGCGCGGTATCCATGTGCAGAGTCTGGACGGTGCCGTCTCAACCGAGGTCCGACTGTCACCAAACGACGCCACAGATCGTGAAGCCGCCGGCGGTGACGCTCCAACTTCGGACATTCTTCCGGACACTCCTTCAGTGCTCGCTGGCGAGCTGCCGCGGCTGATGGATTCCGTCACGATCCAGGTTTTCGCTGGCGACGCTCGATCATCGAAAATCACGGTTCACGCCACGCCGTTGCCAGTCGTCGAGCCCGAACTTTCCGTCACGCCGCCGGAGTACGTTCGCGCGGTGATCGGACGTCCTGACGCTTCTGAATCGAAACTTGCTCTTTCTGTCGTAGAAGGTTCTCGAATTGACCTTACCGTACGAAGCCTGAATAAGCCGCTCGAAATGGTTGAGCTGACAATTGGCGAGAGCAACTACCGCCTCACCCCCAAAGACACAGAAAAGCGTGAATGGACACTGGATGTTTCCGGTACCGAATTCCGGAATGTGTCCGAAACACTCCGCTACCAGATCCAGGCAACCGACGCACAGGGCCTGCAACTCGAAAATCCGATTCATGGAACCATCCGACTGAGAACCGACCAACCACCGCGTCTCGCCATTTCAGCCCGCACGCGAGCCGTCGTCGCGACTGCTCAGCCGCCAATCACCTGGTCGGCATCTGACGACTTCGGCCTTTCGCGAGTCTTCGCCCGCATTCAAGTGGCGCGTGCTGACGGCGACATTTCGGAAACGGAAGTCGAAGTCGCCGCCAGTCCCGACAGCGGTGCACCTCAGACATCATTGCGTGGCACACACCCTCTCGACCTTTCATCACTGAAACTGGTAAAAGGCGACGAACTGAAAGTCACCTTTGCCGCGTACGATTACCGAGGCGACGCGGAACCGGCCATCAGCTACAGCGAACCAATCCAGCTTCAACTGACCGACCGGCAGGGCATCCTGTCCGGGCTGCTGGAAACTGACGAAGAATCCGCCCGACAACTCGACGCCATCATCCGGCGCGAGCTGGGCATTGGAGATTCCAAATGACACAACGACTTTCAACGACGCAAGACGGTAGCGGTCACTCAGTACGGCCCGTTGGCTGTCGAATCCTCATCGTCATCCTGACAGCCTTTCTTCTGACCACCGCGAGCGTTCCCGAGTCAGCCACGGCCGTCGACAAGCTCGCTCTGCGTCGCAAGCAGATCGATCAGCAACGCGCCCGGGCGATGGCGCAGAAACTCGTCTCCAGCGCTGTCGACCTGCAGATTCACCAGCTCGAAGACAACGGCCTGACCGAGCTGCCAATCTACAAAGAAATCACATCGATGCGCGGCAGCATCGGCGAACTCGTTGAAACGGAAATGGCCGACGTTGTTGAGATACTGCTCGACGCTCAGCACCTTGATTCTGCGGCGGATCGAGAAGCGAAGTTCGTCGCTGCTCGCAGCACAATTCGCGAGATCGTCATCCGGCTGGCGGTCGAACGTCACAACCTGTTGCGCCGCCTTCGCAATGCAGAAATTGCCGAGCAGATCAAACGGCTCATCCGCCTCGAAACGGAAACGATGACTGTGACAAAGGGCCTGCCGGAAGAGTCACAGACCCGCCGCGAGCAACTCGCCGTCCGAGCGATCGAAGACCAGCGCGACATCAAAGAGCTGTTTCTGCATCTGGTCGAAACACTGGCCGATGTCAGTTCGTGGGACGGCGCCATCGGCCAGGGCGCGACGAAAGGGCTGATCATTCTGAAACGAGAAGAAGTCGGTCTGCATCTTGACCGGTCCGGCGCTGAACTCGTCGCCGCGAGATTCGCGTCCTCGGCCGTTGAGCAGGCTCAGGTCGTTGCCGGACTGAAAAAGCTGCTCGACGAGGTTCTCCATACCCAGGGGCTGATCAGCTCAGACTCGGAATCAATCTTCGCCCGAATCGAAGAACTGGCCAGCAGGCAAAGTGAGATCCGCGCGAAAGTTCAGAACGCGGACCTGTCCAACACCGACGAGTCCACCGCACTGACCACCGAGCAGGACGCCATCAAAGCAGAACTCGAAGAGCTGGCGGAAGTCGTCGCCGACAATCCTCAGGCAGCAAAGCACGTGGAAGAAGCCATCGAAGCCGCTGCCCAGGCTTCCGAGCAGATTTTCTCGGAAGCGTCTGAGCAGGCTATCAACTCGCAGCGGCTCGTCGAAGGACATCTCGCGGCTTTGCAGGACAAACTTCAGCAGGAAATTCAAACGCAACTCGGCGACAAAACAGCTGCCGAACTGGCCGAAACCGTCAAAAGCCTCGAAGCGACAAAGGCCGAACTCGAACAGGCCATGCAGTCGCAGCAGCAGGCCGATCAGAACTCCGCGACCGCCCCAAAGAAAGTCGCTCAGCAGGAAGAAGCCGTCAAGGTTGCTCTCACGGAAGCCGCCAAAGCCGCCGACAGTCGTCAGCTGCCGGAAGAACTCACCGCGACAATCACCGCTGCCGAAGACGCGGTCGCTAAAGCTGTCGAAGCCGCAAAGCAAGCGGCAAAAACAGACAACCCGGACAGCGAAAGAGATCAGGCCGCCGCTGAAGAAGCAACGAAGAATGCTTCCGACGCCGTCGAACGAGCCTTGGCGAGCACTCAGGAATCGCTGGCCGAAGCTCAGCGCATGGAGGCGGCGGTTAAAATTGGAGAACTCGCTCGCGCCGCCGAAGCACTCGAACGCGCAGCCGCTGCCGAACGAAAAATCGCGGAGACCGCAAAGGACGTCGCGGCTGGTGCTCCCGTCGATCCTGAATCGGCCAAAGAACTGACCGAGGAACAGGCAACCGTTCAGGACGTCGCCGAGCGAATCGCCGAAGGAGTGAAAGAGACAGCTCCGAAAGTTTCTGAAGCTCTTAAGCAAACCGCCGCAAAGGCCCAATCCGCGAAGACACCGCTGGAGAAAGTCGCGTCAGCCGCGCAGGACGCGGCCACCGCGAAGGCAGCCACAGAAGCAGCAAAGGCGGACAACAACGAAGAGGCGATGGCTCAAGCCAAGAAGGCAGGCAACGAAGCCCGCAATGCAGCCGCCGAGTCAGCAAAGCAGGCTGCTCAAAGTGCAGGCGAAGCCGCCAGCGAACTCGCATCCGCCGCTCGAGAACTTCGGAACGAAATCGCCGAGACTGCAAAGCAACTCGCCCAGCTCTCAGAAAAGCAGCTCGCCCAGGTTAAGGATGCTCAGGCAGCCGTTGACGATACTATCAGGCAGACCGAAAAGTCGGTCGCCGATCGTCTTCAGAAACTCGCTCAGGCACGCAACGAAGTGGCCAAAGCGTTTACTGAACAGCAGCGAGCGGAAGGCCGTCCAGAAGCAGCCAATGCGATGGAGCTGGCGCAGAAAATCGCCGAGGCGCTGGCCATGCAGAATTCGGCAGACAATGCCGCTGACGATGTCGAGTCCGGTGCGGCGGCGACTCCGCTTGAAGCAGCCACCAGACAACTCGGCGTCTCCGACCTTGCTCAACAGATCGGAAAAGAAGCCACCGAGCGACCACAGGCAAAAGCAGCTCAGGAAGAAAACAAACCTGACGCATTAGCCAACGCGTTGCGACAGGCTCAACAGGCCGGCGCGGAAGCTGCTCGAAAGGCTCTGGACGGAGACTCGAAAGCGGCAGAAGCAGCGCGCGACCAGACGCGCGAGGCTTTGACCGAAGCACTTAACGCGGCTGTCGCCGAAGCCGACCAGCTGGCGATGGAAGAACCAACCGGCAAGCCCGACGCCAGGGCTCAGCAGGATGTCGCCACAAAAGCAAAGGCCGCCGGAGACCTGGCTCAGGAAGATGCCGCAAACGCCGCCGCAGCACTCACCGACGCCGCAGCCGCCGCTGATCAAGCAGTGAAAGAAATCGGCGAAGGCTTGCCGGAAATGACAAAGACTTCACAAAAGAAAGCCACCGACGCACTGACTGAAGCCGCGAAGACCATTGATGAAGCGGCCAGAAATCTGGCTGGCGAGCAGGCAACGGAACTGGCTGCCGTCTCGGAGAAGGCAAACACGGCTGCCGGGAAGTCAGCTCAAGTCGATGCCAGCGCGGCGGCGGCAATTCGAGAAGCTCAGCAGGCCGCCAACAAAGCTGCCGAAGCGGCGCAGGCAGCGAACGAAGCCAAACCGGAAGCCAGCGGCGAAGAAACTTCGGCCAAAGACTCACCCCGGACACCGCGACCAGAACTGGACGCCGTCGCCGCTGATCAGGAGATTGCCGAGAATCTTGAACGAGCAGCAGCCGACCTCGCCGCCAAGGCTCAGCAACTGGGACGCGAACAGGCACTGGCACTGGCTCTCGCCGAGCTTTCGAAATCGCAGCAGGAATCCGTCGAGCAGCTCGCGGATGCCAGAAACTCGCTCAAGGACGCCGACAAGCCAAAGCGTACCGACCCAAATTCAGAAGATGCTCCCGGAACCGCCCCGGCGGCTGACCAGGCGTCGGAGGAAATGACACCCGCCCAGGGAAGTGCCGCGAAGAAACTTGCTCAGGCTATGAAGCAGTTTTCGGACTCGCAACGCCTGACGGGTGAAGGCGCCGTGGAATTATCAGGACAGGAAGAAGTCGCCAATCTGCCGATTCGAGAAGCTCTGGATCTTGCCTCGGAGCTTTTGAAATCATCGAAGCCGCCGCTGCCGGTGCCACCGAACAGTCAGCCGCAGGAACTTGCCGCGCTCGATTCGGCGAATCAGCCGCCGCAGACTTCACCGATTCCGCCTGTTTCCTCTGAAGGTTCGAAGCCTGCTCCTGCAGAATCCGCGACTGCTGACGGAAACGCTGCCGATGGAGACGCCTCCACCCCGGAGGCCCCTTCAGCTCCGACGGACCAGTCAGGCAATCCACAACCGGGAGACCAGGCCAATGGCCAGCCTCAACCCGGCCAGCCGGGCAGCCAGAATCCGGGCCAGCAACCGCCCGGCAGTGCCCAGCAAGGCCAGCCACAGTCGGCCCAGCTGGGAACAGGTTTCGTGCCCGACTCCCCGGAAGCGACTGCCAGGCTGATGGCTGATCCGGAACTGCTGGCTCAGCTTGCCGAGCTGATGGAAGCGGCAATGGCCGAAGCGGCTCAGAACCAGGACGCGGCAGCAGCGGCTCAGACCGCAGCCACCGAAGCTGGTCAGCCAGCAGCCGCAGAGCCACCTTCGGGGCAACCGCCGAGCACCGTTCAGCCTCCACAAAACGCTCAGGCTTCGCAGAAGTCGGAAGGAGGCGGAGCATCTGATGTTGGCTTGCCCACCGAGAATCAGGCCACCAAAGACGATCCGCTGAACCTTGTTGATACCGCAACTCCCTCGAAAGACGGTCGGACTCCGACGTCGAGCGACAGGACTCGCCAGATCGACACCCGGCAATTCCGACAGGCAGCGTGGTTCGCCAAACTCCCCGCCGAACTGCGAAATGCGATTCTCGCTGGCAGCCAGCGTCGAGCACCTCGCGCATACGAAGATCGCCTCAGACGATATTTCGAAAGCCTGGAATAGTATTCCCGTTCCAAAGGGACTGGAGCACTGCCGTTCGGCTTCCATTCGACGGACACCGACTGGCAGCCGGTAATAAAGACGTGCTTTATTAAACGAACACTTCAATCGAAGAATCGGACGGAGTCACCAGACCAATTGACCTGGCCCGCTCCGACAGTTCCCGCAGTGCGTTTTCGCCCGTATCGCCCAGGTCGGTCGTCCACTCGTTCACGTACAGATCGACGTGTTTCATCAGAACATCGTCGTCAAACTCCTGAGCATACTTTCTCATCGTGGGCAACGCAGCGTCGCGGTCGGCCAGCGCAAACTCCAGGGAGTCGCGAATCACACCTTGAATTTTCGCGATGAGTTCGTCGGGCAGACTGCGCCTTGCAACGATTCCTCCGAGCGGCAACGGGCACTTCGTTTCGGTTTCCCAACGTGTCCCCAGATCCTCGACCAGCCCGAGACCCTGTTCCTGCCACGTGAATCGCCCTTCGTGAATGCAGACTCCAAAGTCTGCTTCCTTTCGCTGAAGCTTCGGCATAATTTCGGAGAAGACGACGTGTTCGACTGTGGCGGTCTCTGGGTAAAACAATGAATTGAGCAAGGACGCCGTCGTGTGTTTTCCCGGACAAAGCGTTTTCTGACTGCTGTCAGCCGGTATCGCCCCCGGCTTCGAAGAGAGCAGTAACGGCCCTACGCCGAACCCCAAAGCTGAGCCACTCGGCAGGACAACCGTTTCATTAGCCAGCAGCAGAGCTGCGTGAAAACTTGACTTCGCGGCGTCGAAATCGCCAGCGAAAAGGCGATCATTTAACTGCTGAATGTCGATCAGTTCGACCCTGAAATCGAGTCCTCGCCAATCGACGCTCTGCGTCATCAGTCCGTGAAAGGTGAACGTGTCATTGGGGCAGGTTGAAATGCCCAGGTGGATTTTCTGGCTCAAGACAGTGGCTCGTTGATGCAGAGTGAATAGTGAGTCGCGGCCTGGCCTGAGTCATCTCGCGAGCAAAGCGGCGAAGTGATTTTGAGGTTGTTCAATCGAAACTCGTCCGTACTTTCGAAGTCTCACACAAAGACGCGAAGCCGCAAAGATCCTTGCGTCTTCGCGTGAACATTCCCGCTGTGGGCATGACTGTGTTTTTTGCAACTACGGGCTTCTTAGCTTGCAGCACCGCTGTCTGCAATCAGTCTGAGTACAAGCTCCGCAGCATTCTCCAGCGACTCTTTGATCTTCCATTGAGACAACCGTCGGTCGCCCGCCTCGTTGGAAATACCGCGCACCACCTGAACCGGGACGTTCAGCAGCGAGGCCGCCATCGCCACACCAAACGCTTCCATATCCTCTGCGACGGCGTTCGGAAAATGGCGGGACTTCAACGCAACGTCCTCGGGGCATCCAGACGCGGAGCAACAAGTGAGAAGCTGCCGTTTCCGAGGCTCTTCGGAGTCTCCCTCAATTCGTGTACGCAGCAGCGGCAGTTTGTCTCCGATAACCAAGCGAGGTTCGGCAACATCGTCTCCCGGATCCCACTGTTTCCAGCCGAGGTCCGAGGCACTCTGAAAGTCCTGACCGCTGCCCGCGCCGATTCCACAACAGGCAACTTCGTTAAAAGTTGTCGCAGAGCCCACCGACAACGAAGAACCGATTGCTCCGGCGATTCCGACCAGAATGATTCGGGCGGGCCTGTGTTCAGCAACGAGTTGGCTTGTCCGGGCGGCAGCCGAAACCGGACCGAAACCACACAGTTGCAGCGTGCCACCTGCTTCCTGAACAGACGGTCGCAGAAGCGGTCCAAGAAATGACTGCTCTGTTGGAGTCGGGACGAGAATCAGGAGTTCGGTCATGAGTCTGACGATGCGATCAGTGAATGAGTTGGTTTGTGAACTCCCTGCGTCTCGCGAAACGGGAGACGGCTGAGCATAATACTCCCCTGATCATTCCAGGGAAGTCGGCCCGTTCGTCGACCAGTCAGATGAGGGCAAGCGGTGACGTTGTTTCGAAGCTCACTGATTATTCAACTGGCAGCCTTCGTCGCTTTGTCGGCACCGTGGGACGAAGTAGCCCGCGCAGCACCGCTCGATTTCGAATCGCAGATTCGTCCGTTGCTCGTTCGGCGCTGCGGCGACTGTCACGGAGCGAGCGAACAGAACAGCGGCCTGCGTCTTGATGCCAGACAGGCGGCATTCAAAGGCGGTGACGGTGGCCCCGTCATTGTCCCCGGCAAGTCTGGCGAGAGTGAACTCTTGCGCCGCGTTACGACGAACGATCTGGACGAGCGAATGCCTCCGGACGGAACAGCGCTCACGGACACCGAAATTGACCTGCTGCGTCGCTGGATCGATTCCGGAGCGGAATGGCCAGAGACCGACTACGACCGCCAGGCAGCTCGCGACCGCCGACTCGAACACTGGGCGTTCCAGCCCCTGCTGAAGTTTCCCGAATCAGTGACGAACCTGGATAAGCGACAACTCAACGTCAGGGCCGAAAAGATCGACCATTTTGTCGCCGCTAAACTCACTGAACATCGCCTGAAACCATCACCAGCAGCAGACCGACGGACACTGATTCGTCGACTGTACTTTGACTTGATCGGACTGCCGCCTTCTCCCGAAGAGGTATCAAAGTTTGTCGTGGAAGAAGATCCCGCAGCGTTCGAGCAGCTCGTCGAGAACCTTCTGCAAAGCCCGCGCTACGGCGAACGCTGGGCTCAGCACTGGCTCGATGTCGTTCGTTATGCGGACACGCACGGATTCGAAGTCAACACCCCTCGCGAGAATGCCTGGCCGTATCGTGACTATGTGATTCGAGCTTTCAACGAGGACAAACCATACGATCAGTTCATCCGGGAACAATTGGCTGGAGACGCTTATCAGGAAGACGCCGCAACCGGCTTTCTCGTCGCCGCCGCCGTTCTGCTGCCTGGCCAGATCGGTAAGGACGAAGAATCAAAGCGGCTGGCTCGCCAGGACTCCCTTGACGAGATCATCGTTGGCACAAGCGCGACGTTTCTTGGCCTGACGATCGGTTGTGCCCGCTGCCACGACCACAAATTCGACCCGATCACGGCCCGCGACTATTACGCGTTGCAGGCGTTTTTCTCCGGAGTAAGGTACGGCGATCGTCCCATTCGAGATGCAGCTCAGAAGGAGCGGCTGGCGGCGGCCGTCAAGCTGGATGAGCGGATCAAAAACCTCGAAACGAAGCTGCTTGATTTTGAGCCTCGAACCTTCACCGGTCGAACTCTCATCATTGACGAAGGTGACAGGGATCGAGTGACTTTCCTGAAGCCCCCCAACGGCCCTGGAAGTAATCCAGCCGGACCAGCTCGAGGTCACCGCGACGATACTGGTTCTTCAGTTCGAGTCGGGAATATCAGCAAGGGGCAGTACACCTGGTGGAATAACACGCCCGGTCAGGACGTGCTGACCTATTCTCCGAATGTTTCCGGGCAGTTTCACCTTTGGCTTTCCTGGGGGGCTCACGGTAGCGGTGTTCACACGCGTGATGCCCGGTACGTTCTTGACAATGACGGCGACCTGACAACCACCGGCGATCAGCGCGAAGTCGCGAATATCGACCAGTACTACCAGGCCGGAGTGACTGAAGGCACAACTGAAAAGAAGCCGCTCTGGAGCGGGCTTTCGTATGCCGGGACGGTCCTGCTGAATGAACCATCGAAACTGATCGTCCGCGGCGGCGAGACAGGAACCGGCATCACCGCCGACGTGATCGTGCTGCAGGAACTCAGTGCTAAAGAATCCGGCGAAACTTCACGGACGACAAACGATGAATCTCACCCGGTCGCGGACGCGCTTCCTCAACTGCGGGGACCGGTGAACGCTCAACGCAACACAGAGCATTTTCTACCCGTTTCGGCAAAGTTTCTCAGATTCACAACATTTTCAACAATCGACAATAACAAGCACGAACCTTGTATCGACGAGCTGGAAGTTTACGAGTCATCAGAATCTGCCCGGAACATTGCTCTGGCTTCGCTGGAAACCGTCGCCACGTCGTCGGGTAACTATTCCGAAACCGGCAAGCACCAACTGAAACACGTTAACGATGGGAAGTACAGCAACGATCGAAGCTGGATCTCGAACAAGCACGGCGGTGGATGGGTTCAACTGGAATTTCCAGCATTAACGAAAATTGATCGCGTTGTCTGGGGCCGTGATCGAACCGGTCGATTCAAAGATCGGCTTCCGACCGAATACCGCATCGAGACTTCGGCCAACGGCACTGAATGGACAACCGTCGCGCAACACAATGACCGAGTCCCTCTGGGAACCCCCTTCGATCCGAATCGGACGCTGTTGCAGAACCGAACGCTTGAAGGTAAGGGCGATCCGGCGACGATCCTGGCAGAACTGGAGAAACTGACAAAGCAGAAGACCGAACTGGAATCCGTCCAGACCGTTTACGGAGGGCAATTCGCCCCCCCCGAGCAGACATACATTTTGCGACGCGGCGACCCGGAACAGCGTGTGACGGAGGTCACACCCGCAGTGCCTGCCATCTTTAACGAAACAGCAATCTCTGCAGAAACACCGGAGCAGGAACGACGGATCCGACTCGCCGAATGGATTGCCTCGGCAGACAACCCACTCACCGCTCGCGTTATGGTCAATCGAATCTGGCAGAACCACTTTGGGCGAGGCCTTGTCGCAACCCCCAGCGACTTCGGACTCAACGGCACCCGCCCTTCACATCCGAAACTGCTGGACTGGCTCGCGCACGAATTCATCGCCAGCGGCTGGTCCGTCAAGCACATTCATCGGTTGATCCTGCTGTCTCACACGTGGCAACAATCCAGCTTCGTCGAACCACACTCCGCAACGATTGACGGTGATAACAAATGGCTGTGGCGATTCTCATCGCGCCGACTGGAAGGTGAGGCCATCCGCGACAGCATGTTGCTGGTGACCGGCGAACTGAATCTCAAAACCGGCGGTCCTGGCTTCAATTTCTTCAAGACACGCGGCGGTCTTAGCGGCTTTCCTGAGGTCGACAAGTTCGGTCCGGAAGAAATGCGTCGGATGATCTACTCGCACAAGATCCGGATGGAACGAGTCCCCGTCTTTGGAGCATTCGACTGTCCAGACGCCGGCCAGGCAACGCCAGTTCGAACCCAGTCCACGACAGCAATTCAGGCATTGAACCTGTTCAACAGCCCGTTCGTGGCGGACCGTGCCGAAAAGCTGGCAGCTCGAATTGAACCGGACCATCCCGATGATACACAGAGCCAGGTCAGACGAGCATTTCGACTGACTCTAGGCCGGACTCCGTCAGCCATCGAGCTGTCAAAGTCCACCGCTGTCGTTAACAAACACGGACTCGCCACACTTTGCCGAGTTCTGTTCAACTGTAATGAATTTCTTTTCATCCCATAGTGCGGCACCGACCTCGCGTCGTACTTGAAATGCCTTCTCCCGGAGCACCGATGAAGAATCATTCGGAATCCAGACTGATCACAAACGCCGGTCGTGGCCTGTTGGACCGCCGTCGTTTTCTCGGCGAGGCGTCGTCGGCTCTGAGTGCGGTGGCTCTGTCCGGTCTACTTGCCGATGAGATGCTATTGGCAAAAGAGCAGCCCTGGTCACCGACAATCAGCCCCAATGCGCCGCACGCGCCTCGGCAACCACAGTCTTCTCCAAAGGCTAAGAATGTCCTTGTGATCTTTTGCGCGGGTGCGTGCAGTCAGCTCGAAACGTGGGATTACAAACCCGAGCTGATCAGGCAGGACGGGAAGCCGTTACCGGGTGGTCCGTCGGTCACTTTTCAGGGGCCAGCCGGAAACCTGGCGAAACCTCAATACAAATTCCGACCGTACGGCGAGACGGGTAAAATGGTCTCGGACATGATCCCGCATCTGGCCAGACAGGTGGACGATTTCGCCTTCGTTCATTCGCTGACCAGCAAATCCAACACGCATGGCCCGGCGGAAAATTTTCTGTCGACTGGCTTTGTGCAGGATGGGTTTCCGAGCATCGGCGCGTGGGTGACGTACGGACTCGGCTCCGAGAATCGCAACCTGCCAGCCTTTGTCGCCATTCCCGATCCGCGAGGAGTGCCTCAGGCCAGCGTCAACAACTGGGGTTCCGGCTTCCTGCCCGCTGTCTTCCAGGGAACGCCGTTCAACGCTGCTCAGCCAATCAGCAATCTTCTGCCTCCGAAGTCGATAGCGACTGGCAGCGACAATGCAGCCAGAGACCTGCTTCGACTTCTGAACGACGAGCATCTCAAAAAGAATCCACGAGACAACGACTTGGCGGCGAGGATCGCGAGTTACGAACTCGCCGCACGGATGCAGCTATCCGTCCCTGAAATCAGCGACCTTTCGACCGAATCCGATCACACTCTAAAGATGTACGGTGCGGACGATTCTAAAGATGAGCTGAAGGCGGGGTATGCGAAGAACTGTATTCTCGCGAGGAGACTGATCGAAAAGGGTGTGCGGTTCGTGCAGCTTTTCAACGGAGCATATGCCAGTGGGGGGCGACTGAACTGGGACGGTCATCAGAAACTCAAAGAGCAGTACGACATTCACGGTCGAGTCATGGATCAGCCATCAGCGGCACTGATTCACGACATGCGCCAGCGAGGTCTGCTGGACGACACACTCGTCGTGTGGTGCACCGAGTTCGGTCGCATGCCGATGTTTCAGAAAGGCGCCGAAGGCCGCGATCACAACCCCAACGGCTTCACCGCATTCCTGACCGGAGCGGGCGTCAAGCGCGGAGTCAGCTATGGGGCAACGGACGAACTTGGTTTCAAAGCCGTCGAAAACGTGCTGTCGATTCATGATCTGAACGCGACGATTCTGCACCTGCTCGGCTTTGACCACAAACGTCTGACCTTCCGCCACAACGGAATCGACCGCCGCCTGACCGATGTCCACGGCCACGTCATTGATGCCATGCTTGCCTGAACGTTTTACAGGGCAGACTCCGCGTTACTTCCGCTTGAACCGGTCCAGCAGAACAGCAGCGAGAATCAGGCCACCAAAGACGACCTTCTGTTCATAGCTGGCGACTCCGGCCATGTTCAGACCGTTCTGAATCACTGCAATGATCAACGCTCCAATCAGTGTTCCGAAGATACGTCCCTCACCGCCGGCCAGGCTGGTACCACCAACAACGACGGCAGCGATGACCTGCAGTTCGTACATCTCGCCGGCGTTCGGTCTGCCACCTTCAAAGCGGGAGGCGTCAACGATCCCGGCCAGTCCCGCCATTGCCCCACAGATTGCGTAAACAAAAATCAGCACGGCGAACACCGGCACGCCGGAAAGTCGTGCGGCTTCCGGGTTGCCGCCGACCGCGTAGATGTAACGACCGATCGATGTTCTGGTCATCGTGATGTGGGCAAGAACGTAAAGAGCGAGCATCAACAGAATAGGGTTGGGGATTCCCAGCGTCGCTCCATTGCCGAGCCATCCAAATGCAGCCGCTTCAATCTTGACGGCCTCGGGAGTCCCTTCCGTTCCGCCGCCAAGCAGAGCACTCTGGTACTGCACGGCGACGATCAGCGCCAGTCCGCGAGCCACCATCATCATCGCCAGCGTGACGACAAATGCAGGCACACGAAACCACGTCACCATGACTCCATTGAAGACGCCGCACAGCGTGCAGACTCCCGTGCCGATCAGACACGCTCCGAGCAGGCCGATCGTTCCGGCATCCTCCCCACCAGCCATTTGTTGAGCCGCTACAGCAGTCGTCACACCACACAGGGCCAGCAAACTACCGACCGACAGATCAATTCCCGCCGTAATAATCACCAGCGTCATCCCGATGGCAATGATGGCAATCACCGCGTTCTGGTTGATGACGTTGACGAGATTCTCGCGAGTCAGAAAGCTCGGCCAGGTATAACTCTGAGGTTTGACGACTTTCACTCCAGCGAGGCTGGGGAACTTTGCGGCTGTGATTTTCAGGCGTTCCGGTTTCAACGGTCCCCATTCGGACGCTGAATGATTTGTCGCGATCGCATCGACTTTTTCAAAGGCATCACCAACCTGCTCCAGAGCGACGCGTGCGTCTGATGGTGTTCCGTTGACGACAGCGAGAACAGTTCCGCCGCCTGCGTCAATCGCTGCTCGAACGGAATCGGTAAAGGCGCGGTCCTGCGCGGTATCTCGCGAGATGACAATAACATTGGGTGCGCCGGTCGACTCGGTCAGAATTCGGGCCGCGACTTCCTTGCCAGCGACCGGCGTGTTGGGATGCTGCTCACTCAGGGTGACAACGCTGTAGTAAGCACAGAGCGCCAGCAGCACGATCACAGAGCCGTTGTCAGCAATAAACCGTTTCACAAAACACTTCCTGAACCTGGTCACGCCACGGCGCGGGGGAATTCCTAATTCGTTACTTAACGGCAAGACTCATGATCGATTCCTGCGTTGCGGACTTCACGTCGCCGATTTCGCCCGTCACGCGGCCTTCGTGCAGGACGACGATGCGATCGGCCATGCCGAGTACTTCGGGCAGCTCACTGCTGATCATCAGGATGGCCTTGCCCTGTGCGACCAGTTTGTGCATCAGCAGGTAGATTTCAAATTTCGCTCCGACATCAATGCCGCGCGTCGGTTCGTCGAAGATGATGACTTCGGCATCACGCTCCAGCCATTTTGCCAGAACGACTTTCTGCTGATTGCCGCCGGAAAGATTTCCCGCTCGCTGAGCTGGACTCGAAACCTTGATCTGCAACTGCTCGACGTAACCGTTGAACGCTTCGCGTTCGCTTTTCTGCTGGATCAGTCCTCCGGAGGAAAAGCGTGAAAGGTTCGGAAGTCCGAAATTCTCCAGCACGCTCTGATTGAGAATCAGCCCTTGTCCTTTCCGATCCTCGGTCAACAGGCAAATTCCGGCGGCGATCGCGTCTCGGGGACTGCGAATATCCAGCTCATTGCCGTCGAGGGTAATCCTGCCAGCTTGCCGTTTGTCAGCTCCGAAGATCAGTCGAGCTGTCTCCGTTCGCCCGGCTCCGACGAGACCAGTCAGAGCAACGATTTCGCCACGGCGAACACTGAAGGAAACGTCTCTCACTTTCGGACCACCAGCAAGACCACTGACCACCAGGCCCGGCCTGGCTTCAACGTCCAACTGGTCTTCCACTGTGGCGGAAACGCGAGTTGGAAACTCGTTCTCCAGTTTTCGCCCGACCATCAGTTCAATCAGCGTTTCGCGGGTCAGCTCGCTGATCGGTTTTGAATCAACGTACTCACCATCACGCAGAATCGTCACACGATTACAGATCGCGAAAATTTCATCCAGCCGATGACTGACATAGACAATGCCGATGCCCTGAGACTTAAGTTCCGCGACGATCCTGAAGAGTCCCTGCACTTCACGCGGCGACAACGCTGCACTCGGCTCGTCCATCACGATAATTCGAGAATTCAGCGACAAGGCTTTGGCAATTTCGACAATCTGCTGCTGAGCAACCGTCAGATCTCGAACGAGGGCATCCGGATCCAGTTCGACACCGATCCTCTCGAACAATTCGCGAGCTCGCCGCCGCTCTTTTCCCGCTGAAATGAAACTGACTCGGCCAGGTTCCTGGCCGAGAAAAATGTTTTCCCGAACGGTCATCGCCGGTACGAGATTGAACTCCTGATATATGATGCCGATGCCGGCGCGTTGCGAATCCTGCGGGCTTGCGATCTGGACAGGTTGGCCATCGATCTGGATTGTTCCCGAATCAGGCTGATGGGCTCCTCCAAGTACCTTGATCAGCGTGCTCTTGCCGGCACCGTTCTCGCCGAGCAACGCCAGTACATCGCCGGATGCCAGATCAAGGTCGACGCCCTTCAGCGCGTGAACTCCGGGAAACGACTTATCGACACCACACATTTGCAGCAGCGGATGACCTGATGAAGATCCCCGAAAATCGTCAGCAGAGGAGTGAAGTCCTGTCACCATGAGAAGACCCGACGTCAGTTTCGCAGAAAGTCACCCCAAACCGTATTCACCGAGACCTCGGCGTCTGTAACGCTGCCGGTCGGGAGAGTCTCGAACTAACCTGGAGACTTGAAGACCTCAAGCTCCGGTAACTCGCCGGGCGCTACCGGCGTAATCTGCCATGTCGCCGACGTTTGCAGGTCGGGATCTTTTTCCGCGTCAGCCTTCTTGTAGATCGCTGTCGGGATAAGCTCGACCTTTTCGAATTCTTCGCCGTCGAGATACTTGATGATATTCTGAACGGAAACGACTCCCATCTTCTTCGGGAACTGAATCGGGTCGGCGTAAATCCTGCCTTCGAGGATTGCCTGCTTGCCTTCAAGCTGACCGTCGAAGCCGATAATCGTCACCTGGTCCAACTTCTCGGCCTGCTTGAGCGCCGTCCATGCTCCCAGAGCAGACGGATCGTTGATGGCAAAGATGCCTCGCAGATTCTGATGAGCCTGCAGCGCGTCGGACGCCGCCTTGAATCCTTCGTCACGCAGTCCACCGCCTTCGAGTTCTGAGACGATGGTGATCCTGCCCGACTCGCGATCCTTGTTGTGCTCATCAAGAACTTCCGAAAAACCCTGCACACGCAACACGCAGGAATTTGCCTGTTTGAAGTGCAATACCAGAACCTCGCCGCCGGCGTCACCGAGCGCTTCGATCATCGCTTCGCCAGCCAGTCTTCCTCCCTGGTAATTGTCGGTGCCGATGTGCCCCGCAACTTTTGCGTCTTCGGCGGCACATTGAAGATCGCAGGTGAAGACAGGAATCCCGGCTTCGTTGGCTTTGCGGATCGCTGGTCCGATGGCAATTCGATCTGCCGGATTCAACACGATCGCCGCGACTCCCTGAGCGATGTAATTGTCGATATGCTTTGACTGCTCGTTAACGTCTCGTTCGGCGTCGTTGACCAGAACTTCGAAACCGTGCTCTTTACCAGCTTCAGTCATGCTGTCGGCGATGATCTTGAAGAACGGGTTCTTCAGAGTCAGCGCCGAAAAACCGATCGTGCCTCGCGAATGGACCGGCGATAGCTCGCCATTCGACAACGAGGTTCCGTTGCCAGCACTTTCATTGCTGCCGTTCGAGCAGCCGCTGACAAACAGTAAGGCCACCAGAAGTGATGACGAGACAGCGTAGCTTGTGCAAAGTTGAAGCATTTTCGTTTCCTCGGTGCATCAGTCGGGCAGAGACGAATCACTGATCGAGTGAATCCAGGATCGCTCCTCGTGGATCAGAAGGTTTGCAGACTGAGTCCATTCTGTCGAGCCACCCGCGCGCTCCCGACGCCTCGCTGGAAGGGCTGACTGAACCACCAGCCTCGTGATATGCTGCGGTCCTGAATTAATTTCTTCAGACAATTCACGGCCGATCAGGAAACAGTATCGATGAACTTTTTGAGTCAACTAACGGGGTGTTTTGCTCTCCCTTGTGCAGAGAACCCTACCGTTGCGATGGTCGAAGCCGCTTACCGACACCATGATCTCGACTGGCGATACATCAACTGTGAAGTCGGCCCGGATAAACTTGCTGATGCCGTGCGGGGAGCGCGAGCGATGGGCTGGGCGGGCTTCAACTGCTCGCTGCCGAACAAGGTTGAAGTAATTCAGTACCTCGATGGCCTGGGGGAATCGGCGAAAATTATCGGTGCGGTGAACTGTGCCGTTCGACGCGACGACCAGTTCATCGGTGAGAACACCGATGGAAAAGGATTTCTGGAATCACTCAGTGAGAAGATCGACCCAGCCGGCAAATCAATGGTTATGTTTGGAGCGGGTGGAGCGGCGCGAGCGATCGGCGTTGAAACAGCCCTTGCCGGACTGACGAAAATCACCGTCGTAAATCGCTCCGTTGATCGTGGTCAGGAGCTGACAACGCTGCTTCGTGAGAAGACACCGACCGAAGTCAACTTCGAACAATGGAACGGCGAATACAGAATCCCGGACGGTACGGATATCGTCGTCAACTCAACATCGATCGGCCTGTTCCCGGACATCGACGCTCGGCTGGCGTTGGACATGGATTCGGTCACGTCGAACATGCTGGTTGCAGACGTGATTCCTAATCCGCCTCGCACGAACCTGATTCAAGAAGCCGAAGCCAAAGGCTGCACGGTGATCGATGGCCTGGGAATGCTTGTCAATCAGGGAGTCATCGGTATCAAATACTGGACCGGAATTGACGTTAATCCGACCGTCATGCGTGCAAAGCTGGAAGAAATCTTTGCCAACTGATGAAGCATGCCGCGCGGTGCCTCATCTGGCGTCGTTTCACAATCGCTAGAGCGTCTTCAAGTACTCAAGCAGCGAAACCTTTTCCGATTCAGACAACGAATCTGGAAACGTATGTCCTGCCGCAGACTTGCCTGCTTTCGCCGTATCGAAATGCGATCGTCGTGCGTAGGTGCTTTTTGCCTCGCCGGGCAATGCGTCGAACTCGGCGACTTCCAGCCCGACTCGCTTCTGATCGTAGCCGTTCTCGGTCCGCTTCCAGACGATTGGACGCTCCGTCGAGTTCAGCACGTGCCACAACGTCGGCACTGATCCGTTATGAAAATATGGAGCGGTCGCCCAGATTCCATCGAGCGGCGGAGCGACGTAGCCGTCCGGCTCGACGTCAACGCCGTCCTGTCCATAGCGACTCATCCATCCATCGCGCATCCACTCGCGATGCTGTCGGTTCAGCGCTTTCAGTCTGACCGGGTCCGTGCCAACTTCGTCAAGCGGAACGAGAACCTGGTCGTACTTTCCACCCGCTCCGTACGTGCCGTGGCAGCTTGAGCAGTTTTCGTCGAACACCGCCCTGCCCTGCTCTGCCAGTTTTGCATTAATCGGGAAGGGATACTTCGGCGGTCGCAGCGATTCGATCCACGCCTGGATATCTTTGAAATCGTCCTCCCACGAAATCAACGTGTCCCGGTCATTCTTCGGCAGCAGCATGAACTGCATCAGCACGCGGTGGTTCTTCGGAGCAAAACCGTCCGCATAGAGGCTGCGTTTTCTGCGAACGTTCCACAGCGGTGGAGCATCCATGTCGTGATGAATCTGTAGCGGTTCGGGACGCGACCGGTCGACGTTCATGTCGTTATCGCGGAGGTTTCCCAGAACGACTCCAAACACAACTGAGTTGGTCGTTCCGTGAGTCGTCCCAAGCGGCAACTTCAACGATGCCAGATCAAGGTGCCCGAGCTTCTTAAGCAGCGTCAGTTTCGTAAGCCGAACATCCTCAGTCAGCGACTGCAACGCAAAGTGAGAATTCGGCAGCCCAGGAATCACTTTGTCGATGACCTTCCCCGCGTGACACGCCAGACAGTTCATCACTCGGTTGCCATCGCCTGTGTCAACGTAACCAAGCGGCGGCCCTTCGCCGCGATCATCCAACGATTCCATCAGACCGTAATACGAAAACGTCATCCGGCGACGTTTCTCTGGCGATGCCGACTCCGCTTCCTGCCTCAGTTCATCCGGCCAGCGCCGCCACAGATTCTCGAACACGGTCTGATCGAAGTCGGGCGGCAGGTACGGCTTTGTCCGCAAGTGCTGCCAGCCTCGCAGGGCGCTGGCAGTGACGGTTTTCCCGCCAGTTGACTCTGGAACTTCTTCACCGAAAACGTATCTCGCGCCGGACAGGATCGGAACCAGAGCCAGACACAAACCGGCAACCAGCATGCTCCAGCCAGCATGCCCAGTTCGCATAGCGACAGGATGAATCATCGTCCGCGTCCGATCAGAAACAAATCATCCGTTTTCTCGTGAGCCGATGCCCCTGCATCCAGTGCCGGCGAGAGTCGACCGCAAATCGCAGGGACACCTAAGCCTGGACTGAATGCCGCAAGCCGGCGACCGAGGACACGCATTAATAAAGAGAACACTCTTCTTAATACCGGGCGAGGTCGCCGCCGCCAGAACTCAGATTCAACGCTGAAACAAACTCCTGCGCACCGTTGACCATCATTTTCAGTTCGCTGCCTAACGCGATGAACTGCCATCCTTCGGCGATTCGTTGTTCGACCGCCTCCACCGTCTGAACGTGCAGGCCGACCGGTGTCCCCGTTTTCTTCCCGGCCGCAAGAATTCGCTGCATCATCGCTTCAAACTCTTCCGGTGTCGGGTCCGTACCGTCCGGAGCTTTCATCTGCCATGTCAAATCATTCGGGCCGACAAAGATCGCATCCACACCGGGAAGGCTATAGATCGCTTCCGCGTTGTCGACACCTTCGGGGGACTCGGTCTGCAGGATGACGAGAATCTCGTCATTCGCATATTTGTAGTAGTCGCCAGCAGTGGCACCGAAATTCAACGCATGAAGGCCGCCACCGATCGAACGATTTCCTTCCGGCGGATACTTGGCGGCAGCAATCGCGATCTTCGCTTCTTCGACCGTATTGACCATGGGCACGACAATTCCATGCGCACCAGCGTCAAGAACTCGTTTGATGTAATCATGATCGCCTCGGGGCACTCGAGCCAGAGGAACGCAACCAGCATCGGCGATTGCACCAAACAGCAATCCGGCATTGTCCCAGCCGATGGGAGAGTGCTCCAGGTCGACAGTCAACCACGGAAAGCCGGTGCGAGCCATCAGGCGGGCGGCGAAAACATTGCCAAGTGACAGCCAGGTACCGACCTGCGGCTTTCCTTCTCGCAACGCCGCTTTTACCGGGTTCTTCTTCATCTGGCTGGTCCTTAATTGTGAATGTCTATCTGATTGAGCGGGCACAATTGCCCTCGGAATCCGTCGCCTGCGGAGAGGTGCTGACAAACGTCAGTGGCCCCCGGAGTACAGGTGCCAGGAAACTGTCCCGAACCTGGTTCTGCTGATCGAGCGGAAAAAACTATGGAACCGTTCCGTCATGGTGGCTCCCAGTCAGCAGGAAGGCATTGTCGTGCCCGCACCGAAAGCGTCAACCATCGCTCGTCGATTCCGTCGTTGGCAGTCTCGGTTTCTTCCAGAGCGAGCCGCTGATCGACCCACGCGCATATCAAGCGTGCAGAGGTAATGTTCAATGAACGACGCTGTCACTCGATAGAACGAAAAAACTTTCAAACGATGACACGAATCTCGATCAATGAGTCACACTGCGGACACGACATGCCCACATTCAGCTCGTCACGTTTCACGCGGAGTTGCGTCATGCATGACGGACAGGTCGTGAAGACATGCCTGGCTTCACGGATCGCCTCGGTAGTCACCGACAATTCTCCGCTGCATTGCGAGCACGTCGCTCGTTTTCCCAGAAGATGTTTATCAACCAGCGTCTCATGCAGACACGCCGGGCAGGTCAGGCCGTATCCCTCAAGGGGAATACGAAGCAACTCAGCTCCCGAAACCTCGTTCCACGGCGTGACTTCGGTTTTGTTGACATGAATCATCCGATTGAGCTGAGTGACCTGCATCACCTCGGCGACGTCTTCCGATGCATTCGCGAGGTGGACTTCGCAGCCGGAATTGTGCAACTGAACCAGCACCCCCAGAACACTGCTCGGCAGGTAGGTCGTGTCGCGAAGGTCGATGACCAGCTTCAGACACTCGTTGTCGCCAACGAATCTCGAAAGCTGTTCATGAAGGTCCGATGTCCGATGGGAAAAATCGTCGATCTGCTGCATGAACCTCACGATGCTGACCGTCCCAGCTTCGCGAATCTCAAAAAGGTCAAACTTCGGCATCTCGTCTTCTCCATCGAGTGAGGCATTTCTTCCTGAAAGTGCCTATCACAGTTTTGTCTTCGAACAGCAGCATCAGGATGACTTATCGTCACGCTGAACGGTCCAGAGGAAGTCCTATTTGGATTTCCTGTCTGGCCGGTAACCTTTTCCTGGCCTGCCGCGACCTTGTTTTTTTCCGCCGCCTTGTTTCTTCCCACCGAGTCCAGCCTCTGAATTGTGGACGTACTCACCGCGAAATCGCCTGTTCGCGTCTTTGCGTCGAGCTTCCAGGGCTTCCTTCGGCGGCTTCGATGGAATCAGGCTGTCGCAGCCTGGCCCGATCAAATCCTGACGTCCCGCCTGCTCCAGAGACTTCCGAACTTCGAAATAGTTTTCCGGTTTGAAAAACTGCATCAACGCACGTTGCAGCTTCCGGTCTCGAAGATGCTTCGCGATATGTACCGGCTGTTTTGTGAACGGGTCGACGCCGGTGTAATACATGGCTGTGGCGACGTCGAACGGTGCGGGAATAAAGTCCTGCACCTGATCCGGCTTGTAGCCATTGCGTTTCAGAAAAACGGCAAGATCGATCATGGCGTGCAGGTCGCTGCCGGGGTGACTCGCGATGAAGTACGGAATAATAAACTGCTTCTTGCCGGCCTTCTCGGACTCTTCCATGAAAACTTCCGAGAATTTTTCGAAGTCGTCTGTCGCCGGCTTCCGCATCAGGCCAAGGACGCCGGCATCCGTGTGCTCAGGCGCGACTTTCAAATGCCCACCAACATGGTGCTGAACAAGATCTCGCATGTATTCGGGCGATCGTCGCGCAAGGTCCATGCGGATTCCACTGGCGACGAAGACTTTGCGAACTCCGGGAGTCTCGCGCACATCTTTCATCAGCTCGACCAGCGGACTGTGATCCGTGCCGAGCAGTTTGCAGATCGTTGGATGAACGCACGACTGTCGCCGGCAAACGGCTTCGACTTCCGGCTTCGAGCACTTCATCTCGTACATGTTGGCCGTTGGTCCGCCGATGTCACTGATGACGCCTTTGAACTCGGGATCCCTCGTCATCTTCTGAACTTCTTTCAGTACAGAGTCCTTACTCCGCGACTGGATCGTTCGGCCCTGGTGAGTCGTAATTGAGCAAAACGTGCAACCGCCGAAACAACCCCGCATGATCGTGACCGAGTCCTTGATCATTTCGTTGGCCGGGATTGTTTCGGTGTAGCTCGGGTGAGCCCGCCTGGTGAATGGCAGGTCATAAATCGCATCCATTGCTGCCTGCGAAATCGGAATCGCTGGCGGATTGGCGATGACGGGCTGATTGTCGTGCCACTGAATCAGCTTTCGAGCATTCCACGGATTCGTCTCGTTGTGAATCATCTTCGTCGCTTCGGCAAAGGCCATCTTGTCCGTCGAGACCGCTTCAAAGCTGGGGATCTCCAGACAGTCAGCAGGCGGCGTTTCTTTGGCACCGAGCGAGTAAGCCACTCCCCGCATGTCACGCAGACTTTTGACATCGGCCCCCGAGTCCAATCGTCGCGCGATTTCAACGACCGCTTCTTCGCCCATCCCGAACACAACCAGATCCGCTTTCGAATCCAGCAGGATCGATCGCTTGACCTTGTCGCTCCAGTAGTCGTAATGGGCGAGTCGTCGGAGTGATGCTTCCACGCTGCCGGCAATCACCGGCACGCCCTTGTAAGCCTGCCTCGCTCGCTGGCAGTAACTCAGAGTCGCCCGGTCTGGCCGCAGACCAATCCGACCGCCGGGCGAATAAGCATCCGCATTGCGGACCTTTCGATTCGCGGTGTAGTGGTTGATCATCGAGTCCATATTCCCCGCGCTGATCGCGAAGAAAAGCCTCGGACGACCAAAGCGTTTCCAGTCGTCGCACGTCTGCCAGTCCGGCTGACTGATGATGCCTACTCGAAAACCAGCGGATTCAAGAACTCGCCCAAGAATCGCTGACGCGAAACTGGGGTGATCGATGTAGGCGTCGCCGGTGACAAAGACGACGTCCAGTTCGTCCCACCCGCGATCGCGCGCTTCATCCATCGACATCGGGAGCGGTCGAGCGTCGCAACGCTGCTGGCCTCGACGCAGAACGTCAGCCAGTTCATCGCCGCCAAAGTGAGTTTCAGCAAGAACGGGTAACTCGAGCATCGGAAAATTCGATCGGTAGGGACTTGCGGACGCCAGTGTCAGTCATCGGCTTTGCCGTAGATGTTAACGATGAGCGTCACAATTCGGTGCTGTTGCCAGACAGTTTCAGCCGGAATCTACCAGCTGAGCCGATTTTTCAGTCTTAGTCGGGAAAACCGGTCCGCTCAGGTCGTGATAAGCGGCTCCACTTCGGATGATTCGATCGACTTTACGCAGGTCAGCTTCCAACCGTCCGCTTGCCTGCGAGGATCTGATCATCCCGTTACACTTCGTCAGAGACCGGCTGCTCGGCAGTGTGCGTCTCGACTCGCCACTGCACCACGTGAATCGAAGGCGCGTCAAGACGCACCCGACGCTCGAATCGCTCTCCTCAATCGAGAGCCGGTCTACGACTGTCAGGATACTTTGTTCATTCAGGGACGGACTCAATGACGGATTGGAAAGAATTTCAGGACACGGGAATTGTCGCCGCTCGAGAAGCAGGACGCGTTCTGCAGGAATGGTCGAAAAAGTTTACGATCAGCGAAAAGAGTCGCAAGAACCTGGTCACCGAAGCGGACGTCAACGCGCAGGACGCCATCTTTCGGATTATCCACGACAAGTACCCGGACCACAGCTTTCTCGGCGAAGAAGACCTTGCCGTTGAAAATGCAGATTCAGACTATCGATGGATCATCGACCCGCTCGACGGCACCACGAACTACGTCCACCAGTTCCCGTACTACTGTGTGTCGATCGCGTTGGAGTACCAGGGCGAACTGACGATCGGCGTCATCTTCGACCCGACTCGTGACGAGCTGTTTACAGCGGTCCGTGGTAAGGGTGCATTCCTGAACGACGAACGAATCCACACCTCGGACGCCGATCAGCTCTACGACGCCATGTGTGTCGCGAGTCTGCCTGTCGGCGGAACGGGCGATGAACCCCAGGTGAAGCAGTTTCTGAACGTCTTCCCGAAAGCCCGCAGCGTTCAACGGACCGGCTCGGCAGCGTTGAATCTGTCGTACGTCGCCTGCGGTCGTCTTGATGCCTACTGGTCAGGAACGCTCAAGCCGTGGGATCAGGCTGCCGGCGTGATCATCGTTCGCGAAGCCGGCGGACAAGTCACAAAAATCGGCGGTGAAGAGTTCAACGTTCAGGATCCGGACATGCTGGCCAGCAACGACGTCCCCGTTCACAACGAGCTGATCGAAGCCCTGAAAATCGACTGAGAAGAAGTCCCCCCCCCGGCAACGAACTCCTCGGCGCCAAGAATCGATCGTGATTTGACAAACCAACCGTCATCTCACATCAGCATGACAAGGTCGTCGAGGATCTGCAGACGGTTGTAAACTCTGATTACGTGCTGAGGCGTTTCCATCGTCAACGTCAGCGTCACCGAAACGTGCCGACCGTTAGGCGTATGCCTGACCGAGTGCTGCGGCTGAACTGCCAGTTCAAGAACTTCTGCCACCGCAGCAAGAACTGACTCCGCAAAGCGATCAGGATTGCCGCCAATCGCTTTGAAGGTGTACTCCCCCGGAAACTCGTGATTCGTTTCGAGCGATTCCAGAAGCGAATCTGAATTCGGATCAACAGGCACCAGATCACCGTTTGATTATGATGATTTCAAAAACGAGAACGCCGCGCGACGACACTGACGACGCGGCGTCTGATTACTCGAACGCGCCGCAGCACTTTTTGTACTTCTTGCCACTTCCACATGGGCACGGATCGTTGCGGCCGACTTTGGCTCCTCGATTGCGGATTGGCTCGATGGCCACTTCAGACTGTCCGGCTTCCGGGCCATTCTCTGAGTAGCCGCTGCCTTCGGGACTGGCTGGTGCGGGACTGCTCATGTCCGAGACCGAGGCTGCGGATTCGTGGACGGTATTCGTGATCTCCCACAGTGAACCAACAAACTCTGAATTCTCGTGTTCGAGCCGGAAGATGGCTCCCGTCACCTGAGTTCCAATCGTGTCCCACATTTCGCCGAAGGACTTCATCCCCTCGCGGCGATATTCAACTTTCGGATCCTTCTGGGCATAACCGACCAGGCCAACGGCCGAGCGAAGTCGGTCCATATCGTACAAGTGGTTTTTCCAGGCTGTATCGAGAATCTCCAGAATGACGGAGCGTTCGGTCTGATGAAGTTCCGGGCGGAACCGCCATGAGTGAGCTTCCAGGATTCGCTCTTCGGCGACCCTTCGAGTCAACCGGGCAAACTCTTCTTCGGTGAATTTTGACTTAAACGTCGAATTCGACCAGTTGACCAGTGCCGTAACGTTGTCGGGATTGGCCACTCGCACTTCTTCCGTAGCCGCTTCGCCGAGCGGTCCGTAGACGATGTCAAGCTGTCGCTCAATTTCGTCCAGCATGTTGCCACGTTCGAGAAACTTCCGGCTGGCATCGAGCAGTGTCTTTTCGAGATTGGCGATGCTGCCCAGGTCCTCGTCAGCCAGACGAATTTCGAAGCGGCTGTTTGCCCAGCGAACCAATCCGTCGCGGTCCAGCCGCTCGCCGCCGCCATCACGCACCGTGAAGCCGTTAAACCCGACGGTTACCGGGAAGCGGACTTCTTTTTCGCGATACATGTCGCGAACACGCTGGTTGATCAATTCAATGGCGGCTTCCGGCTCCAGACCTTCCAGGTCCGAAGGATCGATCTGAAGCGTGTACTGCTGATAGAGCCAGCTCGCGAGCGACACGGCTCCCCAGTCTTCACGGTGGAACATTTCCAGCGGCGACAGGTCGTAACGATCAATGGCTTCGCACGCCCGCTTGTAGATATGCACATGCAGATCGCGACGACCAATCTTCTTCAGCTCGCGATCGTTCGTGTTCAACCCAAACATGGTGTTGATCCAGCGCGACTGAGCCTGCCAGTTCCACTCGGCTTCGTCTTCCAGTTCCGGCAGATTCTCTTCCAGACTTTCTGCAATCGTCTCGTCAGCCTGACGCTTGGCTTCTTCGACCACAAACTGCATCAGTAGGTCGCGTTCCATGTCGCGAATTTCGTCTGGCGTGATTTCGAGATGAATGACCGTGGCACACCAGTCGCAGATCGTCTGCCAGCGATACATTCGGTGCAGCACCTGTTCGGTGAACTGCTCGACCTGCCGATCGATCATCTCCAGAACGAGGTCCCGACAGATACCGCCGTCGAGAATTCGCTGCCGGTACGTGTAAACTCGTTTTCGTTGCTCGTCCATCACCTCGTCGTATTCCAGAAGGTGTTTCCGAGTCTCGAAGTGGCGTTCTTCGACCTTCTTCTGAGCCGCTTCAATTCGTCGTGAAACCATACCGCTTTCGATGGCTTCACCTTCCTGCATACCGAGATTCGTCAGCAGCGTTTTCACCCAGTCTCCCATAAAAATTCGCATGAGGTCGTCTTCGAGTGATACGAAGAAACGACTTGAACCGGGATCCCCCTGACGACCGGAACGACCTCGCAACTGAAGGTCGATTCGCCGGGAATCGTGACGTTCGGTACCGATGACATGCAGCCCGCCCAGTCCAGCGACCTTACGGGCTTCTTCCTTCATGCCCTCCCGCTGGGCGATTCGCTCGGTGACCGAGTCCCATTCGGCTTTGGAAACGTCAAGACGAGACGCGTGAATCTTGCTCAATTCGTCCCAGGCGAGATGTTCTGGATTTCCGCCGAGAACGATGTCCGTTCCTCGACCGGCCATGTTTGTCGAAAGAGTCACTGCGCCCAGACGCCCGGCCTGAGCCACAATTTCCGCTTCACGCTCATGAAACTTCGCGTTCAGCAAACTGTGCTGGATACCGTACTTTTTGAGCAGGCCGCTGACGTGTTCAGATTTTTCAATCGAAACCGTACCAACCAGCACCGGTCGACCGGTCGCGTGGACTTCGCGGATTTCATCAATGACCGCGTTCCATTTTTCGCGTTCGCTTCGGTAGATGACGTCCGTATGGTTAATTCGCTGCATCGGACGATTCGTCGGCACGCTGATCACGTCCAGGCCGTAGATTTTCAGAAACTCGTCGGCCTCGGTCATCGCCGTTCCGGTCATCCCGGCCAGCTTGTCATACAGTCTGAAGAAGTTCTGCAGTGTGATTGTCGCCAGCGTCTGCGTTTCCTGTTTGATCCGCACGCCTTCTTTTGCTTCAACCGCCTGATGAAGCCCATCGCTCCACTGACGACCGGTCATCTTTCGCCCGGTGAACTCGTCGATGATGACAACGTCACCGTTCTCAACGACGTAGCTGACGTCCCGCTTGTAAAGGTGATGAGCCTTCAGCGAGTTATCGATCAGGTGCGGCCAATGCATGTTGCCGGCTGTGTAAAAACTCTCGACCCCCGCCAGTTCTTCGGCGTAACGAATTCCTTCGTCGGTCAAGTGGCAGGTATGCTCTTTTTCTTTGACCTCGTAGTGCAGATCCGGCTTTAGTTTTCGAGCGATCTGGTCTGCCTTCGGGTACTTCGTCGTGTCGTCGTGCGCCGGCCCTGAAATAATCAGCGGCGTTCGTGCTTCGTCGATCAGGATGTTGTCGATTTCGTCGACCAGAGCAAACTGCAGCGGCCCTTGAGCCTGCAGCTCGCGGGTTGGTTTCATGTTGTCGCGGAGGTAATCGAAACCGAATTCGTTATTCGTCCCATAAGTAATGTCGCAGGCATAAACTTTTCGCCGCTCCTCGGGGTGCATGTTCGCCTGAATGGCCCCCACCGTCAGCCCAAGCCCCATATAGAGTGGAGCCATCCACTCCATGTCACGCCGGGCGAGATAATCGTTTACGGTGATGACGTGAACCTTGCCAGCCAGCGCGTTGAGATACGTCGGCAACGTCGCGACCAGCGTCTTACCTTCACCGGTCGTCATTTCGGCAATCATGCCGCGGTGCAGAACGATGCCCCCGACCAGCTGCACGTCGTAGTGCCGCATCTTCAGGTAACGAAAGCCAGCCTCGCGAGCTGCGGCGAAGGCGTCGGGCAGGATGTCGTCGAGCGTCTCACCGGCGTCGAGTCTCGCTCGAAGTCTGGCAGAGGTCTGCCGAAGTTCGTCTTCGCTGAGTGCCTGATACTTCGATTCCAGGTTTCCAATCTGATCGATCAGCGACCCCGGAATAACCTTTGATTCACCGTTCTTCTCGCGAACGAAACCGATATTCTTAACGCGTCGCTCGTTCGACGAGCCAAACATCCCGGTGATGCTGCGTTCGACCGTCGATGTGACAGCCGTGAAGATGTCACCAATTTTGCCAACGGAATCACCAAGCTTCTGAAGCGTATCCATAGTTCGATCCTGAGGAATCGCATTTGACGATCGCGGCACAGCTTGAGCAGTGTCTGGAGACGATGCCGTGGGATCAGCATGCGGATCGGTCGCCAGACAGACGGCGGCGGATTGGCCTGCGACTGAATTGCGATCGCCCGTCTGCAGCCCCTCCCTGAGTGCGGGCGAACCGGCGGCTGTTGTGTGCAGCGAACTGTATGACTGTATTTGACTTAAGTCGTCATCGGCCCGGATGGTATTGCCTCGTGTAAACATGGTCAACGGCCCTTAAATTCTGCCTGGACGACGCAGTCTCGTGTTAATTCATCAATCGTCACGATGTTTTACGACCCCACTCTGTCACATCAACGATGGACAAGCCGAAGGTCGTATCTCGCCACGTTGTCAGATCGCTCAACCATCCCGGTACGAACCGCCATGGCAAATAACAAAGACAGAGCCACTGGATTGGCCACTGACCTTCACGGATCGACACTTATGATCTCCGTGGGCAGCCCAGACATCGGTGCCGATCCGAAGCATTGTGGCCTAGATCAGCCGCCACTAAACCCAAATCCCGCCCAGTGCCGATCTTCCGATAGACATTCTTTGATGGGTCTGATAGTTTCAGCGACGATCGTAGATGGAACCTGAGTCTCAAACAGAACTTAACTGCAGACGAGGCCGAATCATGTTTGACTGGACCGGACAGAATTACACACATTGCGACGGCATGGCGAGACGTGATTTTCTGCGAATCGGAGCCTTGACTGCTGGCGGTTTAACATTGCCCGGTCTCCTGAAAGCCGAGTCTCAAGCCAGCGGCAAAGCGACAGGCAAATCGATTATCAACATCATCCTGAGCGGTGGCCCGTCGCACATGGATATGTTCGACTTGAAGCCCAATGCTCCGAAGGAATTCCGCGGAGAATTCCGTCCGATCGCCACCAAAGTGCCTGGCTTCGACATCTGTGAGCACATGCCGATTCTCGCTGGGATGGCCGACCGAATCACCGCCATCCGCTCTATCACTGGCATGAATAACGAACACTCAAACGCACAGTCCGACACCGGCTGGCCGCTCAAGTCGCTGGAATCGCTCGGCGGTCGCCCCAGCCTCGGTTCGGTCATGTCTAAGATGTTCGGCCCGGCTCAGATCACAAGTACCGGCTCGGCTCCGACTTTCGTCGACCTTTCGGGAGGAACCCGGCCCGGTTTTCTCGGACAGGTGTTCGCCGGTTATCGCCCTGACGGTACTGGCAAAGCTAACCTCACTTTGAATCGCGACGTCTCCCGATCCCGCCTCGGTAACCGCCAGGAACTGCTCAGCGGTTTCGACACGCTGCGTCGAGACATCGACGGCTCAGGCATGATGAACGCGCTGGACAGCTTCACCGAACGTGCCGTCTCGCTGATTACGTCCGGCGACGTCGCGCGAGCACTCGACACCAGGCAGGAAGACCCTCGACGTCTGCAACGTTACGGAATGCCGACCGACCGGGACGCTTCGAAGTTTGTGCTGTCTCGTCGCCTGATCGAAGCTGGAGCCCGATGTGTCTCGTTTACGATCGGTGGCTGGGACACTCACAGCAAGAATTTCGATTCACTCAGCAAGAAGCTGCCCAACATCGATCGTGCCATGAGTGCTCTGATTGAAGATCTGGAAATTCGAGGCCGCCTGGACGACACCATCATCATGATGTCCGGAGAGTTCGGGCGTACCCCCCGCATCAACGGAAACGCCGGCAGAGACCACTGGCCTCGCGCTGCGTCGTTCTTCCTGGCTGGCGGCGGCATGAAGCACGGCCAGTTTATTGGCTCGACCAATCGTCTCGGCGAAGTCGCTCAGGATCGCCCCGTCCACATCCAGCAGGTCTTCGCCACCGTCTACCATCAGCTTGGCATTGATCCAAACGCTGTCGTTTTGACCGACCCCAATGGTCGCCCCCAGTACCTCATCGACAACCGCCAGCTCATTGACGAACTGGTTTAGACCAGTTTCATGGTTTCCGTCCAGAAGCTGGTAACCGGAACAGCCATTGTTTCCCTGGTGGACTCCTGCAGAACACTGAAAGAATTCTGAAGGTGCTCTCGTGAGTAGATCGCAGAGCGGTCACTGCCCGCCTGGCCTATCAGACACCAGCGATCGTCATCCAAAGTCGCAACGACAACGCCCGAGAGCGATGCCCATTGATGGCGATGCAGCCCGAGCCGTGACCTGCTCCGGCTGAGTGACTGAAGAAATCCTGACCAGCCATAGCAAGAAGTCAAACGAAACCGGCATTAATCTCGAACCGTGACTTGCCTACTCGGCCTTTTTCTTCGCTTTGTCGATGGACAGCTTCAGCCAGGCGTCGAACTGCTCAGACTCAACGCTAACCAGCTTCGCGAGTCGCTTCAGGACGATCGCTTCGTCTCTACCCAAGCGACCATCAATGATGGCGACCTTGAACAGAACCTTCAGAGTCTCCTGCGGCTTCTCAACCGCAACACGAAACTGTGAATCGAGAAATTTGTCATCGGATTCTGCAAGGTCGATCATCGCTTGAAGCGAGGCCGTTCCAATCCCGGCCCTGTCCGCCAGCGTTTGCAGGGCACGACGTTCAGCATCGGACGTATCGCCGTCAGCCCCCGCGACGCAACAGGCGGCTCTCAACAGGTCAACTTTTCGCATCGACTGATACATTCGAACCTTCACTCCCTCGACAACATCAGCGAGCTGCCTGATCGTTCCCCAAAAGAACGCGCCGCCACAGTCGCCTGCCCGTTCCACACCGTTCTCAGTTGTAACAGACCTTATCCGAAACCAGAAACCGAATCCGGCAAGTCGAACAAACACTCGCACCAGCCCGTTGAAAACAGAATCCTTGGGCAACACAGCCTTATTGAGGTTCAGCGTGTTCCGGCATATCAAAGTCCTTTACAACGTCAAAGGGCAGCCACCAGACAATCGAATGCCAGACACCTGACGAAGTCGAAAGCTGTTTCAGGAGAACTGTGCCGCCTGGGCATACAGTTCAGGCCGTCGTTATTCAGTGAGCGATCGTGCGGCTGCCCGCTTACCGGAACCACACAGCGTTACCAGGAGTTCATTGTGTTTTGTCACCTCACCATGACACCGTCCGGTTTTTATCAAGAATTTCGGGGTGGCCGGTTTCACAAAATCGCCAGACTCGCCCTTTCAACATTGGCGGTAGTTGCTGTGTCGATGCCGTTTGTGAGCGCCGTTTCTGCCGAGTCACCCGCTCGTCCCAACATTGTCATGATTCTAGTGGACGATATGGGCTATGGTGACCTGCCGGCTTATGGAGCGGAAGATGTAAGAACTCCAGTCCTCGACCGCCTGGCCTCGCAAGGCGTTCGACTGACCAGTTACTACGCCGCCGGTGCGGAATGCACGCCTACCCGGACCGCGCTGATGACGGGTCTGTATCCGCAACGAATTGGTGGCATGGAGTGTGCTATCGGCACGGGAAACGTTGGGCGTTATGACGACGCGATTCGGCTGCGTGAGACGCACGACCTTGGTCTGCCGGCTGAGCAATCGATCCTCGCTTCATCGCTGAAGATGGCAGGGTATCAGACTGCCGTCGTCGGAAAGTGGCACCTGGGGTACGAAACAAAACATCATCCGCTCAAGCAGGGGTTCGATCAGTTCTTCGGATTTCTCGGTGGTTACGTCGACTACTACAGGCATCGTGAATTCTCGGATCTGGATGTCTTCTTCGACGGGCAGAAGCCGGTTGAATCAGAAGGCTACATGACGAAGCTGATTGCCGATCGAGTAGTTCATTTTGTCGATCGAGCGTCTGAAAAGATTCCGTTTTTCATGTACGTTGCCTTCAGCGTCCCGCACTTCCCGTTTCAGCCGCCGGAGAGCGATTCCGGAAAGATGGTTGCTCAGGAAGAACTGACGAAAGGAACACGAAAGAATTACGTCGCCATGCTCGAAGACATGGACCGTGAGATCGGTCGAATCCTGGAGTCTCTCGACAAACGCGGGATGGCAGGCAACACACTCGTCGTCTTCGCCAGCGACCACGGAGCCATCGCTCCTGGCAGCAACGCTCCGTTCCGAGGCTTCAAGAGCGGCCTCTTCGAAGGCGGGATCCGAACAGCCTGTATGATGCGATGGCCAGAGCATCTTCCGGCAGGCATCGTTTCCGACCAGCCTGCCATCACGATGGACCTGACAACTTCGTTCATCAACGCTGGTCGCGGAAAAACTCCGCACGGCTACAAGTCAGACGGCCTCGACATCGTCCAGCATCTCTCCACCAATCAACCGATTCCATCTCGCACTCTGGCCTGGCGAGCCAAACGGGACGACAGGGTCTGGCGAGCAATCCGTCATGACAACTGGAAACTGGTCACGCGTCTCGAAGGTGGCATCTGCGAAGAGTGGCTGTTCGACCTGAAAAACGATTCCACCGAACAGGCCGATCAATCAGCAAACCAACCTCAACGAAAAGCTGAACTCGCCAGACTTCTCGTCAGCTGGGAACTGGAAACCAAACCAGCCCGCTAAGTAAGTTCCTGGTAATCCAGGATCGTCCTCACATCCCGGATCCGCCAGGTTCGGTCTCGCCATTGAAGGGGCGCCACCACCAGCTGGCGTCTAATAAAGGTGGCGGGCACGCTCGGACTTGCCTGGCACTTTTGTCGCGGCCCCGCCCGGACCGGATTTCAGTCTGCAATCGCGATCGAAACTTTCGAACGATAACATCCCGGTCACATTTCTGAATGTTGTCCTTTCTTCTGTTCTTCTGCCTGCTCAGAGACACTCATGATTCGTACCAGTTTTTTCTCCAGGTTCCATTACCAATCGTTCCTGATTTTCGTTGCCAGCCAGAAAGTTTCGTCAGCATTTGCGGCGTCCCTCACTGGTGTCATTGCAACATTCTTTTTGCTGAGCCCGGTGAGCGCCGCGACAAAGCCCAACGTCATCCTGATCATGACTGATGACCAGGGCTACGGAGATATGTCGTGCCACGGAAATCCGACTCTCAAGACACCGAACATCGACCAGCTTCATGCAGAGTCTGTCCGATTCACCGATTTTCACGTCTCGCCATTCTGCACACCGACTCGTGCCGCCTTGATGACTGGTCGATATCCGGCGAGGACCGGAGCGTATCGCACGTCCTCTGGAAGAACGTCGCTGCACGATCGCGAGAAAACTCTCGGCGACCTCTTCACCATCAACGGTTATGCAACCGGGCTCTTTGGGAAATGGCACCTCGGCGATAACGCTCCGTCACGGCCCATGGACAAAGGATTTGAACGGTCAATCTGGCATCGCTGCGGAGGTCTGACTCAGATTTCCGACTTCTGGACGAACGACTATTTCGACGACACGTACCTCAACGGCGACCGCTGGAAGAAGTTCGACGGCTACTGCACCGACGTCTGGTTTGACGAGGCCATGTCTTTCATGACGACGGTGGCTGCCGATGCCGGGGGCAGCAAACCTTTCTTCGTTTACCTGCCGACGAACGCCCCGCATGGCCCGTACCTGGTCGCTCAGCAGTGGAAGCAGCCATTCCTCGACATGGGCATGAGCGACCGTCTGGCCAGTTTCAAAGGAATGGTGGCCAACTTCGACTGGAACCTGGGACGACTGCTTGAATTCCTCGAAACGGAAAGCATGGCCGACGACACCATCCTGATTTTCATGACGGATAACGGGACCGCTGGAGGCGAATTTTCTGCAAACAGAAACCCGAGACAAAGCGGACGCATCTACGGCTGGCCGAAAGATCCCACCGAGAACGGCAACATGCGAGGCGGCAAAAGCTCGGCTTACGACGGCGGGCATCGCGTTCCGTTCTTCATTCGCTGGTCCGGCGGCAAACTCGGAGAACCGCGAGACATCGACACACTCGCCGCCCACCTCGATGTCACACCGACTCTGATCGAACTTTGCGAACTCGATCGCCCGAAAGAATGGCCGGCTCTCGATGGTCAATCGCTGGTACCGCTGATTCAGAATGCAAAGGTGGCCTGGCCGGAGCGAACGCTGCACAGTCAGATGCACGGCGGCAATGGTTACACCAAACCTGGCGACCCGTGGGAAATTGGAACGGCCCTGACCGAACGCTGGCGGCTCGTCGAGGGAAAAGAACTTTACGATATCGTCGCTGACCCGGCTCAACGCAACGACATTTTCACCCAGCATCCCGACGTCGTTGAGCAGTTGACTCGTCAGCACCTGGAATGGTTCAAGTCCGTTTCGACAGGCATGGAGCCAACCCGAATCGCCATCGGTTCGGAAGTCGAAAATCCAACACACCTCACCAGCCAGGACTGGGTAACACCTCGCGGTAATCCACCGTGGAGTCACGGTCACGTCGTCAGGCGATCGCTCAGCAACGGTCCCTGGCTGCTCAATGTAAAGAAAGCCGGCAAGTACCGCATCTCGCTCGCGCGATGGCCTCACTATCTGGAAAAGAGCATCGAATCAAAACAGGCGAAAATCGACATCGGCGATCAGTCTGTCACGATGGCGATCGACGATCCTGAGAAGACGTCAAACGCCGATTTTGTCGTCACCCTGCCCATCGGCCCGACAGAACTGATCACAACGCTGACCACGCTTCAGGGAAAAACTCACGGAGCGTACTTCGCCACGATCGAGTCCATCGATTCTGTCGCCGATCGACAGGCTCGCCTGCTCTGGACTCAGTACTGCCTGGCGAACAAAACGGTGAAGCTGTCAGCTCACACCGATGCAGATCCAACCAGACCAACAACTTCATCGGCGACGTTGTCTCTCAAAGTCGGCGACGACTGGAAGGAAACCGTAACGGTCAAAATCGACCCATTGACAGCAATGGCCGAGTTCCGGCTTGAGAACTGGGACACGACGAAAGCTACCGACTACCAGGTCACCTGTGGCGATAGCGAGCTGACCGGAACCATCCGCGCCGAACCCGGCCGCGACGCCATCGTCAAGTTAATGGCGGTGGCCTGTGTGAACGATAAATGGTTTCCGTACAGCAAAGCCGTCAGTCAGATGGTCGAGCAGAATCCGGACCTGATCTTCTTCGCCGGCGACCAGATTTACGAAAGCAACGCGGGCGGCGGCATCATCGAAGCGCACACTCCTGCAGACGTCCCGGCAGCGATGGACAACTATCTGGCCAAGTGGCGAATGTTCGGCCTCACTTTCAAAGAACTCTTGAAAGACCGTCCATCCGTCATGATCACGGACGATCATGACATTTATGCCAACGACCTGTGGGGCAACGGCGGACGACGCATGACCGGCGACCGAACGACCGGCGGATATCCCATGCATCCGTTGTGGGTGAACGCCGTCGAACGAACTCAGACCTGGCACATCCCCGATCCTGCCAGCATTGGGCCATGGGGCGACGGCATCAACGCTTACTACACCTCGTTCGACTACGGCGGAGTCAGCTTCGCCATTCTGGAAGATCGGAAGTTCAAGTCGCCACCTTCCGAGGTCATTTCGGAACCGATCCGCGACCCACGAAACGGCAAACCCAACCGCACGCCGGAAGTCATCATGGATCCCGCCTTCGACGTGAGGACAATCGATCGGCCGGATCTTCAACTGCTTGGTCAGGACCAGGAGAAGTTCGTTGCCGCATGGGCAATTCGCGTGGCGAAAGAAAAACGACTCGCCGCCGTGCTATCGCAATCGCCGCTCGTCAACATCGGCAACTACGACGTGACTTACGGAGACATGGACGCGAATGGCTGGCCACAGACCGCTCGTAATCGAGCTCTGCGCGCGATCGCTCCGTCGCAGGCGGTCATGATCAGCGGCGACATTCATTTCGGGACGCTCCACCAGCACGGTATCGAGAACTGGGGCGACGGACCGTGGGGCTTCTCGCTTCCCGCGTTCTCTTCCAAACAGAATCGGAGCTGGGGACCGAGTGTTCCCGCACAAGGCCGAGAAATCCCTGGCGTCGCCGGCTCAGGAAATCATCACGATCGCTTCGGCAACAAGATGACCGTCGCCGGGGCGGCTCACGGTGTGAACGGTTACGGAGTGCTTCTGTTCGACAAGGTCAATCGAACGATCACGATGGAACTGCACACGATGGATCAGAATCGAGACCCCAGCCGCGAATCCGTTCCCGGATGGCCACGGACGATTCAGATCAAATAGGCACGGGCATTCGTTAACGACCATCGCACCGGTCGCCGCCCATGCACGGCTTGCACACAGATCTGACTGTGGCCAGGATTCAAACTCAATTCATCTTCGGACCGCCCCTCGGTCTCATCATCGTTTCATCGCCCCGGTAAAGGATTTCCCCTCATGTCTGATCGTATCGTCCTCCGAACTGGCGAATCTCTTGTCGCTGGTGGGCCCCCCTTCACTGCCGCCGAGCCGGAAGTCGTCATCGGCGAACTCGACGGGCCAGTCGGCACTGCTCTGGCCACACTGACCGGCGATCAATCGATGGGCCATTCGAAAGTTTTCGCGATTCTGAATACTGACATTCAGGTGCGGCCCGTCACGCTGTGCGTCAGCAAGGTAACCGTCAAGAACAGCCGCTACACGAACATTCTGATGGGGACGGTTCAGGCCGCCATCGCCAACGGAGTTCTCGACGCCGTCCGCGCTGGCGACATCCCCAAAGAAAAGGCCAACGACCTGGGCATTATCTGTAGCGTGTGGCTGAACCCCGGAGTCGCCACTGACGACAACCTCGACCACAAAGCTCTGTTTGACATTCACCGCAAGGCTATGGCTCAGGCGATTCACAAGGCGATGAACAACGAACCTTCCATCGACTGGCTGCTTGAGAACCAGGAAAAGATCACCCACAAGTACTACCAGATGGGCCTCGACGGAAAGATTTAGGCCCGCACCCAAGCGACAAGGCAAGAACTTCACATGCTGCATCTTCATTCTTCGTCGTCAGAACGCTGGCTCACACAGGTTGACAACAACCTGAAGGACATTCTGATCGACCATGCGCACTGCGAACAAAAGGCCGCCGCGACGGCGATGAACCTGATGTTCGACTACGTCGAGAACGAAGACCTGTGTCGCGAGATGACGGCCATCGTCACGGAAGAGCTGGAACACTTCCACCTGGTCATCGACCTGATCAAGAGCCGCGGCATCCGCTTTTACAGAATGAAGCCGGGCACGTACGGTCGCAAACTGAAAGAACTCGCCCGCCGTCAGGAGCCACACAAAGCGGTCGATCATCTATTGATTGCGGCGTTGATCGAAGCTCGCAGCTGCGAACGGTTCGTGCTGCTGCGAGACCATCTGCAGGACGTGCAGCTCCGCGACTTCTACGGCAGCCTCTACGAATCAGAAGCCCGCCACCACGCGACCTACGTTCGCCTCGCCAAACACTACGCTCCGGAAGAAGAAGTCAACGCGAGACTGGACGAACTCGCCGCCGCCGAAGCCGCCATCATCGAAGCTGGTTGCGAACTTCCGCGAGTTCACAGCTGACAACCTTCCGCGAGTTCGCAGAGCGACCAGTTCTCACCCGCAGGTTGCCCACGATTTGTCTCTGGTGTCGCGCTGAAATAAACTTCCGACCTCAATCAGACGCAATTTCAGCCAGATTCCATCTGCAGACATGACCAGCGGAAGCAAACCCCGCACAGTTCCAGCCGACTGAAAAATCGCAACTTAAAGTATCAGCCTCGTTAATGATAAAGCTCTGCCAGATAACCTCGCACTGAGTCTGACCAGAGGAATCGTTTTCCGAATGCCGCGTTCCGAATTCTGTCGAAGTCAGATTTGGAATTGCGTTTCAGTTCGATTGCCCGGCGGGTTGTTTCGACAAAACCGTCTCCAAGTTCTTCCGGCGAATGGCCGGAAAATGCAAAGCCTGTTTCGCCGTCATGGACCGTATCCTTCAGGCCACCAATTGCATGCACGACGCATGGTTGCCCGTCACGCATAGCGAGCATTTGAGAAATACCGCAGGGCTCAAAGGCGCTTGGCATGAGAAACAGATCACCAGCCTGATAAAGCAGTTCCGCTCCATGATGGCTGTAGCCGTTCAGGAAAATGAAATTAGCATGTGTCCGCGCGAGGCCGTGCAGGAACTCTTCATACCCCCGGTCGCCGTTCCCGGCGAGCAGATAAACAACATCGTTGCCAGCTTCTGACAGAATTCGATCCAGCGGCGAAGCGTACTCCGGAGTTCGCATCAGCCGGACCTTCTGGTCAACCACGCGAGTCACGCTTGTCATCACAACTTCCGGTCGTGGGCGGTCACTTTCCAGCCAGCCATTAAGACGCTGCAAAGACAGCCAGTTGGGAAAAGTCTGCGATCGCTGGTACCAGCCTGCAACTTCTTTGCTCAATCCGCTGAGCAGGTTCTTCCACGACGCTTCGTCGCGTGCTGGCAACGGAAGCGGCGCGTCTGGATATTCGCAGCCGTTCAGAATACCTACCAGACGTCCCTGGTCACGAGCATTCTGAAGATCGCCTTCCAGACCTTCACCTCCGAAGAAGACACATCGAGAATCGTTTCGCTGCGGACGGCTTGGCTCGCAAACCTCAGGGACATAACCGGGTGAAACGACGTGAACCTTGTCTGCCAGTCGGACTCCGACAGCCATCGGGTTCATGCAGTCGTGATATTCCGGATCCTGAACGGTCGACAGGTTGACATCCAGATTCGGGAACCACGACTTCAACGACGAGGCATAACCATCCAGCGGGCGGATTCCCTGCAAGGCCAGATTGTGAATCGTGAAGACGGTCCGTTTGCTGCGCAGGTCGCTGAGCGACGGATCGAACTCGCGAAGCATCAGGTAGAAGCCAGCATGCCAGTCGTGCAGATGGACTATGTCAATTTCTCCGAAGCTCCCCTGCAACACGCCCTGCGCGACAGCAGCGTTGAAGCAGGCAAACTTCGATGCATCACTCGCAAACGGATGCTCGGCTCCATCGTCGACGTAGATCAACTTTCGACCTGACGCATAATCGATCGTTTCAAACAGCGAGTGGTGGAGTACCAGTTGACGGACTCCCGCTCCGGGCCGTTTGCCTTCCACTTCGAACAGATCCGCCGTCAGTCGCTGGCCACCAAAGGTGAACTCAATCTGACCGAGGCTGGCCTTCGCATTTTCGTGCAGGAAACCATACGAAGGGCAGATAACTGAGACCTCGCCCTCAAACTCGGGCAAATCCGCCAACGCATAGGGAACATCGCGAACGACGTCGCCAACTCCGCCGACTTTCCCCCCTGCCAGAGCGTCGTTCTCGGCAGCCACCATCAGAATGTTCAGCGAATCAGCCACAAGATGTCCGATCAAAAAGTTGCACGACCAGGCTCAGCTCAAAGCAACAGCCCGATCGCAGACCGACCGGGCTGAAGATGTCTCCAGGTTCGACTTCTCAGGTTGCTCAGGTTACACGCAACCTGTGCCATCCGGGAAAAGCTCTCATTTATTCTGTTAGTCGTCAGACTCTCGCAGCTTCGCCATCACGCTGAGATCTTCCAGCGTCGTCTGGTCGCCAACGGACTCCCGACCAGCAGCAATGTCTCTCAGGAGGCGTCGCATGATCTTACCACTGCGAGTTTTCGGTAATGCGTTGGTAAAGCGGATGACGTCCGGAGTCGCAATTGCGCCAATCTGTTTTCGCACGTGCGCGATCAATTCTTTCTTCAGCTCTTCGTCGCCTGACGACGCCTTCAACGTCACGAAGCAACAGATTCCTTCGCCTTTGAGGTCGTGCGGAAATCCGACGACGGCGGCTTCGGCAACTGCGGTATGAGCAACCAGGGCTGATTCGACTTCCATAGTGCTGAGGCGATGGCCGGAGACATTCAGCACATCGTCGACGCGGCCCATCACCCAGTAGTAACCGTCTTCGTCGCGACGTGCTCCGTCACCCGCGAAGTAGCGGCCTTCGATCTTACTGAAATAGACATCAACAAATCTCTGATGATCGCCATACAGCGTTCTCAGCATGTGCGGCCACGGCTGAGTCATCACCAGCAGACCTCCCTGATTGTCGCCGAGGCTCTCGCCGGTTTCGCTCTGGATATCGGGGACGACGCCTGGCAAGGGCTTTGTGCAGCTTCCGGGTTTCGTCGCGGTCACACCAGGCAGCGGACTGAGCATGATGCCGCCGGTTTCCGTCTGCCACCACGTGTCGACAATCGGGCACTGCTCGCCGCCGATAACCCGGTGATACCACATCCACGCTTCAGGATTAATAGGCTCGCCGACCGTTCCCAGCAGACGGAGACTCGACAGGTCGTACTTGTTCGGCCACTCGTCGCCCCATTTAATGAACGCTCGAATCGCCGTCGGAGCGGTGTAGAAAATGTTGACCTTGTACTTTTCGACCATCGACCAGAACCGGCCTTCATCCGGCCAGTTCGGACCGCCTTCGTACATGACAGTCGTCGCCCCGTTCGACAGAGGCCCATAAACGATGTAGCTATGGCCGGTGACCCAGCCAATGTCAGCGGTACACCAATACGTATCTTCGTCTTTCAGATCGAAGACCCACCGCGACGTCATCGTCGTGCCGAGCAGGTATCCGGCCGTTGTGTGAAGAACGCCTTTCGGCTTACCGGTCGAGCCTGACGTGTAAAGAATGAAGAGTGGGTGTTCTGAATCGAGTTCCTCGGCTTCGCATTCAGCCGAAGCATCTTCCATCAGGTCATGCCACCAGTAGTCACGATCCGGAACCATTGTGACGTCACCGCCGGTCCTGTTGACCACGACGACTTTCTCGACCGACGGCGATCTTTCCAGACTCTCGTCCACGGCGACCTTCAGCGGCACTTCTTTACCGCGACGCCAGCCTCCGTCAGCCGTGACAACCAGCTTTGCCTGAGCATCGTTATTTCGATCAGCAACCGCGTCGGCGCTGAAGCCGCCAAAGATGATCGAATGCGTCGCGCCGATTCTCGCACAAGCCAGCATCGCGATGGCCAGCTCGGGGATCATCGGCATGTAAAGCGTGACTCGGTCGCCGGTCCCGACGCCGAGCTTCTTCATACAATTGGCGAATTTGCAGACTTCGCGATGCAGATCCTGGTAAGTGAGCACTCGCTGATCGCCAGGCTCGCCCTCCCAGATAATCGCGGCCTTGTTCTTTCGCCACGTTGTCAGGTGACGGTCGACGCAGTTGTAGCAGGCGTTGGTTTTTCCACCGACGAACCACTTCGTGTCAGGCATGTCGCCTTCGAGTGTTTTGTCGAAGTCCTGAAACCAGTCGAGATTTTCGCGAGCCAGGTCGCCCCAGAACCCTGCCGGATCGTCCTTCGCTCGGTTCCACATTTCCTGATACTGCTCTTCCGAGCTGATATGAGCCGCGGCGGCGAACTCGGGCGAGGGTGGGAACTTACGATCTTCCTGAAGGACGCTCTCGATGGCTTCACTCATGATGCAACTCCTGACGTTCGCCGGATAATTTGACGGGCATCTGACTCACTTTGCCAGACGGCACTGTCTTCACGTTTCGGTCATAGCAGAGGCCGCGATGGTAGGCCCGACCAGTCGCAATTTCAACGAGCACCGACTCACCAGCCGGCCATCCCCACGAATCGCTGGTCCCCCTGCTTGCCGGGCTGTTAATTGTCCCCTATCGTCCCGTTTTTCCCGACGAATTACGGGACATTCTGAGCCGAAGCTCTACAATCCCAACCGGCTCGCAGGCTGACCTGCGACACCAGTGAAGCCGGTTTCGCTGATCCACCCCTGGAAGGTCAGCAACTCCCGAAACTTCTGGCTGAGACGTTTCCTGGTGGAAACAATTCTGCCTGAAACTGACCTCGACCCGACCTACGTTATCTCACGGCCAGTTCACTCACGGACGAAACAGACCTCTTAAAGGAAACGACCATGTCGACCGCTCCCGCTGAAGCACTTGCTTACAAAGTTAAAAACATCAACCTCGCGGCATTCGGTCGCAAAGAAATCGACCTGGCCGAAAAAGAGATGCCCGGCCTGATGGCACTTCGGGAAAAGTACGGCCCCAGTCAGCCACTTAAGGGAGCTCGCATCGCCGGCTGCCTGCACATGACAATTCAAACCGCCGTGCTGATCGAAACCCTGACTGCTCTGGGAGCCGAAGTTCGCTGGTCAAGCTGCAACATTTTCTCAACACAGGATCACGCCGCGGCCGCGATTGCCGAAACCGGTGTCGCCGTCTTTGCCTGGAAGGGTGAAACCAACGAAGAATTCGACTGGTGCATCGAGCAGACCATTTTCTGGCCTGACGGTCAGCCACTGAACATGATCCTGGACGATGGTGGCGACCTCACAGCAATGATCCTGAACAAGTTCCCGGAACTTGCCGAAGGCATTAAGGGCATTTCAGAAGAAACCACAACCGGCGTGCTGCGACTTGTTCAGCTTGCCGCCGATGGCAAGCTGCCGATTCCGGCCATCAACGTCAACGACTCGGTCACCAAGAGCAAGTTTGACAACCTGTACGGCTGCCGGGAATCACTCGCCGATGGCATCAAACGAGCGACCGACATCATGGTCGCCGGCAAAGTCGTCGTCATCTGCGGTTACGGAGATGTCGGCAAAGGCTGCGCCGCCGCCATGAAAGGACTCGGCGCACGAGTCATCATCACGGAAATCGACCCGATCAATGCTCTGCAGGCCGCAATGGAAGGCTTCCAGGTCACTACCCTTGAAGAAGTCGCCAACCAGGGAGACATCTTCGTCACAACGACCGGAAACACCGACATCATTCGTGGTGAACATCTCGATGAAATGAAAAACAACGCCATCGTCTGCAACATCGGCCACTTCGACGACGAGATCAACGTGGCGTACCTCAACAACCGAGCTGACGTTGAGAAAGTGTCGATCAAGACTGACAACATGGAAGGCGGCCCGGTCGACAAATACGTCTACCCGTGCGGTAAGGCCATCATCGTTCTGGCTGAAGGCCGACTCGTGAATCTGGGATGCGCCACCGGCCACCCATCGTTCGTCATGAGCAATAGCTTCACCAACCAGACCGTCGCTCAGATGGCACTCTGGAATCCTTCCTCGCTCGGCTTTGAAGAAGGACACTTCACCCTTGGAGTCCACATGCTGCCAAAGCGGCTCGACGAAGAAGTCGCCCGCCTGCACCTGGAGAAGCTCGGCGTGAAGCTGACGGTCCTGACCGAAAAACAGGCCGCCTATATCGGCGTTCCCGTCGAAGGCCCTTACAAGCCGGAACACTACCGCTACTAAGGGCGTGTCCCGCCAACAGGTTGTGGTTTCATGCAGGGTGCGTCTTGATGCCCCCTGAAAGTTGACCGACCAGGCCGCCGCAGAGTGAATCAGTCACTTTGCGGCGGCTTTTTGATTTGGTCACTCAAGCATCTATAGGGCTTGCAGAAATTCGATGAGGCTCTTTCGTTCCGCCTCAGAAAGAGCCGCTCCCTTCGGATGCTCAAACCGAATCAGCACGTCTTCAATCGAGCGAGCCCGACCGTCGTGAAACAGCCGATCGCGCTGGCTGACTCCGCCGAGCGATGGCGGGTTAAACCGCGAATTTCCATGAGCGTCCCGCAGCCCGACATCAAACACGTCGTCGGTCGTGAAACTGGTAAATCCGTTGTGGCACGCAGAGCAGCCAACCGCTTCAAACACGTCGCGAGTCTGGTACTCAACCGTCGGGTGCGGCCCTTCTCCGCGAGCGACGACGACAGATGGCGGTCTTTCCAGTTTCGAAACGTACGCCGTCAGGTCAGTGATGAGATCCTCGTTCGGCTCAGCAGCGTGCATTGTCGAGCTGAGCGATTTTAGAATCTGACCGTGTAACTGATGCTGAGAACCGTTCCACGCCCATGGTCCGGTTGACCAGACGCCTCGCAGCGTTGGCACTCGCTTGGCGTCGCCGAAATCGCCGTCACCGAGTGTGTCTGCCAGGCCGTTGTTCGTGTGGCCGTCCGTGTGGCAACTGTGGCAACTCATCCAGCTTTCGTACGACAGCGTCGCGTTGAAGAATGCCGATTCGCCCCGCTCAACAATGCCGAATGGTGGACTCGGTCCAAGGCTGATCGTGTCGACCAGCCGGTTTGCATTCAGGTCGACGATCGAAACGGAATCGGACACCGAATTAACAACGAACGCGCGGTTTGTGGCGACATCATGAACAACATCTAGCGGTCGACTGCCGGTTGCAACACGGCTTTCTCGAACTCCCACGCGTTCGACGATGGCCAGCTCGCCGGTCCCTGACAGAGTCACCACAAGTTTTTCCGGAGTCACTAAAACTGCTTCCGGATCCCCTGCTCCTTCGCCTGGCCCGCCAAGCGCAATCCGCTCGGGTCTCAACGGTCCTTGCCTGTCCTCATCGATCAGCGACGCAACGTCAATCGCCAGGATCTCATTCTCGATCAGAATTCCCCAGTGAATATCCTCACGGTCGGCGTATCCTTTCGGATTGAGACGTTGGCAAGTCAGGTAGAGGCGTCGGTCGTTTCCCAACGCCAGGTTCCGCACGTTGTGGATCGGAAAGTCGTGTTCGACCGTTTTTGTTCCGGCAGCACAGTCGACAACCACCAAGCGTCCGCCGAAAGAATCGGCAACGACAACTCGCGTCGAATCAACGAACGCAATCGCTCGCGGTGCAAACGGCAGATCGAGCTGGTGGAGCTTCTTCAGATCAGCGTCATTCGAAACGACGGACGAATCTCGCGACAGAATCGTCAGCCGACGCGACCACAACGAAGCCACACAGACGAAGCCTCCACTCTCATTGACCGCGATCGATTCCGGCGAAGCCGGCACTTCGACACGATCGACGATACGCAGCCCATCCATTGAAGGCTTGACAACTATCACCAAGCCGCCAGCGAAGTCGGTAACAAGTAAACAGTCACTGCCGGGCAACGCAATGATGTCGGAAAGCTGCTGCCCAATCTGCTTTTCGAAAACGCTTCGTGCGGCGACATCCACAACGCTCACTGTTCCGCTGCGTCGATTCGCAACACAAAGCATGCGTCCGCCGTCCAGCAATACTGCGGCAATTGGTCGACGGTGCTGGACTCGCAAATCCAACTCAGCACTGTCCGCCTGAGATGGCATCAGTAGAAGCGTCAGAAGTACCGCGATGGTATGTTTCATTCATCGCTCACAATCTGCAGGAACGGTCGAGTCTGTTTCCTGATTCGTTCTCAGAGTATCGAGTGAGCCGCTCAGATGAGTACAGGTCTGAAATCCGGGTTGTCGCAAAACTCGGGAGGCATTCCAAAATTGTCTCCGACAAAGTCGTCAATCCAACCACGAGTCTTCTCTGAAAGGACGCTGTTCAGTTCCTCAATGGCAACTCCCGAAATCATCATCGGGAAGACATGATCGACTCTCATCCGGTCACCCTGGCACCAGGCAGCAATCTGCTTCTCGCGACAGTCTTCCGCTTGGGTCCCTGAAAACAGGCAACGGTTCATCAGCTCTGAAGCGTCGTCACCGCCCTGCTCTGCCCATTCCGAAAGATGCGTCAGACGCTGGCTGACGTCAAGATTCGACAACATGTAGTCAGTCACGGCCTGCCGGGATTCGGCAGAAAGTTCGCCCTGCGAAGCCAGCACGCAGGCTTCGCACATGGCATATTCGACAATAGGCTCCTGCTGAACGAAAACCCGCTCAATCAGATAAGGCGTGCCCGACCGAATCAACTCGGACTCGCACTTCAGGCATTTGTTGAACGGCCCGTCGTTCTCAAGCGAATGAAACTCGCTCGGAATCGGGACAAACGTCGGCTCAGGCGGCCATTTGAAATCCACGTGCAGGCTCTCTTGTGCAGTCTTGTCAATGACTCAGCGATCTCGTCGGCTGATATGAGCACTGATTATTGCCAACAGGAACTCGCTGTGTCGATGACTCAGCACCACCGATTATGTCGCGTGCCATTACGACAGACGTGGCGGCGGAAGTGTCGCCACATCGCGAAGTCGGTCAAGTTTGGCCAGCGTCTCGGGATCCTCGGCTCGAAGCGGAACTCCTCGCCGAGGAGCCCAGCGTTCCATCGCCGGCCGCTTCCCGTTGTTATCAACGGTCCTGCAGTACAGCTTTGAGATAACCAGCACGGCGAACAAAGCTCCACCGAGAAAGCACATCTTTGTCAGACTGCTCACCGAATCTGCCTGATCACCGGTCACGAACCTGCCTGTTAGACCAATGCCTGCAATAATCAGCCCTCGAGTGATCCGATTTGTATTTCCCATCGGGACCACGCAGATCAGCACGGCAACGATCGCGTAGTAAATAAGTTGGCGATTCATTTTCCGACTCATTCGATCGCTGATTTCCGCTTTCAATTCAGTGGCACTCATCGTGTAGAAGTCTTCGGCCGTCAACTGGTCCGACTCTTCCGGCTCAAGCAGAAACAAGGCGCCAAGCGTTGACGCAATCAACATCAGAACGAGGAAGGTGGGGCCAATCAGTGATCTGGGATCCATGTTTCGATTCCTCGACTTCGCGACAGCGGAACGGCGAATAAACCTTGAGAACCCGCCGTTGACTGCGCGAGTATTACCGATGATGGAATCGACTTTGGAAGAAGCTCATTCCCTCACGGCAGATTTCCAGACACAAACCTGCCTTGCCCCCAGCGACTTGCCAGACCCGCGCAACATGCAGGTCGTGCCGGATAGACTGCCTCGAATTCGCCGGAATGTTGCGTTTGCGAAACGCTCCGCGCACCTGTGGCAACATGTTGAAAAGCGCAGACAAACAGCCCGACTCCCTGTTGAAGCCGGGCTGTCTGAGAGATGCTGATCACTGATCACAGTCGAGAGCCGGAACTCCCGCCGGTCAGTTACGTTTTCGAATCACGTCGAAGCGGGTTCCATTTCCGGATTTGATAAGAAGAAACAGTCCCTTTTCCGGGTTCACTTCGGTGAGCCCTTTATTGAAGTCTGCCACACTTTCAATCCGACGGTTGCCGACTTTCAGAATGACGTCGCCAACCGACAGAACCCGAGCGGCGGCTCCTTTGCTGTCGACGGAGCTGACCACGACCCCCTGTTCAGAATCAACCCCGATCTGCTCAGCGATCTCGGAAGTCAATTCACGAACTTTGAAACCGAAGTCGCCGACCTCAACCACACCTTCTTCGCTTTTCTCTTCACTCGTTTCTTCGCGTCCCTGTCGACCAACACTGGCCATGGTGTACTCATTCGGCATCTGCTTGAGAACGATCGGCAAATTCACTCGCTTGCCATCCCGCAGAATTTCGATCGTGTACGACTTGTCGACTTCCAGCCGCTCGACAATTCCCTGCAGACTGCGCGGGCCATTGACAGGTTTTCCATCCAGAGACAGCACAACGTCACCTGGCTCCAGCTTCGCCGTGCTGCCGGGAGATTTCGGGAAAATCTGGGTGACAATCGCACCTTCGCCAACCTTCAGATCAAGGTGAGCGGCCAGATCGTTGGTCACCGGCTGAATCGTGATCCCGATGAACGCTCGCTTCACTTCGTTGTGTTCGATCAACTGCTGAACGACCCACCAGGCCATGCGGCCCGGCACCGCGAAACCAATACCATCGAACCCTCCGCTGCGCGAGGAAATCGCCGTGTTGACGCCGATCACGTTACCGTGCAGATCCAGCAACGGCCCGCCGCTGTTTCCGGGGTTGATTGCCGCGTCAGTCTGCAGAAAATCCTCACGCTCAGCGATGCCCGGCCCTCGTCCTTTTGCCGAAATAATGCCGGAAGTCACCGTCAGCTCATGGCCGAATGGATTTCCCACCGCAACCACCCAGTCACCAACGGCGATGCCGTCACTGTCTCCAAACCGAAGCGACTGCAACGGCTCGCCCGCATCAATGCGAAGAATGGCCAGGTCTGTTCGCGGATCAGTTTGAACATTGCTGCCCGTGAATTCGCGACCGTCGTGAAGCCTGACGACAATCTCGTCAGCGTCGGCAACAACGTGATTGTTAGTCACGATGATGCCCGATGAATCCACGATAAATCCCGACCCCATTCCGCTGCTTTCCGGCGTCTGACGCTGGCGAGGCATCCGCCGAAAGAACTCACGAAACCGAGGATCTGCTTCAAAAAGCTGCTCGAACGGATCAGCCCCGTCGCCCTGTCCGATCTCGATATTCCGTGCCTTCTGTCGCGTTTCAATCGTCACCACACACGGTAGTGCCTTCTGAGCAACGCCACGGAATACCGTCGACAATTCATGCGAATCTGTCACTGCGAGCGGAGCTGGCAATCCTGGTTTCTGAGCAACAGTTACCGCCGCCGCTACAAGACAGAATCCCCCAAAAAGCGCGATCATCCAGTGGGTCTGACTTCTCAATGTTTTCATTCCAATTCTCCATTTCGACTTAAAAATGCGACCCGTTCCATAATCGGTACCGTTGTCTGAGGCGACGGAGGATCGATCAAGCTCCGCCATGCAGCCTCGTCCGCAGGCCACCGGAAATACTGCTGCCATGCTCCGGGCAGGCAGAAACCTTTACGATAGATCATTTACATGGTTTCTGTGCAGGAGCTGGCACCCGGGATAGCCATTGTTTCCTATGTAGCCTTCCTGCCGAACACCGGAAACGAATTCTGAAAGTGCTCTGGAACTCGCTGAATGCTGAAAATAGCAGGATCAGCAAATGTCCAGAAGGTTTAACTGCCCCGCAGCTCCTGATCGACGTCTCGTACGTGTCTGACCGGCAAACCGTTGACCTCAAGATCCACATTTTTTGGAGCGACGTTCGAAGAAACCCTCACAGCCGAGCCGCAACTTCTGCCAGCTGAAGTACACCAGTCAGCTCCATTCGAGAGAATGGCCGGAGACTGAAACGCGGAGTAGTGATTCACAAACGCCACTCACAACGCGGTCAGCCGTGTCCCGCTCGCGAGCCATCGCGTGAAACCTGTGAACGGAAATTCCGGGATCGATCGGGTTCCGACCGGACTTCCCCAAAAATCCGAACGACGTGACACGCCTTGCTCAGGCGAATACCGCACCTTCCGGCGCACTTCTCGTTTCCGAGCTACTTTCTTAATACGGCAAGTTTCATCGTAAGAGATTGCCCTCACAAGACACTCAAAGCAGCTTCTTCAAGGTCCAACGGTTCGCGTTATGGCTCAGCCAGCAGCCAAAAATTCGCAAGGAAATTCTGCTGACAGAGGCTTCACCGCCCTGGATCGCGACGTAGACGCAGTCATCGGTCAAGTCTCTCAAGAGATTTCCGGCGTGGCGATCCCTGCCGGCCTGCTGACCCGCACGGGAAACGGCGGTACCTGCGAATTCGATTCCAGTGAACAACTCGAAGCACTCCTGACCAGGGTCAACAAGCTGGTACCAGACCGGACTGCCGAGTTCGTTCCCATCGAGCCAGCTTCGATTGCCGCCACCGGCTTGACCAGAGAAGAAATCGAAAAACTCGTTCTTAAACTGTTGAATGCGCGAGGCTCCGCATCCGGTCGCCGGGTTTCGCGACACCTGTGCCTGCCGCTGTCGATCATCGAGGACGTAATCAAACACCTGCGCAACGAGCAGATGGTCGCTCTCAAAGGCGCTGCGGAAGCGGGCGACTACGATTACGTTCTGAGCGACAAAGGGCGAACACGGGCGACGGAGTATTCGCAGGATTCCAGTTACTTCGGGGCCGCCCCCGTTTGCCTCGCGGATTATCTGAACGCAATGGCGGCTCAAAGTATTGCCGGTCAGGAAGTCACCGACACGGATCTCAAGCGAGCGTTCTCCGACCTTATCATCAACCCTGCGATGCTCGATCGCCTGGGGCCGGCGATCAACTCCGGGCGCGGCATGTTTCTGTTCGGGGAGCCAGGCAACGGCAAGACCAGCATCGCCGAACGTATCACGGCCTGCTTCAGCTCGACAATCTGGATTCCGCGAGCTCTCGGAATCGACGGAGAGATCATCCGGCTCTTCGACCCCGGAATTCACAAGACAATCGATACTCCAGTATCTGATAGTCTTATCGACCTTTCAGACGTCGACCGACGCTGGGTACAGATCGAAAGACCGACTGTCGTCGTTGGCGGCGAGCTGACAATGGGCGATCTGGAAGTCAGTCAGAATCCGGCCACGCGAATCTGCGAGGCACCGGTCCAGCTCAAGAGTAATTGCGGAACGCTGGTCATCGACGACTTCGGCCGACAGCGAATGCCCGTCGACGAGCTGCTCAATCGGTGGATCGTGCCACTCGAAAAGCGATACGACTTTCTGAATCTTCCCAGTGGGAAAAAGATACAGGTGCCCTTCGACCAGCTGATCGTTTTCTCGACAAACCTTGAACCAAAGGACCTGGTTGACGGCGCGTTTCTGCGCCGCATCCCCTACAAGATCCAGGTTCCCGATCCATCAGAAGGCGAGTTCAAAGCCATCATGAAAGTTCTGGCTCCGGCGATGGGCTTTGAGTACGAAGAAAGCGCCGTGCAATACCTGATCGACACACACTTCCATGGATGCAATCGCCAGTTCCGGTCGTGCCATCCTCGCGATCTTCTGCTCCAGGTGCGAAACTTCTGTACCTACCATCGAAGACCTCGCAAGATGGCTCCCGAAGCCTTCGACTTCGCGGTGGAAAACTACTTCTCCGTCCTTTGACGGGTCACTCATCTCAGCCTTTCACCAGTTCACGAGAATCCCGTGGAACTACGCCCGCTTCGATTTATCCGAAACCTCGGTCGAATGCGGCAGATTGTCAGCGTTCTGCTTAACCATGGATTTGGAGACCTCGTTGAGCGACTTCACCTGGGGAGCTACCTCCGCTGGAGCCGGCGAGTTCTCTTCAAACGGCGAGGTCTTCAAAAACCTCTCTCGCGCGCACAACGCATTCGACTCGCGCTGGAAGAACTCGGGCCAACATTTATCAAATTCGGCCAGGTCATCAGCACGCGACCCGACCTGGTCCCTGACGACGTGCTGACCGAGCTAAAACAGCTCCGGGAGAACGTACCGCCCTTCTCTTCTGAAGTCGCCATCTCCAGAGTCGAGTCGGCAATCGGCCTGCCCGTCTCCAGCGCCTTCGCCAGTTTCACGACTGAGCCCCTGGCAGCCGGGTCGCTCGCGCAGGTTCATCGCGCAACACATCTCAATGGTCAGGAACTGGCCATCAAGATTCTCCGCCCGGGCATCACCGCAGAAATCGAACGCGACATCTCGCTGATGCACGAATTCGCCGTCCTTATCGAACGATACATTCCGGAAGCTCAGGTCTTCGACCCGATTGGACTGGTCAGCCATTTCGCTCGGGCCATTCGTCGTGAGTTGAATCTGTCGCGCGAAGCACGAACGCTTGAAGAGTTTCACCGACTGTTTCGACACGACGCCACACTGAAGGTGCCTTCCGTATTCCGCGAACTCTCCAGTGACACAGTGCTTGCGATGGACCTGATCGACGGACACCGGATCGACAATCCGGAAGAACTTGCGCGACTCGGGATCGACTGCTCAGCACTGGCTGCGAACGGCGCGAGAATCTTCCTGAAGCAGGCGTTCGAACTCGGTATCTTTCACGGCGATCCGCATCCCGGCAACATCCGAGTCATGAACGACGGAGCCTTGTGCCTGCTCGATTATGGAATGATCGGCCACCTCGATGAACAGACTCGTGATTCGCTCGTCGACCTGATGGTCGCCATCGTGCGGCGCGACGCCGATGCGGCGGTCTGCGTCGTTGAAGAAATCGGACAACCATTCACCGAGATCGACCGACCACTCCTTCGTGTGGAGATCCGCGACTTCATCGATACCTACTACGGAGTCGAGTTAAGCCGCCTCGACATCGGGCACCTGCTCGGGGACTTTGTGACGATCCTGGTCAGCCACGGAATCCGCTGCCCGGGTGACCTGATGCTGCTGATCAGGGCTCTGGTCACACTGGAAGGAGTGGGGCACACACTGGACCCGCAGTTCAATCTTCCTGAAGTGCTGCAGCCATTCGTGAAGTCAGCCGTGCGGCAACGTTACAGCCCGTCTCGAATCGCCGGTGACATCATTGATGATGTCAAAGCACTGGCTTCCGCCGCCCACCGAGTCCCGGTGTCACTCAGCCGGACGCTGGAGAAACTCGCCAACGACGACCTGCGCGTTCAGGTCGAACACCGTCACATTGAAAAACTGATCACCGAAGTGGACCGGTCGAGCAACCGAGTGGTCATCGGCCTGATCCTGGCGGCCCTGATCGTGGCATCGGCCCTTGTCCTGAGAACTGAACTGCACTCCTGGTGGCTCAGCGTCCCCATGTACCTGCTCTCAAGCCTGCTCGGAGCATGGCTGGTCTACGGAATCTTCCGCAGCGGTCGCCTGTAAGCTCAACACGTCTCTTTGGCGACTCCCAAAGCACTCCGGCGCGATAATCCCGGATGTACGCATCGCCGCAGTGACGCGAACCCGCGTTAAAAGCAGCAGCCCAGGAATCACACGACTGAGAGACCGTCCACGACACGTACCAACGACGAAGTTGAAACCGTCCCGGTACCAAGTGACTTAAGACCTGAAACCCAGATTCCCAGCCATTGAGTCAGAGGCTCATCGAGGTCAACCTCAACAACTCAACGCGTGAACCATCTGCGTTAGCCCCATTCGCTCATGTCGTCGAAGTCGGCGGCCAGGTACTGCCGAAGTTCCTTCAGGACGCCGCGGCAGCGAGTCCTGAAGACGTCTACCTTGCGGACTCGCCCATTCGGCTTGATGCGAACGTGAATCTCGACGAGCTTGTTGGCGCCTCGTTGGGTCGTTGTTCGGCTGTCCCCGATTTCAAGCAGAACTGCAACAGGCTGTTTATCGGGTGTTTTGCCCCAGCCAGCCAGCAGCCCCCTCGTACCAATTCGAATTTCGACGGACTTAGCCGTCACTTTTCCGAGCGTTGCGCCGCTGCCGTCGACGAAGGCTTTCAGCTTGTAGACGATCATGTCTGCGGCCATGCAGGCCTTCAGGGTTACGTTGCAGATAAACTGGTCAGGCATCGCCAGCGACGGCTTCACCATCTGCGGATCGTGCTGTCGAAGCGTTTCGGAAGTGATTCTGCTGGTGCGGTTTCGTCCCTGCCGTTTTGATACGTACAGCGCTTTGTCTGCCCGCTGCAATACGTCATCTGCCTCGTCATTCGGTTCCAGCTGGGAAACCCCAAATGAAGCCGTGACCTTGAACTCGTCAGTCTTCACGACAGTTGCATTTTCAAGTGCCGCCCTCAGACGTTCAGCCTTGTGGTACGCGTCGTCGAGTGGCGTCTCGGGGCACAGCACGACAAATTCTTCCCCGCCGTATCGGGCAACAAGTTCACCGGAATACATCTCGTGCTGAAGCAATCTTGCAACGCTGATCAGCACTTCATCGCCCGCCGCATGCCCGTAGGTGTCGTTGCACTTTTTGAAGTGATCGACGTCAAGAAAAATGATGCTGAACGGTGTTTCAACATCGCCATCTTTGCACTTCGTGAATTCCAGATCGAGTCGCTTCTTCAGCTCGCCTCGGTTTGCCACATGAGTCAGCGCGTCACGACTGGCCATCAAGCGGAGGTCACGATAGTGCCCTTTTTCGCGACCGCCGGAAGCGTCGCGGAAAATTTCAGCAACACCCTGCAACTGCCCGGCCGCATCGATCAGCGGCAATGTCTGAACTTCGACCGACAACCAGTTACCGTCAACTCGACGAATCTGAAGTTCGGACGACTGCGTTCGACCAGTTTCTATGGCCAGTCGAATCGGACATTCATTGATCCCCAGTTCCTGCCCCGACTGTTTTCGATACTGGATATGCCCGCCAAGTCCCGGCTGACCAATGATCTGGTCGTGCTGAATTCCAATCAGCTCCTCGCAACCGTGATTCCAGACCTGCACTCGTCCGTCGGTCGACGCGATGTAGAAGCCGTGGTACAGACTTTCCAGCAGGTACAGGTACGAAAACACGTGGCTCAAGGAACCAGCTTCAATGATCTCAGCAGGGGAAAGCTGGTACTGATCGTGTCTTGACTGCTGAAGCTCGGCCGGGATCTGCTCGAATTCAAACCAGCGTTTCATTGCAGAGATCATATTCCCGTCATACTGCGACCCGGCTCCTCTTTGCAGAACATCCATTGCTTCATCGTGCGACAACGATTCCCGGAACACCTGCGAAGTCACCAGAGAATCGTACGCATCAGCAACGGAAAGAATCCTCGCTCCCTGATGAACGTCCGAGCCGATCACCGAAAAGTCATGAGTCGCTCCGTTAAAGTGATATTGCGACTGCGTGACGATCTGGATGACGTTCGAGTCCGCTCCGCAAGCCTGCAGAACATCACCGGCTAATCGATAGAGAAGCCCCATCAGCTCGGCTTCGTCCGGGGCAAGCCGACCTGGCTTGTGCAGAATAATGTCCGGGATGCCAACCTTGCCTATATCGTGCAGCAGGCACGCTGCTTCCAGAACCTGCAGGTCACGACCTTCCCAGCCAAGCTGACCCGCAACTCCGACGGCCAGTGCAGCAACTCGACGAGAATGATGAACGATACCCGGGTCGCGATACTGAAGTGCCAGCATCAGACTGCGCATCGCCGTGCGCAGGATCACCGTATCGAAGCCGCCGGTCCGAGTACGATCGCCACCAAGCTGCATCAGCTCCAGAAGAAGCCGCGACGAATTCATCGGATGTGTCGCCTGTACCGGATAAACCGGCCCGCGAGGCGATTGACCAGACTGAATCTGAGACTGTTCGATCTGCATTAATCAGTTCCTTCGTTGTCTGTCTCGCGTGCCGTTATCGGGGCTGCGCGCATTCCCGGCACAACTCAACACTGACAACCTAGGTCGATGCGGCAACGAGTCAAATCGTGCCGCCACATTCGACCTTCCCGCCATCATCCCTCGACCTGTCGAATTGATTTATTGTTCATAAGACTCACAACCCGACGTCGTATCGTTGTCGCGACAGCCCTCACGAAGACCACTGAGTACGTTGACAGCCGCCGCCCGAGCAGATTGAATCGCCACGTCAACACTCCTATGAGACTCGCACCATGCTGAAAATCCTCGAAGCACTCAGGCACGCGGTATCGAACGGCCAGTCGGTCGCCTACACGGCTCTTGTGGAAACTCGCGGTTCCACGCCGCAGAAAGCTGGTGCAGTCATGCTGGTTTTCCCGGACGGGTCGCAGGCCGGAACGCTCGGCGGAGGCTGTGTCGAAGCCGAAGTCAAACGCCGGGCACTCCGACTGCTCGACGAAGGCGACGCCGAGTTGATGATGTTTCAACTGGACAGTGACTATGGCTGGGACGACGGCCTGATCTGCGGCGGTCGTATGCAGATGCTTGTCGACCCTGTCCGCCCCGGCGACGACCTGAGTTACTTCGACCAGTACCTCAGTGTTCTGCGGGATGGTCGAGGCTGCACGGAAGCTGTCGTCATTGACACCGAAAAGTCCAACGGCGGCGTCATCGCCAGCCGCTACCTGATTGACGAAAACGGCAAGATCGCGTGCCAGCGATCGGCCAGTTCCCCGCCTGAAGCGCTCCGCGCCGGTTTAAGAACGGTTCTTGATCGACCTCGCCCGTACGTCGACAACGGCATCTCTTACCTGCCACAACTCGAACGGTGTCGGTTGCTGATTGTCGGCGCCGGACATGTCGGACAGAAAGTCGCCGACTACGCCGCCGATGTCGACTTCGACGTCTGGGTTGTCGACGACCGGGAACAATACTGTAACCCGGATCGCTTTCCGCGAGCCGACCGCCTGATCGTCGGTCCGATTGATAGCTCGCTCAGCGGCCTGGACATTGATGCCAACACGATGTGCATCATCGTGACGCGAGGGCACAACCATGACGAAGAAGCACTGTATCACCTCGCCGAAACGAAGGCTCGGTACGTTGGCATGATCGGCAGCCGCCGCAAGATTCGACTGATCTTTGAAGACCTGCTGCGGGAAGGAATTTCGCGAACATCTCTCGAAGCCGTCCATGCTCCTTTGGGCTTCGACATTGGCTCGCAGACCGTTCCGGAAATCGCCGTCAGCATCGTCGCTGAACTGATCGCCTACCGAAATCTGGGCTCCATCCCCGAACGACCGCGACCAGCTTCGATCCTTGCCGAAATCGATACCAAACCGATCAGCCAGTAGGGTGCGTTTTCTGCAGACTGGAATGAGCACAGCCTGTTCGCTCGCATTTGACGAATGCACAGTCGCTCCGTGTTTCATGTCGGCTGCTCGGACTACTGATTAACCTCTTTCAGCAACTCGTTGACCGTGTTCGAGTACTCCTCAATCTTCTGCATGTTCTGTTGAAGCTGAGGCGGAATTCTGACGTCGCCTTGCGGCCTGGCTCCACCTGGTGCAGCCGCTTCCGGAATGTCACCCAGCGGCATCTCTCCGGCAGGCTGATTGAGCAGCTCTCCAAGTGAGCCGATCATGCTCATCGAATAAAGCAGCCCGCCCGCCGTCACAACGACGCTGAGCACCGTTGCCAGGCCAAGCCCCCACATCACCCACCGAACGAGTTTCATCGTGCGGCTGATATCTTCGAGATGTTCCAGAATCCGGTCGATACGTTCCGACAACTCGTCAATTGTCGTGCTGTTGCTTGCGACGCCGGTCGATGTTTCGCGTCCGGCACCTGACGACACATCCTGCGAGGACATTGCGATATTCTGAGCCACCACTCCAAACCTCAACGAACTGGTCGGCTGCGGTACCGCCTCCTGGAAATGCAGATCGTCGTCGGCAGCGACGTCCTCAGCCGGTAGACCGGCGCTCGCAGGTCTTCCCTTCTCAGAACATTCCGGGCAAAGGCGAGGCCTGGGCCTTGACCTGGGAATCCGAAACGTCCGAGAGCATTCAGGGCATGACCAGGCAACCCGCGACTGATCTGAGGAACTCATCACTTCCCCCTGCTCTACCTGACGGCAAACAATGGAAAACTCCGCGCCATCCGCCATTGCCCTGTAAAACCAAAGAGGCTCAACACCGTGGTGACACGTATGCCGGGCTTCTTTGGGAGAATTCATCTGGTGGCAAGAAGACAACTATTCCCGAACAATGCGATAGATACCTTTGCCGTTGCGGTTTGGTGTTGTGACGAAGGCTTCGCCCTGTTCGTCCTCGCCGAAGGCCAGCACGTTGAGGCCGTTCCAGGGAATGGCCACATTGCGGATGACCTTGCCGGAATCTTCGTCGTAGTGCAAAGCCCACACTTTACCGGACACATAATCTCCGTAGAGATAGTGCCCCGCGAGTTCCGGAAGCTTCGAGCCTCGATAAACCAGACCACCAGTGATGGATTTGCCGATCCGGTGGTCGTATTCCCACACCGGATCGATACTGACGGCGTCGACTGATGCTTCGTTATTTCCAAAAGCGAACGATCCTTCCCGGGCACTCCAACCGTAATTTCCGCCCTTCTTAATGATGTTGATTTCTTCCCACAAATCCTGCCCAACATCCGCCAGCCAGAGCGATCCGGTCTTTGAGTCAAAAGAAACCCGCCAGGGATTGCGAATTCCGTAGGCATAAATTTCTCCGGGAACATTCTTCTGCCCCACGAACGGATTGTCTTTCGGAATCGCATAGCTCTTTCCGTCCGACTTGTGGTCGACATCGATCCTCAGGACACACCCCAGAATCGATGAATTATCCTGGGCCGAATATTCCGGATCATTGCGACCGCCGCCGTCGCCCATACCGATGTAAAGGTAGCCGTCCGGCCCGAATGCCATCGGTCCGCCGTTGTGATTGGCGAATGGCTGCTGAATGGTCATCAGAATTTCTTCGCTGTCTTCGTCAGCCCTGTTGGGATCGTCCTTCGACACCGTGAACCGTGACAGGTAAATCTTCCGGTCACCTGATTCGGTATTGTAATAAACGAAGAATTGCCCGTTGGATTTGTAATTCGGATGAAAGGCGAACCCGAGCACGCCTTCTTCGTCGTCCTTGCTGAACTGGTGAGTTCGCTCTCGAAGATCAGCGAAGACGGTCGCTTTTCTTGTCGCTGGATCGTTGGGCAGCACATGAATCAACCCACTCTGATCGACGACGAAGACTCGATTCGTGCCGTCACCAGAGTGTGTCACATGAATCGGTCGTTTCGGCGGATTCGGTTTCCCGTTTTCATTAAACGCCGACCAGTCATCCCACTCGACATTGGGAAAAGCGACTTCAGGCTTCAGCTTGAGTGTTCCGTCGATCGGCTCGGGAGCCTCGCCGTTTTCACCGAGTTCGCGGACCCGGATGTTTCGAAACGAAACAAGATTGCCGTGGTCCTGCAGGCAGATATGCCCTTTGGTGGCCTTTCCGAAGTTTTCGAACTTCGCAAACTTGCTGGCGGCAACTCGTTTGTTCCAGTCGTCGCTGCCTTTGACAAATTTGAAGTAGCTGACTCCGTTCATACAGACTTCGCCGTCGCGAGCAGTTACTCGAAGATAGAGTTGATTCCACTGCCCGGCTGGCCGAGTGGCATCGTCCATTTCGATGCCTTTGTAGCCAACCTGAGCTTCAAACTTCTTCGCCCAGCCTGGCTTTTGCGGCTGATAAAGCTGGTACAGCCAGCCAGCCTTTTGAGGATCGTGGCCGTCGACGTTGTCCTGAATCTGAATTTCCGGGCCAGACTGCCACGGTCGAGCGTTTTCTTCCGTCACGTGAAACATCAGCCCGCTGTTGCCGCCCTTTGAGATGCGGTATTCCAGCTGCAATTCGAAATGCTCGAACTGATCGGTTGTGATGATGTCGCCCGCTCCTTTCTCGACGCGAGATAAAACACCGTCTTCAATCTTCCAGCCGTCGCCGACTGTTTCCTTTTTGTAATTCCGCCAGCCGCTGGTGGACTTGCCATCGAAGAGAAGCTTCCACCCCGAACGCGACTCGGCCTCAGTCAGTTCCTTCTGACCAGCATCGGCTCGCGACACCAATGCAGTAAAGCCGCAAACCGATGCCGCAATCACAGCCGTTTTCAGATACCGCATATAAAATTCCTTCTTAGATGTGAGGTCAGTCGCCACAAAATCGAAACGAAAGTAACGCAGAGATCGCTGAGGAAGTGCAGAGAAGTTAGAGTCCTCATTCCCACCTGTGTCATTTTTTCGACGTCCTCTGCGTTCACAATTTCAGCCTGATTGAATGCTGCTGAAACGAGTGGACAATCTGTGGTCCTTCGAGAAAAGGAAACAATGACGACAGCAAATCCGCAACGCAACAGGGCCAGTCACGCTACCGTCTTCGGAACCTGCTTCGCTCGACCGATCGTTTCCTGAACCGAATCCGTCACGGCGGTACATAACCGGTCGAGATCGAGGTCGTCTTCATCGTTGCCGAATGGTTCTTCGACATGTTCGGCAACAACTTCCAGGCCGAGCATGAAGTAGGCAGTCAGCGCGGTCAGCGGCACGGTCCACCATCCGAAGTCAGCTGTGATTCCCCAGGGAAGCGACAAAAGACACACCGCGATGCACTGCCTGACAAAGACCCGATACGAGCTGGCAATTCTCGTCAGTCGAATGCTTTCGCACTTTCCGGCCAGTTCGTGGAGCCGATGCAGGTCGACGTCGATGACTCTCTGGTCAGCTCCGTCGATCCAGCCATTGCTCTTCCACTGAAACAAACATTTGTAGAGGCGATCGACCAGAAACACGGGTACGTGCCTGACGGTTTCGTCGTAGCCTTCGAGTTTTGTCAACGACTCCGAAGTCGCCGCGTTCCGTAAGTGATCTCGCAGTCCCCAGGAAAATGCGACCAGATATCGTCCCGCCGCGTCCAGCTCCTCTTCTGGCAGGTTGATCATGTGAGCGTACTTCGCGGCCAGAGTTCTGCTGACACTGACGATCTCGCCCCAGACTCTTCGCGCGTCCCACCACCGGCTGTACGCAGCGTTCGTCCGAAAGACCAGCAGCCAGCCGAGTACCAGCGTCAGCGCCGCATGAATTTCGGTCGGGATGTTTGCGAACGTTCGAAACTCCGCACACCACGGTAACTCGGGCAAGGAACCGTAAACACCAAACGCGAACGCCATCGCCGCGACACGACTCAACGTCCGACTGCTTGTCAGAGGTCTGACGAGACCTCGTTTGTTCCTGTCATACTCCATCATGGTTTCCGGTTCCCCAGACTCGAATTCACATTCAGCATCCGCACGTTATAGGCTCCCGATGACGTGGCTGTCAGTTGATCGAGCTTGACGCCACACCACAAAGGTTCCGACTTCATCCACCATCGAACTCACGCCAGTCATCTCACGCGTTCCCGCGAACGATCTTTGTAAACGTTCTTTACAAACTCCCGATTGGCCGATAGATTTTTCGGATCGCCCGATCGTTTCCTGCCGGACGTGCCATGCCAGCTTCCTCTCAAACCCGCCCGAGACTGCTCCGTCAGATGAACGAGCGGTCGGTCATGCGCGTACTGCAACGGCATGGTCCGTGCTCAAGAGCAGACATCACTCGCAAACTGGGAGTCACCGCGCCGACTATCTCGAAGGCTGTTTCTTCTTTGCTGCAGGGAAGACTGCTGGAAGAATTTGACTGCAAGCAGGACGGCATTGGACGACCGGCCCGACAACTTCGTCTCGCGACAGAGACGGCGCAGGTCATCGGCCTGGTCATCGACGCTCGAGAATCCCATGTTGTGTCTGCCGGTTTGGACGGGCGGCTTGACTGTTCCAGCCTGCGCCGTTTTGACACACCGAAAACCTATCGCGGACTCATCTCGAAAGTCGTTAAGGCTTACGAAGAGCTGACAAACGGTCGCTCGATCGAAACACTCGGTCTGGGCATCAGCATGCCTGGCCTGATCGACTACCGACAGCAGAAAGGGTTGCTGTCTCCGAACGTGCCGATCACCAACGGACAGTCGCCCGCGTCTGACCTGACCTCAAAGCTTGGCATTGATTGCGTGATGCTTCAGGAGTCTCATTCACTCTGCCTCGCACAGCATCACTACGGCAATGCTCAAGGTGACCGGTCACAAGGTCTCGACAACTTCGTGATGCTCGACATCGGCGCCGGACTGGGCATGGGAGTCATGTCGGGCGGTCGAGTTCTGACCGGACACAGCGGACTGGCCGGCGAACTCGGACATCTGCCTCGCATCCCTGATGGTCGCGCCTGCGGATGTGGAAAGCGAGGCTGTCTGGAAACGGTCGCGTGTGATTCGGCCCTGGCCTGGCTGGTGTCCCAGCGAATCGGTAAGTCAATCGGGATCGACGAAATCGAGAAGCAGGTTCAGTCTGGAAAACTCGACGTCGAAAGCGAGATTCAGCAGGTTCTGCCTCATTTGAGTTTCGCAATTTCCACGGTCATCAGCCTCTTTAATCCGTCGAAGATTTTCATCTGTGGCCGCATGTTCGATCTTTCAGACCGACTGTTCGACAGACTGATCGCCGAAACGGCGGCCGGAACGCTGACACCCGCCTTTGCTGATTGCGAAACTGTTCGGGCCAACGTCAGCAAGAGTCAGGGAGCCGTTGCAGGAATCATCGAATACCTGACGGACTCACTGGTTCCGGGAGTCGACGGACTGTTCGCTTCTCGGGCAGAATTATCGTCAGTGCCAGACAAGTCAGCGAGAATGTAAAACGCAACGAACCAGGCAAGAATACCTGCCACAAGAATTCCAACTCAGCGAAGTCAGCTCACCACTCAAGAAGCCATGATCATGATGACACGACTATCGACCTCATTGATGACTTTGCTCGTACTGTCGACGAGTTTCTGGACAGCGACCGGTACTGCTTCGGCTCAGTCCCCCGCGTTTTACAAAGAGAAAGTCCTGCCGATTCTTGAAGCAAAGTGCTTCGATTGTCACGGGCCGAAATCTGAACTGAAAGGCGGACTGTTTCTCGGAAATCGCGAAGGTCTTCTGGAGGGCGGTGAGTCCGGCCCCTCCGTCGATCCCGACGCTCTCGAAGACAGCCTGCTTCTCGACGCGATCAATTATGGATCGTACGAGATGCCACCAGACAGCAAACTTCCCGACGAAGAAATTGAGATCCTGACCGCGTGGGTGAAAGCCGGTGCCCCGATCCCAAAGGAAGCAGAATTCGAACGACCGGAAGGCCATCACGCCAATCCCGCAACACTGGTGACTCCAGAAACGAAAAACTACTGGGCGTTTCGTCCCGTCGCCGATCCGTTAGTTCCTCAGGTCACGAATTCTGATCGCGTCTCCAACTCGATCGACAATTTCATCCTGCAGAAACTGGAAGCGGCCAATCTGTCGCCAGTATCACCAGCCGAAAAACAGAAGCTGATCCGCCGAGCGTACTACGACCTGATCGGCCTGCCGCCGACCATTAACGACATCGAAGCGTTCGTTAATGACGAGTCAGATCGTGCGTTTGAAAAGGTAATTGATAAGCTCCTCAACTCGCCGCAGTACGGAGAACGCTGGGGCCGACACTGGCTTGACCTGGTTCGCTACGCCGAAACCAACAGTTACGAGCGCGACGGCACAAAGCCTTTCATCTGGCGATACCGCGACTACGTCATCAAAAGCTTCAACGAAGACAAGCCGTACAACCAGTTTATCAAAGAGCAACTCGCCGGTGATGAATTTGAACCGCCAACGCCCGACTCGATCGTGGCCACGGGTTACTATCGACTTGGGATCTGGGACGATGAACCAGTCGACCAGAAGCAGGCTCTTTACGACGATCTGGACGACATCCTGCTGACAACGTCGCAGGTCTTTCTTGGCCTGACCATGAACTGCGCCCGCTGCCATGATCACAAGATTGATCCGCTTCCGCAGAAGGACTACTACAGTTTCCTTGCCTTCTTTAACGGCGTAAAACGCTACGGCGTCCGTAGTCACGAGTCGGTCGAGGATGCGTCCATCGGGCCAATCGCCGTTAATGCAGAAGATCGCAAACGCAACGATGCGAGAAACTCGCTCGACCGGGAACTCGCTGAGCACGACCGCAAAATCAACCACGTCGATCGACGACTTCAGGAATTGATGACGCCGCCCGAGAAAGAAGATTTCCAGGCAGTCGAAGTTCGAGTCGACATCGCCCGGAAATATGTCGGCAAGGGACTGTCTCAGAAACTCGTTTCTGACTATGCAGAAGCCGTACGGCGACGCCAGGAAATTCTGGATACGCGACCGCCCGAAGTCGCTCAGGCATTAATGGTCAAAGAGGTCGGCAAGACGCCACGGGAAACCTTTATCCTGGTTCGGGGTAACGCCAACGTCGAAGGTGCCAGAGTCGAACCGTCGTTTCCGTCGGTACTTTCTCCGCCGGAACCGATCATCCAGACTCCTTCCATGACGGAGTCAAGCGGTCGCCGCACCGCACTCGCCAACTGGATCGCCAGCGACGAAAACCAGTTAACCGCCCGCGTTATGGTCAACCGAATCTGGCAACACCACTTTGGACGAGGCATCGTCGGCTCCAGCAACAACTTCGGAAACATTGGTGATAAGCCAACGCATCCGGAACTGCTCGACTGGCTGGCGACTCGGTTCATGCAGGGTGGCTGGAAACTCAAAGCAATGCACAAACTGATCATGCTTTCCAGCACTTATCAGTTGAGTTCGCAGTCCAGCCAGAAAGAACTGGCCGCCGACCCGGCAAACAACCTCTACTGGCGTTTCAACATGCGACGCCTGTCGTCCGAAGAGTTGAGGGATTCGGTCCATGCCGCGAACGGCAGCCTCAATCTGAAAATGGGCGGTCCAAGCATCTACCCGATCATTCCGCAGGAAGTGCTTGCAGGCCAGTCGCGACCGGGGGCCGGATGGGGCAACTCATCCGAGGAAGAGCGAGCACGACGCGCCGTTTATATCTTCATCAAGCGATCGCTCGTTGAACCTCTGATGGCCGACTTCGACTTCGCCGATGTTGACTCAACCTGCCCGGTTCGATTTGTAACGACTCAGCCAACGCAGGCTCTCAGCCTGCTCAACAGCGAATACATGAATCGACAGGCGGCTGTCTTTGCCGGGTTCCTCAAGAAAAAAGCCGGAGCCGATTCCGCAAAACAGGTCGAACTCGGCCTGACCAGAATTACTCAACGACGCCCGACCAGAACCGAAGTCGACCGCGGTGTCGAGCTGATCGAATCCTTGAAGAAAGACGGCGTGCCTGACGACGTCGCTTTGAAATACTACTGCCTGGCATTGTTCAACCTGAACGAGTTTCTCTATCTCGACTAAGACCGGTTGGACAGTGCCCATCCACTTTGAATATCTGGTGAGTAGTGCCCACCCCACGTGTTCTCAAATACCGTGTTGATCGATCAACGAGGTGACAAGATGACTGAATCTAATTTCTGCGGCCGCACTCGACGGGAATTCCTCTGGCAGACCGGCGCGGGTTTCACGGGAACAGCTTTGGCCGGACTCTTAAGCGACGACGGCTTCCTTGATCGACAGACTGTCGCCGCCGATGGTCAGACCGCCTGGAAGAATCCACTGGCTCCGAAAAAGCCGCACTTCGAACCGCAGGCGACGTCGGTAATCTTCCTCTATATGTACGGTGGACCAAGCCACATCGACACGTTCGATTACAAGCCAAAAATGAAAGGGATGGACAACAAAACGATCGAGGTCAAAACATTCGGTCGAGGCGGACATCGCAATCAGGGACGCATCGTCGAACCTCGCTGGAACTTCAAGCAGTACGGCGAGTGTGGTCAATGGGTCTCGGACCTGTTTCCACACAAGGCCGAAATGGTCGACGACATCGCATTTATTCATTCCATGACCGCCGACTCGCCAATTCACGGCTCGGCCATGCTGATGATGAATAGCGGGAAAATCCTTAGCGGAAGCCCCTGTTTAGGTTCCTGGACCACGTACGGCCTGGGCAGCGAGAACCAGAATCTTCCCGGCTTTGTTGTCATGCTGGATCCTCGTGGCGGCCCGATCTCCGGCGCCAAAAACTGGAGCTGTGGCTACATGCCGGCCAGCTACCAGGCGACAATCATGCGTTCGAAGGGGACGCCTATTCTTAACCTGGCACCGCCGGAAGGAATGAGCCGCGAGACTCAGGTGAAGCTGCTGGCCACGCTGGATCAGTACAACCGTGAGCACCAGGCAACTCGCCAGGACAACTCCGATCTGGCCGCTCGGATCGCCAACTACGAACTGGCCTTCCGCATGCAGACCGCCGCTCCTGAAGCAACAGACATCTCTCAGGAGACAGCGGCCACGCAGGAAATGTACGGGCTGAACGGCGAGAAATCCGGTACGTTCGGACGACAGTGTCTGCTCGCTCGCCGACTTGTCGAACGCGGCGTTCGCTTCGTACAGATTTACTCAGGCGGCAACCACAACGATGCCAACTGGGACGCTCACGGCGACCTTGAGCACAATCACAATCTGCACGCGGCTGAAACCGATAAACCAATTGCGGGCCTGCTGAAGGATCTCAAGCAGCGAGGCATGTTGAAGAACACGCTGATCGTCTGGGGCGGAGAATTCGGTCGGCAGCCAACGGCAGAGTACGCCAAAGGAACGGGACGAGACCACAACAGCTACGGCTTCACCATGTGGATGGCCGGCGGTGGCATCAAAGGTGGCACCAGCGTTGGCACCACCGACGAACTCGGCAGCAAAGCAGTCGAAGACCGCTTCCACGTCAAGAACCTGCACGCGACCATCCTGAACCAACTCGGGTTTGACCCGAACAAACTGTCCTACTTCTACGACGGCCTCGACCAGCGTCTCGTCGGCGTCGAAGGCGCACAACCCATTCAGCAGATCATCGCGTAACAGCTTTGCGTGACCAGGAACGAAGCCCGGCAGACAACCCATGTCTACCGGGCTTTGTTCGTTGAGACTGAGTCGTCGTGAACTTACTCGTTGGTCTGCTTGCTTTTCCTGCCTTTTGAACCTGACGAATCCTGCGTCTTTCGAAAATTCAGCTCCTTGACCTTCCCAACGACCGGGGCAAGCTGGCGGCCTCCGAGTCGCTCCACATCTCTGGCAACACGGAACCATTCAGCGGACATTTCTTTCACGCGCTCCGGATACTTTTCGGCAAGATCGAACAACTCGGTGCGGTCGTCATCCAGATTGTAGAGTTCCCACTTCCCTTGCTTCGCGGAAACCAGTTTCCACGGACCTTGTCGAAGTGCACGGTCCGTCGCGAAGTGGAAGTAGAGCTGCTCGTGCGGTTCCCGCGTCTCGCCTCGGAAGATCGGCAGCAGCGACTTTCCTTGCAGCGGGTCGATCTTTCGGTCTCCGATTTCGCTCGGATACTCAGCTCCGGCGAGATCGATGAACGTCGCCATGAAGTCGATCAGATGGCCAGACTGATCAGTGACGGATCCCGCCTTTGTCTTCAGCCCGGCAGGCCAGTGAGCGATCATCGGAGAAGAGATGCCGCCTTCATGCTGATTCTGCTTGTAAAGACGGAACGGTGTGTTGCCAGCATGTGCCCAGCTCGCGTCGTAGGTCCAGTAGCTCTGTGGATCCCAGGGTTTCAGTTCCTTGCCGCGAGTTCGTTCAAACGGGCAGGCTCCGTTGTCCGAGCAGAACAGAATCAACGTATTGTCGTAAACGCCTTTGTCTTTCAGATGTTTGACCAGGCGACCAACATTCTGATCAAGCACGTCGACCATCGCCGCGAAGACTTCCATCCGGTCAGTTTCCCATTGTCGCTCGTCCTCCGAAAGGCTGTCCCACGCAGGAATGTGGTCCGGTCGTGGGCTGAGCTTCCATTTTCGCGGCAGCAGTCCCGAATCAACCTGCTTCTGATGCCGCGACTTTCGAAGAGCATCCCAGCCGGCGTCGTAACGACCGTCGTACTTCCCGATATCCTTCTTCGGAGCCTGCAACGGGTAATGCGGCGCGTTGAACGCTGTGTAGAGCAGAAACGGCTTGTCGCTTTCTGTTGCCTGGTCAAGAAACTCCAGCGCGAAATCGGTGATCGCATGGGTTGTGTAGAACGGTCGCCCGTTCAACGTCTTCGGGACAGACCACGGCTTGCCATTCAGCCGAAACGTATCGTCGCCGGTGAAGAAATTTGTCGCTCCGGAAAGATGTCCCCAGTAGCGTTCAAAACCGAAGTCTGTTGGCTGTTTGCTGAGATGCCACTTTCCAACCATCGACGTCGAGTAGCCCGCTCGCGACATCACTTCGGCAATCGTCGCGCCGCGACTGAGGCTCTCGGCCCCCGCCTGGTCGCAGTACAAACCCGTCAGCAACGACACTCGCGAGGAATGACATTTCGCTGTGTTGTAGAACTGCGAGAACCGCAATCCCTGAGTTGCCAGAGCGTCAAGGTTCGGAGTTTCAATTTCGGAGCCGTAACAGCCGAGATCCGCAAACCCCAGATCGTCCGCCATGATCAGAACGATGTTTGGTCGTGCAGGCGTCTTTGCAGCATGCGCATCTGCCGGTGACGTCTGCTGGATGAAGACAGACAAGACTGCGACGACAAACGCAGCCATCTTATAACGCCAGCGTCGTCCGTCGAATCGGACAGGGACAATCATGCGAGCAGGATGAGTTACGGTATGGCAATGCTGCATCATGGTCCCTTATTTGTTCTCTACGGAGTTGGTATGCCGAAGGGGCATCTTCCCTGTTCAAGCTGATTTCAACCATCGTCAGGCGATCGCCATCCCCGTTTTATCGGCTGGAACCAGACTCAGCTCCTGGCCGAGTATCCCGTCACACGGACACAGCGTCAAACAGCTGATGACGGCAATTCGCGTCTGCATGACAGCGAGCTTCCAAGTCTCTAAAACCTGCCTGTTGATTCCGTTCTTAATCTCACCCATTTTTCCATTACACCCGTTCGAAGTCAGGATATCCCATGAGACTTATTTGCTCTGTCGCTGCGTTACTGATTTCAACCGTTGTCGTTGCCACCGCTGAGGCAGACGAGCTCTTCCTGGTGAGTGCTTCGTACGGGAACAACGTCATCGCTCTTTGTGAACGGGACGGTAGCGTGATCTGGCAATTCAAAACCGGTGGACCAAAACGCGGCCACGCAGGACATCATGAAATTCAGATGCTGGAAAACGGCAACATCCTCTTTCACGACGACTGGAACACGGTTAAGGAAATGCAACTCGATGGAACGATCGTCTGGAGTTACAAAAGCTCCGACGTTCACGCATTCACTCGACTGGCCAACGGAAACACGATGATCGCCGAATCCGGCAGCGGGCGAATTCTTATCGTTGACAAGGGTGGCAGAATCGTCAGTGCGACACCGCTTGGCGAAGGCGGACGCGGCAGGACTCGACAGGCCGAAGTTCTGGAAAACGGCAACTATCTGGTCTGTGCCGAAAACCCCGGCACCGTCACGGAATATAACATCAAAGGCGACATCGTCTGGGAGTATGAAATCAAGACGCGAGTATACGGAGCGATTCGGCTGAAGAACGGCAACACGCTTATCTGCTCGGGATCAGGTAATTCAGTCGTCGAAGTATCACCGGAAAAGACAATCGTCTGGCAAATTAAGGGCCAGGTGCCTGGCACAAAGATCGAACTCAAATGGACGACCTGTCTGCAGGAACTCCCGAACGGTCACTTCCTGATTGGCAACTGCCACGCCGGTCCGGACAGTCCTCAGATTTTCGAACTCGACAAGAACCGCAAAGTTGTCTGGGAGTTCAACCAGTACGACCTCGTCGGCAATGGAATGGCCTGCTGGGATCACATCAGCGCCGACCAGGCGAAGAGCGTTCGCAAAAGCGTCGCCGCACTCACTGGTAAGTAGCGAACTTTTCGGAAGGTAATCTTTTTCAGAAGGTAAACGGCCCGCTCATCCGCACTGAGAGTCGTTGAGCCCCCTCACGACTCGCAAATGAGAGTTTTGACGGCAAGCCGAATCGCCCCCCCCGACGCAACTGGGCTCTCGATTCCATCGGCTTCTGGCTTCCGAAAGTCAGGAAGTCGGCGAGCGACGAAATCGACGTCCTCTTCGACGCAAATCAACGCGAAGAGTGATGGCGGCGGCAGCTCATTCGACGTCTCAACGGCACCCGATCGAACCGTCTTGTCCATGAGCAGAAACCGTGACGTATTCCAGTTCCCAGCGCCGTTGATAATTCTACGGACGTACGCCCACGTGACGATTATGCCGGTTGCGGGGCCTTGCAATGCCAACCTCAACAGTCCGACGCTTCTGTGGCTCGAAGAATTTGCGGGAGTCAAGAGTGCTCGATCCATGACCGATGACAGTCATGACGGTTGTGGCAACGCTCGATTCAGCCATTCGTCGCGACAAATAACAGCCAGTTATCCCTCGCGGGAAAAGGCAAATCCCATGAAACGTTTATTCTCAATGGCTATTTTCGCCGCAAGCCTTGCCCTTTCGACAACCGGCACGCGGGCCAGTGAACCCAGCATCTTTCCGGTCACCGAGATTCCCAGTGCCCCGGCAGCTGAAGAAACGCAGTCCGATGATCTGATCGGAAAGTTTCATAGTCAGCAGACAAGCTTCACCAGTTTGCTGGCGGAAGCTCCGGCCTGCGGATCGGGAACGTGTGGAGCATCGCAGGGCTGTGATGGCGGTTCGAGTGGTTCACTCGACGGATGCCCGCTGTTCAGCGACGAACCGCTGCTGGGCTCTCTCAAGAATATGCAAATCGGTTGCGACTGGACTCTGTCCGTCGCCGGCGAACTGCGTTACCGCTACATGGACGAGGAAGGTCGCCTGCGACCAGGTGGAGCCGCCCGGACAACATACGACCTGTGGAGGTTTACTCCGAGTATTGAATTAAAACAGGGCGATGCTTTTACGGCGTTTGTCCAGGCCATCGACGCTTCCATTTTTAATGAAGAGCTGCCGATCACTGGCATCGACGAAAATCGATCGGACCTCCTCCAGTTCTACGCCGACTTTAAGATCGCTGAAGGCGAAGACGGCACGCTTCGCGGTCGAGTCGGTCGTCAGTTCCTGCAGTACGGTTCGCAGCATCTGGTGTCGCCACTGGGCTGGTCGAATACATTCCGCAACTTTGAAGGCGTCAAGCTGTACTACACTTCTGACGACTGGAACATCGACGCCTTCGCCACTCGTCCGGTCAACGGGGCTGCCGGAAACATTTTCCGACCGACGTCTGCCGATCATCCGGACGCGAGCCGATTCTTCAGCGGGGTCTACACCACCTGGAAAGGCACCGAAAATCAGACGCTGGACCTGTACTGGCTCTGGTCCAACGAAGACAACGACAACGGTGCAGTGATCGATGGCGACCGCCACACGATTGGTGCCCGCTGGGAAGGAAAGCAGGCAATCAAAGAGTGTGACAAGGTTGTCGGAACGTGGAACTGGGAACTGGAAGGTGCCTATCAGTTCGGTGAAGAGTCGTTCCGCGGCGGCATCGACGAAGACATCGAAGCAGGATTTGTGTCGTCCGTTCTCGGGTACACCTGGAACGATGTTGCCTGGACGCCATCGTTGAAGGGTGTCTTCTGGTACGGCACGGGAGACGATAATCCCGGCGATGGAACCAACAATACGGTCAGTACGCTGTTCCCATTGGGTCATGCACACTGGGGAATCATCGACAATTTCAACGGTTCCAACCTGCTTGACTACAGCCTCCAGGGAAGCGTTAAACCAACGTCGAAACTGACGGTCGTCAGCGCTTTGCACTGGTTCGACAAAGCAGAAGCTTCCGACACGATTTACAATGTGGCCGGAGCCGCATTGCCAGTGGGAGCTCCAGGTTCGACATCGAAAGACCTCGGGACAGAACTCGACATCGTCGCAACATACCAGGCAACGACGAATCTGCAGCTCCAGGCAGGTTACAGCTGGTTCTGGTATGGCGACGCCGTCACTCAGGATCCGGCACTCAACCGACAGGACGCTGACTTCTTCTACTTCATGTCGACTCTTAAGTTCTAGTGCTTCCGATTGCCGGAAACCGACATCGAAGCTGACATCTCAGATTCGGAAAGGGGCGAGGTCTTATCGACTTCGCCCCTTTCTACTGCGCAGGCCAAGCTGCGATTGACCAGAGCCCGGAGCGATGATCAACTTCGGCGAATCGATACTGCTCAGCAAGCACGTTCATTTAGAATTCCCACGAATCAGATTGGCGACTGTCACCTTTTACAGGTTGACTCTTTCCGGCCCACTCATTCGAGGGAGTTCCTTATGCCTCACAGTCTGCGTGCCGCGTTCTTTCTGACAGCTGTCGGCCTGTTGAGTGTCGGTGACACCGCTCGTGCTCAGTCGGACATGGCAACATCGGCTGCGAGACTCGAAATCGACAAGGGCATCATTGCAGTTCTGGGATTCTCCGAGGCGGACGCGGCAGACGTCGTGAAACTGGCTTCAAAGGCTGGCCGACGAGTCTACTTTCAGTCGAATCATGCTTCAGCCGTGAAAGCCGTCAGAACATCCGCTGAGCAGGCTCTGTCACTGACCGTTCGAGTTTCGGCCGACATTGGGCCACTAACGTCGATCCACCTGAGCGAGAATCTGGCCGACGGAGTTCTCGTAGCGGAAGCTGCCATTGACCAGATTTCGGACGCGGAAGTGCTGCGGATTCTTCGGCCGCGCGGCATCGCGTTCATCGGCAACCGAAAGCTGGTCAAGCCAGTCCCGACGGGAATCGACGACTGGAGTCACCCTTACCACGGGCCAGACAACAACCCTCAGTCGAACGACGAGCTGGTTAAAGGGGCGTTTCAGACTCAGTTCATCGCCGATCCGAAATTCAGCCCGATGCCCGAGCAGACGGTGATCGCCGGCGGTCGAATTTTCAAAGCAATGGGACACATCGCTCACAAGGCGAATCAGAACGAGATGCTGAACACGCTGCTCTGCATCAACGCTTACAACGGAACAATTCTCTGGCGACGACCGCTGCCCGAAGGGTTCATGATTCATCGGAACACGATGATCGCCACCGACGATTCGCTTTACCTGGGGGACCACGAATCGTGCAAAGTCATCGACGCAGCCACCGGAGAAACCACACGGGAAATCCGGATCAACAAAGAGATCAGCGACGGCCCGACCTGGAAATGGATGGGCATCCAGGACAACGTTCTGTTTGCGCTGGTTGGCAATCTTGAGATCAAGGTTGAGACGATGAGATCCGATCGGCCCGGCCTCGGACACTGGCCCTGGGGAATGTGGAAGGGCCACGACTACAAAGATCCTCGGACAGCCTTCGGACACGGTCGCACGTTCGTCGCCATTGATCGAAAAACCGGAAAGCAACTGTGGCACTACCGCGACGACGAATTTCTCGACGCTCGCGCGGTCTGCATGAGAAACGACAATATCTACTTTTGCAGCCCGGAACGTTTTCTGGCGTGCCTTGATGCAAAGACCGGCAGACTTCTCTGGAGAAACACCGACAAAGATCTGCTCGCCGCGATCGGGCCCAACGAAAAAGCGCAGCACTACATCACTGGGTACGCGACAACGTGTTACATGAAATGTTCCGACGACCTGCTGTTCTTTTCCGGGCCGCAGAGAAAAGAAATGGTCGTCGCGTCCGCGATCGACGGAAAGCTGCAATGGACAAACGCCGTCGGCAACCTGCAACTCGTCCTCCGCAACGATGCCGTCTACGCGGCCGGACCTCAGAACACCAACGGAATGCGACTCGACTATAAAACCGGCAACGTACTGGCAAGCTTTCCGGCACGACGTGCCTGTACCCGTGCGACGGGGTGTGCGGACAGCATTTTCTTTCGAGCATCCGGCGGCACGGTTCGAGTCATGACAGATTCGAACCAGGCCACTCACATTGCCCCGATGAGACCGCCCTGCCAGGACGGCGTGTTAATTTCGAACGGGCACCTCTACTGGGGACCCTGGATGTGCGGTTGCCAGCTTTCGCTTTACGGCAACATCGGCCTGAAACCGGCGGGCGAGTCGTCAGAACATTCACACCTGTCGGGCGGAAATCGTCATACCGACGCACTGACAGTCTTCGGCGATCCATCGCGCGTCCCGAGTCTTGATATTAGAAATGGCGACTGGCCGACCTGGCGAGGCAACAATGAACGATCCGACAAAACATCAAACGCTTTGCCGGACGGAATCAAACTGGCGTGGCAGACTGAAATCTGCCGCTCCGAATTGCCAACCGCTCCGGTCGCTGCTGGTGGGCTGGTTTTTATCGCGGACCGCACGGGCATCGTGCGAGCGATCGACGATTCCGGCACGACCATCTGGAAGGCGTTCACAGCCGGTCCCGTTTATTTCCCGCCATCGGTTGCGAAGGGGCGAGTCTACGTCGGCAGTGCCGATGGCCGCGTTTACGCATTCTCCGCGAAAACCGGTCGATCGCTGTGGACTTTCCGAGTCGCTCCGCAGGATCGATGGATCAGCGTGTACGATAGACTCCTTTCCCGCTGGCCCGTCGCTGGCGGAGTCGTCGTTGACAACGGAACCGCCTACGCCGCCGCTGGAATCACGCACTACGACGGAACGTATCTCGTCGCGCTGGACGCGGTGACGGGGCAGCTTAAAGCTCACAACGACTCGTCGGGAAAACTGTCTGAGCAGGTCGACAGCGGAATCAGCATGCAGGGCAACCTGCAAATCGTCGACGGAGAACTTCGATTTCTGGGCGGCGGCGTTTACGAGACAGCCCGTTACGACCTCGCCACGCTGGAATGTTTGAACGAGCCACGAGCCGACGTCAGCTCGCGGTTCCGAACGGCCTTCTACCCGTATTATCCGAGTTACGGAAAGTACATTTCGCTGGAATACAAATGCGGCGATGGGAACACCCTCTGTCACGACGCCAGCTACGAAGGCAGCATGTTCGGAAACCTGTCGCTGCAGACTCCGTTGCCACCGGGAACTCAAGGCATGGTCAAGGATGCCGCTCGCGAGTTCCTTCGACGACGCGGGCGAAGCGCCGTCGGTCCGAAAGATCTCTGGACTGACAAAGCCAACCGCCGCTTCACCAGTTTCGTCGTCACGGATGACCGCCTGCTCGGCGCCGGCCATCCAGACGGAAAACCCGACGAAAGCTTCCTTGTTGCGATCAACGTAAAAGACGGCACCGACCTCTGGGTCGAAAAACTGCCCGCCACCGCGGTCAAGGGCGGAGTCGCCGTTGACGCCTCGGGAAGGATTCTCGTCTCTTTGGAAAACGGCCAATTGCTATGTTTTGTCAGTGCTGAGTGAGTGATCGATGCCATCAGCAACTCACTATTCCTGTCCGTCTGGTGTTTTTCTCTGGGCGGCGATAAACTGCCCGCTCGATTCAGTTTTCCATAGCGAAAGCTGGATCAAACTGATCGGATAAGCGAGTAACGCTGTTCAGAATTGAAGAATGGCGAATTTCGATCAGACGGGTGATCAGGCAGAGTTGGAATCTCTTGCGGCCCGTTTAACAAGGTGACGACGCTAAGTCGCTCACTTCTGCTGCCGACCATCGGTTGAGTTGACCGCTCTGGAAAAGCCGCTGGCGTCGTTGTGGACGCACTGAATTCTGTGACTTTGCTTGTTTGTCCAGAATTCCTGAGTAAGCGGAGTTCGCTTTTCAACTGTCGTCAACCACGGCCCACTACCAGCCTGAAATCGTTCCTGTGACGAATCCTGGCCGGTACGCTTCCTGAGCTTTCTGCCAATTCGCAGGGACAACTTCCGGACGCCGGGCATCACAGCAACCTTTGCAAGGAACAACTTTGAAGACTTTCGCGGAACTTGACTTGATCGCGCCACTGCACCGTGCACTGGCTGACGAGCAATACCAGATACCAACGCCGATTCAGGCGCAAACAATCCCTGCCGCCCTTTCCGGGCGCGATGTGCTGGGATGTGCTCAAACCGGAACCGGCAAGACAGCCGCTTTTGCGCTGCCCATCCTCAACCGGCTCGGTGAAAAGCAGCCGCCGAGCAAGCCAAACTGCCCACTGGTGCTGGTTCTGGCACCGACTCGCGAGCTGGCCATTCAGATCGGAGACAGCTTCGCGACATACGGTAAAAACCTGTCGCTGAAACATGTCCTTGTTTATGGCGGCGTCAGCCAGAACAGCCAGGTTCGAGCGTTAAACAAAGGAGCGCACATCCTCGTCGCGACTCCGGGGCGACTGCTCGACCTGATCAATCAGGGTTACATCCACCTGAATCATCTACAGGTTTTTGTTCTGGACGAAGCCGACAGGATGCTAGATATGGGCTTTCTGCCGGATCTCAAGAAGATCATCAGGCAGCTCCCGGAAAAGCGTCAGTCGCTGTTCTTTTCCGCGACCATGCCGCCAAACATCATTGATCTGTCGAAGCAGCTTCTGAAGAATCCTGCCAGCGTCAATGTGACCCCTGAGAAAACGAGCGTTGAACGGATTGAGCAGCAGGTTTTCTTTGTCGAACGAAACGGCAAGCGTGATCTGCTCAAGAAGGTTCTGACAAAGCCAGACGTTGACCGCGCGATCGTTTTCTCGCGAACCAAACGCGGTGCGAACATGCTCGCCCAGAAGCTTCTGCTGAGCGGGATCAAAGCCGCCGCGATCCACGGCAACAAATCGCAGGGCGCCCGTCAGCGAGCCCTTGAAGCGTTCCGTACCAAACAAATTGACGTTCTGGTTGCGACAGACGTCGCCGCTCGCGGAATCGATATCGATGGGGTGACTCACGTCGTCAACTACGATCTTCCGGCGGAACCCGAAAGTTACGTGCATCGCATTGGCCGAACAGGCCGAGCCGGAGCGAATGGCCTGGCGATCTCGTTCTGCAGCGCCGACGAACGGGGTGACCTGAGAGCGATTGAAAAGCTGATTGGACAGAAGGTACCACTCGCTCCTGGACAACCAGCCCCGCCGCCCGTCGCTGAGGAAAGTCAACCCGCCGCCCCTCAACGAGGAGCACGGCGCAATTCCCGACCAGGCCGCTCCGGCCAGGGCCAGGCACGTACGCCCAACGCGGCGAAGAATTCAGGAACACAACGAAACGCAGGACGCGGCTCGTCAGAAGCGCTGGCGACTGACGGTAAACCAAAGCAACGACGACGCCGCAAGGGGACGCGACGGCAGAATACAGGCCAGGCCAGCAGTTGAAACAGGACTGGCTTCGAACGTTCCCGCAAGACCACCGAGACCCGTCAAATTTGAAGGAGAATTACCATCGCAAAGAATCAAAACACATTCGCTAAGCGTCAGCGCGAGATGGACAAAAAAGCAAAAGCTGAAATCAAGCGCACTCGCAAACAGCAACAGAAAGAGGATGCCGAAGCTGGAACCGCTTCTAACGACGGCAATTCCTCAGACGCAGTACCCGAGCCTACTCAGGAAGAACTCGACGGGCTCTTTTAACAGCCGTCGAATCACGTAGCAGACAGGCTCTGCCGTGCCATCCGCCTCACAGCATTCATGCTGTTTCCGGCAGCGGCACACAGGAGTGTACCTGCTGCTTTGAGTGCTCATCCAACTGCTGAGCGCTGACAGAAATCCATCCACTCGTGTCAGTTCGACCTCTGATAAAGAGCCTCCGGCATTAGTGACCACTGAAAACCCCGTGTAGTCAACGTAGCGTGAGTGTTTCACGCATCACCGGCGGCACAAAAATCTTTGAGAGTACTGGAACACGAAAATGGCTGAAGGAACTATTAAAAGAATCACTGACAAAGGATTTGGTTTCATCGAAGATGGCACCGGAACGGACATGTTTTTCCACAGCTCAGCTGTGGAAGGCATCGACTTCGAAGCTCTGCGGGAAGGTCAGCGAGTTTCTTTCGAAGCTGGCAACGGCCCCAAGGGACCTCGCGCTGAAAACGTTCGCGCAGTCTAGTCTGCGTTGATTGATCCTTCAGGAACGACAGGATTCGCAGCTCGCGATTTAACAGATCGGGCGTTGCCAGTTTTTCGATCCTGAACTCAATCACCCAACGACTCGCGATCACGACTTGAAACACCGGGAGCCTTCTGGTTTCCGGTGTTTCTTTGCGCTGAGACTTTCCGGGCATGCTTCTGGCGCATTGAGCCCTGGCGATCGTCACTGGCAATTCATGGCAACACGACAGGGCACATTGCCATTCTCGATCAAGGCAACGCCCCCAGGAAGATCGCTCAACAGAGAGGCTCAACAGTCCGAAAGTCCCGTTCCACAAAACTCGTTCGAGGATCCGGGATAGCGAAACCGCCCCGTTTTCAGGACGAGAAGCTTCGGAGCAACCCTCAGCCGTCACTCAATGGACTGACCGAATCAGACCAGCAGTTCGTCGAGAATCTTCGTGTCGTAAACATCCGTGAGACGTTCGTCGCGCCCGTTGTGGTGCCAGGTCAAATTCTCGTGATTCAGACCGAGCAGTTTCAGGATTGTTGCGTGAACGTTGGCTGTCTGGCACCTCTTCTCAACAGCCCGATAGCCGAAGTCGTCGGTAGCTCCGTAGTGCTGTCCGCCTTTGATTCCGCCGCCGGACATCCAGATGCTGAACCCGTATGGGTGATGATCCCGACCGTAAGCGGTCTTTGTATTCCGCATCTCCGCACCAGGCGTCCGACCGAATTCGCCGCCCCAGAGAATCAGTGTTGAATCCAGCAGACCTCGGCGTTTCAAGTCAGTCAGTAACGCCCCGATGGGCTTGTCAGTCCGCAGACAGCAGTTCGTCGTGCCGGCATTATTGTTGGAATGCGTGTCCCACGGCTGGCCAGACATGAACAGCGAAACGAAGCGAACTCCACGTTCCACCAGGCGGCGAGCCATCAGACAGCGTGTCCCGTATGACTTGGTCGTGGCGTTGTCTAACCCGTAAAGCTTCTGCGTCTCTTCCGTCTCCTGCGACAGGTCGAGCGCGTCAGTCGCAGCCAGTTGCATCCGACCTGCCAGTTCGAACGTTTCGATGCGAGCTTCAAGTTCCAGTTCACCCGGTCGCTCGGCGAGGTGCTTTTCGTTGAGCTGCCGCAATAGATTGGCCCGAGCATTTTCGATCGCCGGCAGGCGAGGCTGCTTTGGCTGCAGATTCAGCACCGGACTGCCCTGCTCGCGAAATACGGTCCCCTGGTAGCGAGGTGGCAGCCAGCCACTCGTCCAGTTTCTCACACCGTTGACCGACGCCCCGCCAGGATCAGGCAACGCGACAAACGCCGGGAGATTCCGATTCTCAGTTCCCAGTCCGTAGGCGGCCCACGATCCCAGAGTTGGTCGACCGCTGGTTGTCATCCCGGTTTGCGCCATCCAGATCGCCTGCTCGTGGTTTCGATGTTCCGTGAACATGGATCGAATGACCGCGATATCGTCGGCATGCTGAGAAACGAACGGCTGGATCTCGGAGAATTCCAGACCGCTCTGTCCACACTTCTTAAACCTAAACGGCGACCCCATCAGATTCTTCGTTCGGTTTTCGTCATCAGCGACTTCGTCCGGCGGCGCGGTGTCGTCAAAGCGGTTAAGCATCGGCTTCGGATCCAGCAGGTCCATGTGGCTTGGGCCGCCGTGCATGTAAAGCTGAATTACCGCCTTCGCCCTTGGCTGAAAATCTGGCAAGAGGTTCGCACTCGCGGTTGCCGCGCTCAATGACTCGTTCAGCAGAGTCCCCAGCGCGAGACCGCCAAAACCGGAACCCAGCCGAGCAAGTACATCACGTCTCGAAAGCGGTTCGAATTGATTCATTGTTCAGTCCAAGTAAACAAACTCGTTGGCACTCATCAGCATATGACACAGATCCGCCAATGCCTGGCGACGGGCCTCGGCGATGACCTCCGTTTTCACTCTGTCATTTTCGGCATGCTGTTCCAGGTATCGTAATCTTTGTGCTTCGACGAATTCCGCCAACACTCTGGATTCCGCGGGTTTCGAGTCTCGAGCAAACGCCGTCAGCACTGCTCGCCCGACGGGGTCGTTCGGTTGTTCTTCCAGAATTCGACTCGCAAATGAAGACGCCGCTCGGACCATCGCGTCACTGTTGAGCAATGTCAGCGCTTGTGTCGACACAGTCGACGTGCTGCGTTGCGTGCAGTTCACCGAAATCGTCGGCTGGTCGAAAACTTCCAGCATCGTTTCCGGATTGAGCCGCAGAATTTTCACATAGATCGACCGCCGATTCTGATCCTGTCCGGCAGGAACTATCACTTCGCCATCCTTCTGTCGTGCGACCGATTGTGCAACCCCGAACATCGGACTGCTCAAGGTTCCCGCAGCAGCCAGAATGGCATCCCGCAACGGTTCAGCCTCCAGCCGCCGCATCGCCTGCCGCCACAGAAGTCGGTTGTCCGGGTCAACTTTTTCGCAGACTGCGCGATGCTCTGCCCGAACCCGCGAACTTTGTCGCCACGTGCTCGATTCCAGGATCAGGCGGTGCATGTGTTTGATGCTCCAGCCGCTACGGACGAATTCAGTCGCCATCCAGTCGAGCAGTTCGGGATGAGACGGCGCATCACCGGATACACCGAAATCATCCGGCGTTGCTACGAGCCCCGTTCCGAAATGGTGCATCCAGATCCGGTTGACCATGACGCGGGCCGTCAGCGGATGATCCGGCTGCGTCAGCCATTTTGCGAAAGCGAGTCGACGACCGCTGGTCTTCGCATCAGCTTGCGGAGACGACCACTCAAACGGATCTGGAGCCGCGATTGTTGAAATGACTCCAGGCTCAACAAACGGGCCCGGCGTGAGCGGGTCACCTCGCAGCAGCACGGGAGTACTGACCTCACCTGGCTGGTCGTACAAAGCGCGAACCTCGTCAAAGTGCCATCGCCGCCCCTCTTCCACTGCCACCTTCCCGTTCAGATCCTTCGCTCCCTGAGTGAACTCATCGTACGTCGCCAGTGCCGTGTCGAGTTCCTTCCCCTGCGGACGCAGCCTGTTCTCGAACTTTCCGGCGAGGTACTGCTGAACTTCGGTGCGAGACTCCTTTTTCGCGTTCAATGCGGCTTTCACGTCTTCGCGAAGCTCTTCCGACAGAATTGCCAGTTGATCATCGAAATATCGGCTGGTGAACGTCGACTTCAGCGTCGCCAGTTCAGCCTTCAACATCTTCACGGCGGCATCGATTTCCGCATTCTGTTTGGCAGCCGCCTCCGTCTCCCGTTTCGAGGCAATGGGCAGCCGGCGGTTCATCTGCGGAATCCATTTTTCCGTGCGATAAGCCGTCGTGAACACGGCCTGCATGCGGTAATAGTCGACCTGTGGAATCGGGTCGAACTTGTGACTGTGGCAGCGAGCGCACTGTACGGTCAGCCCCATCGTCGACGAGCAGACAATCTGTAGCGTGTCAAAAATCGTCGGGTAGAAATACTGCGAGGCTGCGTTCTTGATCCCGCTGAAGTCGGGCCGGCTCGGGTCGGCGGCGGTTCGCAGAAAGCCGGTCGCGATGATCCCCTCGACGACGTCGTCCGGCAGTCGCTCTTCGTTTTCGAAAGCCGCCCAGTAATCAGTCAACTCATCGCCCGCAATCTGTTCCTGCAGAAACCGGTCGTACGGTTTGTCGCTGTTGAACGCGCGAATGACGTAATCACGATACCGCCATGCCAGTGGCAGAACCTTGTCTTCGTTGAGGATTCCTGCCGACTCAGTAAAGCCGGCAACGTCAAGCCAGTGTCGGCCCCACCGCTCGCCATACTGCGGGCTGGCAAGTAATCGATCGATCATCCGCTCGTAAGCTCCCGGAGTTTCGTCGGCCAGAAACTGTTCGACTTGCTCGGGCGATGGCGGCAGACCGATCAGGTCAAACGAGGCTCGACGCAGCAACGTCCATCGATCAGCCTGCCCTGCGAGAGCCAGGTTGCTCTTCTCCAGCTGACGCAACACAAACGCGTCGACAGGATTCCGCACTCGGTCTCGCCGACCAACTTCAGGAACCACAGGTCGCACAGGCGGACGGAACGACCAGAGATCGGCGTCCGTGACATCGTCGGACCGGTCAATCGTCAGAGCATTACTTACACCGACCGCCCCGTCGTTGATCCATTTTCGTATCACTCCCTTTTCGGCGGTCGTCAGCTTCTGACCAACCGGTGGCATCTTCCCGGAACTGACCATCTCATACAGCAGACTGAACTCCGCCGACCGAATGCGCAGCGCTGGCCCGGATTTCCCGCCAGTCAGCAGCGATGCCGGACTCGTCAGATTCAGTCCGGCCTTTGGTTCGACGCCGGCGTGACAACGAATACACCGGACCTTGATGATCGGTAGAATGTCTTTCTCGTATGTCAGATCGGAATCTGGAGTTTCTGCCGCACGGACCTCGGGCGAGATCGCGCCAGGCACCGTTAACGCGCACATTACCGCGACAAAACTAACTTTTCTGAAAGCAGACTTCATGCAGCTACTCCGGTAACTGGTCGAGCGTAGTTCGTTGTTCGATCGGACCTCCTGCGTCGCAATCATGACGTGCAGCCACCGTGAATTGACAGCCAACAGCGCATTGAATCAAGGTTTCCGAAAGTCTGTCTACGGCAAGTCAGGCGGACGTCACCTGTTTGAAACGCCCCCGATCCGTACGAGCCTTCACCAAACCATATTTCAAACACGTTCAGCGGAATCAACGAATCAGCATGCTTCAGATTTCCTACACCAACTCGAATCAGCAAGAGCAATTGACTCACGACGAGACCGGTCCGGTCGAGTTCGGTCGCAGCCCGGCGATGACCGGCGCAAGACATCAGGTACTGGTCGATAATTTCGTTTCCCGCGATCAGCTTCTGATTGAGCAGTTCGATGAGGACACCGTCCGCGTTCAGAATGTGAGCAGCAAGGTACCCGTGACCCTTGCCGATGGAACGGTCATCGGTCCCGGTGCTGAATTACTACTGAATGTCCCCGTGAGTCTGACGACGGGCCGAACCCATATCGAGATACTATCCCCGTCCGCGACCGGCAGCCGTGGATCATCCATGCGAACCATCGCGGTCCCTGTTTCCCGTGCAACCTCTTCCGCCGCTTTTAAATTCGACGGCGTTCCCGACAGCACGACTCTGGTCGGCTGGTTCGAAACTCTAATCAACATCCAGAAGGCAACACCTGGCTCGGATGCTTTTTACGAACAGACGGCTCACGCGATCGTTAACCTGATCGGTCTGGACTGCGGACTGGTTCTACTCCGCGAAGGAAACGGCTGGAAAATACTTTCCGGCCACGCCGCAACGCCCGACGTTTCGCTGCACTTCAGCCGGACAATTCTGCAGAACGTTGTTGACGAAGCTCGGACGTTCGTGCTCGATGACGATCCTGCTGCCGCTGCCGAAAGTCTGACCAACGTCGAATCCGCCGTCGCCTCGCCGGTTTTCGACGCGACAGGCAAAGTGATCATCGGTGCGATCTACGGCTCGCGACAATCTTCCGTCATGACCGCTCAAACGGGGATTCGCGATCTGGAAGCTCAGCTTGTCCAGGTCATTGCGTCGGTTGTTGGAACGGGACTGGCGCGAGTGCAGAGTGAAGCCGAAGCCGCTCGACGCCGCGTTCAGTTCGAACAGTTCGTTTCGCCGGTCGTTGCCAGAGAGCTGGATCGCGACCCCGGACTTCTCGGCGGGCGAGACCGGGAAATCTCCGTCCTGTTTGCTGACATCCGAAATTTCTCTCGGCTTTCAGAACGGATCGGAGCCGAAAATGTCTGCCGCCTGGTTCAGTCAATCATGAACCGTCTGAACGCCTGCGTCCGAGAGTTTGATGGGACGACCGTCTGCTATCTCGGTGATGGCCTGATGGCCATGTGGAACGCCCCCGTCGACCAGGCCAACCATCCCTGGCTTGCCTGCCAGGCCGCTCTGGCCATGCAGAAACAACTTCCCGATCTCAACAAAGAATGGGGAGAAAAGCTGGACACGGAACTCGGCATCGGAGTCGGCGTCAACACGGGCATCGCGATGGTTGGCAACACCGGCAGCGACGAAAAACCGCACTACGGACCGCTCGGCCATCACGTGAACCTGGCCAGTCGAGTCGAAGGCGCGACCAAACATCTGGGCGTCCCGGTTCTGGTCACCGGCGACGTAAAAGCGAAACTTGACTCGTCGATCGAAACTCGACGTATTTGCCAGGTGCGAGTTGTCGGGATGAACGCTCCAGTCTCGTTGTTTGAACTTCAGGGCAACGCTGACGACAACTGGCGGCAACGACGAGACATCTACGAAACCGCTCTCGCTCAATACGAAGCCGGCGAGTGGACTCAAGCCTGCCAGTCATTGAACCCGCTACTGACTACGACGAAAGCGACATTCGACCTTCCAAGCCTCGGCCTGATGAGCCGCTCAATCGAGCACATCAAATCCCCCCCCGTCGAGTTCGACCCGGTCTGGAATCTGAGTTCCAAATAGAGATGACGTGAGCGGCTGTACCAAAACATTGAATGGGCACTTGATTCCGCTAACAATCAGTGAGACATTGAAGAACCGAACCTACTGCAAATTTACACACGCTCGTTAACCATACTCGGACTCGCGCGACATGACTTCTCACGACGAACCACAAGCATCCAGTAAGGACCGTCGACAGATTGCAATCGCAGTCTTACTTTTTTCTGCCAGCCTACTAATTACTGTGAGCTTGGTATTTGTCTGGAGTGGCGGCAAAGATGAAAAATCTGGAGCTGCTGCTGAACACGCCTTCGCAGCGATTATCCCACTCGTGGGAACATGGATTGGTACAGTCCTGGCCTACTATTTTTCTGGCGAAAACTTTCAGCGCGCGACGGACTCTGTAAGCCGCCTGGCACGACAAGTTGGCGAAGAACGGCTCCGTACAACCAAAGTCGTTGACGCAATGATCTCGATGGACGCTGCCGTTCTCATACGGCTCCCACAGAGCGATCCAGACGGCGCGAAAATCAATCTGAAGACACAGGTCCAAGCCCTGCTCAACGACCGCATTACTCGCATCCCAATCGTAGATCACACCGGACAGATAAAGTTCGTCCTCCACGAAAGTATTATATTTCGTTTTATTAGTGAATACGCACTGACGGCAACCGAATCCGATAAACCAATCGACGTTACCACATTGACGCTTAAAGATTTACTCAGTCGTGACGACATAAGGAACTTCGCGATGCGAACTATTGCTTTCGTCGGAAAGGAAGCAACATTGGCAGAAGCCAAACAGCAGATGGAAGCGCTCAGTAAATCTCAAGATGTATTTGTTACGGATGATGGTACATCAACCGGCTTAGCAATTGGCTGGGTTACGAACGTCATTATCTCTCGACATGCCCGTGCATAGCTGGCCTTCTCCAGCATCGAATCTCCGAGTGAGAGAATCCATACCGTATCGATCACCGTTTTTTGTGAGTTCGCATTCGTGTTTTGCCGTCATTGACCAATTCACGCTTAATTTAAAGACGACAGATACTCCAGCAGGTCGCTGAGATCCTGGTTGGTCAGGCGGTGGTCGAGACCGTTGGGCATGATGGACGTTGTGGACTCGCTCATTTCTTCGATCGAGTCTCGATTGATGCGGACTTCGGACAGGTCCGCCCGACGAAGCATCAGGGAGTCTGTCGTTTCGCGGGTGATCAGACCTGAGTGAACTCGGCCTCGATCGGTGACGATCGTCCAGGTTTTGTAGCCGCGAGCAAAGCTGGCGCTGGGAAACATGATGGCTTCCAGCAGGTCGCGTTGTTTGCGGATCGCTCCAATCTTTGTGAGGTCCGGCCCGACCTTACCGCCCTGCCCAGCCACCGTATGACAGCTTGAGCAGGCAGTGCTCCTGCCGAAAAAGATTTCACGACCGCGTGCCGCGTCACCGGCGGCCAACGATGCCTGCTTTTTCTGAAGGGCAACTTCGCTGGATGTCTCCGAGAACCGGCTGTCGACAAACTTCTGAACGTCAGAGCGCAGCGTTTCGGGAGCGTTATCCAGAAATGCCAGAAGCTCCGTCTTTGGCAAACGGAGCTCTTCCGGCAAATCCTTCAAAGATGCCAGAACTACTTTCGTCAGTTCGGTATTCAAGTCGCTTGAGAACTCCTGAAGAAGGATTCCCACGGTCAGCGCCCCAGCCGTGCCGAGCTGCTCCGCAATTTGACGACGCTGCGATTCAGAAAGCGGGAGGCTGACTGCCGTTCTCGCCGCGGCGAGTTTCAGCAACGGCGCGGCATCCTCGGTCAACTGACCGAGAAGAAACGCCAGCTCCGCGTCTTCGATTTCGGTGCGCCGATCAGCTCCAGCCCCGAGGGCGTCAATTCTCAGGTCGACCGATTGCTGCTCATCCTGAGACAGTTTCAGCAGTTCGTCGTCAAAGGCGTCACTGTCAAAGGCGGCAACCGTTCTGACAGCCTGATGTCTGACTGCGGAGTCTGAACTGGCAAGATTCGTCGGAATTCTCATCGCCCAACTGGCAGGCAACTCCGGTAGCCCGGACTCGGCAACAACTTCGAGCAACAACAGACGCGACGCCTGTGGTAACTTCTGGTCGAGCAACAGGTCCGAGACCAACTTCTGCACGGTCTCGTCGCTGATCTGCGAACGCAGGAATCCTCGAATCATGGAAGCTCGTCCCGCCGTCTGACGCGACTCAAGCAGCCAGTTGCTCAGCAGCGTCAACGTCTCACTCGCCCAGCCTTCGTGCCGGGAAATCACGTCCAGCGCCGCTTGTCGCAAAGGCTCGTCATCCGTATCGAGCAACGAGACAACAGCTTCACGCGACAGATTGTCGCCGCCCATCTGGTCGAGCGTGATCAGCGCCGCTCGACGGACAACCGGATGATCGTGTTGCAACATCGTTCTTGTGTGGTGAACGTCGTGCAGCCGAATCGCCGCCAGAATAATCGCGTGTTCCGTTTGCCGATCTGTCGGTTCGCGACCGGGCGTTTCGACGACGTGACCTGTCTCCTGAAGCAACGCGTAAACGACGTTTTTATCGATCGCCTGTTCTCGATACTTTTTGCTCCGCGACACGACAACGCCCAGAAGCCGCGCTAACGACCGCCGCAACGCCGCCGATCGTGCTTTCCGAAAGGCACTTTCAACGCCAGCCACATCGAACTGCAGTTCCGGTTGCCCGTCAAATGAATCAGCCAATGCCGTTGCCACTGCAATTTTAAGATTCTCTGGATGCCAGGGATGCCCCAGCACCTGCTGCAAAACCGCGACTCGTTCGTTACTCAGATTTCGAGAGATCGCCCAGACGAGATTGAGCTTCCCCTGAGCTGACAACAACGAGTTCTTTTCTGACTCATGATCAAGTAACGCTGACAGCAAGGCGGACCGTTTCAATTCCGAATCTTCAACGCCAGCGATGTGATCGATGACTCGCTCCACAACTGCGGGCCGCGGATCATCAAGAAACCTGCTGCCAGATTCTCGGACGCTCATCCCGTCGAACTTCAAACTTTGACCACGTGGGTCGTCGATTCCTGGCTGTCCCGCGCGGCGGATTCGATAGATCGCTCCGGCGATGTCGGGCTTGGCGATCTGCGACGTCGGACAGCCGATGCGGAACCAGCCTCCCGTGTCAATCAGGAGCAGACTTCCGTCGGCATCTTCCAGAACATCGGTCGGGTGGAAGTCAGGGTCGTCGCTGCTGAGGAATTCAGTTTCGGTCGTTTTGAAAGTTCCGCCACTTCGTTCGATTTTCGAGTTGATCAGTTTGCCCGTATTGAAAATCGAGGTGAAAATCGTGTCTTTGTACTCGTCGCCGAGCACCGACGATCGGTATCGGCACATGCCGGACACAGCGACGTGTCCAAACCTGGTGATTGGTCCGAGCAGGTCGCCGGTTTGAGTGAACTCGGCGACGCTCGCTTCCTGATGCGGGTACACGCCGCCATCCTGCCAGTGGACGAGGCAGTCCACTCGCGGATTCGTGTAGAGGATGTTGACTGAGCCGATCACTTCTCCGGCCGGCATAAAATCGACCTCGACCGGATTATCCATCCCTCCTCCGCAGAACATGCGAATATCCGAACCATCAGGCCTCATCGAGAAAATCCCCGAACCGCGTTTCTTACTCGTGACGGCTCCAACGTCGTCGCGGAACTCGTGCCCGTGCCGACCGTCGCACCAGTAAATTCGCCCGGTGGGGCTGAGGAATGGCCCGTGAATACTCGCCGCATTTCCGTTGTAGCCGAACTTGCCGACAAGTATTTCTCGTTTGTCAGCGACGCCGTCGTCGTCAGTGTCCTGCAAACGCCAGATGTTCGGCGGCGCTGCGACGTAGACCGAACCTCGATACGGCAACGCGCCCATTGGCAGAGTCATCCTGTCCGCGAAGACCGTGGTCTTGTCGAAGACGCCGTCTCCGTCCATGTCTTCCAGCATGCGGACAAAGTTTGGAAGTTCCGTTTCCAGCTCGGCGGGACGCAGATTCTTCCCGGCGCTTTCAGCGATGAACAGTCGACCGCGCTCGTCGAAGTTAGCCAGCATCGGATGCCCAACGAGCGGCGGTCCAGCGACGCGTTCAATCGTGAAGCCATTGGGAACGCGGATCGAGCCTCGTTCCGTCGTGATCAATGGAGATGGCTCAGCCTGGGCAGACATTGTCGGCATTGAGACCAGAATCAGAACGATCGCGACGCAGTATTGACGATTCATTGACGACTTCCCAAACCGGTGCCGGAACGATCTCAAGGGTAACACGGTATTCAATACGTGTGCCACTGGCTCAGCCAGTGCACCGCTGAATCACGACATTGAAACATCCGTCGCCGACATGAACGCTTCGCGAGTTAGAAACTGACGCGAAGACACGAAGTTCTCGATTCTGACCTTCGCGTCTTCAGCGTGAGTCGCGGTTTGGTTACGGCACAGCCTCTTTGACTGAGGCCTTCTAATAATTCCGAGAGGTTACGACGGACACTTTCCATTGAAATCTCTCAGTGCGACGGGCCATCGTGCTTGACGGTTGTTGCTGACAGAACAGCGTCAGTAAACTTTGCCTCCGGTTTTCCTCGCCATCCATCATTCCCTCGCGACCAGCGACGCGTTCCCCGCCAGGACTTGCTCATGCCAGTGACACATCGCCACCTCTGGTGCATTCTTCTCATCGTCTGTGCCGTGCCATTATTGCTTCTGCACAGCGGAGCCGATTTCGCAGCAGCGGCGACTCCAACTCACCCCGTCGTGCCGGGTTTCGATCGGATCTATTCAGCGGCTGATGCGGATGCCGTAGAAGGCGGTCGTCTTCTGCTCACCGAACTGAACTGTGTGTCGTGCCACAAAGCGGAAGGCGATATCGCGAAGCAGCTAAAAGTGAAACAAGCTCCGATTCTTGACGCGGCCGGAGCACGCGTCGAAATTGCCTGGCTGCAGAAATTCCTGACATCAACTCATGCGGAAAAAGCGGGTACGACGATGCCCGACCTGTTCGCAGGACTCGACGACTCTGAACGAACCAGACAGGTCACCGCGTTGACTCACTTCCTCGCTCAGACCGGAAATGTCGCGGACGCGCTGGGCGATTCAGCAGCCGTTGGTCGAGGCCGGGAACTGTTCCACACGATCGGGTGTGTCGCCTGCCACGCGCCGATCAAAGATGGCATTGAGGCACCGGCAAACTCGGTCCCGCTGGGAGCGATCGCTGAAAAATATTCTATCACGAGCCTCACGACATTCCTGAAGAACCCGCTGGCCGTGCGACCTTCCGGGCGTATGCCGAACTTCAAGCTCGACGACAAACAGGCTCGTGACATTGCTTCATTCTTTTTTCGAGACAAAAAGATCGCAGCAAATGTCAACTTCAAATATTACGAAGGTGGCTGGCAGAACCTGCCCGACTTCAGCACGCTGACTCCCAGTACTGAAGGTCAGGCCAGCGGCTTCGACGTCGGTGTTCGACAAAAAAATGACGGGTTCGGGATTCGCTTCTCCGGCTTTATTCATTTGCCAGAAGATGGCGACTTCCGATTCTTTCTCGGCTCAGACGACGGCAGCGAATTGCGGATCGATGGAACGAGAATCATTCTCAACGACGGAATTCATCCTCACAGTGTTAAAGATGGCACGGCCCAACTGAAAGCCGGCGTTCACGAAGTGCAGGTCGACTATTTCGAAGGCGGCGGCGAAGAAAGTCTCACTGTCGAAATCCAGGGACCGGGACTTGCCAGACAGCCGCTGGCATCAATCACCACGATCACGAAAGACCTACCGAAGAAAGAGGTCGACGGGGAAGTCTTTACTTTCGACAAGGCGCTGGCAAAGGAGGGGCAGCAACTCTTTGCGTCGATCGGTTGCGCGTCCTGCCACCAGCTGAAACTTGACAATCAGCAGATTGCCTCGACCGCTTCGGCAAAGAAACTGTCAGACCTGTCCAACGTCAAAGCCGGATGTCTGGCCGCGACGCCATCGAAAGGTGTTCCGCATTACCGACTCAGCGGCACTCAGCGAACGCACCTTGAGGCGGCTCTGAAAACGGTCTCTCAGCCAGCCGAAGACACACCTCAAAAGTCGATTCACCGAACGCTGGCCCAGTTCAACTGCTTCGCCTGCCACTCGCGAGACAGGACCGGCGGCGTCGACGAAGCTCACGACGAATTCTTTACTTCAACAATGAAAGAGATGGGGGACGAAGGACGAATTCCTCCACCGCTCGATGGTGTCGCTGACAAACTCACCGGGAAATGGCTGAAGGGAATTCTGGACAACGGAGCCAAAGACCGGCCTTACATGCTGACCATGATGCCGCAGTTTGGCGGTGGCAACGTGGGACATCTTCAGGCGGAGTTGCAGGCAGTCGACCAGAAGATCGAAGCCAGCTTCCCGGATTACGACTTGCCGGACGCAAAAATGAAAGCCATCGGTCGACAGCTTGCCGGCGAAAAGGGCCTCGGCTGCATCAAGTGTCACACGTTTGACAAGTTCAAAGCGACAGGCATTCAGTCGATCGACCTGACAATCATGGCCGAACGACTTCGTAAGGACTGGTTCCATCGCTACATGGCCAACCCGCAAAAATACCGGCCAGGTACTCGCATGCCGGCTCCGTGGCCGTTTGGCCAAGCGACCATTCGAGACGTGCTCGATGTCGGCAACGTCGAACAGCAGGTTGCTCAGCAGAAAGAAGCCGTCTGGCTGTTCCTTGAAGACGGAAAGAAGGCTGGCATACCAGCGGGATTGAACAGCGGCGGAATTATTCTGAAGCCGGAGACTGTGCCAATTATCTATAGAAACTTCATCGAAGGCGTCAGTCCGCGAGGAATCGCGGTCGGTTACCCCGAACGCGTCAACCTCTGCTTCGACGCAGACACGTTTTCGCTCGCCCTCATCTGGGAAAACGATTTCATCGACGCGTCGAAACACTGGAACGGTCGCGGCCAGGGATTTCAGCCGCCGCTCGGCGACAACGTCTACGACCTCGTTCGTGGTGTTCCTTTCGCAGTTCTCGAAGACGTCGATGCATCGTGGCCAACCGCTCCAGCCGCCGAGCAGGGGTACCGGTTCCTCGGCTACCGGTTTAATTCAAGCCGTCAGCCGATCTTCCGATACTCCAAGGATCGGATCGCTGTCACGGATGAAATCGTGCCTCGCCGAAACGAAAAGAAGCTGGCGTCGTTCGAACGAACATTGACGCTGGAGTCGCCATCGCCAATAGCCAGCTTGTATTACCGGACCGCTTCGGCAACAAAGATCGAACAGCTTAACGGTGAATTCATCCTCGACGGACACCTGAGAATATCACTCGGGAACGCCGCCAAAGACGCCATCATCCGTCAAAGTGGCGGCAAATCCGAACTGCTCGTACCAGTCGCTTTTGAAAATGGTCGAGCGTCATTCACGCAGATCTACGAATGGTAGGCTAAACGTCCGCAGGGTCGGTCTTGACGCACCGTTCAACGTTCCCAATTACAAATTTGGTGTGTCCAGACGCCCCCCTCCCAAAATCTAAGCCCCGCCTGAATCTCCAAGGATTGTCACATGACAGCCCACTCCAATTTCATTCGAGTTTTCGCGATCGTCAGTTCTCTGGTCAGCGTTTTCGTCTCGCCAACGCTGGCGCAGAATGCGCCGGTCGAGAACGATTACTACCGCATGGACTCGTTCAAACTTCCCGACGACCTCGTGCTTGAGATCGGGGGGATTGAATGGTTTAACGACAAGCTGGCCATCTCGACGCGCCGAGGAGACATCTACACCGTCGAGAATGCGCTTGCCGAAACGATTGGCGACGCAAAGCTGAAACCCTTCGCGATTGGGCTGCACGAGGTTCTGGGACTGACTCAGAAAGACGGCTGGCTGTACGCAACTCAGCGAGGTGAAGTCTCTCGACTGAAAGACGAAGACGGCGATGGCACCGCAGACATTATCGAAACCGTCTGTGACAAGTGGGGCATCACCGGCGACTATCACGAGTACGCGTTCGGGTCGAAGTTCGACAAAGACGGCAACATCTGGGTCGTACTCTGCCTGACCGGATCTTTCAACAGCAACACTCCATACCGTGGCTGGTGCGTTCGCGTCACGCCGGATGGAGAAATGATCCCAACTTGCAGCGGCATTCGATCTCCAGGCGGAATCGGAGCAAACCACCTGGGCGAAATCTTCTACACCGACAATCAGGGACCGTGGAACGGGACGTGCAGCCTCAAGCAGCTTCGACCGGGATCGTTTCAGGGGCATCCTGGCGGCAACCGATGGTACGAATCGACGTCGGCCATCGGCCCCAAACCCGTCGAACCGGTCAGTGGCAGCCGCATGATGGTCGAACAGCCAAAGATTCCGGAACTCGTCCCGCCCGCGATTTACTTTCCGTACAAGAAGATGGGCCAGTCGGCCAGCGGCATCGCATGCGATGTTTCAGGAGGAAAGTTTGGCCCATTTGAGAATCAGCTTTTCGTCGGCGATCAGACATTCAGCACCGTCATGCGTTGCAGTCTCGAAATGGTCAACGGCTTTTACCAGGGTGCATGCTACCCGTTCCGCGAAGGATTTGGTTCGGGCAGTCTGGCCGTTCAATTCACTTCCGACGGAAGCATGTTTGTCGGTGGGACAAATCGAGGCTGGGGGTCGCGAGGCCGACAGCCATACGCTCTCGATCGACTTCGCTGGACCGGCAAAGTGCCTTTCGAGATTCACGAAATGAAAGCTAAGCCCGACGGCTTCGAACTGACATTCACTCAGCCTGTCGACCGCGAATCGGCAGGCAATGCCGAGTCGTACAAGCTCGGCACCTACGCCTACATTTTCCAGGCCGCCTACGGAAGTCCAGAAGTCGACCACACGACTCCGACAATCGATCGAGTTGAAGTCAGCACCGATGGCCAGGCTGCTCGCCTTTACGTGACCGGCCTTCAACAGGGCCATGTCCACGAACTGCATTGCGACGGCGTCAAATCGCAGGCCGGATTCCCACTGCTCCACTCAGAAGCCTACTACACGCTGAACTTCATTCCTGAAGCCGACTGAAATCTCGTGATGGTCGCATGAAGTTTACGGGTCGACGAAAGCTGGCCCCGAACGTAGGCTGGATTCTCTCCTGAATATTATCCGAGAGAAACGGCATGCCCGGACTGACTACTGCCAGTTCTGACTTCAGTGCGACATCGCCTTCGCTGATCCGGCGTGTGGCAGATCGAGATCCAGAAGCGTGGCGGCGGTTTACTCGGCTGTACGGTCCGCTGGTTTTTCACTGGTGCCGGCAGCAGGGACTTTCGGAGCACGACGCGGCTGACGTGATGCAGGATGTGTTTGTGTCGGTGGCGCGGGCCGTGGCTGCTTATGAAGATCGAGCGGGCAGCCGGTTTCGAGGCTGGCTGTGGACGATTACTCAGAATCAGATCGTCACTTTTGCCCGCAAGCGTGCTCGCTCTGGAGCCCCCGACGGTGGCACGCAAAACTGGCAGCAGTTGCTGAACGTTGCCGAGTCACTCTCCGACGATCCAGACCCGTTTACGAGCCAGTTCGAACTAGACGCTCTTTATCGCCGAGGTCTGGAACTTGTCCGTCAGGAATTCCGTCCGCGGACGTGGGAAATCTTCTGGCGGAACGTCGTGGAAGATCAGCCGACGGACTCCGTAGCCGCCGAATTCGGAGTTTCTTCAAACTCGGTCAGGCAAACGCGATCTCGCGTTTTGCGGCGAATTCGGCAGGAACTGGGCGACCAGAGTGGCCCTTCGCTGAGTAACTCGTGACCATCTGTCGCGCTCGTTTCGTTATATCAGACAGGAAGCAGTTTCTGTCGGTGAGACGTACGCTGGCTCGAAAAGAGAGCTCACGCTAAGGCATTAAGCCGCGAAGTTCTTCATTTTCTTCCCTGGCGACTTCGTGCCTTTGCGCGAGATTCCGAGACTCGTACGTCTGACTCTTAGAAACCGCTGTTTGATCGCGAATCTCCACGGAACTCCGGAGCGACTTCTCATGGTGACCTCAACCTGTCCTGACCGTAACGATCTGCGATCGTTCCATCTGGGAATGCTCGATGAGCGGCGCGAACTGGAAGTGCTCGACCACTTGAATGTGTGCCAGGCGTGCGAAGACACCGTCGCAAATCTGGAAGGCACCGTTGACTCACTGGTTGCCGCCGTGCGTGGTTCGGTTAACTCTGAAATAGCCGCTTCCAGCTCAGGAAATGAAGAAGACCGCCCTGCTCTGCAACAGGCGCTGGTGGTAATCGAAGGCTTTATCGATCAGCCAGTCTCGCCAGATGCGAAACAGGAGAAAGACGCGTCCCCCGTGTCGGAGCGAATTCGTGACTACGAGTTGCTCGGTACGCTGGGTGAAGGCGGCATGGGAACGGTTTATCGAGCCCGCCACACGCGACTGGATCGGCAGGTCGCTTTAAAGCTGCTGCCTGCTCGGCGACTTCGAGACAACGCAGCCGTTGCCCGGTTCGAGCGGGAAATGAAAGCGATTGGCCGGCTCGATCATCCGACGATTGTTCGAGCAACCGACGCAGGCGATGTCGACGGCACTCACTTTCTGGCAATGGATTATGTCGAAGGGATTGACCTGTCGAAACTCGTGCGGCTGGTCGGGCCACTCGACGTTGCCAGTGCCTGTGAGATCGTTCGCCAGGCGGCACTTGGCCTGGACTATGCCCATCGGCAGGATCTGATTCACCGCGACGTTAAGCCGTCAAACCTGATGCTGACGCTTCGTGGTGAGGTGCGAATTCTGGATCTGGGCCTGGCGTTGTTCGGCGCGGCCAGCGAAGCACTCGACGAGTTAACAACCGTCGGACAGCTCATGGGCACGCTCGATTACATGGCTCCCGAACAAGGCGACAACAGCCACGACGTCGACGCACGTGCCGACGTCTACAGTCTGGGAGCAACCCTCTTCAAGCTGCTGACCGCGTCTGCACCGTACGATTCCCCCGATCGCCGAACGCCACTCGCGAAGATGAAAGCGCTGGCCACAATCGATGCGCCTTCGGTGGCAGAACGACGCTCAGAGTTACCTGCCGACCTGGTGGCAGTGGTTGACCGCGCTTTGCTGCGAAGTGTCGACGAGCGGTTTGCGTCGGCGAAAGAGCTGGCAGATTCAATTCAGCCATTCTGCGAGGGGCACGTACTGAAAGATCTTGCCGAATGCGGCCGCGACCTCGCTCTGCGCGAGGATGAGAACGTTCCTCAACCGCCAACGTTGCCACCGTTTGTAAGTCGGCCAGATATCAGCGTCTCAAAAGAAACTCCGGATGCACAAATCCGTGCGACGGGAAACGAGCCTGGCCACGGACGTAAACTCGCCCGCTGGATACTGATTCCGATGTTCCTGCTTTCCGGGATCGTGACCTGGGTGCAGACCGACAATGGCACATTGTTGATCGAGGCGGATGAGAGTGTGTCGATCGAGATTCGCCGGACAGGAAAACCCGCTCAGCGCGAGACTCTGAACGTCGGACAGAACTCGCTGACAATCAGCAGCGGCGATTACGAGATCGTCCTTCCCAGAGAGTACGACTCGTTGAAGGTCGAGAACGGGAAGTTCGAGCTGTCGCGCGGTGGAACATGGATCGCGCGAGTCACGAAGCAGGCTGCTCAGCCCGCACCGGCCACTGCCTTCCGACAACTTGCGGACCTGCCCCAGCCGAATCCCTATCGACCGCAGCCGGATTCCAACGCCCCTTCGCCGGCCAGTTCCGATCCGTTTGCTCCGACCGTTTCCGGCGCGGTACTTCCTGCCTGGCAGGCAGGACCAGTCGAAGCAGAGTCCCCTCCGCGAAACCACGTGTTGACAGGAATCGACATCCCGTTCGAGCTGGAGACGACTGTCTGGGAAATCGATCAGAAGGCGATTCGGGAGGGCGTCACCGGGCCGCCGCTGCTGAGTCCGCGGTCGGCGATGGAGTTACTCGATCCGATCGTGCTGGGCGACTTCAAGTACCCGCACGAGGAGTTCAGGGATCAGTCACTGCCGCCGTTTGTACTGTATCGGACGCGTGAAAACGTCGCTCAGGTTCTGACCGCGCCGCCGCTCATCAAGTGCGTCCGTAAAGTGAGGACCACACCCACGAAATCAGAACACGATCCTGAGCCCAAAGCGGGCCACGGTGCCTACACCGATGCGGATGCCGGGTTCATGACGAGCGACGGAAGTCGGTACAACCGCCGACTCGCGCCGTCACTCAACGCCGCCGGGCAGATGACGCTGACTCTGGAATTTGAACGGGCACTGCGCATCGGCGAACCGGGCGCCGAAGCGAGGACTCATCGCAAGACCTTCGCGGTTGACCCACTTCGTGAGGATGAAACGCTCGTCGTTCTGGAAGTGGATCCGGAAGCCGACAAAGTCTGGCTGTGGGAAATCAAGCCGGGGCAGAACGGACGGAATCTGCTGGCGAAATCAGTCTCGGCAACTCTCCCGACAGTCGCCTTGAAGGCAGCCGACGTGCCGTTCGGGCTGCGAACGACGGTCTGGCGGATCAATCAGAAAGTCCTCCGCAGCGGGGCGATTCAGCCGGTCACGATTCAGCCGTTGTCAGCGGCGGGGCTGCTCAATCGACTGGTGTCGTACAAGTTCTCGGGGCCGCAGCATCCTTATCCGGCGCTCGAAATGGCTCTCACTCGGACTGACGTTGGTGAGTTTCTGACGCAACCAGGGCTCGATCGCTGCTGCCAGCAAGTCAACATCTGGGACTCCCGACACGACTTCACGCGACAGGTCGGGCCGCTGTCCGGGCCGTTGAACAAGTTCGAGGGACTCGCTTCGGCCGCTGACAAACGGAAAATTGATCTGACGCTGACACCCGAGTTGAAAGAGTCGGGCGAGATCGCACTGAACCTGCTCGTCAAACGCGAGCCGGGCGACGACGCCGGAGTCTTCGCGGGTGATGTCCCTGTCGGAGCGCCGGCAACTCAGAGCTTCCGCATCGAAACGCTGGCGTTGCACGAGACGTTGATCGTGACGGAACTCGACCCGCTGGCCGATGAATTCCTCCTGTTCGAGATTCAGCCGGTGCGGGACGCGGCTTTCAAGAGCCCGTTCGCCGAGGTGAGGCCGGTCGCAACGACGCCGTATGTTGCCTCTCACTCCGTTCCGACAGTTGATCCGTCGGGACTGTCAGCGCCGCGACTGATTCCCCCCGGCATGCGTGTCGTGACGGTCGCGACCGGCTCGAGTGGTTCGAACCACGATCTGATCAAACCGGGTGACCGGGTCGATCTGCTGGGCACATTTCCGCTGGAAACGGGGAACTCGGCGCAGCTTCAGGTTCAACAGATCGCCGAATCGCTGGAAGTCTTCACCACCGATGCAAACGCCCCGGAAGAACTACGAAACCGCAACGTCGCCCTGCTGGTGACTCCGGACCAGGCACGAATCATCAAACTGGCGGAACACGTCGGGCGACTGCACATCGCGCTGCGTCACAACGGGGACAATCCCACAACCAAGCCGGCAACGGCTCCAGGCCATCTTCGAGCTCTCGAAAAACTTCTGATGGGGCTGAGCATACCAGCAAACGACAGGCAGTCCGAACCTGTTTACAGCGGAAAAACGTTCGAAGACTGGAAGCGAGTCGTTGACACTGAACGCAACCCGGCGGACCTCGTCGAAGCCGTGCAGGCTTTGACGATTCTTGGCAAGGACCGTCGAGATTCTGAAGCGGCAACGGCAGTCCTGAATTGTCTGGCACCATTTTCCCCGGACAGCCGGCTTCGAAAGACGCCTGAAGGCAAATTAATCGACACCATCCAGGACCGCTTCTGGCAACTCGACAGAGCGGCGCTGACGGCAGTTCTGGTCGAGACAATTCAGCTCGGCAACTCAAACCAGCGACGATTCATTCTTGTACTGAACGAATCGCGTCTCAAGAAGATGGTGGAGCCAGATGGCCCTTTGCTTACTTCTCACATGGTGAATGTTCTGGTTGAAGCAACCGGTGATGCCGATCCAGACACGCGTCGGGCCGCGACCGTCTTCCTGACACCACTTCTGCTGGGCAACACTGTTTCCCTGCCGGACGCAGAACTCGGTCGTGTGACGTCGCGGCTGAAGGAGTTGCTCGGTGACGAAAAGGCGAACCTGGCTGCTGCGGTCTGCCTCAGCCAGCTCGCCCCGGAAACGGAAGGTCTTCCAAAGATTCTGCTGTCAGGGATCGAGGAATTTCTGGCGAACGAGACAGATCGTACGTTGCAGTTGACTGATTCGTACTGGGCATTGAGGAAGCTCATTGTTCAGGACCAGTCCGTTCAGGAAAAGCTGACTCCGCAACTGCTGGAGCTGCTGAAAAAACAACGGACCAAACCATCCGCTCATGTTTTCTCAATTGACTACTGCAATTTCGACCATGAGTGCCTGATTGCTGAGGTGTTGGTTGCCGGAAAACGACGTTCGGACACCGAGTCGAAACAGATTCAGGTAGCGTTGCTGGAGGTTTTCTCAACAGCGACCCGACTGGCAAGACCAGCCTCCGCCCGGGAAGAGTTCGGCGCCGGGGCCTTTCAGAAACTGGAGTTAACTGAGAATTCTCCGAAGACCGATACCACCGCTTACACACCAGTTCTGACAGACGACTATAGACTTCCACTGCCGCCAGAATTTCGTCGTCAGCGCGCCCCCGACGGACGGCAGGCAGATGCCGCAGTCACCGCTGCTGCTGCTGCCTGGGCATTGGAGCAGCTTAAGGTAAACGGCACGGAACAGTCCGATCAGGACTGAGAGGAAGTCGCGTTGCTACGAACTTTAAGAAAGCCTTAACCTGTCCGCTCCGCGAAAGACTGCCGGCTGGTTTTAATCTGAAATTCGACATTTGAAGGGCCGAACATGGACGTTCGACACTTGCTGCTAAGCTGTCTTGCCACGGTGTTCCTTTGTGGATGCACCGTCAGCGGGTCGAAAGACGCGAATTGTGAAAAAAAGTCGACGCTCAACATCGGCCCGCTGGTTGGACTGGTGGGCATGGCCGTCGACGGGGACGACAAAGACGACTACGAACACTTCTTCGACGACCACAATCACCGCTGCAAGTGTAAAAAGTGCAAGCACTGATCGTCGTCCAGTTTGCGGAGTCTTTATCTTTTTAACCGGCAGCGCCGGTGATCTACCGATGAGTAAGTTCAGACGCAGTTGCTTACCGGGCCAGCCACACTGGCCCCAACCGGCCGCCTCGAATCGCTAAGATCTTGTGGTTTCGCCACGTTCCAGGCTCGCGATTAACCGTCCGGCCACGTCGATGCCATTCGTCCTGGAAAACGCCTTCCACCCGGGCACAGCGTTCGCCTCGATCACAAAACAACGCCCGGTCTCGTCGTACAGCAGATCGATCCCACAGATTCTCGCCCCCACGGTTTCAGCAGCGACAAGTGCTGTTTCGGACTCGACTTCCGTCACCGGATGCGTCTCGGTTCGAGCAGATCGCGACACGTTTGTCCGAAAGTCGTCGGTCGAGGATCGCTTCATCGCTCCCAGAATCTGACCATCCAGGATCAGCACACGGACATCAAAACCTGGATGTCGAATAAATTCCTGGAGATACAGAACCGCCCCTGTCCGTTCCAGAGTGCGAAAGGTTCGGAAGGCCAGATCCGGATCGCTGACGCGGCAGATCCCACGCCCTTCCGCTCCAAACAACGGCTTCACCACAACATCGCCGCCTAGCCGAATGAACGCGTCCATCGCCGCTTCTGAATCCTGACACGTCACCGTCGCCGGAACAGTCAGCCCCGCCGCTTCCAGCCGAGCCGTCGTCAGGAATTTGTCGACGGCACATTCCATCGACCGTGGAGAATTAACAACGGTGACACCTGCAGCCACAAGGCGAGCCAGCGCGTCCATTCGGAAAACGACCTGTTCTAAAGATCCAGGTGGCATGGTCCGGACGATAACTGCGTCGAATGATGTGAGATCATGCTCGGCGCAGGCGACAATCTTTCTGCCAACATGACCAAGCTCGCCGCAAGACACCGAGACAAGCGGAAACTCAACGCGCAGACACTCGTGGCCGCGCTCGGTCGCTGCGCGAGAAATGTCCTCGCCGTACCAGCTGCCTTCATTACCCAGGATTCCGATTCTCACGCGACACGACTCCCTAAGTCGACTGTGTTCCGGATCATCTCCAGAGGATGCGTGCAGTGCGTCACTGCTTCCGCCAGTACAAATCTGACAACAACCATCAGCTCGACACTGCCAGATTTGAATCGCCGAAAAGAGCACCGGCAGAGCCGGGTGGCACAGGGTACGAAACGTAATCACACACCGAACGATTGCCGAAGAACGTCCGGAGCCGTCTTGCCAAAGCAGAACGCGCTCCCAGTTTCGATGTTGTGAAAAACGATCTCAGCCGGACTGAAAAGCATTGGATCAATCCTGTAGAAGTCGTGACCGGCTTCGCGGAAAATATCGATGAATGGCTTCCCGTAACCTTCTGCCGCAGACGCCGGAACCTTCGGACCGATCTGCGTCAGCGATTCATCGTCGCCAGTTACCCACAACGTGACACGACCGCCGTACAGAATGGCGTCATTCGTTCGGCCGATGCCGGCCAGGTCATCCTTAGCGACCGGCGGCAGCGGTGCCGTTCCGAAACCACTCACAATCCGCCGCACATCGAAGCCCAGTTCGAACAGTTTGTGCAGCGACGTTTCTACCGATCGAGCCACCACCTGTATCGTTCCTGCCATACTCGCCGTTGGGGCCACCGCCAGCGTCACGCCGCTCGGAGCGACTCCGCAACGTTCCGCCAGGTAACTGGCGACGTTTTCGTCCGGCAAAGTCGACGCTTCGAGAACACCGAGCACTGCGTCCGGCGCCTCATCCCACGGCAGCTTCTCGAAAAGTTCCTCGCGGGCAGCCGCCGCACGCATCGGTCCGGAACCCATTCCGAAGTAATCGCCGACTGAAACCCGCCACCCGGCGTACTGACTAAGCAGGCACGCTTCGACAGGATCGTCCGTCTGGACCTGCACGAGAGGAAATCCAGTTCCGTCCACATGCCCCGAAGCCAGCGTCACGTCTCCCATCCCGGCCATGCAGAGGCGTGCCAGCAGCAATCCGGCCTGCAAACTCCCAGGAGTGTCGACGCCAAAATCGAGCACGGTCCCTCCGCCAGTCAACGGTCGCTCAGCCGCGCCGATACTGTCATACGTTCGTTGAAGCGTTGCTGCATTCAATACCTGAAAAGCCCGCTCATTGAGCGATTGCCTTTTCAACGATGCATTTCCAGCGGCAGCGTTCGAATCAACACTCATTACGATTCCGTCTAAGGCAGCGAATAAACATTCCGCCTGTGCAGGGTGAGCATCGCCCACCAACTCGAATTAACTGGTGGCAGTGCCCACCCTACCGGTAAGCACGCCTATCCATGAAGTTCGGCGAATTATTCCGGCCCACGGACGGCGACGCAACGCCCGGCCCCGACATCGTTAATTCGTAATCCTCAAACGTCGACGGCCAACTCCGAAGCCAGCTTCATGGCCTCCGTCGATGTCCTGATCTGAAGGTTCAACTGAGCATCGCGAACCTGATCGAGAACATCCTTGAACTGCGGACCAGGCCGGAATCCTGCCTTGATCAGATCGTCGCCGGAGATCAGCGGCGGCGGATCGAGAATTTCTCTCGGCGTGGTCCGAAGGTAGTCATCGCAGAAAATGGCGTCATCCGGATGCTGGCCATTCGCCAAATCCCGGACGCGAATCAGCGCGATCAGGTCTGGGGCCAGCCGCTGAGACAGAACTCGCTTCAACATTACTAGCCCCAGCGTTGCCGCGTCGTCGAGTGAACGGCGATGCTTCAGCAGCCAACCAGTGTCATTGATTTCCTGATTGGAAAGTTTCAGTCGCCGCCCGGTCTGATCCGCTAACTCTGAAACAGCGCCGTCGCTTTCGCTACCGCACTCGCCAGCGGCTTCCAGCAGCACGGCAAACGCCAGAGCTACATCCGGTTCGACCAACAGTCTTAAACTACTTGTCAGCCGTGACCAGCGGTTGGCGTCCTGAGTCACCGGTTCAAGTTCCGGCAGAACCCGAACGAGCAAACCAACCTCGTGGCAAAGTGCGACGGCTCGATGACGGTGCTGATCAATCAACATGCGACGCAGTTCCTGCGCAATCCGCTCGGCGCTCACAACTGAAATCTGATCAGCCATTGAACGAACGGCGTCAGCAGTTGCTTCGTCCAGGTCGAATTCGAACGTCGCGGCAAACCGGACGGCACGCAACATCCGCAGTTTGTCTTCTGCCATCCTCGCGTAAGGATCGCCGATCGCCCGCACCACTCCAGCCGCCAGATCTTTCTCCCCGCCGACGAAGTCCAGCACCTGCTTGTTCAGCGGGTCGTAGAACATCCCGTTGATTGTAAAATCCCGGCGTTGCGCGTCCTCTTCGGGGGAACTGAATACGACCGACTCAGGCCGTCGGCCGTCAACGTAGCAGCCATCAGTTCGAAACGTGGCGACTTCGACCTGTCCGGCGGACTTTGGACCGAGCACAACGATCACTCCGAAACTCTCGCCCACGCTGAGCGTTCGTCGTTTTCCGAAAACATCCCGAACCTGTTCGGGACGAGCGTTCGTGGCAACGTCGTAGTCTTTCGGCTGGCGACCGACCAGCAGATCCCGCACGCAGCCACCCGCCCACAGCGCTGTGAAACCGGCATCCGTCAATTGCCGGACGACCTGCTCGGCAAACTCTCGCGGTGACACAGTCACGTCAATCAACCCTTCGCCAGGTCTGAATGAATTGTCGTTTTTCAGAACGGAGCATCGACGTTGCCCGCTTCTTCCGGCAGAGCTTCAATCGGCATTTCCGAAACGTTTCCACATTCCAGACGCTCTCGCACGGCGTCGGCCCAGGGGCCGTCCTGGTCAAACTCAAGATACTGTTTCCACAACGCGATGGCTTCAGCTTCGCGTCCGAGTTCAGAAAGGACCGTTGCTTTATGATAGACGGCATCCGGGTAGTCAGCGTGGCAGGTCAATGCGATGTCAAATGCCTCGACCGCAGCCGCTGCGTCGCCCGCCTCAAATCTCAGGCACCCCAGTTGAGTCCATGCTTCGATGTATTCCTGGTCCAGCTCGACAGCAACGTGGTATCTCTCCATAGCCCCGCCCACGTTTCCGATTCGGTACAACGCAGACGCGAGATAAAAGTGAATCTCAGCGTCGTCCGGGCATAGCATGAGAGCCATTCGAAACGCTTCAATCGCTCCCGAAATCTCGTCATCACCCAGCAATCCGCAGCCGTAGTCAAACCATTCTTCGGCATTCCAGTTCGAAGGGTTCGTTTCGGAAACGACACCGAATGACGGAAGCGGGATCGTGCTCGGTGCATCGATGCTTTCGGAATCTGTCAGACCGCCCCCTTCGTCATCGGTCGCCGCCAGTGAATTGACGGTGGAAACGGGTTCAAAATCAAGCACGCGTTGCCCGGTGCGGGCTTCGACAAGTCCTTTTTTATCCCGAAAAACGACTCGCGAATCTCGGGCAAGAATCTCAAGTTGAGCCAATGGGCGATCGACTGAAGGCAGGAGCTGTCGCAGGCCGCTCAGACTTTGCTCGATCCGGTCACGAGGAATTCCCGACTTGAGCATCTCCTGCAAACGGCGCACGGCCGCAACTTCCTGGAAGTCGAAATACGGCAGACGGAACACTCGCTGCACAGGCTCGATCAGCCCCAGCCGCTCCCATCGGCGGACCACTCCGACCGGAATGTCCAGCTTCTGTTGCAGCATCGCCGGAGTGAACAACCGATGCACGTCCCGTTCGCGATGTTCCAGACCGAGCAGCCTCAGCCATTCGGACTCTTTGAGAATCTGAAGCGGCACACCGGAATTAATCAGCTCGACGGCCTGCTCCAGCTTGGCCGAAGCTTTACCTTCCTCGTCCAGCGGCCAGCCTTCCTCACCGACGACAAGCATCGTCACGTGGCCACTCATATGAGCTGAAGACGAGCCTCCATTTTCCACAACAAGGTCGCACGCCTGCCGATGCGTCATCGACGCAAGGATCCCCGTAAAGGCCACCTTCTCGCCTTGCAGACAAGGTGAACTTTCAAGTTCTTCGGGAAGAAGTTCAGCGTCGTCGGACATCGTGGTGAACTGAAATGTGGAAACTGAAAAGCAGGTTGCGAATCGACTTTCAACAATCGTCAACCAATCACGAACGCAACTGATGCCTGAAGCCGCGATGATGACTATTCGAAGTGGCCATCACAACCGCGTGGCTCCACTTCCGATGACAGCCACGCGAAGGTCCATCACGTTCGTATGAGTCGGGCCGGTTTTCAGGAGTCCGCCCGCCTTTTGAAAAAACTCGTACGAATTATTGATCGCGAGAAATTCGTCAGGTCGCAGCCCAAGGCGTTTCGCCTCATCAATCACCGACGCGTCGAGAATCGCTCCAGCCGCGTCGGTCGGTCCATCTTCGCCATCGGTGCCTCCGGACAGAATCGCTATTCGCTCCGCACCGTCGTCCCAAAGTTCCTGACACGCAGCAAGAACGAATTCCTGATTCCGCCCACCTTTTCGAGGCAGCTTCGTTTCTGCAAGGCGCACGACTGGTTCGCCGCCACTGATCACGCACGCGGGTCCAACCGTTGTCGTCCCACTGTCACGCATTCGCAGGCAGAATTCTGCGAAGTCGCGACCGAGTTCGGAGGCAACTCCCGACAGGCCACTACCCTGATTCTGAACGGTGCAGCCAAGTTCAACGGCCTTTGCTTCTGCCGCCTTGACCGCCACTTCGTTGTTGCCAATAAGGAGATTGCTGACCTGACTGGAACTGATTTCTGATGAATGTGAGGCAACCGTAATCTTCTCCTGCAAGACCTGTCGCACATTGTCCGGCACCAAAGACGCATCTCGAATCACACGGTTGATGATTTCAAGGGCGTCCGAGGGCGTTGATTCATCAGCAACAGTCGGTCCCGAGGCGATGACGTCGAGCGGGTCTCCGATGACGTCCGAAATGATAAGCGACAGCATTCGTCCTGCCCGTACAGCACGAGCCAGACCACCGCCCTTGATCTGCGAAAGCTGCTTTCGTACACAGTTCAGCTCGTTAATCGTCGCCCCGCCGTGCATCAGCAGACGAGTCATCATCTGTTTGTCGCTCAGCGAAATCCCGTCAGCCGGAGCAGGTAACAACGCGCTGCCGCCTCCGGACAACACCACCAGACACAAGTCCGAATCCGTCAGCCCCTTGACCAGTTCAAGAATCTTCTTCGAGCCGACAACGCCTTGTTCCGTTGGTTCATTCACTCCCGCAGGTCTGGCCGCATGAAGATGAATTCGCGGCAACGGCTGAACGCAATCCGCGGGCACGTTAACCCACCCCATCACTTTGCAACTTGAATCTGCCCGGCTGAGGACGTCATCCGAGAGAATACCTTCGAGAGCTGCTGCCATTCCGGCACCAGCCTTCCCGGCACCAACCACCACGATTCGTGAAAGCTGTCGAAGGTCAAATTTCTCATCATCAATCGTGAGGCAATGCTGAGATATCGAAACGACATTGCGCACCAGTCGTCCAGAGTCAACGGCGTCCACGCCCGCCTGCCAAATCTGCTTTGCATGCTGAGCCAGCAGTTGCGAATCACTCATCGGCGACACCACTCCACTTTCGATCAATGTTGAGACAATCGCCCAACCACAGTCATGTTACGACGCATTGTCGTACGGAATGCCGAAGTATTCATGAATGAAAGCTTTGCGGTCGCCTTCGTGGCGAATTAGTTGCACAAGAGCGTAAAGTTTCTGCTGGTCGCGGCGAAGTTTTCCTTCGAGCCGTTCCTCATCCTGCAGCATCGCCGGTAACTCGCTCAGAATCTTCGGCGGCTGTCGCTCTCGGTGACCGTCGATCACGCCGTGCCGATCGAACATCTGCAACGCCGTATCGATCCGGTGGTCGTGACGTTTCTTCGGGTGCAGCGTGTCACGCACCCACTCCATGCCGAACGCTTCTACTTCCTCCGCACGATGGAGCAGGAGATCGTAAACTCGACCATAATACTCAGCCGTCGGGTTGCTCCACTGGAGAAACTCCATCTGCGTCGTCAGGTCATGCTCGTCGTAAAGCAGCACGCAGTCTGATGGCAACCCGTCCCGGCCAGCTCGACCGATTTCCTGATACCACGATTCCATCGAGCCTGGCGTTTCGGCGTGCATCACAAATCGAATGTCTTCCTTGTCGATGCCCATTCCAAACGCATTTGTCGCCAGCACGAACGAGTTCTGTGAGTTCATGAAGTCACTCTGAACCCGCCGGCGGTCACGACGCTCCAGCTGGCCGTGATAGCAGAAGTGCGGAATCTTTTTCTTTCGAAGCATCTCGCTGAACGCATCCAGAGTCTTGATCAGCGTGAAGTAGACAATGCCGCTTCCGTCAGACTCTGCGTATTTTCTGACGATTCGCAGAATGTGTTCGAGCTTCTCGTCCGTGCCCCAGACTTCTTCGACAGTAATTTCAAGGTTCGGTCGATCGATGCCTTCGTGAAACATCGCGACGTCGTCTGGCTCAAGTCCAAGCTGACGGACGATGTCCTGCTGAACGTCTGGCGTCGCTGTTGCCGTCAGAGCGATCGTTGCTGGGTCGCCGACGATCCTGCGGAATTCTTTCAGCCGAGTGTAGTCCGGGCGGAAGTCGTGCCCCCATTCGCTGATGCAGTGAGCCTCGTCAACTGCCAGCAGCTTGACCTCGCGCCGGGCGAGCACGTCGATAAAGTCAGACTTCCGAAACCGCTCGGGCGTCACGTAAAGCAGATCGAACCTGCCATTCGCCACCTGGTCGTAACGAGTTTCGCGTTCCTGTCGACTCAGCGACGAATTGATAAACGTTGCTCGAATTCCCTTGTCCAGCAACGCGTCGACCTGGTCCTTCATCAACGCGATCAGCGGGGACAGGACAAGCGTTAAAGGCCCCCTGGCCGACTCTTTGTCTGCAGAAACTGCATGCAGCAGCGCGGGCACCTGATAACACAGCGACTTGCCGCCGCCTGTCGGCATGATTACCAGCGAGTGTCCGCCAGACATCGTGCGATCGATGATCGCTTCCTGCTGACCTCGAAAGGCCGCATGTCCGAAGCGCTTGTTGAGAATCGAAAGAGCGTCCATAGGAAGCGTCTTAACCACGACTTCCATGCACGAAGATGTCGAGGTAAATCACAAAAAGCATCAGGCCAAGTACGAATGCCATACCGACGTAACTTGCCGCGATGAGAACCTTCTCGCTCGGCTTGCGACGCGTCACCCCTTCCCAGATCAGGAAGACCATATGACCTCCGTCGAGCACCGGAATCGGCAGGAAGTTCAGAATGGCCAGATTGATGCTCAGAAACCCGAGAAACATCAGCAACTGGGGGATGCCCTGTTTCGACACGGCGTAAGCGACCTTGGCAATTCCAACTGGCCCCGACAGATTCTGCGGCGACAAATCTCGGGAGATGAGATTTCGCAGCGTCATGTAGATGTCCAGGCCCGTATTTTGAGTCTGGTAAACTCCCATCCGGAAGGCATCGCCCCACGTGTCTGCAATCAAAAGCTGACTTTGCGGCTGGAGAAAAATACCTCGTTGAGCGATGTACCATTCTTCTTTCGACGGTACCGGTTTCATCTCGTACTTCCTGGTATCACCTTTGAACTTCAGCGTCACCTTCGCATTGGGCACTTCCTGAAACTGCCAGAGCGCAAAAGCCATGCTTTTTTTCGCCGGATCAACAAACTTAAGCTCGATCGATTTGTCGGCGAAAATCTTGTTGTAGGTCTCATCGTCAGATTCGATCTTCACCGACTCCAGCACGCCGCCTTCGGGAACACCAGCTCTTGCCGCTGGACTGTCCGGTAGGACTTTCAAAACATTAGACGTCAGGTGATAAGCGACACCGATTGACGGAATCCCCAACGGTGTCCCATCTGAGAATGGATATTCGATCCATGCCGGCGTGTCGTCAGGTATTAGTTTTACCGTGACTTCTTCGAGTTTTGGTGACCCTTCAACCGTTCGCTTCACACGGATCTCGACTTCCTGACCTGCGAGCATTTCCAGATGCTCGGCCAGGTGCAGAGGGTTGATCGCTTTCCCGACGTCGACACCGTTTACTGAGGTGATTTTGTCACCAACCTTCAAGCCGCCCTTCGCCGCTGGCGAGTCATCCTGAATCGCCGCAATCTGCTCGATATCCATCCAGAGCCCAACCTCACGGAACCGAGCCGGCTCGAACTGGACTTCTTCGACGTCGTCACCACGTTTGATCCCCAGCTTGATTACCCGGGAGCGATGTCGTGCGAGAAGCGTCTGCAACTGAGCGTAAGACTCAACTGGTGCTCCGTCGAAAGAGACAATCGTGTCGTTGTCTTTCAGAGCGTCTTTCACCCTGGCGGCAGGCGAATCAGGCACGACGGTTGTTTTGACCTCGTTACCGATTTCGGCCACCTTCAACGAGCGTGCGTCCGAAACGCCGATCATCCGGCGAAGTCCACTGGCGTCCGGCTGGATGACAACTTTGAAAGTCTCACCATCAGCGTGATGCCCCTCGATCTGAATGTCGCCCCTGGAAAGCGTTGTACCGCGGAGGATGTCCTGAAATGACTTCGTTTCTCGACCGTTGATGCGAGTAAAGACGTCTCCCGATCGGATTCCCTTTTCCCAGGCTGGCTTGCCGACCACGGCGTGTCCGACGACTGATGGTGACGAGTCAACACCCAAACGGAACGCAATCCCGAAAAACAGCATCCCGGTAATAACGTTCATGATCACGCCGGCTGAGATGATGCCCATTCGCTGCGGGACGTTCTTTGCCGAGTAAGCCCGCGGATCCTGAGCGATCTCTTCCGTCGTCAACTGACTGGGGTCCATGTCGTCCTGGCCGAGCATTTTGACATAGCCGCCGAAAGGGATCAGCGAGAGAGCGTATTCCGTATCGCCGCGTTTGAAGCTGCACAGAATCGGGCCGAAGCCAATGCTGAACCGCTCTACAAAAACGCCACACCATTTCGCAACAGCAAAGTGACCGAGTTCATGGAAGAAAATAACGAGGCCCAGGCCGAGAGCCACGTAAAGAATATGTACTGCTTTGGTAAGCAGTTCGTTCATGTCGAACGCGAGGATTTCCACCGTGTTGTCTCCTCTCGAGCCCAGATATCGAGTCGGATCAGTTCCGACAGCGACGGACTCGGATCAAAGTTATGCGCATCGAGAACCGCGCGGCAAACGCGCGGGATATCAACAAAATTCAATTGTCCCCGCAGAAACCGGTCAACAGCGACTTCGTTCGCTGCATTCAACACCGCTCCGCAGGTGCCGCCTTTACGAGCGACCTCAAAACCAAGATCAAGTGCCGGAAAGAGTTCCCGATCCGGCGGATGAAAATCGAGCGACCAAGCTGTCGACCAGTCCATCTTTGGCCCCGGACACTCCCCCCGATCGGGCCATGTCAGAGCATACTGAATCGGAAGCTTCATGTCCGGCGGCGAAAGCTGGGCAATGCAGGAGCCGTCAACAAACTCGACGAACGAGTGTATGACGGACTGCGGGTGGACGACGACCTCAATCTGTTCAGGTTCGAGGTCGAAAAGCCATTTTGCCTCGATTACTTCCAGAGCCTTATTCATCAACGTGGCCGAATCGACCGTGATCTTCGGGCCCATCTCCCACGTCGGATGCCTTAAGGCTGTGTCAGGAGTAACCGCTGCCAGTTGCTCGCGCGTTGCGCCACGAAACGGGCCGCCACTGGAAGTCAGGACAATTCTCTTTACTTCCTTCTCAGATCCACACTGCATCGCCTGAAAAACGGCGCTGTGCTCGCTGTCGACCGGGAGAAGTTTTGCACCGGTTTTCTGAGCCAGTTCTACAACCTGAGGCCCGGCCACAACCAGCGTTTCCTTGTTCGCAATCGCAACCGTTTTGCCAGCTTCAACCGCAGCCAGAGTGCTCTGCAGGCCGGCAGCTCCAACAATAGCCGCCACGACGACATCCACGTCGTTATGTGCCGCCAGTTTCGACAGCTCGTCGGCTCCGTAAACGAGTTCCGTTCCGGTCGCAAACTGTCGAAAATCGACTGATTCGGCTAACTCAGGGTTGCTGATTACGGCCCAGCGAGGATCAAAGTCGTGCGTCTGCGCCGCCAGATCCAGCCAGCGAGTATGCGCAGAAACTCCCACCAGAACCATTTGGTCCCGGAGTCCGTCGAGCACCTCCAGGCAACTCGTACCGATCGATCCTGTCGACCCGAGGACGGCGATCCGTTTCATGCAGTGATATTCAGAAGTGAGGTTTACCCGACTCGACCGATTCGACCAGCGGCTAAAAGTTTGTGACTTCGCTTCCCGATTTGATCCTGAGAGTACCTGTTCCTAAGGCCGCCGTAGCTGGCGACAAACTCTCAGTAAATGTTGTATTTTCCCAAAGGGTCGCGGATTCTAGGATTCGCATGAAAACGCAACAACCGAGCTGGGTTCAGCCCTCATTAATCCCCGCTCAGCCTGAATCTTCGTCAGGTCTTTTCGGTTATCGAGTCAGGGAAGCAGCATCCACGTGGAGCCAAACGAGCCGCAATCAGCCGACCAGGAAAATATCGCCCCCCCGTCGCCGGTCTCGGACGGTGAAAATGCCGAAGCTCTCAAAGAGCCTGATTCTGCCGCTGGCGAGTTTGTGGAAATCTCGCCGCCCCAGCCGAAGCAGGTGCGCCGGCGATTGACGAGCGAAGAATACCGGCGACTGCTCGACAGAAAAATTCGGCGGATGTACCCGTGGTCGGTTCTGCTTTTCCTGGCAGCCTGCGCGTCGACATGGTTCGTCGGTGGACCAGTGTACGCGGCGGGCGTGATGGGAATTCTGCTGGCTCACGAACTCGGTCACTACTTTCAGGCACTCAGGTACAACGTGCCGGCTTCCCCCCCGATGTTTATTCCGATGCCGTTTCTGATGCTCGGCACGATGGGAGCGGTCATTGTCCAGGGAGCCGGTTTCGCGAATCGAAAAGCCTTGTTCGACATTGCGATCAGCGGTCCGCTGGCCGGGCTGGTTTTCGCAATTCCGATCGCCTGGTGGGGACTTCAGGATTCAACCGTAACGACGATTGACCCCACTCAGGGATCCATCATCTTCGGCGACCCGCTCATTCTGAAATGGATGTACGAAGCTCGCCACGGCGTGCTGGCAGCGAACCAGGAGGTCGTTCTTAACCCGCTTCTGTTCGCAGGCTGGGTAGGAATTTTCATTACGGCGTTAAACCTGGTGCCAATCGGACAGCTCGATGGCGGACATATTCTTTATACGCTGATCGGTCGAAAAGCGCACTGGGTCGCTTATTCGGTGGTCGGTGGAGCGATCGTCTGGATGGTCACCACCCGAGACTTTTCATTCATCCTGATGATCGGACTGCTCTACGCCTTCGGACTCAGGCATCCACCAACCGCCGACGATACTGTTTCTCTGGGAGCCGTGCGGACGTTGCTCGGCTGGCTGGCGCTGGGATTCGTCCTGATCGGCTTCACGCCAATTCCGATCACGGCTCAGCAAGCGGATCCCTCAGCAGTCACGTCGCCACTTGAAACGACGATCGACAGCAATCCTTCGATCATCCCCATGCGACCGATGACCGAATCCGACAAGCCTCACTGACGCGTGAAATCCGCCAGAAATAGAGAATCACACAAATCTGCAAGAGTTTATCTGACGGCCAAATCAGGCCGTTCTGGAGTTGACGGACTGACGCGGATGGTTACTCTTTTGGGCTGTGGTGTGGTCGCCAGAACAGGTTTGCTCGTCCATCACCACATTCGACTATTTTTTTTGAGAAAGCAGATGAGATGGCAGAAGGCACGATCAAGCGGCTGACAGACAAAGGCTTCGGATTCATCGACACAGGAGATGGTAGCGACATTTTCTTCCACCTGTCGGCTCTGGACGGAGTCACATTTGAGGAACTGTCGGAAGGCCAGCGAGTTTCGTACACCGCGGGACAGGGACCAAAGGGTCCACGCGCTGAGAATGTCAGGCCTGCCTAAGCTCCTGAGATTCAAAACTTCCTGAGAGCCGGCGAATCATTCGCCGGCTCTCTTTATGTCCAGACCAGAATTCCACGATTCTTACCGTGATACTCACGGGAAGACCCGTTCCGCCTCCGCCACTCTTTGAATGACACTCGGCAGCATGGACGACTCGCCCAGCGACAGTCAGGAAGACTCGCACCGCGGACGCCTTTTTCAACGCGTTCGAATTGTCGGACTGCTGACCCTGCTCAGCCGGATTCTCGGACTCTTCCGTGACGCGGTTATGGTCGCCAGCTTTGGCAGCGGCGTCATCATGGACGCCTTCAGCATCGCCTTTCGCGTCCCCAATATGGCCCGCCAGATTTTCGGCGAAGGCGCCCTGTCGACGGCTTTCCTGCCCGTCTTCATTCAGGATATGGAGCAGCAGGGAAAACAGGCCGCCTTCCAGACCGCAACAGGCATCCTCGCGGTAACCACAATCGGGTTATTCGCGATCGTCGCGATTGTCGAAATCGTTCTGCTCGGCACCGCCATGCTCGTGCCTTTGTCGTACGAAGCGACCCTGCTTCTGAACCTGACCGCAATGCTGACGCCTTACCTGCTGTTAATCTGTGTGCTCGCGCAGGCGTGCGCCGTTTTCCACGGGCTCCACATTTTTGGTATTCCGGCATTATTCCCCGTCCTGCTGAACGCGTTGTGGATCGCCGGAGCCTGGTCACTCGACCGCGCCATCGCGTCCGCCGAAACGAGAATCTACCTCATCGCGGCCGGCATCGTTGGCATCGGGATCGTTCAGCTGGGACTGTGCATTCCGACGCTTCGCCAGATCGGATTCCGTTTCGACTGGAACTGGCCTGCCAGTCGCGCGCGAGTCAAAGTCGTCTTCGCCACGATGCTGCCCGTGCTGCTGGGACTTTCCATCACACAACTCAACACGCTTTGCGATAGCCTGATTGCCTGGAGCCTGACCGCCCCGACTGACCCAAACGCCGCTCGGTGGCTGGCTGAGTACCCTCTGACAGAAGGCACGGCGACAGCCATGTATCTCGGACAGAGGCTTTACCAGTTTCCCATCGGCGTGTTTGGAGTCGCACTGGGAACGGTCATCTATCCCCTGCTGACCGCTCATGCCGAGCGAGGCCAGACAGCGCTGTTTCGTGAGGATTTGGCAAAAGGACTCCGCATGGTCATTGCCATTGGAATCCCGGCCAGTGTCGGTTTGATTCTGATCGCGACGCCGCTGACACAGGTCATATTTGAACGCCACGAATTCACGGCTGACGATACCGTACAAACTGCCGGCATGATTTCGGCTTACGGACTGGGAGCGTGGGCGGCCTGCGGACTGCTGATCATCTCACGAGCGTTCTACGCGCTCGGAGACCGACAAACGCCGTTGAGAGTTGGACTGGTCGCGGTCGTCGTCAACCTCGTCGCCAACCTGACACTGGTCTGGATTTTTGCCGGCCCCGGACTTGCACTCGGAACATCGATCACGGCGATGTTTCAGGTTTTTGTTGCCGGCTGGATTCTTACGAGTCGGCTCGACAATTTTCCGTGGAAATCGATCGGCCTCGCGCTGCTTCGAACTTTCGTCGCGACGGCAGCGATGTCCGTCGCCTGCCTGGCAACGTCCCTTCAGGCATCACAGCTCGGTTTCGGAGGCCCATTCGCTGCCAAACTTATCTCGCTGTCCCTGCCGCTGGGAGCGGGCGCCGCAACTTTCCTGCTGATCGCAAAGCTGACGGGACTGACCGAACCGTTCGACCTGCTGCAAAGAAACCGCCGCCGATCAGACTCCGTCTGACAGACTTCTGAATGGACGATCGACATTGCCGGCGCGCAAATTCGTCAGGAAAAACCTGACCTCCGTGAATCTACTGTTTCGTTGACGTAAAACTGCGGAGCAAAACTCACATTGCCGATCTTCTGAAGGATCAACTAAAAGATCATGTCCTGGGAACGGCCACAACCTCATCCCAGTCAACCTAACTCACCTGAAACGCCAAAGACTTCGAATGGACTCGAAAGATCAGCGGCCGCGGCTGCTTTACATCACGACGCACGGAAAAGCCGCTCTGGGCCTGATGCGAGGTCAGTTAGCAACCGTTCGGCAGCGAGGATTCGACGTGACGGTCGCGGCGTCCCCCTCGTGGGAGCTGGACGCCGTTACCGAACGCGAGGGCGTACCGACGATCCCGGTTCCAATGAACCGGGAAATCACGCCACTCCAGGACCTGGTAGCCCTGTTCCGACTGGTCAAAGTCATGCAGCAGCTCCAGCCGGACATCGTCAACGCCGGTACTCCCAAAGCCGGCCTGCTGGGCATGATTGCCGCCAGAATCGCTAACGTCCCGGCTCGAATTTACGTGCTGCGAGGTCTCCGGCTGGAAACAACTTCCGGCCTGAAACGGCTCCTGCTGAAAACGACCGAGCGAATTGCTTCGGCGTGTGCGCACCAGGTAGTCTGCGTCAGCGAGAGCATGCGGCAGGTCTACGTCGACCAGAAACTCGCCCCTGCCTGGAAGTGCATGCTGCCTGGGCCTGGCTCTTCGAACGGCGTTGATGTTTCGCGGTTCGAGAAAACTGACGAACGTCTGAACGCGGCGAGGGACATCCGCCGGAAACTGCAAATTCCGATTGATGTTCCGGTGATTGGATTCGTTGGACGCCTGACACGAGACAAAGGAATCGTCGAACTGGCCGACGCCTTTCGAACCGTTCAGAAATCTCATCCTGACGCCCGGCTGTTGCTCGTTGGCGAGTTCGAATCAGGCGACCCGGTTCCGCAGGAGACGATCGACTGGCTCCGGTCAAACCCTGCCGTTTGCGTCGCTGGATTCTCGAAGGATCCTTCCGATTTTTACAGTGTGATGGATCTGCTGGCGTTTCCGTCGTACCGCGAAGGCTTCCCAAACGTCCCGCTCGAAGCCGCCGCCGCCAGCATTCCCGTCGTCGGATTTGCCGCGACTGGAACTGTGGACGCAGTCGTCAACGGCAGGACCGGGACACTTGTCCCGATCGGTGATGTCGCGGCGCTGGCGAATGCAATTTCAGAATACCTCAGCAACGATCTGTTACGTTTTCAGCATGGGCGAGCCGGACACCAACGAGCCAGCACGGAATTTCCCAACGAAGTCGTTTGGGATGCGATGTGCAATCTCTACACTTCGATGCTCCCAACGGATCGGCAGCCAGCCCCGGCATCAGACAAATCTTCCATCAGGCGAGCTGCGTAGCAATGAGCCCTAAAGACGAATATTGCCAGAAGTACCAACTGACGTTTCAGCCGAAACGGTCAGCCTATCGCTCGTTCGCGAAGCGGCTGTTCGATCTTGCGATCATCCTGCCAATCTTTCTGGCCATCCTTCCCGTCCTGCTGATTACCGCAGTTCTGATCAAGCTCGACTCGCGAGGGCCGGTGTTCTTCCTGCAGGAACGGCTCGGTCGCTATGGCAAGACATTCATGACTTACAAATTCCGCACGATGACTCACCGCAATCGCGAAGCCACGTCGGAAATTCTCCCCGGACACAGCGAAGTCACTCGAATCGGCAACTGGCTGAGACGATTTAAGATCGACGAGTTGCCGCAGCTTCTGAACATTGTTAACGGAGACATGTCTCTGGTTGGCCCTCGCCCTGCCCTCCCCGACCACATCAGTGATTACGACGAAGCTGGCCTGCGACGCCTGCTCGAACGCCCCGGTCTGACGGGCCTTTCTCAGGTCAGCGGCAACATCTATCTGAGCTGGCCGGACCGCTGGTTTTACGATGCTCATTACGTCAACAGTCTGTCACTTCTGAAAGACGTGTCCATTATCGTGAAAACTGTCGCCGTTGTTCTGCTCGGCGAAGAACGCTTCCTGAAGAAACCCAACGCCGGGACCGAGCCATCGTCAGAAGCGGGTTCCCTTGAAGTCGAACGTCAGCGCAGCGCGGCCTGAATGACCGATTGATAAAAGCCGCCCCGCCGGGAAAACGCAAAACCACAGATGCTCTGACGAAGATTTCATTCATGCCTGGTGATCAACACACAGCGATCTATCTGATTCGTCACGGAGCAACGGCGTCGAACGAACAGTCTCCGCCAATCCTGCAAGGCTCGCGCGTTGACTCAGAGTTGAGCGAACGGGGCCGGCGTCAGGCGGAGACGACTGGAAAACTGCTGGCGAACGTTCGGCTGGACGCCGTATTCAGCAGCCCGATGACTCGTGCAGTGACGACTGCCGAAGCGATTGCGAAACCGCATGGACTGAGCGTTTCAACAATTCAAGACCTGCACGAAGTCGACGTCGGACAGTGGGAAGGTCTCGACTGGGGTACGATTTCCGAGCATACGCCGGACGATTACCACCGATTTATGGAAGACTCCGGCACCCACGGGTACCTCGGCGGAGAATCCTATCAGGATGTCCTCGACCGAATCCTGCCGCGAATCGAACAGCTCATTGCCAGCAACGAGGGTCAGCACATGGCAGTCGTCGCTCACAAAGCCGTCAACCGCTCGCTACTCGCAAAACTCCTGGGCCTTGAATTGCGTCAGGCGAAGAATCTCCCTCAGGACAACTGCTGTGTGAATGTCATCACAGCTCGCGGCGGCAAACTGAAACTCAAAACGATGAACTCATCATTGCACCTTTCGCCTCGGTGAAAAGGGCGCCGCATCATCAGTGCGTTGTGAAGCTCAGAGTCAGGAATTCGGAGCAGAGTCGCCGTCCTTTTTCTGGCCGCGACGTGACCGACGCCGACGGTTGGGGCGCTTACCGCGTTTCTTTCCGCCCGAATCAGATTCAGAGCCCGTGGCTTTGCCTTCCTCTGCGGACGTCGCCGCAGCCGCCTGCTCACCTGCCGGTTGCTCTTTTTTCACTGGCTCGGCGGCAACATCGCCTACTTCCAGGCCTGCCCCAAAGGAGTCTGCACCGTCCGCGTTGTCGCTTACTGAGTCGACTGGTCGTGCGGCAGCTTCAGCAGCCGGCAACGATGGCGTTTCCGTCACCGAATCATCGTCAGGAATCTTCGCCGGCTGAGCATCAGTCGTCGCTGCGACCGAATCTCCCGTCGGCGAAGAATCTTCCTCCGGCGGCTGTGGGACTCCTGGTTTGTCAGCATCCAGTTCGCTGTATTCAACTTCGAACGGCGGCGGTTGCGGGCCGGGCTCAACGAGCTTCATCCAGGTTCCATGATTTCGGCACATGCACCGCACGGAAACCTGATCGATCGGCGCACGCCGAGTGCGATTGCAGGCCGGGCAGTTCCAGTACCGGCGGACATCGTATCTGACTTTTAAACCTGGACCTTTAATTGTCCTGCTCCCGTCTTATGTGAATTTTCCTGCGGACCGCCAACAGCCTCGCGCCGTATGCTTCCAGTCGACCTTCGCGCGATGGCCTTCTACCAAATCCGCAGATTGAATTATCCTGTCCCACCGCCAAGGCCCAGGGGGCGCACGTTGATTCAAGAATCACAACCCAGGCATGAGCAAGGATGACTGGGGACGCCCCGTTTGATGCCTCGCTGAGCTGCAAACTCTAACGCCGGGCGTGCCCGCTGAGAATCATCGCCGGTTGCAGCGGCCACTCTGACTGACGAGTTTCAATTTCCAACCGGACTACTACTTCATGCCATTGATTGAAAAAGCAGACCTTAAAACAGCACTTTGCGGCCTGATGATGGGAGCCGCCGATATCGTCCCCGGCGTATCGGGCGGGACCGTCGCTCTGGTGCTGGGAATTTACAACCGACTGGTTTCTGCCATCAGCCGGTTTGATCGTCAGGCACTGGGGATGCTCGCTGAAAAGCGCTGGTCAACCGCCGCTGAACACATCGAACTCAGATTTGTCATCGCTCTGGGCTGCGGAATCGTGACCGGCATCGGCGGACTGTCGTTCCTTATGAAAAAGCTGCTGGACGATCACCTGCAACCGACATACGCCGTTTTCTTCGGGTTGATCCTTGGTTCCGGCGTGCTTGTCGCTCGGGGAGTCCCCCGGTGGAATCCCGGCAACGTTGCGGCGTTAATTGCCGGAGCCTTCGTCGCCTGGATGGTCGTTGGCCTGGACGCTCTGCAATCGCCGCCCGACGCATTGTGGTACCTGTTTTTCTGCGGCACCATCGGTATCTGTGCGATGATCCTGCCAGGGATCAGCGGTGCGTTCATTCTGCTGATTCTTGGGCGGTACTCTCACGTCACGGGCCTCATCCGCAGCATTCTGAAAGGCGAGTGGTCCGTTCAGGCGTTTCTGGAAGTCGGCATCTTCTGCGGCGGATGCCTGTTCGGCCTGCTGGCGTTCAGTCGAGTTCTTCGCTGGCTGCTCTCGCGACACGCGACCGTCACCATGGCGACGCTGTGCGGCCTGATGCTCGGCTCGCTGCGAAAGCTCTGGCCGTTCAAACTCGAACTCTCACCGCCAGGAACCGAATTCAAGTTAAAGCAGTTTGAGAATATCACGCCCGATTTTTCCAGCAGCTCAACGCTCGTCACCATCGGCCTGACAGTTGTTGCCACCGTTGCCGTTTTGTCACTTGAGGCGATCGCTCGAAAACGACAACCGGCGACCAACTCGGAAACAGCCGCCTGATAACCACAACTCACGCCACAAGCGCGGCTGTTCTCTGATCTGACGAGCTGATATCCTTGCTGTCGTCTGAATTTGCAGAATTCTCAGCGGTCCAGACCGTCCCTTCGCAGTTTCATTTCCCTTTTAGAATACGGTGAGGAAGCATGGACCTCCCTTCCTGTCCTTCCTGTGGTCAGTCTGTTCTCGACGAAGACGCCGAAGATTGCCCGTTCTGCGGCGTTTCGATGTCCGCAAAACCCAGCGTCAAGTCGAAAGGCCCGGCAGCTCCGTCGGGCAAGTCTCCCGCCAGGGCTGGCAGTTCCCAAAGGAATAAAGCCAGCGCGGCCAAACCTGAAAAGCCGGCAAGCGACGATCCGTTCGATGTTGCTTCGCCGACCACTCGTAAGGCTGTCCAGCTTCAGCCAAAACCGACAAAAGGCAAGCTGCATCGCATCGTCTGTCCGATGTGCGAAACCGCCGGCTTCCAGTCGAAGAAAGCAGCGGGGCGGGAAGTTCGTTGCGCCAACCAGGACTGCCTCGTCCCGATTTTCACGGCTCCCCCTGACGAAGGAGCTGAAGAAGCCAAAGCGGCGGCCGCAGCCGCCGAAGCAGACGCGCTGGCTGCTGAATCCGCGTCAAAAGGACTGTCGATTGGAGCTTACATTGGTATCGCCGTCGTATCGGCCGCGGTTCTTGGCGGCGGAGCGTTCTATTTCACATCCGGTCCCGCCGTCAAAGAACTGACTCCCGAAGAACAGCTGGCTCTCAAACTCGGTAACAATCCGTCGCGACCGGCAGCTCCCATTTCGACTCCGGGCAACACGGAACCAGCCGAACCTGATGAACCGACAGTTCCGAAAACGCCTAATGGCCCGCCAGTTGCCGAAATGCTCGACACATCACTGAATCTGATGTCGCATACTTCGCTGCAGAGAGACCGAAATCAACGGAAGCCGTTCTGCCGCCGACTGACAGCAGAAGCCTATGCCATTGCTGGAGACTTCGCCGCGGTCGAACAGCAGCTGACTCAGCTCGATAAAGTAGGAGCCAACCTCACGTATTACCGAATTCTTCCGCTGGTCCAGGTCGCCTGGAAACATCTGGAAACAGGCAACACAGCAGGCGCGAAACAAGCGGTCGACAGTGCATTGCCGCTGGTTCGTGATCTTCCAACATTCGGAACGGACGCAACGGACACCGTCACAGAATTGTCTGCTGTTCTGGTCGCGATCGATCGTGCCCCAGAAGCCATCGCACTGCTCGAAAAACGTAATGACGCCGGACCATTGGGACAGTTTCTGGAATCGCGAGCACGTTCAGAGTCAATCCGCAATCTCCCATTCGATCAGGCAGTTTCCATGCGTCCGGTCACCGGTTGGTCAGCTCCCCAATGGGTTGCCGTGACCGTATCGTTGACCGCTCGTGGCCTGTCTGACAAAGCAGTCGCGTTCGCCAGACAGGCCCCGGATCAGTCGGCTGTTGAAGACTGTCTGTCCGGATGGGCTGAAACGTCGTTACTGCTCGCTGGTGATGACAAGCCGCTCAGCACAATCGACACTCAGTTTGCGTCGCTGGACAAAACGGCTCAGGCAAAGCTTCAAAGCCGTTGCGCATTAACGCTGCACGGACTGGGTAAAGTCGAACAGGCAGCAGCACCGCTTGAAAAAGCACGACAACTGATTGGGGCAGCCGAGACGGCATTCACAATTGATCTGCAAGCACTGAAAGAGAGTGCCGATCTGGAACTTCCAGTCGTTCTGCCGATTCAACGGAAGGCTCTCGCTGCCGCCGAGCTGGCTCATGCTGAGTCGGCACTTGGCGATTCCGTCGCCGCCTGGAAGTCGGTTCTGCTCGCAATGAATATCTGCCGAACAATGGCTCCGGCACTTTCGATCGCCGATGAACCGTTCAACGAAATCAAGCGGGAAGGCGAATCTGCGATCATCAGCGAACTGAAGGCGATCAAGAACCTGTTGACCGACGACGAAGCGCGAAGTGCTTACCAGAATTACCGAAACCGAGCTCGCCAGCTCCGCAGCGCCGCCGAAGCGCGGTTCACACTTCAGGAGCAGATCCTGACCGAAGTTCTTGATTGGGGATTTGCGGACCAGATCTGGGACGAAATTCAGAAACAGGCAGCCACATCGCCGACGGGCCTTGCTGGCGAACCGTGGTTCAAGACGAATCTGGCCAAAGCCATCTACAACGATTTCCGAGTCAGAAAACAAACCGAAAAGATGGCTGCCGTTGAAACCGCCGTCACAAAGCAGCAACTGAGCGAGCTCAAAGCGCCTCGAGGTGTGGCCCTGTTTCAAGCGTCAAACGGAGCAATGAGCAGCAAGCCTCAGACCGGAGCAAACATTCTCGCCAACTTCCTTCAGGTTCATAACGAAGAGGCCGACAAGCGATGGCAGCAGGAGACGATGTTGCGGCTGGTTTCCCGCCTGATCGCCGCAGGCCGACAGAAAGATGCCTTCCAGCTGGTAGCGGCGATTAAGGACGTCCAGACGCGCGAACTGGCTTACGAACTCGCCGGACAGGAAGCCACTGCCAAAGGATTTGTCGTCGAGGTCTTCAACTACGCCCGGACAACGGACATCATTCCACCCGAAAAGATCGCACTGCTCCGCGGATTCGTCGGCCAGCTTCCGGCGAATTGACCGACGACCGCTTACCGGATCGGCTACGACCGTTGCCACGTCACTCGGAACCGACCGCGCATCGCGTCAAACAACGCGGCAGCGGTCGTGACATTCAACGTCAGAAACATCGCCTGAATGCCGAAGATCGACGACGGTCGCCCGATTTTCTGGCAAAGCCACCCCGCGAAGGCTGAGTAGTAAAAACAGCCCTGCGCCAACAGGAGCAGCGAGTACGAAAGCTGGCTCATCAGCAGAACATTGGTAGCGGCAACTGTCAGCAACAGGAGCGGCGACACCAGCCTCAACAGTTTGTGCGACACGTATTCCAGCCAGATTGGATTTTTCCAGGGCAGCAGCCAGGCCGGATGATGGACGATCAACTGAGCGGCGCCAGCGATCGTTCGCCGTTTCCGAATTGCCTCTCGCCCAAGAGAGTCCGAAGGATCGTCCCACGCGATCGCTTTCCGCTCGAACACGCATTTCCACCCTTGGGTTACGGCAGTCATTGGAATCACGACGTCGTCGAGCAGCGTTGAATTCGGTATTGGTCGAAACGCCACTCGCCTGATGGCGTACAACGCTCCGGTTGCTCCCGGCACGCTGCGAAACTGAGCTTCCGCCCGGCGAATCATTTTTTCATATCGCCAGTAGGCACCAATGCCTCTTCCGGCTGTCGTGTCACTTGATGACGGTCGAAACATCAGCTCGCCGGAAACAACGCCGACTTTTTCGTCCGCAAAATTGGACAGCAGCTCTGGAATCGCATCGTCCGACAACATCTGGCGAGCGTCGCACAGAACGACGATCTCGCTTTGACATTGCGGAATCAGATCATTCAGCACAGCAGGTTTGCCGCGCCGGTCCGAGAATTCAACGAGCCGAATTCGTGAGTCGTTGACGGAGGCAAGGGCGGATGAAAGCTCATCTGTTGAACCGTCAGATCCAATCAGCACTTCGTCGATCAGACGAGCCTGCGACGAGTGCAGGAGTACAGAAAGTTTGTGGCGAACTCGCTCGGCTTCGTTGTGACAGGCGATAACCAGCGAAACTTTCTGATCGACAGAATGCCGTTCCCGGCGCATCGGACACAGTCGTGCCAGCACTTTCACCAGCAACGGATAGCCGATGTAAACGTAAACCAACCCGGCGAGACTAAACCAGAAGATGAATTCAATCATGCGGTGGCCCCCGCAACTTCACAGCCAGCATTCTTGTTAACTGGCGACAACGTGGAACCTGCACCACACGTTTGATCCAGTAACTCCGCCAGTTGTCGCGTCAGTGATCGCCGCTCAAAACGCGTGGCCGATGCTGTCTTTACCGGCGCCGCGTCGTTCGCCAGATCGTCAAGTTGACGACTCAGGTAGTCAGCAATCCTGTCTGCATCTTTCGGCAGGAATGATTCTGCCTGAGGAAAACCGGAAAGGATCTCGCCGACTTCCCCGTCAGGACCGACGTAAAGAATCTTTCGTCCCAGCGCGAGATACTCGAACGTTTTCGCCGGCACAACACGCCCCGCTTCCGGCACATCGGACAGCAGCAGACATTGAACGTCCGCCTGATTCATGATCTCGATGGCGCGGCGGTGCTCGACGTAGCCTTCGCGAATCAGCCGGCAGGGCAAAGACTCAAGGCGGTCAAGAATCTCATCCTGCGCACCCGTGCGTCGTCCAGCAACAACGAGTTCGATCCGCTGCGTCTTGTGACTGTCTTCGGCTGCCAGTTTCTCAATCGCGGAAACAATCGGTTCAATCGAGGTTAGATTCCAGAGCGTTCCGACGTAAGCAATTCGCAGCATTCGATTACTCGAAGGCGTCGCTTCTTCCGACAGAGGAACGCACGCTTTGAGGCCGTTGGAAGAGTCTGAAATTGAGACGCTCTCCACCCTGGAAAAGTCGGCAGCATCGTACCCGTTGTAAATGCAGGAAACGGTCGCAGAACTGCCAGCTCGCTCAACGGATTCGCGAACAGACTCAGCACTTCGTTCCGTCGTCGCAATGACGGCAGAAGCCTGTCGCAACACGCGGCGCTGCATACGATCCTGCAGCCAGTGAGAGAAGCTCGACTTCTGTCGGTTCTCCTGAAAGCGATTGCTGATCCCCCACTCGTCCCGATAATCGACGACCAAAGGCAGCCCGCTCCGCCGACTGAGCGCCGCGCCGGTAACAAACGATGAAAACGGCGGCGCTGTCACAAAGATGGCGTCATGCTTCAGGTCGCTCAGCAGTTGCAGACCTTCCTTGACGGCACCGGGGTACCACAGGATTTGCGCGTCCGGTTGAAGAACGGCGTTTCCAGCAGTTCGCACAGCCGATTTGATCAGCTTCTTAAATCCGCCGGATTGTTTTGTTGAAGTCGCACCAGCGCTTCCGGCGGAAACGGCATTCTTCAGCGCGTATCCCGGTTCCAGCGTTTTCGCCAGGCGGACGACCGTTGACTCGGGGACGTCCTTTGCCAGCGTCTCGTCAAACACCGGCACCGACGGATTGGCCACCGTAAGTACCGAGCAATCCCAACCGAACTCTGGCAGGTATTTCACAAACTTCGTGACACGCTGCACGCCCGCGCCACCGGCAGGCGGAAAAACATACGCAACAACCAGCACGCGGCGGATGGGCGTTCCATCAGGCAGAACGTTCATACCAATGCCCCCCTCTCCGCAACCGAAAGTTCCGAATCGGCGATTTTCAGCAAGGTATCGTCAACGTTGTTTCCAGACAGTATCCCCACCAGCCTGGTCGCTGTGTCATGCCAGGTTTTCGGGCGGTACGCAGCCGCTCCGTTTTTATAAATCGGTTCCAGACTCTGAAGAATTCCCTCAGCCACAGCCTGGGCATCTCCCACAGGAACGATGATGGAGTGATCAGCGGCCGCGATTTCCTGAACACTGCCGACGTTAGTTGAGACCCACGGCGTGCCACACGCGAGTGACTCTCTCAGAACGTTTGGCAACCCTTCGGACTCGCTGGACAGCAGCGTTGCATCAGCCGCTCGATACCAGTCAGGAAGCTCGCTCTGCTGAACAGCTCCGACGAAAATCACAGACTCGGTCAGTCGTCGATTCTCAACCAACTGGCGAATCGGCTGTTTGGACGCACCTTCTCCAAGAAGATACAGCTTCGCTTCCGGTCGCTGCTTCACAACCAGTTCGAACGCTTTCACCAGCACATCCAGACGTTTGACCCCCACCATTCGACCAACCCAGATAAACGCTGGCTCTGCTGGTGAAAGATTGAGCCGGGCACGAGCCGCCGATCGGTCGTCCTTACAGAACACTTTCGGGTCGATGCCCTGATAGAGCCTGTGGACACGGTCAGGTGACGCGCCGAGTTCGATGGCTCGATGTTTCAGCCCTTCGCAAACGGCAAGCACGGCATCGCTTTCTCGAAGAACCCGCTTGATCTGATCACAGCGTTTTGCATTCCGGGTCAGCAGCAGGACGTCAGATCCGCCAACAATGACAGCCGACTTCGCTCCCAACATACGAGCAGCACGCAGTCCCGCATCACCATCCGGGTGCGCCCAGTAGCTGATGACCCAATCGGGACGAAAATCGGCAGTCACTCGCTCAACAGACTTCCGCACTGACGACCACATGAACTGCCCGTATCGATGTCGCATGATTTTCGGTGGGTACAGAAAGACGGGCCGTTCGACAGCAACCTTATCACCATCAACTGGGGCGACGGCCTGGTTGCGCTGCAGTCTGCGTTTCTCAGGTCTCCTGGCCAGCCGCTTCGCCATTCCCAGGACAACCTCGGGCCACGGCAACGGCGCGACCACACGCACTTCACCCGTTTCATTCAGCGCGTGACAGAACATTCGGTTGAATGTTCCGCGCACCGGGGATGACGGATTCGGATAGACCGAGCTAAGGAATAATGTCTTCATTTAAAAATCCTTAGACACCCGAAGCGATTGTTCGTTCAAAGGCTTCATCGAAAGTTATTGACGGGTGCCAGCCAAGCTGCTGCTTTGCCCGCTCGTTTGAATACCGAAGCGGCTTCCACATCGCCTGAACCCGGTATCGAGTCAGTACGGCAGGAACCTGCTGCTCCGTTTTTGAGCTGTACCATTCGTTGAATCGAGCCAGCCAGTTCGTGGCGAACTGTGGAACACCAATGACTCGAAGTTTTCGGCCAGCCTTGCGATACCGACAAATGACCTGTCGGCCCGTCGGCAAGTCGTCGTCAACGATGTTGAATATCTGGCCGTCAATTCCGGAATTGAACCCCGCCAGCGCGACGGCTTCTGCGCAGTTCTCGACGTAAGTAAACGGGACTTGTTGCCGACCGCCCATCCGCAGCAGCAGCCCACCAAGCTGCAAGCCAACGCGGTGACTGAGAGCACCTCGCTCGTCGCCGAAGATGACTCCCGGTCGGACAACGACCAGCGGCAGGTTCCTCTCAAGGGAGATCTTCCACGCGACTTCTTCCTGGAGAATCTTGCTGTACGTATAGGGGTCTCGCAGGTGGCCAGCGGAATCAACAGGGCATTGCTCATCAAGTGTTGCATGGCCTGGCAGTTGTTGCGCCCCGTAAATCCCCAGCGAGCTGACCAGGACGAAACGGGCGACTCTTTCTTCAGCGGCGGCTGCCATCAGGCTTCGCGTGGGGACGACCGAATTCATTACCAGATTACTGGCCGAACCACTGAGCGAAGCCGCCGCGTGAAAAACGACAGAACAATCCCTAACCAGTTCGCGGCATTGCTCCACGTTTGAAAGTTGAACATTGACCGTTTCGGTACAGCTCCAACGACGAGCCCCCACAAATTGACGCAACGATTGAACGTCGCTTCCCGGCCGAACGGCGCATCGCACTGCGCATCCTTCGTCAACGAGTTCGCGCAGGACTCGACGTCCCAGGAATCCCGTTGCTCCGGTAAGTAAGACCTGCATGGCTGCTTTACCCGTTTCGCTCGTTATCTCACACATTCAAACGCCCGAGATTCAGGAATCGATTCTCTCGGTTCAACTTCTCTGCGAACTGCTTCCGATTGATTGCTCGGCCATTGACTCTGCCTTTGAGCCTTCCAACTCGTCCGTCTGCGAGCTTCGGCGAAGACGTTTCGCCCCGGCCCGATCAGCATCGCTTCGACGGCACTCTTCAAAAATGCGATCCATGATCTGAGTCACCCGGATCATTTCGTCATAGCTGATCGGCCCCTCTGAACCGTCGCGAACAGCTTCGTAGAACAACTGAAAAGTTCGCTTCATCCCTTCGAAATAATGCAGCTCACCTTTCCAGAAACTGCACAGGTTTCGCGACAGATTCGCCACTGATTCGCGTACTTGCCGCCAAGGCTCTTCGATCTTTGCGAAAGCTCCCGGATAACGGTTTCTCTTATCGGCTCGGATAAGTTGAGAATCCAGGTCAACTTCCAGGCCGCCTTTTGTTCCATAGACCCGAGTCAGCCGATGACACGGCTTCGTCGAACTTGTGAAGAGCAGGCTGCCGGTCACCTGTTCGCCACGAAGATGCGCACGCAACTCGGTCGGAAAGGGGATCTGCTTAAAGCGGCTGAACCACGAAGCCTGAAGTTCCGGCTCGGGGTCTGTGAGAAATTCCGTGATGCGATACAGAGGGTGAGAAATCGTGTTCTGAAACAACCCGCCGGGCAAGCGGCGCACCCAGTGATTCGGATTCGCGATGACTTGCGTGCCGAATGGGCCATGCAGCGGATACCCCAGGACCGACTCGACGTGCTGAACATCGCCGACCTCACCAGCATCGATCCTCTTGCAACACTCCAGCCAGGCAGGGTCGAAGAGTTGATCATGCCCCAGGCACACGAGCCGATCGTTGCGTCGCGCACAGTCAAGAACGTCTTGAGCTTCTGCCACGCTTACCGAGAACGGTTTCTCGACATACACATGCACTCCTGCTTCCAGCAACTGCATCGCCAGCAGTCGGTGTGACTCCACCGGCGTCGTGATATGGACGACATCAGGCCGGGACTGCTCAATCATCTGTTCAAGACTGGTGAACTGTCCCGGAATATCGAACCGTTCGGCAGCCTGTCGCGCCAGCAACGGCTCAAGATCGCAAACCGCGACGGGTTCCGCCCACGGAATACGACGAATCTGCTGCAGATGCGCATCTGCGATCTGCCCGCAGCCGACGAGTCCAACTTTTATCCCTTTTTCGTTCATGGCATCAGTTCATGGCATCAGTTGTCGAATCACCAGTTCGGCCAGAGCCCGGCCTGATTCATTTGCGGTCGCTGCGTTCAGCAAGCAGTTCGCGATACAGGTCTTCGTACTGCCTGACCATGTTTCGCACGTTGAAATGCTGCTCAATACGTTGCCGGGCCAGCTCTCCGTACACAGGCCAGCCTTCCTGATCCTTTAAGAGATCTCGCATCGCCAGGGCCAGCTCTTCAGGACTCTGAGGCGAAACCAGTCGTCCGGTTTTGCCTTCAACAACAATTTCCGGATTGCCGCCAACACGAGTCGTGACCACCGGCAAACCGACGGCCATCGCTTCCAGCACCGTCAGGGAGATTCCTTCGGTCTTTGACGACGAAACGAAAAAACCAGCCTGAGGAAGAAGTTGAGAAACATCGCTTCGTTCGCCGAGAAACTCGACATGCCCGGTCAGGTTCAGCTCTTCAGCTAACTGCTCGAGTTTCTGCCGTTCGGCACCGTCACCAACAATCTTCAAGCGGAAGTCGGGACGATCTTTGATGAGAATCCAGGTTGCTCGAAGCAGCGTCGGGAAGTCCTTTTCAGGCGAAAGTCTCGCCACACTGATTGCCACTGGCTGAGTTGACGGACCACGATATTCAAACCGGCCAGGATCAACCCCGTTCCACATGGCGATTGTTCGGTCGGCTGAACGGACATCATCCCGACGGCAAAGTTCGGCGGCATCTTCGGAAACGCCGACAACTCGATCGGTCAACCGATTTGCCATTCTAAACTGCAGTCTTGCCTTCCAGCTTTTCCCGCAGCCGCGACCATGCTGCGTGTTCAATACGACCGGAACACCTGCGAGTCGTGCCGCAAAGGCTCCATAGAAGTGAGCGAGTGTGTTGTGCGTATGGACGACGTCGAACTGACCATCGCGAAAAATTCTGGTGAGACGTCGGAGTCGAGCGAGCTTGCCAGTAGCGGCCTCGGCAACACACTCAACATGATGCCCCTGCCCTCGCAATTCATCAGCGGGAATGCCCATACCTTCGAGGGCGACGAAGCTTGTCTCGAACAGTTCTCCGTCCCGGTTCTGGCCGAACTCAACAAGCAGCCGTTCAAGCCCACCAGTCTGCAGACACATACTGACGTGACAAACACGCAGTTTTCTTTTGAGATCACGACGCGTCTGAAGAGGGATGTCAATCCTCGCGCCGGTCAAGTTCGATTTGATTGTGCCGGTAGATGTCATGTCACATCGTTTCGTTTGAGGCGATCAGTCACGTCAGAATGATTTTCAGAATGACTGCACGAAGACTCTCGAACAGGCGCAGAGCCTCGTCCTCAACAATCTAGGTCGCTTTCAAACTGGCGGGCCTGATTCGCGGAGAATTTGCTCCGATTCCCGCACCACCTACGGCGTTTCAGACGCACTACCAGACATTGCGCCACTTCTGCGGAAAGTATCGGCTGTCCCGGTTGCCGCGGTCAGCCTCGTCGCGCAGCCGTGATCTCAAGGAAGCGGAAGACGTATGGTTCAGCATTTGCTTCTACGAAAAGGCGTCGTCTCAGCCCCTGTGCAGCAACGCGAGATGATTCGATCACAACCACTGAGTAAACTTCACGACCGTCGCGGCAGACCACCGCCGTCAGACAAGGCACCGGCAAGCAGCTCAGCCGGAACCGGCCATCGAGCACGGAGAACGCCCTTGTCACGATGATACAATCCCACCATGTGCGCGGCTTCAGCTGCGGACCGTGCATTCAACTTGTCAAGAATTGACGCACGGCGACGCTCCAGCGTTCGTTCGCTGACCCCCAGTGCGCTGGCGATCGCGCGATTCGGACTCCCCTGAATCAGATAATCGAGTACCACTCTTTCTGAGTCTGAAAGCTGCTCAAGTCCGACTTCCATCGCAGGTTGCTGACCAATAACGCTGACCGCTTCGCTGGCCAGTCTCAAACACATCAGAATCGCCTGGGCAAGCTCGTGCTTCTCGCAATCCTTATTAAGAAAGGTCACCGCGCCTTCCTGTATCGCGCGTAACGCGAGTTTTGGATCAGCTGTGCCGCTGATCGCGATCCCTGGTATCAGAAATTTTGGATCAGAATATTCGCGCAGCAGACTGAAACCACTTCGCCTCGTAAGGAACAAATCGACAACCAGACACCCTGGTCCGTCGGGTTTGAATCTGTCGGCAAATTCCTCAGCCGATTCGTACGCAACACAAGTCAGTTCTAACGACGAAGCGAGCAGTTGCACTGCCTCGCGAACAAAAAGTTCATCGTCGACAACGTGAACACAGCCCGTACTCCGAGCTGGCGATTTGTTTTCCATAATTTGGCTCGAAGCTCTCTACAACATACTTACTGTCAGAATCGTGCACGAAACTTGGCACCCACCACCAGTGTACATCGCCGACCTATATACTCGCGTGACAACCCAAACTCAATCGCCGCGTCCAGGAAACGATTACTGAGCAGCAACAGAGCAGACGCCAGTGGCAGATTCTGAATCCTACAGACCCGAGAATTATCGACGTTGAATTCCGGGCTCGCCATAGAACGATACCGGTTAACCTCAGCCCTGAAATTGACGTCTGACAATGCGCTGGATGAAAAGCCATTATTCGTAGCCCGGCGTCACCTTACCGCCTAGGAATTCGACCGAAGAATGTTCTCCTTCTGATCGAGCTTGGTACCTCTTGGATAGTCTCAGAACCCCGTTGAAAAGGCACCTGTTTAACGCGACGGATTCCCGAACCCCACCTGCGGATTTCCACACACTGAATTCGACACGCCGTAACTTCACACCTTGCTGATTTTGATGCTCTGATCGAGATGCAACATAAACAGCGGGAGCGGCCTGTTCAGCAGGGATCAGGAAAAGCGGGCGATTCGTCCCGGTTCAACTCGTTCCCGGGCTGCCATCATCTACGACTTCACCTTCGTTTGCCTGTTCCCAGCCAGCTTCGATGGCCAGACGAACGACTTCTGCGACCGAGTTGGTTTCGGTCTTGCGGAAAATTTCCCTCCGACGATTCTCGACCGTCCGCTCGCTGACACTCAATTCGACTGCCATCTGCTTGTTGGGGCGTCCCTGAAGAATCAGGTCCAGCACACTGGCTTCCTTCGCTGTCAATCGCCCAAGCCGCTCGCGTAGCTCTCTGACCCGCCTGCTTCGCTGGCGATGAGTCGCATCTCGAGTCAAAGCACAGCGGACGGCATCCCACAGGTCGTTGTCCTGGTAGGGCTTGTCGAGCAGTGTCACCGCACCATTCTTCATAGCTTGAACAGTCAATGTCGTCGACGCGTAGGCGGTAAGCACAATCACGGGAATCTTAATGGAATTACGAAGAAGCACTTCCTGCAATTCGACGCCGCTTCGTCCTGGCATGCGGACATCAGTAATCACACATCCTGGACAGGATCGATCAAACCCATTCAGAAAGTCTTCTGCCGATTCAAATGCCATGGCACGAATCCCCATCGACCGAACGAGCAGGCAGACCGATTCCCGCGCGGGTCCGTCATCATCAATCACGAAAACAGTTGGCTGATCGGACATAGTCAAGCTTCCTGAATAACGGCATTCCCGGCCACGTCGGGAATTCGTTCGACCGCGCTGGCAGCATTGATATCAACAAAACGTTGTGCAACATCGTGTAGAGGCAACTCCACAAGGAAGGCGGTTCCGCTGCCCTCACGCTGCTCTACCCGGATGAGGCCATTATGGCCTTCCACAATTGTACGGCTGATCGCCAAACCCATTCCCATGCCTTCTTTGCGAGTCGTTACAAACGCATCGAAGATCGTTTCGAACAACTCTTCCGGTACTCCCGGCCCGGAATCAACGATCGAGACTCTGGCCGCAGCCTCGACAACGCTACAGGCAGCCACCACTTCGCGAACATCGCACTCCGCGGCAGCGATGGATTCAAAAGCATTTTTCAAGAGATTCACCAGGATCTGCTGAATCTGCACGCGATCAACCCGAACGACAACGCACTCTTTCGCCGGCTGCACCACAACTGTTACCTGATGACGGTGGCCTTCGAACGCGACCAGTCGAACGGCTTCTTCAATCAGCAGATTCATGTCACAGACTTCACGCTCCGTCTCACCATGCCGGACGAAATCTCTCATTCGCCGTATCATCTCTCCTGCCCGCGATGAGGCATCGCTGATCTGATCAGCACACTGAATCATCAATTCGCGATTTGACTGATTCTCATCCGCCAGAACGTTCTGCAGTGCCTTCGCACAATTTTTAATGGAATACAACGGTTGGTTAACTTCGTGAGCAATTCCGGCGACAAGTTCGCCCATTGTCGACAATCGCGACACATGAGCCAGCAGGCTTTGCTGCTCGCGGAACTGCTCTTCAGCCTCGCGTTCTGCCGTGATATCGCGACCGATACTTTGAATTTCGATCAGCATTCCACTGTCATCAAAAATGCCATGCTCAGTCCAAAGTTGAAAATGCCGACGACCGTCAGCCATAACAAACTTTGACTCACCGGAGACAACAGGCTGATCGACCGTCACGCTCGATGCCCATTGCCTCAGCTCATCACGACGTTGATCCGGAACAACGGAGAGAAAATCAATCCCCAGAGCTTCATCAAGCGAGCACGCCTGATTCGCGAACAGCAGAGTTCCATCAGTCTTCCAGCGAACAATCAGGTCGGGCTGTTCGTTGACAATCGCGAGGTAACGCGACTCGCTTGCCTGTTGAGCCTCGGCTGCTTTGCGTTGGGATGTGACGTCGAGCAGCGTGCCCACATAAGCAACCAGTTTGCCGTCGGCCCCCTTGACCGGCACCGCAATTCCTTCCACCCAACGAACCGTTCCATCGGGATGAACATACCGATTGCAGACCTCGTATGGTTCCTGCCTTGAAACAGACTCCGAAATCCGCTTCACAACGCGTTCCCGATCCTCGGGATGAATGGCTTTGTGCCAGCCATCACGCTGCGATTGTTTCATCGAGAGGCCGGTAATCTCGAGGCTCTTGGGATTGTGATAGGCACCGTTTCCAGCGCCATCGTCGACAAAAATACCAACCGGCGCATGATCGCAAAGCGTGCGAAACCGTTCCTCGCTTGCCGCAAGTGCCATCACCGCCTTCTCTTTATCCAGAAGCGCCTGTTGCAACTCTTCGACATGTCGACGGCCCGCCACAATTTTCGACGCATAAAGCAACGAAAATACCACCAGGCCAACGATCGCGGCCAGCAGGCTCGTTAACAGAGTCTCTCTCCATACTGCGGACAGATCGGTGCTCAACAGCAGACTGGAGACAGCGACGAAAGTTCGATCCAGAACGACACCCGGCAGCAACTCAGCGGCGATGTTCATCAAACAACCTCAGCCATTGGCTGACCTTCATCGAGCAGGTACTGAGGCCGTCCCTGAGGATCAATGATCGTCGTATTACGAGCGTCGATGCCGATCCGTTCAAACAACGTCGCCATGACGTCCTTGTAATGGACTGGTCGTGAAACAGCGGTCCCTGCCGTTCGATCCGTTGCCCCGATGATCTGTCCGGTTCGCAATCCGCCACCGGCGAGAATTGCTGGACCGACACGTGGCCAGTGATGTCGCCCCCCCGTCTTCGGATCGATTCGCGGTGTCCGACCAAATTCGCCCCAGACAACAATCGTCACATCATCGAGCATTCCACGTTCTTCAAGGTCGGTCACCAGCGCATGAAGGCCATGATCAACGATCGGCAGCAACGCCCGCATTCTTGGAAAATTGCTCGAATGTGTGTCGAAGTCGCTGATCGATACGCTGACACATCGGACTCCCGCTTCGATCAGCCGTCGTGCGAGCAGGAACTTCTGCGGTGCCTCGCCCCCCTCTGCCGTCGTGAACTGAAAGGCTTCCGGCATCGCCGGGCTTGTGTATCGCCTCAGCACTCGTGGTTCTTCGCTCTGCAGATCAAGAGCTTCGGCAAAGCGTCCGGACGTCAGAATGCTGACAGCCTGCTCATTGAAAGCGTCCATCGCGTCCATCATCCCGCTGGCATCGACTTTCCGCCGGATCCGATCAAGCCCTCCGAGCAAATCTGCACGACTTTCAAGCCGAGCCAGCGACAACTGTTCGTTCAGCTTCATGCTCACAGAATGGTCCGCGCCCAGCCGTTTCAATTCGCCCTGCATGCCCTGTTCGAGCTGCCGATGAAACATGCTCGAAATATCCGGACGAAACGGTTTGTGTGACGGTCCGAGGAATCCCGGTCGGGCACTGTTGCGAACAAGCGGTCGACCGAGCATCAGATCCACAAACGGCGGCGCGACGTCGTCTGCCCGTCCCAGCAGTTTCGACACGACCGACCCCATCGCAGGTCGGCCGCCCATTGATTCCAGAGCCTTGTAATGAAACCCCGACTGGCACTGAAACCCGTCGTGTCGACCTGCCGATCCAACCAGCGACCGAACAAAAGCAAATCGGTCAGCAATGCTCGCCACTCTGGGCATCAGTTCGCAAATCTGAAACCCCGGCAACGAAGTCTGAATCGGGAAGAACTCGCCTCGAATCTCTGACGGTGCCGACATTTTCATATCGATGGTGTCGAGCTGTGGAGGCCCTCCGTCCAGATGAATATTTATCACAGACTTCTGCGACGATCCCGCCCCACTGGACGACTCCGCCCGCAGCACGTCAACCAGCGAAAGTCCGGCCAGCCCGGTGGCTCCGGCCATGACAGCCGCACGACGAGTGACTCCGTCACAATGTCGAACCGATTTACCAGTCAGTGTGATCATCGCTCTTCCTGTCCATTCAGTTAGCGAACGCAACGAAGATCGATTATGCACAACTCGACGCTGCGTCCCAAGTCGAACTCCGGATTCGGGTCACTGTTCGCCCTGCTCGATTAATCGCCAGTTCGTTCCTGACATACCATCGGCATTTCATCCTCGAGCCCGCCGAATCTTCACCGCAAAACTTTCTCAGCATTTTCGACACACTCTTTTTGATTGCTACTGTGCTATCGTTACAGTTTCCGCCCCGTTCAAAGTTTGCGTTCGCAGCATTCATTTCTGATGGCAAACCCGCATCAGTTCGAAATCTCACACACCATGACTCAATCGTTCGAGCAGGACGCTGGATGACCGCAATTCTCGAATCACTGCCGGGGAGCATTAACCTGGGTCTGGTTGCCAAAGAGCTTTCCTTTACCGAATCTCAGGTGCGAAACGTTGTCGCGCTGCTTGACGATGGGAACACGGTCCCGTTTATCACGCGCTACCGTAAAGAACAGACCGGCGATCTCGACGAAGAGCAGATTCGTGCGATCGAAAAACGAGTCAATCTGTTGCGACAACTGGCGGAGAAAGCTGACACCATTCTTCGACAGATCGACTCGCAGGGAAAACTGACTCCCGAACTACGGTCTCAGATCGAATCCGCCGACACGTTGAAACGACTCGACGACCTTTATCTTCCGTACCGACCGAAACGACGCTCGCGCGCCGAAGCCGCTCGCGAAAAAGGACTCGAGCCGCTCGCCGAACTGATCATGCGAGGCGGAGCTGACTCAATCCCGATCGCGAAAGCCGCAGCAGCATTTGTCTCCTCAAATCCTGATGAAGGCATCGCTACGAAGGACGAAGCGCTTCGAGGAGCCGCCGACATCATTGCGGAGTGGATCAGCGAAAATGTGGCTGTCCGAGACAGCTCCCGCAAGATTGCCTGGCGAACGGGCAGGATCAGCGTGTCGCCGACGAAGAAAAACGAGGAGAAACGGAAGGAATTCGAAAACTATTTTGACTACAGCGAGCCTGTCTGGAAGGTTCCTCCACATCGAACTCTGGCGTTGAATCGAGGCGAGAAAGAAGAAGTCCTGCGAATCAGGTTCGAATGGGACCGTGAGGTCGCGGCGAGAGCGATTTCAAGTCAGTACAACCTGCCCGACCACGCGCACCGCAAGTTTCTCGACGAGTGCATTCAGGATTCACTCGATCGACTGATCCACCCCAGCATCGAACGAGAGATCCGACGAGAGATCACGGAACAGGCAGAAGAGCACGCAATCGGCGTCTTCGCCCGAAACCTGCGAAGCCTGCTGCTGCAACCACCTCTCAAGAATGAGGCCGTCCTGGCGATTGATCCAGGCTTCCGAACCGGATGCAAGATTGCGATTCTCGATGAACGCGGTCAGTGCCAGCATACCGACGTCGTTTATGTCACCGGATCGGCTGATAAACGCCAGGGCACGCTTCGGCGACTGGCGGAACTTGTCAACAAATATTCGTGCGGCCTGATCGCCATCGGTAACGGCACAGCCTGCCGCGAAACGGAAGAACTCGTTGGCCAACTGATCGCAGAACATTGTTCCCACTGCCGCTACCTCATCGTGAACGAAGCCGGCGCGAGCATCTATTCGGCCAGTCCAGTCGCTCGCGAAGAATTTCCCGACTATGACGCTACCGTTCGCGGCACCATTTCCATCGGTCGACGACTTCTGGACCCACTGAGTGAACTCGTCAAGATCGACCCGCAGCACATCGGCGTGGGAATGTATCAGCACGACATGAATCAACGTCAAATGAAAGAGTCGCTCGATAGTGTCGTCGAGTCATGCGTCAACTTCGTCGGAGTCGACCTGAACACAGCCAGCGCATCGCTTCTGAAATATGTCTCAGGCTTCAGCCAGCTCATTGCCAAACGAGTGGTCGAGTGGCGAAATGCAAACGGTCCATTCAACAGTCGAAAACAGCTCCTCGAAGTGGCTGGCGTCGGCAAGTCAACTTTTACTCAGGCGGCAGGCTTCCTGAAGATCAGCAACGGTGAAGAACCGCTCGACCAGACCTGGATTCACCCGGAAAGTTACAAGGTCGCTCATCGACTGCTGGAAAGCCTTTCGCTCAAGCCCGACGACGTGCAGGCTACCGCTGAGGGCAAAGAGACTCTGCAAAACAGTCTCGCAGACGTTTCCGTAAAGCATCTTGCTGGCGAGTTAAACATCGGGCAGCCAACTTTGAAAGACATTATCGAAGCACTGCGTCGGCCTGGCCGAGATCCTCGAACGGACCTTCCTGGCCCGATCTTCCGCAGCGGCGTTCTGAAGCTCGACGACCTGGCAACGGGTATGGAACTGGACGGGACTGTTCTGAACGTTGTTGACTTCGGAGCGTTCGTCGACATCGGCCTGAAAGATACGGGGCTCGTTCACGTCAGCCAGATGGCCGACCGATTCATCAGCAGCCCGCACGAAGTCGTCTCAGTGGGAGACATCGTTACTGTCTGGGTTCAGTCGGTCGACAAAGAACGTCGGCGCGTTTCTCTGACAATGAAAAAGCCCGGCTAAGGTACTTTCAGAATTCATTTTCAGTGTTCTGCAGGAAGGCCACGAAGGAAACTAAGACCATTTCGGGTGTCAGCTCCTGCACAGAAACCATGAAAATGGTCTAAGCCAATCAGAAAATGTATTCCTGATAGATGAAGCTCAGCAGGAACGGACCAAGGATGATCACGACGGTCGACGCCATGATCAGAATCCCCGGCAGCAGCATTTTGACCCCGGCTTCACCGGCGATCGTTTCCGCACGCTGAGTTCGCTTGATTCGCAGAACGTCCGCCTGAGTTCTGAACACGGTGGCCAGCGGTGTCCCCAGATTCTCGCCTTGAATGATTGAACCGACGATCGCGGTGACTTCGTCGTCGCTCAGTCGCTCACGCATTGACTCCAGAGCCATCGTCCGACTTTTCCCCATGCGGATTTCAGCGAGGACTCGTCCAAACTCGACACCGACCGGTTGATCGTGAAATTCGCGAACGGCTTCAGCCATGGCGTTGATGAAGGTCGATCCGGCTTCCATCAGCAGGGTGACCAGATCCAGCAGAAACGGCATCTTCTTCTTGATCTGGAAGAGTCGATAATGGGCTTCAGACGCCAGGCGGCGACGCAACCAGTAGGCGGTCAGCCCGGTTAAAGCCAGTGCCGAAACTACTCCCGGCGTCCCCATCATCTCGACACAGACGTAAACAAAGGCCGGCATCATCAATAAAGCGATTGTCTGAAGCCTCGCCAGGTATTCTTCGGGAGTCCAGAAACGAGTGTGCCCGGCGGCCTGGAGTTCCCGACCGATCTCCGGCAAGGAGCCGCGAAACATTCCTCGATTCAGAACAGCCAGACCGGCGATCATCGGGTAGAAGATTCGGTACAACGGACTGAGCCGACGCAGCTCGTTGATCCGGTTAACGTCGTAGCGCCACTCGTCGCCCTGCTCGGCGTCCTCGGAGTACAACGTGTTTCGAATCGTCCTCGCCAGCACAAACACCGCCGCGAAGGCGAGTGCACACCCTGCGACACCAAATCCAAGGGTTCCTGGCTGAACTGCAAACATGCCTCTCACGCCTTCCTGAAGGATGCGACCTTCGGATCACACACCCAACTAAGTGCATACCCAACCGAGAATGTGCCCTACCGTCAAACGGAATCTCCGAAGAAGTCTCAACAGTTCGCCCCTTGCCGGGCCGTCCGCCGTTATTTGGTGGCTGAGTTTACGGCGTCGTCGCCACCACATACAGCGCCGAACGATCTTAACCGGCCACGGGAATTGACACTGCGGAGTTGCGGCCTAGAATCGCTCGTTTTTCCCCATTTTTTGAGGGTCGCACTCGTGGACGAACCAACTCGGAAGGCGTGCGTACTGATCGAAGCGCTCGCCTGGATCCGACAATTCAGAGACCGATACATCATCATCAAGCTGGGCGGCAGTGCACTGGAAAATTCAGAAGCCGTCAAGTCGTTCCTGACCGACGTGATTTTCCTTGAGACCGTCGGCATGCGACCGGTCGTGATTCATGGCGGCGGAAAAGAAATCAGCCAGGCGATGGAAGACGCCGGCATCGAACCTCGCTGGGTTCAGGGACGACGCTACACCGATCAAAAGACGCTCGAAATCGCGGCCAACATTCTCGCCCGAGACATCTGCACTCGGTTGATTGACGAAGTCGAGCACCAGGGCGGCAAGGCAGTCGGGCTGAGTTTCGCAACAGGGAAGAACGTCCTGATCGGTGAGCGGCTTGCGCTGACTTCTGACTCGGGTGAAGAAATCGACCTCGGCCTGGTCGGCCACGTGACGGACATCAATCGCGAATTCCTGGACGCAATCACCGGTGCAGGAAAGATCCCGATCATTCCATGCATCGCCGTCGATCGAAACGGGCAGATGCTCAACGTCAACGGCGACACCGCCGCTGCTGCCGTCGCGCGACTCCTCAAAGCCGAAAAGCTCGTCTTCGTCAGCGACGTGCCCGGACTGTTGCGCGACAAAAACGATCCCGAGTCACTGATTTCGCATATCAATGTCGCGGAAGCACGATCACTCATCGCCGACGGAACAATCTCCGCCGGCATGATTCCGAAAATCGAAGCCGCTCTGGAAGCTCTCGAAGCCGGCGTCGGAAAACTTCACATCGTCGACGGTCGACGGCAACATTCACTGCTTCTCGAAATTTACTCCAACATGGGAGTCGGAACGGAAATCGTTGCCTGAACGTTCCGAACCGCCACACAACACGTACTGTCTGACGGTCCTTCCGCGACAACCTCAAATCTACTCAGCCAGACGTAAGCACGTCTCACTTTGAAAGATGACGACAATGGATCCAGCCGCTGCAATGTCCAGTCAGGACAGGATTGCCCAGTTCAACAAGTACGTGATTCCGAACTACACTCGGTACCCGATCAGTCTGGTTCGAGGCGAAGGGCAACACTGCTGGGACGCCGAAGGAAAACGTTACCTTGATCTGTTCCCCGGCTGGGGCTGCAACATTCTGGGGCACTGCCCGCCGCGAATCACTCAGGCGATCCGTGAGCAGATCGACAAGCTGGTCCACATCCCCAACACCTGGTACATGGAGCCGCAAGGCGATTTCGCCGAAATGCTCTGCACGAGAAGCTTTGGCAAAGCCTTCTTCTGCAACAGCGGAGCGGAAGCCAACGAAGGCGCGATCAAGCTCGCACGCCTGCACGGCATGAAAGAGGGTCGCTACAAAATCATCACCTTCGAGAAGGGATTTCACGGAAGAACGCTCGCCACGACGGCGGCAACGGCTCAACCAAAATTCCACGACGGCATCGGACCGCTGGTTGCCGGCTTCAAGTACGCTCCTACTAAAGACCTGGACGCTGTCGCGGCACTCGTCGATCACGAAACCGCCGCGATCATGATCGAGCCCATTCAGGGAGAAGGTGGCGTTCAGATTCCTGCCGATGGTTACCTCGCCGGATTGCGAAAAATCGCCGACGAAAACAACTGCCTGCTGATCTTTGACGAAGTACAGACCTGCATGGCTCGAACCGGTACCTGGTTCGGGTATCAACAGTGGGACGTCCAGCCGGACATCTTCACCATGGCTAAAGGCATTGCCGCAGGAGTCGCCTGTGGAGCCGTCATCGCGACCGACGAACTTGCTCCAGATCTGCGGCCCGGTATGCACGCTTCGACATTTGGCGGAAACCCACTGGCCATGGTCGCAGGCATCGCCACGATTCAGACCGTTGAAGAGGAAAACCTGCTCGACAACGTGGCGGTCATGTCCGAAAGATTCCGCAGCCACTTCGCCACGCTGGCAGAAGAGCTCCCTATCATCTCCGAAATCCGAACGCGAGGCATGATGATCGGCGTCGAACTGACGATCCCGTCAACGCCAGCGGTCGGCAAATGTATGGAAAAAGGTCTTCTCATCAACGCCACTCAGGGCACGGTGATTCGGCTTCTGCCAGCCGTTAATATTTCCGCCGAGGAAGTGGACGAAGGTTTCGAGATTATCGCCGATGTTCTCCGCGAAATGGCCAGTGAGGCGAGCTGACCTGTCCGCTCATCACTACACTGGAATTTGCGAAACACACATCAGCGACAGTCAGGCTCATGACCGGTCGCATTGCCGCTCGGCAGACGGCGAAATCTAATCTGAAAAATTCAGTAATACAGACATAAGGCCATGAAACACCTCGCTTCAATTTTCGACCTGACGCCAGACGACGTGATGGACATTCTTGAGACCGCCGAAGATCTCAAGGAAAAACACATGTCGGGCAATCCCGATTCGCCGCTGAAGAATCACGTCGCCACTCTCGTCTTCGAGAAGCCGTCCCTGCGAACGCGACTGAGTTTCGAAGCGGCTATGACTCACCTGGGCGGATCCGCTTCGTTCTTCTCGGGTCAGGACGCCGGTCTTTACGGACGGGAATCGCTGCCGGACATCGCGCGAGTCATCAGCGGATACTCTGATGTCGTTGTGTTGCGAACGTTCTCGCATGAACTCATTACGGAATTCTGTGAATGGTCATCCTGCCCGGTCATCAATGGTCTTTCTGACGAATTTCACCCCTGCCAGGCACTGACAGACCTCTTCACCATCCGGGAAGCATTTGGAGCACTCACCGACGAGAAGCTGGTCTTTGTCGGCGATGGCAACAATGTCTGCGCGTCGCTGGCCGTGCTGACTTCGATGCTCGGCCTGCCGATGACGCTGGCCTGTCCTGCCGGCTACGAACTGTCTGACGACATTATCAAGCAGCTCAAGCAGGTCTGCCCCGATTCGAAATTCACTCAGACCAACGATCCAATTGCCGCGGTCAAAGACGCCAACATCGTCTACACCGACGTCTGGGCGAGCATGGGGCAGGAAGAGGAAGAAGAAAAACGAAAAAGAGACTTTGCCGGCTTCCAGGTCAACGCCGAACTGCTCGCACACGCTCCGTCAGACTGCCGCTTCATGCACGACCTGCCTGCCAAGCGAGGTCTCGAAGTCACTGACGAGGTCATGGAAAGCCGCCACAGCATCGTCTTCCAGCAAGCCGAAAACCGCATGCACCTGGCCAAAGGTCTGCTTACCTGGATCACCCGGAAAGGTCACTGAGGCCCGTCGATCGGCAGCCTGTCAGAGCCTTTGTCTGTCAAACAGCCGACTGACGATGCATCGAGCGGGTGGCGTCCCGCAGCAACTCAAACTCGCGCTGAAAGACATGGTCCAGCCAGTCGGCTGACGACCGTCTACCCTGCGGATCGTTCTGAACGTAGACCTCTTCGAATTCGTTCCGCAGTTCCCGGACTTCTGGTCTGGTTGTTCCTCGCAGCCGATCAAGTGCCTGCTTCACCAGTTCCCGGTCTTCAAGTTCCCCCAGCGCGTGGGCACGGAACAGGTCCGACAGTTCATCAGACGCACCTTCCAGCAACTCTACAGCTTCCCGATGCTGACCGGTTCTCAGATAAGCACTGGCAAGAGCGTTTCGGTGGTACGACTTGTCGCGTTCCTGGCGAGATCGTTCCAACCCGATCTTAAACGTGGCTACCGCTGCCGCCATGTCTTTTCTCTGCAGGTAGACCATGCCTCGAATGTGCCAGCCGATCAACTCCTGATGAGTTTTCGGCGACTCCACAGGCAGCAACTCCAACGCCTCGTCAAACTTCGAATCCTCAGCCAGCATGACCGCTAGGCCACTTCGACAAACTTCATTCTGAGGAAAACGAGCCACCGTTTCGCGGTAAACAGAGATCGCCTCAGAAGACTCGCCGACCTCACGCAACGTCTCGGCAAGGCCGCACTTGCAAACAACATTCTGAGGAAAAAGAGCCACCGTTTCGCGGTAAACGGAGATCGCCTCAGAAGTCTCGCCGACCTCACGCAACGTCTCGGCAAGACCGCACCAGCAAACAACATTCTCAGGAAAACGAGCCACCGTTTCGCGGTAAACCTTGATCGCCTCAGAAGTCTCGCCGACCTGACGCAACGTCTCGGCAAGACCGTTTCGACAAACGGCATCCCGAGGAAAACGAGCCACCGTTTCGCGGTAAACAGAGATCGCCTCAGAAGTCTCGCCAACCTCACGCAACGTCTCGGAAAGGCCGTTTCGACAAACTTCATCCCGAGGAAAACGAGCGACCGTTTCGCGGTACACGGAGATCGCCTCAGAAAACTCGCCGACCTCACGCAACGTCTCGGCAAGGCCGCAGCGACAAACGGCATTCTGAGGAAAAAGAGCCACCGTTTCGCGGTAAACGGAGATCGCCTCAGAAGACTCGCCGACCTCACGCAACGTCTCGGCAAGACCGCACCTGCAAACAACATCCTGAGGAAAACGAGCGATCGTTTCGCGGTAAACGGAGATCGCCTCAGAAGACTCGCCGACCTCACGCAACGTCTCGGCAAGGCCGTTTCGGCAAACTTCATCCTGAGGAAAACGAATCACCGTTTCGCGGTAAACAGTGATCGCCTCAGAAGTCTCGCCAACCTCACGCAACGTCTCGGCAAGACCGTTTCGACAAACGGCATCCCGAGGAAAACGAGCCACTGTTTCGCGGTAAACAGTGATCGCCTCAGAAGTCTCGCCGACCTCACGTAAGGCCTCGGCAAGCTGATTGTGGACCTGCGGATCTTCGGAGTTCACATCAACGGCCAGGCGGGCAAATTCAAGCCGCAGTTCCGTGCGGCTGCGGACTTTCATCTCGGTAGCGAGTTTGGAGGCGGTTTTGCCGGCCAGCTCGCGGTTGCCCTCAGCAACCTGCCGTTGGATCAACTGGTCAAGAAATTTTCGTGCGTTCGACAGTTTGTCACCGTCGATCTGAGCCACGATCGACTCGAATTCTTTTTCCCAGCGCTGAAACCTCTCATGCCCGGTCCCGCCCGCTGAGTCCTCGGCTGCCGGCTTGCGCGATTGCCTGGCTTTTGTCTTACGCAGCTTCTTCGCTGCCTTTTTGTCAACCGGCTGCTCTTTCAAAACGGGTTCCGGTGTTGCGCTGAGAATTTTAATCCACGACGAAACCACCGGGCCGATGCCGGGCAGTGATTTGATTCCAGGATGGCCCAACACGTCAAACGTTGCTGAAGACGCCTTTCCTCCGGCAGCAGCTCGGGCGACCTGGTAACACGCTCCGGCGGCGATCAGTCGGTCGAACAGTTCGGGCTTGTTGAGACTGTTTCCGCCAGTCGGGACAGCGACTTCGTCCCACGCTTCGACGGCGGCCTCAATATGCGGCTGATCGGTCTGAAGTTCGATCAGCAGTTTCTGAATAAGCGGCAGCTCGTCGGAAGCGGTCAGGTCGATGGCTCCGGCAAGGTCTCCAGCGTCCGGCATCGGAGCCTGATAAAGTCTCGCGACCAGCCAGTTGCGGACAGCTTCGTCGCTCAGACGGTTTTCGACACACTCAGCAGCCAGGACTCGGGTTTCTGAATCTTCTTCCGGGTCGAGCAGGATCAGCGTCATCCGCAACGCTCGGTCACAGTTCCAATCGAACTGCAATCTCCTGACGGCAGCAGCGCGGTCTTCGACGGGAAACTCAACAACGTCCGTCGCTCCGGCAAACAGATGCAGCAGGTCCGTGCGATCGCGTGGCGTGTCCACCCCCGGATCGTTGGCCTCGATTGAGTAGATGGATTCCCCGTCGATGAGGACGGCCAGCCCGGCCTGTCCAGAAACAATTGCCTGCATCAGTCTTTCCGCTCGGTAGCACCGGCTTCGTTGAGCTTTTTTGTCAGACTCCGCCAGAAAACCTGCTCGTCCTTATCCTTCGGCTTTGGAAGGCGATACGACTCAACACACTGCTGAGTCAGTTTACCGTGGATATGAACCTCGACGAAATCGTCCGTTTCAGTTGATCCGGTCTGTTTGAGCAGAATATCCGGATAATCGTCAGGGACTGTCGAGACGTCAACGGCGTCTGCCAGCTTGGCCACCGCCAGACGACTGCGGGTTGTCCAGTTCGACCTGAAACCAGGCTCCGGCCCGCTGGTCGCAGGAACAGAATTCTCGCGAGCAAAGACCAGGGTGTTTTTTTCAAACAGACTGGCCCGCGCGGCAATTGTTTTCGTTCGAAAGGTCAGGTGACACTTTCCGTAAGATTCCGGGCCGCACCCGTTTAACGACAACGCCGCGAAGTGGATTTCCTTGAGGTAGTGCGGAAAAAGCATCGCATCCACAGCCTGCCGCTGTTGATCCAGACCGTTGTCCTGAGGTTCGCGGTCGCCGTCGTCAACCTGACGGTAAAACGTTTTGAACAGCTCGCTGTCCTGGTCGACGATCCGACTGACCGTGTCCCACCGCTTCGCCATGACAGCCTGACTGGAATCAACCGCCCGCTCGAAGTCGGCAAGCTGCGACTCGGTCCCCTTCCCGACTGCAACGGCGCGAGCCTCTTCATACCGCTTTTGCAGTGCAGCCAGTTCGCCAGCATCTTCCGCTGCGCGAACGTTGGGAAATCCGACGTGCAACTGGCAGACGGAGCACGTCACGATGTGAGCCGGTATTTCGCTTCCGCAATGTGGACACTTCATTTCACGATCGCCCGCTCGCTCGCCCAAAATTCACACAGCCCGCCACCAGCACGTCCGTTTACGAGAACAGGTGATGCTAATCACTTCTGCCTGAATCAGAAAGCCGCCACGGCAGGGTTAAACTATGAACTAACCGCTCGCTCTGATGGACGATGCTGCTGGCGACATACTGGAATTCGCCGTTCAGTAGCGTGCCATTGAACACTTTGTCCATCTACACTTTCTCCGCAGAGCAGGTTGTCACAGGCAGAACCGTTTATGTAACTCCTGGAACTTCCAGGCCGAATCTCCGCTCGGCGATCGATGGGGTCTCTGAATGAATCGAATGCAGAATGACAACGAATGGAGCCCCGAGATGACGTACGAGCCTCAGCCGCGCGACACTTCAGACATTCAGATTTCTCCGGCCCTTCTGGAACTCACGGAAGAACTCGCCCGAAACACACACGAGGTGTGGGCTGAGCAACGAATTAAAGATGGCTGGACGTGGGGTAAAACTCGTGACGACGACGCCAGACATCACCCGGATCTTGTCCCGTACGACGAACTCGATGAATCGGCAAAACAGTACGACCGAAACACAGCTCTGGAGACGCTGAAGCTGATCCAGGCATTCGGCTACGTCATCACTCCACCGGGAGATGCCCTCTCAACCAGAGGCCACGGCACCTCCCTCTCCGCGTCCGCTCTTCTCCAGAAAATTCAACAGGCCGAATCAGACGCTTCGAGCGGTGCGGAGACCTCTAAGCCGGAACTCACGACATTGTTGAAAATCTGGGACTCCAGAAACGCCGATTCGTCCGAATGGAACTCCAGCCCCGAAGTCTATCGACGTCTGGCCAGGCGATTCATCAAACTGGGCGACGCGTCTCGGGGCGTTGAAGTCGCTCGCATTGCTTTGTCACTCAAGCCGACCGGTTCCGATAAAGACACTCCTGCGAAGTGGCATGACGACGTCCAGCTACGACAGATCCAGGGGCACGCTCTGACCCGATGTGGCCACGTAGACAAAGCGCAGCAGGTTCTGCTCTCGCTTTACCACGAAGGTGCCCCAGACGAAGAAACGCTCGGACTGCTCGCCAGGACGTACAAAGATCAGGCGTTTGCGCCGACGGTTTCTTCCGAGGAACAACCGACGATTCTCGCAAGATCTCTGGAATTGTATGAGCAGGCGTACGTTGAATCCGACAGCTTCTGGACCGGCAGCAACGTCGCCACACTGAACCGGTTGCTCGGAAAGGAATCCGAGTCCAAACGCATCGCCACTGACATTCGAAACAAATGTCTGGAAGAGCTGACCAACCTGCAACGTGCAGGCAAGATCCCATCGGATACGCTGTGGCATCTTGCAACGCTCGGTGAGGCCGCTCTGAACCTGGGGAATTTCGAACAAGCGGAGAACTACTACAGCAAGGTTTACAAAGCAGCTCCTGGAAACTTCGGTGACCTGATCACTGTTCGTCGACATGCTCGCTGGCTTCTCGAATGGTGGCGTGACCACGGTAACGTGCATGCTGTCGAGCCAGGCGTGCTCGACGAGTGGATCCCTATTTCCAAAGTCGTCGTCTTTTCGGGTCACATGATCGATCGCCCTGACCGTTCCACGCCGCGATTTCCCCCAAAACTGACTGAGTCAGTGCAAAAAACAATTGAGAAGTGGATCGACGATAACAAAGCATTTATTGGTTATTCCTCTGCAGCCTGTGGTTCGGACCTTCTTTTCCAACAGGCCATCCAGAAGCGAGGTGGTGCCTCGCACATCGTGCTGCCCTACGACCGAAAACAGTTCAGGAAAGACAGTGTCGAGTTTGCCGGAGACGAATGGTCGACTCTGTTCGATGAGGTTCTGAAGAACGCCACCCAGGTGACCATCGCGTCGCCACAAAGAACACAGGGAGACGGTATCAGCTACGACTATGCGAATCAGGTCGTACACGGTCTGGCAACGATTCGCGCCCGGGAATTACGCAGTAACAACGGGCAACCACTCGGACTGGTCGTCTGGAATAATCAACCTGGCGACGGCCCCGGAGGCACGGCGAGCATCGTGAACAGATGGAGATGCCAGGAAATGCGTGTCAACCAGATTGATCTTTCAGCATCGCCTGGCAGCGACGATGGTCTGCTCCCAATTATTCATGAGCCAGGTGCGCCAGAGATTGTCTGCCCAGCAACAAAGGTTAGCGACGACAGCACCCAGGTCCGAGCAATGCTGTTCGGAGACGCTGTCAATTTCAGCAAGCTGGACGAAACTCAAGTCGTCGCCTTCATGGACCACTTCATGACGCCCATCGCCGGCATACTCAAAAAATATGCCGAATCGAACATCGTCAGAAACACGTGGGGCGATGGACTGTACCTTGTCTTTAAACAGGTTAAGGACGCCGGAAACTGCGCACTCGATATCTGCCACTACATTGAGGAACAGATACCAGACGGCTGGGATGCACACGGACTTCCGGAAGACTTGAACATTCGGATTGCTTTACACACCGGCCCGGTACTGGGCTGCGACGACCCGATCACTGAACGCTTCAACTGCACCGGCACCCACGTCAGCAGAGCCGCGCGCCTTGAACCCAAAACACCTCCTGGGCAGGTCTACGCCAGCCAGGCGTTCGCCGCAATGTGTGCCGAAGACGAAGTCATGGACTTCCACTGTGAATATGTCGAACAACTCAACTGGGCCAAGAGCTACGGCTCCTTCCCGACATTCGTCCTGAGACGTGCCGAATAGCGGTCCAGCATTGCCGAATACTCGACACGACGTGTCAGTGATGGTGTCCGACGACGCGACCAGTTGTTGGGTTCAGCCGGTAGGCCCTTCCGTCGACAGGGCAGACAGGTATCTCCGCTCCGTAATATTCGTCGGCCTGCAACTGGTTCACGACCTTTGGTGTTTTGCCGTTCGCCAGGAAAAATTTCTCGGCGGCGACAATAAGCTGGGCCGTGTATTCAAGGCAGACTCTGGCTTTCGCGTTGCTGCCGGATTTGCCGATTCGTGGCAGAACCACCGACGCAATCACACCGATAATCGTCACCACAAGCAGTAATTCCAGCAATGAAAAGCCGCGACGCAAAGACCTTGAATCTGGTCTCCCGCGCTGGTCTCTGGCAATCAACATCGAGTCGCCTGCGTTCATGATTTCGGTGGTCAGCCAGTTTCCGCAACAACTATCGGAACGAAGTGCTGGACGACAATCGCCCGTTTATTAACACCGACTTTGGCGGTGACGCTACTTCGTTCCAGTCGAGAATCCGCAACGAGCCAGACTTCTCCGGATACTCGAAGGCACCGATCTCGTACGCGTTGAACATGGGTCGTGAAAGTCCCTGAATATCCACAGAGGTCAATTTACCTGGTGACGTCCCGGCATTGATCGCCGGTGAACCTGCAGCCAGTCGATAGTCGCCTTTCGCATGGTCGACAAATCTCGGAGGCTTGAGCACGTCACCTGCCCCAGGTTCGATATTGATGTACTTGCGCTGCTGGCCGAACAGCAGATTGTGACCAACGTCGACATTTCCGCCGCCCCGGTAGATTCCGTAGGCGCTGGCATTCTTCGCTTTCCTGTCACCGTTAGCGATGATGTTGTTTCGAATGCTGCCTTTGCCGCCAAGATGCCAGACGCCATAGCGGTTGTCGACAATCGAGTTGTTCCAGATCTCAGCCGTACCCTTTCCAGAAACGTCAACGGCAACCCCATACGACTGGTTACGGGCAGTCACGTTGTTAACGATTTCAGCATTGTTGACCCGATAGGCGAAGATGCCCGCAGAATTACCAGTCACTTGATTTCGGCGAGCAACGATGCTCGATGCGCCAGGATTCTGATGGCCATAAGCCATCAAACCATAGCTGCCACTGTCTTCGATTGTTGAATCCGAGACATCGACCGAACCATCATAGTGCAGGACACCGTAACCTCGATTTCGTGCGATCGTTGTCTTTGTCAAAGTGCTCCCGGCTCGCCACGAGTAGATCCCGTGACTGCGATTGTCAGCGATCGTCGTCCCGGACACATTCAGACGACCATCACCCAGCATCGTCGCGTTCACTCCGCCGCCGCATTTCACAACCTTTGAATCCGTCAGCGTCACCTTCTGATTCTCTGCTTGTGAATTGCTGACGACGACTCCCCAACTGGAAGCCCCCGAAATGGTCGTGCCCTCGATCAAACATTCTGGACTGTGGAATTGATAAATTCCGTAGCGACCTCCGCTAATCAGCGAGTCGCGACATTCCAGGTTGCCGTAATACTGAAGAATTCCGTAGCCGTTATCGTTGAGCTTAAACCCGGACATCTTCACGTCCGTCCGATTGGCATAGATACCGATTCCGTTGTCTGTAATCTCAATTCCGGAATCAGCATTCAGGTCAATACGTTGCCCCGACAGATACAGGCCTGTTCCTCGGTTCCTCAGAATCTTCAACGTCGATTCTGGCAGCACTTCGAACGAGGCATCCTTCACGTAAAGGCCATATCCGGAATTGTCCTGGATCGAGACGTTTGCAAGTGGAATCGGACGCTTGTCTCCCTGCCCATCAATGTAGACGCCGTGGCCGCATGAGGACACGATCGAATCGGAAACCGAAAACTTCTGACCGTAGCCGTAGACCCCCCAACTCCGAGCCCCCGAGCACTTCAGATTCTTCCCGGAAAACTCAAGCATCCGATAAGCCAGCAAGCCGTAGGTGCCAGCTTTTTGAATCGTTACTCCGTCGACGTCGCACACTCCGCCGTTCACGTAGAGTGGAATATTTGATGAAGACAACGTCATACCACTAATCTTAGACGTGCAGTTCGCGAGATAGATCCCGTATCCACAATTGTCGACGCGGATGTTCGATTTCTTCGAAAGCGTGATAGAACTCGATGCCACGTGCAGCCCGGTTCCCGAACACTTACTGAAAGTCAGGTCATTGAGCGTTGGGCTTTTCTTTCCGGTCGTTTCCTGAATGTAGAGCCCCTGTTGTGAACCCGAGAACTCCGACTTTTCAACCAACAGATTCTGCCCATGCGCATACAGACCCCAGCTTCCCGTCGTACCGAACTGACTGTTCGTCACGCTTAGTTGATCCATCGACGAGCTGTAGACTCCCAGACTCTTTGATGTGCGTATCACAAGTCCATCGACCGCTGCCGTGCCTTGATAAAGATTCAACGGTCTCTGTGAACCGGACAGATCCAGTCCCTGCAGCGTCGACCTGCAACTATTCAGCGTTATCGCATAGGCGCAGTCCGAAAACGTCAAATGACTGTCTTGAGATACAACGACTGGCGAATTATCACACCGCAGACCGTACGAGCACCCAGAAAAGTTCAGACCACGCAGCGTTGGTGCATCCGTCTGATTGAGTTCCCGAACATACAGTCCGTGCTTCGTACCATCGAATGTTGAATCGATAATCGACAATTTCTCGCCGTGTGCATGGACTGCCCAGCTTTCCGTCGCTTTGAAACGGCAGTTTCCCAACTCAAGCTGCGTCATATTAGCAGTGTAGATGCCGTAACTTTTTGAATTCGATACATCGATTCGCGAAATTCGAGCTTCTCCACCATAAACAGAAACCGCACGCGTATCGCCACGAGAAATAATCCCGGACATCTCCGATCGACAATTATTCAACACCACACCGTAAGTGCAGGACGATGTGGTAATTGCTGATTCGAGAGCAGGCACGATCACAGAGTTCTGGCAGTACAGCCCCTGGACACACTCATTGAAGGCCAGTTGGTTCATGTCGATCGTTGACTTGTTATCAACACCGCGGACATACAGGCCGTTCTTTGATTTGTCGAACGAACAGTTGCGAATCAGTACGTCGTGAGAATGCAGGACGGCTGCGTATGAGGCCGCGTCGCTGAACCGGCAATTCAGCAGAGCACCATTCGCAAGATTTGAACCATAAGCTCCATATACGTTACCAACAAAATCACAATTACTGGCAATCAGTCTTCCCGAGTAGACCAGCCCTCCGTAGTAAACGTTCTGAAACCGACAGTTCACCACGGTCACCGACGCTGATACCCCGTTGGCATAAACGCCGTAATACCGACCATCATTCAGTGACGGCCCGAAGATCAGCCCTTCGAACTGCACGCTGGCATTATTGCTCACAGTAAATGCCCAGCGATTCAATGCGGCGACAACGACATTCCCCCGATCTCCCGTAAACCGGCCGGTCGTGTCAGCGACGATTCTCAAGGGGCGTGCCAGCAAGGCATTGGCCTGACCGGGCCCGCCTTGGCCGTCACCAAACGAATCATTCGCCAGTGCTCGAACTGCCCCTCCCGACGAATATGTTCCGGCACCGATGTAGACCGTGTCGCCGTATGTCAGATTCTGCTGAAGCGCCCGGGCTACTGTCTTGAACGAACTATTTGCAGACGTACCGCTGTTGCGGTCGTTACCGCGAGTTCTCACGTAGTAAGTGCGTGCGGAAACTGACTTCTCAGCCACACAAACGGCGATAACTGAAAGCAGCAGGATGCAGGCATGTCGTTGAAAACGTTGCATTGATAGTTCTTAATTAAATCTCAGCAAGACATCACCAGCTCGATACGCCGGGTCGAAACAAAGGCGAAAACCAGAGCAATTTCAGAATTCGTTTTCTGTGTTCTGCTGGAGCGTCACAGGGGAATCAATAGCTGTTCCCAGTACCGATTCCAGCACAGAAACCATCAAAACTGTCTAGAACGAAGGTAGAGTTGGAAGTTCGTCGATTCCCGGAAGATGCGGTTCCAGCGAAAGCTCCCCAACCGGTAATTCCGGAGGTTTCGGGAGATCAAACTCGTCCGGCAGTTCAGCAATAGTCGCCAGCGATTCTTCCGGTAGAGAAGCCGGTACCGGAGGAAGATCGTTGATCGCACTGCCAGTCAGGGACCGACTACGACTGCCCCCACGCGGGCTGGTCAATTCTGCCAACTCGTCGGTCAAACTTCCGAAACCCTGTTCCAACGATCGGCGGGCAACAGAACTTCGTGGACTCTGCCGATCGACCGCTCTTTTCTGCGGTAAGCCGGAAAGCTGCTGGTTTACGATTGGTTGCTTGAACAGTGCGACCGTCCACCGTTCGGTCCGTTGCTGGAGCGTCACATTCGGAGCGTCGAGAGCAACGATCGTCACGCCGTTTACTGAGTCACCTTCCTTCACTGATTGAAGATGGCCACCTATCGAAAGCAGTGCTCTGGGATCGCGGTCTTTGATCTGACTGAAGCCAATCACACGAACGTGAGCGTGATGAATTTCGGCAACTGACGCACTGTCAGGCAAAGCAACAGCCTTCTCAACCTCTGGCGGACTAAAGAACGAGGTGTTTGACGGAAACGGAGGTCTGAACCCGCCGGATTCTGACAGGAGTAGAGAATCAACGTCAGCAGACGAGTCATCCACCAGCAGCGTCTCTGGCTCTTCTTCATCATCCTCAGAAACAACATCAACGCCCGAACTTCCATTTCCACACCCCGGAACCAGAGCCGTCATCAATGCGGCGATGAGTATCCAATGCCACTTCATATCCAGCCCCTCCAGGCAACAGCGATCGAGGCAGCCAGGCAATTTCACGCACTTCGATGCGCAATCCTGACCGCACATCAACCCACACCTCTGAATCAAACTCCTACTTCACACTTCCAATGCGTGCCAGCGATTTGGCTACCCTGCAGGGCCCACACTCACGATCTCAGGCATTCACCTCAGCCTTTTCCTTTTGATTTCCGTGTCTGCGTTTCCACGCCGCAGCAGACGTTGCCAAATTGCTACCGCGTTGACATTTCGCTTGCCCGGCTAATTTTCACGATCCAGGTTCATGTCGTTACGGGAAATCCTTCGTCGATCAACAAGCAGTAAAGCATCGTGAGGGAACAGCGTCGGCAAATTCATTCGCGACGCCCCGGATAAACAAGTGAGGACTCATCATGGCTGAATCTCGGCATCGACTATTACTGGTCGAGAGCGATCCGCTGCTGGCAGAAGTGACTTCCTATCGACTGCAGCTTCTCGGATACCAGGTCGTCGTTGCGGAAACGACGGCAGAGCTGTGGACTGGCGTGGATAAACATCGTCCACATGCCGTGCTGCTGAACCTGGACATCGCCGAACTGCATCCCATGGAGCTGCTTGAACAGCTCGCCAGCGACACGGCAACTGCGGAACTGCCCATTATTGCTCTTTCAAAAAACTCCGATCTCGATCAGGTCGAACGCGTGTGGAAAAACGGAGTCAGCGACTATCTGGTAACTCCGTACGACCCGGTCATTCTGGAAAGAAAGATCGCCCGGCTCCTTGCAGAAATCCCACTGACATCCGGTACGGACGACGTTGTCGGCTCAGACACCGATGTCCTCGAAACCGAACCTGTTGCTGACAATCGTGAGCCTGAAGAAATCGGCGTCTAACACTGCCCTCCGGGAAACACGACAATGAATCTTGAGAGAACAAAAAAATGGCAGGTCGACTTGGCGACATCCTGATTGAACGTGGACTCGTCAGCGAAGAACAGGTTGCCGATGCCCTCGCTTCCCGAGGCATGCTCGGCGAATCACTGTTGAACCAGGGCATCATCACCAGAAATCAACTCGGCGATGCACTGTCTCAACAGTTCGAAGTGCCGTACGAAAACATCGTTCCCGAAGATATCCCGGAGCAGATGGTTCGTCTGATCCCCGAAGCCTTCTCCAGACGCCGCCGGCTGGTACCGATTCGAGTCCGCCGCGGGTGGATGCTGCTGGCGATGGAAGCTCCCGACGATATCGAGGCGATCTCTGAAGTCGAACTGATCACTGGCTACAAGGTCGACCCGGCGATATCGATGCGAGAAGACATCATGTCGGTGATCGATCGCAGTTTCGACGAGCGATTGACCGCTTGCCAGACAGCCGTCGACATCCGACTCCAGGAACTGGAAGCCGCGCGAGATGCCGGAGTTCTGGAAGTTTCTGTCACGCAGGCCGACGAAGAAGCGCCAGTGGTCCGAATGGTACGCTCAATCCTGATGGGTGCCGTCAACGCTGGTGCCAGCGACATCCATCTCGAACCACATAGCCCGCAGATGCGAATTCGCTATCGCATCGACGGCGAACTTCAACAGGTTATGACGATCCCGAATGACAGTGAAGAAGCCGTCGTTGGTCGAATCAAAGTCATGGCCGACATGGATACGACTGAGAAACGACGACCGCAGGACGGCAATCTGACTATTGAAGACGCGGGCCAGCGTGCAAGCTTTCGTGTGAGCTGTATCCCGACGGTCGACGGCGAGAAAGTTGTCATGCGGGTACTTGATGAAAACAACAAGGCATACGGCTTTGAATCACTCGGAATGCCACAAAAAGAAATTGAAATCTGTAGGGACCTGATCCAGAAGCCGCATGGAATGATCGTCGTTACCGGGCCAACTGGTTCCGGAAAAACAACGACGATGTACACAATGCTGACAAGTATCGACTCGAACGAGAAGAACGTTTCCACAATCGAAGACCCGGTCGAATTTCGTCTGCCAGGTATTAACCAGGTGCAGGCCGACAACGATCACGGCATGGGCTTTGCCAATGGCCTGAAGTATTTGATGCGGCAGGACCCAGACGTCATCCTGGTCGGAGAAATTCGTGACCACGAGACCGCTATGGCCGCCGTGCAGGCAGCGCTGACCGGCCATCTCCTCATCAGCACGCTGCACACAAACGATGCCATTGGATCGGTATCGAGACTCAACGACCTCGGGCTTGACTATTTCAAAATCGCCGGAGCATTGCTTTCCGCAATGGCGCAACGGCTGCTTCGAAAAATCTGCACGAATTGTCGAGAAGAATCTGTCCCGAATCCAAAATTGCTTGATTACCTGCTGGAAGGAAAACCACTCCCTGACGGTGCTCAGTTCTACAAGGGAGCTGGCTGCCGAAAGTGCCTCGGGACCGGCTACGCGGGACGATTGCCTATCTATGAAATCCTGCAGGTTTGTCCGGAACTGGAACGAGGTATCGAAGCTGGCCTACCCACTTCAAAACTTCGTGAGCTTGCCATCCGAGAAGGCATGACCCCTCTGGCCGCTGCTGGCATGAAGGCCGCCCTCGAAGGCCAAACGACTGTCGAGGAAGTCTACTTCAAGCTCTCAGGATAAAAGTATCCACTTCAATACTGTCGCGCCGACATTCGTGCGGGAATCCGAAACGGAAATAACAAATGGCATCTACAGTCGCCGTTAAGAAAAACGAAAAGCAGGGTCTGGAAGGATTCCTCAAAAAGTTGTCCGACATTCAGATCGGCGGTTCACCTGGACTGAAAATCCGTAAGAAAGACATGGTCTACATCTTCCGGAACCTGTCCACTCTGCTCGGCAACGGACTTTCACTCAACAGAGCACTGGCAACGCTGCAGGAAGAAAAGTCGCTTAAGAAATATCAGGGGCTGTTCAAGACAATGGAACAGTGTGTCAACCAGGGTTCAACACTCAGTTCGGCGCTGAAGCAGTTTCCTGATGCGTTCGACGAACTGATGGTTCATCAAATCGCAATCGCCGAACGCACCGGCTCTCTGGTGGAAACAATTGGTCGGATCACTGATCAACTTGAAAATGGCGCCAACATCCGCGCGTTAATTATCAAAAAGCTGACATACCCCTGCATGCTGTCCGTCGCCGGGGTCGGCTCAATGACCTTTATGCTGCTTTACGTTGTCCCAACATTTGAAAAAATGTACGCCGATGCGAAGGCCGAACTACCAGCAATCACACAGTTTTTGATTGTCGTTGGTCGCATCCTGACGGACTACCTGGCCATCGTCTCCGGATGTCTTGCCGCCACAGTCGCGATCTCTATCGCAGTCTGGCGGAACGCCAACGGCAGAATGCGAGTTGAAAAACTTCTTTTCAAAATACCTCTACTGGAATCATGGCTGCGAAGCATTGCTGTCCTGCAATTTACCGAAGTGCTCGGAAATCTAATGGACTCCGGATTTACTCTCGCCGAAGCACTTCCTCACACCAGCAAAGCAATTACCAACAGCGTCGTCCGGCGAAGTGTGGAAGACCTCCATAAAGCAATTGTCCGAGGCGAACGATTCAGCCGAGAGTTGCTCAAGCGGTCACACATTTTTCCACCAGTCGTCACACAGCTTGTCATTATCGGCGAACGAACCGGAACTCTTCCCAAAGCAACTCAACAGATCCGACTTCATCTTCGCAAGGAAGTCGAGCGGTACACCAATCTGCTCACCGGGGCGATTGAGCCTGTCATGACCATCGGTCTCGCGTCGGCCATTGGCGGAATTCTACTTGCAGTTTACCTGCCGATGTTTGACATGATTGGTGCCATGAATCACTAACTCGACCGAGCCACGTTGGCCGAACTCCAAGGGAGTAACAATCATGAAACCCCGGACCTCACCCCACCAATCCAACAGATCGGGGTTCTCTCTTCTTGAGGTTCTTGCCGTCGTGTCCCTGATGGGCATCGTGGCAGCGATCGTCATCCCTCGGCTCAGTTCACACTCGCAGGATGTGAGGATCAACGCCTGTCACATACATCGTGGAAACATCGAAGTTCAGGCTGAGTTGTGGTTTCGTAACCGTGGCAGATGGCCAGCCAGTAACCTAAGCGATATTGGAACCACAGACCGGTACTTTCCCGACGGTCTACCATCCTGCCCGGTTGACAACTCGCAATACACCATCACCCAATCGACTGGTCGAGTCGTTGGGCACAATCATAGCCGGTGAACAACAGGCGGCGGCCTGAACGTGAGTAAAACACCTCACAACATGAGTCATAAAGTAGGCGGCACCTCGCCAGAACGGAGGTAGGTTACAGGCAACTTCACAGTAAAAGCTGCTGCGTACTTAATGACTCAGGGCGAGTCATATTACACTAGTGAGTGATTTTCACTTGAATCTCACTCAATATCCAACAGCCCGGGCGGGCACACACAGGGGGAGAAAATTATGGTTACCTATCGTCACCGCACTTCAAGCAAGCGTCGTGCAGGATTTTCGCTACTCGAACTCCTGGCTGTCGTCACGATTCTCGGCATCATTGCCGTTGTCGTGATTCCTCGCGTTTCAGTTTCAGCCGAAGCAGCCAAGACGAACGCTCACATGCAGAATGTTGCTGAAATCAACGGTGCCGTTGAACGCTGGTACTTTGAAAAGGGGAAGTACCCGAAAGCAAATCTCAGCGACATTGGAGCGGATGCCAACTACTTCCCGGACGGCATTCCTAAGAATCCACTGAACGATAAACCATACAAACTCAATTCGAAGAATCGAGTGCAGTAAGGCGATCGAGAAGCAATGATGGACTTACAACCAGGCCATCTCAGAACCAATCGACGACGGGGAGTCACCTTACTGGAACTCCTCGTCGTCGTGACGCTTATGGGCACCTTGTCGACTGTTGTTGTCACTCGCTACGGGCGAAATATCTTTAGTGACATGGACGCCCGCAGCGAGGCTCATCAGCTTTGGCTTGATCTGCAACATGCCAGATCGATTGCTGTTCGGAACGGGACAGCAGCCTCAGTTCAGTTTTCTCAGGCGAGTGGAAAATTGACAGGCTATCGCATTGTGGAAGGCTCGGCTGACAAACAGAAGGTCGTGGGCGAACCGTCGGTTTTCAGTTCGGACATTCGAATTACAGCAACTTCACCAACCGTTCAATTTACATTCGAAGGGCACGCCGCCCGCGCCTGCCAGATAAACGTCAAAGGGCCTAACCGGTCCTGGGTGCTGAATGTCGTACCGCTCAGCGGTTCGGTCAGGATTTCGGAGAATCAGCTATGAAGTCTCAGCAGGCTCAACGCAGACCAGTTCGTCAAGGGACGACACTGCTTGAACTCGTTGCCGCTTCAACAGTAATTGCCGTCACGCTGGTCCCTGCCCTGCGGATCATGCGGGACAGCCTTCGAGTTTCCCGTCAGCTGGAAGTTCGCGAAGCCATGGCCACGATCGCCATGTCGGTCCTTGAGCAGGAATCTGCCGGTGTTTCAGGACGCTGGATAATGCAGACAAGAACGCATCGCCAGCCAGGTCGAGACTCCGGCTACCCGTCGGTCGTTGCCGTGTCGACCACCACTGATTCGGTCGCTACAGGCGGAATTCCTGGTTCGCTGGCAGTCGTCAGAGTAACCGCTTTTGAAGACACTAACCGAACCGGGAGCCTTGATAACAACGAACCTTCAATCACTTTCGCGACGAAGATTGCCGGGTTAACCAGTTACCGTTTCGAGGCACAGGGATCATGAATCGTGGAACAGGCCAGAAGATTCGCAGCGGTTTCTCGCTGCTCGAAATGATTATCGCGATGACGCTGTTGTCGCTGGTGATGTCCGCCGTTTCCGTTGTACTTCGGACCGCGCGAGATGCATGGGATGCTCATGAATCTGACAGCGTGCGACTTCGAACCGCCCACGCCTCTGTTCGACATATCGTGCGATCTGCCCGCGAAGCCAGCGAAATCGTCAACATCACCACTGGCGTCACGTCGAATGCTCGACTGACGATTCGTCTGACGGATGGCGACACGCTGACATGGCAGCATGATTCCAGACAGAAAACCATTTCGTTGACGCAGACAAGCGTCTCCAGCATTCCGACAGTCATCGCTGAGAATGTTGAAACGCTCGAGTTTGTTCCGTACCGCATTGACGGGGGAGTATTCACCTCAAATCTGATCGATCGAGCACAGGAGATCGAAGTGCGAGTTGGTGTTCTGCTTCCTCATGAAACACCAGTCCTTCGCCAGGCGGCAGCGAGAGTCTGGCTTCGTCCGTTTGGAAGGAATCGGCCTGCTTAAACCAGTTTCATGCTTTCCATGCAGAAGCTGGCCTCCGGAATAGCCATTGTTTCCTTTGTGATCTCCTGCAGAACACCGAAAACGAATTCTGAGAGTGCTCCAGATGATCAGAAACCATCCAATCTGTCATGCAGTTTCGGCGGCAAGCCCCCGACGGCTCGAAAACGCGCAACGAGCGCGTCGAGGCGCAGCGCTGCTCGCCTCCATGTTCGTCATGTCGGCAGTTTCGATGATCGTCATCGGGATTCTGCAAACTGAAACAGTTCAGTTCGCCGCACTTAGAAACACGATCGACTACGACCGCGCGCGATATCTGGCCGAGGCCGGGATGAACCACGCGCTCTCCACACTCGAAACGGACATTTCGTGGCGGGGAACAATCAGAAGAACCGAATTCCCCGCCAACAGCGGTGAATATTACACAGCACTCGCCGTGGACGGCCCCAGTGGTACGGTTCAGGTTATCGGGGTTGGTGAAGCCGGAAGTTTCTCCAGAACGGTTCAGGTTAACGTCAAACAGGGTGGCTGAATTCGAAAACAAATTACCAACGACATCCGGCGACAGACTCCTCCAAATTTAATTCGTATCGGGCAGGCCGTCGGGTGCTAACAGAAGACTGAGTACGGGCATGGGAACATCCAATAACAAGCAGTTCGAGCGAAAAGTCGCTATCGGGTTGACGAGCAACGACCTCACACTGCTGATCCTCGAAAAGTCTCTGAGCGGCGATATCAGCCGGGTGCGAGACCGACACCTGATCTGGCGTAAGGAAGCGGCGGACCTGCACAGCGAGCAGGGGCAGAAAGAGTTGACCAGTGCGCTGATTGATCTTGCGGGCACTGAAAAACTTCAGGGCGTCCCGATTCACATTGCATTAAGCAGCGACCTTTGCGTCACTCGCGTCATCTCTGGTGAGAATGATCACGTCCGGCAGGAGCTACATGAACTGATCGAAAGAAGCAGCGGCTATCTGTCACTGGGTGTTGGCGACAAGCTGACCGCCGTCAGCGAGGCCGCGATCGACGCTCGTCGGAGACACGTCTGGGTCACCGTGGCCAATCGCGCGATCATGGAAGCGCTCGACGACGCATTTGAAGCCGCTCGTCTGAAAGTTGTCCGCATCGAACATTCACTGGCGGCTCTCAGCCGGGTTGTGCAGGCCACAGGCGACGATGCAGACGCCCCTGTTATCGTGATCGACGTTGCCGACAGCGGCGTCGATGTTGGGATTTCTTATAACGGACAGCTGCTGCTCGACTATCGGCCTTCCGGAAGCAATGCCAAGGACAGCGTTGGAGTCATCATTGCCCGGCACACGAAACGTCTGCAGCGCTATATCGACCGGTTACTGAGAGGAAAATCTCCAATCAGTCGCGTCTGTCTTTGCGGGAAAACCGAAGACGTCGGCAACGTCCGGGAACAACTTGAGAAACTTGAAGAAGCGGGCGAGATCACGCTACGACTGCTGACACCAGGTAACGTCCCCACGGGATGGGATCTCACCGACGAAGCCGCCAACGATTCCAGTCTGACCGCTGACCTGGGGATTCTGCTGGAACAAACGGCAGGCTCGATTGCCAACGAGTATCCAAACCTGCTGGACCCGCTGCGTGAATCTCGACGCCGCCCGATTCTCAAACCGCTACTTCGGATGGGCTGGCCAATCCTGGCAACAATCGCTGCTTCAATCCTTGTGTGGTCGGTCACGCTTTTTGAAGCCATCGAAACGAAGATCTTTGAATCTCAACTGACCAGCCTTGAAGAAGACGTTGAACGCGTGAATCGGCTGCACCAGGAGGCAGTCATCGCCCGATCTCGAGTCGCCCATCTACAACGCATCGCCGACAGCCTGGAAATGCGTCCCTGGGACCAACTGATTCAACGCGTCGGTCAAAGCCTCCCGCGAGGTGTCTGGCTGGAATCCATCCAGGTGGACCGGGCCGGAAACGTCACGATCGGTGGAACAAGCCATTCCGAAGATGGACTGTTTGAGCTGGTCGAGTATCTGCGAAAAGTCCCCGACCTTTGGCGAGTTGCTCTGGAGAGTACCCAGCAGAATCATCTGGAAAGTGGCCCGGCCACCCAGTTCGCCCTGAGCGCGTCGATCCACCCAGTTCAGGTGGCCTCTCGTTTTGACGAAGGGATCGGTTCCGATGTCCGTATCGTGTGGTTGCCGGATGACTCAACACTTTCCAACCCCGGCGACAAAACAACAGCCGAACGAAATCGTAATCCCATTCGCTGAACCATTTGACGGAAACCTGCAACGACCAGACAGCAGATCCATCGTTAGTGAAAACAGAACCACGGGGATATCCCTCCCCGGAGGACGACACCGCCATGAATAACCCGCCCATTGAGAGGCTTATCACTCACCCGCGTCGCGGATGGATCGTCACGACCGCTACGCTTGTGACAGGTCTGTTATTCCTTCTGCCAGCGATCGATTCATACAACCTTGAGAAAGCACGTCTCGACGAAATATGTGTTGAACTCGACAAAAGCCGCACAGAGATCACTCGGTTTGAGTCGTGGCAACATCGCATCGAAGAACAGGGAGAACTTCTTAAACAGCTCGAAGCTCGCGCCTTCATCGGTCCACAGGTCGAAGCGTTCAGAACAGAACTGGTCGACTTGATTCGTAAGTCAGACTGCACGATGCGGAGAGTTCGTCTGAGTGAACCAAGTTATCGCGGATGGCTGGCCGAGAACGACGATCCGTTGCTCGATCAACCGCCTCATAACGCTGAGGGAGAGACTCCCTACTTCCTGGAAACCCGTCATCTGGCTTTGTCGGTCGAGGGGGCGCTCGACCGAATTCAAGAGCTTCTTGGCGAGCTTCACGCAACAGATCGACTCGTCCATTCGGCGTCAATGAGCATCCGTCGGGCAGACGGAGGCTCTAACAACGTTTCGCTCGACATCGATCTGGTGCTGTTCAATCTGCTGCTGAAATCTGCTGTCGAAACGTGAGGAGCGGGTTGGCTCTAACCCGCATGGAGGGGGCAATGAGAACCTGCATCGACGAAAAATGCGAACCAGCAAATCGATGTCCGTCGCCATTAAAAATCCTGACCGTTCTCGTCGCGCTGAGTGGAATCATTGCTTTGCCCGAACTGGCGACTTCCCAGGAATCTGACAAGGTTTCCGACTCGCTGCCAGGCCAGAACCTGACCGCCATGCTGGAAACTCCCGGCAGTCTGACGTTGCGGGATGCCACGCTGACGGAAGCTCTTTTCGCTCTGCGTGAGCAGTGGCACATCGACATGGTTGTCGCGGACAACGTCGAAGGAAACGTCAACGCCACGTTCTCTTCCACATCGCTCCGCGAGATTCTTGACTCACTTCTCCTGAGTCGCGGCTACGGCTACCGCGTGCTGGGAAACAGCATCGTGGTCCTGCCGCTCGACCAGCTAGGCGCGCTGAAGCCGCTCTTCAAGTCGCAGATGATCCCCCTGGAACATGTTGACCCCGATGAACTTCTCAGTGTCGTTGAGCTGTTGCTTTCACCAGAGGGCAAAGCACTTTCTATCCGATCGGCAAAGAGCATCATGGTGCTGGACTATCCGGACCGGACGGCAATGATTCGAAAGCAGATCGAGGAACTGGATGCGAAAGCGAAATCCAGTTTTCCGACCAGGCCAGCAGGAACGTCATCAACCGGCGGCTCAACACCGTTGATCAGCACGCCGTCAGTACCGACTCCAGACATCTCGTTCCCACAACCACGTGAACGCCAGCCCGATCCGTTCTCGAATCCTTCGCCCACGTCGACCGCTCGCCCACAGAATCCGGCGCCTGCTTCAAAAGCCGGTGAGGATACCATCGACGATTCAACTGTCGAACTGGACGTCCGCGTATTTCGTCCTCAGTACGTCACGGTCCAGACACTACTTCCGGCCATCGAAAGCCTGCTCAGTCGCAACGGACGCACAGCCGTTCTCGAAAAAGAAGACCAGGTCGTCGTGGCCGATGTGAAGGGGCAGATCGATGTCATTGAGGAAGCCATTCTGGCGCTCGACCGCCCCCGTCCTCAGGTTCGGATCTGGGCCATGATTTACGACTGCGGGCTGGAAGATGTCGAGCGGATCGGAGTCAACTGGAACGCTCGATTCTTCGGCCGTTCAGTTCGAACCGACGGAACCCCAGCCGACCAGATCGGTCTCAGCTCGCTGACCGCAGTCGCTCCCGCAATGGGAGTTCCCAACGGAGCCTTGACGCTGGCGACGCTGGGTTCCAACGTCGAAGTGAGCGCGATCATCAACGCACTCAACACGTCGTCAGACTCAAAGCTGCTGGCCGATCCAAATGTCGTCGCGGCCAATCACGAATCCGCGAAAATCGAAATCGTCACCGAGATCCCCTACCAGCAGCTGACAGAAGGTCTCGAAGGCGGTTCGATCGGTACGACCGCATTTCGAGAAGCTGGCGTCACCCTGGAAGTCACTCCGCACATTGCTCGCGATGACACAATTTCCCTGGCGATCAACCCGAAGTTCAGCGTCCTGGCCGGCTTCACCGAAAATGACGAACAGCCCATCATTGATCGCCGCGAGGCGAAAACAACTGTCCGGGTTCACAACGGCGAGACGTTTGTTCTGGGCGGACTTCGGCAGAGAACGAAGATTCAAAATCGATCCGGCATTCCGTATCTGAAAGATCGAAAATACATCGGCAAGCTTTTCCGATTCCAACAGGACACCTTCCGCGAAAGTGAGCTTCTGGTCTTCATCACTCCTCAGATAATCGCACCTTCCGCTCCAAGAACGCTGCGTGAGGATATCGCGTCGGACTTCATCAACGAAGAGCTGGACTGCAACCGTCGCGCCCCCGGAGTTTGCTGGCCATGCACCAACGACGATGTCTGGAAATCCGGCGGCCCACGGAATCTGAATAATCCGTTGACCACTCGCGTTCACTCAGCTGCGCCGGATGTTTCGCCGGACATGCTGCCATCAGAAATTTCCCCTCTCATCGAATCAGGAAGCCCCACAGCCAACATCGACCAGCCACCATTCAGTGACTTCTATGACGAACCCGTTGACCAGTCGGCGCCAACATCGTCCCGAAGTGCCGACTCCAGAGAATTCATCGTGCGCCCCGCGATTGCTGGCCAGGCGGCTGCCAACAGCACGGTCACTCAGAACACAAAGCTTCCACTGACGATGCGTTTGAAGAATGCCCTGCGAGTCCCAAACACTCAAGCTGCCAGCCAGCCAGCAGCCCCAGGGTTCGGGCTTCCCGCCATCGGAAGTCCAGGCGGCGCAACCAGCCCGCCTGGTCTGGACCTGAATCAACTACTCAACCTGTTGCCCATGAGCGGCCAGAAGGATGGAAGGCCACAAATATCAAAACCAGAGCCGACAGAGAGGCCGATTCGTCTACTTCGATTTCTGAAGCCTTCTTCAGCAGCCGGAAAGGTTACGATCCCTCGGCTGCAAGCACCGACTCTCAGCGATGATTACTCGGACCAGCTTTTCACCAACAAAGCTGTTTCAGTTGTCAACGATTCGGAGGCACAGCCTACAGGCGTCGGAAAGGTCCGAATCGGGGAACTTCGCAACAGTGACATCCCGGTTTTTGACGACGATCCTGGCCATCCGCAGCGATCATAACGACGACGTGCAACGATTCATCGGTCGAGTTCAAGTGGTGAATTCACGCGTCCCCGAGTCAGCATTTGCGTCCGCAGTTCGCCCAAAGCCATTCGGTACCGGCGAACGAGTGCCAGCTTCCGTGCGGCTTCTGCTTCGTCGCGACGCGATGCCAGCAACGAGTTTTCGGCATGCTTGATCGCCGTCCGGGCGGCGTCTGTAAATCGCAGTCGCTCGTAGCTCTTCGTTCGAAGTTCCCAGAACTCGACGTCTGCGCGAGCCTGGTCAATCTGCACCTGTAGCCGCTGAACAAGCAACGGATATTCAATTCTGCCCCAGACCGTCTGAGCCGTCGATCCAGTTTGAACAGAGCGGTTGATTGATCGAATTCGGAGCGGCTGAGAACTCCGCCACACGGCATCGTCCGCACCGACCACCTGAAATCCCGTTACCAGCAGAGTCAACGCAAAGGCCATCGTTCTGAGCATCTGCATCATTGATCCTCTCTTTCAGAGTTAGACCCCCAAACTGTGAGACGCCCTGCCAGCCGTTCGCAAGACCTGAATCCGCTCCGCGACGCAAGAGTCGGCTGACATCAGGTGTCTCCTGACTATCCCATCCGTGCTGTCGTCAGCTTTGTTGCTGCGCGACCGCGCATGCTGTTGCCGCATCGGAACCCCTGCGAACAATCCGCAATTCCGCTTCGCATCATCCCGATGCGGAATCGCCCCGATGCCAACCCGTCAAACAGTAACCCGCAAATGATTTATCCAGGATCATCACTGACCTGATATGGAGCAATCTTTCGGCGGCCTGAAACCAGCCCCGCGCAGTCCCGGCTTTCGAAGCGGTCTCGGAACTGAATTTTCACGCTGAATTACCAGCACGGATCGAACCTGCTTGCTTTCCGTTCCGGACAGCGGCCAGTTATTCTTCGCGCCGACCGAGCCGTCATCGATTCCCGCGGCTCGACTACTTTCCCCGAAGGACGGCTCGATGAAAACACGACTCACGATCCTGGCATGTGTCGTCTGGTTTGCCGGGCAGTCATTCGAATTGACGAGTGCTGCCGACAGCCGACCAAACGTGCTGTTGATCCTGGTTGATGATCTCAAGCCATCATTCGGCGCCTACGGCGACGACTGGGTGCATTCGCCGAACCTTGATCAACTGGCTGCTCGCGGAATGCGATTCGACATGGCCTATTGCAACCAGGCAGTCTGTGCGCCGTCGCGAAATAATCTGCTGCTTGGTTCCCGGTCAACATCGATCGGTGTTTACAGCCTCGGGCAACATTTTCGGACTGCCGTCCCCGATGCCGTGACCATGCCACAATATTTCAAGCAGCATGGGTATCACTCAGCAGGTATCGGCAAGGTGTTTCACATCGGGCACGGAAACATCAACGACGTCCATTCGTGGAGCGTCCCGTTTCAGCCGGACAAAGTCATCGACTATGTGCTTCCTGAAAGTACCGGTGGTAAGCTGACTCGCGAAGAGGCGCTCTTCAGCAACAAATCCAAAGAAGGGCTTCCCATGGGAGCCGCCTGGGAGATCGCTGATGTCGACGACGATGCCTACGCCGACGGTCGCATCGCTGCCGAAGGTATCAAACGGCTGAATGAGTATAAAAAATCGGACGAACCGTTCTTCCTCGCGCTCGGCTTCACCAAACCGCATTTACCGTTCTGCGCTCCGCGGAAGTACTGGGATCTCTACGACCGCTCACAACTTCCGATGGCCGAGTACACACTGCCGCCCGTCGGAGCTCCAGCCTACGCGGGCAAGACGATCGGCGAGTTGAATCAGTACAAGCCGGTCCCCCAGAATCCGCCGCTCAGTGAAGAGCTGCAGCGAACGTTGATTCACGGTTATTACGCTTCGATGAGCTATATGGATTCTCAGGTCGGGCGCGTGCTGGCTGAAGTCGACAGCCTGGGTCTCGACAAAAACACCATCATCGTGCTGTGGGGGGACCACGGTTACCACCTGGGAGATCATGGAACCTGGACCAAGCACACCAACTACGAACAGGCCAACCGAATTCCCATCGTCGTCGTTGCCCCACAAATCACAAAGCCTGGTTTGAGTTCCAGTGCTCTGATCGAAACCGTCGACCTGTTCCCGACGATCGTCGAGCTTGCCGGGCTCCCTGCTCCGCAAGGGCCACAACCTATCGATGGTGACAGCTTCGTACCGATTCTTAGAGGCGACAATTCAGACATCGGCGAATACGATTATCACTGCTTCCCCAGGGGCAACCGACTCGGTCGAGCGATCCGAACCAGCCGCTTCCGGCTCGTTGAATGGAAACTGCTGAACGGCAACGCAGAGCCCCAGTACGAACTCTACGACTACCACACCGACCCTCACGAAATGAAGAACCTGGTCAGTGAATTGCCAGACGTCGCCAGGAAGCTGACCGCAATTCTCGCCAGTCAGCCAGCGGCAGTCACCACTAAGAACTCACGCCGTCGCCCAACAAAATAAAATCTTCGTCGCACTGAAGTCTCCCCTTCCGCACAATTTTCATAACTACTCGGGAACCAAACGTGTTTCGAACCTGCCTGCTGTTGATTGCCTCGTTGAACCTTCAGTGTTCCATTTCCGACATCGCAAAGGCTGACGAATCGGATGCGGCGCTGCACCAGCCGATCGTGTCTGCTGACCTTGTCTTCGCTGAAGAAGGCGGAATGGTCGCTGTTGAAGCCGAACACTTTTTCCGACAGGAAAAATCGGACGTGCGACAGTGGTATCAGACCACCTCCAAAGCCCAACCGAAAATCAATCCGGACGGCGACCCGCCTCACGTCGGCGGAGCCAGCGGCGGGGCCTATCTGGAGTCGCTGCCAGACACCCGACGAACTCATGCCGACAAACTGATCCCAGGTCAGAACTTTTCGAACGAACCCGGCAAAATCGCCGTGCTGAGCTACAAGGTCCATTTCAAAACACCAGGAAAATACTACGTCTGGGTACGAGCCTACTCGTCAGGCTCGGAAGACAACGGCCTGCATGTCGGGCTCGACGGCGAATGGCCTGCCAGCGGCCAGCGGCTTCAATGGTGCCCAGGCAAGCACTCCTGGCACTGGGACAATCGTCAGCGAACGCTGGAAGAGCATTGCGGTGTCCCGCTAGGCATTTTCCTCGACATTGAAAAGGCCGGCGAGCATGTCATCTCATTCTCGATGCGTGAAGACGGCTTTGAATTTGACAAATGGCTGATGACGACCGACCGAAACTTCGCTCGCCCCAATGGAGTTGGTCCAGCCAGCAAAGTCCACACCGGTAGACAGCCTGAGCCGTTCCCCTTTGTGAAAGCGCTGCCAGCTGAAACAGCGCCATTGAAACCGATCGCTGATCCACGCACAACGGCCGTGCCCCTCGTACTGCCGCGTCAGGATCATGGCAACGGCGAAGTCACTGTTTCCGGCGAACTCAAACAATGGCATAAGGTGACACTGACACTCGACGGCCCGTTTGCTCATGAGAAAGACAACCAGCCCAACCCGTTCACTGACTACCGCATGGACGTTGAATTCAGCCACGAGTCCGGTAAACCGTCATACGTTGTGCCAGGTTACTTCGCAGCTGACGGGAACAGTGGTAACAATTCGTCCGAGTCAGGTACGAAGTGGAAGGCTCACTTGTCTCCAGACAAGGCCGGGCAGTGGAACTACACGGTGCGTTTCGCACAGGGACGACATGCCGCTCTCGATGCAGCAGTCGATTCGCAAAAGCTGTCGCCGTTTGATGGCCAGCAGGGCTCTTTCAGAGTTGCTCCAACGGACAAATCCGGTCGCGACTTCCGAGCACATGGTCGACTGACCTACGTGGGCAATCGCTATCTTCAGTTCGCGGGTTCGAAGGGCTACTTCCTGAAAGCTGGTGCCGACGCGCCCGAAACGCTCCTTGGTTATGCAGACTTCGACAATACGATAGCAGGCAAACCCGCGAAGGTCCCTCTGAAGACATGGGCTCCGCATGTCAAAGACTGGAACGCTGGCAACCCCACGTGGAAGAACGGCAAAGGCAAAGGTCTGATTGGCGCAATCAATTATCTGGCTGGCAAAGGCTGCAACGCATTTTCCTTCCTCACCTACAACGCTGGCGGCGACGGCGACAACGTCTGGCCATTCGTGTCACGTGACGACAAACTTCACTATGACAGTTCGAAACTCGACCAGTGGGGCGTTGTCTTTGATCACGGAACCTCGCTCGGTATGTACCTGCATTTCAAATTGCAGGAGACCGAAAACGACGACAACAAGGCGGGAAAAAACAGTGGCAGACGGATTCCGGAATCGCTCGACGGCGGCGACCTGGGGGTTGAACGCAAACTCTACTGTCGCGAACTGATTGCTCGATTCAGTCACAACCTGGCTCTCAACTGGAACCTGGGTGAAGAAAACACTCAGTCAACAAATCAACAACGAGCCATGGCCAACTACATCGCTCAGCTCGACCCGTACGATCACAACATTGTCGTGCACACTTTCCCCGACCAGCAGGACAAGGTCTATCGACCGCTCCTTGGCAAGGACTCCGTGCTCACCGGCTGCTCCCTTCAGAACAGCAACATCAAAGATACTCACGTCCAGACCGTGAAATGGGTCCGCGAGTCTGCACAATCCGGCAAGCCCTGGATCGTTGCTTTTGACGAGTCCGGCAGCGCCGCGCACGGTCAATGTCCAGACATCGGCTACAAAGGATTTGATGGCAAAGATCGAACGGGCAAATTCATCTACACGCCGAACGAAGTTCGCCAGCAAACGCTCTGGGGCACGCTGATGGGCGGCGGAGCGGGAGTCGAATACTACTTCGGCTATCAGTTTGCAGAGAACGATCTAGTCTGCGAAGACTGGCGGAGTCGAGATCAGAGCTGGGACTACTGTCGCATCGCTCTTGAGTTTTTTCGCGACAACAGTATTCCGATCCACAAGATGGCCCCTGCCGACGAACTGGTCGGCAACTCTAATCACAATAACTCAAGATACTGCCTCGCCAAACCCGGCGAAATTTATCTTGTGTACCTGCCACATGGTGGAAGCCACTCGGTCAATCTAACCAACGTGAAGGGCGAATTCACTGTCGAATGGTTCAATCCTCGATCCGGTGGCGCACTCGCAACCGGATCGGTGAAAACCGCCACTGGTGGAACATCAGTCCCCCTTGGCGAGCCGCCGGCAGATGCTGACAAAGACTGGTTGGCCGTTGTCAGAAAATCCGGATAGTTTTCAGCTGTCTGCCCTTTCCCCCGACGCCGTCCGAAACTGGAGTCATACCGTGACTTTCCGCAGCCTGTTTGCAGTATTCATTGTGGCCTTGCCGTCAACTTTCATGCTGGCAGGTGAGCCTGCCGACAGGACTCCCTTCATCTTCGACACAGACATCGGTAACGACGTCGACGACGTTCTGGCACTGGGCATGATCCACGCTCTGCAGTCACGAGCGGAATGTGAACTGCTCGCCGTCACGATAACCAAAGATCACGAACACGCGGCGGCATTCACCGATGCCGTCAACACGTTCTATCGTCGAGGCAATATCCCTATCGGAGTCTGCCGCAGTGGAGTGACTCCGGCAGCCGGTAAGTTCAACGGTCTGGCAGTCCAGAAAGATGGCGACACTCTTCGCTATCCGCACGATCTGCTATCCGGTAACGATGCTCCCGACGCCGTGGCTGTTTTGCGCAAGGCTCTGGCCAGCCAGAAGGATGGCTCTGTGGTCATCGCGCAGGTTGGTTTCTCAACCAATCTCGCGGCGTTGCTGAAGTCACCACCAGACTCCCATAGTTCGCTCAACGGCACCGATCTGGTGAAACAGAAGGTTCGCTTGCTTTCGGTTATGGCCGGAGCGTTCACTCAGATTCCCGGTAAAGGCGGCCAGCTTTATGATCACAAAGAGTACAACATCGTCAAGGACATTCCGGCTGCGAAGAGCATCGCCGCCGACTGGCCAACAGAGATCGTCTGGAGCGGTTTCGAAATTGGAATCTCACTCGCCTACCCGCATCAAAGTATTCAACGTGACTTTCGATACGTGAAGCATCATCCGCTCGCGGAAGCCTACGTGCTCTACAACCCGCCGCCTCATGATCGGCCAACCTGGGATCTCACAAGCGTTCTCTATGGAGTCCGCCCCGGACATTCCTACTTCGCCCTCTCAGAATCCGGAACCGTCGTTGTCTCTGATAACGGCCTGACAACTTTCAACAAAGACTCCGCAGGCAAGCATCGTTACCTGATCATCAACGAGACTCAGAAACAGCGAACTCTGGAAGCCCTGCAACTGCTGTCGAGCCAGCCGCCGAACAGCAAACCCTGAAGCACTTTGGAGTTCGTTTTCAGCGTTCCGCAGGAGCGGCCACAACAGAAACAATGGCTACTCCAGGTGCCAACTCCTGCATAGAAACCATGAAGATGGTCTAAACCTGAGATACACATCACACGCTCAGCCTGCGTCGTCAGACACCGAGCACTTTGAGCAATGCCCCTTGAGCAGCACCTCGACAACTTCACCCGGCGTTTCCGCGCCGCGCTTCTTCGCGCTCAGCCGGACCGTGAACTCGTCCAGGCACGAAATCGCCCCGCAATCCACACACATGAAATGTGGATGCTCAGAGAAACCTGTCGACTGACCTGACTGAAGCAATTCGAAACGGCGGATGGAATCACCAAGCTCCAGACGAGCCAGCAGACCTGCATCTGAAAGTTCCGTCAGACATCGATAAATTGTCGACTGGTCAAATCCAAAATCGTCCAGAGCCTCTGCCACTTCGGAATGACTCTGCGGAACCAGCGTGGAAGCCAGTTGTTGAATCACGGCAATTCGAGCCGCCGTACTCCTCAATCCCGCCCCGCGAATCATCGCCTTGACCTCAGGCATGGGAAGGTTCTTATCGGATCGCGTCATGGTTCGTTCAAAGTCTGAGAGGAAAGCAGTTCGGTCGAGCCAGGGCAGACTTTAGTTGCATTTGACTTTCAATTGCAAATACCAGCCCTGATAAATAAGCGTCTCACCGAGAACTGAGGCCACGATTTCCTAGGAGTTTCGGCAATCTTCGCCGATACCCCATCACTGCTGCTCGTGCGGAAACTTCGTAAATGCTAGTCTTTTGCAAATAAGACACAGCTGGCATTTAGCAGCTGTTTTGATAATGCATCAGGCTGTCAGCGTTTGACACCGGTCGACCACTAAGACATGCCACCCACTCGCCAATGACATCTTTTTCTGCGGAGCCTCGCAGCGATGACGCCTCCTGTCTTACTTACTTTTTACTGCTGCCTGATCGTGCTGGCGTCACTGGCTGGCGGATGGCTGCCGTCGATGTTTCGGCTGTCCCACCTTCGTATGCAGCTACTCATGAGCCTGGTCGGAGGCATGATGATCGGCGTCGCGTGCCTGCACCTTCTCCCGCAGGCGATCGCTCAGCTGAACAACCCGGCCTGGCTGTCTGGATCGCTCCTGGTTGGCGTACTGTGCATGTTGTTCCTGCTGCGTTTCGGGCACGTTCACCATCACGGCGAAGCTGCCTCGACACACGCGGACTGTGGTCACATTCCAGTCGCCCCAACCATCGCGTCTCCTGACAATTGCTCGCATGACCACGATCACTCGCACGATCATGACACACTGATTGAATTGTCAGTTCCGACTCAGGTCAAGCCGACGAGACATCGTTTAAGCTGGGTGGGACTGTTCCTGGGGCTGGCACTGCACACACTGTTCGACGGAGTCGCCCTCGGCGCAAGCGTTGTATCGGAAGCCGGAGGCAGTACTGCTGCCAGCCTGTCACTGTTTGGTCTGGGAACATTTCTAGCCGTCGCACTGCACAAGCCGCTCGACGCCATGTCGATTACTTCAGTTATGAACGCCGGCGGCTGGGCACCTCGAAGTCTGGCCGTTATCAACGGAGGCTTCGCACTCGCCTGCCCGGCTGGAGCACTTATTTTCTGGTTCGGTACATCGACACTTGAATCCAGCACTCACCTTGTCGGCTGCGCCCTTGCTTTTTCCGCTGGAGCGTTTCTTTGCATCGCGCTGACCGACCTCATCCCGGAAGTCCTCAACCATCAGCACGACCGAGTAAAACTCAGTTTCGTCCTCTTACTGGGCAGCGTTCTGGCGATCGGCATCGAGCTGCTTCCCGGTCACAACCATGGTCGACATCGAAAACCCTCGCAGCCAGTCTCGACATTGACATCCGCTCCCTTAATCAATACTGCCGCCGCGTTCACCGAGTAGTCATCGAAATCGCCCCGGCGCAGAACGCGCCACAGGCAGCGTCGGCCATGCTCCAGCCCGAAGCATGCTTGAATCTGACGACTGCCTCGTGCAGGACAATGACCGAACAGTCTGTTCGCTAAATAAACAAAAAAGGACTCACGTCGATTTGACGTAAGTCCTTTTGCAGCAAGTACCGGAGGTGGGACTTGAACCCACACGCCCATTACAGGCACGGGATTTTGAATCCCGCGTGTCTGCCGATTCCACCACTCCGGCGTGGTTTGGCTCGGAGAAAGTTCACTCCGAGAGGGTAGGATTCTAGGTCGCTTCCATTGCCGATGCCACCGTCCCGTCCGTCGATTATTCAGGATTCCGAGCCGACTCAGAACTCCGTCAGCCGTCAAGAAGTTTCCGACGCGTGGCTCGAATCAGGACGCCTTTCATGGGAGTAATTCAAGGCAGTTCTCCAGCAACTCGACTGACCACCGCAGGCTTTCGGAGTGCTGCTGAGAACGCTGAGGAAAAGTGAAATCTTATCTCTCGGCTGGTGGATCAACGGCGTACAGTCGGCATGAAGCCGATTGAGGTTTCCATCCATGATCCGCAACTGCATCCGCCTCCGCCTTCGGGCGCCAGCAGCATGCCGCCTGCCGGAATCGTGCTCAGCCAGCAGTCGGGACGCAGCCGAGGCCACGCGGTCGACTTCCCGGATTCGGTATCCCAGACCGTTACGCTTTCAGACCGAAGGAACAATGCGTTGGTCGTGCAGGCGTACGTCCCACAGCCGTGGCCACTCGGCATCGTGAACGGCAGCGTTTTGCCATCAGTCAGAGACAACACCTGAGGCCGCACGAACAAACGATCTCCGACAATCGCAGGACGTGACATCGCCTTTCCGTGATCGCCTTTTCCTTCCTTCCAGCCGACCTTCTGCTGCCAGATTTCCACTCCGCCGTCGTCATTGTATGTTGAAATGTGAAATGCCTTCTCAGATGACGACACGACGACAAGCCGATCTTTTGCGTGAGCCATGTAGAAGGTCACGGTCCCGTCAATCGTGTCGATTGGTCGTTCCCAGAGTTTCGAACCGGTTGTGGCATCCAGCGAAACCAGAAATTGCTGCTGCCAGAATTCGGGTGACCCAAGCCGCCGCTCGTCAGAAGACATCACATCGGGATGCCGACTCTCGACAAAGAAGACTCGCCCATCCGCGATCGTGATCGACGAATTCAGGATCAATCCATTCGTCCAGTTCCACGCTTCTGAGCCGTCTTCAAGATGGCGAGCAAACAATCGATCGCTGCCAACCTGAAATGTCGACGGACCGGTTCGAGCATCGTGCCATCCTTCCTTCCCCCAGTATTCCGTCCAGGACGTTCCTGCCTTCACCGAACTGCCGATCAACTTGTCGCCTGAACGAGCGACAAAGCCCCAATCAGTCTCCCAACCATCCCGCCCGATTGGCGAGACCTGATGAACTTTCACGACGTTCCCTGTCGCCGCATCAATCTGCCAGACTTCGTCCCGAACGACCGCATAGACATCGTTACGATCGGCGCACCAGTTTCCAGAATCTCTCGGCACATTGAACCTGAGAAACCCTGGAATCTCCAGCGACCATAACACCGATCCGTTGTAAGAATCCAAAGCAATAATCCGCTCCAGTCCCTGCAGAAACATCCGGCCCCGCACGGCCAGCGGCGACGGCTTCCGTCCGCTTCGATCCGCCTGGTATCGAGGCCCCGGTCGACCAACCCACTGAACTTTCAAGTCTTGTCGCGACCGGGCTCCGGCGAGCGACTCACCGCCGAAGGCCGAGTTGTCCGTGCTTCCGTAAAGGTGACTCCATTCGCCAGTACCCTGCCAGGGACGGCTGCGAAATGTCAGCCAGACACCGTCCAGATCGTCGGTAACTGTCGCATTGGCTGAATCGTTGCCTGCATCCGCAACTTTCAGCAAAGCCTCAGTGAGCCTTTCCCGATTTTCGCGATCCGCCTGCCCAAACACCGCCACACCGCCATCGGGCCGAATCATTCGCAACACTTCGTCCGTCTTTGCCGGCAGACCGTTTTCGAATGGCCGCTCGCTGGTCAGGAGATTCGCGCAGTGGCCAGTCAACGGCAACTCGTTGAGATCATCGACCAGATGCACCGAAACCCGGACGCCGTAAATGTCGGACAGAGCTTTTCGCACTCGCGCGACGCGTTCCTGGTCGTCATCGACGGCGACGACTCGCAACCGGGATCTTCGCGCCAACTCCCTGACGAGCTGCCCATCGGTCAGGCCGACGACAATCGCGAGTCCTCGATCAATTTCGGAACGTCCCAGAATCCGCTCGACCGTTGCCTCAATGGCATCGCCAGAATCCTCACTCTTCAAGCCCCCGACGGCGCTCGGCACCATGTAGTTGAAAAATGTGTCGCACTCAAACTCGCGAGTCTGCTCTCGCTGGCCGCCGACGACCGAATGAATGACGTACGAGTAAATCCGATTTCGCTTCAGGTCACGCAGTATGACTTCGTGTTCCTGTTTCGGTACGGGATCCTCATGACTGACGACTTTGGAATCGCGACCGCTTTTCAGAACCAGCTCTAACGAAGTGGGAGTCGGTTCTACCGTTCGCCACCGAACGACTGCTGTATCCGGAGTTGTGAACTCCAGCCACGGACCGCTTGCCACAGAAATCGTTTCGACCGGCTCAGGAAAACTGCCGGCTTTCAGTTCATAGCGTGTAGCGACGTCATCAGCACTGAGAACATCGTCGTAAACGGCGACTTCGTGAACGGCTCCCCGCAGGCGATGATGCTCATCTTTGTCATGGTAGGCTCCGATTTCGTAGAAGGCCTGCGGCGGATAATGAATGTCGCCGGCTTGCTGCTTTGACTCGGCGACCGCCTTACCATTCACAAAGAGAACCATCGTGGCACCGTCATAGGTCGCGGCGACGTGGCACCAGCTTCGGACTCTGAAATCGGCATCAGCCATCAGGTAAGTCAACCGGCCATTGTCTTCCGCTCCGGCCAGCGCGAAACTGAACTTCGACTCCCGATACCCGAGCAGCCAGCCGCGTTCGAAATCGCCATTATCCTGGATTGCTCCGACGATGCCGCCCCATGTCTGCGGCTCGTCCACCCTCACCCACGCTTCAACTGAAAACTCTCGTCGAGGCATTCTCGCGTCGCGGTAATTCTCGGCGATCACGACGCCCTGCCCGCTGCCGTCAAGTTCCAATGCCTGTCGATCCCCAACTTGCTCAAACAGTGGTCCGGTGACGGTTCGCGCAGCACGGCCACCAGCCAGATTGGCGACCGCTTTACCGCGGACATACGTCCGCTCAAACAACCATCGCCCCAGCAGGAGCTCATCCTGAGTGGCATCATCCGGCGGAGACGTGTTGAGATCACGCGACTCGTCACTCGAAGTCCGAGACACCTCATTCGAGGTATCAGTGGCTGCCGGCAAACCGGAGGCTTCAGTGCTCACCCCGCCCGCGCGGAACGCGTAAATCGCTCCCGTGTCCGTGCTCGCGATGAGTCGACCGTTGGCTACTGTCAGACCGTACGTCTTACCGTTCACCTCGTGTTGCCAGATTTGCTGACCGGTCTCCGCATCGAACGCGGCCACTGAATCTTCCCCACCGGCGAAGACAACATTCGCCGCTCCCACAAGTGATAACCGTTGCTCACACGGAACCTGAAACAGAACTTTCCGGGTCGCCAGGTCTGATGCCACCAACTCGTCGTCCGCCAGCATGTATGACACTCGATCATTGACAGCCAGCGCGCTGCCGCTGCCATAACCGGCAACCATTTCCATCGAGGTCGGGTCGCTGCGTCCAATGCCGCCTCGGCGCGAATCGGTTGCCGGACCGTGAAAGATACTTGAATCCAGGGACACAACGACGATCGAGCCGCCGCCACTCTTATTGAACGCGCCCAGATCTTTTCCATCAGCCTTCGAAAAGACCTGCGGCGCGACTCGGCCCTGCGGAAACAGAACAAGACCTGACGAAACCGCTGGCGATCCTTCGAGCGTCTTACCATCGAGCTTCCGAACGAACGTCCCATCACCTGCTGGAAGCCCAGTCACAGCATTCACTGAACACAACCACGAGGGTTCCCACGGCAGCATTCCACAGGCAAACCAGACATTGTCGCCGTTCCGGACGACTCCCGTGCGGCACGGGTTCAACGGAATGAATCGCCCGTTGTTCAGGATTCTCTGCCCCAATTCGACAGGACGAAACTTCCAGATCAACGAACCGTCCGACGCCTTCAAACAATAGGCAAATCCGTCATCCGATCCGAAGTAGATTCGCCCTTCATCAACGAGCGGCGAGACTCGAACCGGTCCGTCGGTCACGAATTTCCAGCGTTCCTTGCCCGTGTCGAGATCCAGACACCGCACCGCATCGTCCGCCGACGACCCGAAATACGCCGATTCTCCAACGACCACAACTTGAAACACCTGGTCGTAACTTCGCATCGCCGGCAGATCGCGGATTCGAGCATACGCATCCCACTTCGCCGGACCATGCCATGCCGGTTGTGGAGTAAAGTTGGACTGCCACGCCCACTCTAACTCAAGCGTCGCAGCTTCCAACTTCTCCCGACTGAATCCACTTCGCCGTTGATCATGCTGCCACGTCGGCCAATCGTCAGCGATACACGACGCACCACTTCCCAGCAAAATGATTAACAGCAAGAGCAGTCTCATGCGCGATCCTTCGAGGTCGAGATCATCCGCAGGCTGAAGAAACAGGCTCCGCGCCTGCTCATGCCGATTAAAAAGTCGCAGCCTCTTCCGCCGCGGTCGAACACCAAACTCAAAACTTCACGATCGAGCCAGGCTTCAAAGCGTGCTTCGGCAGAGGGAAGCTGTCATCAAAAATCCGCATGGCATCGACCTCTTCGATCATGTTGCCAGTCTCATCGAAGACGCCGGTCGCAGGATCAAACACGCCCTTCGAGTTCAACCTCAGATGCTTCACCATGAACGGGTACATCGCTTGCCGTTTCGACTCCTGATAACCATGTCCTTCGTCGGCGAAATGCCTGTTCTCGACCAGGTCTTCAGCTCCGAACGTTTTGAAGACGCTGCGAATGTAGGGGTACTCGACCTTCGGATTATTTTTGGTCCAGTCTCCACCTACCGAAACCAGCAACAACGGACGCGGAGCCGTTAGAGCTGCGATCTCGGCATTGTTTGTTTCCAGCTTCGCAGTCTTGTGAATCGGCATACCGCTTTCGCAGTGGCAACCTCCGAAGAAGTGAGCCGACACCATGACGACCGGCACAGCCACCTTCACACGATCATCGATCGCCGTCAGCAGAAATGTCTGCGTGCCACCGCCTGAGCATCCCGTAACGCCAATTTGACCACCGTCCACATCGTCAAGAGATTGCAGAAAATCGATTGCCCGAATGCTGCTCCACGTTTGCAAAGTCAAAGCCTGCGGATGCTTGTGATCCCACCCGAGGTATTCGGAATCGCCGAACCCGACCATGTCATAAGAGAAGACGACCGCTCCCATCCGCGCCAGCGTCGCACATCGATGCTGCTGATCCGCTCTTAACCGGCCACCGTCACGCCCGCGAGCATGCCCATGGGGGCAAAGAATTCCCGGCGACTTCCCGACTGACTTTGCCGGTCGGTAAAGATTGCCGTACACAAAGAACCCCGGACGAGCTTCAAAAGCGGCCGACTCAACAGTGTAGCCATTGAAACTTCGCTGATTCCTTACAATGGCGTTGAGCGGCGTTCGTTCGGGGAGCGGATCCAGTTTCGCTCCGACCAGAATCTGCTGGCGAATCTGTTTCGCGCGAGCCTGCCAGTCTTTTTGCGTCGTCCACGTCGCGGCCAGACGTTCCAGTTGCCGCACAGCCTCGTCTTCAGTCTGATAATTCCCCTGGCAAAGCACCGCTCCAGGGATCTCATCAGCCGGCTCGGCTGCAAAAGCAATCGAGTGAACTGCCCAAAACACAGTACCGAGAAGAGCAACACCTGAAAACTTCATCATCAGACTCCTGACTGAGTTACGACACTTGTGCTGGCGTTCTGAAACGTCTCCGCTTACGAGTCTGGATAATCCAGCATTAGACTTTGAATGTCTATCTGCCTGCTGAAAACTGTGTGCCACCGGGTGCCGACCTTCCCCCAAACTGCAAATACGCGCGAAAGGAATTTCGCCATCCTTCAAATCAGTCGCTGGACAGCTCATCTTCCGTCATCATGCCCCGACAACAATCAACCCAGAACACTTTAAGAATTCGTTTTTAGCGTTCTGCAGGAGAGCCACAACGGAAACAATGGCGATTCCGGGCGCCAGCTCCTGCATAGAAACCATGAAAATGGCCTAACTGGCAAAGGCCAGGTCAACAGGAGGATTCGATGCGGCGTCTTTTCGACCAAACAAAGTTCGTGAGCGACTTTTCGGTCATCGCGTTACTCGTCATCACGATCTGCGTTTCGACGGCGGACAGCTCGGGCCTGGCCACCGCTGATGACACAATCACTCCGCTCGATGTCGCTCGAATGAAGAGCGTCGCTGAGCAGGCTATCTCGCCCAATGGGAAGTCGATCGCCTACACAGTGAAGGTGCAACGCGACCCATTGAAGGACGAAAACGGCTCGGCCTGGACCGAGCTGCACGTTGTTGACTCGGAAACCGGCAAGTCGCGACCGTTCATCACCGGAAAGGTCAGCATCAGCAGCATCGCGTGGACTCCCGATGGGACTGGCGTCTCGTTTCTGGCAAAACGGGGCGACGACAAGAACACATCGATCTACGTGATCCCCATCGACGGCGGTGAGGCACGCAAGTTCGTCGAGCATTCCTCGTCCATCTCCAGTTTCGACTGGAAAGCCGACGGCAAACAGATCGCATTCCTCGCCAGAGAAAAGGACGATCCGGCAGAAAAGAAACTTCGCGACAAGGGCTTCAATGCAGAAGGTTACGAAGAGAATCTTAAGCCGACTCGAATCTGGATCACAGATGCGGAATTCAACTCGAACAAAGAAGCGAGACTGCTCGATGTGGCCGGCTCCGCCTCCGAACTTCACTGGAGCCCGGACGGCAAGTCAGTCGCCGTCGCTCTCGCTCCGACTCCGCTGATCGATCACTTCTACATGTACCGCCGCATTCATGTTCTGAATGCGGAAACCGGAGCGATCATTCAGAAACTCGAAAACCCCGGTAAGATCGGACACGTCGCCTGGAGCCCTGACGGGAAGAAGGTCGCGTTCCTTTCCGGAGAAGACATTAACGATCCGAGCGAAGGGCGACTCTGGATCGCCACCGTTGGCTCCGACGGGTTTGTCGATGCAACGTCCGGCTACCTGCCGAACATCATCGACTTTCACTGGACGAGCAATTCGAAGATTCGATTTCTCGCTCACAACAGTTGCCTGTCCGAATTTGGCACGATCAAACTCGACGGTGCTTCAGCAATGCTGAAAGTTGACTCGCAGCCGATCGACGCCGTTTTCGAAACATTCTCGACCAGCGACAACTCAGACCGATGTGCAATGGTCGCGCATAGCCCATCCCATTTGCCCGAAGTCTTCGCTCAGGATGCTGGACACGATTCAGCGCGACGCCTCACCGATCTCAACCCGTGGCTCAAAGACAAACGGCTTGCCAGACAGGAAGTCGTCACCTACACCGCTCGCGATGGCCAAACCGTCGAAGGGGTGCTGTTGCGACCGCTCGACGAGGAACCAGGGAAACGCTACCCGCTGCAACTCTACGTGCATGGCGGTCCCGAATCACACGTTTCGAACGGGTGGATCTCGTATTACAGCCTCCCTGGCCAGACAGCCGCGGCAAAAGGCTATGCCGTCTTTCACCCCAACTATCGGGGCAGCACGGGGCGAGGCATCGCTTTTGCGAAGGATCATCAAAGCGACTACGGCGGCAAAGAATTCAATGACCTGCTGGACGGAATCGATCATCTTGTAAAGTCGGGGCTCGTCGATCGTGCAAAAGTCGGTGTCACCGGCGGATCCTACGGCGGCTTCGCTTCCGCCTGGTGTGCGACGAAACACAGCGAACACTTTGCCGCGGCCGTCATGTTTGTCGGAATCAGCAATCAGATTTCCAAGTCAGGTACGACCGACATCGCTGACGAGATGTTTCTTGTGCATGCCCGAAAACGAATCTGGGACGATTGGGAGTTCTTCCTCAAACGCAGCCCGATCTACTATGTCGAGCAGGCTCGCACGCCCATCCTGATTCTGCACGGCAAAGAGGACACTCGCGTCCATCCTTCACAATCAATGGAGCTGTACCGAAATCTGAAGATTCTCGGCAAGACTCCAGTCCGGCTGGTCCTCTACCCGGGAGAAGGCCACGGCAATCGCAATGCCGCCGCCCGCTACGACTACAGTCTTCGCCTGCACCGCTGGATGGATCATTACCTGAAAGGCGACGGCGGCGACACCCCGCCCTTCAACATCGATCACGGACTCCAGGACGCGACAACTAAAGATGAGTAGCCCGGTGCATGCTACCTGACTTTTGTCGTTACTGTCTCTTCCGTTTTGGAGCCGGCTGTGCCTGCACCAGGCCAGCCGGCTTGTTTTGCGCTGTCGCAATTCGCTCTCGGAGTCGCCGCGAAAGACGTTTGATAATCGCTGACGATTCAGATCGAGCAGCGAGATTCACCAACTCTTCGGGATCGGACTCGTGGTCGTAGAGTTCCGCGCCGAGCGATCCATCCCTGCCCCACTCGGTGTAGCGATAATGACCGACTCGTAAACTGTAACCAGTGTCGTACTGAGTCAGAGCATCCTGTCTTGGTCGCGCTGAAGGATCATTCAAAGCTGCTTTCAGACTGACTCCTGACAGGTTCTCAGGTGCATCCAGTCCACACAGCTCGGCCAGTGTCGGATAGAAGTCGATCATCTCGGCCGGGCACTCCGTTGACTGTCCGGCTGCCTTTGAATTCGGCGCTGCGATAATCAACGGCACATGGGCAGCATTCTCGAAGAGCGTTGTTTTCTGCCAGTAGCCGTGCTCTCCCATGTGGTAACCGTGGTCTGACGTGAAAACGATGACCGTATTATCAGCCAGCCCCAATCGATCAACTGCGGCGACAATCCGCCCCACCTGAGCGTCGGCGAACGTAATCGATGCGTAGTATGCCTGCATGGCCTGCTTCGCCAGATCGTTGGCGAGATTCAGCTGCTCCTTCTTCCGGGTTAATGACTTTACAGCGGGGTCCGGCAGTGTCTCGAAATAGCCTTCGGGAACTGCTGGAACGACAATTTTTTCCAGTGGGTAGCGATCGAAATAGCTTTTCGGAGCCACGTAAGGCGTGTGTGGACGGTAAAGGCCGACAGCCATGAAGAACGGCGACTTTTCTTTCGCATGCTCGCCCAGCAGCTCGATCGCATGCTCCGCCCCGATTGCGTCAGTCTGTTCGTCGTCCGTTCCGTCTGCGGCGAGCCAACTCAGCGTTCCGCCGTAGCTGCCCGGTCGCAGGCTGAAGACCTTTGACTCGTCTGCCTTGTCGCGACCGATCGGGTTGAACTTTCGGTCCCACGATTCGGGATCGTCGTGCCCATCGTTCCCGATGTCAGCAGGCACGTTGTAGTGGTAGATCTTGCCGACGCGAGCTGCCGTGTAGCCCGCCCGACGGAACATCTGTGACATGCTCTGTACTTCAGGCAACTTCTCGCGAAGACGGATCGCGTTTCTGTGAATCAACGTCTGATCCGGATAAAGCCCCGTCATGAACGAGGCCCGACTCGGACCACACAATGGATACTGGCAGTAAGCCCGTTCAAAGCGAACGCCGCGTTTCGCCAGAGCATCGATATTCGGGGATTTGACCAGCGGATGCCCGTAGCAGCCGAGGTCGCAATTCAGGTCATCGCAGATCAAAAACAGAACGTTGGTTTTCTGATCGGCTCCGAAACATTCTGAATCGTTCAGCGTAACGCTGACAACTGCAACGAAAAGGACGAACATTAGATTCAATCCACGCATGTCTTCGGCCTTTCAAACTTGTGCCCACTCGTGGTGCCTGTCATTTCTCACGCTAGAGCACATTCAGAATTCGTTTTCAGTGTTCTGCAGGAGGGCCACAAAGGAAACAATGGCCATTTCGGATGCCAGCTCCTGCACAGAAACCATGAAAATGGTCTAATGCGCAAAGCCCCTCATCCGGGCCGATCGGCAGTTCGTGTTACAGAGTTGGTGGTTTCCAGACAGGGATCCCCAGTGCCGATTTCGACTGCTTTTCAAACAGCACATGAAACGGTCGCGTCGGAGACATCGGTGCGGACTCGTTGTCCATCATCGGAACTGTCCCCTTCCACCAAGCGTCATAAACCGCTCGCATTTCTTCGACGACTAACGGATGTTGCTCGATAATGTTTGTCGTCTGCTCCGGGTCGACTTCCATATCGTAGAGAGCGTTGTTGTCGACGAAGCGGTATCGCTGATTTCGCACAGCAAACCCCTTCCACTGACTGTCGTCAGGATCCGCTCCGGTCTTCCATCGACCTTTATGAGTGAACAGGTAGCGGTCCGCCCATTTGACTTTCTGCTGTTCGATCAGCGGAAGCAGACTTCGACCTTCGACCTGTTCCTTTGGAATTTCTGCTCCGGCAAACGCTGCCAGAGTCGGAAGAATATCCAGGTGAGCCGCAATCAGATCAACGTCGCGATTCGGCGTGATTTTCCCGTCCCATCGAACAAAGAAAGGAACTCGGACACCGCCCTCGTCTGAGCTACCCTTCAAACCTTTCATACCGGCATTGTAAGGCAGCATTTGCTTGCCATCTTCAGTCGTGCCCATTGATTTGCCGAGTCGCCCCGAGCCACCGCCGGTCATTCCATTGTCCGACATAAAAATGACAACGGTGTTCTCAAACAGCTTCCACTTCTCAAGATTTGAAAGCAGTCGCCCAACATTCTCGTCGATGTTCTCAATCATGCCGTAGAAACCGGCTTCCTGCTCACTGAAACCCCGATCGGTAAACCTCTTCCGGTTCTTTGGCGGAGCGATAAACGGTCCGTGTGGAGCATTCGTCGTGATGTAGGCAAAAAATGGTTTGCCGCCATCTTTCTTCTGTTTAATCCACCCCATCGCCGCCGTGAAGAAAATGTCCGTGCAGAACCCTTCTGTCTTTACAAACGAACCGTTATGCCGGATGACGGGGTCAAAATACTTGTTGCCGGGCGCGTCAGCACAACTGCAGGCGTACGCCTGCCCAATACCGCCCGCTCCGTGAATAAAAGCTTCGTCGAAACCACGATTGTGCGGCTGCCGATCCTCTTCATCACCAAGGTGCCACTTTCCAAAGATGCCGCTCGTGTAGCCAGCGGTCTTCAACATCTGCGGAAGTGTCGTCGCGTTCAGCGTCAGTCGCTCCCGTTCGAGGATCGTATGCGTTACTCCGTTCCTCATCGGATGACGACCGGTCATCAATGCCGCTCGCGTAGGCGAACAGGTTGGCGAAACCAGAAACCGAGTGAACCTGGTACTCGTATCGTAAAGACGGTCCAGATTCGGAGTCTGAATCCACGGATGCCCATGTCGCCCAACCGGCCCGTACCCCTGATCGTCGGTAATGACCAGAATAATGTTGGGCTTTGAACCTGCGAGGGAATCCGCAGCATCAACCGCCGACTCCCGAAACGCAAAACTCAGCGACAGAAATAGAACGACAAGAAACGACATTCGATCGGTCATAGAATCAATCCATCCAGCAAGAAAGAAAGTTTGAGTTTTCAGCTTTCGTCAAATCCGCGTCAAACATGGTGTCGAGCATTCAACAGAATCATGCCAGAAATTACCACACCGTCGGGTACGTCAGTACGTGGCTGAAACCACACCAGTCACACCACTGGCGGATCGGGCTGCTGCCAGGCACTCATCCCGCCATCCACTAGAACCATCTGACCGTGAATATGAGCTGCCAGGTCACTGACAAGAAACGCCGCCAATGGTCCGCAAACTTCAGGACCAGGTACTTGCTGATTCGGAGTATGAAGTTTCATCCACTCTGTGACTCCTGCACCATCCAGCGCCGGCGCAGTAAGTGGAGTTCGCACCAGCCCCGGAGCCAATCCATTAACTCGAATTCCACGAGGAGCCAGCGACACGCAAAGCGTCCGCACCATCGCTTCAACCGCCCCCTTCGATGTGTCGTAAGCCGCGTGCGTCTGCTCGGCCAGTCGCCCGTTGATTGATCCCGTCAGCAGAACTCGGCCGTCGATCTCCCGCTCCACCCAACGCCGAGCAAATCTCTGAATCAGAAAGAAATGCGAATACACATTCAGCCGCATCGTGCGTTCGAACGTCGGGAAATCAATCTCCAGAAAATCGGGCTCGCGGTACGTCCCGGCGTTACTGATTAGAATGTCGATTTCTCCACATGCCGAAGTTGAAGCGTCAAAAAGCTCTTCGACCGCCTCTTCCGTTGGAGCCGACAAATCAGTAGTGACCAACCGACAATCAACACCAAACCCTCTCACTTCCTCCACAGACTGCCGCGCCGACTGATCATCAACAAGGCCGTGAAGAACGACATTCGCCCCGGCCTGAGCAAGCGACTTTGCAATCGCATGCCCCACACCCATCGTGCCACCAGTCACCAGCGCCGTGCATCCGCTCAAATCAATCATCCATCCACCCTTTTCGGCTCATCCGGTAAGTCGGGGCTGTTGGTTGTGAAGAGCGGACATGCTGATTT
>CAXBME010000012.1:0-217188 GCA_963976765.1 uncultured Planctomycetaceae bacterium
TTTCCTCAGCAATCGTCTGCATCTGCTCACGATCCGGCAGCTCGTGCTGGATGACTACAAACTGCTTTTCCAGCTCGATAGGAATCTCTACCGCCGGAGCGAGTACCACGAGGAATGTCCGGTTCTGTTTTCCGACTCCAATCTGCCGAGACATTGCCTGAATAACTTCCAGCGATCCGAGCAGCCGATGAAAGTTCTGCAGCACCAGAACGCCTGCTCCATCCTCACTGGCGAGTGCGCTGGCTGACTGAATCGCGACGACTGGATCAGTCGTTGCCACAGCGTCAGTTGCCAACGTCGAATCAGCATCCGCTACATTCCCAGCCACTTTCAGCCCGCGTTCGATATCCCACGTCGCCAGCGACCAGTCTTCATCTCGACATAGCTCGGCAATCTCCCGCAGTGCCTCATCGGGTTCAAGAGTTTCAATCCAGATTCCCGCAAAGCACGCGCGCACGTACTCCGCGAATTGTTCAACAAGCATAGGCTCTCCAGATGGTGAGAGAAGAAAGAGAAAGAGAATCAGCGACTGAAGCCGCAACCAGCCGCTTCAGCGATCGCGTTCAACCACGAACGGACTTCACCGCGAGGGTCGCTCTCATCGAGCAATGCGGGAGTCATGTTCGAAACGACGTCGTGGTTGAGTTTCCGTTTAATCTGCAGCTTCAATCGGCGGCGTCCGCGCCGTGAAAGCTGGCCTCGATCAAGGTCAGGACAGGTTCGATTGAGAAGTGCGTCAGCTATAGCATCAACAATACTGCTGTCGTCCGAGCACGCTACTCGGAGGCGGAATACGTCCTCGATCGCGTCGGGGTGGAGATAGCTTTCGATGCTTCGTTTCGACATGACAAATGCCTGGGCATTCGCTCGTCGACTCACGATCGACGCAGCCGAGAATCGCAACTCTGAATCGGCCGCCGTCTCCCGGTCATAGATATGAATTTCGGGCAGGCGAAGCGGAGCAAACCGTGTTGCCCAGAAACCGGGATCACCGCCACCGAATGGAACAAAAATCAATCGGCCCGCTTCTTCCAGCGTTCTCAGGCGTGGAATCGCGGGATCGTCGCGATGCAGGACAGCCGAGATTCGGCACAGAAACTCTACGTCATAGATTCCCTCGACGAACACCAGCGATGGGCGTTCTCTTGCGGCGACGGTGTTCTTGCGGAATAGAGCAGCAGCACGTATTCCGGACGGGACACTGCGTCGGATCGTTGCCGCACTCACGGGCCCTCCTTTTGTTCAGAATTCGAATGAGACACACCGGCATCAGTACGCACTACCGGTGAGTAATAATCGGTGGTTCGTTTTTCGCCGTGCGACGTCCCCAGTGCTGTCTCCAGAAACCGACTTGCTTCCAGACACTCTGCTCCGGCGAATCCCTTTGTCTCGACCGATGACTGGCCGTCAGCCCCAACGACAACTTCAATTCTCTTCAATGTCGTTTTCTTCACGCTGCACCTCCGACATGAACCGTAAGTTTGATCGCCCCGTCCGCCAGAGCCTGCTCCGTAATCGTGTGCCCTCGCCGTCTTGCTTCGAGACGGGTTTTCTCAACCGCATACATCTGCAGAAGTGCATCGAGTCGCGACTGGTCTCCCCATCTGCCATTGAAGTTGTCGTAATGGACGCGACCGGACTCGACGTCGCAGACGACTGGATATCGCCAGTCCGGCAACTCCACGCAGTAGCCTGTCGCTTCAGCGGTGAAGAGTTTCGCAGTCCGGCGAACCGGACGCTCCAGCCCCAGACGTCGACAGCCAAGGCAAAGCGCCTCGGCGTCTCTGATCTCAGTTGCGATGGTGACAATGTGTGACATCAATAACCTTTCCTGATAGTGGTCATGTTGATCGAGTAAGAACGGCGAATGACGATCGACTATTCCGGCGGCAGTTCAGATTCGCCTCGTGAAGATGATCTTCGCGTCCTGCTTCTTCCAGTTTCATTTGAGCTATCGCGGCCACTCGCACCTTTCGACTTCCGGGATGTCAGAGCCGATGGTTTCTCCCGCTGTCTCCAGCGCCTCGCCAGAATGTGACCGACAACATCAGCGAGACACCCAAAGGGTTCATGCATGTGCTTCTCCTACGAAAAAAGGCTCGACAGATGCCGAGCCTCGGGTGAGTGGAACAGGTTGTCAGTTGACGAAATCGCTATGCCGCCTCGTCGGATGCATTGTCTGATTCGCCGGACGAACTGTCTGAGTTCTCAGCATTGAGTTCAGCGGACTCTGCTTCCGCTTCCTGCTGAGCATCGACATAGCGCTTCCAGGCCGCGTGTGCGTTGCCGATATCGAGCCCGGTGGTTTTCTGAATCTCCTTCCAAGGCACGCCACGTTCACGCATTTCGGCAATCTTCGGAGCCCACTCGGCCATCCGACTGTGCGAGCCGAGATCAATCACGAACTCGTCAGATTCTCCAGTTGCGCGATCAATCCCCGACACCAGCATGTCAAAGGTTTCGTCCGACAATCGCTCGGCCAGCGCAGCCCGCAGGCTTTCCCAGCCGTTGATTCGAAATCGAAGCTGAGCAAATCCCCGCGTCTTCCCCGGCGCAATGATCGCGAACGCTTCGATTCGATCGATGATCTGCCGCAGCAGAATCGCTGCCGCCCGCTCATCATCGCGCAAGAGCGATGTCAGATCACCGAGCTGCTGACTGATCCACTCGTCATCCGGCATTTCAGTGGGAATCGCGAGCATCTCCTGAGCTTCGTTGATGCGCCGCCTGAGTTCTTCGGCCTCGCTCTCAAATCGATTCAACCGGGAAGATGTCGCCTGACTCCTGACTCCCGAAGCCAGTAGATCAACAAGGTGTTCAATCTGCTGCTCCAGATCACTGAGTTGTCGACGGTCCTGAGTGATCCTGTCGGGAATCTCGTTCGCGGCTTCTTCAATCCGCTGCCGCATCGAAGCGACGACACGCGAGAACCACTCGGGCCACTCGCTCAACAGACGACCAATCAGGCCGAGGATGGCGTCTTCGGCACGCTCGACTGGTACGCGAGTCTTCATCGAGCAGTCATGTTCAACGGAACCGTGTTTTGGACACATGAGATACGCATAACCGTTGCTCTGCGTCTGCCACAGTCGGGCTCCGCATTCGCCACAGTACACCAGGCCACCGAGCAGGCTCGATGGATACACTTCCGTGTGATGCACCTTCGGCCCCCGCGGCTTCTGTCCCGGTTTCAGACCGTACTGCTCATTTAGAGCCGCGAGCCTGCGCTGAGCAGCCTCAAAAACGTCATGTGGCACAAGCCGCAGGTCTTCACGCTTCGTAATGATCTGCTGGTCACGCTCAACAGGTATCTGCTTCTTCTTCCCGGACGAGTTTCTGATTGTCCGAGTCTTACCCCAGTGCCAGACTCCATCGTACTTCGTGTTGGCGAGAATGACTCGGACATGCCGGGCCCTCCAGCGAGTATTACGCCGACGATGTCCCTTCGGGGCTTTCTCCTTAGTCAGCTCACGAGCGATCCATGAAATCGAGCGGTCTTCATTGAACCAGGCAAACATCTGCCTGACCCATCGGGCTTCCGCATCATTGCTTCGAATTCCTTTCTCCGGCTTCGGACCGCGACGGGGATTCGCAGCCGCTTCCGGATCGATGAAGAACGACTCGTAGCCGTACGGCAGATCGCCACTGCTGAGATTCCCGAGGACTCGCCCCAGTTGCCCACGCCGAACTCTGCGTCCCAGCTCTTTGATCGTGGCGCTGTTGTGCAGTTCCATGACCTTGACGCGAAGTTCCCAGCCGGGTTGATCTGTATCCAATCCTTCGCTGGTCGAAATAAAACGACCGCCAGCAAAAACCAGGTCCGTAATAAACGCGAACGCATTGTCAGCCCGAGTCAACCTGGACTGATCATCGACCGCGAGAATCGAAACTTCCCCAGCCGACACCATCTGCTGGAGCCGCACAAACTCGTCCCGAAAGGTCTTCGTCCCGGACTCGGCTTCGTCATAAATGACGACCGCTTCCGAATGATCAATTCCCTTCTGAGCCAACGCACTGCGAATCTCCCGCTCCTGGTCCACGCAACTCCTGGTACTCTGCAGATCGGATGAATACCTTGTGTAAATCACAACCTTCTGGGACATTTCAAAACCTCTCACAGCAACAGAAATCTGTTGCCAGCAAGAGAACCAACCAGATTTGGCACGTCGATCGACGGCCCCGCCTGCCTTGGAGTGTCACTCGTGACTTTGGCGATCAGCTACTCGAAGCAGCTCTTCGCCGGTAAATTCAAGGCATTTCGGGAACAACCGAACAATAAGACGAGCTTTCACCGGAAGTATCGGTAAGGCCCACAGCGGCTTCGCTCCGTGGTCTGGTCTGTTTGTCTCTCCGTTGGTTCTTCATTCTCAACTTTCGCAGTTCTTTCTGCGAGCCTGTCAGCCACGATTGTATCGATGAAGAGTTGGCTGGCGTGGAACATCAGCATGGGGAAAACGGCAAACGGAACAGCAATTCCACCAGCAACGGCCGCTCCGCCAAAGACTTCGGGATCGGTTGCCAGATAAACACCGATGGGCAGCGTCTTCTGACTTCCGGCGAACGAGGCAGCAATCCGGTCTCGGCGATCGAAGCCGAACAGGCCGCCACCGAACCACGCCACGGCCAGAGCGACAACGTGCATGACGACGCAGCAGGCCCAGACGAGCAGAACGGCGGTGAGCTGCGTGCCGATGTCCGCCTTCTGAAGCTGCACGCCTCCGCCGAGGGCACTCAGGAAGACCAGCGAGAGAATGCACGATTGAGCTACGACTCCGATCGGTGTCTTATTTTTCGTCGCGAAGTCGGCGACCTTCTTCGGAAGCCGCAGGGCCTGGCCAAGCAACGTCGGAATCAGCACGACGAGAACCAGTCGTTGCGCAAGATCACCAGCGTCAAGACTGACCGATTGTGAAGTGCCAAGATTCAGCCAGAACGGCGTCAGCGCAAAGCAAGCGGCGTTGGTGACCAGCGTTGTCAGCAGTGAAACGGCGTCATTGCCGCCGGCCTTGCGGGTCCACACCGAGGCGGCGGCCAGTGTGCAGGGAGTCGTTGCGGCGATCATCAGGCCGATGCGAAAGTCGGGTGTCAGCTGAAAACGCATCAGAAAGATGCCCATGATCGGGAGCAGCCCGAAGTTCACCAGGCATGCCCACACGACGGGGGCCGGAGCTTTGAACGACGCTTTCAGTTGCTGGCTGTTCAGGCTGAAAGCCATCAGCAGCAGGACGAATGCGGTCAACGGTCGAGTGGGAACGATCGATTTGAAATTCTCAGCGGACTCGGGAGAACTCTGCGAACCGATGACCAGCCCCGACGTGATTAATGTCAGCAGGGAAAGCAGGAACCAGCGGCGTTTCGCAAACTCAAGCATTGATTCATTCTGGTCAGGCGAAAGTTGGACCACGAAATACACGAAAGAAAAACGCTTCAGTAGGAGACCGTCATTTTCGTGTATTCAGTGTTTTTCGTGGTTGTTCAATCCTGGGGCTTCTGAAGATGCTGGACCCAGGCGGGGGGGAGGTTGGGGAAGATCCAGTCGCGGCGGATTCTTTGTTTCGAGCAGTAGTCGCCCATCGTTTTGTCGATTGATTTAAGGCGGGCTCGTTCGGACTTCGCGCCGATTCGAGTTCTGAGTGATCGAACAAACTGATACTCGAAGTAGGACAGAATTCCGCCCGGCAGTAGATGTTTGAAATAGTGCTCGAAAATGTCGTCGACCAGGTCAGCTGGAAAGTTGTTCAACGGCAGGCCGGAGATCACGAAGTCGTACGGTCCGTCGGATGAGAATTCCTGGAGCGGTGCGATGTGGACTGTTGACTGGTTGGCGACCTTGTTCCAGACGGGATCGTTTTCGAATCGCTGCTTCAGGTGGCCGGCGAAGGCTTCGTTGAGTTCGACCAGGTCGAAGCGATCGTGCTCGCGGATCTGCTTAACGATGGTGCCGGTGACCGCTCCCGTGCCAGGGCCGATTTCCAGGATTCGGACAGGCGGTCCGTCGGCCGGACGGGCTCGCAGGTAGCGGGTCATCGACCGGGCGAGAAAGCGGCTGCTGGGAGCGATCGCCCCCGTCGTTTCGAAGCGTTCCCGAAACTGGCCGAAGAACGTGGCGTACTCTTTGAGTGATGTCATGAACCAGGCGGCTGGGCAAGAGGGCAGGGCGGGGACGCGGTGTCGGAAGCGGGCAAACTGACGCTGGCCGGTCACCCGCAGCGTTCCTGAGCTGCCTGTGCAGCCTGCCGCACGATATCGACTCCCACCAGGTCGCTCCAGGCAGTGATCAGTTCCTGGAAGACCGGGCCAGGTTGTCCGGTGCCGATTTCCTGATCATTGAACTTGGTGACCGGCAGCAGGCAACAGGTCGTCGACGACGTCATTGCTTCGTCGGCGTCCAGAAGATCGTCGAACTTGAGCGAGGATTCCTCCCACGTGATTCCAAGCCTGGCCGCAATCTCGCGCAGGACCATCTGGCTGATTCCTCCGAGAACCAGTTCGGACGACGGCGTGCGGATTGTTCGTCCCTTGACGACATAAAAGTTGCCAGCGGCGGTTTCAGTGATGTGGCCGTGAGCCGTCGTCAGGAGTGCAGAAGCTGTCGGAAAACGGCTTCGTGCTTCTTTGTCCGCTCGGAACCAGTGGAGTCGGTTGCGGTGCTTGGCCTGCGGCGGAACAGATTCATTCGGGAGTGGTTGCACATTCACCGACGCCAGATGCTGGCCGGTTGTCTGTTTTTCCGTCCAAAGCTCGAACGGCAGCGGAAAACTGTGAACGCATGCTGTTCCTTGTGTGGCGACATCGCGACCTGCGGCTCCCAGGTATGTCAGATTCTGACCAGCCGAAATAAAGATGATGATGCCCAGGTCGTGGTTTTTCGGAATGAGTGCCGCGTTATGCTCAACGATCTGAGCAACGGCTGCTTCGAGTTCCTGGCGACCTGCTTCTGTTGAAAACCCGCAGAGGCGGAGCGAGCCAAACAGCCGATTGATGTGTTCGCTCAATCGAAACGGGACGTGGCCGAATGTGCGAATCATCTCCGTGACGGACGCTCCGGCCACGACGCCGAGGTCTGTCACCGGAACCACCGCTTGAGAAGATGGAACCACCTGGCCATTTAGAAAGGCAATCGGTTCAGTCATTGGAGATTCTCAGGCAATTTCTGCGAATTCATAAATTCACCAGGATTGTGTGTCACTGGCTTTGCCAGTGCAGTTTTCGGTGTCTGCGGAAACCAAAGAAGCACTGGCAGCGCCAGTGGCACACCTGATCCACGCCATTCACGATTCTCCAGCATCCGCATGGGAGAACCATTCTCGCCCATTGATGTCTGGCATTCCATGACTACCGCGGCTTACTCGCAGTCGCACGGTCGAGTGACTTAGAAAAACGCCCCCGATATACTCCCGCCCGCCTGAATGACGGCAACTTCTGAGACTGGACTTTAGCTACACGACAAGGAACGACCAGCGATGGCACTGACGATTGCTCCCGGAACGACAAAAATTGGCTGGATCGGCACTGGAGTCATGGGCTCCAGCATGTGCGGACACCTGATTGACGCTGGATTCTCGGCAACGGTCTACTCACGGACGAAATCCAAAGCGGAAGCTCTGGTCGCCAAAGGGGCCACGTGGGTCGATTCTCCTAAAGCGGTCGCTGAAGCGTCGGATGTGATTTTCGGAATCGTCGGGTTTCCTTCAGATGTTCGAGAAGTCTTTCTGGGCGAATCAGGAGCGCTTGCCGGATCGAAAGCAGGAAACGTTCTGGTCGACATGACAACAAGCGAACCATCACTCGCCGTCGAAATCTATGAAGCTGCGAAAGCCAAAGGTGTCGCAAGCGTTGACGCTCCTGTTTCTGGCGGCGACGTCGGAGCGAAGAACGCCGCTTTGTCGATCATGATCGGTGGCGACAAAGAAACAGTAGACGCGCTGCAGCCGTGCTGGGATGCGATGGGCAAGACGATCGTCCATCAGGGCGGGGCCGGAGCCGGTCAACACACCAAAATGGTCAATCAGACGCTGATCGCCACCAACATGATCGGTGTCTGTGAAGCCCTGCTTTATGGTTACAAGGCGGGACTCGATCTGCCGACGGTCCTGAAGTCAGTTGGTTCGGGAGCTGCTGGAAGCTGGTCACTGTCAAATCTCGGGCCGCGGATCATGGACAATAATTTCGATCCAGGATTCTTCGTCGAGCATTTCATCAAAGACATGGGCATCGCGCTGGCCGAAGCAAAGAGTATGGGGCTGTCGCTGCCGGGGCTGGCACTTGGTCACCAGCTTTATCTGGCGGTACAGGCTCAGGGGCACGGTCGAGACGGCACACACGCGTTGCAGCTCGCACTGGCAAGTCTGTCGGGTGTTGACTGGAAAGACCGATAGCGGGAACAGAATCTTTCATGCTGAATCAGACGCGAAGACGCAATGTCGCTAAGATTTGCAAAGGAGTTGGGTTTCAGTCTTAGATCTCAAACGCTCCTTTCATCCTTTGCGAAACTCTGCGTCTTCGCGACTTTGCGGCAGAGAATAACAAGAGCAACACACGGGCAGATTACTCCGTCAGGCCAAGCCTGACCTACACGAAATATAATGAGGCATTCCGATGGCACGACGAGGCGAACAGTTTGCAGGACTTACCGTTGCTCTGGTGACTCCACTGAAAGATGGTCAGATTGACGAAGACGCTCTGCGAAAACTGGTCGACTTCCAGGTCGAATCGGGAACGGAGTCAGTCAGCCCTGTCGGGACAACTGGTGAAAGCCCGACTCTGACTCACGAAGAACACGAACGGGTCATCAGCATCGTCTGCGAGCAAGCTGCTGGCCGGATCAACGTCATGGCCGGAACGGGTTCCAATAGCACTGCCGAAGCAATTCGTCTGACAAAGTTCGCCAAGGGAGCAGGTGCCGATGCCGCATTGCTCGTCGCACCGTACTACAACAAGCCAACTCAGGAAGGCTTCTTTCAGCACTACAAGGCTGTGTCTGAAGCTGTCGATATTCCAATCGTCCTTTACAACATTCCGGGCCGAACGGCGAAGAATGTCGAAGCGGAAACGGTCGCTCGCATTGCTGAAGCCTGCCCGAACGTGGTGGCCGTCAAAGAGTCGACCGGCTCGATGGATCAGGCATCGCAGACACTGTCTCTTTCTGACCTGACAGTTCTCTCGGGTGACGACAGTCTGACGTTGCCGCTGCTTGCTCTGGGGGGAAGCGGCGTTGTTTCAGTGGTGGGCAACATTGTTCCCAAAGACGTGCGAGCGATGATCGCCGCCTGGAACGCGGGCGACATTGCCAAAGCCCAGGAGATTCACCACAAGTTGTTCCCGCTGTGCCGAGACTTGTTAGGTATCGCCACGAATCCGATTCCAATTAAAGAAGCCATGGCAGAACTTGGTCGTGATACCGGTGAAGTTCGCCTCCCGATGACTCCGCTGGATGCTGGTCAGCGAGCAGCGCTGCGGGCAACTCTCAAGACGTACGGCCTGCTTTAGCAGTTTGCTGAAAAAGTGTGCCACTGGCTCTGCCGGGTGTTTTCCCGGAGCCGTTGAGACTGGATATTCAGCACAGGCAAAGCCAGTAGCACACGACGTCGGAGTCGCCAGCCGTAGAATCGTCAACCATTTTGAATCGGTTGTCAGGCGTTGTTGTCAGTTGGAGTTTCGTCTTTGACTGGCATGGCAGCGCAAAGCGGCGCGACGCTGTTCTGTCGTAAACGGCGACGTTATGTTTGGCCTGCTTACTTGATCGTTTGATTCCTGGGGAGTAACAGCGTGGGTTTATTCAGCAGAAAAAAGAATGACGACGACGACGATTCCGAGGAAGAAATTGAGTACGTCCTTTTTCAGGGAGCGACCAACGGCCAGGAAGCGAATCTTGAAGAGAACGCCAGGCTGGCTGCTGCTGGATTACCTCTCGCCAAAGAAATTGTGACGGAAGCACTTGCTCTGAGAGCGGAATTGTTCAAGGTCGAACCGCAGGGAGAGAAGGCTCTCGTCACCTACTTCGTAGACGGGATGAAACGACCTGGACCTCGGTTGCCGATTCAGCGGGCGAGCGCTCTCGTTCAGATACTCAAGCTACTGAGCGGTTCGGATGTCAAAGTCCGCAATAAACCTCAGATCGGCGGCCTGAACGCCAAGTACCGTGACCTTCCGTTTGAACTGTCAGTCAAAACGCGACCAGCACCGCCAGCCAAGGGGCAGAAGGCGCCGGCTGAGCATCTGACGGTTGTGTTTCGAAATACGAAGACAAAGCGAGCCGTTCCTGAAGACATCGGCATGCCGGAAGAAATCAAGGAAAAGGTACGTCACTACGGGAAGTCAAATTCCGGAGTCATCCTCGTCGTCGGACCACCAGAATCAGGCCTGACGACGACGGCGCTGTGTACTCTGCGCTGCGTCGACTCGTACATGTATCAGTGCTACATCGTTGGTGACCTGGGTACTCGCACGGTGCTCAACGTTCCGGTCTTCAAACAGGAAGAAGGCCACTCGCTCGAACACACCTTTATGCGAATCCAGCGAAACGAGGGGAACCTCGTTTATATGGCGGAACTGACGGATCCCGAAGTCGTTAAAGACGTGATGCAGGCATCAATGGAAATGACGTTCATGTCTGAGATGTACGCTCGCGACGCCGCCGATGGGATCATCAAATTTGTGGAACTCGTCGGAAACCCGGCGCTTGCCGCTGAGCAGTTGCGGATGGTCGTCAGCCATAAGCTGATTCGAAAACTCTGCCCGAAATGCAAGGAAGCATTTCGACCGAATCCGAAGTTGCTTGCTCAGGTCGGATTGCCCGAAGACACCGAAACGCTCTATCGCAAAGCGCGACCGCCAGAACCAGACGAGAAGACTGGCGAATTGCCTGAGCCCTGCCGAGCCTGTGATGGAGCGGGTTTTCGCGCCCGCGCCGCCGTATTCGAAATGATCGACGTCACGGAAGGCATGAAGGCTGTCATCGCTGCCGGAGGGGACTCGGCCGCCATTCGCAAACAGGCCAAAGAAGAGAAGCAGCTCAATTGCCAGAAGGACGCGCTGCGACTGGTGCTTGACGGTACGACCGGACTGGACGAACTGCAGCGAGTGTTCGCCCCTCCCGGAGGCCCCCGCCGCAAGAAGAAACCCGCTCGGCGACGACCGCCAGCGTAAAAAAGCATCCAGCATCGCCGAGAGATCAGGATCGTTTGAACGGCCCGTCGTATTTTATCTACGGCAGGCCGTTCAGCTTGCGCGTGACCCATTCAGTAGTCAGCAGCGCGAAGAACAGCAGCAGGAAGATCCAGTGATCCCACAGTGTGGTTTCTTCTCGCGATTGAGTCGACTTTTCGGGCCGTTGCAGCAGATCGACAATTCGGTGAACTTCGTCTGGCAGGACCAACTCGCCGCCTGATGCTTCCGCAATCTGCGTCAATAGGTCCCGGTTCGCGCTCAGGTCGCTGAGTTCTCCGGTCAGCGGATCGCTGACATAGAGCGACGTGCTGACTTCACTGCCGAGGTTCGCATTCTCAACGGCAACTTTCGCCGTCCACGTTCCCGAGGGAAGCCCGACGGCTCTCGCCTGAAAGAGCAGCGGGCTGCCGTCAACCGGCTTCAGGTCGATCTGGCTGAATGGTTTCTCGCCAGGTAGATCGGACTCTCTGTAGATCGCGATCGATGCTTTCAGCTCAGGGTTCAGATCGAGAAACCGCTTCTGCCATCGAACTTCGAAGAGAGCGTCGTCACCGACAGTCAGGCTACTGCTCGTCAGGAGCAATCGGACGAAATCGTTGCCGGCAGATGCCTTGTTGTGTGTTGCCCAGCGTGCCAGCTGCGCCCAGAAACGATGGTGATACTTATCGCCGACTCGATGACGCCAACGCCATGTGCTGTCGATACCGATCCACAAGACCTGCCCGAATCCGTGGTACTGGTGGACGATCATCGCGCTGTCACGTTCTGATTCGAGTGAAAGTTCGTCAGCGCGATGTGCCGTCGCCAGGACAGTGGTTCCCGGTCGTGCTGTTCCGGTCAGCCCCCAGACATGTCCTGGCAACTGAGACCAGATTCGCCGATTCTCGAAGATGTCTGTGTCAAACTGAAACATCGCATGACAGTCGGCATCCGGGGTCAACTGCAACCGGAATCCCCGTTCAACCGGTGAAGCATCAGCCCCCGATTGAGCAAGATCGATCTCGCGCAGGTTCGTCATGGGGAGCAGTTGACGAAGTTCCGGCGACGCGTGCCTTGCCGGAAACTGATTCTTCCCTGCAAGCAGCACCAGCGTGCCACCCTGTTCGCGGACAAATTCATCAATGACTTGCCACGAGCTCGGAGTAACATTTGACGGCGAAACATCTCCAATAATGATCAAATCAAGTTCGGCCATCGTTGATTCGGCAACGTCGGCAGGCGTCGCCGGCAGTTGAAGCCGCTGTGGAAAGAACGTTGTCGGCAACAATCCAATGTGTGGCTGATCAAAGACGACCTGTCTCAGATCGACTCGCTCGTCGCGACTCAGTGCGTTATCAATGAACCGAAATTCCCAGCGAGCCTCGTCTTCAATCAACAGAACGTGTGACTGATCGTCGACAATTTCGACGGCGAACGATCGCTGGTTGTTGTCGTCTCGCGTTTCACCGTCCAGAACAGCCGTCCGAATAACGTACTCGTCGCGACCGATCGTGTCGGCATTCAGCGGAAAGTCGACATCGACAAACGGTGCCCCGGCGGTGTCGGGCGGAACCCGGACGACGCGGGCCTCTTCGGTTCCATCGGTGTGTTGCAGGACGATGGTCAACTCTTCGTTGCGGAATCCGTCAGCGGCCAGCCGAGCTTTGACGACCGGCGTGTCTTTTTGAAAGACGATCTGCGGATGTTCGAGCGAAATGATCGAAATGTCTTTCGGTCGAAGTACTGATCCGATCATGACGGGAATCATCGGAGTATTCAGCGTTCCCAAACGTCTCGCCGCTTCCATTGGATCGTGACCGGCGTTGTGACGACCGTCCGTCAGCAGAACGACGCCCATCACTTTGGAAGTGTCGTCCGCAACACCAACGTCGGTCGCAATGCTCAGGTCGGTTTGCTGCGGAATGAGCGAAGGAATTGGTCCGGCGAGTGACTCTCCAAGCAGTGATTCGTCCACCGTTTCTGCTTTTGACGCGAATGCGCGAACCTCGACGGCACCGATTTCGTTGAGCTGTTCAAGTAGTGGTCGTGACGTTGAATTCAACAATCGCACAGCGATCTCGCGGCGGGGCAGGGCACCAACCGTTTCGATGACCTGCTCGACGTTGGCTTTGCGAAGGCGGGCCAGTTCCGCTCGACTGGCTGCTGTCGACGCTTCTGAATCCAGGATCCAGGTCGGTTCTTCGTCGCCTTCATATGCCGAGATCCAACGATCAAGGCGTTCGTCGGTGGCCTCGTTGCCGATCATGCCGAGGCTTCTCGCCCAGCGCAGCAGTGATGCCTTGTCAGCATGAGCATCCGCCGTGTCCATGCTCTGCGACACGTCGACAGCCACGATGATCTTTCCCGAGCGGTCACGATCGAGAACCCAGGTGACGACTGGCTGCAGAAACGTCAGACAGAGCAGGGCAAGAACCGAAAGTCGAAGTGCCAGCAGCGAGTTTCCGACGCGGCTTGAAACCAGAGTTCGCTCATATTTCAGGAGAAGGCACACGCAAACGGCAGCGACGACACACACGGCAGCACAGAACCAGAACCAGCCAGACGTCGCCAGTCCCTGGAGAATGAGTTCCCTTCTGTGCATGATCGTGTAGTTCGACTTGTGTGACGGCTGACGCTTTGACAGAGACCTCGACGCAGTGAACCGCTCGGCATAACGCAATCGGTCATTCCCGATCAGAAAGCCAGGGTGTGACGGCTCCTTGATTCGCTGAACACGGTTGACGATAACCCGTTCGGTTGGTGAATCGTAGTTTGGTTACGTTTTACTGAAATCGTTGGCCGTTTCGCGACTGGTCAACAATCTGCCACTGTCCGCTCAGGACGTTCGGAGTTCACGTTGGCTGCTAAGAGTAAAAAGAAATCCCGCCGTTCCAGATCAGCTGATTCCCCCGGGGCGGCAGAAGGTTCGTCTCCCTGGAAGAAGCCGCTTCGCCCCATCGAGCAGTCGCTGCTTGAAGTGGCGGACGAGATTTGCGGCGAGCGAATTGTCGTTGTGTCGAACGCCGGCGCGCAGGCTGCTGCTGCGATCGCTCAGAAAAATCTCGATTCGAAAGTTGTCTGCAACTTTCTCGACGCGTTTCTGGCTGATTCGGCTCGCACGAGAAACGAGGAAGTTGAGAACCTGGAAATCACCTGCCTGCCGGATTTGCCGGAAGGAGAGTGCCAGGCGGCGGCAATTCCATTTCCGTCCAAGGGGGAAAGTGATCTCGCCCGCGAGTATCTGCAACAGGTTCTGCAGATGCTCACTCCGGACGGCAAGTTGTTCGCGTCCTCTGACAATGTGAAGGACCGCTGGCTGCACGAGCAACTACGAGCGTCTTTTCAGAAAGTCACGAACCGGGAAACGCCCAAAGGACGCCTTTACATTGCCAGCAAGCCGAAGCCTCTTAAGAAGGTGAAGGATTTTGGATGCTGGTTCGCGTTTCGCGACGGCGAACGTCTGATTCACGCCTGCAGCCGCCCGGCGGTTTTCAGCCATCGTCGGATGGACAATGGAGCCAGAGCACTCATCGATTCTCTGACGATTACAGACGGGCCGAGGGCAGGGGATGCCGTCAAGAATAATTTCCGGGTTCTGGACATCGGCTGCGGCAACGGCAGTGTTGGATTTGCTGCGGCTCTTCGCGCAGAAAACGTCCAGGTCTGCGCGATGGACGCGAATGCTCGCGCCGTTCAGTGCGCTGCCCTTGGTGCCGAAAAGAACGGCATTAAAGGATTTACGACGCAGCTCGAAGCTGCCGGGCAGTGTGCCGAACCGGGGACGTTTGACCTGGCCCTGGCCAATCCACCCTACTTTTCCAACTTTAAGATTGCTGAAATTTTCGTTCAGGCTGCTGTTATCGGTCTAAAACCAGGTGGACGTTTACATTTTGTCACAAAGCAGCCCGAATGGTTCGCCGATCGGTTCGTCGAAGTCTTCGATGAAGTCAGTGTGTTGGAGACTCGTGGCTATTTTGTTGTCAAAGCGACCCAGATGGCTCCGCTACCAGAGTCAATTTGGAATATGAAATCGTCAGAAAGTGCAAGTTCGGATGTTCTCGATGAGTGATAAAGGCGAGGCATCCTGAACGTGAAGTTCGTCTTGCTGGATGGATCCTCGACGGGTTCAATTCGTTGCTTCGCGATCTGAGACGTAACTGACTGAAATCGCAATACGTCTTTTTCAGTTCCCAGCGAGCAACGGAGATTCTGGTATGAACTTTCTTCTGGTTCTGGCACTGGTCGGAGCAAGTCCGGCGAATTCGACAGTCGACGATGTTCAGGTCACGTCGATCGTGGAAGCGGCTTCCGAGTTGCGTCCAGTTCTCAAGACGGGAACGCTGCTGGTTTCTGAAGGCGATTGCCTGGCCGTTCGCGTTTACACGCAGAGTCCGTTCACACATGTGGCTGCCGTCGTTCAGCGAAATGGCCGTCCATTTGTTTACGATTCAGCCAACGGAGTCGGCGTGCGATGCCAGACTCTGGAGAACTATCTGCGAACTCAAAGCCCTGACGAGTTGCACGTGTTTCAGCCCGCTCGACCGCTGAATTCGAGCCAGCAGAAGCGGCTGACAGGATGGCTCGACGGACAACTCGGGCGACCGTACGCGGTTGCTCATCACCTTTCAGGTGATCGTGGAGACGGTGTCCACTGTGCCGAGTACGTTTCCGAAGCGCTGGACAACTGCGGGCTGATCAAAGTGAAAAATCCAGCCAGAGTTTCTCCGGCCAGCCTTGTCCAGGGCATCACGATTCACAACGTGTACTCTCAGACTGAGACCGTTCACGTCATTGCTCCGACGCCCGAACCAACGCCGCCTTCCACCTGGTACGGGCAGGCATGGCAATGCACAAAAACCTGCACCGCGACGTGCATGTCCCGATTTCGACGGTGCGTGCTTTGCCAGTAGGCTTTGTCTACGTCTTAGTGGTTACTTTTCAGAACCGCGTTGATCTCGGATCAGTCGGACGATAACGGCATCGAGGTCGCGGAGGCCTTCGTCCGGGTTAATCGGGAAAACGCCGACGTGATAGTCGGCGATTTTGCCGTCAGGATCGACGACAACCCACAACGGCAGGCTGGCATCGAGTTGTCTGGGGTCACCCACTTTCTGAATCAGAGTTCCGCCGTCCAGGGCGATCGGGTAACCAAGGTTCATGAAGTCTCGAAGTTTGCGAACGGAGCGCTTCGCGGCGACCAGAGTTTCGGGGTTTGCGAAATCCTCGTTGACAGCCACTCCGACCGCGTTGACGCCAAGCCGCCCGCGCCGATTGAGCAGGAAGTCGAGATAGCCAACCTGGCCGTACGGTTCTTCAAGCGGTTCGCCCTGGTATTCCCAGAAATGCAGGACAGTGATCTTGCCTTTCAGAGATGCGGAATCGAGCTGAGTTCCCGCCAGCGTCGGCAGGATGAAACCTGGCAGAGGCTGTCCCACAAACTTTTTCTTGAGGCTGTTGACGTCGCCAGCCCGCTGAGACTGAGCGCCGACGTCACGCGACATCGCGATGACCAGTTTGTTAATGGGCAGGCCTTCGGTTTGTTCGACCAGAGCTGGTAATGCTGCTGACGCTTTTTCGATCTGCGTGGTCGACAGTTCGGGCTTCGTGGTTCCTTCGTCGCGCTCCAGGCTCGCCTGAATTTTCTGCAATGACGTCACCGCAGCTGTTGCTTTTGCAGCCTCGGCGGAGTCGAGCATTCTTGATCCGGAAAGCGAGACCCGCAGCGTAAACTCGTCACCTCGTCCCATAAAAACCTGTCGCTCAGCAGCGACCAGAATTGGAGCATTCTGTTCGACGTAAAACTTCTGGCGGCGACCAAAGTTATCAACCGCTTCGATTTCCCAGCATTGTTTGCCGGAAACTTCTGCTTTTCCTTTGACCGCGTATTCAAGCCGTCCTGATGTCCAGCTCGCGTTTTCAGAGACCTGATCCGCAAACTCGAACAAGGGCAGGGGAGTCTCCACCGGATATTTGACGCCATCATGTGAGTGCAGGACGTGTGGTGGACGACCTCCGGTACGACGATTGTTCTGACCGATCGTGGCTGTCCCGAATCTTTCTGGCCATGCCCAGCCGCCACCTCCGCGTTCAGAAACGAAATGAAAACATTCCTGTCCGCCGTTTGTCGAAGTCAGCAGTGTGTACAGTTCGAATTCTTTCGCTGGAAGCGGCGTCTCGCCGCGTCGAATTTTCTGCGTGAGCGTTCCCGAATACTGGTACTCGCGTGTCTCGCCTGAAACGCTCGGTACCAGAATCGCGAAAAGGATGACGGGCAACAGAGCTTGCTGAATGAAACTTCGAGGCATGGGGAGTCATCCTTTGCCGGACGGCATCCTGGCGGGGGAAGGAAGGGTCGCGAGTTTCCCGTGCTGGTTAAAGCTGTGACCGGCGCGAGTCAACACGATTGGTAACAACACCTGAACTGCGAGATCATTGTGCCTGGCAGTTGCCGACACAAGGAATGCCCGGTTCAGGAGCCTGTCAAAAAGTTTGAGCCTGACCGTGCCGGCGGCATCAGGAAGAGTTCGTGCGGGGCGAGAGTCGGCGTCACGGGAATGAATCCTTACCCAATCCTGCTGGATTTCGTCTGTTCGTCTGACGGGATTCGACCAGTTTGAAGGTTGCAGAGCATAAGGGCAGGGGGGCATTCGCCCGTTGACACCTGATACTGCCAGCCATACCTTAGACTTTTCGGAAAGTATGGTCCGGGCGACCTTTACGGAGAATTCCTGTTGGTTCGATATTTCCTGATTTCAGTCTGCATTCTGTGCCTTGCTGGTGCGAATCTGGTGGTTGCGCAGCAGCCGTCAGGCACAAACCAGCCGGTCGTGATTCAGCGACGAATGATTCGCCTGACTCCGCCGGACGCGTACCAAAGCGCGATTTCGTTGTCGGCGTCTCGTGAGCTGACGGTGCGTGCTCCGTTTGACGCGAAAGCCCGGACAGTTGCAGCTCAAGTGGGAAAGAAAGTGCTTCCTCAGGCAGAGCTGGTCGCTCTGGAAAGTAAGCGGCTTGAGCTAAGTCACAAGCGTGCAACGGCAGCCTTGGAAGTGGCAGAAGCGATGCTTCGCGTTGCCAGAGGCAGTGGCAAACCGGAGCAGGTCCAACTTGGTGAAGCGCAGGTGGCGCTTGCTCAGGCTGAGCTTGCTCTCGCGACCTTTGACAAAACTCAGACGTCGTTAAGAGCACCTTATGAGGCAACCGTTTTGAAGGTTCACGTTCAGAACGGGCAGGAGATCAAAGCGGGGGATCCGCTTGTCACCATTGGCGATCTGACCAGTCTACAATGTCGAGTTCCGGTTGACCGAAAAGCGGTGACGGTCGGTCAGACCATCACATTGACTGTCGAAGATGTCACAGTGGTGGGGCTTGTCGAGTCTGTGGAACCGGTCAGCGAAGATCAGCAAAGGTTGCGGGATCTGGCAGTCTCGGTGGCGATGGCGGTTGTATCAGTCAGTAATGCGGACGGCAAACTTGCTCGTGGCCAGGCTATCTATCCAGATATCGTTCCAGCTGATCCAGTGGCTCGCGTCCCGCTGGAATCCGTATCGACGGCAACCAGCGGACAACGAGTGGTGAAAGTTCTGCGGGAATTTGTCGTCAGAAATGTGCCTGTAATTCTGCACGGGCAGATCGGGCAGGGCGATGTGTTCGTGAGTGGACCGTTTACGAAATCTGATGAGGTTATTGTTTCCGCATCGGTCGAACTGGCTGATTCGACTGCGGTGCAGCCAGCAGTTGTGCGGGCATCGCCATCCAATGCTGCAGGATCGGGTCAACCCGCAACGTCAACTCAGCCGAAAAAGACTGGTGCTGCCGGCTTCTAGTCCCGGACGCAGGTTCTCATTCAAGGCTCTGCAAACGAGCCACACCCGGATTCGTCAAACAGGGAAACAGAGCAGTGTCAGACGACCCGAATGCCCAAAGCAAAATTGATGACTATGTCCTGATTGCTCCGATCGCCTCGGGGAAGTCGGGAATCGTCTGGGAAGTCATGCATGAGCAGAGCAATCAGATGTTTGCGATGAAGCTGCTCAACCAGAACGCGATGCAGGATCCGGACGAGAAGAATTTGCTGAAACATGAAGCCAGAATTGGCGCCCTGATGGAGCATCCGAATCTGATTCGGATGCACGGCGTCGTGATCCGGAAGACCGAATGCTACCTGCTGATGGACCTGTTCAAGACACCGAACCTGAAATCGTTCATCACCTCAGGTATTGAGATGGTGCATACCAATTTCCGCCAGCTTGTTGAAGGAGTCTGCGCCGGGTTAGGGCACTTTCACAGTAAGGGTTGGGTTCACCGCGATCTGAAACCCGAAAACATCCTGCTGAACCGCGCTGGCGAAGTTCGACTGATCGACTTCTCGCTTGCTGTAAAGGCGGCAGGAGGGCTTGGCAAATTGATGGGGGGAGGCAGAGGCCCGATCCGCGGTACCAGAACCTATCTCGCGCCCGAGACCATTCGAAAAGAAGCGACGACGCCAGCTACTGACATCTACAGTCTCGGCGTTACGTTCTTCGAGTGCCTGACCGGGACGACACCGTTCAAGGGGGACACTCCGCAGGACCTGCTGCGAAAACATATCGCTTCCGCGCCTCCGTTGCCGTCGATGCGAAACGAAAAAATCACACCGGAGATGGACCGTTTGATTCTGAAGATGCTGGCCAAAAAGCCAAAGGACCGGCACGAGTCGATGGATGCGCTCTTGAGAGATTTTAATAACTGCCAGGTATTCAAGAAGGACGAAGAAGAGGAAGAACGCCAGCGAGAAGAAGCCGAGAAACGGGAACGCCAGAAAGCGTCTGGAGCCGACCTCAGCAGCGCGCAGACGGAAGAACTGCGTGAGCTGATGGGAAGCCGTAGAGACAGTCGCGCGGACGCTCGGATTCAAGCCATGATTAAGTCCAACCCGGCCATGCAGCGCGAATATGAAGCCATTCAACGTGAGCAGAAAGAGGCGGTGGCGAGACGTGCAGCCGAGCGGGAGCGACGCGCGAATGCCAGCACAAAGGGGCAGGTCACAAAGCCTGAAGAAAAGAAGCCTCCCAAAAAGAAACCCAAGGCCCCACCTCAGTATCAGCAACCAATGATGCCCGGTTATGGGATGCCGCCTCAGCAGATGCCGTACGGCATGCCTCAGCCTGGAATGCCGATGATGCCGCCTGGCTACCCACAACAGCCGATGATGCCACCCCAAGGGTATCCGCAACAACCGATGATGCCGCCTGGTTATCCACAACAGCCCGGCATGCCACAACCGCAGCAAGGCTATCCACAACAACCGATGCAGCAGCCTGGCATGCCGCCTCAACAACAGCCGGCAGCGACAGGTCAGCCTGCTACTGCCGCTCAACAGAATCCGTCGCCCGGCCCGCAACCGGCGACTCCAAAGCCCGCTCCGCCTGCTCCCAAAAAAGACGACGATGGTATGGAGTTCATGACGGAGCTGCCTGATATCGAATAATCATGCGGCCGCTTGCCTGGACGTCGTCCACCTGGAACTTCACAATCCACCCGTTCGTGAGTGGTGGTTGCACAGTTCACTTTTCGTTTTGCACAATTCCTCAACTGGGTAGTGACCGCACGTCATTCGAAATACCAGTCGTGGCTGAAATTTAAGAATAATTCTGATGTCCGATTCCAAACCTCGCCGTAAAAAAATCCCAGTTCCTCCGTTGCCATTCGAGAAGACCATCTTCGGTATGGAGTCTCAACTGGAAGAGCTGGAGGCGCAAACGAACCCGACATCGGCAACTCGCGATGCCATTCGCAACATGCGTGTCGAGATCACCAGAATGAAACGCGAGGTGTTCGACAATCTGGACGCCTGGGAGACGGTTAAAGTTGCCCGGCATCCGGAGCGTCCGCAGGTACTCGACTACATCGAACTGGTGTTCGACGAGTTTGTCGAACTTCACGGCGACAAAGCGTTCGGTGACGATCGTGCGATCCTGACTGGATTCGGAAAACTTGGTGACGAGAAAGTGATGTTTGTGGGTCAGCACAAAGGCCGTGATCTCGACGAACGGACCAGACACAACTATGGAATGGCTCATCCTGAAGGCTACCGGAAGGCCTACAGTAAGATGGAGCTGGCGGCTCGCCACAAGCTGCCCATCATCTGCTTCATCGATACTCCTGGAGCGTATCCAGGGGTCGGCGCCGAAGAACGTGGCCAGGCGTGGTTGATCGCGACCAATCTTCGCGACATGGCTCGCCTTAACACACCGATCATCTGCGTCGTCATTGGCGAAGGTGGTTCCGGCGGAGCACTTGGAATCGGCATCGGTGATCACATCGCTATTCTTCAGTTTGCCTACTACTCGGTGATTAGCCCTGAAGGCTGCGCCGGCATTCTTTGGAAGCATGCCAAGCACAGTGACAAGGCGGCCAATGCGCTCCGATTCACGTCACGGGATCTGCTCGAATTCGGAATCGTCGACGAGGTGATTCCGGAGCCGTTGGGCGGTGCTCATCGCAACCATCGTCAGATGGCAATGAACCTGAAAGGTTCGCTCATTGCGGCTGTCCGTGAGTTGAAACAAATCCCGGATGACGAGCTGGTCGAACGTCGCTATCAGAAGTTCCGACGCATGGGCGTCTTCGAAGAACAGCTCGCTGCAGAAGCTGAGTAATCGACGATCGCTTCGAGATTCGTTTGTGGCGGTGAGCCTGAAGCCTGGATCGCTGAGCATCATCGTGGAGCTTCCGGCGTGCTGATATCTGCTTAACCAGCCACACAGACAAACTAGCAGTAACGTCCGATAATGTCTGTTATGTTAAATTGCGGCTGCGGAAAACCCTTTGTTTTCCTGTATTTCCTCGCCGCCCTGTTTCTTGAACTTCGCAGGGGCGAGCCCTCCCTCGCTTCTGTGAGCCTACTGACGAGGAAACTGAAACGATTCGTCAATCGGCAGGCTCAGCTCTGGAACCTCACTGGAATTCATGGCCTTCTGAAGTGCTGTGGCCAGCTTTTCCGGCAGCATCGGAGTGGCATGCTGGATAGCCTGATTCGTCACGGCTCCGGTCACAGATTCCCGGATCATCGCGTGAGTGGACGGTGCCATAACCAGTAGCAGACACGTCACGGCAAGAACCAGAATTGTCCCTTTGATTGCTCCGAGAATTGCTCCCCAGTGACGGTCGTATTCGACAAATTTCACCTTCTCCAGCCAGCCACGAATTGTTCGAGCAAGCAGAAATACGACCAGTGAAATAACGGCGTAGACTGCTGCAATCGCCACCCAGTGTTTCAGTGGTTGAGCGAGTGGGATTTCCTGTTCGAGATGTGGCGTTGCTTCGCCAGCGATCAGCACGCAGGCAGCGATGGAACCAAGCACCGCCAGTTGCCAGACGGCCCCCTTCGCAGCACCTTTCCAGGCTGCGATAGCGATCACGAGCACAGCACAACCATCCAGCCACATATCGTAAAATTCCACGGAGACAAACGAGCCAGAGAAGCTCGGAGGGTAGTTGCGAGAACTGATCGCGTCCATGCCAGCGTGTCAGCCAGCTTCGCATGTTTGTAAGTGGCTTCGTCTTAAAATGCCTTGCGACTATCCAGCAGCAACGTGACCGGACCATCGTTGATCAGGCTGACATCCATGTGGGTCTGAAAACGACCAGTTTCAACATGAAGTCCCTGCCCTCGTACTTCGGCCACAAAGGTCTCGTAAAGCAACTCGGCTTTTTCGGGACGGGCGGCTTCAACAAAACTCGGCCGCCGACCTTTGCGACAATCACCGAACAAGGTGAACTGGCTGACGACCAGCATCTCGCCGCCGACATCGTTCAATGCAAGGTTCATCTTACCGGCGTCGTCTTCGAAGACTCGCAGCCCGGCAATTTTCTCTGCAAGCATGACCGCGTCAGCGTCCACGTCGTCCGTTCCGACACCAAGCAGAACGAGAAAACCTCGTTCGATCTGACCCACGATTTTGCCTTCAACCTTCACGTTGGCAGAAGCAACTCTTTGAACAACAGCTCGCACAAAACTCTCCTGCACGATGATTAACGAAACGTGAGATCAACCTTCAGGACTGATAATCAGTATCGACCGTGACGACGTTCTTTTCCTGGCAGCACTTCCAGGCACGTTGTCCACCAGCCTTCGAGGATTGTTTTTACAAACTCGTCCGGCAGATGCTCAGAACGCATCTCAGCGGCGAGACGCTCGTGATCATAGGGAAGGGGGATGAACTCAAGCTGGACGGTGCTGGCAGGAGAGAGGCTGTCTTCAGACTCCCCTGCTCTGCCAGTGTCGACAATCGCGTACCAGACGTTCGTCGTTCCGTCGTTTTCTGGTCGGCCCAGTACCCCAACGTTTGCGAAGAGTCGACCGTCACTCAATCGTCGCTGCCAATGAATTCCCGAATGTGTGCCCAGAACAACGTCCGCTTCCGCATCGTTGAAAAGACGTTCCAGGAAATGTGTGCTCGTGGTGGACTCCCAAAGAAATTCGTTGGTCTTTCGAGGGCTTCCGTGGCACAGCAGGAATCGCACGCCGTCCACTTCGAATCTGATCTCAGAAGGCAGGGCTCGCATCCACTGACGATTCTCGATCGATGTGTTGGCGCAGGTGTAGTTGTAGCTGATCTGAGCAAACCAGTTGTCTCGCGGATCGGTGTAGCCGCATTGGCAGTCTTTCAGATCGTTGCCGATACTGTTGTCGTAATTTCCCTGGACGCACTCAATCTGGTTGTCGCGCAGCAGCGGAAACACTCGATCGGGATAAGGTCCGAAAGCCCCAAGATCGCCCAGACAATATATCCGCACGGCACCGCGCTGCCGTGCGTCTCTGATAGCCGCTTCGAGTGCCAGATAGTTGTTATAAATTCCGCCAAAGAACGCGATCTTCACAATCGCCCACCTTCCTGATCGTTCCGTTCGTCGATACGGAATTCCGGTCAACTCTCCATTGGACTGGATGCGGCGTTCGTGCAGATCGCTCCGTACTGGTAGCAGGTGAAGCAGGCACCGTGAGCCAGCGGAAAGTCACGACAGGCTTCGTCCAGCGTTTCTCCCATGATTGCTCCCGGCGAATCAAGCAGGATCGGGCAGACTGCGATGCCCCGATCCGTAACGACTCGGCTGTGGTTGCAGATGAGTTGCTGTCGATCAAATTCTTCAAGCATCTCGTGAGTCACTCGGTCGTGCTGACCGTAGCCTTCGGTTCGCTCGGCCTCAGCGCCAATTTTCAGTCGGGGGAGGATCTTCAATCTCGCTCGTCCGTACCCGTGATCGGCCAGCATTTTGCGAAACTGGCCGACAACATTCTGATCGTCAACTTCGTCCCAGACGCGGGTCATTGTGATGATGGGAAGAAAACCGTGTTCGACTAGCAGAGCGACTCCCTGCACGGCTTTGTCGAACGTGCCTTCCCCTCGGATCGGATCGTTCGTTACAGAATCCGGGCCGTCGATGGAGACTCGAAATTCAAGACAGTAGTCGCTTGCGTCTTCGGCTTGTCTTAATCGCTCGATCCATTCCGATTTAAGGAAAGTGGCATTGGTTAAAACAGTGGCCGGCCCGTACTTCAATGTCAGCTCAAGAATCGGCACCAGTTCCTTGTTCAAAAATGGTTCGCCGCCGGTGAAATAGTATTCGCGAACGCCGTGCCGGACGGAGTCTTCCAGCTGGCTGCGGACGGTATCCAGCGACAGGTTCCCGAACTTGTCATTGGTCGGGCTGCAACTGATGAAGCAGTGACTGCATTCCAGATTGCACCGCGTGCCGGCGACCTGAAACCACAATTCATCGAGGGATTCCAGACCGATGGTTGGACACTTCGCGGATACCATTTCAGTCGTCATGCCGCCTCCATCACGATGAGAGCAAACACTGATTGAATCTGCTCCAGACCGATCCGTAATAGAAACCGGGAATCACGACCGTAACTCTTGGCACCAAGAATGAAGAAGCCCGGTTCTGGGTTTCTCAGTGTGTCCGATGCTGGAGTGCTTTGTGTCATGCAGTCAGCAGACGATTCTCCCATCAGTGCTGCCGCAAGTTTCATCGGCCCCTGACTGGCGTAGCACTCGTGAATCTGAAGCTCCTGATAGAGTGATCGATCCGGATGATAACCAACGTTCGCAATGACGTTATCAACCGACAGAACTTTATGGCTTGAACCACCCTGCTCTGCGTTGTCCTGAATGGTGACCAGTAAGTCGCCGTGATCGCCCAGTTCGATACGCCGAACAGTGGCCGCAGGAAGCCACTTGACCCGCGAATCGGAAGCCGACGCGAGTTCGTTCACGCGGGCAGTCAGGTCAGCTCTTCCTTGCAGAGTGTCACCGTCAATCGTTGAGAGTGGCGTGTCCGTGGCGTGGCGTGTCAGCCAGAAGATCTCTGTAGTACATCCCTGCTTGACCAGTTCTCCAAGCGCGACGATGGACGTTGCCGCCGAAAAGCCACTACCCACGACGAGTGTTCGACGCCCGCTGAACCGAGCACGATCTTTTCCGACAATATCGGGCAGGCGATAGTCGATCCGCTCGGAAAGTTGCCGTTCCCCGATGGCTGGAACGCCGCCGTCGCCCAGCCAGTTGTGACTCCCGAAAGTTCCTGAGCAGTCGAGCACAAAATCGGCTTCGATGATTTCCTCACCGTTTGCTGCGGACTCAATCAGCAACGTGAATGGCGATTCAAGCCGCGATCGACTGCCGATCGCATCGCCCTTCCAGAGACGTTGTTTTCCGATAGTGATGACTCGAGCGTTCTCTCGGATACAGCCTTTCAGAAGCGAAAACTGACTGAGAGGCAGCAGGTAATTTTCGAAGAATTCGGTCCCGGTCAGCAGGGCATCGTTGGCGGGCAGGCAGATTTCAGAAAGTGCCCCCCTGCCCCACTCCGACGAGTTGATTCCGAACGGGCTGAAAAGTCGGACGTGGCCCCACGATCGGACATTCGCGGCGACGGTGCCCTTCTCAAAGATCACAACTTCAAAGCCTCGCTGCCGCGCGTACAAAGCTGCTTCCAGGCCGATCGGCCCCGCTCCGATGATTGCAATCCGTTTGCCCGGCATTCCTTCGCTCCGAAACGAAATCCAGCATTCAAGAATCTGTCACTGCTGTTGCTGCTGATTCTGCACTGCCGCCAGTTTGTGATTCGTCATTGGCGTTAGCTCAGGTTTTGAAACTGCAAGGCTGTAAGGATTCATCGCAATCGAAGGTTCGTGCCCTAGCAGCATTTGTCGCACAAGAACCGCCGTGCCGGGCGACATCTGCAAACCCGATCGAAAATGTCCAGCGGCCACAAACAGATTTTCCTGACCAGGCAGTCTGCAGATGAACGGTTCTTCTCGACCAGAAAACGGCCTCAATCCGGACCACGTTCGTTCAATTTCCGCTGAGGCCAGGGTCGGGACAATCGACACGGCGAATTGAAGCAGACTCTGCACGCCGTCGACTGTGTTCTGCTTGACAAAACCGACTCGTTCTTCTGTTGATCCGATCAGAATTCGTCCGTCCGCTCGCGGAACGAGATAACGTGAACCGTCCTGAATGACATGCCGAAACGGGCGGGACGGGCACTTCAGCAGAACGATCTGTCCTCGCATTGGTTCGACGTTGATTTCCGCACCAGCCTCTTTCGCCAACTGACGAGACCACGCTCCGCTGCAAATCACGAACTGTCCGGCTACGTGCTCATCTCTTGCCGTGCGGACATGCGTGACCAATCTTCCCGACATTCTCCACCCGCAGACGGGAGCACCTTCCAGAATCTCGACGCCAGCATCAACGCACACTGCCGTCAGCGCCTTGAGATGCCGAGAATTTCGGACCTGACAGAAGTCATCCAGGCGGTAGGCATCTTTAATGTCTGACGAGATCGCTGGCTCGAAGTGGCGTCGTCGGTCGTCCGTCAAAAACTCAACGCGGTTGCCAGTTGCCACCCAGGCGTCGGCTTCAGGTTTCAGGCTACGGTCAAAAGAGACTTCGATGGCCCCGCAGTTCTGGTATCCGTTGTCGACTCCTGTCGCGTCGCGGAGCGACTGAGTCCAATCGGGCCAGAGTTCGCAACTGAGCGCTCTCAGTCGCCCTTCCCCGCTTGTTTCGCCTGAGAGATTGCCGGGCGGCAACATCCCGGCTCCTGCCCACGAAGCTTCCCGGCCAATTGTCGACTGATCAATGACTTTGACAGTCGCACCGTGGCTGGCGAGTTCCCAGGCGGTCGAGAGTCCAATTACCCCTCCGCCAACAACAATCACATCCGACATGCGTTCTGAACTTTCCGTGCGTCGTACGTTCTGAGCCTTCGCGAGAATTCGATTGCCTGACCTGTCCGACTGGCACTCGTTTAGGTGCCGAACTGCGAGGCGGCTGGCAGAGTATAGGAACCGTTCGGAGCGTGTCACAGCGCTCGCCACTCGGTGCCCGTCGTATCAAAAGAAAACGACGAAGGTCATTTGAACTTCGCCGTTTTCTGAATATCAAATTCGCCGACTCGATTCCGAGCAGACTCCCCTGCCCTGCTACTTGAGGCTGGCTCCATAGGCGGTTCCCAGACTTTTAAGATCCGTGGCGTAAACAGCGGTCACCGCTGCTCTCACGTTCGCACCAGACTGAAGCCGATCAATGAACTGGCCGAATTTTCGCGGCCCGCCAGCCTTGATCATGAACGAAACCAGTGAATAGCCAACAGGACCAATATCGCCTGGCCCAAACTGACCGTCGGTGAAGACGTCTTCCGGGCGAGTAATTCCTTTAAGCGCTTCCAGAATCTGCGAGCCCATGCCGTCAATGTAGGCATTCGATCCAACTGCTCGGCTGGCCAGGGCCAGCCCCGTTCCCCGAATGACCCATTGCGGGAGGCTGGTGCCCGGTTTCTGTAGATAGGCACCGGTGATGTGGTCAATGATGCTGAGGTGAAGTCCGCCATGCGTTTCACCAGGATCGTCGCCGACGTCCTCGACAGCGATGTACGCGTCTTCGAAACCGGTGGTAACGTGGGCGTGGCCGTGAACGTCGCGAGCTGTGCTCCGGCTGTGCAGAACCTGGTTCAACTCGGTGTAACCGAATCGGTCCTTCATGACGAAGATCGTCAGTCGACCTTTCCAGACCGGGCGGTTCTGGACTCCAAACATCGACCGCAACTCACCAACGTACTGCCCTGCCCAGTCGCTGACCTGTTTGAGTCGGTCTTCTGAAGCATCGCCGTAGACATAGAACTCGTCGCTGGCCACAAAACGCGCGGTTGTACGAGCCGACACTCGCTTCCACTGTTCCTCGGTCCGCTGCTCACGCATCTGGCGGAACTCATCCGGAGACAACGCCGCCAGACGTTCCATAGCCAGTTCGTCTTCCGTTGGAACGAGTTGACGAAGCGGAGTTTTGGCGTCACCACCGTCAAACTTCGCTCCTTCTTCAATCCACGTTTTCAGGTCAGCGTGAAACTTGCGGGTGATTCGAGCCTGTCCCTGCGGCATGCGAGGCTGCTCCCCTGCCCCGACCAGTTGCCACAATCGACTACCGTCGAGATTTCCCGCAACGATCACTCGACCGCTGTCGCCGCCGCGCATCAGGTTTTCAAATGTTTCGACATTCAATCCGCTGTTGGGATCATTTCCTCGATGGCATCCCGTGCAGAGATTCACAATCGTCGGCGCGATATCCCGCACAAAGGAAACTTTTTCCGTACCGGTTGCCTTCGTGATCATGACGGGCGGGGCGTCGGGTTCTTTGCTGCCATCTGGTTTGAGCTCGGACAGTGGAATCGCTTCGTCGCTCCCGTCGAAGGGAGCACCCTGATTGATCCAGGTAAAGATTTTTTCAAGTTCCGCCCGGTCAAGCGGGGTCCCGTTTCTGGGCATTCGAGCTTGCGCATCCTGAGTAGCAACTCGCAGCATCAACAGACTTCGCTGAGCCTGGTTGGGGACCAGCAAGGCTCCGCTCTGCCCGCCGCGTTTCATCGTTGCGAACGAGGTGAGGTCCAGGCGGCCGCGAGGGTTGTCGCTCCCGTGGCAGTTGCCACATTTGCCGGCAAGGATCGGAGCGATCTCGCCGGAAAAGCTGATCAGCGTCGGATCGGGTTTGTCGAGAGCCTTGGCCACTCGTTGCCGATTGTTCGTCAGCAGCTTCATCAGAGTGGTGACTGACCGGTCGGTCGGCGGAAACTGAGCATCTTCAATCAGCTTCCTGGCCTGGCTGTTAAGCTCTTCGAGTTTTTTCTCGGCTTCTTCGTATTCCTTGCGCCGGATCATGGACGATACGGAGGCGACTTCCTTTTGAATCGCCGAAAGTTCCTTTCGCTGCTCGGGAGTTGGAGCCGCCTCAGAAACCGAAACAGACATCACCAGCACCGCAATGCCAAGAGCCACGCATGCACAGAGTTGTCGCATTCTTACAATCCTCAAATCATCGAGCTGACGGACCCGCTGTATCGGTCCGTGTCTGACAGTTCTGGCCGAGTATAGGCCCGCCGGCAAGTCGAAGAAAGACTCGCTGCCATGCAGGAACTGACTCGCGCAACGTCACGGTATAACCTCGCGTCGCCCAGCAGACTTCGTTGCATTTCGAGCCGCCGTTGCCAGATTGTCAAATTATACGCTTGTGCAGACGGCGTGTTTCGAGTGTGCAAACAGAAACAGCCCGCCGGATTCGGCAGGCTGTTCTGTTGCTCGATTTTGCTCAACTTGACTGTCAGCTCTGCCTACTTAACGGCAGCCAGGGCGGCTTCGTAGTTCGGGTGATCAGCGATTTCGCTGACGTACTCAACGTGAGTCAGTTTTCCGTCGCCGTCGGCCACGAAGACTGCTCGGGCCAGGCAGCGATGCAGCGGGCCGCCCTGAATCAGGACTCCGTAAGCTTCGCCGAAGCCGGTGCAGCGATGGCCGCTGAGGGCCTGAATGTTTTCAGCCGACTCCGTTCCGCACCAGCGTTTCTGAGCGAACGGGAGGTCCATGCTGACGACCAGGACTTCGACACCGTCCAGGCTGCCGGCCTCGTCATTGAAACGTTTGGTTTCCTGATGACAGGTTGGGGTATCCAGTGACGGCACCGTAATAATGATGCGTTTTTTGCCGGCGCTATCAGCGAGCGTCACGTCGCCGAGCGCGTTGTTCTGTAGTTTGAAGTCGGGAGCCACGTCGCCGACTTTGAGTTCCGGTCCAGCCAGATCGACGCCGTTTCCTTTGAGTGTTACCGCTCCGCTGCGAACATCCGCCATTTGTCTTCTCCAGAGATGCGAGCTGTCGTCGTGACAGCTCGAAGTGTCCATTGGTTGTCGTGTGGGACCGTGGTTATTTTGGAACCGGCAGTCACATCCACTCCCTTTGGGCGGATCAAACACGTCCGCCCCACAGTTGCACCATTTAGCCGACTCCGACATTTCGCACAACAGATCGGCGGTTCGCGGCTGCCATCATCTTGGATGCTCAACCGGTTGACGAGTTGCCTCAGCAGCAGCCAGGCTTTGATTTTCAGACCACGGTTTCTCGTACGACGCATTCTGAGAACCACCAACAGGAACTCTTGCAGATGACAGACTCACTCATCCGTTTCCGTACTGCGGTGCTCGTTTTCATTTTTTGCGGAATGAATGCCGTTCCTGCGAGGTCGGCGGATGAAGATCGCAAACATCCGAATTTCCTCTTCATTATTGCCGACGACTGCACGCATCGAGACATCGGCTGTTACGGCGGCCAGGCGATGACTCCTAACATTGATCAGCTCGCAAAAGAAGGCATGAGGTTCACTCAATGCTTTCAGGCAGCTCCGATGTGCTCGCCGACTCGGCACAACATTTACACAGGGCTTTACCCAGTAAAGAGTGGCGCCTATCCGAATCACACGTTTGCGAAGGACGGTACAAAGAGCGTCGTCCACTACCTGAAACCGCGAGGCTATCGGGTGGCGTTGAGCGGAAAGAGTCACATTGCGCCGCGAGACGTTTTTCCCTTCGAGATGTCTGCGGTGAAAAATAACCCGGACATGGATGCCGTCGAGAAACTGTTTGAAGAGAGCAAGGATGCCGGCACTCCGTTCTGCCTGTTTGCCTGTTCGAACGAGCCGCACACTCCGTACACGATGGGCGATCCGTCAAAGTACGACGCTGAAAAAATCAAACTGCCGGCCAATTTCGTCGACACGCCCGAGACCCGTGCCGAATACGTCAAGTACCTGGCGGAAATCACCTACTACGACTGGCAGGTGGGTGAGTGTCTGCGGCTGCTCGATAAGCACGGGCACGCGGATAACACACTCGTGATGGTGGTCAGTGAGCAGGGATCGAGCTTTCCGTTTGCCAAATGGACCTGCTACGACTCTGGTCTGCAAAGCGCGATGATCGCTCGCTGGCCAGGAAAAATCGCTGCGGGAGCCACGAGCGACGCAATGGTCGAGTACGTCGATGTGCTCCCGACGTTCCTCGACGCAGCCGGTATGAAGCGACCGGACGTGCTCGATGGACGCAGCTTTCTTCCGGTCCTGACTGGCAGAAAATCAACGCATAAGGATTTTGTGTTCGGCCTCATGACAACCCGCGGAATCAACAACGGCTCGGACCACTTCGGAATTCGATCGGTCCGCTCCGCCAGGTACAAGTACATTGTCAATCTGACTCCGGATGTGAAGTTTCAGAATGCGTGCGTCAAGTTGCCGTCCTTCACTTCCTGGAAAGTCAGGGCGGAAGCCGGCGACGCCACCGCTGCCGAAGTCGTCCGCCGCTATGAACATCGTCCTGCCGAAGAACTCTATGACGTGACAACTGATACGCTCGAATGGAAGAACCTCGCCGACGATCCAAACCTCGCTGCCGTAAAAGCGGAGCTGAAAAACCAGCTCGCAATGTGGATGGCTGCTCAAGGTGACCAAGGCGCGCAAACAGAAATGGAAGCGCTCGAGCACCAGGGGCGAAACCGAACTAAATCCGGTAAGAGTCCCACAACAAAGGCAAAGAAAGCTCGCGGTAAGAAGAAGGCCAGCAGTCAGAATTAGAGCCGTAACTCAGTAGCTTCGAAGCGTCTTGATGCACCTTGCATTCACCGGCTTAACACGAATGAGCAGCGAACGTCAAACGTTTAACGCAGGACCAGGCTTCTGGTTAATGGCTGGATTTTTCGCGTGGTTTACTTCTGGAATTATTCATGTCGATCCATTCAGTGTTTACGTCCTGACGCTTATGTGGGGAATGATCCTCTGCGTTTTTCCCTACTGGACGGTGCTTACTTCCGACGGATTTCAGAGGCACGGGCTAATCAGGATTAAACGCTTTTCTGAGGGACGCCCATGGTCGGAAGCGATTCGAATAACAATCGAGGAGAGTTCGTGGAAACGACCACGCATCGTCTTGACGTTCGCCGATCACTCTCAGGTGGAGTTCGGAGCCAGGACTATTACACGCTGGCCTGAATTCTGTCGGCTGATACTTTCGAGCCTTCCAGAAGGCTGCGTTGGCGTGGACACGGCGTTCGTGAAGCTCAAACTTGAACCCAGTAACGCTCCTTAGTGACGCGCCCCACCGACTCGCTTCGAGACGTCATCATGACCGATTCTGCACTCGAACTCGAAAATGTCGTGAAGACATACGGTGAAGGCAGTGTCAGCGTTCCGGTTCTGAAGGGAATCAGCATCAGCATCAACGTTGGAGAAAGAATCGCACTGCTCGGGAAATCCGGCTCTGGCAAATCGACATTGTTGAACCTGCTGGGCGGACTTGACCGAGCAACGTCGGGAAGTATTTCTGCCTTCGGGACGCGAATCGACGGTCTGACTTCGCGAGGAATGGCTAAGTATCGACTCAACACGGTTGGCATCATCTTTCAGGGCTACAATCTGCTGGCGATGAAAACCGCTCGTGAGAATGTCGAGCTGCCGCTGATTTTTGCTGGTAAGTCAACAGGAGAGCGGCGTGCTGCTGCCAAGCGCGCGTTGGCCGCAGTCGGGCTGAGTAGCCGCATGGATCACAAACCGACAGAACTCTCCGGCGGGGAACAACAGCGAGTGGCGATTGCTCGCGCTCTGGTCAACCAGCCGAAGTTGCTTCTGGCCGATGAACCGACCGGCAACCTTGATTCCGCGACGGCTGAAGAGGTCATCGACGTTCTCTCGGCTTACGTTTCTGAGCACTCTACAACGGTCATCCTCGTAACACACGACGATGATCTGGCTGAGCGATTCTCGGATCGCATTCTGAGGATCCAGGACGGCCAGTTTGTGGATGATGTCTCAGTTGCTGCCTCATCCGGAACAGGTAACGACAAGGCCAGATCATGAGAAGGATCGACCTGGTTGGCCTTGCGGTGACTGCTCTGCTCCAGCGCAGAACCCGGACGGCGTTAACACTGCTTGGCATCGTTGTCGGTGCGTGCTTGCTGGTGTCGAGTCTGGCGGCTTTTCGCGGAGTCCACATCGCGATCGAAAATCAGTTCATGGGCTCCGAGAAGCTCCAGCGGATTCACATTTCCGCAAAGTACGGCGACGGCGAAGAGGCTGTTGAGCAGGCAGTAGTCGAGGGAAATGTTTCTAATGAGCGACGCGAACGTCTGAAGAAGGAAATCGCGAGCCATTCACCGAACCGCGAATGGAAACCGACAAAGCCGATTACACCTGAATTGCTGACGGAAATCGCGAAGTTCGAGCATGTCGAATATGTCTGGCCGGACCTGGAACGCTACTGGCAGTTCTACTGGGACGAGCACGAGGAACACGGTCGAGTGATGTCGGCGATTGCTGGTCCGCAGGGAGTCGAGCATCTGATCGTCGCCGGTCGAGGTTTCCATTCAGATGACGAGAAGGCGGTGCTCGTCCACGAATACTTCGTTTACGATTGGGGTTTTCGCGACGACAGTCAGGTCGACGGAATCCTCGGCGAGAAGATTCATCTTGAAAACCACAACCAGAGCAAACAGATCGCCAGCTCGTTGGACTACTTCAGCGGCTCCGAATTTACGGTCACCGAGAAAATACTGCTGGGTTCGTTACTTCTTCGCTTCCCTGACCTGGTTGATCAACTTGAAGTGTCCGATGATTCAAAAGCGTTGCTGAAGCGAGCGTTCACGGCGGCTCCTGAAAAAGAAGATCACGTCGAGATTTCAGAAGAGTACACCGTTGTCGGAGTCTTCCGGTCTCCGACGGAGGATGAACGCGATGACCTGCCCTTCGGTTGGCGAAGGGACCACACTGCACTGATTCTGCCCGTTCAGACGGCGATCGACCTCAACGGGAAATTGTCGGGGCGGGAGCAATTCTGGATTGATAGTGCCATTGTCAAAGTCGACGCGAATGAGACAGTCCGAAATGTTGTTGATTCTTTGGAAGCAACAGGTGTCGACACGAATTCGATGGTCGAGTTTCTGGAGCACGTGCTGAGAAATCTGGCGCTCATCATGTGGGGTATGACGGGCTTTGCTGCCGCCGCGTTGCTTGTCGCGGCGATTGGTATTACCAACACCATGGTGATGGCCGTGCTGGAGCGAACGCGAGAAATCGGCATCATGAAAGCGGTCGGGGCCAGCGAGAGACAGATCATGAGCATCTTTCTGATCGAAGGCATGCTGCTTGGGCTGGCTGGCGGCACCATTGGAGTCTTATGCGGCCTGGGAATTTCGGTCGGAATGGACTCATGGGTGCGGTCGATTCTTGAAGGTGAGTTTCACGACACGATTTCGGAGCCGATGTTCGTGTTCCCTGCCTGGCTGGCACTCAGCGTGCCCGCCTTCTGCGCGATCGTCACAACCGTCGCCGCGTTCTATCCCGCGCGCCGAGCCGCCCGCATCGACCCGGTCCAGGCTTTGCGGCACGACTGAATTATTTGCGAGTCTGGGCTTTCTCTCTGATTTCTTTTCGAGAATTGTCGAGTCGGCTCGGCCAGGTAAATGACGGAGCCGATTCGGGATCGTATCCCGCAAGGTGTCCCGTCAATCGTGTAGCTGGTTTTGTGTAGACGAGTCTGGTATTCCCGAAAACCTCTTCACAGAGTTCTGCGAGGCCGGGATCGTACTCTCTCAGCTCTTCACGAGTGTCGACGTGGTTGTGATCGTGATCCGGCGGACGGTTGTTGTTAAACCATGACTGCACGCCCTCGGCGAAGTATTCCGCGTGATTGACCGAGGCGTACTTCGTTTTCCACAACCCGGCTTTCATGGCTCGCTCGTAGGAAGCTTTGAGGCGATTATCAAAGGTTGCATCAACAACAACCATGCCTCGCAGGTGGATATTGTGGGCAAACTCGTGGATGAGAATATTCTCCGTTTCATACGGGTCGTCCTTAAGGCCCAGCAGATTTTCCTCGCCACACGAGCAGACGGGATCCGTCTTCGAACCGCCCAGCCCTCTCGCTCGCGCATCCCAGAAATCTTTAGGCTTCATGTGTGAATGCTCGGGCACGTCCGTCGTGAACTCGTCATGAGCCATGACAACCAGCCGCGATCCGCCGTCGATCATTGCCTGTCGAACGTCGGACCGCTTTGCCAGCATCATGTTCACGAGGTACGCCGCTTCTTTCAGAGCGTAGTCGTTGACCTTACCGGAACTCACGATCGGATACCCTTTTGCCGAAACGTACTTCTCGTAGAAAGGCGACAGTTTCATTCCGGACGGAGGTGCCGTTACTTCAAACTCTTCATGCCGGGTTTCTGATGATAACTCGTCGGCCAGGGCCGGAATTCCGGACATCAACCAGACCAGTGTCAAAGCAAGCGACGACTTCATGAATGACCTGCGGGCTTAAGTTCAATTTCATAAATTCAAATACAACTTATACGCACGAACTGAGTCGTCAGACTGTAACGACTCGAACGAACATGACGACGATCATCTGGCTCGCAAGCGAGCTGCGACCGCTCCAGATTGTTGAAATTCAGATTCGTCAAATACTCGGCAGTCGGGTTTCGATAAAACAATACAAGCAATGCAAACTCGTCGTTCGAAGTTCCCGACAGTCGTGAAATTGCTCATTGGACTTGCCTCGAAAGGCGGTCGTGCCCACCATATTTGCCTCAGTCTTATCCTCAAAGTGCTGAATTCGCGACTTCAATCCTTCCCCTTCTCTCCCCCACCTGGATCATTCACCGTGAACGCTCTCAAAGCTTCCGTTCTAAACGCGATCCTCGTTGCCGGTATGATGCTCATGGTGCTGAGCCCAGCTCATGTCGTCGCTCAAGGACTGGCTCCAGACAAGTTGACGGGGCTCGTCATTGATGACGCGAAGGCAGAACTTGTTGGAGAATGGATGTCGAGCACCAGCGTCGGGCCGTACCTCGGCGAGTCGTACATTCACGACATGGCCAACGGCAAAGGTGAAAAATCCGTCAAGTTCAAGTTTCGCATCAGTAAACCGGGCGAGTACCACCTTCTTGTCGCCTATTCGGCAAACGGCAATCGAGAAGCCAAAGTCCCAATCACGGTCAGCTCGGGCGATCAGACTGGTACCGCGTTTCTGAACCAGAAAAAGAAGCCGGAACTCGCGACGGGATTTTCGTCGGTAGGAGCGTTCGTCCTTGCTGCCGACAGCGAAACCACCGTGCTGATCGAAACCAAAGGGACCACGGGCTACGTCATCGTCGATGGTATCCGGCTTCTTTCTGACGCCGAGTTAAAGACGGCGCGCACGGTCGAGATGACAATCCCTCCGGGCGTCGCCACGGTTAAACCATCGACGAAGAAGACTGTCGGCAAAAAAGAGACTCCACCTCCGCCGGTCGCGCCGACGTTTGTTCGAAAGCCTGCTACGGCGAAGTTCTCTTCATTGACGTCGGCTGAGTTCGATCGCCTGCTCGGAGTCGGTGAATCAAGTGACCTGAAGCTGGTTGATGATGTTCGATTCTTTCGACGTGTTTCTTTAGACCTTGTCGGGAGACAGCCAACGCTCGACGAATACCGGACCTTTGTCAAAGACGTGTCTCCCAATCGTCGCGAGGAGACTGTTGAGCGTCTGCTGGCGTCGCCCGACTTTGGAAAGAACTGGGGAAACTACTGGAGCGACGTCATTGCCATGCGGCAGCCAGAGCCGCAGCTGACTTTTCTGAACTACGAACCGTTCCGAGGCTGGATTGCCGACCAGTTCAACAAGGGAGCCGGCTGGGACGAAAGCGTCTTTCGGATGGTGACTGCGGTTGGCAAAGTCGGTGACGGAGCGGAAGGAACGTTCGTCGGTTTCCATCAGGGCGAAAGCAACCGCATCGCTGGTGAACTGTCGCGAGTCTTCCTCGGAGTCCGCATCGCCTGTGCTGAGTGTCACGACCATCCCTTTGTCGACATGCCGCAGGAAACCTTTCACGGCATGGCCGCATTCTTCGCTCGCGTGAAAGTCGACGTCGCTCAGAACACCAGCGACCTGATTAACGTCGCCAGCCAGGAAAAGGGCGAGCATAAGATGCCTGGTTCGAAGGAAGAGATGAAACCGACAATGTACGAGGGAGAATCGCTGGAACTGGGCCTCAGCGATCTGGTTCGCCGAGAGAAACTTGGCTATTGGCTGGTCAACGGCGACAACCCGTTCTTCGCGCGAGCCTTTGTCAACCATATCCAGGCTCGGCTGATGGGACGAGGTTTTTTCGACCCGGTCGACGACCTGGGCGAAGGAGCGGAACCTTTGCTCGCGGAAGCTCATGACGCACTGGCTGGTCACTTTGTCGCGTCCAGTTTTGACGCTCGATCAGTCTTCCGGGTCATCGCAAATTCAAGGGCGTACCAGGCGGCCGATCGAGCCAGTCTGAAGCCGCCGACCACCGACGACAAAGAAGGAGCAAAGGGTAAGACACAGCTCGCTTTTTTCACCGGTGCTCGTCCGAAGAAACTACGAGGTGACGAAGTCTTCGACTCGCTGGCGACGGCAGTTGAGCTGCCCAACCTGAAGGGGAAGATCGAAAAGAAATCTGAAGCTGTCCGATTTCCGATCCCTCCCAGGAGTACGCGAGACCTTGTTAACGAAGCGTTTGCTTACGACCCCGTCTTCCGGGACGCTTTGATCAATCGAACGATGGATCAGGCGATGTTTCTGATCAACAACGACCAGATTCTCAAACAGGTCGACGCCAGCGGCGACACAATGCTGGCTCGGCTAGTGAAGGATGAAGCCGATAACAAAGTTGTCGTCGACGTGCTCTACGCCCGCGTCCTTGCTCGTGAACCGTCGGCTCGTGAACGCACTATTGTGCTGAAGCATGTGGAAAGTCTGAACGATCGCGAGCGTGCTTTCGAAGATGTCCTGTGGAGCCTGCTGAACAGCGCCGAATTCACGACGCGCCACTAGCAGGCTCACCGGACCCAGAATCACACCCCAAAAGTAACCTCTGCCTGCAATAAGATGTCGGGACTCAAAAATGATCACTCCTTTTCTGCAAGCATGGGCTGACCGTCGCGGAAATGTTCGTCGGCGAGACTTTATCAAACAGCTCAGTATTCCGGCGGCGGTGCTGGGAGCCAGCCAGCTCAGCTGGAGAGACATGCTGATCGCGCAGGCGACCGAGCTTCGTAAGAAGCAGAAGTCGATGATTCTGCTGTGGATGGATGGTGGTCCCAGCCAGTTTGAGACATTTAATCCAAAACCAGATTCTGAGAATCAAGGTCCTGCAAAAACGATCTCGACGAAGCTGCCGGGAACTGCATTCGCTGAATTCTGGCCGAAGGTTGCCAGCATCGCCGACCAGATCAGCTTTGTTCGATCCATGAAGACCGGTGAGGCCGACCATTTTCGCGCCATCAAACTGGTTCGAACTGGCTACCCGATCAATCCGACAATCGCGTATCCAACCTGGGGATCAGTCGTCGCCCATGAACGATACGAAGCGTCGTTCGAACTGCCCGCCTTCGTTCGAATCGGCGATCCGCGGATCAAGACTCGCGATGTTAACTCAGGCGTGCTTGGGGCGAAGTACGACTCGTTCAAAATCAAACAGCCGGGCGAGCTTCCTGAAGACGTCCGGCTTCGTCTGGAATCTGATGTTCTGCAACGCCGACTTGGTTTGACTGACGCTCTTGATGCGGAGTTTGCTCGAATCGGTGCGAACGACGTTGTCAAAGAAAAACGAGACATCTACAACCGAACGTCGAGGTTCCTCACCAGTCCGAGGCTAAAGACGTTCGATCTGGCCGACGAGCCTGCTGCTCTGCGCGACGCTTATGGGCACACTCGATTCGGGCAAGGGTGCCTGCTGGCCAGGCGTCTGGTCGAAGAAGGCGTCAGCTTTGTCGAAGTCTTCAGCCACGGAGACTCTTTCGACGCTGGATGGGACACCCACAAAGCCGGCTTCCGCGACACGCCTAATCTTTGCGGAGAAGCAGATCCTGGATTTGCAACGCTCGTCACGGACCTCAAGGATCGAGGTATGCTCGACGATACGCTGGTTGTGTGGATGGGCGAGTTTGGCCGAACTCCCAAGCTGAAGAAAGATGGCGGTCGTGACCACTACGCCAAAGGATGGATCACCGCCATGACCGGTGGTGGCATTCAGCCCGGTCGAGTTCTAGGAGCCACGGACAAAGACGGCATTGATGTCACGGAACGTCCGGTCGACATCCCGGAACTCTACACAACCTTCTGTCATGTTCTCGGCCTGGACCACGAACACGAATACGTCACACCGGAAGACCAGCCGCTGAAACTGGTCAACAAGGGTGGCAAAAAGATCGAAGAACTGTTCTGACCAGAGCACCAGGCTGAAAGGGCACCGAGCATTGCCTGCCTGATGGGGGGATGTCTCGACGCTCCAGCTGAAATGGCACTCCAACGGTGCGTGGAGACGTACCCTGCGCAGCTGGCAAAGCCAGTGGCACACAGACCTGGCTGAGGTCATCATACGCTCGCCGTTTCTCGCGGCTTGTGAGGAATCGTCCACGCCCGCCTGTTGAAAGCACGAAGATGCCGTTTATCGATGTCAACGATTACGAAGCTGTCGAACCAGTTCCTGGCTGCAGGATGCGGACACCGCATCTTGAGAAGCTGATGCTTTCGTACCTGGAAATGGACGAAGGGGCCGAGGTTCCGCTTCACAACCATCCGCACGAGCAAGGCGGCATGCTTATTTCAGGAAGGATGCAACTGACGATTGGCGATGAGACTCGAATCTGCGAACCAGGGTCGCTGTACCTGATCCCGGCTAATGTTCCCCACCGAGCTGTTGCGGTCGACGGCCCGGCTACAGTCCTGGACATTTTCAGTCCAATCCGCGAGGACTATGCAGAACTCGCAAACCGCTACATCCCAAAGGTTGATGAGTAGGGTCTGTCCAGTGAAACGCTGACGGACCAACTTGCTGATCCGATTGATGGCACACTGGCGATTCGCCTGGCGGTGCCCCGATAATTTCTGAGTTACAAAACCGACGACCTTGAGTGAGATTTCATGCGAACGTTGATTCGAAATGCGACTTGTGTTCTACCAACCGGAACTCGTAAGGCCGACGTGCTGATTGAGGATTCAAAGATTCTTGGCATTGACCCTCCGACCGGAGCGGCGCACGACGAATCGATCGATGCCCAGGGGCTGCACCTTCTGCCAGGGATCATCGACGACCATGTTCACTTCCGCGATCCAGGGCTGACTCACAAAGAGGATCTGCACACCGGCAGCCTCGCCTGCGCGGCCGGCGGCGTGACGACATTTCTGGAAATGCCAAACACGATTCCGCCGACGACCACTCAGGAAATTCTAAATGCGAAGCTGGACATCGCGGCTTCCAGAAGTATCGTTAATTACGGCTTTTACATCGCGGCTTCGACGGAGAATCTTGACGAGCTGAAGCAGGCAACCCGGACGCCAGGAATTAAGATTTTCATCGGGTCGAGTACGGGCAATCTGCTGGTCGATGATCAGGACGCTCTGGAAGCGATCTTCGCTGAGACGACTTTACCGATCACCGCTCACTGCGAAGACGAAGCAACCGTTCGTGCCAATCAGGCTCGGATCGCAACGGCAGGCTACACCGGACACAGCGACCATTCGAGGATCCGGAACCACGAAGCCGCAATGATTGCGACCGCTCGTGCCGTTGATCTGGCACGACGACACAACCACCGGTTTCACGTCGTCCATGTTTCGACGGCGGGCGAGATCGATCTTTTCGCCGATCATGGTGGCCTGTTGACTGCCGAAGCGTGCCCGCATCATCTGTTTTTCAACGTCGACGATTATGAGCGGCTGGGCTCGAAAGTTCAGATGAACCCGGCGATTAAGACGAAGGCGGACAACGAAGGATTGTTTGCGGCGTTGCTCGACGGACGAATCCAGGTTGTAGCGACGGACCACGCGCCGCACACTCTTGAGGAAAAGGATCAGCCGTATCCAAAGTCGCCTTCCGGGCTGCCGGCTGTCGAGAACTCACTGCCGCTGATGCTCGACCAGGTTCATCGTGGAAATTGCAGTCTTGAGCAGGTTGTTTCATGGATGTGTGACGCGCCGGCCCGTGTCTGGGACATCGTTGGTAAGGGGCGAATTCAGGAAGGCTATGACGCCGACCTGGTGCTCGTCGATCTGGCAAAGACAGCAGAGATTCGGAATGAGAATCAGAAAACAAAATGCGGCTGGAGTCCCTGGCACGGAACGAAGCTCACCGGCTGGCCGGTTCAGACGATCGTGATGGGCCGAACTGTCTTCGCTGACGGAAAGTTTGACACGACGCCTGGCGGAGCCGAGGTTCAGTTCGAACACGACCGGGGTGGTTTCTGGGCTACTCGTTCGTAGGTCAGGCTCTGCTGACGTCCGAGGAGCGAGTCCGTCGTATTCTTTGTTTTTTCCAACAGCTGCGACCGGCGAAGCAATTTTTCAAGAATCTGTAGAATCAGCAAATAATTCTCTGACGCTGCGCGTCGTTGTTCCGAGTCCGCTTGCTGAGTTGGCTCATTACTCAACCTGACGAGTCTTTGCTGTTGTGCCAAATTCTGATGGTGAGGATCGGATTGACCCGGATGCTGTTGCGGACCTGTACCGTCAACATGTGGGTGAGATGCGAGCTTTTCTGGCTGGGGTTTTAAGAGATCGAGAGTTGGCCGACGAAGTGCTGCAGTCGGTGTTTCGAAAGGCTCTCGAAAAAGGGCACACGGCGACTGAGAACATTCGAAGCTGGCTGTTCAAGGTCGCGTGGAACGAAGCGATGCTTGTTCGACGAGTTCAGACTCGCCGAACCAGCGGGTTGCAGAAGGCGGCTCGAAATCGCAGGGTTTCAGCCGAGGTTCCTGAAGAAAGCGAATCAGCGGCAGTTCGGCAGGAAACGGTCGAGCAGGTGAGGCGAGCCATTTATCTACTGCCGCTCGAACAGCAGGTCATTGTCCGGATGCGGATTTACGAGGAAAAGAAGTTCGCGGTCATCGCCGAAGAGCTGGGAGTTCCACTGGGAACCGTACTGAGTCGGATGCGGGCAGCGATGATGAAACTGGAAAAGACGCTCGATCAAAGCTTTGGCGAGTGAATTCATAGTGATGCCGATGTTTAATCCCTGGCATCGTCGGAAACGAATCATGTCAGAAGTGGCAAGACAATCAGAATCGAATGGTGAACCGTTGAGCTGGCTGGCGTTCCGCTATGTTTCAAACGAAATGACGGATACGGAAGTTGCCGAATTTGAGGCTCGCCTGGATTACGACTCGCCTGAATTTGACCTGGCAGCCTGTGACGCAGTGGTTCGAGTAGTTCAGCTCAGCGACGCGATTGTTCTGGCCAATGAGTCGGCAGTTCCGTGTGTCACATCGCCTTCCTCGCTTAGTGGAACGGTCCGTCGTGATGTGGTCGCTCGTCGAATCAGCCTGCTGGTGGCATCGATTACCGTGCTGGTCGTCGGCTGGACATTAACGCTGCCGATTTCGTCGCTACATTTGGAAGTAGTTGACTCCCCTGCTCTGCTGGAAGCTGAGCAGTCACTCGATGTGTCCTGTAAGCTGGTTCAAATCTGGGCAAGTCCCGACGACGAACTTGTCTTACCGGCTGAAGAGGCGCATCTGCTTCCCGTTGATGATCTGCCGGAGCACTTCAGAACGGATGTGCCGGATTGGTTATTGGCGGCTGTTCAATCTCGGGACGCTTCTTTGACCAGTTCTGAAGTGATGGAGAACTGACGTGAAGAAGCGTTCTCAGAAAGCACTTCATTTCCTGATCGCCGGCGCTGCCATTGCTGGTTTTCTTTCTGTGACGACATTCGCCGAGCCACCTCGGACCGGGACAACACGGTCGGCGAAGAAGGCGGTCGATCGGAAAGCCGCATCTTCCACGTCAACTCAGAAACCGGAAAATCGTTTCAGGTCTGGTGCTCCTCAAAACGGCAGCGGTACTGAAAAGCGCGAGGCTCCGATCAGCAAAGATCAAGAGGACGCAGCAGTGCGGTTCGCACGCGGTCATCATCCGGAACTGGCGGAACTTCTTGAAGGGCTGCGGGAAACCGACCCGCGTAATTTCCAGGCCGGGTTACGAGTCTTAACGAGAGATGTTGAGCGGCTCGAAAAGATGCTTGAGCGAGAAGACGAGCGTTATCCTGTTTCGTTGGAGCTATGGAAACTCGATTCACGAATTCGGTTAGAGATTGCTCGAATGTCAATGTCGCCTGACGAAGACTTCGAGCCGCGACTTCGACCTCTGATGGAAGACAGGCAGACCGCGAGAATTCGACTGATTCAGATCGAAAGACTCAGAACGGCTGAGCGGCTTGCGAAATACGACGAACAATTGAAGACCCTCCAGTCCCCATCCAGTGATCTGGTTGGTTCCGAGATTGAACGGTTGAAGAAAGTCGTCACGGCGCAAGCCAGAACAAAGGTAGCTCGACCGCAAACGCCTAAGGAGTCGACTTCGGCAACCGCTAAACGAAAGCCTTCAAATGAAAAGTCTTCTCGTTCTGCCGATTTATCCGCCACTTCGTCAGACTGATATCCATCGGCCTGTCGCCCTGCCTCCAGCAACGGTTTCGAATTGAAACGCGAAATTGTCCCTGCCTGATAGTTTTAAGCTTTAACGAATTGAGGAGCGCTATGAAGAGCTACTTCGGACTATCGCTGCTGATCTTTGCAGCCTCTGCCGGAAACGGCGTCGCCGATGACATTTCGAAGCTGCTGCCACCAGCTGTCGAGCGATTCAATTCTGGTGATGTTGAGGAAGTTCCCAACTTCCGACGCCACATGGTGCCATTGCTTGGAAAGCTTGGCTGTAACAGCCGCGCGTGCCACGGTTCGTTCCAGGGCCAGGGTGACTTCCGTCTGTCGTTGTTTGGTTACGACTTTAAGATGGATCACGAAGGACTGTCCGAACGAGTCGACACCGACGCTCCTGCCGACAGCTACGCCGTTCAGAAAGCACTGCTCGAAGAGCCGCACAAAGGCGGCAAACGCTTCGACAAAAACTCGTGGGAGTACAATCTTTTTGTGCGATGGATCGCCGGTGGTGCGAAGTCGATCGACGTTGAAACAACACCTCGGTTCGAACGTCTCGAAGTCACGCCGGACGAACTTCGATTCAGGAAAGACGGCGAGAAAATTCAGCTCAAAGTTGTTGCCATCTGGTCCGACGGAAGTCGTGAAGACGTCACCTGTCTGAGCCGTTTCCAGACGAACGACGAAGTCATCGCGGACATCTCCGATACGGGAGAAGTCGCCAGTCACCAAGCTGGCGACACTCACGTCGTGGTATTTTACGACAACGGCGTGCAGCCAGTTCCAGTCATTCGTCCGGTCAGCTCAAAGTCTGGCGAGAACTACCCGCTTGTCGAAACGAATACCAGAGTCGACGAACTTGTTGTCGAGAAGCTTGCCAAGCTGGGGATCGTGCCTTCAGCCGTGTCCAGTGACACCGAATTTCTGCGACGAGTCTCGCTGGATATGACTGGTACATTGCCCAGCCCGACGGAAATCCAGGCATTCGTTGCTGACAAGAGGCAGAACAAGCGGGCACTGAAAGTTGATGAGCTGCTTTCGCAACCCAGCTACGCGGCCTGGTGGGCGACACGCTTTGCTGACTGGACCGGCAACAGCGACGACCAGTTAAACAACGTCACCCCTGTTCGAACTCAAGCGTCGAAGGACTGGTATGAGTGGTTGCGGGTTCGTCTCGAAAACAACACTCCTTACGACAAAATCGCCGAAGGATTCGTTCTGGCGAAGAGTCGTGAGGATGGAGAGTCTTTTCTTGAGTACTGCGAAAATATGAGTTCGCTTTACAGGAAGAATCCGGAAGGCACTTACTCAGACCGTTCGACGATGCCCCACTACTGGGCTCGAGCTAACTTCAGAACGCCGGAAGATCGAGCCATCGGATTTGCCTACAACTTCCTTGGTATCCGTATTCAATGTGCTCAGTGCCACAAACATCCGTTTGACCAATGGACGATGCAGGATTTTCACGAGTTCAAGAACTTCTTCGTCAATACCCGGTTCGGCGGTAGTCCGGATTATCGTGAAGGTGCAGAAAAGATTCTCAAAGACCTTGGCGTCGATCCTAAGTTGAAAGGCAACAACCTGCGTCGCGAACTCCGAACTCAGATCGCTGATGGAGTATTGACGCCATTCGATGAAGTCTGGACGGCGAAACCGGAAGCTCCAAAGAAAGACAGGAGAGGCAAGGTTGTCCAATCGCGAAACCGCGCTGTTCAACAAGCGAAGCTGCTTGGAGATGCCGAACAGACCGACCTTACTCAGTACGACGACCCACGACAGCCGCTGATGGATTGGATGCGAAATGACGAAAAGCAGCTATTTGCCAGGTCAATCGTCAATCGAATCTGGTCAAGCTATTTCAATATCGGAATCGTCGAGCCACCGGACGATCTTTCGATGGCCAACCCGCCGAGCAACGCCGCGTTGCTCGATTATCTGGCCGAAGGTTTTGTCGCCAGCGGCTACGATCTGAAATGGGTTCACCGGCAGATCGCCAACAGTGCGACTTACCAGCGAACCTGGGCGCCGAACGAAACGAATCGTCTCGACGAGCGAAATTTCAGCCACTCGATCCCTCGTCGGGTTCCAGCAGAAGTTGTCATGGACGCGTTGATTGCCGCGACCTCTTCGGATGACGAGTTCTCGAAACTTCATCAGGACGTTCTGGACCGGAACATTGCGGAAGTTTCGGCTGGCGCACGCTACAACGAAAACGCGCAAAACTACGCACTGTCCGTCTTCGGTCGATCCATTCGGGAATCGAATTGTGACTGTGACCGCTCTCAGGAGCCAAGCCTTCTGCAGACCGTTTTCCTGCAGAACGATTCGGAAATCTACAACCTGATGGACCGTGGACGTGGCGGCTGGCTCAACCAGGTCGCTTCCGATCTCGGCCTGCGTCAGACGAAAGTTGCGCAGGGCCGTGGAAATTCGACAGCCAGACAGATCGCGTCGTTGCAGGCTCAAATGAAGCGAGCCAAAGATGCTCTCAAAGTGGCCAGGAAGTCTAAGAATGAAAAGACGATTGCTCAGGCTCAGCGTCGGCTGGATGGAGTTCAGAGTCAGCTTGAGAAGATCAGCCCGAAAGATACGAGCGATTCTTCAGGAATCGTTCAAAAGGCCGATCCTGAAAAATTGCAGGAAGCAGTCAAAGAAACTTACCTGCGAACACTCAGTCGAGAACCCGAGAAAGACGAACTGGACAAAGCACTTGCCTATGTTGAATCGTCCGACGATCACCTCAACGGCGTTCGGGATCTGTTATGGGCTTTGCTCAACACAAAAGAGTTCATCGTCAATCACTGATATTCAGCGGCTACCCACGACTCGCTGACTCGACATTCCTGGTCAGTGAGTGGCGTTTGAAATTTCAAACCAAAGACATACCCGCCCACCGGGCACTCCCGAAAGGACTTTCCCATGACGCTTCATTCAAACTGCGAAGGTGCGACGCGACGTGATTTTCTCAAGGTTGGAGCCATCGGCGCCACCGGCCTGACGATGTCCAGTTATCTGCGAATGGTCGAAGCTGGCCAGGTCAAGGAAGGGAAAGCGAAGGCCGCGATCTTCGTCAATTTGAACGGTGGCCCATCTCACATGGACACGTTCGATTTAAAGCCGGATGCTCCGGACACGCATCGTGGTGAGTTCAACCCGATCGACACCAACGTGCCGGGTATTCAAATCTCTGAGCATCTGCCGAAGCTGGCAAAGTGCCAGAACCTGTTCACGATTCTCCGCGGCGTGAGTCACACGCTGGGGGCACATCGGTTGGGTACTGAGTACGTCAACTCGGGAAACCGACCGTTGCCTTCACTGGAGTATCCTGGTTACGGAGCAGTGATCAGCAAAGAACTGAATGCTCCTCAGGATATCCCCGCGTTCGTCGCGATTCCCAAGAGTGCTCAGAAACCCGGATTCCTGGGGGTTCGGTATGCTGCTTTGAATACTGGGTCAACGCCGCAATTCGGACAGCCATACAGCGTCCGCGGAATCAAGCTAGGCAGCGGCGTGACGATTTCAGAAGTCGAAAAGCGACAAAACCTGCTGCGCGACCTCGATACCACTTTCCGAAACGTCGAGAAGGATAATCAGCTTCTCGATGGTCTGGATCGATTTTCGCAACAGGCTTACTACATGATCACGTCGAAGGCCTCTCGCGAAGCGTTCGACATCAGCCGCGAGCCGAAAGAATCTGCCAGCCTCTTTGGCGAAGACGGATTCGATCAAAGCTGCCTGCTGGCAACTCGTCTTGTCGAGGCAGGGACTCGCTTTGTCACCATTGAGCTTGGTGGCTGGGATACCCATCGTGATGGCTGGAACGCGCTCAAGGATCGCAAGTTGCCGGTTCTCGACAGTGGCCTGGCAGGATTGTTCCAGTCGCTTGAGCTGAAAGGTTTGCTCGACACCACGACGGTTTTCGTGACGGGTGAATTTGGTCGTACACCAAAAATCAACACCGAAAGAGTTGGTCGAGACCACTATCCTCGCTGCATGTTCATGTTGATGGCCGGTGGCGGCGTGAAAGGTGGACAGGTTATTGGTGAATCCAACGCCCTGGCCACGCTGCCGAAAGACGAAGTTGGTTTCTCACCAGACGATGTCGCGGCCTCGCTGTACCACACGCTCGGAATTGATCATCACACCGAGTACGACACCAACACCGGACGTCCGATCATGGTTGTTCGCGATGGAAAAGTAATCACCGAGCTGTTCAGCTAATCGGAGTTTCAACATCCCGGATGTCACACTGCTGATTTCCGGGATGTTTTTCTCTGCTGACAAAGTTTGTTGCGAAACTCACGTTATGTACGCCGGTTAGATTCACAGTGAGTAAGACAACTTGATCTCTCGATCCCGCTGGATCGAGAACGCAGTATCAGAAGGCAATCTCACTTGTATCGATAAGTTCTGGTTGCGAACTCCGTTGAAGTCTTACAGGCCGAAGACAATTCTCGGCTTATCACTTTTCTTAAGTATCTTGCCTGGAAACAGGCGAAGGAGATGTCGCGATGAAGGCACTGAAAGTTGTATTGATGCTGGCGTTGACTCTGGTTCTGGCTACTGGTGCTTCTGCTGAAGACGCCAGGAAGGGTGAAAAGGGTAAAGCTGCAGCTGCTAAAAAGGGTGACGCAGCAAAGAAGAAAGGTGAGCGCAAAGCTCCAGGTGTTACCGCAAGATTCACCAGAGAACTTGATCTGTCTGCTGAGCAGAAGGAAAAGGTTGCAGCAATCGACAAAGAATTTGCTGCCAAAGCGGCTGAAATCAACAAGGCTTCGGAAGCTGTCCTGACCAAGGAACAGATCGAAGCTCGCAATGCTGTTATGAAGGCAGCTCGCGAGTCCAAGGACAAAAGTCCTGAAGCTCGTAGGGCTGCTTTGAAATCAGTCCAGGACGCAACAAAATTGACAGACGACCAGAAAGCAAAGATGGCCGAAGTCAACAAGTCGCGTCAGGAGCTGGCTGGAAAAGTCCTGGCCGCTCTGAAGAAGGTTCTGACGGAAGAGCAGATCAAGAGCCTTCCAGCCGCTGGACGTGGCGAAGGCGCAAAAGGCAAACGGCCTGAAGGTGCCAAGAAGCCAGCTGGCGACAGGAAGAAAAAAGGCGAAGCGGTCAAAAAGGACGCTGCTGAATAATCTGTCGAAGCTCTCGACTGAATGAGTCAAGCTGAATAACGGGGCCTGAGATCGTACGATCTCAGGCCCCGTTTTTTTTGCAGTCATCCCGTGAACCCGAGTCAGCTGCGTCAGACAGTTCGTCGTCAGGTACGATTCATACGCTGGTTTCGAAGCATCCGAAGCCGTCACGACTACGCACGTTCCGAAATTTTGAATACTCACGCTTCCGCTGCCTGTGGTTGAGTGTCCATATCCTGTAATTGAAGCAAACCGTTTACGGGCGACCGAATCGTTCGCAATCAATTTCGAACAGTGGTTCTCTGTATTGAGCATTTACCATCTATCGTTCCCGTACATGATAAATTCACAATTTGAGACTTCATTCGAACCGTGACCAACGTTACGAATCGCTTCGGGTACGATCGCTCTCGCTACAATTTCCCCTGAATCAGTGATCACAATAACTATGACTCCTAACGCTGTTTTCAAACCATCACGACGTGGTTTCACTTTAATCGAATTGCTGGTCGTCATCGCGATCATCGCCATCCTGGTGGCACTGCTTCTTCCAGCTGTTCAACAGGCGCGTGAGGCAGCTCGGCGGGCACAATGCAAAAGCAATCTCAAACAGATTGGGATCGCGCTGGCAAACTACCACGACATTCACCAGACGTTTCCTCCGGGGCACGGAAATTCCGGCGGCATCCAGGTGGGAGCTTCTCCTGATGACGAAGGCACATCCGCTCATTGGGGATGGGGGGCTCATCTTCTGCCGCAGCTTGATCAGGCGGCATTGTTCGACCAGTTGAATGTCGGGAACATCGGTCTGGATACAGCCGTCGCGGATCCTGTGATGCTTGCCTTAATGCAGAACCCGCTGGCGGCGTTTCGGTGCCCTTCTGACACGGCACCTGAACTGAACACCGACCAGAAAGTACCAAGCGGAGCAGCCGGCAATGATGATTGCACAGACGCGACCTGCCAGGCACTGGCCACCTCCAACTACGTCGCCGCCAACGATAGCGACAACCTGGAAGCCGACAATTGGAACGGAATGTTTGGCCGTGTGAACCCGACGGCTGGCTGCACCAACTGTACTGCTCGATGTACTCGCATTCGCGATCTGACTGACGGGACCAGCTACACGATAGCCATTGGCGAGCGAGCCTGGAAACTTGAAGGACAGGCACTTCAGGCTGCCGTGGTTTTCGGCACGAACGGAGACGACGATAACGATAACAACCAGGGGTTGAACTATGTCATGGCCACCGGTGGCCGCATTATCAACGACACGTGCAGCACATGCGACCGTGGTTTCAGCAGCATGCACACCGGTGGGGCTCAGTTTTTACTGGCCGACGGCGCCGTCCGGTTTATCAGTGAAAATCTCGATCACGATGTCAGCAATGGAGCGATTGACAGCGTTCTTGAAAAACTGGTTGCGATCCAGGATGGCAACGAAGTCGGCGACTTTTGATATCCTGGAGTCTCACCTGCTCCTGCCGTTCGACTTGATCGTCTCCAGTCGAGTGCGCAGATCCGTTACGATCTGAGCATTCTGGAGATAGAGATTCTGCTTTTCGGAAGGGTCGAGAGACAGGTCATAGAGTTGTCCCGCTGGCTCGCCGGACTTTGCTTTGACGACCTTGGGTGAGCTGAAGCCGCCTGATCCCAGATTGTCGACCACCAGCTTCCAGTGATCTTTGCGGATCGCAAAAGTTCCGTTGAGCGAATGATGGACGACCGGCGGGCGGGGAGACGTCGCTCCGCTTTTCCCGGCGGTCAGTTCAGAGATCAGCGAGAAGCTGTCTTCAGCGGACGACTCGGGCAATGTCGCGCCGGTTATTTCGGCTGCCGTCGCCATGAAGTCGGTCAGACAGATGGTCTTGTCTGACGTTGACTGCTTCGCCACGTGTCCAGGCCAGCGGACAAGAAACGGCACCCTATGTCCGGCTTCCCAGATGTCTGCCTTCTGGCCTCGATAGTGCATGTTGGCTGCGTGGTTCCACTTTCGGATGTCGCTCTCCGGCCAGTGTGAGCCGTTGTCACTGGTGATGATGATCATTGTGTTTTCGGTGTGGCCACCTTCGTCGAGCGATTTCAAAACCTGTCCAACTACCCAGTCGACCTGGGCGACAAAGCCGCCGTAATAACCGACTTTGGAATCCTTCATGAACTCCTCGGTCGGTACCCACGGCGTGTGCGGAGCCGACAACGGGAAGTAAAGAAAGAACGGTTTCTTATCCGACTGCTTGCCGAGCCACTCGGTTGCCTTCTCTGTAATTCGAGGCAGCACGTCGATGTGTTTGAACGAGGGAGCAATCTTGCCGGCTCGCCAGACGCCACCACCGCCCTGTCGCCGATGAGCGGATCTCGCGATCTCGTTTGTTGCGGCTTCCACAACCTGATCATTCTCAACGTAGACGTACGGGTTCATGTCGAGCGACGCGGGGATGCCGAAGAAGTAGTCAAACCCGACCGCGTTTGGGCCAGGCGACAACGGCTTTGAATAGTCGACGGCGTGCGGGTGATCCTCCGGCAGAATTTCGCTGGCGCTGGGGATCGGAGCGTTGATTGTCTCATCGGTCTGCTGCAAGCCAAGGTGCCACTTTCCGACAGCGGCCGTCGCATAGCCTTTCTTCTTCAAGAGTGACGCGACGGTTTCACGTTCTGGCTCAATCAGGCTTCTGGAGTAGCCCCACAGCACGCCATTCTTCAATCGCGATCGCCATGCGTAGCGACCGGTCAGGACTCCGTAACGAGTTGGCGAGCACACTGACGAGGGGGTGTGAGCATCGTTAAACCGCATCCCTTCGGCGGCGATCCTATTCATGTTCGGTGTCGCCACCTTTGATTCTGAGTTGTAACACCCCAGGTCGCCGATCCCGAGATCGTCCGCCAGAATGAAGACAATGTTCGGACGCGCGGTCGACTCGGCAGAGTACGCTTTCGTAATAGACAGTTGCAGAATGGCAACAGCCACTGTCGCCAAGGCAAGTCCCGTTATCTGATTCAACTTCAACCAGCGACGCGAGAGTCGCCGACAATTCGTGCGGTCTGAAGTTTGTTCGACGCTGAGCGCCGTGGAAAACGTCTGCATGTTGATTCCTTCTGCAAATCTGCGACAGATGACGGACAGTCTGTTCGTCACCAGTTTTTGACGTCAGTTCAACCGGGTATTACCAAACCGGACACTGCCAGAAAACGGTCATAATTCATCGACCGGTACGTTCAAGTACTCAGTCCTTGAGGGCACTCTGTTCCTTGCTGCTTACACCTGGAAAGTTGCCGTACGGGAGTAATTCAACATCGTGGGATGTGTCGTCGTCGACCAGCCATCGCGCAAGACCAGTTGAGGCGTCGAGCCGACAGGAATGTACGCGGTTTCTCGCCAGTTTGGACAGGCTCAGACGTCAATCCATCCGATTTGGCTGTCCAGTCGCCATCGATCCTGGCTAAATATGAATCATACATTGCTGAGGCTTCAGGCAATCCTGGTAAAGAGATTCGGTCCGGCAGCATTTTCCGGCCAAGACGAAAGCGCTGATCCTAACGCCTCGGAATTCCGATGCTCACCTGGACGGTGGAGTTTCTGAAGTACTGCCACTCTGCGAAGTCAGGCTTCAATGCGGCACGACGGAGACACCCAGGTGAGACAGTTCAATCTGGCACAACGACGATACGTTCTGGCGAATCCCGTCGTCGTAGCGGTGTTGCTGCTGGCGGGGTGCCACACCGCTGAGCTTCAGAACTGTCGGTCCTCGGTGTCCGCCGATGTGGCCAGTCGGTTCGGGGCGGGCCTCAATACTGAGATGGAGCCGGGGACGATTCAGGTGCCGCCAGATGTCTCGCTGGAAGACGGAGTGACAGCGGACGAAGCGATCTCGACAGCTCTGTGGAACAACGCTGCGTATCAGGGAATGCTGGCTCAGTTGGGAGTGACCAATGCTCAACTGCTGAACGCCGGGCTGATCAACGATCCGCAGTTCATGCTGTATTTTCCAGTCGGTCCGAAAGTCATCGAGACGTTCGGTTATCAGGCAGTCGATGCCTTGTGGCTGCAGCCGATCCGGGTTCGGGCGGCGGAACTCGATCTGAACAGCGTCAGCGAGACGATGGTGCAGAACGGGCTGAACGTGATTCGCGATGTCCGGCGGGCTCATGCTGAACTTGTCCGGGCGACCGCCACTGAGGCCGTCAGTCGCGAAGCGGCCGGGCTGCGGCGGGACATCGCCGAGCTGGCTCAGAAGAGACTTTCTGCCGGAGACATCAGCGAACTCGAAGCCACGACGTCGCAGATCGATGCCTTACAGGCCGAAGCCACAGCCAGACGGGCGGTTCACGATGTGAAGATTGCTCGCGAACAATTACGGACTTTGATGGGAATCGGCATGTACAACGACGAGCTGGTCGCTCAAACCGATTCGGTCGATGCCATCGCGGTTTCGGTGGGAGGTTCGAGCGACGACGAACTCGTCAACACAGCCCTCGGTTCGCGGCCTGATCTGCGGGCGGCTGAAATCGCTGTCGAATCTGCCAGCGAACGGCTGGAGCTGGCGAAGTACCAGTTCATGAATCTCGACGCAGTCTACAACGGCAAGCCGGTCGACAGTCACGGGTTCCTGTCCAGTCCGGGTTTGCGGTTCACGTTGCCGATCTTCAATGGAAACCGCGGCGGGATCGCGATCGCGGAGGCTCAGGTTCAGCAGGCCAACCGGCAATACGTGACGGTGCGGGATCAGGTGACGCTGGAAGTTCGTACCGCCCGGACGCAACTACTGCAGGCTCAGGAAAATCTGCTGGCACTGCGAAACGAAATTCTACCGATCCTGCGCGAAGCCGAGACACTCGCTCGCAGAAATTACGAAAACGGCGGAGCCCCCTATTTCCTCGTCCTGCAGACGACCGGGCAGTATCTCGATTCCCGCACCCGCGAACTGCAACTTGTTGCCGACGTGCGGCAGGCGGCAGCAGAACTTGATCGCAGCGTCGGGCGGCGGATCACCACCGAATCCACCGGCAGCACTGCCATTGAACTTCCGGCCGTACCGGGTTTGTCGGACGACCAGACCAGTTCGATGTCACGTATTTTCCCCGTCGGACATCAGGAGTCTGTGATCTCTGACGATGACTCCAGGCTGCTGCGTGTTCCGTTGCGTCTGACAATCGACGAGACCGGTACTCAATGTGCGGTCATTCGCGACGACGATGACACGTCTCCGCAGCGTGACGAAAACTCACGTCGCAAACAGAAACAGAACGGTCGAAAGGCCCGCTGGAAGTCCACTCATCAGAAAGCCGAACATGTGCAGGTCACTGTTGATATCCGGCTCGATCCTCGCCTGCTGCCTTCCGGGGTGCGGACCGCAGAAAGCGGCACCGGCTCAGAAGACGGCACCGGCAAAGATTGAGCATCCCGACGAAGGCGACATCTTCCGAGTCGTGCTGACGGCGAAGGCCGAAGAGCGGCTGCAGATCAACACGGTGCCTGTCGAACTGAAAGCAATTCCACGCACACGCACGCTCGGAGGCGTGATCGCTTTGCCGGACGGTGCCAGCGTGTTCGTGACGGCTCCCGTGGTCGGGATGCTTCTCTCAGACGGCGAGGCGACGCCGCTGCCGGGACAGTCCGTCACTGCCGGTCAAACCGTGTTCCAATTACGTCCACTGCTCTCGCCTGAGCGTGAAGTGCCGACCGCCGCCGAACGAGTCGTGATGGCCAATGCGACAGCGTCTCTGATCACGTCTCAGATTACGGCGGATGGAGACGTGATGCAGGCGGCCGCTCAGGTAGAAGCGGCGACGATCGCGCTGGATCGTGCGAAGCGACTTCTCGCCGACAAAGCCGGCAGCGCGCGTGACGTTGACGATGCTCTGGCCCGTCTGGACATCGCTGCCAAAGGACTCGCAGCGGCACAGGCCCGGAAGACGCTGCTTGACAAACTGACGCTCGAAGTAAAAGAGGGCACGATCGAAAACATTCCAGTACACGCTCCGCGGGATGGAATGCTGCGAACGGTTTCGTCGTCGGTTGGCCAGACTGTGAGTCTCGCGGCTCCGTTGTTTGAAGTAGTCGATCTGAAAACTCTGTGGGTGCGCGTGCCCGTCTATCCAGGACAGAGAAATGACTTCGTGACAACCAGCAACGCTCTGGTGCAGGCGCTTGGGCACTCGGCAACCGAGATCTCCGTAAAGCCAGTGAGTGCTCCGCCGAGCGCCGATCCGCTCGCTGCGACCGTCGATCTCTTCTACGAGCTGCCCGATGCCGACGGTCGCTTCCGACCCGGTGAGAGGGTTGAAGTCATACTGCCAGTGAAAGGCGAGACCGAGGCACTGGTTGTCCCGCGAGCCGCCATCCTACGCGACATTCACGGTGTCGCGTGGGTCTACGTGAACTCCGCAGAGAACACTTTCGAACGACACCGCGTCGAAGTTCACTTCACAACGAAAGATCTGTCCGTTCTCAGTCAAGGCCCCGAAGTCGGCATGCCCGTCGTTGTTGACGGAGCCGCCGAGCTATTCGGAACCGAATTCGGAGCTGGCAAATGAACTGGCTCATCTCGACGGCTCTTCGATTTCGCACTATCGTTGTGGCTGCCGCCATTGCGCTGATCGTGGTTGGCGTGCGCACCGCAGATGATGTGCCGCTGGATGTGTTTCCTGAGTTCGCGCCGCCGCGCGTTGAGATTCAGACCGAAGCGCCGGGACTCTCGACGGAAGAGGTCGAGGCGCTGGTCACGGTGCCGATCGAAAACTCGCTGAACGGGATTCCGTTTCTCGATCATGTGAGGTCGAAGTCGGTGCTCGGGCTGTCGTCGGTGCAGCTTTACTTCAAACGCGGGTCGGACCTGATCACGGCGAGAAATCTTGTTAACGAGCGGCTGTCCCAGACGGCGGCCCGGCTGCCGAAGGTCGTCAATCCGCCGGTGATTCTTCCGCCGCTGTCGTCGCTCAGCCGAGCCATGAAGATCGGTCTGTCGTCTCAAAAACTGTCGCAGATGGAGTTGACCGTTCTCTCGAAGTGGACGATCCGGCCTCGGCTGATGGCGATTCCCGGAGTCGCCAACGTCGCCATCTGGGGCGACTACGACAAGCAGTTTCAGGTTCTCGTTGATCCCGATCGGCTGCGGGCTCACGGCGTCACTCTGAACACGGTGATGCTGGCTGTCGGGAATTCTGTCGAGCCGATTTCCGGCGGCTTCATCGACACTCCGAATCAGCGACTGGCGATTCGGCACACGTCGGCGGTGAAGAATCCGGAAGACCTGATGAACACGGTCGTCGCTCACCGCAACGGAGCTCCGCTGCTGCTGGGCGAAGTCGCTGAGGTGAAGATCGGATCGCCGCCGCCGATTGGTGACGCGATCATCAACGACGTGCCCGGCATTCTGTTGATTGTCGAGAAGCAGCCATGGGCCAACACGCTCGACGTCACGCACGGTGTTGAGGAAGCGATGGCGCAGCTCGCGCCCGCTCTGCCGGACGTTGATGTCGATACAAAAATCTTCCGACCGGCGACGTTTATCGAACGAGCGCTCAACAACCTGTCGCACTCGCTGATCATTGGCTGCGTGCTGGTGATCGTCGTGCTCGCTCTGTTTCTGTTCGACTGGCGAGCTGCCGTGATCAGCTCACTGGCGATCCCGCTGTCGCTCGTGGCTGCGGTGCTGGTGCTCTACTACCGGGGTGGCACCGTCAACACGATGGTGCTTGCCGGGCTGATCATCGCTCTGGGCGAGGTCGTCGATGACGCGATCATCGACGTCGAAAATATTCTGCGAAGGCTGCGGCTGAATCACGAAGCCGGCAATCCGAAGTCGGCGTTTCGAGTCGTCCTGGATGCGTCGCTCGAAGTGCGAAGTGCCGTTGTTTATGCGACGTTGATCGTCGTCCTGACGCTCGTGCCGGTGTTCTTTCTGGAGGGGCTCGCCGGATCGTTCTTCCGACCACTGGCCGCGTCGTACATCCTCGCGATTCTGGCGTCGCTGGTTGTCGCGCTGACGATCACTCCGGCTCTGTCACTGATCCTGCTGCCTCGCACTGCCGACCGCGAGCATCGCGATTCGCCACTGACGACGGTGCTCAAACGCCTTTATGCGGCGATCCTGCCGTCGCTGATCCGACGCCCGAAATCGATCATCGCCTTCATGCTGCTGGTGTTTGTCGCTGCGGGAGTTGCTGTCCCGCAGCTTGGCGAAGAGCTGATGCCGAAGTTCAAAGAGACCGACTTCCTGATGCACTGGGTCGAGAAACCCGGCATCGGAGTCGAAGCCATGAACCGCATCACGATCGCCGCGAGCAAAGAGCTGCGAGCTATCGAAGGCGTCAACAACTTTGGATCGCACATCGGCCGCGCGGAAGTCGCCGACGAGGTTTACGGACCAAACTTCACCGAGCTGTGGATCAGCATTGATGAGGACGTCGATTACGACGAGACCGTCGCCAAAGTTCAGGAAGCGGTTGACGGTTATCCCGGTCTGTATCGCGACCTGCTGACGTACCTCACTGAGCGGATCAAAGAAGTTTTGACCGGAGCGAGCGGCGCGATCGTCGTCCGCATTTACGGCCCGAATCTGGAAGATCTGCGAGCGACCGCGCAGGACGTCGCGGACGTCATGGGAAACGTCGAAGGCGTCACGAATCTGAAGGTCGAACCGCAGGTGCTGATCCCTCAGATCGTGATCGACTTCAAACCGGAAGCCGCCGCGCAGTTTGGTCTCTCGCCTGGCGACGTGAGACGCGCGACGACGACGCTGATCCGAGGCACTCAGGTCGGCGAGATCTTTGAAGAGCAGAAAATCTTCCGCGTGATGGTTTGGGGTTCGGAATCCGTCCGCCGCGATGTGGACGTTTTACGCGGTCTGATGATCGACACTCCGTCCGGTGGACAGGTCCCGCTCGAAGCCGTCGCCAGCATTTCGATTCAGCCGGCCGCAAACGCGATCCAGCGCATCGGCACGTCGCGAAAACTGGACGTCATCTGCAACGTATCCGGGCGAGACCTCGGCAGCGTCGCGCAGGAGATCGAGCAACGAGTCCTCGCCGACGTGAACTTCGAACAGGGCTATCACCCCGAGTTTCTCGGCGAGTACGCAGAAGCCAAAGCGTCCCGGCAGCGACTGCTTGGTCTGACCGCGTTTTCGCTGCTGGGAATCCTGCTGCTGCTGCAATCCGACTTCGGTTCGATGCGGCTGGTGCTGTTGATCTTTCTGACGCTGCCCTTCGCACTCGTCGGCGGCATCGCCGGAGCGTTTGCCTGCGGCGGAGTGATCTCGCTGGGTTCGCTGATCGGCTTCGTGACGGTGCTCGGTGTCGCCGCGAGAAACGGCATCATGCTGGTCGATCATTACCGACACCTGCAGAACGAAGAGGGAGTTCCCTTCGGCCCGGACCTGATCATCCGAGGCGCCGCCGAACGGCTCGCCCCGATCCTGATGACCGCCCTGACAACCGGCCTCGCGCTCGTCCCGCTGATTGTGACGGGCAACAAACCGGGTCAGGAAATCGAGTACCCGATGGCCTTTGTCATTCTCGGCGGACTGGTGACCTCGACGCTGCTGAACCTGCTCGTCCTACCGCCGTTGTTTGCCCGTTTCGGCAACGTCACAAACCTGCGCTCGACTGACGGAACGCTCGAAACATGACCGGAACTTGAACGAGTACTTGCCAGTCGGCGTGAGATCGCCTTGGGGGTCTGGCTTACAATTTTCAGCAGAACAAACTTAATCCGGGTGAAACCAGAATCAGTTCTGCCTCGTCGGAAACTGAAAATCGTAAGCCAGCCCCTTTCACAAATTCAGGATCAAAGGCGATCAAACACTCAGCTCGTCATCTTCTCGAAACAGGGGCAAGCTCGAAGCGATCGAGATTCATCACCTTGTGCCAGGCGGCAACGAAGTCGTTTACAAACTTCTGATGACCGTCGTTGCTGGCATAGACCTCGGCAATGGCTCGTAGTTGCGAGTTCGAACCGAACACCAGATCGACTCGGCTGGCCGCCCATTTGACGTCTCCGGTTTTGCGATCACGCCCGTTGAAGAAGTGTTCGCACTCAGGCGACTTTTCCCACTGCGTGCTCATGTCCAGCAGGTTCACGAAGAAGTCGTTCGTGAGCGTTTCCGGATGCTGCGTGAAGACTCCCATTCGGGACAGCGGGCCGTCTCCGGCGTTGGCGTTCAGAACTCGCAGGCCGCCGACGAGAACCGTCATCTCGGGAGCGGACAGCGTCAGCAGGTGCGCTCGATCGACGAGCAGCTCTTCAGCCGGTCGATCGATTTCCTTTGCCTGGAAGTTGCGGAAGCCATCCGACTTCGGCTCCAGCACGGCAAACGATTCCACATCCGTCATCTCCTGCGTCGCGTCGGTGCGGCCTGGTGAGAACGGAACGCTCAAATTATGACCGGCGTTCTTCGCAGCTGCTTCAACAGCGGCACAGCCACCCAGCACGATCACATCCGCCAGCGAAACTTTTTTGCCACCGGACTGCGACTTGTTGAAGTCCTGCTGAACCTTCTCCAGTATCACCAGGACCGCCGCGAGTTCCGCCGGTTCGTTTACCGACCAGTCCTTCTGTGGCGCAAGCCGAATGCGTGCTCCGTTCGCGCCGCCGCGTTTGTCGGTGCCTCGGAATGTGGATGCGGACGCCCACGCCGTTGAGACCAGTTGAGAGATTGACAGACCGGAGTCGAGGATCGTCGTCTTGAGTTGAGCGATGTCCTGCTCGTCGACCAGCTCGTGATCAACGGCGGGAACCGGATCCTGCCACAACTGTGGCTCGGGCACTTCGGGGCCAAGCAATCTCGAAACCGGTCCCATGTCGCGGTGCGTCAGCTTGTACCAGGCTTTCGCGAAAGCCACGGCGAACTCGTCGGGGTGCTCGTGAAAGCGCTTTGAGATTTTCCTGTAGGCCGGATCCATCCGCAGCGCGAGGTCCGTTGTGAACATCATCGGTGCATGAGACTTCTTCGGGTCGTGAGCGTCCGGCACCGTGCCCTCTGCGGCGGAATCCGTCGGAGTCCACTGCCACGCACCAGCCGGGCTCTTCACCAGATCCCAGTCGTAGCCAAACAGGTTGTCGAAGTAGCTGTTGGACCATTCAGTAGGAGTGGTCGACCATGCACCTTCGAGGCCGCTCGTGATCGTGTCGCCAGCGTTGCCTTTGCCGAACGTGCTCTTCCAGCCGAGCCCCTGCTCTTCGATGCTGGCTCCTTCAGGTTCCGGGCCGACATTGTCAGCGCTGGCGGCACCGTGTGCTTTGCCGAAGCTGTGACCACCAGCAATCAAAGCAACGGTTTCCTCATCGTTCATCGCCATGCGGGCGAATGTTTCGCGGATGTCTCGGGCAGCGTCGAGCGCACTGGGCTTGCCGTTAGGGCCTTCCGGGTTCACATAGATCAGACCCATCTGAACGGCGGCGAGAGGGTTCTCCAGATCTCTGTCGTCGCGGTACCGCTTGTCGCCCAGCCACTCGCTTTCAGGTCCCCAGTAGATATCTTCCTGCGGCTCCCAGACGTCTGCACGACCTCCGGCAAATCCAAACGTCTCGAAGCCCATCGACTCAAGAGCCACATTTCCGGTCAGAACCATCAGGTCGGCCCACGAGATCCGGTGGCCGTACTTCTGCTTGAGCGGCCAGAGCAACCGCCGGGCTTTGTCGAGGTTTGCGTTGTCTGGCCAACTGTTGAGCGGAGCGAACCGCTGCGTTCCGTAACTGGCACCGCCGCGACCATCAGTGACGCGATACGTTCCCGCGCTGTGCCAGGCCATGCGAATAAACAGCGGTCCGTAGTGACCATAGTCGGCTGGCCACCAGTCCTGAGACGTCGTTATCAACTCCTTGAGGTCCTGCTTTAACGCCGCGAGGTCGACCTTCTGGAACTCCTCGGCATAATCGAAGTCCCCGCCCATCGGATTTCCTTTGGTTGAGTTCTGATGCAGGATCCTCAGGTTAAGTTGATTCGGCCACCAGTCACGATTCGACATCGCTCCGGCGGCTGTGTGTCGGTGCGGGCCGGCTTCTCCGCTCATCACCGGGCACTTACTGGTTGTCTCCATTGTCTTGTCTCCATGAGGACTCGAGGTTGGTGAATTCTGTCTGCTGTCCGGCTGGGCTTCTTTGCCGGTAAAGGGGCAGCCGCTCTTTGACGAGCAGCCTGCCGACAGGATGATTGCCGCCAGGGCAAGACCGCAATAATGGGACCGGAAAACCATATTCTATTTCCTTTCGGATCAATGGCCCGCAGAAAATCCGAGCCGGTTCGATCGCTTCACTTGAGGTTGCTGAGTCGGCTGGCCAGCCGCGACACGGGAGTTATCGCGTGGAACAGGCGATATATCCAATTCATTTCGGTACTGTTTACGATGCACAGAGTGCATCGTTCGTCCGGGCGGAGAATTCAACATGGAACTCGATCAGTTGCGTTACTTCCTGCGGGTTGCCGAACGCGGCAACTTCACGCGAGCTGCGGAAGACCTCGCGCTTTCGCAGCCGGCACTGAGCCGTTCGATCCAGAAGCTCGAAGAGGAACTCGGCCAGCCAGTCTTCGAACGCAAGACTCGATCAGTGTCTCTGACCGAAGCTGGAGTGCTGCTGCAGTCGCGCGCTCAACAGGTCCTGACGATCCTCGACGACACGAAAGCCGAGATCACCGACGATGGCCAAAGCGGTCGCGTGCGAGTTGGGGCGATCCCGACCATCGCTCCGTATTTCCTGCCGGACGTGTTGCGGCAGTTCGCTACTGAGTTTCCGAAAGCCACGCTGATCGTGCAGGAGAACACGACCGACGAGTTGCTCAAGAGCTGCACGCAGGGCGAGATCGATCTGGCCATCCTCGCGCTGCCGATTCCGGCGAAGTACCTGGAGTTTGAAGAGCTGTTCGAAGAAGAACTGCTGCTTGTCCTGCCCGTTGATCATGCACTGGTCAGTAAGCCGAAAATCCGCCTGACCGACGTCGAGCCGTTTCCCTTTGTGTTGCTGGGCGAAGCCCATTGCCTGTCCGACAACATCGTGTCGTTCTGCCGCCAGCGATCGTTTCAGCCGGTTGCCGTCGAACGAACCAGCCAACTGGCAATGGTGCAGGAACTGGTCTCGTTGTCGCACGGCGTGTCGATGATCCCGGCCATGGCGAGAAAACTCGATCAAAGCGACCGACGAGTTTACCGCTCAATCGACGGCAGAAAGCCAGCGCGAAAAATCGCCGTCGTCTGGAACCCGTACCGCTTCCAGAGCCGTCTGATCGAAGCCTTTCGTGACCGACTGCGAGCCTACCCACACTAGAGCCGGCAGTAGCTGTTTCTGGTCCGTGAAAAATCGCCGATGTTAAAGACATTTCCGAGGCGACAACGCTGTCCTTACCACCTGAGGATGGCGAGGTTTCCGATCGTGAGTACAGATTCTGAATGTACAAAGCCGGCTTTCCGAATTCCGGCAGCCGAGGAGTAGTTGAAAGCGGAACACTCGATATAAAGCCGTGAGAAGTCATCGCCCCCCTGACCGCTCGTCGTTGAGGCAATGTAACGCAACGCCCACGGGTAGAGGCCGTGACCACGGTAGTCGTGCCTGGTAAAACAATGATCGATCATCCCGTCACGGCTGATCCCGTCGGATTCCCGTGGGCCATACCAGTACGCTCCGGCCAGGTCTCCATTGTCGGCTCGAACGATGAGACAGATCTGTCCGCGAGCGAAGCGGTTGCCGAATGCTGACAGTTCACCGTAATTGCCTAAGAAATCGACGTCCGAATCTGAGAGCTGCTCCATTGATGTCAGCTTTTCAAGCGCGAAGCCGTCTTTCGTCGTCGGATCGGCACCGGCTGACGACGGATCGAGTATGAACTCGTTGTTAATTCGAATCCCGCAACGCTCCAGGCACACGACGAAAAAAATGTAATTGAGAGTTCGACCGACACCATGGCGACCAAGTCTCGCTTTCACCCTGCTTAGTATTGACGCCATTCAGTTTCCTCACCTGCGACTGCTACCGCGCCCTCTGTATCGGGAATTCGAGTGTCGTCCTGCGACCGGGACGGACGGCGGAAATAATCTGCCAAAGCCTGAGATTCAGATCGACCTATTCCGAAATGAACAGAGTTGGGAGCCCTGAATAGTGCGTGTACTGTTACAGTTGGCCCCAGATCCACATTCAAAAGCTCATCGTCACAAACTGAGGGCAAGTTCGATTCAGTTGGTGGTCTCACGACTGCGAAATCAGCCAATAAACCGTGTCGGTTCTGGAGATATCAGAACTACTAGACATGCCGAATAATGTCTGGTCGGAATTGCATCGAAACGTGGCGACGGATGCCCGGACATGTTCGACTGATACGTGGCGCTGCTTCGAGATTCAGGCCCCTTCAGCCTTGTTCGTGCGGATGCTGGAAGCCGGCCGTAATACGAGGGCTGTCATGCAGTCTTTTGCGGTTATTCGGCAATTTCGTGCAGTAATTATGGAGAATGCGAGCCACCTGCTGGTATGAATGCTGGAAACGGACCCGCTTCACACGACTGGCACGCAGTGTGCAATGGCAATGCAGGCCGACCGATCGTCTTCAGTCTCGGAGCTTCTGGATCTGCTTCCACGATCTGGTCCTGGTTTGGCCTTGGCGAACTACGGCTAGTGTCGTATAAGATGCGTCTCTGGCGAGTCGGATGATTTGAAGGGAATCGAATCAGATGCTGCGACACGGGCTAACGGCACAATCGACAGAACTGCGACGTGGCTCGCAGGATGGTTTGCATCCGCACGCCTGTCGCTGTGGGTTTACCGTGCTGGAGCTTCTGACGGTTATGGGAATCGTCAGTACGCTGGCGGCCATTTTGCTGCCGGCGGTGGGGGCGACTCGTGAAGCGGCCCGGCGGATGCAGTGCGTCAATCAGCTCAAGCAGGTTGGCATCGCGTTACACAGCTATCATGAATCCTGCGGCTCGTTCCCGTCCGGCTGGCAGTGGGAAGTCACTCAGCAATCAGCTTATGGCTGGGCAGTGCCTCTGCTGCCGTGGCTCGAACAGAACGCGATTTATGAGCAGATCAATCGCAATGTTCTGTTGACTCATCCTGACAACACGCAGGCACGTGCGACGTCGATCGGTCTGTTGCTGTGTCCGTCTGATATCACAGAACCGACGTTTCTGCTGTCATGGGAAGACGAAATCGCCAACGCGTCCGGGCCGTTATTCGACCTGCCAACTGCGAACTACTTCGGCGTGTTCGGGACGAGCGAACCGGATGACTATGACCCGCTGCTGCTTCAGCCAGGCGAAGGGACGTTCGTCAACTCGCGCTCAACCCGGTTGCTGGACCTGCAGCGCGGAACGAGCAACACGATTATCGTGGGCGAGCGGACGATGGCTCGCGTTCCAGGCACGTGGCTGGGCGTCGATCGACAGGGGGCTGACGCTCAATGTCGACTGGTTGGCAACGCGGAAAATTCCCCCAACTGTGATACGTGCGACGAGTGTGAATTCGACAGCCGACATCCCGGCGGAGCAAACTTTCTATGGGCCGACGGGCGAGTCACGCTCGTTTCCGAGAACATCGATTCGCAGGAATATCAGCGGATCGCTCGGAGGTCAGCGTTCTGAAATCTGTCTGCAACACGCACCCTTACGCGTTTCGGTCCGCTATGTTGCCGATCGTGAGTCCGCAAAGCTGTGTTCAGTCTGATCGATCACGAAGAAATCTGAAGACACGGAAAATCAAACAGATTGCGCAATGACGGAGACAACGACGATGCCGCAGCGACAACTCACCAGGTGTGAACTGGAACTGATGGAAATCATCTGGCGGCGAGGTCGTGTTACCGTTCAGGAAGTGGCGGACGAACTCGATCGACCGCTGGCCTACACGACGGTTATGTCGACAATGAACACGCTCGACAAGAAGGGGGCGATCCGTCGCTGCGGCAAAACCGGACGAGCCATCATCTATGAAGCAGTTGTCAGCCGCGACGAAGTGCAGCAGGCTATGACGGCTGACCTGACAGGCTCGCTGTACGGTGGTTCGGCCAAGGCATTGATGATGAGCCTGCTCGGAACTCAGTCGATGTCCGCTGACGAGATTGCGGAACTTCGAGTCGCCATCGAGCAGCTGGAGTCCAACTTATGACGGCGACTGAGTTTCTCGAGCTGTTTCTGTCCGTGTCTTTGCAGGCGGCTGTGATTGTCTCCACGACGAACTGGATCGGAAAGCTGACCGACGACGAACGAACGCATTGTCGGTTGTGGACCGTCTGCTATTCCGCGTTGTTGCTGCTGGTGGTCAATGCGGCGGCACTGCCTCACGTGCGTATGTTGCAGCCTCTGCGACCGCTTGCCCGGCCACTGGCTGCGGACATCGTTTCACTCGAAATGCAACTTGGCAGCGTTCTGTTCTGGATGTGGATTGCGGGTGGTGCCGGCTCGCTGGGGCTGTTTATCTATCACTCGGTTCAGGGAGTGAAGTTTCTTCGAACGTGTCAAGCAATCGATCCGGATGTCATCGCATTGCCCCCTCTGAGCAACGGCCAATCAAGCGGGCAGGCAGTGAGAGTTGGCGGACGGGCCATTCGACTGGTGAGTACCACCGCCATCACACCGCCGTTCTGCTGGCAGTTTCACGAACCGTACATCGTGATCCCGGAGAGCCTGCTGACGTACGAACACGACGACTTCAAGTACGTGTTGCGGCACGAGCTCGCCCACTTGCACACCGGGCACCCGTTGCAGGTCTTTCTGCAACGCACCGTCGAGTTTCTGTTCTGGTTTCATCCGATGGTCTGGTGGGCATCGCGTGAGTGGTCACTGGCCCGTGAATTCATGTGCGACGACGAAGCCGTCAAATCTCGCGGTGATATCGTGCGGTATCTCAAGACACTACTGATGATTGTCGAACAGACCGTGAGTGAGGAGCGAACGAATTCCACGCTCGCTTTTGTCCGCAACCGCTGCGAGATGGCGGAACGGGCGAGGCGGCTGGTCCGGATCGCGCAGCAGAACCGCCCCGCAGAATTACCTGCTGCGACACGCCGAGCCGGCTTCGCAACAGCACTGCTGCTGGCTGTTGCGGTGGTCAGCAGCTCTTTCGTCTGGCTGCCAGTCAACGTGCTGGCTTCTCCAAATTCCCACTGGTCTCCGTGGCCAGCATGGTCTGCGGGAGTGCTGAACGACTTCGGCGTGAAGGCTCGCGACTTTGAGATCTACGACCATCGCTACGCACTGCACGAAATTTACGACGAAGACTGCCCGACCGAATCTGTCTCATCCACGAACAATACTTCACCGGCGAATCAACCAGAGTGACGGCACGTCGCGTCTGTGGTTCGTCGGTTTCATTTTGCTCACTACTACTAGGCGTCTCGTAGTAAGGCGCAGGGCAGGTCTTCTCACCTGGTATCTGTCGGGAATCAAAACTGCGTTTTGAAATCAGCAGGCTTTTAGAAACTTCTGACAGAAAACGATTCATCGCAAGGATGCGACATGGCAAGGACTTCGGCGGTTTTCAATCACGAGGAATCTGAGACTGACTCTATGGACCGATCTGTCCATGCCCCCGACGCGGTTTTCGATCGAAGTCGTGCGAACTTCATCGCGGCCACACTGCGGTGCGAATGGCTGGGGCCGTATCGTGCAGTGAGCCTCATTTTCCTCACAGCAGTCGCCACATTCTCGTTCCTCCGCATCGCCATGCTCACCTTCTTTGCCGACTGGAGTATGCTCACGCTGCCAGCCATCGCGAAGGTGCTCGGCGTGGGACTGCGTTTCGACGTCATCGTCGGTCTGTGCTTTGTGCTCTGGCAGACGATTCACATCACGTTCGTTCCGGATGGTCGCCGACTGAGAAAACTCAACCGGATCGGGATTGAGTTCGAGTGGATCGTTGCCGGCCTGATGCTGCCGCTGCTGTGTGTGGTCGAGTGGTTGTTCTTCGACGAGTTCCAGTCGAGGCTGAACTACATCGCGTTTGAGTATCTGGTTTATCCGACCGAGGTGTGCTGCAACATCTGGCAGTCGTACGCCGTAATCCCGTTCCTCGCGACGGTCACAGTCATGGGAAGTGCCATCTATTTCTTTTCACGACAGCCGCTGCTGAAACTGATCGCCAGTCCGATGGCACTGCCGAAACGACTGTGCGTGCTCAGTGGAGTGCTGTCCGCGATCGGCGGCTTGTGGTTCACAACCGGCATGGACAGTCGCAACGTGGCCCGAGATCGAGTGGCTGTCGAATGCGCCGGCAACGGACTATACAGCTTCGTCTATTACGCACTGACTTGCCGGTTCGATTACGACCGGAATTACGTCACGATCGAACAACCGGACGCCATCGCTCGAGTCCGGCAACTGGTCGTCGACGATGCAGACCACTTGTTCGAGAACTCAACGAACCCGGTTGACCGCATCGTTTCGACGGGACAACCGCAGCGGGACTGGAACGTCGTGCTGATTCTTGAAGAGAGCCTTGGATCGGACTTCGTGGGAGCGCTCGGTGACGAACGAGGACTTACACCGTATCTGGACGCATTGAGCAAAGAGGGGACATTGTTCGACAACTGGTACGCAACCGGCAACCGGACGGCCCGGGCACTGGAAGCTGTCATGACATCGATGCCGCCGATTCCGACCGAGTCGATTCTCAAACGTGACCACTCTGACCGAGTCTTCACGCTCGCCCACGTCCTGAAGGAACGTGGCTACGAACGGCTCTTCATGACCGGCGGACGCGGTCTTTTTGACGGCGTTCGTTCATTCATGACCGACAACGGCTTCAACCATTTTATCGAGCAGTCTGACTTCGTCGATCCTGTCTTCACGAATGCGTGGGGAGTCAGCGACGAAGACCTGCTCCGTCGCGGAATCAAGGAACTCGACAAGCTGCACGCGGGCGGCAAACCGTTCTTCGCCACGCTGCTGACCGTCTCAAATCATCGCCCCTACACGTATCCGGAAGGTCGCATTCCAGAGACGGACCAAACTCGTGAAAACGCTGTCCGATACGCCGACCACGCTCTTGGATATTTCTTTCGCGAAGCAAAATCTCACGACTTTTACGACAACACATTGTTCGTCGTGATGGGCGATCATGGAGCCCGCGTTTACGGCAGTCAGATGTTTCCTCTTCAGTCGTACCGCATCCCGGTCGTCATGCTTCAGCCGAACGAGGCAGGACACGGCACACGATGCAGCACGCTGAGCTGTTCGCTGGACATCGCCCCGACGATCCTTGCTCGACTTGGCGGTGAGTACCGGTCGGTTTTCTTCGGCCATGATGTGATCACAACGCCGCCCGCCGAAGGCCGAGCCGTCATGCAGCACAACCACGATGTTGCGGTACTGACTCCACGGCACCAGCTTGTCACGCTCGGCTTCAACCGGACAGCGTGGGAGTTCGGTGTCGGCTCACAAGACTTCAACCTGACACAGCAGGGCTTTCCAACCCCGGCACATCTGCAAGACACCGCCGCTCTCTTCCAGTCGGCATTCCGACTTTACTACTCGGACCAGTGGTTCCCGGACGAGTTAATCCGCACTCCTACGGAACCGGAACCTCAGCTTTCGTCGCGATGAGATGGTCAATCGCGATGCGTCGCCACGCCCACCTGATCGCAGACACATCACACCTGATCAACGGTCGGGCGACGGTGTCATCTTCCGATTTCAGTACGGACAGGACGTCTATGCGTCAATCTTTATCACGATTGCATCTGCTGCACGTTCAAGGGGCGGTCGGCGTCGCGATTTCCACGCTGCTGATCTTCCTGTCCGGCAGCGTCATGGCGTCTGAGCCTCACGTGGAGCCTTACTCGATGACCGCAGTTGAGCGACTCTCTTCTGGCCAACTCTCTGAGTCGTTATTTCCAGTGACTTATCCGCGATCGGGTGGGTCGGGCATTGGGACTCCCGTCCAGTCAGCGTGGTTGATGCCACTGGCGTCTCATTCTCCAAACTATCCGGTGTGGTTAACGGGTAGTATCGAGGTTGGGCCGGGGCGTGTCTTGACACCTCAGGGCACGCGATGGTTTCAAGCCACCCGCTCGATCTTGGACTTTCCCGACCTGAAGACCCTCGACAAGAAGACTCACCCGTACGTCGTGCAGGCAGGTCGGCAGACCGACGCGACTTCTGAATTCGACTTCACTCTCGATCGGGCCTGCCCGGATCACAAGCTGTCGCTGCTGGAAAGGATCGGCTCGGACCACCGTCACTTCTATTCGTTGGACTCAATGGTCGGTCTGAGCTATGGGCTGGCTGGTGGAGCCTTGATGGCCAACACAAAATTCGACAACACCGTGCAGGCTCACTTTCAGGCGAGTGTTCGAAATGCCGGAAGCGACGAATGGTTCCACACACTGGAAGCTCAGAAAAAACTCGGCAATGGTTACTACACGATTCCCGTGTTTGCCATCGCGTGGGCTGCCGGTTCACTTTTGGAAGACGACCCCATTGCGGACAACGTTGGCGAATGGGGCGAGCGTTCCATCCGCAGCATCCTGGTGGGAGCCCCGCCAATGCTCGCGACGCAATACATTGTCGGCGGCTCGCGCCCCGGTGAATCGACAGCGGGTTCCGACTGGAAGCTGTTTCAGGATCACAACGGAGTCAGCGGCCACTCCTTCATGGGAGCCATCCCCTTTCTGACAGCCGCGCAGATGGCCGAGGTGTCATGGGTGAAATTCGCCCTCTACGCCGGTTCCACGCTGGTCCCATTGTCGCGCATCAACGACGACGACCACTATGCGTCGCAGGCGTTCCTCGGTTGGTGGTTCGCGCTGCTCGCGACAAAAGCCATCGACTCGACCCAACGAGGCCACACCAACTGGACCTTCGCGCCATGGCTGGAACCAGGCACATCCGGCTTCGCGGTCGAATACCGATTCTGACTTCTATCATTCCGAACGGTCCGATCCTGTGTTTCACATTTCTCGATGAGAAGCCGGTCCGCAACCAGTCCCGCAATCTGACCAGAGAATTCCTGCGGATGTAGCTGCCAATTCTTCGATCGGAATAGACGGTCTGGTCGCACGGAAGGAATACTGGTAATTCGGCTGACGACTTCGCTTGAGACTGTTAAAACTGGCGTGAAGTCGGAATCATTGGCGCGTCTGGCAATAAATTCAGTTTCGGTGGGCCGTTTTCGGTATCGCTGAACCTGCGAACTATCAAATCAAGGGGTGCCCGGAATGACTGATCAGAAAAATGGCGAATTCACGAGACGCGATCTGCTGAACCGTGCGGCTGGAGCGGCGGCAATCTCGGCAGTGGTACCCACTCTGGCATCCAAGGCTGCTGAATCGGAGAATGCTGCGGTGAATGGTCGAATCAAACAGTCAGTCGTCTTCTGGTGTTTCAACGTGGCTGGCGATAAATGGGACATCGATCAGACCTGCACGATTGCGAAGAAACTCGGCTGCCAGTCGGTCGAACTTTGCGATCCCGAAACGTGGGGAACGCTGAAGAAGCACGGCCTGACCTGCGCTATCGCTCCGAACGGAATGCCCGGTGCGCCGTTCATGAAAGGGCTGAATAATCTCGACTACCACGACGAAGTTATCACTCGCACAAAAGAGATGATCGATAAGTGCTCCGACGCTGGCTTCCCCAGCGTCATCGCCTTCACCGGTTATAAGTGGCGGAAGGCCGAGGATCCGACCAGCGGAGAAATCCCGCTGGAAGAAGGCATGGCCAACTGTGTGAAAGGACTGAAGAAACTTGCCGCGTATGGCGAGAAGAAAGGCGTTAACGTCATTCTCGAACATCTCAACACGCGAGACGACACTCATCCGATGAAAGGACATCCCGGTTACCAGGGCGACAACGTCGACCAGGTGGCCGACATGCTGCGCAGCGTCGGCTCCGAACGAGTCAAACTTCTGTTCGACATCTACCACGTTCAGATCATGAACGGCGACGTCATTCGTCGCATCGGCCAGATGAAGGACATCATCGGCCACGTCCACACTGCTGGAAATCCTGGTCGCGCGGAACTCGACGACAAGCAGGAAATCCTCTTTCCGGCGATCATGAAGAAACTGATCGAGATCGACTACAAGGGTTTCGTCGGTCAGGAATTCATCCCGACGCGCGACCCGCTGGCCGGGCTGTCCGAAGCCGTGAAACTTTGCGACGTTTAACGACGTTGAGACTCGCTGAAGTACCGGTTTGAGAACAGGCCGGCTCTTCAGAACCGACAACTTCGTCCCATTCAGCAACAGCCTTCTTGAGAAACACCGTCATGAGAAGCAGTAAGACACTGGCCCGCATCCGCAACAAAGAAACCGTTCGAATGTGTGCGCTCGGGCACTTCATTCCGTCGTACGTTCGGCATGCAGCCCACTTCGGTTTTGACTGCATCTGGCTTGATCTGGAACATCGTCTAATCTCTGAGCGGGAAGTGCAGTCGCTTCTCGCGTTCGCTCATCTTTCTGACATCGACATCATGCTGCGGGCTCCGACGCTCGAGAAGACCGGCCTGTATCGGTACCTCGAAGATGGTGCCGCCGGACTGATGATTCCGCATGTATCGACTCCCGAAAAAGCAGCGATGCTGGTAGACGCGGTGAAGTTCCCCCCCCTTGGGAACCGCGGCATCGACGGAGCCGGACTCGACAGTGACTTCCTGATCGATGATTACGAAACTTTCCCCGAACGTGCCAACGCGGAAACCTTCCTGGTCGTGCAGATCGAGACTCCGGAAGCAGTGGCCAACGTCGACGCCATTGCCGCGACGCCCGGTGTTGATGGCATGTTCGTCGGGCCAGGCGATCTGGGACTTCGACTTAAACACGAGCAAACCGACCTGACACTGGAATCCGCCTTCGAACTGGTTGCCGCCGCCGCCGCACGTCATGGAAAAGCGTGGGGTTGTCCCGTTGCCACGAAAGAAGATCTTCTGAAACGACGCAGCCAGGGCGGTCAACTGCTGGCTCACGGGGGAGAGTTTCGAACCCTGATGGACATGCTGGAAAAATGTTCCGCCGCCTTCGACTGAGTCAGCAGAACTGTGAGTTTTCCCACAGGCTGGAACAAGCATCGCGGCGTTCCGGTAACCCGAACGGGTTTTGACTTTCGACTGCCGGAACGGCGCGGAGTTGGTTCCAGTCTTCTATTCATGATGATTGAGAATTTCACCGGCTCAAAGGGGCACGGCAGCGGACCGACTAATCGGATTCTCACATGAAGTCTCGAATTGACCGACTGCTGTGCGACTCGGAATATGCTGCGAGTCTGGTCCGGGATGGCCAGACCGTTGCCTGTGGTGGGTTTGTGGGGGCTGCTCACCCCGAGGCTTTGACCGCTGCGATTGAGCGGCGATTTCAATCCGGCAAAGGCCCGGAAAATCTCACGCTTGTTTACGGGGCGGGCCAGGGTGACGGAAAGTTGCGAGGGCTCAATCATCTTGCTCATGAAGGGCTCGTTCGACGAGTCATCGGCGGGCATTGGGGACTGGCGCCCGGTCTCGGTCAAATGGCAATTTCCGGGAAAATTGAAGCGTACAGTTTTCCGCAGGGAGTTATCTGCCAGTTGTATCGTGACATTGCCGCCGGACGCCCCGGGTGTATCACGCACGTAGGACTCGGAACGTTTATCGATCCGGAAAATCACGGCGGACGTCTGAACGCCGCCACGACAAACGAACTTGTTTCCAGAATCGAACTCGACGGTCGCACGTGGCTGTTCTATCGAGCGTTTCCGATCGACGTGGGCCTCATTCGAGCGACAGCCGCTGACCCGTTTGGAAACCTGATCATGGACGAGGAAGCGGTCATTGGCGAAGTGCTGTCGATCGCTCAGGCTGCTCACAACTGTGGTGGCAAGTTGATCGCTCAAGTCCGACGACTGCTCGACCGCCCTGCCCCGCCCCAGCAGGTAAAAGTGCCCGGCATTCTGGTCGACCAGATTGTCGTTGCCGAGGATGCCGAGCATCAGCAGACCTTTGCCGAGTCGCTTAATTCCTCGTACTTCAGTTCTGGTCCTGGCAACATCACACAGGACGACCTTCACTGCGAGAAGCTGCCTGCCGGCGCGCGACGGATCGTTGCCTCGCGAGCATGCGACGAACTACTGCCCGGAGCGGTTGCGAATCTTGGCATCGGCATGCCTGAAGGTGTCGCTCGGATCGCCGCCGAACGAAAGATGCTGGATCAGATCACGCTAACTGTAGAGAGCGGCCCCATCGGTGGTATTCCTGCCGGTGGTTTGAGTTTCGGTGCGTCAGCATGGCCAGAAGCAATCATCGACCAGCCGGCTCAATTTGACTTCTACGATGGCGGCGGGCTGGACTATGCGGCGCTTGGGGCAGCCCAGGTCGACCAACACGGCAATGTAAACGTGTCGAGATTTCATGATCGAGTCGCTGGAGTCGGCGGCTTTGTCAACATCTCGCAAAATGCTCGACGTGTCGTGTTCTGTGGCGCGATGACATCCGGTGGCCTCGACGTCGAGGTCGTCGACGGTCAGCTTCGAATCATCCGAGAGGGCTCGATTCGCAAGTTTGTTGAACAGGTGGAGCAGGTTTCGTTCAGCGGTCAGGTTGCTGCTCGATCAGGCCGCGAAATCCTTTTCGTCACCGAACGCGCCGTTTTCGAGCTGACTGCCAAAGGACTGCGCCTGATCGAAGTTGCACCCGGAATTGACATCCGAAATCAGATACTCAACCTGATGGATTTTACGCCTGATGTAAGTTCAGTTCGTCTGATGGCAGCGTCGTGTTTTCAATAAAAAAGCGACGGCTGGGCGTCAGGAAACACTGGTTTTTCGATATGAGCGATTGCACGTTAAAGCATGCTGCAAACCGGACTTTCAGCAGATAATCGTCGCACTTGTCTGCGGAACGCGAGGGACAATCTCAGAGCAGGTTCTTACATGGCAGGTCACTGGTCCCAAAAATTGCACACAAGTCCTGAATAAAACGAAAAGTCCAAGGCTCACTTCACTGGTGAGGACATCATCGGCCCGGACTGATGTCGCCGAGGTCTCGCGTTTCACCTGGCTTGATCACCAGTTTCTCAAATGCCGTCCCCAGCAGGTGACCTCGGCGCGGATAGACCCGAACGGTATAGCTCAGCCCCGGGATCAGTCGATTGATTTGGAATCGGCCATCGGTATCTGACTTTGTACCGACATTGTCACCCTTCGTGTCGTCAGGATTAGTTACCGTCCCGGACGACCCCGAAGTAAGACTAGCCCCTCCGATTGGCGTGCCATCTTCATCAACAAGCCGCCCCGTCACAGTTCCCCAGGGAAGCATGCGGACTGTGTAAGGTGAATCGTCGTCGCCGCGCGCCACCAGAAATCCGACGAGCTGACGTTCTTCGAGGAAGAATTGAATCCGCTGGCGGCGGTCCGGGTGCAGCCCGTTGATGACAAATGAAGCCGAACGAAGTGACGGTTCGGCATCCCACGGATGAAATGTCAGACCCCGCGTCTTCACCCCCGTAATGGGATTGTGATCTGGGTCCACAATGGTGATTCGCCGAGATCGGTTCTTAATGACAGTTGCTACCAATTCCAGCCGACTTGCTCCGGGTTCGGCGTTGGTCAGAACGATCGCGGAATAGTCGTGCTGGTTATACCAGACACCCGGTCCCATCACGGTGTCGTGCGTGCCGAAAGCGCTGATTTCTTCCTGCGCTGTCCACTTCGTGCGTCCGGGAGCAAACTCGCCTTTAGGGCTGACGTGAGCAGGTCGATAACCGGCGCCCGGTGGTGTCTTCACCAGAATCGCTCCCGGCCCGGGCAGCACGAATCCCTCATAACTGCCATCCGGTTTTCTGGCAGCACGATTGATAATGCCACCACTCTGATATCGCGTCCGATCTATCTTATTATTCGGAGTCACAATGATCGTCCTGACGATCGCATCCACCGGACTCCCTTCTTCATCAACCACTTTCAAGTGAAACGGGATGCCGCGCGAACATTCAATCAAGACCTGTCCGTCGGCATCAATCGCCCCACTGTTTGAGCCATAAAACTGTCCGGGCCGGGACACGGCAGCGACGCGGCGATGTTCTTCTCTGAAAGTCAGCACACGAGGATCCAGTCCAGTCAACGTAAACCGCCCGTCGCGATCAGTGACGATTGGATGTACGCGGCCATTGACTAAATCGTCCATTCGCATGTCCCGGGTTCCAATCTGCATTCCGGGTATTGGCTTTCGAGTATCGCGATCAATTACCTGGCCACTGACAGTGAGCCCCCGTGGCAACGTGACCGTGAACGTCGCTCCGCGGATCGTTCCCCTAACCTCACGACTCATGTCGCGGTCGGGGTCGGGGTCACTCGGATCAGTTTCAAGCGACAGGTCCGGCATCTCACGCGTCACTACCATCAACTCGGTGTTGACAATCGGCTTTGCTGAAACGCTCAGACGCACAAGTCGTTCGCTGCCGAGCCCCGTCATCATAAATTGACCGTCGGAATCCGTCTGGACTTCAGTCACTCGCATCGCCTCCAGATTCGGACCGCTTAGCGACCGTTCGTAACCCATGCTGCCCACCAGACTACCGAATGGGTTCTGTCTGACCTCGACTTCACGCTTCAGTTGGACGTCGAGATCTTCCTGTTTCGGAATCATTAACTCGTGAAGCCGAACTCGCGCATCGGCAAGTGGCTGGCCGTCGGGACCGAGCAATCGTCCTCGAATCGGCACGTCATCCTTCACAAGCTGTAACGACAGATTGGTTCCCTTAATCAGCCCACCCAGACTCCAGGATCGCCAGCCTCCTGAAACACGTCTCCAGTCCGGACCGTAACCATCGGCTCGGGCAAGCACGGTGCATTGGATTCGTGTACGAAAACCATCCAGATCAACAACGGTCATGTCCAGAGCTTCAAACTCGAAGCGACCATCTGCACCTGTTACCGCTCGAAGTCGAATGGGTTCCAGAAAATCAGGGCTTGCATTCACAGGCACAACAAAGATCTCTGCCCCTTCGAACGGCTTGCCATCCGGGCCCGAGACATACCCATTAAACAGGGCAGTAAAGTCCGGGTCTTCTGCTTCCTGATCGGTTACGGAATTTGTTGACTGTGCTCCAGCAGCAGTTGTGGTAAACGCTGCGGCTCCCAGGCCAGCAGTCATCGCCAGAGCGACGACCAGGCTGATGGCGACCGTTCTGGCATTCATCGGCAACCTGCTGCGAGTTTCGTCGAGGATTGCCAGAATCCTCTGATCCAGTCGAGCAGAGTGTGCCATGGCAACACCCAGTGTCACCCGGTCGATTCGATAACTCTTCAGGGTGCGTAATAGCTGCTCTGCATAGTCACTTGGCCGTTGACCGACCATTAATACACAGTCGTCACAGGCTAACTCACGTTCCAGTCGAAGTTGTTTAATCGCGTACCAGACCAGCGGGTTGAACCAGTACATCATAACAGCCAGCCGCGCAACAAACTGAGCGGTCAGGTCCCGGCGTTTAATGTGAGCCAGCTCGTGAAGCAGAATGCACGTACGTTGTTCGTCACTCCAGGTTCGCCAGTCTGCCGGAACAACGAGATACGCTCGAAAGACACCGTAGACGGCCGGCACTACTCCTCGTGTCGACGCGAATGTCCTGACAGTGCGTCTCAGCCCAAGTCGTCGAGACTGCTCAGCAACGGACGCGAGCCATTCATCACCAACGACCATTCGCAGCCGCCGGTGACGCAAGAACTGCAGGCACAACGCCCATAAAAAGGAACCGGCCAGGACACAACAACCAACAGCCCAGACACCGGGCAGGATCAACCGAGTATTCGAAATCGCGAGGTTCTGTCTCAGGGACAATGACCCTTCACGAGGCAGCATCGCCGCTGACTGACTCACCTCAGACGCCGCTTCATGAGTAGTCATCGCAATGTCACGCTGCGATGTCTCGCCGATGACTTCCTGAGACTCCGATGAAGCGGGCAACGTCACAGTGGCAGCGTCACGCGACGGGAAGACAGTTTCATCTCTGTGAGCGGCCACTGGTTCGCGAGTGGCACCGGCCTGGAACAGCATATCCGGTAGAGAGAAAACGTTGACGGGCGGCATCACCTCAACGGACAGCGGGATCAGCAACGACGCCATCAAAGACGTCATCCACACGCGATGACGAACCGCTGCCGAGTGGCTCCACAGCAGTCGGCAAACAAATGCAGCGACGGCCAGGATAATCGCCACCTTCAACGCGATGCCGAGCATCCACGTCGAAACACTGCGGTCATGTCCCAAGACGAATTCGATGAATGAAGACATTCAACGTCCCTCCTTTCGCGCCTGAGCGATGAGAGATTCGAGCCGCGACAATTCCTCTTCCGAGAGGTTGTCAGATTTCAGATCCAGGGCAGCGGCCATCGTGTCGACCACTGAATCCTGGAAGAACGTCGTCATCAGATGAGTAAGTGCCGATCGACTGGCAGCGTTGCGTGACTGAGTCGGGCGGTAGACATACCGATTCCCTTCGGACCGATGCTTCACATAGCCTTTGCCTTCCAGCAGACGCAGCATCGTCCGCACCGAGTCATAAGCCGGCGGGTCAGTCATCAGTTTCAGCACGTCACCAACGGATGCTTCTCCGAGCTGAAACACGATCTCCAGAATCTGCCGCTCTCGCCGCCCCAGTTCTGACGTGTCTTTCTTCTTCCGCATGACGCTCTCCTTATGGTAATACAATACCACTGGTAGCAGGTTACCGGAAGATCAGCAGCCGTCAACGGAGAACTACGATTCTTCATCAGCTGTTCGCGAAACAGCCACACCGTCTTTTTGTCAGACACGCGGTCTGCACGAAACAAACCCAGGCAGCGACAAACCCGGAAAACTCATGAAGCGGATATGGTTGCGAATCTGAATTTTGATCCGCGATCCGACAGTCCATCGAGTGATTGCAGAATCAGGATGTTGAACTTCAGCATCACGTCGAGCGGCTTGAGGCCGAAGCTATTCTCACGACCGCGCTGGAGTGTGTGAGGAGCGATTGGACACGATGCATCTTGTGCAAAGTAGATTCAAAACTTCGATGTCGGGCCTTCCTGCCAGCATCCCGGCAGACGCGGAACGGTTGCCCGGACGATTGCGATCAGTGATTGACGCTCGTGTGTCCTGAGGTGTCCGAATTGCTCGTCGTCCGGCTGCGAATTGAGGCCTGCCCACAATCGTTCGAGCAGTCTGCGGCGACACTCGTCGGGCAGTTCATCAAAGAGTCGAGAATGAATCAGAAAACTTAGCCGATGCTTGAACACACGACCGGCAAGGGTCAAGTCGCGTAGCGAATTTCCGGCCGCATCGCGACGCCCTCGTCGTACGAATGTCTTTGCGAATTCCGAATCCCGCAACACCGACGTTGCGACGGACGGCGTCAGGTCCAGCGAAGGCTCATCCGCGAATACAAAATATCGCACAAGCTGCGTTTCAACGTCTGATCGACGGTTCAGCCGAGCCTCCAGCCCAGCTCGGATCAGCAGATTGGTTCCGTGAGCCTGATGAGCCATCACAAGGTGAGCCACGAAGTCGCTCGCCGGATACGGATACGCATTTTCATCGAGCTTCTGACTCAAGTCGCTGAGTGTTGACGCAGATACCGGTGGTCTCTGTTGATCTGTGTCTTCTGATTGTCGTGCCAGGTTTCCTCGATGGATGACTGACAGGGGGGCTCCGGTCACGTACCAGCCTCCCCATCGACGTTCGTAAGTCATGTCGTGAGACACTCGCGAAAACCCCATAATCGGCTTTCCTGTTTTGTCCGTCTCAAACGCCCGCAACAGAAGTCCGGGTACTTCAAGAGAGGACCTTGCTGAGTGACACGCCAGACACCCGTTCCTTCGCTGAAACAGCGGCGTTGCCTTACCATCAGTTTTCGCCGTGGCTGGCTCTTCGGGAGAGGCATCCAGCGGCTGCGAAAGCGTGTAACAGATGACACCTTTGACGGGATCGATAGCTGTTAACTCAAGTTCTCTCGCTCCCGGAATCCAGGCAACGGACACTTCGTCATTAAAGAAAACGGCTCGCGGAGTCGCTGGATTGACCAGCGCCGGTGCACGAGCCGTCTTCGAGTAAACCAGCAGTTGCGACTCAAGAGGAACATCCAGCAACTCAGCCACCGACAAGAGATAGCCGAACCGATTGTGCGCAGACAGTCCAACCGTTCCAGACTCCAGTCGTTTCTGAAGTTCCGACACGGCGTCGTGAGACTCCATTCCGAAGTAGTCGACCGGCTCTCGACCATAGGGCACTCGGTCAGTCAGTTTGATTTCGACCGGAGTCTTGTCCAGGCCATCCAATGTCTCGGCATACCCCGAACTTGTGCAAATCGAAACGTGCAGAATGAAGGCAAGTCGGAAGGAGAAGGTCTTCAACACCCGGGGCCGGCATTCGGAATGTTTGAACAGACTGTGTGAAACTCCAGGGACGGTGCCGCGAGATCTGCGCAAAGCAAGGATCAGACTGCCGACAGATATCGGACGCATGCTGACGCTCCAAAGTGAAAATAGATCGCTCATTCGAAACCGATCGAGGCAGACGTTTTCGAGTCGCTGGAATCGTAGTCGCAACGATTGAGTTGTGTCATACTCGACAATCTCGCCGTAGAACTCATCGCCAGACTCTGAGTCGTCTGGTACGGTCCCCACCTTCATCGCATCTGGAATCAATCAATGATCTCTACTCGATTTTGTGTTCTGATGCTGCTTTTCTGCCTTACTTCAAACTGCAACTTCTCAATCATCAACGCAAATGACTGGCCGCAGTTTCGAGGGCCTTCTGGCAACGCCACCGCTCCTGATTCCAGTCCGCCTGTCACCTGGAGCGACTCTGAGAACATTGTCTGGAAAACAGAATTGCCAGGCCGCGGCGCGTCGAGCCCGATTGTTTTCGGAAATCGAATTTTCCTGACGGCGTACACGGGCTTCGGCGTGGACGCAGAGGATCCAGGCGACAAGGCCAATCTCAAACTGCATGTTCTCTGTTTCGAACGCGACAGCGGGAAGCTGCTTTGGGATCAGTTCATCAAAGCCAGTCCGGCCACTCAGAGTTTCGGCCAGCGAGTCGCGGATCACGGTTACGCAACGGCCACTCCAGCCACTGATGGCGAAGCCGTTTATGCCAGCTTTGGGGTTTCCGGCGTCGTCGCCTGCGACATGGATGGCAATCTGATGTGGCAGGCTCCAATCGGTGACGAAACAGCCGGTTTCGGTTCAGCAGCGTCACCCGTCGTGTTTGGCGAAATGGTTTATGTGAACGCGAGTATCGAAAGCAGCACGCTGTTTGCATTCGATAAACGCACTGGCAAGGAAGTGTGGAAGGCCGAATCGATCACGAAGTCATGGACTACCCCGTGCATCGCGGATGTTCCCGGAGGCTCGCCCGAACTGATACTCAATCAGCAGAATGAAATCTTCGGCTTCGATCCAATCACTGGCGAAAAACTCTGGTGGTGCGCCGGCGTTGAGGACTACATCGTTCCCGTCCCCGTCGTTCACGACGGCGTCGCTTACTGCCTTGGCGGACGAAGCAACCGAGCTATCGCCGTCAAACTTGGCGGACGCGGCGACGTCACAAAGACGCACAAGCTCTGGCAATCGACGATCGGGGCTAATGTCACGTCGCCGGTTTACTTTGACGGGCACCTGTACTGGGCAAGCGACAAAGCCATCGAAAATTGCCTGCGAGCATCGGACGGCAAAGAAGTCTATCAGCAACGACTTCCGACTCGCGCCAGGATTTATTCGTCAATTGTCCGTGCGGGCAACAAGTTCTACGTCACAACGCGAGACCAGGGGATTGTCGTCCTTGCGGCCAAACCCGAATACGAAGAACTCGCCGTCAACGTGATTCAGTCCGACGAGACTCTCGTGAACGCCAGTCCCGCCGTCAGCGGAAATCAGCTCCTGCTGCGAACCGATTCGTACCTGTACTGCATCGGCGAGAAATAGCTGCGCGAGCAGTGGGCGTCTGGAGATTTTCAAGCTGTTCCTTCAGAAGACTGACGTGCCAGAGAATTCGAAGAGACCGGTCACTCGCCGCTGGCTTCGCGGTAGCCTTTAACAGTGACGACGACGAGCTTTGTTTCGGGGGGGATGTTGTTGCTCAGGTCGTGGGCGCCGCCGAGGACGACGATGGCGATGCCCTGGTGACTTCGAAGTTGCTGCATCATCAGGTTCTCGCGTTGCTCGATATCCGCCTCGGACACCGCACGCAGTTTTCCGGTAGCATCCAGCGGCTGTGTGAGCCTCAGGCCTTTGTCCGTATCCAAAGCGTGGACTCGGATTTGCCGCTTCACGAACAGGCGAGCGGCCGCTCCAACGCTAATTGGATTCGGACTCTCATACAAACCGTTCCGAGCGGCAGCGTGGCAGATGTGAATAAAGGCCCGCTCGAATTCGGGTATCAAACCTTCGAGCCAGACCTCACGATGCCCTGCCCTGGCCATCGCGTTCAGAAACATCTCCTGCTGATCCTGAATTTCCTGCACCTCGTGAGCGAAGATCAGATACTGATTCTGGATCTGGTCTTCCGCAATTTCGTCCTGCACGTCCGCCTGGAACTCGGCAAACTCGATGAAATGCCAATCGCGAATATGGACGATCGTCAGCCTGGGATCGTCACACTTAACGACAACCTTCGCGGACTCAACGCCCGGAAAGGATTCGAGGTTTGGCAGTTCGGTCAGCATGCAGACAAGAATGAGTTCGATCATTTGCGGTTTTTCCCGGAACCTGGTCGGCAGCGTCAATCGCAGTTTCCAGTTTGCCGGGCCGCGAGTTCAACGGGCATGAACGCCGGCATCCTCGGTTAAGACCTGAACTCTTCACCGACTTTTGCCAGCAGGACCGTCTTGACCAGCAGCACTTAATTCGCGAATGAACTCGGCAATGACTTTGTGGACTTCCGACGTCTGACGAATGACCAGCCTTGAGCCGACTTCAACCATCACTCCGTCACCGCCGTTCGTTTCCCATTTGTCTGGAAACACGAAGCTCGTCAAAGCGGTCATCAACGCTTCTGCGTCTTCCTTCGACCCGGCGTTGTAAAAGCGGGTTTCCATGCGGTTCGAATCGACTGGGCCATTCTCCACTTTGGACGGCTCCAGCAGTGCTGATCGAGATTCGAGATCTCTCAACAGAACAGAGATCTCTGCGATGGTCGCCTGAGTCTGCCTGATGAAGGTCAAACCACCGGCAGTTTCGATTGAGCCGCCGATTCCGTCGATGTCTTCCCAGAATCCATTGGTCTCGTTCAGGATTGTCTCAACCAGTCGTGCATCCGTGAGTCGACCTGTCGCCAGCAGCTTGCGAGTATCAGCAACGACGGCGAACAGCTTCTCGTCGGACGCTTCGACCGTCGTCACCAGCAGCATGTCGTCCTGAATGATCCAGGTCAGCTGCAGAGTTGCGAAGATCTGCTTCAGCACGGCACCGGCTGTTCCAGACATCGTCAGGCTGACCGGGTCGCTGTCGAGCAATCCGATTTCATCCAGCGAAGCATCATCAACTTCAATCTGAATCTGCAGCTCATTACCAAGGTAGTCCAGGGCATCGTGCAAAGGAGTTTCCTTGAACTTGACCGAGACTCGCTTTTGCAAGGCGTCCATTGCCTTGCGGTTTTCAGGCCAGCCAAATCCCCCTTCGGGAATCATCCACACGTCCGAAGATGGCGACCGCTTCTGGATGAACCGCAGCCGATTCAAAAAGCTTTCGACCTGCAGCAGGACAGGTAGCGACTGCCGGACGGTTAACAACCCGCCTTGAAAACTGATCGTACCACCCGCTCCGTCAAGCTCTTGCCAGATTCCTCCGCAATGCTGCTGAATCAGGCCGATCAGAATTTCATGAGCCTCGCCTTCGGCACCAAAGCCAGGTGCCCGCGCACTGCTGATAATGATTGGCTCGGCAAAGCCGAAACGGTCCCGCCCGTCGTCGCTCCGTGAGTTCTGCCGGAACCACTCAACAATGTCGCCAGCAAAAACGACCTTTGCGTGCAGACTTTCGTCGATGACTTCGTTCGTCGTGATCTGCAGACTTTCGTTCTCGATCGTCCAGTTAAGCTCCAGCGGTTCGAGCAACCGACTCAACGCGGACGAAACGCGAGCGTTTTTCACTGATACCGAGCATTGCTCATCAACGGCGATTCCGACTTCTTCCAGTGCGACCGTGTCGAGCTGCATTGGAATCCCCGACAACTCTGCCAAGTGGGCGATCGCGTGATCGAGCGGTGTATTCCGAAATTCTGCAGAGACCCGCTTGTTCTGCACCTGATCGAGTATCTCTTCATTCCTCGCCCGGATGAGCAGCAGGTCAGCCGCAAGATCCAGTGGTTTCATCCCGTCATCAGGAGTCACCGCGGCAGGAGGCTCGTCAGCGCACAGTTCGTTGCCCGCCAGGTTCAACGAGACTCCCGCCAGCAGCACAATAGAAATCGCACGACGCAGATTTCGACCCAACATGCCAGTTCTCCGATCCAGAATGAGATACGACGGTTCGCAGCGTACCGACATGGCTGCCGAGTGCTAAGACATTGATCTGTTCGAGACGCGGATTCCCGTCAGAATTCAATAGCAATTATCGGAATTGTCATTGAATTATGCTGTCAGAGTTCGTCTGCTGCACGATACTGCGCGGCGTTTTCGCAGGCCAGGCGACAACTCAGCAGACAAAAGGACATGATGATGGCGTCACACGGAATCCGAAGCAGCCTCATTTTTGTAGCCACAGTCGCGACCCTGGCTCTGGCGATGTCGACGAGTCAGTTCGCGTCTGCTGATGACGAAACTCCCGCCCCATCCGTCGAACTTGGAAAAGAACTTTTCAAACGAGACTGGAGCAAGCACAAGCCGACGCAGGGCGATGGACTCGGGCCGATGTTCAACGCGGTATCGTGTGTCGAGTGCCACGAGATGGGCGGCGTTGGCGGAGCGGGAAAAATCGAACACAACGTCGATCTCCTGAGCCTTGCTTCGCCTCGCCCCAAAGGAAACGCTGCTGCCCCAGGTCTGTTGAAACGTCTCGGAACAGTGCATCCTGACCTGAACGCAACTCAGCTTAGTGTCACACTTCACAAGTTCGGTTTTGAACGTAAGAACGACTCGTTTGAAGCCTCAGGCGCATACAAAACGTTCCGCAGCAGTTTCATCAAAAGCGATTCGAAATCGTCGTCGCAGACTGTCGGCATCGCTCAGCAGATCAATCGGAACCGGCTTGTCTTTGAACTCTCGCAACGTTCGACGCCAGCGTTGTTTGGCGCAGGGCTCATCGACCAGATTTCTGATCAGACGCTGATCGAACTCGCGCGACACCAGAAAAAAAACGTTCCTGGAATTTCCGGTCGAGTTCCGCAGACACCATCGGGAGCCGTCGGTCGATTCGGATGGCGAGGTCAGATTGGCACGCTGCACGACTTCGTACTTGGAGCCTGCGTGAACGAACTGGGGTTGCAGGTTTCGCCCAACAGGCACGAACCGGAAAATCCTGTCGATACCATTAAGTGGTTAACGACCGCTGAAGCAATCATTGAGGGAGTGGATGCCCGAACCCCTCCCTTCGCACGAAAAGAGGATCTGACGAAACAGGAAACTGAATCGTTGACCGCATTTGTCAGCAGCCTGCCTGCCCCCGTTCAATTGAACGGAACATCGCTCACGCAGTCCAAAGCGGCGATGGAAGGCGAACGACTCTTCGGAAAGATCGGCTGCGCCGACTGCCATGTAAAAGACGTCGGACCAGCCAGCGGTATTTACAGCGACCTGCTGCTTCACGACATGGGGCGTGCTCTGGCCGACACCGTGTCTGCCGTGCCAGAGATCGATGAGGATTCAATCGTGTTCTCAGGCGGCTACTCCGGCGGATTTTTTACAGAGCAACTCGTTAAAGCCACAACGAAAATCGATCAGGAATGGCGAACGCCACCGTTGTGGGGAGTTCGTGACTCCGCTCCGTATCTGCACGATGGCCGAGCAGTCAACCTGGACGAAGCCATCCGCATGCACGGCGGCGAAGCGGCGGCGTCAGCTCGAAGATTCCGCAGCCTGGGAACACTTGACCGGGACCGAGTCATCGCTTTCCTGAACACCCTCGCTCCCAGAGGGGCGAAGCCACGCGCCGTTTTCTTTCCGCAGCAAGGCGGTGGCGGAGGGTTTGGTTTTGGAAGTGGTTTCGGCAGCGGCGGATTCTTCAGCATTTTGAGCCCGAGTACTGACGCGGCTCACTTCGTCATTCCGCATGAAATTATGAGCAATAATTCCGATGCCGCAGCCCATTGAAATAGTTGGAACTCGATAAAACGGTGTGCCTGCTACTTTCAGCGATCGGAAATCCGAACACAGTCGTCGACAGGCTTTCGGCATTCTTTAACGGAACGAGCGTCCTTCATGATGAAGCAAGTCCTTAACAGCACGGTCGGTGTCATCCTGGGGATCGTTGTCGGTATGGCCGTGATGATGTCCCTGCACCTGGCAAGTACCTTCGTCTATCCACTTCCCGAAGGCGTTGACTTCATGAGTCAGGAGCCGGAGAACATGGCCCGCCTGAACGAGTGGTTCGGCACCCTGCCCGCAACAGCGTTTCTACTGGCCACCGCCTGCCACGGCCTCGGCTGCATGAGCGGCGCGGTTGTGGCAATGCTCATCTCCGGCCGCCGCTCGCTGGTAACACCCGTCATCGTCGGCATCGTTTTCACCCTGTGCGGAATCACGAACCTCTCATCAATCCCCCACCCAGCATGGTTCCCGTTCGTCGACGTGCCTGCCTATCTGGTCGTTGCCCTGGTCGTCGGTCTTCTGCTGAAACGAAAGCCTTCCGGGGAAGCGAGTGAGGCGACAACAACCACAGCGTAAACCCAGCAGAATGCGTCACGACGCACCAACTCATACAACGGTACGTGCTTGCGGTGCGTCCAAACGCTCCCCTGCCCTGTTGATTCTTAAAACAGCTCGGCGATTGGTTCGCCGTGTTCGACGATATAGCGGGGGCGGTTGCGGGCGTCGTCGTAGGTGGCGTCGAGCGGGACGCCGAAGTGGCGGTAGATGGTTGCGGCGAGATCGCCTGGGGTAACGGGACGTTCTGCCGGGTGGCCGCCGTCCGGGTCGGATGCGCCGATCACCTGACCGTGCCGCAGTCCGCCACCGGTCATGCACATCGACATCACTGCGGGCCAGTGGTTGCGACCGTCGGTGCTGCCTTGCGTACCCATGATCGGCGAGCGACCGAACTCGCCCATCGAAATTACCAGGCAATTGTCGAGTAATCCTCGTTCGCTCAGATCGCTGACCAGCGTCGTGAGCAGATGATCGAACAGTGGCAGCAACGGGCCGAGACCTTTGGCAATTCCTCCGTACGGCGGAATGTTGTCGCCGTGCGTGTCCCAGGTCCCCGACGCGGTGTGGTAACTCAGGTCGAGCGTCACGAAACTGGCTCCGCTTTCGATCAATCGTCTGGCAATCAACGCCTGCTGGCACCAGAGATGTTTGCCGTATCGGTCCCGGACTGCGGCGGGTTCGGCTTCAAGGTCAAACGCTTTCTGTGCGCGGCCACCCAACAGAATGTTTGCTGCCTGCTGCCCATAACTGTCGAGCGCGGCCATCGAGCCGTCCTGGTCAAGGTCGCGGCGCAACTGATCGATCTGTCCGACCAGCGAGCGACGTTGAGTGACTCGCGGGTGCGTCAGCCCTGCCGGCATCTGAAACATGCTCGCCCCCGACATCCGTCCTGTGTCTTTGCCGACCAGATCGTAAACCGGCAGCTGACAGGCATCGTTGGCGATAAACGGATCGAACTGTTTGCCAAGGTCGCCCGCATAGCCGATGTGGCTGTTGTGTTTCTGAAAGGCAACGTACGGAGGCATGCCTTGCTGATTGGCTCCGTGAAACCTCGAAACCAGCGAACCGATTGAAGGAAATGTCAGGCCTTTCGGATTTACTCGCGGTGCGGCCGCCAGATTGCCCGTCTGCATGACCATATTCGGCTGGTGGCTGCTGTGTCGGGCGTCGACCGAACGGATAATCGAAAACTGATCGAGCATCGCGGCCTGCTTTGGAAGATGCTCGCTGATAAAAACGCCCGGCTGCCTGGTCTGCGTGACTCCGAACGGACCTCGGTTCATGTAGGGACGATCCGGTTTTGGATCCCATGTATCGATATGGCTTGGGCCGCCGGCCATCCAGAGCAGAATCACGCTCTTGCCGGTCGCTGTTGATTTGCCGGCCTGCCTGGCCAGAGCCTGTTGCCGAAGCAGCCCCGGCAACGTCAAACCGGCAATACCCGCGAGGCTGGATTTCAACATGCCTCGCCGATCAAGCATCATCAATCCCTCACGCTGTCTCGCATGAAAGCAGGTGAAAGCGTGACCGGCTGCGTGTTGTGCTGCGTGTGGAAGGGTCATCGTGCGGTTCCGAAAGTCAACTTAGAAAGTCGGTCTCGACATCCATGCCGAAGGCTAACGCAGAGTCATTACCAGGTGATGAGCTGTTCCTGTCAAGTGCTGTTCGCAGAACGCTGCCTGCCGCGTCGCGGGGGCGAACTGTCTGATCACGAAAAAAGGCGACGGAGATCATCACCGTCGCCTTTGTGAGCTATTTCAAAATTCGATGTCGACGTCAATCTTTGGCATATTCGAACAGCGCCGTTGAGAGGTAACGTTCGCCCGAGTCTGGCAGGATCACAACGATGGTTTTGCCTTCTGCTTCCGGTCGAGCGGCGACCTTCAGTGCGGCAGCGACAGCGGCCCCGCAGCTGATCCCGGCGATGATGCCTTCTTCTTTGGCGAGTCGCGGTGCCATCTCAAAGGCTTCTTCACTGGATACCTGCACGACCTCGTCGACGATGGACATGTCCAGAATGTCCGGGACAAAGCCGGCTCCAATCCCCTGAATTTTGTGAGGCCCAGGACTTCCACCAGAAAGAACAGGACTTTCTGAAGGCTCAACGGCGATCGACTTTACGTCGAGCCCTTTATCATTCTTCAGGTAACGGGAAACGCCGGTAATCGTTCCGCCCGTGCCGACTCCAGCAACGAAGTAGTCGACTTTGCCGTCGGTGTCTTCAAAAATTTCCGGGCCGGTTGTTTTGACATGAATTGCCGGGTTGGCCGGATTATTGAACTGTTGCGGCATGAAGAAATTCGGATCAGCGGCCATCTCTTCGGCTTTAGAGATGGCTCCTTTCATGCCCTCAGCACCTGGGGTCAGAACCAGGCTGGCACCGAAGGTCTTAAGCATCATGCGACGTTCGAGCGACATCGTGTCGGGCATCGTGAGTGTCAGCTTGTAACCTCGAGCGGCACAAACGTAGGCCAGAGCGATGCCAGTATTGCCGCTGGTTGGCTCGACCACTTCCATGCCGGGCTTCAGTGCTCCGGACTGTTCCGCGTCCCAGATCATGGAAGCACCAATGCGGCACTTGACGCTGTAAGCCGGGTTGCGGCCTTCGATCTTGGCCAGAACCGTCGCTTTCAACCCCTTTGTCACATGGTTCAATCTGACAAGTGGGGTGCGACCGATCGACAGCGAATTATCATCAAAAACTGGCATCCTGCTGGCTCCTTCCGTAACTGCCGGGACAAAACCGGTGGTGTGAACTCCACTGTTGTAACGCTCCGTCAGAGTCCCACCAAAACTTAAGTCGATTATTCAGCATCACCAGAATCAGAGCAATCCCGTTCTAAAACTGGCCTATAGTCGGGCATCTGTCGCTTCGATCGGCAAATAAGCCGCAGGCTGTTCAGTTTGAACAGACCTTTGCGCTCACTGAGCCGAAAATCGTCATGCGGAACCCTATCATGAACCCGCCCATGAGGCCGCGCGAGTATGCTTACGCCCCAATCTGCACTTCAGACCAGACGTCTCGACGGTATTCTCAGGATGAATGTAATCCGATTTGATCCTCTACTGAAGCGAATCCGCTGGGGCGGCACTCGGCTGGGGACAACGCTTGGAAAGCGACTCGGTCCGGAAACCGATTATGCGGAAAGTTGGGAGATTGCCGATCACGGCGAAGATCAAAGTATCGTCAACACAACTTACTTCGCTGGCTCGACCCTTCAGGAGTTGCTGCGAGACAGCAACGAAGCGATCCTCGGTCGCCACGCTGGTCGCGACCAGTTCCCGCTGCTGATCAAGTTTCTCGACGCGAGTGACCGGTTGTCTGTCCAGGTTCACCCCAACGACACTCAGGCAAAAGCCTACGATCCTACAGAAAACGGCAAGACCGAAGCCTGGGTGATTATTCATGCCGAGCCGGGCAGCCGCGTTTATGCCGGCCTGAAGAAAGGCGTCACAGAAGCAAAGATGCGCCGCGCCATCGACGTCGGGAAGCTGGAAGAGTGTCTTCACTCGTTCGAGGTTTCGGTCGGCGACTGCGTCTTCATTCCGGCCGGAACTGTCCACGCGATCGGCGAAGGAATTCTGCTGGCTGAAGTCCAACAGTCGAGCGATATGACGTTTCGCCTGTTTGACTGGGGCCGCGTCGGGGCGGACGGCAAGCCTCGCGAATTGCACATTGAACGAGCCATTGCCTGTACGAACTTTGAACTCGGGCCGGTCAGCCCTCAGACCCCACGACCGATCGAACACGGCCACGAACTGGCTTCGTGCGAGTATTTCGACATTCGACGTTACTCTGAAGCCGGTCAGGTACCGATTCCGGACGATGATCGATTCCACGTTCTGATCAACGTTGGCGCCGAAGCCTCCGTCACCGTCGGACCGGAATTCGAACAACTTGCTTTCGGCCAGGTACTGCTGCTCCCTGCCGACCACGAAACGGCAACAATCAACCTTTCAGAGGGCAGCACGGTGCTGGACGTCTTCCTGCCGTGATGTTCCTTTCGACGGCCAGGCCTGTCGGGCAATCACTCGACAAAATCACCAGGCAACCAAGGCCGACGGGAATAGTCGTTGTACCCGGCGCATCATGCTGAGATGCAAGTCCTGTTTCGAATCGCTGCTGACGCGACTGTCTGCTTTCACCTGGCGTACGTTCTGTTTGTCGTACTCGGTCAGGCGACGGTCATGCTGGGAGCAGTCTGCGGCTGGAAATGGATTCGAAACACGACATTCCGTCTGCTCCATTTACTGGCCATCTCGATCGTCGTTGTTGAAAGCTGGCTTGGAGTTACGTGCCCACTGACCACGCTCGAAAAACATCTCCGAGCGAAGTCCGGGGCGGCTTCCTACAGCGGAGATTTTGTTGCGAACGCCGTTCACGATGTGTTGTTTATGGAGTGTGAGCCGTGGGTTTTCACCACGATGTATTCGCTGTTCGGTCTGGCAGTGCTTGCAACGTTGTTTGCCTGCCCGCCCTGGGCGCTGACCCGAAGATCATCGGGCGGAAATGCCACCAATGACACAGCCTGACAAGGTGTGTCTCTGGCGGGACGGCCCCGGGCCAGCTCTGTCCGTTAAAAATCAGCGACCGATCGACGTCGCAGCTCCGCTCTTCTTCTTCATGTCGGCGTAGAACTTGAGGTTTGTTCTGCCGACAACATTTGCCAGCGCTTCCGTCAATTCAGCGTTGCAGGTGACCTTCATCTCCTGAGGCGGCATCAGTGTGTAGCGAATCTGGCCGCCGGGATTTTCGTCGTCGGGCGAGTCAACAAACAGGTAGACCGAAGTCTTGCCGGGGTAACGTTCGATAACTTCCTTCGTGCGTCGAACATCTGCTTCGGTATGTAGTCCTCGTTTGAAATTGATCGTCAGATGGCGAGTAAACTGCTTCTCGGCATCTTCGAGAGTGAGAAACTGATTCACGATGACGTTGGGTTCGCGGCCTCGGCGATCGACTCGACCACGAATGATGCAAATTGCCTCGGTCACGACTTTGTCTTCCGCCCGTGCGTAATCTTCCGGCCAGATAATGCACCGCACGATTCCCGTTGAATCCTCAAAGTCAAAGTTCGCATAACGTGTGTGGCCGTTTCGGCTGGGTTTTTTAGTTGCGGCTTTTTTTATGGACGAGATCATGCCGCCGATCAGGACGTCCGAACCGTCTTCCATTTCGCCGAGTTCTTTATTCGTGTGCGTGACCAGCCGAGTGAGCCGGTCGCCGAGTTGCGTCAGTGGATGACTCGTCAGATAGAAGCCGAAAACCTCTTTTTCGCCAGCCAGCTTTTGAGCCTGAGTCCAGTCTTCAGCTTCCGGCAGGCTTGAGCTACCACTGGATTCATGACTGTCGTCGCTTCCAGAATCGTCACCAAAAAGGCTTTTCTGGCCACGAGCTTTGTCTTTGGCTTTCTTCGCGGCTCCGTTAACCGCACTTTCGATGACGAGCATGTGCTGGCCACGGTTTGGCCCCAGTTGATCGAGTGCTCCGGCCTTGATCAAAACTTCGAGAATGCCCTTCGACATGCACTTCGGATCGACTCGTTCCGCCAGGTCGTAGATGTCCTTGAACGGTCCTCCTTCTTCTCGAGCCTTGACCATCGCTGCCATTGCGTCTTCGCCGAGACCTTTGACAGCTCCGAGTCCAAAGTAGACTCGTTTGGTTCCGTCTTCGTCGGCTTCAACAGCGAACTCGACGTGCGACCGGTTAACGTCAGGGGGGACGACTTCGATGTTCTGTCGACGAGCGTCGTCGGTGTGTTCCTGAATTCGATTGCTGTCTTCCATGCCGCAACTGAGCAGCGCGGCCATGAATTCGTATGGGTAGTGAGCCTTCAGATAAGCTGTCTGGTAAGAGACCAGTCCGTACGCCGTCGAGTGTGATTTATTGAAACCGTAACCGGCGAACTTCTCGATCAGCGTGAAGAGGTTGTCGGCGATGGAGACATCGATATCCCGTTCTTTAGCGCCGGCAAGATACTCCTCTTTGAACTTGGCGATGACCGACAGCTTCTTTTTACTGATCGCTTTAATGCACTGATAACCCTCGCGGAGTCCCAGGCCGCCGACCCGGTTCAGAATCCGCATGACCTGTTCCTGGTAAACCATCACGCCGTAGGTTTCTTCCAGAACCGGGTCAACGACCGGATGAATCTTCGCGGGTTCTTTGCGTCCGTTTTTCACGTCGACATAGTCCATGACCATGCCGCCTTCGAGCGGCCCTGGCCGGTACAAAGCGCTCGTCGCGATGATGTCTGCAAACGCGTCGGGCTTCATTTTCTGAAGCAGGTCGCGGATGCCGCCGGATTCGAACTGGAAAATGCCTTTGGTTTCCCCTCGCTGAAGTAGCGCGAAGGTTTTCTCATCATCCAGCGGAAATTTCAGTGGGTCAATTTTCTTGCCAGTTGTCTTCTCCACGTTCTTCACGGACTTATGCAGAATCGTCAGGTTGCGAAGACCCAGGAAGTCCATTTTCAGCAGGCCGGCCATCTCGACGTGCGGACCGTCCCACTGTGACACGAGGTCTTCCTTGCCGGAGATTCGCTGCAGCGGCAAACGCTCGATCAGTGGTCCGTTTCCGACGACGACTCCGGCAGCGTGGGTTCCGACGTTGCGAACCATGCCTTCCAGCCGGTGCGCGATTTCGATCATCTGGGCGACCTGCTCGTCCTGGTTCACCAGATCGCTGAGTTCCGGACTTTTTTCGACAGCCTCGCGAACCTTGATGCCAAGTTCGTCGGGAACCATCTTCGCAATTTCGTTGATCCTCGCCGGAGGAAACCCGAACGCTCGCGACACATCCCGCACAGCGGCTTTTGCCTTCAACGTACCGAACGTACCGATCTGACAAACGCTGTCGGCCCCGTATTTCTCCTTTGTATAGTCGATGACTTTCTGCCGACCGTCGCGGCAGAAGTCGATATCGATATCGGGCGGTTCTGCCCGGTTCGGGTCGAGAAACCGTTCAAACAGCAGGTCGTACTTCAGCGGGCAGACATTGCTCAGCCGCAGCAGGTAAGTGACAACCGCCCCTGCCGCCGAGCCTCTCGCACCACACGGAATGTCCTCTTCCATCGAGAATCGTACGAAGTCCCATACGATCAGGAAGTAGCTCGAGTACCCCATCCGCTTGATGACGTCGAGTTCGTAGTCAAGCCGCTCCTGGAAACCATCCGGCGTGCCATCGGGGTAGCGTTCCGGAATGGCTGCAATGCAGAGTTCCCGCAGGTACTCGCTGTCGGTTTTGTTGTCTGGCGGCGAGAAGACGGGATAGTGCTTCGGATTTTCGTCGAGCTGAATATCGCAGCGGTCAGCGATTTCCTGCGAACGAGCGACGGCGTCTTCGAAACCCGGAAACGCCTCGTACATTTCTTCGGGCGTACGGACGAAGAGCTGGTCTGTCTTCATCTTCATGCGGTTTTCGTCAGACCGCAACGACAGCGTGCTGATGCACAGCAGAACGTCCTGAGCTTCGGAATCTTCCTTGTTGAGATAGTGAGCGTCGTTCGTCGCGACCAGCGGCAGACCTTTCTTATTGGCCATGTCCACCGTCATGTCCATACAGTCTTTTTGGATCTGAATGCCGGCGTTCTGAATCTCCATGTAGAAGCGGTCGCCGAACACCTTCGAATACCACTCGGTCAGCCGCTCGGCTTCGTCCATCCGATCCTGCAGCATTAGTTGAGACAGCTCGCCCGCTGCGCAACCAGACAGGCAGATAATCCCCTCGTTGCATTCTTCCAGCAGTTGTTTGTCGATGCGTGGCTTATAGTAAAACCCTTCCAGATACGCCTTCGACGTCAACTGGATCAGGTTGTAAAAACCGGTCCGATTCATCGCGAGCAGCGTCAGGTGGTTAGCCGCCTCTTTCTGCCGGGACGCTCCAGTTCGATCGAATCGACTGCCTGGCGCAATGTAGGCTTCCAGACCGACGATCGGGTTAATTTCCTGAGCTCGGCAAGCGTTGTAGAACTCGAACGAGCCGTACATATTGCCGTGGTCGGTCGTCGCGACGGCGTTCATTCCCGAATCTTTGACCTTCTTCAGAAGATCCTTCATCCGGGTCGCACCGTCGAGTGTCGAATAGGTCGTGTGGCAGTGCAGATGAGCAAACGGTCGAGCATCAGACATCGCGTCGCATCCCTTCGAGATTTCATTTCCAGAGCACAGTCCGAAAGTTTATCGCCCCGCCTGGCGACGGCACAGTTACTGGTTGAGGGAAATAAAAAACGCCGGAGTTCATTCGAACTCCGGCGTTGCTCACCAGCACGAAACTGATCTTCTGACAGGTCGCCAGGAACTACATGTTGATCTCGAAGCCTCTGCGGTATTCCCGTGAGAGGAACGAGTTTGCCTGATCATCACCGATGATTTCTCGCTTGACCGGATCCCAGTTGAGTGCTCGACCGAGGCGGATGGCGATGTTGGACAGGTGACAGATTTCGAGCATCCGGTTGTGGCTCCAGACGTCCGAAATCGGCTGCTTGCGGGACTTCATCCCTTCGATGAAGTTCGCGGTGTGGTTGGCGCTGATCGGACCGCCATAGACCTCTTCGAGCGCTCCGTCCGGCAGCGGGTTCGACTTCAGTTCCTCGACCGGTTTGCCAACAATCTTGCCGCGGTTGACGAAGAACCGCCCCTTGTCCCCTTCAAAGAGAATGCCGTTATCGCCTTCGTTGGTGATCAGCAGTTCGACTCCGTTTGGCATATCAGCCTTGATGTTGTATTCGGTCGCGATGTCGTACTGATCATCGACGACTGCGTAGCCATCTTTGTACTCGACTGGCAAGGTGTAGTTGACCGGCGTCACTTTGCTCGGCCCTGTGTCACCTGCACCGAGTGCCCAACAGGCGATATCGACGTGATGGGCACCCCAGTCGGTCAGTTTGCCGCCAGAGTAAGCGTGCCAGTTACGGAACGAGTAGTGGCAATTGCTGTAGAGCGGAACGCCTCCACCGTAACCCTGCCGCATTTCAGGCAAAGCTCGGTATTCAACTTTCGGCGCTGGTCCCAGCCAGAAATCCCAGTCGATGTTCTCAGGCACCGGAGCAACCGGAATCTTCGGAGATGGTCCGAAGCCGCCGATACCACAGGTCACATTTTTCACCGTGCCAATTCGACCGGCTCGTATCAACGCAACGGCCTGGATGAAGCGGTGCGCGGATTCTGTCCGCTGCATCGTACCGACCTGAAAGACGCGACCGGTCTGCTTGACGACCTGTTCGATCAGCTTGCCCTCGGCAATCGTCAGCGTCAGTGGCTTTTCACAGTAGACGTCTTTGCCGGCGAGCATCGCTTCGATGGCGACCTTGGTATGCCAGTGGTCGGGTGTGGCGATCATGACCGCGTCGATGTCTTTGCGGTCAAGCACCTTGCGATAATCCTTGTACGAATCCGGAGCCTTGCCCTGAGCCTGCTTGACCTTCTCAACATTGTCGCCAAGCACTGTCGAATCGACGTCAGCCAGCGCGGCGAAATCGGCAAACTTGAACGACTTGCTGGTAATCGCCCAGCCCTGGTTGCGCAGGCCGATTGTCGCGAAAACGGGCCGCTCGTTTGGAGACTCGTACCCAAATGCCCGTTGCCCACGGGGCAGGAACAGGCTGGCTGCTCCGGCGACCGCCGTTGTATTCAGAAACTGACGGCGCGTTGTCTGATTTAGAACTGACATGGAGATAATTCCTTCAAGAAAGCGTTCGGGAAACGTGCCAGCAGACAGGCCGGCGCGCATCAGATCGAAATTACGTTGAAAGCAGCGACGACTGCAGAACTAAATGCAGCACGACACCACAAACATGCGAGAAAATACCGAAAACGAACTGCCATCTGTACTCGCAGGACGGCCATTATTCAACATCGTCACGACCAGCCACTTCGCCAGACTCAGATTGTCGTCGGTTCCCACAAGGTGATCTCGTCAGGATTCGTTCGTAAGTTGCACCAGTAAACGGGCACCGAATTGGAAATTACTGATCGAAATACCGGATCGACACCTTTTTCCTGTTGAGTCGACAACACGTCGCCCACTGGCATTTCGATCGACTTGGCGAGCACAAGCGACGCAACTTTCCACTGATTTGCCAGCCATCCGGCAATCGTGTCTGACGTACAGTCCCAGCCGGACGGCAACGGCGTCGTTGCTCGTTCTGCCGTCTCTTCAATGACGGGGCGAGGGTCCAGAATCATCGTCGTGGTTAAGATGCTGGCGTCATGCGCTTCGACATAGCTGCTCACCAGTTGGGCGTCGGGAAGAAGTTGCGCCAGCAGTCGAGCGGTCAGGCTCATCGAATCGATGGCCAGCCAGTGTGAAGCTTCGGTGTCCAGACCATGAATACCGTCCCAGCTTCGAACGAGATCAGCCGACGGACCGCCACCGACGAGGAGCATGACGCGATCCGCAGTGATGTTTCCCAGCATCGTCTTCAATCGACCGGACAAGTCCGGCAGCGTCAACAGGCTGCCCCCAACCTTGACCATAAATGTCCTCATTCGACCTCTCATTCCCGTCCCGCTTCGAGTTTTTGCCCAAGTGAAAAATTGTAAGACTGCTTCCCCGTAGCCAGAGTCGGATCGCTCCGGTGATAACGGTTGCTCTGTTATTTCATCCTGACAAGATGGCAGGCAACGCGAAATTGATTCGATCCAACCAGCTCCTTGCAAAAGACAATTCGACAGTCATTCAACCTGAAAACATAGGAAGTTCGAAAGCCTTCGACGATCCGGAAAAGACGGGCTAAATTGAAAAGTCCCGGTCGAACGATTTGTCGGCAGACATCCTGGAATTCCGCCGGCAGGCCACATCGTCCTGATGGTGTAACGTGTACTTTTATTGACGATTGCGGGCCGATGAGTTCTTGAGGCAACCTCGAAAACAATTTCGCGTCGTGCCAAATTCGATATTTCAAGTTAGACTCAGAATTCTTACTCACTCGACTTAACCTGTAAGCATGGTTCGAGTTCAACGCACCTCATCGGTTTTCCCGTTTCGTCCGTCGATCGATCGCCTCTCATGAGCATCACTATCCAGGAGTTTCTCAATAATCTGACGGAGAGCAATCTTCTGTCAGACGACGAGATCGCCACGATTCACGATTCGATCGGCTCTCGCCCTGACGTGAAGTCGGCGGAGAGTTTTGCGCGGGAACTTGTCCGAAACGATCACCTGACGAAGCTGCAGGCCGCGGCTGTACTCAAGGGAAAGACAAAGAACCTGGTCTTTGGCGAGTACGTCGTGCTGGAAAAAATCGGTTCCGGCGGCATGGGGCAGGTCTTCAAGGCCCGGCACCGACCGACCGGCAAACTGGTTGCCGTCAAAGTGCTCTCTGCAGATGCCGTCAAAAATCGTCGGTTAATCGAGCGTTTCAAAAAAGAAGCCCGAGCCGTCGCGCGGCTCAAACATCCGAACATTGTCCGCGCCTACGAAGCAGGAAAAATCAATCGAATCCGCTATCTCGTCATGGAATATGTCGAAGGCGAAAACATGCTGGCTCGGGTCAAACGGAAAGGCCCGCTGCCGATTGACGAGTGCGTTCGCAGCGTGCTCGAAGCGGCGCGAGGGCTCGACTATGCCCACCAGAAAGGGGTCATCCATCGCGACATCAAACCGTCCAACCTGCTCCGAGATAAGACAACAGCGCGCGTTAAAGTGCTGGATATGGGGTTGGCTCGAGTTGATGAGCCCGACGAAGACGAGATTCGTCTGACCATGCCTGGGCAGATGCTCGGCACGGCGAGATTCATGTCTCCTGAACAGGTCGAGGACGCTCGAAAAGCGGACGTACGGTCCGACATTTATTCGCTGGGCTGCACGTTGTATTTCCTCTTGCGGTCTAAAGCGCCGTACTCAGGCGAGACCGTCGCGCACACGCTGATGGCTCACGTCAGTGCTCCGATTCCGGACCTCTGCCAAAAGCGACCGGACGCTCCAGCGTGGCTCGGAGACGTGTTTCAGAAAATGCTGGCCAAGAAACCTCGCGACCGATTTCAGACGATGGGGGAACTGGTTGAGACGATCCAGCATCACCTGGGTGAAGACCTGACGAAGCACGACAGCAGCGAAGAATCGATCGACGCTGAAGACGAACTCGCAAGGTTGATTGCGAAGCGCGGCAACGAAGGCGAGTCGCTGGAAGAACTCTTTAGTGAAGATGGCGAAGCGGCTGGAGCGACCGCCGAAGAGTTCGCGAACCCGGACGCTCCTGCAGGGGCTCACCTCGTTCACTCAACAGAGCAGATTGATGAGGATGCTGGCGTTTCAACATTCGGAAAGCGTGACGATCCGATCGGGCTCGAAGACGAGGACGTTGACTTCGCGGGAGTTGACGACGACGCTGACGAATCTCAAAAGATGCAACCAATCAATTCTGCCGAAGCGGAACTCGCTTCCGTCCAGTCGTTCGACCTGAACGCTTCTGAAGAGATGTCAACCGGCGAGTCGGTGACCGATGCAGATGCTGGTGATCGGACTGAAACCTCGCAGGCCGAACGTCGTGACGATTACTCGGTCAGCGATGAAACCACAGTCGATGGCGATTACGTAAAGAGCAAACTGGCGAATCGTGAGCTTCGCGAGAAACAGGCTACACGGAAATTGCAGATCGCCGGGCTGGTCGCTGGTGCCGTTATTATTGTCGGCGTTATGGGGTTTCTGATCTTCGGACGAGGGTAGCAGACGAACGGGCTTACAGAGATCGAGTCAGGAAACCCATCTCTGCCAGCCGCTGCTGGATGCCCGGTTCGCTCAGTAGACTTTTGAATGCCGTGACCGCCGGGCGTTCCAGCCGTGCCTTCGGGACGATGAAGTCGTAGTGCTCATCCTGCAACGGCAGGAATCCGAGTCCGTACGCTGTTGCCACGGTGTCGATCGCCACTCCCCAGTCAGCTCGTCCCTGAACAACGGCGGTGGCCACAGCGTTGTGCGATTTCGTCTGCACGTTGTAACCCGGCGGTCGCACGTCGCGGAGAAGTCGATCGATCAGCACTCGAGTTCCGCTGCCCGGATTCCGATTGATCATTGAACAACCTGAATCTTCATTCGCTCGAGCGATGGCGTCCGCAGCTGTTCGTCCTTCGAATCGATCATCGCTGAGTCGGAACACGACGCCCTGCCGACGACGGTATCCAGGGACCAGTTCCAGCGAGCCAGTCAACAAGTGCCGGTTGTACTCTTCGGTGGCTGGATTCATCAGATGCACGCCGGCAATGTCACATTCGCCGCGTTTCGCCGCTGCCGCGCCGCCCATGCTTCCAACGTGCAGAACCCTTGAGGTGAATCCTCGCTTCCGCAGCTCTCCAAGCAGAAAATCCAGACCGACACAGTGACTGCCGATGACCACCAGGTCGGCGGGTGTCAACTCGCGACCGAGCAACGTCACGGAGACTGTCGACCCCTCATCCAGAATTTCCGTATGCTGGTCAATTGTGATGAAACCGTCTGCCAGACTGAACGTCGTCACCGAGCCCGACCCTTTTCCCATCGGCCACGCCGAGAGACCGCCTTCGCTGCGGACCAGGCTGACCAGTGAATACTCGGTCCGTCCCCGATCCGAGTTTACCCGAATTGGCAACGTCGCGTTGACGATCTGACGGTTCTCCGGAGCAAGCCCCGCCATCTCGCGCAGCACCGGAGCAACGAACTCGTGAAATGTGAAAACGGCTGACGTCGGAAAACCGGGCAGCACGACAATCGGTCGGCCATGACTCACTGCCAGACAGATCGGCTTGCCGGGTTTCAGCGCCACGCCGTGTGCGACAATTCCCGGATCGGTCAGCTCGCTGACAACCTGGTACGACAGGTCCCCTGCCCCCTTTGATGTCCCCCCCGAAAGAACAATCGCGTCGCAGTCTTCAGCCGACTGGATGATTTCGCGTAGCCGGTCGACGTCGTCGCGCACCGTGCCCAGCGGGACAGGTTCGCAGCCAAGTTCAGACACTGCTGCCGCCAGAATCGCGGCGTTGGAATCGTAAACTGAACCTGTCGGCAATACTTCGCCCGGCGCGACGATCTCGTTGCCCGTCGACACGATTGCGACACGTGGTTTCTTCCAGACTTCGACCTCGGTCAGACCAAGCGCTGCCAGGACGCCGATTTCGCGAGACGTCAGTACCTGTCCGAATCTCAGGACCGTCTCGCCGCGAGCGATGTCGGTTCCGGCAAACGTCACCGACTGCCCGGAAGCTACCGAATGAAACACGCGCAGTCGGGTATCGGAGTCCGTCTGATCGTCATTCGAGTCTGCCGTCTCGGTGTGTTCGATCATGACGACAGCATCGGAGCCGCGTGGCAGCATTCCTCCCGTCGCGATCGGCGTCGCCGTTCCGCGAAGCACTTCAAGCATTGGTGCGGTTCCGGGCGAAAGTATTTCCGCATTCAGCGTCAGTTCACAGGCCGACTCTTCCATTGCTCCCGCTGTGTCCGCAGCCTGCACCGCAAACCCGTCGACGTTTGAGCGGTCGAACGCTGGGACGTCAATTTCGGAAACGACATCGACTGCGAGCACTCGCCCGAGCGAATCGGCTAGCGAGACTTTTTCATGATGCCGCGGCTGCGTATCAAGATGCTGACGAAACCGCTCAGTCGCCTCATCGCGACTGATAACTTCCAGAAACTGCTTCTGTGAAACAGCGTCCCGCCATTCCTCAGATTTCCGTGACTGCGACATGCTTGAAGAAATCCTGCGTTGGTCAAAGCTTCAATGCGAATCGGTGGGTGTGTGGCAATCTGTCTGTGGACCGATAATCTACACCTCATTCCAACCTGCCCGTCGATGCGAGACGGGACTGTATCAACACGGCGTCAATCGGGCGAAACATCCAGCGGCGGTAGTCAGTATTGACGCCTCGCCCAATCGCAACATCTTCAAGCTTCGGAAACGGACTTCATGAACTGGTTGTTGCTGTGCCGCATGCTGGGAATGCTGGGAATGCTTGTGGGCGGGTCGATGGTGTTCAGTCTACCCTGGGCTTTTCCGGTGTTTGGCGAGACTGAAACTTTCGAAGTCAAAGGTTTTCAGGGAATCGTAGCCTCGCTGGTACTCTGCCTGGTCATCGGCGGCGGTCTGTTTCTGATCGGGCGGCGCGAGACCGGCACGGTGCTCCGCAAGGAAGCGCTGGCGATTGTCGGTCTCGGCTGGATCCTTTCCGGAGTTCTGGGCAGCCTGCCGTTTCTTCTCTCGGGAGTCAGGCACCACCAGGGAGACGAGATAGTTGCGATCAACTTTGCCGATGCAATTTTCGAATCCGTCTCCGGATTCACGACGACCGGCGCGTCGGTACTGACTCATCTGGAAGCTCCGCCGGTCGGATCAGCTTCCGATGAGTATCCAGAAAAACTGATCCCTCGCTGCGTCATGTTCTGGAGATGCTTCACGCACTGGCTGGGCGGCATGGGCATCATCGTGCTGTTTGTCGCGGTGCTCGGTCAGCTTGGAGCGGGCGGCAAAGCTCTGATGCGTCATGAAGTTCCCGGCCCGATTTCTGAAACGGTCCGGCCACGAGTCCGTGAAACTGCCCTCACGATGTGGGCCATCTATGTCGGCCTGAGCGTTGTACTGGCCATTATTTTCTGCTTCGAAGGAATGTCCGTCTTTGACTCGCTGTGCCACACGTTCGGAACGATGGCGACTGGAGGCTTCAGCACCTGGAACGCCAGTGTCGGACACTTTCGAAGCCCCACCATCGAATGGACGATCATTGCGTTCATGCTGCTGGCAGGAACGAACTTCAACCTTTACTACCTGGCGATTACTCAGAAAACGACATCCGGAAAGGGATCGTGGATTCGATGGTTCGCCCCGTTCTATCGCGACCCTGAGTTCCGGCTTTACCTCGCTATTCTGGGGCTCGCGACGTTTCTGCTGACCTTCGGACTCTGGGCCGAGCAGCGGTACGGCACGTTAAGTGAAGCCGTGCGTCACGCCGCGTTCATGTCGGTGACCATCACGACTACAACAGGGTTTGGCACAGAAGACTACGACCAGTGGAACAGTTTCAGTCGTGCGCTGCTGTTCGGGCTGATGTTTGTCGGCGGCTGCGCGGGATCAACCGGAGGCGGCATCAAAGTTGTTCGGTTTCTGCTGTTTGCCAGAATCCTCAAGCTGGAGGCCGAACAGTCTTTCCGCCCTAACGTTGTACGCCCGCTGAGAATTGCTGGTGTGAATCTCGACAAGAATCTTCGTCACGAAGTCATCGTCTATTTCAGCTTCATGCTGCTGGTTTTCGTGTCGAGTTTTTTAATTCTGACTGCCATTGAACCCGGCGGGCCGTGGGGGCAGACTGACGGTCACAACATTGAACTGATGGATTGCGCCAGCGCCGTGGCCGCGACACTCAACAACATCGGCCCGGGTCTGGGAGCTGTCGGACCGACAATGAATTACTCCATGTTCGCTCCACAGAGCAAACTGCTGCTTTCTCTGCTGATGCTCGTCGGTCGGCTGGAGCTGTTCGCGATTCTGGTCCTCTTCATGCCGTCGTTCTGGAAGACTCAGTAGTCCCTGTCGAAACCGGGTACCGCTACTCAAACCGAACTTCGAGATCAACGATCGTGAACGGGCTGAGATCGACCCGGACGCCATCGCCGTCGATGGGTAATTGAGCAATCGTCTGACCACGAAAGTCTCTCAACCGGGCTGAAGTCGGCGTTCTGAAAAACGCGACGTTCGCGCCTGCGTACTGCCCTTCCGTTTCCTGAAGACGCAGTGCAAAACCGACTCCGGCTGGAGCTTCTGACTGAGTCAGTTCAACCGGACGTCGGTCGTCGCTGTGCTGGTAACTGGACGAGTCCTCGTTCTCCGGATTCTCCGATTCAATCGTCAGCGGTTCGGCCATGAGTCCCAGGACACGCGACACCTGAATGCAGCGGGAATCGATGTTGTAGAACCAGCCTGTCTGCCCCGCTCGCGGCGGGCCCGTCTGAGTTCGGATCGGCACCACGGGAGTCAGCAGATCTCGAGCGGCCTGCATGGGATAATTCTGGTCGACAGCGATGGCGAATTTGAACTTTCTTTCGGACTCACCTTCCGCAATCAGCAACGAGTCGATCATGCGCGGTCCGGTCTTTCGATGGAAAGGCAGCCCCATCGGAAGGATCGTTGTGCGAGCTTCCTCGGATGCAATTTCGATGTAGTCGAGCGTTTCGATGCGCTGCATCTCGATCGGTCGAGCGGCACCTGAGATGGAATGTGAAATCGCCGCGGTTCCGTCGTTCCACGCGAATCGAGCCCCGTAGAAACAGCCCCACGGATCACCTTCCGGCTTCTTCTGCAGGTCAATCAGTTCGATCTCCAGTTCGAGAAACGGTCGACCTCGCCACACTCGAAATGTCTGACGGAAGCCTGACAGCACGGCCTGAGTCGACGGGTCGATGATTTCGCCCGTGGTCACGATTTCGCCGCATGACGGCCCGGCACAGGTAACCTCAACATGGCGACACCGCATCTCGGAATAGAATGTTTTTTCTTCAACGAATTCGCCGTCCGCATCCTGTCGCTTGAGTGTCAGCTCGCGGGCAAAGCGAAACGCCAGTTGCTGACTGAGTCGATTCGGGCTGCGACCATGCTTTTTCAACCGCTGCAATCCACCAGTCGACTCGTTGACGTAGACTTCGAAAAACTCGTTCTGCAAACGCAACCCTTCAGCAAGCAGTCCCTTCGATGAGTCCGTTGGGCTTTCACCGTCCGGAATCCACGCGAAACCAGCCGCCGGAATCTCGACGAGAGCCTGTCGCCGCGTTCGATCAAACTGCAAAGACTTTACCGGCCCTGCGATGGCTGGAACTTTGCTCGTCTCATTCTCCTGGCCGGACGCCAGATCGACGACTACTCGCCGAGGAAACGAAAGAGTGTTGATGCACAACCAGCCCGACCGAGCCTCAGCGCCGTGCATGATAATCCGAGCCAGCTTCTCCTCAGCCTTTGTCTGATAAGTGCCCAGCAGTTCTTCGGCAGCAGCGACTACCTCGTCAGGCGAGTCCGCTCCGGATTCATAAACATCGGGCCCGGCATTTTCGAGTTCGGCCAGCAGGTTCGCTGCCGCCGTATCGTTCACCGCCCGCCCCATTAACGCATCGCCAATTCCCGACTGCCATGCTGCTGCTTCGAACTGCGCAACCCGTTGCGTGTGATTCCGAAAACGCGTGATCGGGCACGCTTCTCTTCGAGCAACGGCCTGCACAAAAAACGGCGACAGATATTGCTTTGTGTCGTGATGCCAGCCGCCGCCGTGATCGTCTGAGTTTAGAAAGTACTCTTCGAACGTCACGAAGCGACCAAGCACCGGCGCGTACTTCTGAGTGCGACGCAGGTCTTCAAAAAATGGACACTTCGTTTCCGGCCAGCGAGCAAGGGCCAGCGCGGCAACATGATCCGACTCCATTGTCTCGGCCATTCGCTCGGGAAATCGGAGCCAGGTCGAGGCCGAATCTGCCGCGAGAGGAATTCTGGAGTAAGCATCGACGGCGCTCCCGTCGCACGCTTCCCACCTCATGCGGCTTTGCTCGCGATCGGGGTAAATTCCGTCATCGAGTAGAAAATGAAGTCCCGAATGGAAACCGAACTTCTGTAACAACTGCGGCAGCATCGGGGACAATCCATAACGCCGGCGCCCCCAGGTGGTCGGCTCACGCTGGAAAAGCTCTTGAAACACGGCACGTCCGCGCTGTAGATCGAGTATCGATGATTCGATCGGAACCAGCGGAGCAGCCAGTTCATGAAGATCGCCGCCGGCCACGTCAGCGCGACCTTCGTCCCATGCCTTCTTCAGAAGCTCCACGGACTCCGGATCAGACTCAGCCATCTCTTTGGCATCCAGTGCTCTCAGCAGGAAGTTGACTGGAGTTTCCTCGGCGAGCACTGGTTTCAGCTTTTCGCCAGCCATGTCCGGCGCCAACAGACAGAGGTCAAGCAAGTAGCAGTCCACAGGAAAGAATCGTTCGCGTGCTTCCAGCAGCAGCTCGTATGAACCACGCAGCGCGATCTCGACGCCGCTTTCGTCTCCCTTCACGGCATCCCTCGCCGCTGCCACGAGCGTCTTTTCAAAGAAGACTTCGTCGTAGCTGTTGAAATGGTGCATGTGCCGAGTCAGCAGCTCCATCAGAATCCAGCAGGTTCCCAGGGCATGAAAGTCCGCCACAATTTCCGCCGGAATCTCACAGAGAGACTGCTCTGAAGCGGGCTTGTCAGCCAACTCGCCTGACGTATCAGTCAACTTTTCAATGTCGGCAGTTTCGGAACAGGCATCGCCAGCCGGTCCCGTGCCGTTGAGTCCGGCCAGCGCGGCAGCCACCATTTTCGCTCGGCAATGCAGGCCGGAAACAACGACCGCCCCCTGCTCTCTGGCAAGGTTTACCCAGCCAGCCGGCAACTGATCGTCGCAGGCCGTCGGAACAATGATGAGTGAACCATCGACGTCGGTCGTCGGCTCGTCCGCGCGGTGCCAGGCTGGCATCAGCCCCGTTGACGCGATCAATCTCGGATGAAACGCTACCGAAAAAGCATTCAGCAGGCTCTCCGCGCGCTTGTCGCTAAGTTCTGTCGGAAAATCTTCCAGGCTATGACTTGGAATCAGTACGACGACCTTCTGATATGCCATTTTGCTCACTCAACGTCAACTTGTTGCCACATTTGCCAGTACGGATACTCAGACGCCTGAATCGTCACGGGCTAATCGTCTCTTTGCGCCGACCGCATCCGGGAATTGGTTCCGACGACATGAGGATTTGACCGACTCAGAGCGTTCATCCGCAACTGACCAGCCAGATTGAGCAGGGAAATTGGCGGATGTGACGACGCAAGGATGGGGCAAGCCACCACAATGGCGGCACTGAGCCTCAGAAAAATACCGTTGAGTCCGGCTCCCGGCTTATTGAAGTTCCCGTCTCAACCTTTGCATTTGACCGGAATTTTAAATCAATTTCTAAAACAGAACGGTCTGTAACCTGTTTAGAAAAAGGCAGTTACGGCACAGCAATGTTTGCATTGCAATTTTCTTCGGATAATTTGAAATCTTCCTGGAACTAATTCGCCTGGGAACCCCTCTCACTGCTTCGTTCCGTCTGGTAGTTGGGGTCTGTTTCGAAACCGGCAATTCTTCCGACATCCCGGACGTCCTGTTTTCAACTCAGCTCGCACCTTGATTGACGGCTTTCCGATTGACTGGTTCCTGAAAAATTCGCGGCATGGCGTCGCGGCAAGAGAGTTGAATGTGAATTACTGACTGTTCCGGTTTGTCTCGAAGGTGTCAGAAGCCGGCGGGTGATACAGACGTCAGAATCGACAATCATTGTGCGGTTTCTTTATCCTTGATGACTGCTAAACTCCTGTGGTAGCTTCAGTTCGGTAAACTCTTTCATCTCATTTCACTTTGTTTCTTTACCGGCTGACGACCTCATTCACGCAGCTCTACTCACGAATTGCATGGCTGCGAAAGTCGCTGACTGAAATACGACACTTCTATTCAGGTTCATCTCGTCGCAGAGAATTCTCTCTGAACAACACCTGATCCCGGTGCATCTTCTGACATTCTTCAGGAAGTCCATCATGGCAGAAAACAGAGCAGTCTGGGGAATCGATATTGGTCAGGCAGGACTGAAAGCTGTCCGCCTGAAGTACGCCGCTCAGGCCGAGCAGGTGCTGGCCGTCGCGTATGACTACATCCCGCATCCCAAGATTCTAAGCCAACCAGACGCGATTCCTCGCGAGCTGATCAAGCAGGCTCTGGAAACATTCCTTTCGCGCAACGACGTGACGGGGGATCTGGTCGCGATCAGCCTTCCAGGCCATTCTGCGCTGGCACGATTCATCCAGCTGCCGCCGGTCGAAAGCAGCAAGGTCGCCGACGTCGTCAAGTACGAAGCTCGTCAGCAGATTCCTTTTGCTCTCGAAGATGTGATCTGGGATTTCCAGACGCTCGGCGGCGGTATCGAAGAAAGCGGCTTCATGCTGGGGGCGGAAGTCGGCCTCTTCGCGATGAAGACCGAGCAGGTTTACGAAGCGCTGCGACCGTTCACGGAAGCGAAAGTCGAAGTCGAAGTTGTACAGATCGCTCCGTTGGCACTCTACAATTTTTACTGCTACGACACGCTGGGAGTCCGCCCGACAACGGAAGATGAATTCGTCGCCCCGGATGAGCACACCATTATGCTCGACATGGGGACGGACAATACGACGCTGGTCGTTTCGAACGGCGAAAAGATCTGGATCCGCAACGTACCGGTCGGTGGTAACCACTTCACTCGTGCACTTACCAAAGAGATGAAGCTGACGTTCGCCAAAGCCGAACATCTTAAATGCAACGCTACCAAGTCTCCGGATCCGCGAGCCGTTTTCCAGGCATTGCGTCCAGTCTTCAACGACTACGTTTCGGAAATTCAGCGATCGATCGGCTACTTCTCCAGCGTGAATCGCGATGCAAAGATTTCAAAGATCATCGGCGTTGGAAATGGTTTCAAGCTGGCCGGCCTGCAGAAGTTTCTGCAGCAGAATCTGCAGTACGACGTCGAACGGGTCGAGACCTTCGACGCAGTGGTTGGCGATACCGTCCTGAACGCTCCGGTCTTTCAGGAAAACATTATGACCTTTGCAGTGCCGTACGGTCTGGCATTGCAGGCCCTGAAACTGACGAAGCTTCGTACCACGCTGCTGCCCAAGGAAATCGCTGTCGCCCGCAAAATCCGTCGGAAGAAGCCGTGGGCTGTCGCCACCGCTGCAACAGTGCTTTGCGGCCTGGCCACTTCAGTGGCTGGCTATGCCAACGCTGCGGCCAAGGTCAACAAAGTCCGATTTGGCGAAGTCGAAAGTGCTGCGGACTCTTTCAAAAGCTCCTTGAACAGTGGCCAGAGCACTTATGAAGGCGCACGTGGCACACACAACGCCCTCGTCGAAAAAGGTACTCACCTGGTGAGCTATCTGGATAAACGTGAGCTTTGGGCTGAGTTGTATCGCGGACTTAACGAGGCTCTTCCAAGACCAGTCGGCCTTCAACTCGACGAAAAAGACCTGACAAAGATGCCTCGGATCAATATCCGCAGCATTACCGCTCAACGATATGCTGATCTTAAAACCTGGTTTGACGGATTACGTGAGCAGGACAAGACGTTCCTGACTGAAGCAGAAAAAGCAGCCGGACCATCGGGTGAGGGTTACGTCATCACGCTGATGGGTGAGCATTACTATGCACCGCCTGACGTTCGTGATCGTGGGATTATCTTTGTCCGTGATACGCTGGTCGAGAACCTGCGTAAGCCGTTCATCAAGCAGGGCGATAATTTCGTGGGGCCAGTCCCGGTTGCCGTTCTTGGGATTTCTCACCCGGTGATTACTGACAACCCACCTCCTGTGAAGGTTGAACTCTACGAGAACGGTATCCCTAAAACGGGTGACAGTCCTCAGGGAGGATTCAGGCCGGGCTTGCCACGACCAGGTTTGCCACAACCCGGTGCCGGCCCAGTTCAACCAGGGACAGGTTCGAATCTTCTCGAACCGGAATTCACTCTCATCGAGCGGACTACCTTCACTCTTCAGTTCGCCTGGAAACCGACTCAGGAAAAGGATCGTGTTATTCCGGAAGCTCCGGCTCCCGCGACTGAAGGAATCTCGCCGGGAATTCAGCCGGGCAGTGTCGGTAATCCCGGCAGCGTTCCAACGGGTGTCGTTTCTGGAAATGCAGCTCCGGGGAGCGTCGCGCCCGAAGCTGCACCGACAGAATCCGGACCAGCACTTGGACAGTAATTTGCAGTTCGTAAGACAACGATCTCTCCCAGGCAGCACCAACATTTCCTTCAGAAGAACGAGGCATGGCCATGGATAAGCTACAGCCAATTATTAAGCACCACTTCTGGATCGTATTCCTGGTCGCTGTGTTGCTGCCGCCGGTTGCCTGGTGGATGACGACTGGCGAACTCGCTGCGGAAATCAGTGACAGAACCTCGTCACTCGATAACACTTTCAGCGGTATTGCCAGCGGACAGAACGCTCCAAACCAGGATTGGGCCGACGGAGTCAATCAACTGATTTCCATCCGGACTCAAGCTAACCAGTTGGCTCTGGATCGACTGTGGCAGGCTCAAACTGACCTGATGGTGTGGCCGCCGGTTGTTGCAGAGTATATGAATGCTTGCCCCTACCGGGGCGAACTGGATGATGTGCGGATGAAACAGGTTCTTCCGGCGATGTACCGTGACGGTTACGATCGCGACGTTCGTCGAGTCTGGCATATTCCAGAACCGATCGATGATGGAAAAACGCGAGTCGACGCCAATGCAAAGCAGAAAGTCGTCTTCCCGTACTCCGCGTTGCCCCGCATTCCGGCATCAAAATGGGAAGGTCTGCCGCCAACGTGGCAGGAGATCTGGAATGCGCAGGAAGATCTGTGGCTCCTGGGCGAGGTGCTTGCCGCGGTCCGTCGAACCAACGACAGCACGTCGTCAATCACTGACTCATACGTCAAACAAATCATGCAGGTTCAACTGTTTGGTGGTACGAAGGCCGCAGCCCCTTCGTCATCTGGCAGCACGGCTGGTACTTCTGGCTACCCAGGGATGGCCCCAGGATATCCGGGTATGGCTCCCGGAATGCCTGGTGGAGCGGGACGACGAGGAGGAACTTCAGCTCTGTCAAAGCCTGCTGAGTTTCTAATCAGTGAAGAGTATGAAGTGGCCTCTTCCGGTGGAATCACCACCTCATCGTATATGAATGAAGAAGGAAGTAACTCAGGTGGTGGCGCGACGACGGCTTCTGACCCTAACAGCGACGAGAACCGATACGTTCAATCAGAAGAAGCCTACAGAACTCGCGGCTTCAAGCTCAAAGTTGCCATCGACCAGATGCAGGTTCCAACGTTAATTCGAGAGCTGTTGAATTCTCAGTACCCGATCGAAGTCATTCGATTTCAACAATCTGCAATGAACCCCGAAGAACCTGGCAAGCCCACATCAAGACGCGCGGGATACCCTGGCTCGAACTCGCTGGCTGGTATGAACTCCGGATATCCCGGTTCAGAGACCGAGTCTTACCCAACGGAGTCTGAAGGAAGCTCACTGGAAAGCTACTCTGAGGAGACCTTCGGATTTGACGGCGAGGGTGCTGGCACTGGAGCCGATGCACTGTCAGGCAAGTCCTACACTGTCCCTGCTATCGCCAACGTTCAGGCCTCTCTCGAAGACAGAGATCTGGTCGAACTTGTAGTGATCGGCGAGATCTACATTTATAACCCGCCAGCAGTTGACGAATCAGCAGTCTCGTCTGAGAACTCTGGCCAGATGGCCGACTCCGCCACAACTTCAGGTGCTCCTCAGGTTACAGACACAGGTGTAGACGGACCGGCGGTTCCAGTTGAGACGACAACGGTTGCACCGGCAGCTTCGGTCGTACCTGGGAACGATGCCGCAACTCCAGCAACGTCGTCGGCGCTCGGCGCAAGCGACGTTCCAGAAACGCCAGGAACCAGTGACGCGACAGCTCCTGACAACGCTGAGGTAACTGGCGAAAGCTCATCAACCGATTCGTCAGATGCAGCGACAACAGTCTCTGCACCAACTGACGAAGCGTCGCCTCCGAGCAGCACTGAGTCACCGTGATTTTGACGGTGATTCAGTTTCCGGTTCGACGCACCGCGACAAATTTCAACGTTCATTTACGACCACACAGAATCCCGTTCGCTTCAGAAGCAGCATAGGGAGATTGCCATGAGTAGTTCCGGCTCAAAACCAGGTTTTAAAGAATTGCTTATCGAACACGGCGAGAAGTTCATTCTTGGGCTCGCTGGAGTTTTTGTGCTGATTGGAATTGCCACAACACAATGGTCCACTTACGAACGAAAGCCTGAAGAGTTTTCCGCGAAGATCGAAGCAGGCAAAGCTGAGTTTGCTCGCTCTACCTGGCCGGACACCGAAAAAGAGACATTCAAAGCTCCGGACCCTGGTGATCAGGTTGTAAAACTGTTTGATGGTATCCCTCCCGGGCAAAAGTACGACTACCTCGTCAAGTGGGTGCATAGAATCACGAAGGCTCGGGAGAAGGTTGCTGAACCTGAATATATGCCGATTGAAAACCTCGTTGCTGATGCCGGGCGTGTACTGATCGAGTTGAACCCGGAGAAAGAAGCGGAAGAAAAAGGCTCTGGGCCGGAAATCAGAGTCGCCTCCGCAGGCGAGGTTGCAGGTTCGAATAAAGTTGACGCGCCGGCCGTTGCAGGCCCTCGCGTCGAAGGCCCTCGTGTTACAGGCCCCCGGCCTGGTGCGGCAGCCGGATACCCAGGCAGCGAAACTGGAGCCAATCCATACGACGGAACATCCACCTACGGCGGCGAAACGATGGAGGGCTATCCTGGCAGTGAGTACGGCGGCGGAATGCCTGGCTATGGTGGACCGGTAAGGAACGTGGAGGCTCGCGGTACTCGATTTGCCGCGATTCGAGGCATCTTCCGGATGAAGCAGCAGGTCGAGAAAGTCAAACGGGCGCTACGTCTTGATAATGCTCAGGAAGCGTACACTCAGGTCAGATTCTGGGATTTTGAGCTGCAACGACAAACCGCGGTCGCAGGTGCCAACCCCTGGGCCAGTGAGTGGGAAGATGTGGACATTGACGTTGCGGTCAAACTGCTGGAAAGAATCGAATTCGATGTCGATGTCGTCGATGAGCAGTACCGCGATGCAGTCTTTACGATGCCACTTCCCTTCCGCGTGACCGGAAGCTGGTCAACGGCTGCCGGGCCAAATGGAATTCTGGCGTCTCATCCGCAGATCAAGCGACTGCTGAGCGAGAAGGAGCAGCTTGAACAGGAAACCCGGGCGAAAGCTCTGCTCAAAGCCGCCGAGCGTGAGAAGAAGATTAGAGAGGCGACCGGTGGCGGTGGCTTCAAACGAGTGCAGGTCGATACTCGCAGTATGCGAGGAAACATGATGGGCAACTCGTCGGCCATGAACGCTTATAACGAAACCTATAATGAACTCGCGATGGAGAATGATCCTGAGTACATGTCGGAATCGTCTGGCTATCCGGGAGGGCAATCTGGCTATCCGGGTAGTGGGTATCCAGGCGGCGGAGCGATGGGGCGTATGGATGTCTTTGCGACTCCGGAGCTGATGCTGTTTCGGTTTCTTGACTTCAGCGTCGTCCCTGGCAACGCCTACCGTTATCGAGTGCGGTTGAAGCTTTTGAATCCAAACTTCGATCGTGACCCTGGCGAACTTCAGGACTTCGCATCCCGCGAGGGCAAGTATCGATTCACTCCATGGTCAGATGTCAGCACGCCAGCTTTGATCGAAGACGAGAACGAAGTTTTTGTGGCGAAAGTTGATGACCGACGCGGTGTTTCCATGGATGCTTATCAGTGGATGAGCGAAACCGGCACTTACGTCCACGGCCCTTTTGAGGGACTCGATCGTGGCGAGCGTATCGCCAGTTGGACGCGTGAAGTTCAGAGTAGGCGACGAGGTGCGGAAGCTGAAACAAAAGGCGGTGTCACTACTGAAGTACTTCGTCCTTCCGCAGGAACATTCATGGAAGAACAGATCGACTTTGTAACGCCAAACACCCTGGTTGACTACAACCGCAACAGTTTGCTGGACCCCAATGAGCACCCTGAACTTGAGCTGGCAACCAGAAAACTTCCAAACAGCTTGCAGGAAGCGGTTGTGGTGAATCGCTTCGGCGACCTGGTCAAACTCGATACGGTGAGTAACGTAACGGCTCATGAGACTGCCAAAAACCGTATGAAGCAGCAGGATGAGCTTTGGGCACACCTGAAACGTGCAGCAATAGCACCCGGTTCCGGGGGCATTGAGGAACTGATTGGCGGAGAAGGGTATCCAGGCATGGAAGCGTACCCCGGCATGAGCGGCATGGAAGGATACCCTGGTATGGGTAGCGGAAAGCCTTCGAACCCGAAACGTCGAAGTTCAACAAAGCGAAACGCGCAGATGATGAATTACATGGGTGAGGGCTTTGGGTACTGAGTACCCGGGCTGGCCAAACTGTCAACGGCACCGACAGCGCTCATCGATCAGATACCAAACTGCTGGTTCGAGCGATTTCACGAATCTCGGCGGCCAGAAAAAACGACCCGGCAACGCAGATCAGGCCATCTTCGGGGCACACCCTGAGAGCAGCCAGCCACGCGGCTGCCGGGTCTTTTTCGCTGTGTGTTGAGCGAGTCGATATTCGAGCAGCCAGAGTGGCCAGCGCGTCGATGGGAATACCTCGCTGACTCGATGTGTAGCGAGTCAGTATGACCACATCGAAATGTGGAAAGAGACGTCTGCATAATCCAGCCACATCCTTGTCGTGACTCGTCCCAAATATCAGTACACGCCGGCAACCGGCGGGCCAGCTCTGGATCGTTTCTACCAGGGCGCCGGCAGAGATCCAGTTGTGAGCGGCATCGATGATCACTGTCGGATTCTCACGAAGTCGCTCAATTCGAACGGGACAGGCGGCTTCGACTGATAAGCAATCGGTTGCAGCGTCCGGAATCCGCCATCCCCGGTCTTTCAGGTTCCTGGCCACAGCAAGGGCGACGTCTCGGTTGTGTTGCTGATGCCTGCTCGGCGGAACTGGCGGGTTTTTGTCCTGACTTCGGAGTGACCTGGATGGTGCAGCGACAATTGTCAACGGAGACTCGTGCGCGGCAGCAATCTCAGAAATCACGGACAGCGGTTCAGGGGCTGTTACACCGGTAACCACTGGAATCCGGTTCTTGATGATCCCGGCTTTCTCAGTTGCTATCTCGCTCAGACGTGATCCCAGAATGTGTGTGTGGTCCCGGCTGATTGTCGTGATGACTGAAACTTCAGGGCTACAGATGTTTGTGGAATCAAGTCGCCCTCCAAGCCCCACCTCCAGCACCGCAATGTCGACCTTGCACTCACAGAACCAAAGCCATGCAAGAGCTGTCGTCAGCTCAAAAAACGTGGGGCTCAATCCATTCCCGGCGTCATCAATTTTGCGGGCGACTCTGGCCAATCGGTCTACCAGACTGGCGATACCGTCTTCCGAAATCTGAATTCCCGACACCTGAATACGTTCTTCAAAACGTTCAATGTGTGGCGACGTGAACAGTCCGACACGATAACCCGAATTCAGCAGGATCGAAGTAACAAATGCCGCCGTCGAGCCCTTCCCTTTTGTTCCGGCAATATGCACGACAGGGACGCTATTCTGTGGGTTGCCCAGATGTTCCAGTAGATTTCGCATCCGGTCGAGCTTGAAGTCGGACGCGGTCAACGACGGCGACATCCGTTCGAAGTCAACCCGACTGTAGAGCCAGGCGATCGCCTCGTCACGCGACGTAATCTGCATAGAGTCAAACACCATTCTTCAGTCAAGGAGCGGTGAAGCCACGACCGAGTGACCGCAATGTCCGCTTGAATATTGCTTGTGCTATTCTACATTCAAGGTGGCCGTGTAAATCACACCCGTAGTGCGAAGTTAGCGTCAATTAACAACAACGCTGGAGAATAATCTTGTCAGAACCATCGCGTAAGGGCCTCGAGTCGCTATTGCAGCGAGCGCGCGATGGTGACCGTGATGCCATGAACGATCTTTTCGAATCATGCCGGGCGTATGTCGGCTTCCTCGCCCGCTCTCATGTCGAAAGCTGGATCCAGGCAAAAGTTGACTCATCAGATCTCATTCAGCAGACCTTGATGGAAGCTCACCAGGGATTTCCCGATTTCAGCGGGCAGACGGAAGGCGAGTGGATTGCCTGGCTGAAACAGATTCTCAAACACAACGCGACTGATTTCGTCAGACGGTTTGGAGCAGCTAAACGACGAGCCACTCTGGAAGTCGCCATTTCAACCGGCAATGACTCGACTTATTTTCGAGCCGCTCCCGAATTATCGTCGGGGGGCGAGTCTCCCAGCCAGGTGATGGTTCGACGGGAGCAGGAAATCGAAATTTCCGAGGCACTGGCGACTCTTCCGGAAGCCTACCAGGAAGTCATCGTACTGAGGAATCTTCAGCGGCTGCCATTCGACGAAATTGCAGAGCGAATGGGACGCTCACGACCAGCGACACAAATGCTATGGATGAGGGCTCTCAAAAAACTTCAGGCACAGCTGCACGTCGAAACTGAGTAGTTGCTTCAGTCCTTCAGAAAGATACGACGATGAAATTGCGGATACTTGTGTTGCCTCTGGCCGCGTTGATTATCGGGGGCATGGTCTGGCACAAACTGAACCAGAATCATCAACGGCTCGCGGGACCGCCAACAGTGACAACTGCTCGAATGCAGGCGCCATCGATTGAGGCTCTGGATAAGGACAACTCGATCACGCGGCTGAAGTCTTTTCAGGGGAGGCATAACCTGTTTGTTGTGTTCTTTGACGGCGAGGCCGGCGCCGAGGCAGACAGGACATTGCAACACCTTAAGTCGCATGCTGCCGAGCTTAAAGCCGCAAACTACCACGTCATCGCGGTCAGTTCCGCCCTGCCTCAGCAGAATCGAAAATCTGACTTTCCCTCTTTCTTCCATCTACTCACGGATCCCGCCCCGATCTGGAAGATTCATCGTGCATGGGGGGCCGGAAGTTTCGATGAAGCAGTCGACCAGCCAGGACAGGCTGTGTTTCACATCGACCGAGCCGGAAACGTCGCGGGCAGCTCAGAGCCAGTTCCACTCGACAATCCAGATCAACAGATTGACAGATTGCTCGGCCTTTCCCACGACGCCAGCAATGAATAGTCAGCGGCGAGAACTCACGAGCGACACAAACCATCAGTCGTCGCGGCTTGCGCCCAGAATCTGCAACGCGTAGTACAGGAACTGCAAGATGGTCTGCAGAGTCGCTGCAACGTACGTCCAGCCAGCGGCGTTCAGAACGCTACGAACGGCGGCAGCTCCGTCACCGTCCACAATGTTGTATTCTGTCAGGAGTGCCTTTGCCCGATTGCTCGCGTCAAACTCGACTGGCAAGTTCACTACCTGAAAGACAACCAGACCGCCGAAAGCAGCCAGCCCAGCGATCATTAATGGTGGCGAACTGAAAATTGCGCCGGCGATAAAAAGCACGAAGAACAGCGTCGGACCAAATTGCGCTGCAGGAACGGCAGCGTTTCTGATGACAAGAGGCATGTACCCTCGAGCGTGCTGAATGGCGTGTCCTGCTTCGTGAGCGGCAATTCCAACAGCCGTCGCTGTGCGAGTGTGATAAACCTCGTGGCTTAACCGCAGCACGCGATGTGAAGGATCGTAATGATCACTCAGGAACCCACGAGCTTCCTCGATACCAACGTCGTTCAGACCGGCACGATCGAGGACGTAACGGGCGGCGGCAGCACCCGTGAGTCGTGCGTCAACCTGCATGCCGCGTCCGTAGCTCGACTTCACTTTCGCCTGAGCCCATAACATCAGCAGAAGCGCGGGCGAAAGAAACACAAAGTACATCGGGTCGAAGAACATTTCTGTGCCTTTAAAAATCGACAATCAGTCGCAATCAACAGCAGAACAGGCCGTCACCGTCTCGATGATTCAAATGCCTGAGCGCCGGGAAAAACAGTACGCGAATTCGTCGCTTCAGATCTACGTCGTGTCGGCGATACTCGTCGAAATTCAGAACGGATAAATTCAATTTCTGGCCAGAATCCCTCACCACTCAACCTTGATCGACACGGGTAAGCACGACGGAACTCTCACATTGATACGCTCTACCGCCAACTGTTGCTGACTCAGCTTGCGGGTTGAGCTGACGCACACATCTGTTTCCAGGCCTCGCACAAAAATCGTGGCAGGTCCGAAGCGATCATTCCAGGCTGCGAACAGGCCTCTGCGGCGATGTCCCCAGCGAGACCGTGAAGGTGAACAGCGAATCTTGTCGTTTCGAACGGATCGCTGCCTCGTGCGAGCAAGGCTGTTGTCAGGCCCGTCAAAACGTCTCCCGAGCCGCCGGTGGCCATCCCGGAATTGCCCGTTGTGTTAATCGAAATCCGCTCGCCGTCGGTCACGATCGTGCCCGGTCCCTTCAGAACCAGAATAACGTTGTTCGCAGCGGCGAAGTCTCGGGCCACATCAGCACGTCGCCCTTCGATATCAGCAGCCGACAGGCCAGTCAGTCGCGCGAACTCTCCAGGATGCGGCGTCAAAATACGTGGACCAGGATACTTGCCCTCTTGCCAGAGCCCTTTCTGAAATTTTCTGGCCAGGGCATTCAACCCATCCGCATCCAGCACGAGGGGACACGCGACCTCTGAATACAGGCGACGAACCACTTCCGCCAGATCCTCAGATGTTCCGAGCCCCGGACCAATTCCGATCGAATCCTTGCCAGCAACGAGTGCCGAAACTTTGTCGAGCGTGGCGATTGACAGTTGTCCTTCTTCCCCTTCTGGCAGTCCAATTGTCATGTAGCCGGGTTCGTAGCCTGCGACGATCGACTGAATGCCGACCGGACATGCGACCGAAACCAGCCCCGCTCCTCCTCGCAACGCGGAAACGCCGGCAAGACACGCCGCACCACTCATCCCGCGGCTTCCGGCAATGATCAGAGTCTTGCCAAATGTCCCCTTGTGTCCATCAACCGGGCGGTGGGGCATCCTGGGCAGATCGAAGCCACGATTCTCAGTCATTACAGCCACTCCAAACCGGTCTAGGGGCGATCGCGAAGCGGCAATATACTCCGGCGAACGTTCAACTTGCACATTCCTCGTCGAGTGAAACAGGCTGGCAGAAATTGCAGACTGATTGACAACGGCGCTTTGCACTTCGAATTATCGTCCGGTAAGTAATCGCATGGCCACACGCCTTATCCCTGCAACACGAGCCGCATTGATGCTGGTTCTGGTTTTCGGGGGATCCGGCTGCCTGTTCGACACGCGGTTCGTGAAAATGCCGGAGCTGGTGCCGCGACATCCGGCGATGGAACACCGGGCCGCAGAATACCACGATCCATTTCCAGACGAATCGATCGGTCCCAGCACGGGCAGCCGACCGCTTGGGTACAACCGACAGCGAACCGAGACCCGCCGAGCGGCTGATCTTCGAGGCGTCCACCTGCTCGATCCGAATGACCGGCTTCCTTCAACAAACGCCGCTCCGGACAACAACCGATTCGCTGAAGTTGTCGATCCCTGACTCCGGAGCACCGCGTTCGTCGATTGAGTGTCACTTCTCAAACGGCTGAATGCGCGTACCATTCGGAACTTCCGCAGTGGCTGGCGACGCCTTCGCCGGTCGGGTACGGAGTCCAACGAACTTCAAGTGTGGCCATCCGGACGCGTTTATTATGAAGACATCAACGCTGATCCTGCGCAGCCTGATGCATTACTGGCGGATTCACCTTGCCGTGTTTCTGGGAGTCGTCGCTGGAACGACGGTCATCAGCGGGGCTTTGATTGTGGGCGATTCCGTTCGCGAGAGCCTGAAGGAAATGAGTCTCGCGCGGCTTGGCGGAGTCGATCTCGCCCTGCATTCTCCGCGTTTTCTCCGCGAAGAAACTGCCGGCAGGGTCTACGAGAATCCGAAGCTCCAGGAAGTCGTGCAGAATGTCGCTCCAGCCCTGATCATGGACGGAGCACTTGTCCGCGAAACCAGCGACGGGACTGTGACGGATCGAGCAGGCGGTATTCGGGTTTTCGGCATTAACGACCGTTTTGCGAACATGAGCGAGTTCGACGACAACTCGCTTCCCAAGGGCGACGAGTTGATCCTGAGTGACCGCGTCGCCCGCCAACTTAATGCGAAAGTCGGCGACGAACTGACGCTCTGGGTTGAGATGCCAGCCACGATTCCGCGAGAAAGCCAGCTGGGCGGCATCGAGGACCAGGACACGCAAAGCGTGCCACTGACTGTCAAAGCAATCTTCCCGGAAACTTCCGGAACCGGACGTTTCGACCTCAGCCCAGGCCAGCAGTTACCGCTCACTGTTTTTGTTTCGCTGGAGAATCTCCAGGAAAGTGTCGGCCTTGAAGAAGTGCGTCGGTCTCGCGATTTTCCGAATGGCAAACCGGCGCGAGTCAACGCCCTCTTCGTTTCTCTCACGTCCGCCGAGCTGTCCGAAACTCCAGAGGCGGTTGGCGCCGCGGACCAGATAACCAACGTTCTGGGAGAAGAACTTTCTCTGGAAGATCTCAGTTTGCGAGTGGTCACGAACGATCGAGGCTACCTGGCCCTCGAAAGTGAGCAGATGATTCTGGAAGACTCGTTTGCAATGGCCGCTCAGAAGACCGCCGACGAGCATGGTCAGGCCATCGCTCGAAACATGGTTTACCTCGTCAACGAGTTGAGCAGTGTCGAGGACCCGGACGCTTTTTCTGCCTATTCAATCATCGCCGGCGTCGACCCTTCAGAAGTGAATGCGGCGCCCTTCGGACCTCTGCTTGCTGATGATAAAGTCGACACTCTGAGCAATGACGAGATCATTCTCAACGACTGGCTGGCATCCGACCTGAATGTCACACCGGGCGATTCGATTCAGATCCGGTATCACCAGGTTGGCTCGCACGGAGAGCTGCCGGAAGAAGTTCTCACCCTGAAGGTCAAAGCTGTTGTTCCGCTTGCCACGTCAGTCACCGCCAGCGACCGAGGACTCACGCCGGAAGTTAAAGGCATCACCGACGCCAGAACATTTAACGGCTGGAAGCAACCGTTTCCAATGGACCTGGACCGACCGACCGACCGCGACGACGAATACTGGGAATTGTATCGAGCCTTGCCCAAAGCCTTCGTGTCGCTCGAACTGGCGAAGTCGCTCTGGACGAGTCGTTACGGAAGTCTCACATCGATCCGCGTCGCTATCTCTGAATCCGACCGTACGCCGGAGAAACTGGAAGACGCCGGAAAGCCATTCACTACGGCATTTCTCAAACATCTGGCTCCGCCGGACACGGGCCTTGTTTTCCAGCCGGTCAAATACAACGGGATCAAAGCGGCGAGCGGCACGACTGACTTCACCGGGCTGTTTGTCGGCTTCAGCTTTTTTGTTATCGCGTCGGCAATGATCCTGATCAGCCTGCTGTTTCGTCTGGGAGTCGAACGCCGGTCGTCCGGCATCGGGCTGCTTCAGGCCGTCGGATTTGACCGCGGCAGAGTCAGTCAGCTCATTCTCAAGGAAGGGCTGCTTGTTGCGTGTTTCGGGGGAGTTGTCGGCTCAGTTTGTGCTGTCGGGTATGCCGAGTTGATGATCCACGCCCTGAAGGATCCTGACTGGTGGGGTGGCGCGATCGGAACTCAGTTTCTATTCGTCTATGCCAAACCAGTCAGCCTTATTGCCGGGTTGGCCATCTCGATCCTTGTTGCCTGGCTCGCTCTGTACTTCGCGCTGCGAGGCCTGCGAAACATTTCAACGCGACAACTTCTCGCCGGGGAAACCGACGCGTCAATGAGCGACGCCGATCAGCTTGCTCACGCCGCGCGACGATTCAAGTGGGCTCGGATCGGAGCGATTTTCGCACTTGTCATACTGGCGGCCGGACTGGCCGGGATTGTCCCGTCAACGGAAGCCTTCTCCGGGCTTTCCTGGCCGATGGTGGCGTTCTTTGTGGTCGGCATTGTCAGCTTGACGTCCGCGATGTTTCAACTTTCGGCATGGCTGGCTGGCGACCGCCGCTCAGCCGTTAGAGGGCGTGGCATCACGGGATCCTCGCGGCTTGGCTTTCGCAACGCCGCACGACATCGCTCGCGCAGTGTTCTTTCGACAGGTCTTATTGCGTCTGCGACTTTTGTGATCGTCGCCGTCGCCGCCGGACAACGAAATCCAGCGGTCGAGTCTCCCGATTTCAACTCCGGAAACGGTGGCTTTTCACTGGTGGCCGAAGCGACGGCTCCACTTCTTGATTCTCTGCAAACGACAGAAGGTCGACTGAAACTCGGGATCGCGCCCGAGCCAGGCAGTACGGTTGCCAGGCTGCTGGAACAGATGCAGTCGTACTCGTTCCGCGTTCGACCGGGCGAAAACGCCAGTTGCCTGAATCTTTACCAGACGACCCTGCCGACGATTCTTGGTGTCCCAGATGATCTACTGGAACGAGGCGGTTTCCGATTCGTTGATCAACGAAAAGCCGACTACTGGAAACTCCTGACGACTCCGCGCGACGACGGTCGCGTTCCCGTGCTGGGCGACATGAACACGCTGATGTTCAGCCTGCACAAGGCCCCCGGAGCAGCCATCCCGGTTCCCGACTCGGAAACAGAACTCATCGTGGCTGGCATGCTGGACGGTAGCGTGCTGCAGGGTGTACTGCTGATGTCGGATTCGAACTTCCGCAAGCTCTTTCCGAAGCAGACGGGATTTCGTTACTTCCTGATCGGAGCCAACGATGCTCGCATTCAAAGTGCCGGGCACTTTTCCGACGACGAAATCAACCGGTTGGCAACGCTGCTGGAAGGCTCGCTCACTCCGTACGGATTCGATGCCGAACGGGTCGCCGACCGAATTGCCGCGTTCCTTATCGTTCAGAACACCTACCTTTCGACGTTCCAGTCGCTCGGTGGTCTCGGTCTTCTGCTCGGCACACTGGGTCTGTCCACCGTAATGCTCAGAAACGTTATCGAACGCCGGTCGGAACTTGCGTTGCTGCGAGCCGTCGGTTTTCAGTCTCGCAGTTTGTCCGTGATGATCCTTGCCGAAAATGCCATGCTGCTTGTCTGGGGGCTTCTGGCAGGGACCGTTTCAGCTCTTCTAGCAATGCTGCCTCACCTGTTGAGCACCGGAGCTGATACGCCCTGGGCAAATGGTGCTTTGCTGCTGATGACCGTTTTCACTGTCGGGATGCTGTCTTCACTTTTCGCAGTCAGAGAGGCGTCGCGAACTCCGATCGTCGGAGCGCTGCGGGGCGAGTAACCCGGCAAGACGCAGAACTCGACCGTTGAACGCCTCACCACTGACCAGACTGAAACGGCCATGTCCATGTCACAACTCGACCGCGAAGAATACATCGAGCAGGCTTACTTCTGGGAAACCTTTCTCACCCGAATGAAGGATGGTGTGCCCGCCCAGGAAATTATTCTGCAGGTTCAGGACGAGATTCTGGCGACCACCAAACTTCCGATGGCTCTCCATTTTCTGGTCGGCGAAATTCGACATCGAGGACGAATCAGCGACGGAATGGCTCAAATGAGTCATTACTTCACGCCGTTTCAAGCTTTCCTGATGTCCAAGGCGGAAGACGAAAAAACGAAGTTCGACTTACAGATCGCTCTGGCCATCCTTCGTTCTGAAGCTGAATTCCGGGCCAGCGACAAACTGACTCCACAAGGTCTGTTCATTTTTCAGTTTGAATGTGTCGCCCGAAATCGGCTCGGCTACGACTACGGCATGCAGGCTGTCGCCAATGATCCAATTTTTGACGACACCTGGCGGGACTGGATTCTCTGGTTGAGAAACCAGCTTGGCTCGAACGAATTCTGCGAATTTCTCTATCTTCGATCTGACTTCGCAGTCGAGGAAAAACGCCGAGCACTCGGCGATCCCAACTGGCAGCCGCCCAAGCCAATGCTCTTCGGAGTTCGAGAAGGACGCATTGCCAAAGCCAACCGAGGCAAAGACCCGCTCTACATGTTTGCCGCGCTCGAACGCCAGCTTGGCTATCCCGAGATCCCGCGACCGACTCCCAAAAACGAAGACAAAGTCTTCCACCCGCTGGTCGAACAACGCTTTGACATGATCGAAAAAAGACTCTCTGTCATGGAGCAGGAACTCAAAGGCGGCATCGATCTGGAACAGTTCTACAAGAAACCGGACAGCCCGCCGTCCAAACAGTAAGTCGCCCGCGTTTCCCGCCGTGGCCAACAATCGCTGGCCGGATTCGGATACGCGGAAGCAACCGTCAAATTCAATGCAGCTACAATTCAGAACGCTACGATTCGGACCACCTGTCGAAAGGCCAGACCATGCAACGTCTGCTGACTGCTACTGTTTTACTGGCGGCTTCAATGACATCCGCATCAGGCCAGGATGCTCTGGACTTTGGCGACGTCACCGAACAGCACGTCATGATTCCGATGCGGGACGGAGTTCGGTTATCCGCTTACCTTTACACTCCTTCTGGCGATGGCCCGTGGCCAGCGGTCTTTGAACAGCGTTATGTAAGTCTTCGGGCAGCGTCCACTCGTCAGGCTGCTGCCCGGACAGCCAGAGCCGGGTACGTGGTTGCGCTGGTGAACTTCCGCGGAGCACAATTGTCCGAAGGGACCTGGGTCGGATACCGAGCTCTTCAGTGGGGGGAACTGTCCGACGGTTACGACACCTGCGAGTGGCTTGCGAAACAGATGTGGTGCACCGGAAAGATCGGAACGTTCGGAGGTTCGCAGGGCGGATACGCTCAGAATTATCTGGCCGTCACACAGCCGCCGCATCTCGTTTGCCAGTACATGCGAGATACCGGACTGAGCCTCTTTCAGGAAGGTTATCGAATCGGGGGCACGACGCGACCAGAACGTTTCAAAGGCATGGACGCTGTCGCGAGAGACCCGCAGGATAACCAGAAACTGCTCGCCGAGTGGTTCAGACACCCAACCTACGACGACTACTGGATGGCCGAAGACTGCACGCTGCACTTCGACAGGATGAACGTTCCCTGCTTCACAATCGGCAGTTGGTACGACTTCATGAATCAAGGCTCGATCGCCAGCTTTCAGGGACGGCAACATCAAGGCGGAACGAACTCCAGAAAACGTCAGCAGTTGATTATTGGCCCGTGGCTGCACGGCGGGAATAACAAGGGCAACCGCATCGGTGAAATGGCCTATCCGGAAAATGCCGCCTTCGACGTGTCGAACCACATGGTTCGCTGGTTCGACCACTTCCTGAAGGGCAAAAACAACGACGTTCAAGACGACGCTAACGTGCGTTATTACGTGATGGGAGCCGTCGGTGAACCCGGCGCTCCTGGCAACGTCTGGCGAACTGCTGACGACTTTCCCCCGAAAGCTGTTGCCACGCCGATGTTCTTCCAGCTGGACGGGGGACTTTCTGCCGGGAAACCAACTTCAAAGGAGAGCTCAACCAGTTACATCAGCGATCCTCATCACCCGATGGAAATTCCGGGGCGATCGTTCCCTGGAGCCCGTGACGCGCGAGCTTTCGAAGAGCAGTCGGATGTTCGCACGTTTACGACGGAGCCACTGTCAGAACCTGTCGAATGGACCGGTCGGGTCCACGCTGAACTGCAAGTATCGTCAACGGCTCCCGATACTGATTTCATTGTTCGAGTCAGCGATGTTTATCCCGATGGTCGATCGATTCTCATCATCGATTACCCGTTCCGATCGCGTTACCGAAACGGGTTCGACAAAGAGGTTCTGATGGCGCCGGACAAAGTTCACAAAGTGGCTTTCCCTGTCGGCTGGATCAGCCAAATCTTCAACAAAGGGCATCGCATTCGAGTCACCGTTGCCAGTACGGGGGCGCCTCTTTACGAACCCAATCCTCAGAACGGAAAACCACTCACCATCGAGTTCCCTGCGGACGCTCAGAAGGCCGTCAACACGATTCACCACAACACGCAGTACGCATCACGAATCATCGCCCCGGTATTCACTTCGCCAAATTGAACGGCCTCAGGCACGACTTACAGTCTCGCTGCGAAGTCTTCTCCGGTGCTGACCGGGTTACGAATCAGGGTTTGGCTGGCTTTGCTTCCGGAAGCGTGAGTGTCAGGGCGATTGTCGCCCAACCTGTGGCGGTCGTCGAAATGAACTGGTCCTTCTCGTGTGGAAAACCAGATTCGAAATATGGCTGAAACGGCGTGGCCCGCGTGGCAACATGCCACGAACCGTCTTTCAACTGGGAATCGAGCAGGTAGTCAACACCACGTTTGATGGCGGAATCAGCCTTTTTCGAGCCGTCGCGCAGCAAAGCCGTCAGAACAGTTCCTGTCGCATAGGCATCGCTTGTCATGTCGGGCTTCTGCGACCAGCCGCCGTCATCCCGCTGTGCCGAAATCAGCTGACTGCGGGCTGCATCGATTTCTTCGTTGTTGGCGTCGACGTACGGCAATGCTCGGAATCGGAAAACGCGATCTTCCGTTTCGGTCGCGTTGGTCGCCAGCAACCATTTACCAACAGCCTTGATTCGGCTGTCCGCGGCCTCACGCTGGTCGTCGGTTGCAAACTCTCTCAAAGCACGCAACGCCAGATAAGTATTGGCGAAATCGCTTCCTGAGGACGGCGGTCGCGAGCTTGCCTGGTGCCATCGCTGGTCGTTCTGCTGAAACTCCAGCAGGTAATGTACGACCGCCGCCGTTGTTTCATCCGATTTCCGCCCACCCGCTTCCAGAGTCCACAAGGCGTACCCGGCGGTCATCACTCGACCGCCCTGCCCTTTTCCTTTGAGATATCCGGCAAGTCCTCGCTTCAAATGGGCGGCGGTATGCTTGAGCTGGGACTCGAACACGTCCTCATCAATGACGAAGCCACGGCTTCGCGCCTCGGCCATCGCCATGACCGGTAATGCCTGACTGTGACAGGTAAAACATTTCCGTTCCCGCGCGGAACCAGCCGCCGCCTGTTCGAGCAGTGGGATCGCCCGGCGAATCGCGACGGACACACGCTCCGTCAGTGTGACTTCCGCAGCGACAGCCAGAAACGGATCGGCGTTCGAGACGAAAGCAACCAGCAAAAGCACCGCGGCGTATTTCATGTAAGTCTGCCTTCTGTCATTCCAGGTGGCTTGCATCCGCAGTTCTGTGAACCAGCGGGTTGGATACAGAGGCCAACTGGTCTGGCCTCGATCGCCGTCTCTCCGAACCTGCAGTTGCATCACGAAAGGCTTCAGAAAAAAAGCACGCTACGAGTTTACTCGCAGCGTGCGTCAGACATTCAATTGTCACATCCTGATGAGGATGTCGCCCGATTCACTATCAGTACGGCAGTTCCCGGATGTAGAGATTTCTGAAGAACAGCTCGCTGCCGTGATGTTGCAGTTCGATCTGGTCAGCTCGCACAAGCGGAATTGTTCCTGTCTTGTCCCAGTAATTTTCCAGAGCCACCCGGTTGACAATCAACTTTCCATTCAGCCAGATCGTCACTTTGTCGCCGACCATTCGAATCAGGAAGGTGTTCCACTCGCCAGGTTTTCTGTCGGCAAGAGTTGTGGGAGCGTTCCGCCAGCGTTTGTTGTTCCACAAGCCGCCGGAACCAAGATTACGACCGTTTGCATACTGCCTGACCCACTCTTCAGCATTCGCCGGCGGATCAGCACCCGGCTTGACGCGAGGATCCCACGGGTCCCAGATCTGCACCTGTGGCGTCCCCCGCAGATAGATCCCCGAGTCCGCTCCTGGAGGAATCTTCCAGTCGCAGTAGAACTCGAAGTCGCCGTAGTCCTTCGCCGTGCAGAGGCTCTGCCCTTTTCCGTCATAAGTCAGGATGCCCTCGACGACGCTCCAGTGATCGTTCATGACTGTGTCGGCAGTCGCCTGCGCCGTTGCCAAAGCATCACCTGTCAGCGCCCGCCGGTCATTCGCGTTCTTGTGAGCAAGCCCTTTCCAGCCAGTCAGATCCCTGCCATTGAACATCGCCGAGAAGCCGTCCGGTGGAGTGTTGTCTGTTTCTGAATCTGGTGAGGTTGGCGACGGCGAATAATCGGCTACCGACAGATTTCGGAACTCGACATGGTCGCTGTGACCGGCCAGCGAAATGTGGCCCTTTTTATTCTTCATCCCCGGATGAACGCCGCCGTCGACAGGAGTCACATCGTCCAGGAACGTGTCGACAATCACTGCGCCGTTCAGAATCACCATGATGTGATCCTCAATGGCGATGATGGTTTCTGAATTCCACTCGCCAACCGGCTTCAGGTATCCCGTCTTTGAAGGCACGATTCCGTAGATTGATCCGTGATACTGCCACGGTTTGAGCCAGCTGAGCTTTCTGGTCTTACCGCCGCCCATGTCCGCTTCGCCGGAATACTTTGAACCGTTGTGGTCGAGAATCTGAATCTCCATCCCGGATCCCGAAGCATGGCCGCCCATCGGAACGCGAATGCCGATCCCGTTGTTGCCGCTTTCTTCGAGTTTGAATTCAAAGCTGAAGGCGAAGTCGCTGTACTCTTTCGCTGTGTAAAGATTCTTCCCGCCAGCCTTGCAGACCAGGTTTCCGTCTTTCGCGATGTACCCTTCGGTATCGCCAGTCCATCCGGTCAGATCTTTGCCGTTGAAAAGTTTTGTCCATCGAGCGGTCTGCTCAAGAATCGACAGCGTGGACTTTCCGGCTTCGATGTTGGCATCCGGCTTCTGAGCAGCCTTTTCTTCCTGCGCACGCAGAAGTGCAGCGGGTAAAACCACCAACGCAAACAACATCATGATTCTGGACATGGGCGTATTTCTCATAAGGATGTAAACCAGTCGTTCGACCATTGTTTCTGTCGGCAATGTCGTACAACGCTGCCGACGTTGCCTGTTTCATGTTGGGTCGAACGGTAAATCATCCGTCGCCGAATTCGAAGCGAACGGACCAACTCTTCTTCCTCACCCGGTCGTTGGATCAAGCAGCGCGAACTGCAGGTCCGGTCGTCCGGCGATGTTGCCTTCGCCACTCCACATCCGACGCAGTTGCCGAACCGGCCTGAAGCCGAGTCGCGTGGCCAGGTTTTCAGAAACAACGTTGCCGGCAGGAATATCCCAGTACGCTCGCCCCGAAACTGTCGCCAGCATCTCAACAACCAGCGACTCGGCGATCGCCTCGTCCTGCGACACGACTGGTCCGAGATAAGTCGCAATGCTCCCGGGCCGCAGCATCCCGAACGCGGACGGCGCGGTGAATACGCGACATCCGGCCGCCACACGGGTTAACCACGATGTTCGATCCGCGCCGAAAGCCTGCTCGTCAAGTTTCAAAAGGTCTGCTGATAACGTACCGTCGGGCAAAAATCGCGCGACGTCGTTCCCCTCACGTTCCCAGCGTTGAAACCCCAACTCCGCATGAAAGCCAAGCTGCTGGTACAGCGGTTGCCCGAGAGGTGTCGCGTCGAGCTTAATGCAGGTCACACCTCGGCCCTGCAGATAATCGATACTCGTCTGCATCAACCGTTTTGCGATGCCTCGCCGACGATATTCCGGCAGCACCAGCATCATGCCAATCCACGCCAGCCTTGTCCCGTACGAAGTCGTCGACACCGTTCCAATCGGCACACCGTCAACCTCGGCCATGAAGCAACCATCCGGCTCGTACTCAACCAGCCGCTGGATGTCGGCGGCGGTTTGATTCCAGCCAACCTGATCCTTCAGTCTCATCGCACAATCAATATCACCGAGCGTCATTTGCCGGATGTGAAGTTGCGTCGACGACATGGACCTGTTTCGATATTGAGTAGCAGCGTGATCCCGGAACCGAAATTTCAACGCAACGTCGCAGCACAGCCTCGCAATGAATTCACCAGTTTTGCAGGCCACACCTTTGTAACCAGTGAAATCTCTCCATGAAAACGTCGCCCGGTGCATTGTCGGCCAAGGTTCAGCCAGGACTACTTGTGTGCTCAGTTATTGCGACATTGCTCTGCGGCGGTGTCACCCATTCTGCCACCGAAATCTCCACCGAAACTCCTACTGTAAATTTTGAACGCGACGTCGCTCCGATCCTCGAAGCCAACTGCCTGCGCTGTCACGGTTCTGAGTCGCCGGATGGTGATTTCTCTCTAAGCACCGCGACGTCCTGGCGCGAGTCGGGCTTTGTCATTCCCGGTAAGCCTGAGCAAAGCCACTTGTTGATGGTCGTGCAACCGGACGGCGATGAACCGCCGACGATGCCAAAAGAAGGAAAGCATCTGACCCAGTCGGAAGTGACGATACTTCATCGGTGGATTCTGGCCGGCGCTGAATGGCCGGAAGCAGTAACGCTGCGTGTTCGGTCGAAGGCGGACTCGACGTGGTGGTCGCTTCAGCCTGTATCACAACCGGTGATGCCGAAAACGGCCTCTACCAGTAACAACCCGATCGATCACTTTGTCCGAGCGAAGCTCGACGAGAAAGATCTGACACCATCGCCAGCTGCCGATCGTCGAGTCCTGATCCGCCGACTGTACTTCGACCTCCTGGGCCTGCCGCCAACTCCCGAGGCTGTTAAAGAGTTCGTTGCTGATTCCAGACCGAAAGCTTTTGAGCAGCTCGTTGATCAGTTGCTCGCTTCACAGCATTTTGGCGAGCGGTGGGCACGGCATTGGCTGGACATCGCCCACTACGCCGATACACACGGCTTCGAGCGAGACAAACTTCGCGACCACGCCTGGCCGTACCGTGATTACGTCATTCGCTCGTTCAACGCCGACAAACCGTACGATCAGTTTCTCCGGGAGCAGATCGCTGGAGATGCACTGGATCATCCAACCGATGAGTCGATCGTTGCGACGGGCTTCCTGGCAGCCGGCCCCTGGGACTTTGTCGGGCAGGTTGAAACGAAGAGTCCGATCCTTCGTCGTGCTGCGCGGGCACTCGATCTCGACGACATGCTCACTCAGGTCATGACATCCACCGTCGGTATGACGGCTAACTGTGCGCGGTGTCACGACCACAAGCTCGACCCGATTACGCAACGCGAGTATTACCAGCTGGCAGCTGTCTTTGCTGGAGTTCGTCGCGACAATCGAGACATCAACCCTCAGCGGCGGGAACACTACGAGGCAGAGAAGACCCGGCTCACCAGCACAGTCAGCCAGGTCGCTGCGCAAATCGGACAGCTTCAGGGTGACGGCCTTGACCTCGCCGATATCGTCGGAGGCGGCAACGGCTTCGGCACTGGAAAGAAAGGACTTGGCCTCGACGCTCGCACGGGCAAAATTCAGGAGCGGCCGTTCGGGGATCTCGGCAACGTCAAACCAGGTAATTTCGCAGCCTGCGACTCACTGTTGATCGATGGCGTATTTGTTCCCGCCAGCGGCCAGACCAGAATCAGCTCGACCGGACTGATCGTAAACAACCTGCCTGCTAACAGTGGAAAAGCCTGGGACATGATTCGCCACGGTCCCGTTTCGAGTCAGTATTCAACAACGCTTGGTAACATTGACTACAACTCTGCAGGCCATTCGATGATCGGCCTGCACGCGAATGCGGGCATCACATTCGATCTGGCTGCGATTCGAAACGCCGGTAATACGAGGACTGCTCTCGACGTTTCGACCGTTGAATACCGGTTTTCTGCCGTCGTCGGCTACGGTGGTCGTACGGTGGAACCGAGCGCTGAGTTTCGCGTCCACCTCGATGGGGAACTGAAGTCGACAGGCCGACTCGGACGAAACGACACGGCAAATATTTCGATCGAAATCCCGGCGACTTCCCGGTTCCTCACACTTATCTCGACCGACGGCGGCAATGGGTACGGCCACGACCAGATCAGCTTCGGCGATCCACGGCTGACGATCTCGACCCCGGCCACAATTAACGATGATCGGCAGGAACAGCTCGCTCGTCTTGAACAAAAACGAGCGTCACTTGAGGCCGATTTGAGATCGCTCGGCGAGCCACCTGAGTTTTACGGAGTCGTCAGCGAAGCTCCGCCAGCCGTTCATATTCTGTCGCGAGGTAACCCGGAAGCTCCCGGTGATTCCGTATCGCCAGGCACGCTCGGCTTCGGCAAGGCTGACGTTCAGTTCGGAACCAACGACATGCCAGACACCAGCCGCCGTCGAGCGCTCGCAGACTGGATCGCATCGGCAGACAACCCGCTGACTCGTCGAGTTATCGTCAACCGGCTCTGGCACTGGCACTTCGGCACAGGACTTGTCAACACACCCAGCGACTTCGGTTTCGGCGGAGGCAAGCCCACTCATCCGGAACTGCTCGACTGGCTGGCTGACGAGTTGCTGCGTTCGGGCTGGAGTCTCAAGCACATTCATCGATTGATCGTGACGTCGCAAACCTACCAGCAAACGAGTGTTCCCGTCGTCGTCAATCAGAAGGTTGATCCAGCCGCGGTCGATGATGACAACCGACTTCTCTGGCGGATGAATTCGCATCGCCTGGAAGCCGAAGCGGTCAGAGACTCCGTCCTCGCCGTTAGCGGAAAATTGAATCACGAAATGTTCGGACCAGGCTATCGCGACTTCGATTACAAAGAAGCCTACGCGCCGATCTACACCTACCAGACCGCCGATTCACCACCACTCTGGCGACGGAGCGTTTACCGGTTCATCGTGCGCACAACCCCGCAGCAGTTTATGACCGCGCTGGACTGCCCGGACCCGGCGAACCTGACGCCTCAACGAAACGTCACAACGACGGCGCTGCAATCGCTCGCCCTTTACAACAACGAATTCATGCTGAAACAGTCTCGTTATTTTGCGGAGCGTCTCCAGCGCGAGGACGGTTCGAGCGTCGACGACCAGATTGAGCGTGCCTTTCAGCTGGCACTCGCACGTTCCCCCGACGGAACAGAGCGTGAGCTTTCCCGCCATGCAATCGCTGAACACGGTTTGTGGCAGTTCTGCCGAACTATTCTCAACGCCAACGAGTTTGTCTACATCGACTGACCGATCGAGTATCCATGAATCATCCTCAGATCCCACAACGACAGTCAGCCATCACACGGCGGGCCGCACTCAAACTTGCCGGAGGCGGACTGGGCAGCGTCGCGCTGTCAGCCATGCTCCAGGCCGAACAACCGGCTCACCACGCCGCCAAGGCAAAGTCCGTTATCCAGATCTTCTGCCCCGGAGGAATGAGCCACGTCGACACGTTCGACTATAAGCCAGAACTGGCAAAGAGAGCCGGAAAACCATTCGACCCCGATGGCAAACTTCAGTTCTTTGCGTCGAAACCGGGCAACTGTCAGCCGTCATTCTGGAAATTCCGTCAGCACGGCGAGTCAGGTCTCTGGGTGTCGGGCCTGTTCCCAAAACTCGCCACGTGCATCGACGACATGGCCTTCGTTTATTCCATGCACAGCAAGACGGCATTGCACGGCCCCGGTTGCTTTATGATGAACACAGGCTTTACGCAACCCGGTTTTCCAAGCATGGGTTCGTGGGTTACGTACGGCCTGGGCAGCGAGAGTCAGGATCTGCCGTCGTTCGTTGTGCTGCCCGACCCACGAGGTCTTCCGCCCGGCGGCATCATCAACTGGGGAGCCGGTTTCCTTCCTGCCGTCCACCAGGCGACCACACTGGACGCTATCGATCCACAAAATCCTATCGTCGATCTCTTTCCGACTGGCGACGCCCCGAACTCGTCCGGTCCAGGGGCAAGCAGCGGACTTGATTTCCTGCAGCAACTCAACCGTCGCCACCTCGATCAACGGCGAGGCAACACTGACCTCGAAGCACGGATCGCCGCGTACGAACTCGCTGCACGACTGCAACTAAGTGCTCCGGAAGCCGCCGACGTCAGCAGCGAGTCGCTTCTCACTCAACAGGCATTCGGAATCGACGATCCCGATATCGGACCATTCGGACGACAATGCCTTCTCGCTCGCCGTCTTGTTGAGCGAGGCGTCCGTTTTGTCCAGATCTACTGCGGCGCAGAAAACACCACCGCGCAGAAAATCCGCCCGAACTGGGACTCTCACGAAGACCTGCCACGCGACCACGGCTACTGGGGACGGGTTCTGGACACCGGCGCGTCAGCGCTTCTGAATGATCTGAAATCCCGCGGACTGCTCGATGAAACGCTCGTCATGTGTACGACCGAGTTTGGTCGCCAGCCAGCCGCCCAGGGAGCACGCGCTGCCGGTCGAGACCACAACGGCGGAGCCTTCACCGCATGGCTGGCCGGCGGAGGAGTCAAAGGCGGAGTCGGCTACGGAGCCACCGACGACCTCGGTTATCAGGCTGCCGAACACCCCACCTACAGCTACGACCTGCACGCCACCGCTCTGCATCTGCTCGGCCTGAACCATGAAAAGCTGACCTACTACCACAACGGCATCCAGCGCCGTCTGACGGACGTCCACGGCCACGTCATTACCGAGCTTCTGATCTGACCATTCCCTGCATGCAACAGGGCATCGACCATGCGTTGTGGCACCACGAGTGGGATAACCGAATCCTTCGAGATCTATGCCAGCAGGAAGGTGTCGAATTGCTTGAAGGGCATGTGATGCCGGATCGCATCTATGTGTGTGAAGATTCCGCTGAAGTATTCGGTGTCCTTTATCTTTGGGTTTATCAAAGTAAAGAACGCGGCCCGCATTCATCAGGAGTTGTTGAACGAATGGCCTATGACTTTGGTCAATTACTCCGCCGACGAACGAATTTCGTATCTGATCGAACGATGACCATAGATTCCACATTAATTTCGACCTGCTACTGCCAAATGGGTCAGCCACTTCTCAAAAGAAAGCTTCGACATGTACAACCATCGTGCGATTCTTAAGTCGCTCGTTCTGCTGGCAGTGGTGGCTCAGACGGCCTTTGCTGCTGACAAGCCGAATGTTGTGTTCATCCTTGCTGATGACCTTGGCTGGAGTGACACGACACTGTTTGGAACGACGAAGTTCTACAGGACTCCGAACATCGAACGGCTTGCGAAGCGAGGGATGACCTTCACACGGGCGTATTCGTCAAGCCCGCTGTGTTCTCCAACGCGAGCGAGTGTGCTGACGGGGATCAGCCCGGCTCGACACGGCATCACCTCTCCGACGTGCCACCTGCCGAAAGTGCTCCTGAAGCCAGTCCAGGCAACGAATGGTCCTCCAAACGCGAAAGCAACGCTTCCGGAATCGGTGTCGAGACTCGACACGAGCTACTACACACTGGCCGAGATGTTCAGGGACAACGGCTACTCAACCGGGCATTTTGGAAAGTGGCATCTTGGGCCGGAACCGTACTCGCCGCTGGAGCACGGTTTTGATGTCGATGTGCCACATCATCCCGGTCCCGGACCGGCGGGCAGTTATGTCGCTCCCTGGAAGTTCAAAGACTTCGATCATGATCCGGTCATTCCCGATGAGCATCTTGAAGACCGCATGGCGAAAGAAGCCGTCGCGTTCATGACGCAGCACAAGGATGAGCCGTTCTTTCTGAACTACTGGATGTTCAGCGTGCATGCACCGTTCGATGCGAAAGAGTCGTTGATTGATGAGTATCGCAGACGGGTTGATCCCAAAGATCCGCAACGGAGTCCGACCTATGCCGCGATGATCGAGAGTATGGACGATGCTGTCGGAACACTGCTCGACACACTCGACCGGTTGAAGATCGCAGATAACACAATCATTGTTTTTGCATCGGACAATGGCGGGAACATGTACAACGAGGTCGACGGCGCCACGGCAACAAGCAATACGCCGCTGCGCGGCGGCAAGGCGACGATGTACGAAGGCGGTGTGCGTGGTCCAGCGATCATCGTGCGGCCGGGGTCCGTCGACGCCGCTTCACGAAGCGACGAGATAATTCAAAGCAGCGACTTCTATCCAACGCTGCTGGAGATGCTGTCGATTGATGCTCAGCCGAATCAAGAGTTTGATGGAGTCAGCATCGTTCCGACGTTGCAGGGAAAACCGCTCAATCGTGAAGCCATCTTTACCTACTTTCCTCACGCGCCTGGCGTTCCGGACTGGCTACCACCATCGGCCAGCGTTCACCAGAGTGACTGGAAACTTATCCGCATCTTCCACGGCAGTGACAATGGAAAGCACCGCTACAAGCTGTTCAATCTCAAAGATGACATTGGCGAGCAGAACAATCTCGCCGACAGGTTTCCTGATCGCGTGGAGCAACTCGATGCTCTGATCGAGCAGCATCTCGTCGACACTCAGGCTGTTCGACCGCTGCCGAATCCCAACTTTGATCCGTCGAAGTACGACGTGACTCTGGAAGGTAAAGCGGTATTGAAGGGCGGTGCGAACACTCCGAAGAAGCCCAAAGCGAAGCCGTCTGGCAAACCTGTCGCTGGCTGGCAACCCGGCGGCACCTGCACATTGTCATTCTCAAAGGGGACGTTGCTGGTCACCAGCACTGGGGTTGACCCTTATCTCAGCTATCGCCTTCCAAAGGCAGTCGGCGAATCATCATTCACTCTGCACATCACGATGACATCAGAGTCGTCGGGCAAGGGACAGGTTTGCTGGCAGGAAAAGGAGGCCGGACCGTTCACTGCCGAGCGAAGTCAGTTCTTCGATGTACAACACGACGGCCGGAAGCATGAGTATGCCGTTTCATTTACTACAAACAGTCCGCTACTGGCCGTGAGAATTGATCCGTCGCGAGGTCAGGGAAGGATCGAAATCGCCGACATCCGGCTGGTCGGCCAGGAAGACGTGACGCACTACCAACTAAAGCAACCAGCATCACGCGCTGCATCAACACCGAACGAGCGGTAGTTCAATGTCATGCTCGTTGGAAACTGATCTATGGCGAGAAAGCGGAGACTGCCGGGCGGCAGGTGAACACGGATAAGCCGCGAGTTCAAGGTGAGGGGAGCAATCGAACCTATGCGGAAACAATTCAACTGAAAGACAGGTTTCCGCAGCAGTCTCAGATCGTCGCCAAAATGGACCCACTGAACTTTGGCGCTGCTGTGCCTGCGCTGAAGCAATACGACCGCTGAGCGGATTTGGTCGAGATGAAGAACTTCAACTTCGCGAGGACCGAGACGAACGAGACCGCTTTCGAGAGCTTCTGTCTGGTCATCCGATCGCCGTACCACAGTCGATAACTTTTGGCCTCACTGTCAAGTTTTCGGTACGGCACACGCACGTGCTCATTCGGGATCTCACAACGGTTTGACATTTTGATCGAATCTGATCAGTCAGGCCGATCATCTGTTCCGACAGAGCGACCTTCGCTGGTAGACTGGCCAACTGACGATTGAACCGTGTTTTGCTGATGGCTGCGGAAAATTCCTTCGGGAGGCTTCTGGAAATGCACGTGACAATCTGTCATTCCCGCGAAGGCGGGAATCCAGAGGTCTACTGAGTGCCCGCTCCTGCAGGTATGACTCGGAACTTCTGGGCAACCAGAACTCAATTCTGGAGCGGACGCTCCAACAAAGCCGCCACGGCGGCCCTCTCACACAGGAGACGATCAAATGAGAAAGCGAACTCGCTGGCTGCTGGTTCTGACTGTGGTTGCCGCCGCCGGATGTTGGTACACAGTGACCAGTCATTCCATCGCTGATGACGGCCTGACTCGGCAGCAGGAAGACACGCAAAAGCTGATCGATGCGGAAAAGAAGCGACACACTGCTCAGTTGAAAAACCTGGATGCTGCCAGGACGGCTCTGAAAGACGCGGGAGCCAGTACGAAACCTGTCGACGCTCTGGCCGACCTGGAAGATGACGTCCACAATGCCCGCATCGACGAACTGCACCATCGCCTGGACCCGGACGCGACCAACCTGCAACGTTCGGTGCTCAGCGAACTCCGCGACCTGCGCCGAGCCATAGGCAGCCTGAATCAGAGCTACGAAATCCCGCCCGTCCGACTGCAGAATGGGAGCGGACGCACGACTGCATTCACTGGCGGTTCGAAATTCGTCGACTACGAGGATCCGATCGATCATCAGATCAACGACGAAGACGACAAAAAGTCAGCCGCTCAGGCTTCGAGCAGGTCGCTCACCAACGGCAAAGGTGAGGAACCTCTGGCTGCTGACGCCGACGAGCCAGCTCAGCCCAACAGCAAAGACGGGCTGCTAGGTGAAGTTCCGGTTGAGACGACAACTAAATAGTTTTGCATTTTCATTCGACAGAGACGCGGCCTGTTTCAAAAATGAGCCGCAGATGGTTGCTGAATAGCCGCAGATGAATACTTCAACCTGCGGCTGTCAGCGATTATCTGCGGCTTTCGTTGTCTAATCACAGTCCTGATTTTGTTGATGACTGAGGGCGAGGCATCCTGTGCCTGCAGCCCCGGACCATTCTGGTTCGGCCACCCGGCAGGACACGCTCATGAGAAGTCACAGATTCAGCGTGCGGAAACAGGCTCAACAGCATTGACCGGGTCTGCCTCTTCGACTGGCTCGGTAGTTGAATTCTGCTCTTCAACCAGAGGCTGGGCTCGTCTCTTCTGTTCGCGGCGTTTCTTTGCAAACAGGTGCGTCACAACGATCAGGACTGTCGACACGCTGACGAACTGAGCCACCCAGATCATGAATTCAGTGATGAATCCGCTAATGTCTGTCATGACGGTGGCCTCTTCCGAGTCGCGTTATTCAAGCAGCGCGCGAGAAGTCGCTTCGAACCGCTGCGTCGCCAGTGAGAATCCCACGATGGAAAGCCAGTCGGGAACTGGATTCCCGACGCCAGTCGGGTTACCGGCATCGACCAGCGGAAAGCACAAAGTGACGACAATTTCGTTCGCGGCTGGAGCGGCTCCGGCCTGCATACAGGCGGCAGCCAAATCCTGATCGCCCCGCTCAGCAACCGATGACGCCCGCACGATTCGGATATAAGCATTTGGCTTTGTCAGGTCATCGTTGATGCCGTCCTGCCGGATCTCAAGATTGTGGACAGCAAGATATTCATCCATGACCAGCGCGATCGCGTCTGCGATATCGTCATCGGCGGTTGGATCGGTGTCTAACGCGGCATTGTCATCGAAGTTCAACGTCGATGGGAAACCGTAGGCACCTTCTCTCGCTCCCTGAACGACCGCCGTCGTGGCCGTATCGACGACAATCATCGCCATCGCAAATTCGAAAATTGCGAGAACTGAAAAGAAGAGAATCGGGAAAGCAACTACAAACTCAAGATAGATGACCCCTCTGCGGGTCGTCTTCCGAGATTGAGTCGGTTGAACGTTGCGTTTCATAAGGAGTCCCATCCGCGTTGCCGCCACATCCGGGCATCGACTGATGCGGCGGCGCATAGTTCACAATGCTCCTGGCACTCGCAGAGGATCAAGGGCATGTCGTCCCGGTGACGTGAACAAGTAGTGGATTGTTAACGATTGTACTGTTGGCTCCGGCGCACCGGGCTGTCGCGACAGCTCGACCGGAAATCGTGAATGGACCAATCGGAATTCCAAATAGATTGCTACAGATGGAATTCACCTGAAGCGTCTGTTGAGCCAGGACAGCGTAGTCTTCATCAGGGACGACGATCGCAATCACGATCGGAAAGTTGGCGGAATTACCCTGAAGTCGAGCAAGTGTTCCACCACCAAGCCGCTGGAGTCGTTCGTCAACTGTATTGCCCGCAGACGGCCCACCGTTGAAGCCGAATGAAAACGCGATTCGACCATCCATACCGTTTGCACCCGGTGTATCTCCAAAGTCTCCGCCTTCGTCTGCGACCGTGTCGGCTGCCAGTCCTCCAGTGGATTCGACGTTGTCGGTGTCGACGCCAAACACCAGCGTTTCGCCCGTCAGCCAGTCGCCAGCAGCAAATGTCAGAGTCATTACTCCCGTCCCGTCACCAGTAGCCGTCAGGATCGTGACATTAGACGATGCGTGCGTTGCAGGGCCTCGTCCCGCCGCCTCGCTGCCTAACGCAAAATTATTCAGCGTGCCAAAGTCCCAGGTACCATTGTCCAGCCAGGCAGGAATCGACGTGATGTTGTTCCGAAGGTCGATCTGAAGTTCCGTGATCGATAGTCCTGGCTGTGCACTGGTAAAGGAAATCCGGAAAGCGTCCGGAGTATCCGAGGTGTCAGTTCCCCCACTGGTGTCTACTTCGATGTCGAAATCAATGGCAATATTGACAACTGACATTGTAGAGCGACCACAGCCCACAGCTGATGTCACGTTGAAATCGGTTCCCCCCGTTGTCGGGAAGCCTCCCAGCAGCAAGTCGCCGGTGCAGTTGGCGTTGTCGTAGCCGACATCGTTAATACCGTCGTCATTCTCATTTCTGTCCAGCGTAATGCTGACTCCGGCAATGGTGTTGGCGGCAGCTGCCGCTACAGCGGCGTCCCGCGCCGCGCTCGTCTTTGCAAACTCTCCCGGCGAATCATGCGGGCCGGGCGTGTTGTCGGCTTCGGTCAGATCAGACCAGGTCTTCACTCCAGCCAGTGCGGCTGCTTCCAGAGCGACTTCCAGTTTGACACGAGCGTTCCAGATGTGCCCGACTTCGACCATGATGCAAAGCATAATCAGAATGGCCGGGGCGGCAGCGATCAACCACATGATCGCCACTCCGCTGCGAGCCGAACCCGCTGCACGTCGCAGTTTTTCTGCGCGATTATTTCGCACGGAAGACTGAGCGGAGCAATGGTTGTTCGGCAGACACTGCATCGTTGATTCAATTTCGAAAGTGGCAGAAACGCGGGCAGTTATGTGACAGCAAACTGACGTCCGAAGCAGGACGTCAGAAACAGCTACGGACAATTTTCGTAAGGCAAGGTGATTGATTCGCTGATGACTCGCCCCGTCAGGTCGTAGCCGAATGTTGACAGTAGATTCGGAGCAGCAGTCGCGGCATCAACACAAACGGTAACTCGAACAGAACCTCCGGGGATGACGCCCGTCCCAGGCAACGCTGCCACAGGCGCCGCACAGCCGGCACACGCTCCCGTCGACTTTGTGGCCGCAATAAGCCCCGAGCAGTCCGGATTGTGATCAAGGATAACCATGCATGAAGCCATGCCGGCAGAGCCAAGCACGTTGTCGATTGCCGCCTGAACCATGTCGATGTTGTCGGCCGGTGCAGCACTTGCCAGGTTGGCTGTGGACAATTCTGAAGCAACTTTAGCGCCGGCTCTGGCTGACGCCGACACGTGCTCAAGACCAGCCAGCAGAACACCAAACTCGACGGCTGCACTGAGCATGATTGCAATGATCGGCGTGACCACGATCAACTCCAGCGTCACAACACCGCGTCGCGAATCGCGGCGGCGAAATGAAGCTGATCGTTTCGGACGGCTTGTGTCCATTTGTGGGCGTTTCCTGATTCGTTCTGGCAGTGACATCAAAACCTGCCGATCGCCCTGACGCCTCTGCTGCGCGAAGACCTGCGCAAACATTGCATTGATAACCGCATAAGAGCAACGATCCGTCTGTCGCACACACTACCGGCAGGCATGATGCTGAGACCTTCAACGCTACCGTGATCACACCCCGACTTCAGCCTGCGACATGGCACGATCGATCGAGGACTTTCAATTGCCAGGTTACCGAACCGAACTAACTGACGAATCCAACCGGCATGAAGAACCCTCAGAAATATGCGTTCCGACGCCAGCCAAAGCCTGCCTTACGGTGTAATCGCCATGATGGCCGTTGCGAGATCGGTCAACTCGTTAATCAGTGAGTTACGAACACTCGCCAGTCCGACCAGCGCCCCGAGGCCGACAATTGTGATCAGCAGAATGTACTCCACCGTCACAGCTCCTGTACGACGTTGATTCGAACGCTTGACACACTGGCCATCTTCCGAACTCTGTGCTGTCACCTTCAGTTGACGCATGGAAATCATCCTCAATCTTCTATCAAACACGTAAACGACCGTAAAAATCGAATTGCAGACTTCTGCGCCAACAAATCGGTCGCCACATTGACTGAACCGCTCTGATCCAACAGGAACAAGTGACATCGCGAGGTCAATGCGAGTCCAAAACCCTCGGAAACCGCGAGTTATGAGACATGTCGCCTGACAGGCAGACTCAGCTTCGCACACCGGCAACCTGCATTGTCGGGGGACGACACGTTCAACAACTGTGCCAATGTTGTTGAATCGTGGGATTCGCTGAATCATTCACGCAGGAATCAACGGACACGACGATGTGACCGCAGCATCCTCAGACCTTTCCAGGTATGGCCCGTGTCACTCGACTGCGAGAGCAAACCGGCCCCCGGAACTCCAGACTTTCGGGGCGTTTCGGCACCAAACCATCGCCGCTAGAGGCGGCTGGAGCTCACAAATCAGCCTGACGATCTACCGGCTTCCCAACTGTCCAGAGCTTCGCGGCTACATTTCGGGGGGCAGTTCATGGGGCAGTCTTGAACGTCTACCACCAGCAAAATTTGAGAGCCAAGTGTCGATGCTCGTAGACATCCTTAGTCGACATGTCTGGCAAAATAGACAAACTAGGAGCTATAAGCTTGACGCGTAGACGTTGAGTCGACACTCTTTTTAAGGTTTAGATAGTTTGCGTTAAATGGAATATATTCGCTGTCAGTTGACGAGAAGAGAAACACGCCGACCCGGATGGACAATTCGGTCCACTGGTTGGGCAGGCGATGCCCGTTTCGAAATCTCGCGGCCAAACTGAGCATCAACAACAGAAAGAGATTTGATGGATCAGGACATCGTTGTTCTTGGGGCCGACTCTTCGAGCATTCAGAAGCTATCACGACAGGTAAACGAAACAACAGAAAGAATGCCTGTTGAACTCAGATTGCTCGCCGATGCCAGACGGTTTTTGACAGATTCGGAAACAGACACATTAATCGTCGATTTCGATAGTCTGCAGGCACGTGCACCGCTTACAGAACTTCGATCTTTTTGCGAATGGCTGCAGTGTTCGGGAGTTGTTCGCCGACTTCTGATCTCGTGCCGGTCAAAACTGTCGTTTGAATTGGCGCCGCTGTTTGAATTCATTCTTTCATGCAGAATGCCGTTGAATGATCGGGGGATCGATCTCTCACTGGCACTCGAGAACTCATCTTCTGTTGGCAGTCTCGTTGAACTGGCGAACTTCGAGAGCCGTTCCATTGAGGCTGGTGAAAACAGCTTTACGACGCATATGCGGGAGATGTTTCCTCTTCTGGAGCAGCTTGAACGCATTGCTGTTCACGACGCAGCAATCCTGCTGATTGGCGAGACAGGCACCGGCAAGAGCCATCTGGCGAACATCGTTCACGCTCTGTCGCCACGTTCCGGCGAACGTTTCGTGAATACAGCCTGTGGTGCGCTGCCACCAAGTCTGATCGAAAGTGAACTGTTCGGTCATACTCGCGGCGCGTTTACTGGTGCCGACCGAAACAAAATTGGGCGGTTTGAAATCGCGCAGGGCGGCACGCTGCTGCTGGACGAAATCGACACGCTGGGCCCTGGTGAGCAGGCGAAACTGCTGCGAGTCATCGAAACCGGAGAGTTTGAGCCGGTCGGGTCAACCGAAACCCGGCACACGAATGTCCGACTGATCGCGGCTTCAAACGTTGATCTGCGTGACCTGGCGGCACGAAATGAATTTCGTTCTGACCTCTTTTACCGAATGAGCGTCCTTGAATTTCACCTTCTGCCATTAAGAGAACGATCACTCGACATCATTCCACTCGCGACGGATTTCATTGCGCAGGCGGCCACCGAGCGGCAGATTCCGATCACCAGCGTCGACATTGAATTTCTGAAACGCCTCAAGCAATACTCCTGGCCGGGAAACGTCCGGGAACTGAGGAACCAGATGAATCGTGCCGTGATGCTGTCGGACAATGGGCTACTGACGGTAGACACTCTTTCGCCATCAACGCAGAACACGACGGTGTCACGAGCAACCCCTCCCCCCCGCGTGGAACCAGGGGACCGTTGGCAATTGGGCAAACACATGTTCGAGTCCGAGAGGCAACTGCTGCAGTCCGCCCTTGAAGCCCACAACAACAACCGCAGCGCGACCGCCAAGGCGCTGGGAGTCAGCCGCGCCGGGCTCTACAAGAAGATGAGCCGCCTGGGAATTTCGTCCTCAAGCACAATCGCGACTGACTGATCGCAAGCACGCCATGACAATGTCCCTGACGTCTCATGCTGATGCCGATTCGCCATCAAGTTCTTCGGATTCTTCATAACGTTGTTTCGTCAGCACGACCTGGCGTCCGCCTTCACGAAACTCGACCGAATCCATGAATGTTCGCATTAAGCGAATGCCCCGACCACGTGGAGCATCGGCATCAAAATCAGACGCCTCGAACGTTGATGAATCAAATCCCGGCCCTTCGTCAGTGACCGAGAAAACTGCTTCGTCACGGTTAATCGCGACGCCGACAGCCACACGTCGGTGGCAGTAGGGCGGAACGTACAGCCGTTCTAAAATGGCATCCTGAAAGGTCTGATTGTTTCTGTCGGATGAGCTGATCTCCAGGTTGCCACAATAGATTGCGTTCCTGATTGCTTCTTCAACAGCCACGCCGACACGCAGTCGTTCTGCTTCGTCCTCCAGTGGCAGACATCGCAGCATTTCCTGAACCACCTGTACCAGCGGCGTGATCAATGTCGGATCGTTACGCAGATCAAACATCAGTTCTCCCTGGTTAAGACTGTGCATCAGTCGCGAGTGTTTCAGTTCCTGCCCGGCCGCCGCCAGAATCTTCTGCACGGTCGATACCAGATCGTCGCTCAAACGCCGCTTGGGAACGTAACTCGACGCTCCGACTTTCAGTGCCTGCGCCGCAATATCCTCGCTTCCGGCAGCCGTCATCAGGACCACCGGCAGTGAAGGCCAGTCACTTCGAATTCGCTCAACCAGCTCCAGGCCATTCAAACCTGGCATTTGCAGGTCGGTCAGCACCAGGTCGATGTCGATAGAAGTCGCCAGCGATTCCAGAGCAGCTTCAGCGCAGTCGACGTCGATCAATGAGCATTCCATTCCTTTCTGAAGAACGTTCATCGCCAGCCGCCGGTCTACGAGCGAATCGTCAACGACGAGAATATTTGCCATCTCAAATGCCCTTGTTTTGTCAGGCGGCAGCCCGCCTACATGGATTCCAGGTCGACCCGTTGATCCGGCTCAGGATCCTGATTCGTCTTAAGCCATGCTGGTTCATCGTCGCCTTCCAGAATTTTCGTCAACCCTGCTTTCTCCAGCAGACTTTTACCACCAGTGACGTCAAACGCCGGAGGCGGTTCTGCACTTCTGGGGACGTAGTCAATTTCGAATCGAAACTTGCCGACAGCCAGAATGTCTCCGGGCATCAGCCATTCTTCGACAGTCGGCTGGCTGTTAATTCTAATTCCGTTGCGACTGCCCAGGTCACGAACCGACCAGTACCCCTCGTGAAATCTGAGCTGACAATGATGGGTTGAAATTGTTGAATACTTCAGCCTCACTCCGCAATCCGGCCCTCGTCCGATCACGATCTTTTCGTCCATCAGCGGGACAGGGTCACCACCAGCCTGCGGTGTCAGCTTGCCCAGAAACCGCTTGGCAGGCCGTGCAGAGCCTCTCGCCGGCGACTGACGAGGTGCGGCACCGGTAGCGATCTGCTCGCTCTGAGTTGTCTGGCCAGGTGGTCGTCGGCGAGTGGCGTTTTCGCTCCGCCGTTGCTTTTGCTCCCTCGCTGTGTCTGGTGGCATCGACCGGGCAGTTGCACGATCGAGCTGTTCCGTCGCCACGCCTTCCTCGGCGGTCGTCACGGAAGCTGTCGACTGAGACGGTGCCGCTGTCAGTTCAAAACGAACTGACCCGACTCGCAGAGTGACACCTGACTTAACACGGACTCGCTTGATTCGCGTGCGTCCGATAAATGTTCCATTGCGGCTGTCGAGGTCTTCAACAATCCACGTTCCGTCCCGCCAGGCGAGGCGACAGTGGTTGCTGGATACAGAGCGATGAGAAACGACGACGTTGCAGGTGTCTGCTCGCCCGACGGTCAGTGTTCGAGCAGTCAAGGGGATAGAATCACCGCCGTGCAGTGGCGTCAGATGCCCAAGCAGTGCCATTATGGTCTCCGTTCAGATTTGTCTGATGGAAACATAACGCCTTCGCCAACTCGCGACACCATTGACGACACTCGATTTCTGAAACTTGACGCATCCGACTTCTTGAGTTTCCAGTGTCTGCCGATGGCTCTCTGGAAATCAGCACACCGCCTGAGTCAGAACTCAAAGCCTGAATCAATACCATCGACAATCCTCGGATCACCGCTGATTCAAGGATAGTTCCATTCCTGAATCTCAAACCTCAGGCCGCAGGTCAGTGACTGATGACCTTGCAAATCCTTGTCCTCAAAACCGGTCATTTCCATTCGGATCGTGCCGCGGGTTTCGACGGTTTCAAATTCCATGACCAGAGTGGCCACGGACCTGTGTTCTCCGTCAGTCGGCGTCGTTTTCGTGATGCGCGTCCCGTGCTCTTTGGCGATTTCCTGAATGTAGTCTCGAAACTCAGGCAGCGCCGTCCTCAGCGAGTTTGACGTGCCTTCAATCTGAGACGTCACTTCCCACTCGACGAAATTCTGGCCGCTGTCGCCCCATGTGCCGTGTCTTGCCACCGGTTTCCCGGCGACGTAAGGCGTTGCCAGTTTCCACACCTCGCCGCGGCGCGCCGGGTCGGAAACGAATTCTTTGAATGCGTTAAAGAACGAGCTGCTGCCGGGCATGCTGGAAGCATCCTGCAACTTCTGCAGTTCAACTTTCGTAATTTTTACCTGGACGACGTTATCCGCACCTCGATTCAGGTGGACGATTCCGGCAGGTGCAACGGTAGCAACCTCCTTTGTAAAATTTTTACCTTTGAGAATCGTCGCCACCTGGTACTCGCCCGGCGGCACGAAAACGATCCAGCGTCCCTTCGCAAGAAGATACTCTTTACCAACGTCGCAGGTGACACCGACTCTGGTCGAGACAGCGAAGATCCCGTCGAATTGCCGGCCACGATCCACGCGCCGGATGATTAAACCTTCCGCTTCCCCGTTGACCTGCAGGCTTCCCGACGCTCCGGCCTTCACCTCCAGCGGAAGTTTTCCGATGAGAGAATCGCCTGCTAGATAGACCATCTCAAAACTACCTGCCGGCAGTGTCACGGTGTGACTGCCATCGACGCTCGACGTTTTCGCCGCGTTACCTGGACCGAATATCGAACTGCCGGGTTTCAACCCTTCGATCCTGAACGTGCCCGTTCCGTTGACCACGCCTCGCGTCCAGACGACGACGTTCGTCACGCCGACGATCTCGCAGGTGGCGACGACAGCGAAAACGGCCAGAGTCATCAGCGATGCACGCTGGGTGAATAATCGCCGCCCCGCCCCCATCACACTGTCCACACGCGCGTCGTCTTTCGAGACACCGATGAGGCTCAGCACGTCGGGGCGTCGAACTCGGCGGAAGGCCGGAATCGTCCAGGGCAACAGCAGTACCAGCAGCGGGTTCCACGGGACAACCGCCAGAGCTGTCGCCAGCAGAACGACTGGGCCAGGTCGTCGGCGGGTGATCGGTAGCCAGTTCAGGTCGGAAGTTGCTTTTATCGCAACGGGAAAAACCAGCAGCGACGTCAGTAAGAAGAACCCGAGCAGACCCTCGGCGAAAGGAATGTCGACCTGGTCCGAGATAAGGTAAGTCCCGAGCGGAGCCATCATCGCGGCAAAGCAAACAAACATCAGCACGCTGCCCACGCCTCGCAGCTCCTGCTCGAAGTCCTCTGAAATGTCGACAAACCGGCTCGGTTTATCCTCAGCCGGTTTGGCCGCGGAGGACGCGGAAACGGGCCTTGGAGCCGCGGGCGTGTGCCCCATTCTGGTTCTTGTTCTGTGCAGCAGGAAGGCAGCGACGCTGGCTAATAACGCAGCACTGATCACCCCAGCCAGTCCGCTACTGCCAAATATGCCTTTAGAAAATTCGGCGGCAACGATCGGGACGAGAGCAAATAGGACCAGCCAGAATCCCTGGTGCAAACCCAGACCTTGACGGTCGTCGTCATTCCCAAATCGATGCCGCAGCCATTTGCTGATCAGCATGGCGACCGCAAGTGGCAGCACGACGGCAATTGTGAAAATGGTTGCCAGTTCGGGGAATCCAGGAAGATCCTTTGGTCCATACTCCGCCAGCATCCTGATCAAAAGCAGAATCACAATCAGGGCCAGCGGCGTCCAGTTTGGAAACTTCCACAGCAGCCATCGCGGGACGGCCGCCTCGCTCCGCAATCCAGCGAGAGCACTCTGCTCAGGCGCCGCCGTGAAGGCCGCTCCGCTGGCTGCGTCGTTCGTTCCGACAATTCGTTCCGGCTGAGGCACGCTGGTCGGCTGCTGCAAATGAGCGAGGTGTCGACTGAGTAGATCCTCAACTTCCTCGGCCGATGAAAAGCGGTCATCCGCCTCCTTCGCCAGCAGCTTGTCGACGATCTCGCACAGCCAGTCAGGAATGTCCTCGTTGACTTCGCGAATGGGACGTGGTGCATCGTGAACAACCCGATGCATCACGGCGACCGCCGAGTCTGCTCGAAACGCCGCCCGGCCCGTACACATCGCATAAAGCACGCAGCCCAGACTGAACAGGTCCGTTCGATGATCGACTCGCAGCCCCTGAGCCTGCTCGGGCGACATGTACTGAGGCGTGCCGGTGATCTGCCCGGTCCGAGTCATGCTGATATCGTCGACCGCTCGCGCGAGGCCAAAGTCCGTCAGCTTGACCCGTTCAATTCCGTTCTCAAGCAGAATGTTTGCCGGCTTGATGTCTCGATGAACCAGCCCCTGCCGATGAGCAGCCGCGAGCCCTGCTGCGGTCTGCATGCCGATTCTCAAGATTGACTTCACATCCAGCGCGCCGACCGTGTTGATTTTCTGCTGTAGCGACTGCCCCTGAATAAACTCCATGACGATCACGGGAGGGTGCGATTCGTCGTCGATCGAGTGAATGGCCACGACGTGGTCATGCGAGACCGCCGCTGCCGCCCGAGCTTCTCTCAGAAATCGCTGCACCGCGGTCGCGTTCAACGCCAGTTCCGGAGCGAGCAATTTCACAGCAACCGTCCGACTGAGCTTCGGCTCGTGAGCCCGCAGCACGACGCCCATGCCGCCTCGCCCAACGAGTTCGACAATCTCGTACGGCCCCAGCGTTCCGAGTCGGTCCGGATTCTCGGTCGGCGTTAACAGACTCTGCCACGCTTCGTCGGCTGTCGACGGGTCGATCGATGGTTCGCCATCGCGACCGGGCGTTCGTTCTACCGTCTGGTCAAACACAGAATCCGCGTCAATTTCCTGCGGCGTCTTCTCAAGAAAGCTTCCGGCGTCGTTATGCGCCGAAAGCAGCTTGTCAACACGTTGACGAAGTTCCGGATCTGCCCCGCAGACCTCATCAAGAAAAGCCGTTCGTTGCTCAGGATCGTCCTTTTCGAGGGCTTCGAGAAAAATCGTTCGTTCGTTCATAACCAGGTAACTCCGCACATGCCTGTTCTATGGATCTGCGATTCAAAAGGCAGTGCGAAAAACGAATTCAGTTTCCGCCAGAATTTTTCGAAAGTTCGCTGAACATCCAGGCCTTCGCCCAGGTCCATGACCGCTCGGCCGAGCGAGTGGAAATCCCCAGAGCTTCAGCCGTTTCCGCCATCGACAGGCCGGTGAAGTATCGCATCTTCACGAGCGTCGCGGCCTGGTCGTCGACTTCGGCGAGACGATCAAGCACCTCGTCAACGGCCAGAACGTCGTGTTTCAAACTAGACGCGGCGATCGAGGCTTCGTCCAGTTCCTGACGCACCAGATCGCCGCCCCGCTTGAGACTTCGCTTCCTTCGGGCATTTTCAACCAGAATACGACGCATCGCCTCAGCGGCCGCTCCGAAGAAGTGACCTCGCGAATTCCATTTCTGCTGCCGCTCAACATCGACCAGCCGGACGAAAGCATCGTGAACCAGAGCCGTTGCCTGCAGCGTCTGCCCGACCGGTTCCTTCGCAAGTCGCTGAGCGGCAAGCTTTCTCAACTCGCCATAAACCAGCGGCAGCAACTTTTCAGAAGCCTGAGCATCTCCGCCGTCAATCGCGTCAAGCAGTTGGGTAACGTCGTTCACGGCAGCGCCTTTCAGAGTTCCCGCAGGATATGACAGGTGCAGTGCATGCTGGCGTTACTTCTTCAGGGGCGGCACGTCGTACTGTTTTCTCAGGCTCGCCAGTTCTTCCTTCATCAAGGTCAGGATTTCTGAATAGGCGGGCAGTCCCGACACGTCGACCATTTCTGCCGGGTCTGCTTTCAAGTCGTAAAGATCGAAGCCGTCGTTCGAGTAGAAATTGATCAGCTTGTAACGGTCGTTGCGGACACCCTCGTGACGAGGCACCTGGTGCTCACCACCGTGCTCGTAATAATGGTAGTAGATCGATTTCCGCCAATCCTCGGTCGCCGGATTTTCAAGCACCTGCACCAGACTGGTCCCCTGCACTTCCGGTGGAACCTCTGCGCCGGCGACTTCCAGAAACGTCGGTGCGTAGTCGATATTCTGAATCAGTTTTTCTGATCGGATGCCCGGCTTCACATGGCCCGGCCAGCGGACAAGGAACGGCATTTTGAGCGACTCTTCAAACATCCATCGCTTGTCGTACCAGCCATGCTCGCCCAGATAAAAGCCCTGATCCGAGCTGTAAATGACGATCGTATTTTCCGTCAGCCCGTTCTCGTCGAGGTAGTCCAGCACTCGACCAACGTTTTCGTCGACAGAATCAATGCACCGCAGATAATTCTTAATGTACCGCTGATATTTCCAGCGAACGAGGTCTTTGCCGGTTGGAGGATCGGCGAGAAATGCTTTGTTGCGAGGCACGAACGCAGCATCCCAGATCATCTTCTGCGCCGGCGTCATGCGACGATACTCGCCGTCCTTCAAACGCAGCTCGCGCTGAGTCGCAAACGGCACCGGCAGATGGACCTTCAGGTCGTAGGCGTAGTAAAAGTGCTGATCAATCGACATGGCGTTTCCGGCAAGCGTCTCGCTGCGATTGTCCCACGCATCGAACAGTGTCGCCGGTTCAGGAATGTCGACGTCTTCGTAATTGTTGAGATGCTTCAGCTCCGGAGCCCACGTGCGATGCGGAGCCTTGTGCTGGCACATCAGCAGGAATGGCTTGTCGGCCTCACGCTTTTCCAGCCAGTCCAGAGCCAGGTCCGTCGTGATTGTCGTGCAGTAACCTTCAATCTGCCGCCGTCCGTCCTTGCCGATGAACTGTGGATTGTAGTAAGCCCCCTGCCCCGGCAGGATTTCCCAGTGATCGAACCCAGTCGGATCGGAATTGAGATGCCACTTGCCGATCATCGCCGTCTGATAACCCGCCTTCTGCAGAACCTTAGGAAACGTGAATTGCGAACCATCAAACGGGCCTCGACCGTTTGAGTAGAACCCGTTCTTGTGACTGTGTTTTCCAGTGAGCACGCATGCTCGGCTCGGCCCGCAGATTGAATTCGCACAGAACGAATTCAGGAAGACGGCCCCTTCATTCGCGATGCGATCGATGTTCGGCGTCCTGTTGATCTTCGAGCCGTACGCCCCGATCGACTGGCAGGCGTGATCGTCGGTAAAGATGAAGACGATGTTGGGCTGCGTCGCCGCATCGACGTGTGAGCATGTCAACACTCCGACAAGAAAAATGACCACCGATAGGTAAGATGCCATTGTCATAATGCCTTAATTGAGCGAACTCTGTGAACCCAAACTGCCCGACGAAGCTAACCGATTCCTGTCCGACCAGACCATCATGTGCCCCGGACTTTTCACAGTAACGCACAGTGAAGCTGGAAATCTCAAACGACTGGATGAACCCGCGAATCCGGTAACCGACTGATCGTGCCTTCAGACTCGTTGGAAAACGCTTCCGAACAATGTCGGGTTCGGGATTTCCTGACTGCCAAACTGCCGACCGCTGGTTGTGTATTCGGTAATGTCGACCGCCGCTCCAGCCTGGTCAGAGCTTTCATAACCCGCCATCAGGATGGCCATCGTGTCCCAGGCGATCAACGCTCCCGACTGAGGAAACTGATCTTCGTTCAAGGCACACGCAACGGCGTCGTTCATCTCGCCGACGTAGCCATGTGAGTAGAACTGATTCGGTCGAGGAAAACTCGTTCCCTGCACGGTCGGCAACTTCTCACGAACCAGCAGATTGCCGGCATGTTGAGACTGCGGCATGAAGAGCTCGTTTTCGTTGTTCGGATTCACCCGCAGATCGTACTGAGCGAAGTCAGTAATCACCGAGAACTCATTACGGATTCCGCTGATACTCAGGTCATGTCCGATAACTTCCGCGATCGTCTGATCCTCAAACACGACCGTCAGTCGCCCGAAGTCGTCGACGTTCTGCATTACGCGAAAGAACTCACCGCTGGACTCGGGTTGATGCTTCAGAACCTGCATGGCCGCCGCTGAAACCGAAACCGGTCGAATCGGCTTTCCATTTGCCAGAATTCCCTCAACCTGCTTGAGGTAAAGTGCCGGCCCCAGCGGATGGCAGGCTTTATTGAACAGTGCTCCACCGCCAGATTTAGAGGGAGTGTCATAGGCGGGCGCGTGCGACCCCTGGTGAGCACACACTCCTCGTTGATAAAGCACTTTGCCTTTGCCCGACTTTCGAGCTTCCGAGAGCAGTTCCACGATTCCCTTCATCCCGTCGAAGTAGACAAAGTCTTCGGCGTAGAGCAGTTTCGATCCAGATTCACGAACAACGTCAAAGACTTCGGCGAGGTACGCCATCGATTCGCGCTTTCTGGTCGCGGCATCAGCCTGTCGTCCCTCTGAGTAACCAGGCCAGATGACCGGCGGCTTTTCGAGGACAATAACGGGCACCCCCCTTCGAGCAGCTTCCATCGTGTAAGGACCGTGAGCAAAGTTTGCACAGCAGATGTTGTCGATCGTTGGTTTGACTGCTTCGAGCATCTCTGCATGAGACTCAAACACCGCCGAAACATTGTGTGACGCCGCAAACTTCTCGGCGTTTACACGTCGTCCGGAAACGACTCCAGCAAGCCTGATCTCAACACCATTCCGATGCGGAATCATTCCGTAGGTCTTAGCCGTGTAATCAGCTGCGAACCCGGTTCCATTGATGGCAACTTGAATTGTTCGCTTCGTCATGATGAGTTCTCTGCGTTGTGAGGAAACCGGCGCGTACTGTATTCAGCTGAGGACGGTCGTAGCGCTCCGCAAAACTTTCAAGAGAATCGCTACGGCCAGCGAGAAGTGGCGACCGGGACCGCTCGACAGCGCATTCGACAATTCCGGCAATCTGGCCAATAAAGAAAGCCGGCAAGCAAATGCTCACCGGCTTTCAGAATTTCAACGCTTTCAGCGATTAGACAGGGCGAACATTTTCTGCTCGTGGTCCCTTTGGTCCGTGCCCAGCGGTGTAGGAAACCTTTTGTCCTTCGTACAACTGCTCGAACTGGACATCTTCGAGGTTCGACATGTGGAAGAACATATCGTTCCCTCCACCCGTGTCGATGAATCCGAAGCCCTTTTCAGTCAACTTTTTGATCGTACCTTCAGCCATTACTTCACTTCCTCAAGAAACTTGTGCAGCAATATTCGCAACAACGAGTTCGAACTTAAACGCTGCTATCGCCGAGGATTGTAGCGACGGTCTTTGAGAGCACAATAGGCATCGACGACTGAGCGAAATTTCCGCAGCCGGACACTTAACGACATCTCTGAGCAACGAATATGGTGGGTTTGCGGACGCGCAGCGGAAATATTCATCCCTTCAGAGGTCTCAAAACTCGCCGTGCCGCAGACAGGTTATGGAGTTCATCCACCAGATTGCTTCAGGATTCGACCCGGCTAACATTTGAAAATTCAACCATTCCGGGATGCCAAACGGCCTGGCCATTCAGATAACGCAACATTTCAGCTGAGAATTTTGATCATGTCCAACGTTCGCCCAAAGGGTTCTGTCAGTCACGATAATGCCGGTCGAGTCGTGCTGGTCAGCGGCGGAGCCAACGGTATTGGCCGAGCCATTTGTGAAGCCTTTGCCCAATCCGGCGCCAACGTCGTCTGCCTGGACGTCGACGAAACTTCGGCAGCAACGATGGGCGAAAACATCGACTTTGTACGAGGTGACACGTCCGTCGAATCAGACTGTCAGAACGCGGTTTCGTTCACGGTCGAGCAGTACGGCGGGCTGGACATTCTCGTCAATAACGCAGCCATCCAGCCACCATCATCTTACGTGCCTCTCGACGAACTGCCGGCTGAGCTGTGGAACAAAATGCTCGGTATCAATTTGTCGGGCTACACATTTCTGGCTAAACACGCCGTGCGAGTCATGAAGCAGCAACGCAGCGGCGTCATTGTGAACATGTCCAGCGGGCAGGCTCACCGAACTGCAAGACAGGTTCCAACGTACGGCCCGATCAAAGCGGCAAACCTTCATCAGGCCCGACAATGGGGAGTCGAATATGCTCGGGAAGGGATCCGAGTCGTCTCTATTTCGCCCGGAGCAATCGACACGCCGCTTGTCCGAGCGAGCCTGGAAGCGCAGGGCGGCGAGAAAGAACTCGCCAATCGACATCCACTTGGCCGGATTGGAAAGCCGGAAGAAGTTGCCGCCGCCGTCCTGTGGCTCAGCAGCCCTGCCGCGTCATTCGTCACCGCGACGGATCTCGAAGTCGACGGCGGCCTCGGCGCATTCGGCTCCTTCGCCGATCCGTATCCCATGCCGTGAGTTTGCTGAAGAATCCGATTTCATCCGGTCCGGCATTGAACGGGAAAACCAAGAGCCCCGCAGGCAGCAGCCTCTACCGATCGAGAAATGAAACCAGCGCCGCGTTGAAGGTCTGGCTGGCTCGCATGGAAGCTTCAGCCTTCTCTGGGGCGGGGTGGTAGTAGCCGCCGATGTCGACCGGCTTCCCCTGCGCGTCGTTCAGTTCCTGGACGATTGTGGCTTCGTTGCCGGCAAGTTCGCTCGCCAGGGCTGCGAACTGCTTCTGAAGTTCGGCGTCATCGGTTTGTGCAGCCAATGCTTCAGCCCAGTACATCGCGAGGTAGAAGTGGCTGCCTCGGTTGTCGAGTTCGTTGACCTTCCGTGATGGTGACTTGTTTTCGTCGAGGAATCTTCCGGTCGCCGTGTTCAACGTCGAGGCGAGAACCAGAGCCTTCTGATTACCGGTTTGATGGCCGAGTTCTTCCAGAGAAACGGCTAGAGCGAGGAATTCACCGAGCGAATCCCAGCGCAGGTGACCTTCCTCGACAAACTGCTGAACGTGCTTTGGTGCCGAGCCACCCGCTCCGGTTTCGAACAGACCACCGCCAGCCAGCAGCGGCACTATGGACAGCATTTTTGCACTGGTGCCGAGTTCCAGAATCGGGAACAGGTCCGTCAGGTAATCCCGTAGAACGTTGCCGGTGACAGAAATCGTGTCGTCGCCGTTCTTTGCTCGGGTACAGGCGTGTTTTGTCGCATCGACCGGAGCCATGATCTGAATATCGAGTCCTTCGGTGTCGTGGTCCGGCAGATACTTGTTGACCTTTTCGATGAGACTTGCATCATGAGCCCGTCCGCTGTCCAGCCAGAAAACAGCTGGCGAACCAGTCGCCCGTGCCCGGCTGACGGCAAGTCGGACCCAGTCGCGGATTGGAGCGTCCTTCGTCTGACACATTCGCCAGATGTCGCCCTCTTCGACCTTGTGCTGCATCAAGGTCTGCCCGGAAGCTGTGACCACTCGCACGGTTCCCGCGGCAGGGATCTCGAAGGTCTTGTCGTGCGAGCCGTACTCTTCGGCCTTCTGAGCCATCAATCCAACGTTGGCGACGCTGCCCATCGTCGTTGGATCGAACGCTCCGTTTTCCTTGCAGAAGTCGATCGTTGCCTGGTAGACGCCAGCGTAGCAGCGGTCCGGAATGATGGCTTTCATGTCTTTGAGTTTGCCATCAGGCCCCCACATTTGCCCGGACGTTCGAATGGCCGCCGGCATGGACGCATCAATGATCACGTCGCTTGGAACATGCAGGTTGGTAATTCCCTTGTCCGAATCGACCATTGCGAGGCTCGGCCCAGCCTCAAAAGCCGCATCAATGTCGGCTTTGATTTCAGCCTTCTGGTCATCCGGCAGGTTCTCGACGCGCGCCAGCAGGTCGCCGAGTCCGTTGTTGGGGTTGACGCCGATTTCGTCGAACACCGCAGCATGTTTCTCGAAAACGTCGGTAAAGAAGACGCTGACGGCGTGGCCGAAAATGATCGGGTCCGACACCTTCATCATTGTCGCTTTGAGATGTACCGACAGCAGAACACCATTCACTTTGGCATCAGCGATTTCCTGAGCGAGGAATTCCCGCAGCGCCTTGCGACTCATCACGGAAGAGTCAATGACTTCGTCAGCCTGCAGAGCCAGCATGTCCTTCAGAACGGTCACGCCGCCGTCCTCGCCGACAAGCTCGATCCGCACCGCGTCGGCCTCGGACATGACATGCGACTGCTCACTGCCGCAAAAGTCTCTGTCGCTCATTGAGGCAACGTGCGTCTTCGAGTCGGAACTCCAGGCTCCCATCGAGTGCGGATTCTTCTTCGCAAAGTCTTTGACCGGCCCGGCGACACGCCGATCAGAGTTCCCTTCCCGCAGCACCGGGTTCACCGCGCTGCCGAGCACTTTTGCGTACCGACCGCGAATTTCCTTTTCCGCGTCCGTCGATGGCTCGCCGGGGAAATCCGGGACGTTGTAGCCGTGTTCCTGCAACTCTTTAATTGCGGCCGTGAGCTGCGGAATCGACGCGCTGATATTCGGAAGCTTGATGATGTTGGCTGTTGCCTTCTTGACCAGTTCGCCGAGTTCTGCCAACGCGTCCGCATGCCGCTGTCCGTCCGTCAATCGCTCAGGGAAACTGGCGAGAATTCGACCAGCCAGGGAAATATCCCGAGTCTCGACAGCAATCCCCGCCGTCTTCGCAAATCCGCGAATAATCGGCAGCAATGAGTACGTCGCCAGGGCGGGAGCTTCGTCAGTATGCGTGTAAATGATAGTTGCAGGCTGGTCAGACACGTCTATCCTCGGCAGGCAAAATTCGAGTCGCGATTGGTCATAAGTGGGCAGTAACAAGTCTCATCCGCAAGACTGACCCGGTCAGGACAGTCCCGGCTGATCTCATCCACCCATCCACGCCCGGCGTTGTATCAGATCCGTAAAAAATCGCACGCCAAACGGAGCCTGCCGCGAGGCAACCCCTTCACTTCCCGAGTTCGCCTCGCCATGATTCCTGCGACGCGTACAACCTCGGAGCTGTTTCCATCGGCTCGCGAGTAATGTCCGAACCGAAGAAAACAAGAGCGCAGAGTTGCCGTGCAGAACTTCTCTCGGTCCTCTCCGTTGTCGTCTGGTCTCCTGTTCAAAACCCTGCATCAGGAATTAAGGGCGTTTTCGATGTGGATCAAGCGTGCAGACTGGAGGCAGTAACGTGGCGTGGTTTCAGCATGAAATTCGGTTGCCGGCCGTTCGGCGAGGGTTTCACATTGTGACGCAGCAAGTCGTCGATGCCGTTCCGGAGTTGTCTCGAATTAGGATTGGGCTGATGCATGTTTTTATCATGCACACGTCGGCGTCAATTTCGATCAATGAGAATGCTGATCCAGACGTGCCACTGGATCTGGAACTGGCGTTTAACGAGATCGCTCGGGAAGACTTTGATTATCGGCATACGCTGGAAGGGCCAGACGACATGCCGGCTCATGTGAAGAGTTCGATGATCGGCAGTTCGGTGACGATCCCGATCAGCGACGGTCGGCTTTGCCTGGGAACGTGGCAGGGCATCTATCTTTGCGAGCATCGCGATCGTGGCGGTTCCCGACGGCTGGTGGTGACGATCCAGGGTGACGAAGTCTGACTTTGCGAGCGGCGGCTGAGTCGATAAACATCGGCAATTGCTCAAAAAATACCGGCTGACTGATAGTTTGAACGCAGAGAGCGCAGAGATAAAAAGCGCGGAGGTAACGGAGAAAACTCTCCTTGTCTTTGCGAGTCCTCAGCGAACTCAGCGTTCCGTGTTTCTATATTCGAAACTAAAACCACGGAGCGGTTGATGATCGACGAGTTTGAAAATGACGAGCGGCCGGAAGTTCGAGAGCTTTCTTCGCGACAAAGGCGTGTGCTGGGCGTGCTGATCGAAAAAGGGCTGACGACGCCGGAATATTACCCGTTGACGCTCAAAGCAGTCATGACCGGATGCAATCAGAAGAGCAATCGGTCGCCGGTCGTCGACTACGATGAGGACGCGGTCGAAGAAACTCTTGATCAACTCAAAGAGCTGGGGCTGGTCGGGGTGCTGCATCCGGACAGCGGTCGGTCGCTAAGGTATCGGCATTACGTGCGGAAACGATACGAATTCTCTGAGCCGCAAATCGCAATTCTTGGTGAGTTGCTTTGTCGAGGTCGGCAGACCTTAGGGGAACTACGCGGTCGGGCCAGCCGCATGGTTCCTATCGAGTCTCTCGAACTGCTGCGAAGCGAGCTGAGTGACCTGCTCACTCGTGGCTACATTCAGGCCAGTGGTTCGCTGGAGCGTCGAGGTGTCGAAGTTGACCATGCGTTTTACCGGTCAAACGAGAATCGCGGTGGCATGACAGCGATGCCCGCCGAACCGTCGTCGGCTCCGGTCGTAACTTCGACGGCGGCTCCAGTCATGGCTGCTCCGAACAGCGTCTCACCGTCACTCGATGACGACAAAGTAAACGCACTGGAAACTCAGATTTCCGAGTTGCGAAGTCAGAATCAGGAACTGAAAGACGAAGTCGAACGGCTGCGCACCACGGTCTACGGTCTGGAGTCAAAAGTCGAAGACATCTGCCGCGACCTGGGAATCTGAAAACCTGTTTCAGCCTGCGAATGATTCGTGAATCAATCGGCAAAGGCCCGACAGGAATCGTTCCTGCCGGGCCTTGTTGAATTCCGTGCGAGTGTTTGAGCCGGTTGCTCAGTGGTCTCCCATCAGCCATTCCATCGCGACGTCGTCATCGGTTTTAGCTTTTGGAGCGTCGATCGGTTCCGGAATTCGCTTTCGCCGACCGCCGCCGGCCAGACCAGCTTTCTCAAGGAGGCTCTTAGCGAACGGATTGTCCTCTTCCTCTTCAGGACGATCCCCCAGGGCCTGGTAGTTCATCTCGTACCGATGTTTGGCGACGGTCAATGTGTCGCCAGGAAACACCCATTTCTGATCGCAGCGGGAATCGTTCACTTTGATTCCGTTGGCACTTCCGAGGTCTCGAACGAACCAGTACCCGTTGATCAGTTCGAGTTCGCAGTGGTGTGAAGAAACGTTTGCAAATCGCAAAGTGATGTCGCAACTCGGGCGACGCCCGATCAGCAGCTTCCGTTTCAACAGAGGTATCGGATCTCCGCCTCCGCTGGGGGTCAACTCTCCGTAGAGCTTCGACTCATCCATCGTTGAAACCCTCTCTAACTGGCAATTGTGAAAACAGAGAAAAGTAGAAAAACGACAAGCAGCCGTCAGCAAAAGAAAATCAACTAACGGAAGAATCAGCTTGGTGTGACACGTCATCGCGAAGGATCAGCAACGCGCATGCCGAGTTCAAAAGAACAATCTGGAACATTCACGAACGAGAGCAATGCTAGATTTGAAGGCCAGGTGCCTCAAGTTTGAACAATCCAGTTTGCGGTAACCCGCCCAGACGGTTTGCATCTGGTCGCATCGGTCAACTTCACCGTACCACGGCTGCGGATGAATCTACAGATCGGGTCTCAAAGATGACCTGTTTCGATCGTCAGAAGACGTGACAAAACGATTTTCACAGCACGCTATACCCGAATCCGGCCAAGTCTTTATGAACTTACTCGTCAAACGAAAAAACTGGCCGACGATCTACAGATCACCGGCCAGTTTTCAGCGGTCGTGCCGAATGCTCAAGGACTGAGCGGATTCGAATAACCGTTAAGCTCCGAATTTTTCGAGCCGCCCAGCGTGCGCCATAGCAAAACCCATCAGGTACTTCGCCGGGAACTGCCCGAGCCCACCCATGATGCATTCCGATTCGCCGAAGACTTCGCAGCGGTCCGGACGGCAAAGGTCCGACGACAACAGAACCGGCACCGGGTGCCAGCTGTGTGACTTCATTCTCGCGGGCGTGCTGTGGTCGCCCGTGACGATCAACACGTCCGGGTTGAGTTCCGTGATGCGCGGAATAATCGCGTCCAGCTCTTCGGTTCGCTGAACTTTGGCTGGAAAATTGCCGTCTTCGCCCGTTGAATCGGTGTATTTGAAGTGGACGAAGAAGAAGTCATAGTCGTCCCAGGCTGCCTTCAAACGGTTCATCTGATCATCGAGCGTCTGGCCGGCGTCGAGAATTTCCATGCTGACCAGTCGGGCGAGGCCTCGGTACATCGGGTAAACGGCGATAGCCGCGGCCCGCAGACCGTAGACCTCTTTATATGTCGGCACGGCTGGCATTTTATCGATGCCTCGCATGGTGAGCAGATTGGCCGGCAGATCGTCTTTCAGAATCTCGCGAGCCTGAGCCAGAAACTGTTTGGCGATTTCGGCGGTTTTTTGCGACGGCTCGTCCGCTCCGACCGGCTCCAGCGGTGGCACGCCAGTTTTCTGAGGATCGGTGTCATTGACGTTTCCGCCAAGACCTTCGCCTCGGAAAACAATCACCAGACGGTACTCTTTAACGTGCTGAACAAAGACTTCGACGCCAGGAATTTCGATCTTGTCGAGTTTTTCGCATAGCTTCGAAGCAATTTCAGAGCCAACACGACCGGCTCGGCGATCGGTGATGTTTCCGTCGGCGTCGAGCGTGCAGAAGTTACCTCTAATCGCGACGTCGTTCGGGCCGAGTTCGAAGTCGATTCCCAAGGCTTCCAGAACTCCGCGACCAATCTGATATTCGAGCGGGTCATATCCGAACAGTCCGAGATGTCCCGGTCCACTGCCCGGAGCGATTCCTGGCAGAACCGGTGTACTCAGTCCGAGCGTTCCGGCTTTGGCCAGAGCGTCCATATTGGGAGTCTTCGCGGTTTCCAGCTCGGTCCCGCCGCCAGCTTCTATCGGCAATCCGCCGAGGCCATCGGCCACCAGCATTACAATTTTCGAATCACTCTGACGTTGTAGTTTTCTCGTCAGGTCCTGAAGGTCGCTCATGGTTCACTCAATCTTCTGCGTTCGGAGTTTCTGGGGTCGAAAGGAACGGTATTGTTGGAAAGCCTACAGGCGGTTGCAATCGTGCCACGCCGCCGCCTTTTGCACGACCTCAGCCGACCGCCAACGAGTGTCTTGCAGTTGGAAACTTCTGACGAAACACTTTGACGAGCTGTTGTGTCGATTGTCCGCTCTTCTCAATTTAGTGAAGAGCCCATGATCCTGCCGCATTCCCTCCGAGAAAGTTGCACCATGAAAATTCTGCCGACGACGCTTGCCGCTCTCGCCGTTTGCCTGACATTGCTCGCCGACGTCCAGGCCGACGAGGCACCGATCAAAATCCTGCTGATCACCGGCGGCTGCTGTCACGATTACGACTTCCAGACCAAGGCCATGCAGAAGGCACTGAAGGATCAGGGCATCACTGCCGAGTGGAAGGTCATCAATGAAGGTGGAAAGGGCACGACCGCCGAAATCCCACTCTACGAAAATCCGGAGTGGGCTTACGGCTACGACGTCGTTGTTCATAACGAATGTTTCGCCAACACGAGCGACCCGGCTTACATCCGGAAGATCACCGGCCCGCACAAGGCCGGAGTCAACGCGGTCGTCATTCATTGCGCCATGCACACTTACCGAGCTGCCGACATCGATGACTGGCGCGAGTTTCTCGGCGTCACCAGCAAGCGTCACGACCACCAGGCCAATTACCCCGTCAAGGTTGTCGCCAAAGATCATCCGATCATGAAGGATTTTCCGAACGACTATAAGTCCGCGAAAGACGAGCTTTACATTATCGAAAAAGTCTGGCCGAACACCGAGATTCTCGCGACGTCGATCAGTGAAAAGAATCAATCACTGAACCCGGTTTTCTGGACGAACCGGTACGGCAAAGCTCGTGTCTTCGGCACGACGTACGGCCACTCGGTCGAAACGTTCGAAGACGCCGTCTTCCTGAAAACTCTGGCTCGCGGTATCAAATGGGCCGCCGAGAACAAGAAAGACTAACCTCAATTGTCCGTAGGGTGCGTCAAGACGCCCCCTACAGTCTGCAGACCTTCCCGCTTTCAGAAACTCCTGCCCAGTGAGTCGGCTTTACGATCGATCCTTCGCGTGTGCGTTTTTCAGTCAGATTGGTTTCGTTCTGGCGAACACGCTGATGGCCCACTACGCGCGATGGATCAGCTTTCTGGGCGGGGACGTCGAGCAGGTCGGGTTCATTATGGGAGCCGGCTCAGTCGTCGGCCTCTTTCTTCGACCGTGGATCGGGCAGTGCATTGACCGAATCGGCGCTCGCAATGTCTGGCTTCTCGGTTATGTCATCTTTGGAATCGGAGCGGCAGCGAATCTCGGTCTCACGGAACTCGGCTTCGGCATTTACTTCTGCCGGTCGCTGCTGATTCTCGGGGCCGCTTTCGTTTTTTCCAGCAGCCTTGCCTATATCACTCACCATGCACCGCCAGAGCGTCGCACCGAAGCCATTGGAATTCTTGGCGTCGGAGGCTTTGTCGGGATGATTTTCGGGCCGGTGCTGGGAGATTTGATTCTTGGAGAAACCCGCAGCGCCGAAAACTTTCAGACGCTGTTCACCGTGGCAGTTGCTTCGCTGGGTATTCCCACGCTGCTGTTATTCTTTCTCGAACCGCCCCCCACCGAAATCCGTCAGTCGACCTCACGACTGACTGATTTTTTCAGGACCGTTGTGCGTTGCTGGCCGGGTATGATTGTGCTGGTCGTCGCAACGTTTGGCCTGTGCATGACCATTCCGTTCGTTTTCCTGGCAAAGTTCATCGACGAGGTCGGTATCTCCATTCCTGGAGTTTCCGAAATGGGGCTCTTTTTTATCTGCTATGCCGGCTGGGGACTGACCGTTCGGATTTCGTCCCGTAAGATTCCCGATCGTTTGGGCCGTCGAAAGATGCTGCTTGTTGGTTGCGTGGTTATGGGCTCGGGGATGTTCCTGTTTCCGTGGGTCGATGCCGAACATCCCTGGAGACTTGCCGCCCCCGCCCTGCTCTGCGGCACCGGTCACTCGCTGATGTTTCACACGGCGACGTCCCTGTTCCTGCATACGTTTCCGTCGGAAGTTCGTGGCGCGGGTTCGGCTTTGTCGCTGATGGTGCTTGACCTTGGCATGATCGCCGGCGCGCCGATACTTGGTTATGTCGCGTTTCGCTTTGGCTATGACTGGCTGTTCCGTTCTGTTGGCGCGACGTGTATTGCGTCCGGAACGCTCTACGCCATTTCGAGTATTCCAGTCTGGAAAGCTCGTTCGCTGGCTGCGGCAAGGCCGTGATTTTCGACGCAGGCTGGAACAGGCTCCAGCCTGTTTTCTGGCAGGCAATCGGCGGCACACTTCGATACTCTTCCCGGCTACAGTCAGCCAGCCACAACCTGCAATTCGGAGTGGCTGGTTCGAATCGTTTGAGGAGTCAGCGAAATTCTGTCGGAGAACACTCGTGCTTGGACTTGCCGTAAAGATTGATGAAGCTGCCGCTTCGATTCGCGAAACCTGGAAAGGCGAGCCGCGTGTCGGGCTAATCCTTGGGACGGGACTTGGCGGACTCGCCAGCCAGATCGAGCAGGAAGCCGTCATTCCGTATGGCGACATTCCTCATTTTCCGACATCGACGGTAGAGTCACATGCCGGGCAACTGGTTTGTGGAAATCTTGCCGGAGTTTCGATCGTCGCGATGGAAGGCCGCTTCCATTACTACGAAGGTTACTCGATGCAGCAGGTGACGTTCCCGGTTCGCGTCATGAAGGCTCTGGGGATCGAAATCCTGATCGTCACCAACGCTGCCGGAGGGATGAATCCTCAGCACGAGCTCGGCGACCTGATGATCATCGAAGATCACATCAACCTGCTCGGTGACAACCCGCTGATCGGCGTGAACGATGACAACCTGGGCACTCGCTTCCCGGATATGTGCGAGCCGTACGACCGTGGCTTAATCGGGCTGGCCAGAACAACTGCTCTGGAGCTTGGCCTGAAAACTCAGCAGGGAGTGTTTGTCGCGGTCGCCGGGCCGAATCTGGAAACTCGCGCCGAATACCGCATGCTGAGGCTGATTGGAGCGGACTGTGTCGGGATGTCGACCGTTCCCGAATGTATCGTCGCCAAACATGCCGGGCTGCGGACGCTGGGAATCTCAATCGTTACCGACATGTGCCTGCCGGATTCGCTCGAACCGGTTGATCTTCCGAAGATTCTGAAAGTCGCCGCGATCGGAGGAGAGCGCCTGTCTCAATTGATTCCAGAAGTCCTGAAAAAACTCAAATGACCGAATCGTCAGGATCGGCAAGTTCCGGTTGCAGAACCGCTCCTCGACTGGCGGCAGACTGCTCGCTGTACTGGATGTTGCCGACTTGATTGCAGTACCATTCCGGGCTCTGCCGTCGGCGCATGTTTGAGCCGGTGGCCGTTGAACTTTCACATGCAGCAGGACTTCGCATGGCCGACCAGACAAAGATTGTACTGATCGAAGACGACCGCGAGATCTCCACGACACTTCAGCGAGTGCTCGAAGCTGCTGGCTACACGCTGGCTGTGGCAAATAACGGACAGGACGGTCGACGGCAGATCGAATCCTTCGGCCCGGAACTCGTCATCACCGACATGATGATGCCAAAGATGGGCGGATTTCCGGTTCTTGAGTTTCTCAAGGAAATGCCCGACGAAACTCGGCCAAAGGTCATCATGGTCACGGCGAACGAGGGTGGACGTCACAAGGCGTACGCGGAAATGCTCGGCGTCGACGATTACATTCGCAAACCTTTCGCGATGGACGTTCTGCTGGATGCGATCGAGCGAATTCTCGGCAAGCCAGCCCCCACGCCGAAACGGAAGCCGAAAGCTCCCGGCGGCCAGGGGCCGATTCAGCGCCGATCTTAGAATCAGGGGCCGATCGACAATCGGCCAGACCAATCATCGCCGTGTCCTGCACGATTGACAGCAAATGACGCTGTGAACGAGCGATCGAAACCCGATCTTCGCCACTGATTGCGAAAAGGAGTTGGTCATGTTTGATGATGGACGCCAGCAAGAATTCTGGTCGCCACAATACTTTCGCACTGCGATGCGGCGACCACGCGGCGGGTTCTCGGTCGTCATTGCTTGTCTGCTCTCAGCTGTGTTCGTCGCCGGCGACTGCCATGCTCAGGCACCGGTCGAATTCAAAGGTCACCAGGAAGTTGTCTACGACGCAAAGTTCCTGCCGGACGGCAAGTCGCTCGTCACTGCCAGCTTTGATCAAACCCTGAAATTGTGGGATGTCGCCACTCAGTCGACGCTGCGGACGATGGAAGGTCACACCGGAATTGTCCTGACCGTTGACGTTTCTCCGGACGGAAAACTGATCGCATCGGGGGGCAGTGACCGTACGATTCGCTTGTGGGACGTGCCGAACAGCGATTCGATTTCGACGATCAACGTCCATGACACGGCGGTCACGGCGATGGCTGCTTCGAAAGATGGATCTTTGACCGCGACGGGCGACGACAAAGGACTGATCCGAGTCTGGCAGAACGCCAGCAGCGGAGCGGCCTCATCGGACACACCGCCGGCTCGACCTGCGTCGACAAGAGAGATCGCCATCGGTCGAGCAATCTCCCGAATTGCCTGGCGAAATGACAATCGGCAACTGGCGGCAGGTTGCGTTGATGGCTCCATCATTGTGGTGAGCCTCGCCAATGACGGTTCTTCAGAAACAGAACGTCTGCTCGCGCACGACGGTGAGGTAACGGGTTTAGGTTTTACACCGAACAACCAGTCGATCTTCAGTTGCGGTGAGGACGGCTACGTTCGCCGCTGGCCGACCACGATTCCTCAGACCTTGAAATTCGACGGACTTTCAAAAGCGGCTACCGCAGTCGCTATTGCTCCAAACGGGGCGTTGATCGCTGTTGTGGGTGAAGACGGGGCTGGGAAAATCCTCAAGCGGGCTGACGGCGCAGTCGTTCACACTCTTGAAGGCCATGCCGGATCGATCACCGGAGTCTCGTTTAACCGGGCGGGAAGTCAGGTTGCGACTCTGGACTCGGATCAGGTTGTCAGAGTTTTCGACGTGTCAACGGGTAAGTCTGTTCTTGAGACCACGCCCGCGAAATCTCCCCTGACCGCAGTTCTGTTCTCTGCCGATGGGAAGGACGTCATTGTCGGCACCGAACGCGGCGACGTTCTGGCCCATGCTTTGGCCCAGCCATCCCGATTCCGTTCACTGAGCAAACGCCCGAAATCTGTTAGAGCCGTGGCCACGACATCCGACGGCTCTCACTTCTTATTTGCAGGAGACGACCAGCGACTTTGGATTCGCGACTCGTCGACGGAAAAGACCGAACGCGGTGTCGATTTTGACACCGCCGTAACGGCAATCGTGATCTCCTCTGATAACTCAACTTTCGCGGTCGGACTTGCGTCAGGAGCGATCGTCACCGTTGACGCAAAAAGTCTTGAGCAGACGGGAATCCTCAGCGGCCACACGACGCCTGTCCGAAGAGTTGCGTTCAACATTGCCGGAACACAGCTGGCTTCGACCTCGACGGACGGCGTCGCTCGACTGTGGGATCTGAAAGCTCAGGCGGTGGCTCAATCATTTGACGACAAAAGTAATCCGATTATCGACGTGGCTTTTCAAAATGACAATAAGTCCATCGTCACTGCCCACGCTGATGGAAATGTGCTTGTTGAGACAATCGTTGCTCAAGTTGTCCATCGAGCTGACGACGGACGCGTCAATGATTTATCGATTGCGTCAAACGGCTCTCAATATGCGACCGCCGGAGCAGATGGAACGGTCAAACTGTGGAACGCCTCGAACAGCTCGCCCATCCGCAGTTTTTCAGGACTGGAAGGTGGAGCTCTGTGCGTGAGCCTGAGCGCGGACAACCGACAGATCGCCGCTGGCGGAAGCGATAAAACAGTCCGCACGTGGAACGTTGGCAACTCGTCCGGTCACTTCCGGTTGAACGTTCCTGTTGAAGCTCACCGAGTCAGCTACAGCCCCGATTCGTCGCGACTGGTGGCTGCACTTTCTGACAACACGCTTCAGTGTTTCGACCCAACGCCGTTGAATCCTCAGCCCGCCGAACCGCCTGCCCGCGATGCGTCGCAGCTTCTGCGAGGCCATACCGGACTGATTGGAGACATGGCCTGGGCACCCGACAGCCAGACACTGCAAAGCAGCAGTGCCGACATGACACTTCGGCAATGGTCGATCGCATCGCCGAAGGAAAAGAACAGACTCTCAGGACACTCGCAGGATGTCTACTCCGTCGTGTTCAGCCCGGACGGAGAAACGCTGGTGACCGGGTCTGCGGATAAGACTATTCGAATCTGGAATCTCGAAACCGGCAAAGTAATCAAGACGCTCGCGACGTTCCCGGCTGCCGTCTACGGACTGGATTTTTCAACGGACGGAAAACAGATTGCCATCGCCGGAGCAGACAACACGGTGCGAATCCTGAACGTTGACGACGGTCGCGAAATCAGACAGTTCACCGGTCCAACGCACGCCGTTTACACCGTGGCGTTCAGCCCGGACGACAGTCAAATCGCCGCCGCAGGGATGGGCCTTGGCTCTGAACGAACTATTTATCTCTGGTCAACCAGTTCCAGTGAACCGACAGCTGTGTTGCCCGGACACTCCGACGACATCTATCGAACACAGTTCAATCCTGCGGGTTCTCGATTGGCGTCAATCGGGTATTCTGGTTCTCTGCGAATCTGGGATGTCGCGAGTGGCCAACCGCTTCTGGAAAGTGATCTGGGTGTCGTCAGTTACTCGGTGAATTATGCACCAGATGGTTCGAAAGTCGTTGTCACGTCGAATGACCGGACAGCGCGGCTGATCTCAATCCCTGATTCAGCGAAGTAGATCAGTTCAATAAGTTTCACCAGAGCAATCTCAGCAAGCAACAGGATCAAGTCATGACGGGGTACACAGTCCACACCGGAGCATCCAAAAAGTTCACGGAAGGATGGGACAATATTTTCGAAAAGAAGAAGCCGGTCCCAAAAGCGGGCACTAAGGAAAAGCCTCTAAAGAAGACCGAAACTGACGCCAAAGTCAGTTCGAAAGACGGCGTGAAAAAGAAAAAGAACAAAAAGAAGAAAAAGAGCTGAGCGAACACGGTCGCTTTGACAGGCCAGACAGATGCCCACGTCCTCACATCTTTCAGGAGTTGTCCGCAACGGGCTGGCATGGCAACTCCTGCAGACAATGCCGGAAGCCTCGTTTCTGATTGACCGGGAATCACTTACGATTCTCGCAACTAATCAGGCCGCGGAGGAACTGACCGGCCAGCAAGGTGACGACCTGCTCAATCTGTCCCTGAATGAGTTTTTTACAACGTCTGCGAGCAGCGATCTTTCAGTAGATCTGCTCGATGCTGTCGCGCCGCCCGGCGAATCAACGAGACTCTCACTTTGTTGCAGAGCCGACCTCGACCAGTTTCAACCATTGGAACTGAGCAGCCGGTCGCTTGAGTCGGAGGGCCAGTCTCTGGCTCTGGTCACCGTCCGACCGCCCTCGTCGATCAGTGACGAGACTCCGCACGAACAGCTCGTACAGAGTCAGGAATGCGTCCAGCAAGTCTTCGACGAATCTTTGATTGCACAGTTCGAATCGGAAAAGCGGCAGTCGGCTTTTGAAAGCCACCCGGACGCCCTGCTCCGCATTTCCTCCAGGGGTGCAATTCTTGAAAGCTACAGCGATAACGGGCTCACCAAATATCTGCGTCTTTCTGAAACGCCTTGCAACCAGATACTGTGGCAACTACTCCCTTGCGAATATGCCGACCAGATCCGCAACGCGATTGAACATGTCGCCGCCGGGAACCGACAGAGGACCATTCCATTTTCTGTTGAGCGACAGGACGATCACCGCGAATTTGAGATCCGATTCTTACCGTTGCCGTCAACTGTCGAGCAAATCGCCATTATCCGTGACGTAACACAGCTCAAACAGACTGAACGCAAACTAATTTATGCGAGTGAGCAGTTTCGATATCTGTTTGAACATTCTCCGGACGCGATTTTCGTCGAGACACCCGACGGCATCGTACTGGATGCCAACCAGGCGGCCTGCGAGCTGCACAGAATTTCCCGCGGAGAGTTGATTGGGAAGAATGTGCTGTCACTCGTTCCGCCCGAAGATCGACCAGTTGTTTCGGTCCGGTCTGGCGCGCTGGCGACTGGCGCCATTTCGGAATTCGAATCCCGCAGTCTGCGAAGCGACGGCAAAGCAATTCCCATTGGCGTTCGCATTTCAACGATCACTTATCACGGTAACCCGGCCGTGCTGCTTCATGTGCGAGACATCACTCAACAGAAAAAGGATGAGATTCGAAAACGTGAGCACGATCGACAGCTCGCCCATGTTTCACGTCTGACAATGATGGGACAGCTTGTCGCCGGAATTGCTCATGAGCTCCGTCAACCGCTGTGGTCACTCAGCACTTTTGCAGATGTCTGTGCGGAATCTCTAAGTCGCCCGGACTGTGCAAAGCGACTTCCGAAGATTCGTGAAGTTGCCAACAAAGTGGTTTTAGAAGCGCGCCGAGCGAACGCAATTACGACGCGAATGTTCGCGTTCGCAAGAAACGGGATTCCAGAACGCACGACGTGTGACATCACAGCAATTGCCAGGGACGCAATGGAACTCACGGCTGGTCATGCAAATGCAAGCCGCATCCGGACGATTCTTCGCCCAGACAGAAATCTTCCATTCATCAACTGTGACCGGGTTTTGATTGAGCAGACTTTTGCAAACATACTGAATAACGCCTATACGGCTCTTTCTGTCCACACCTCGGATAATCGAGAGGTAACGGTCGAAGTCTCGTGCGACGAAGATGAACGCGATTATGTGACCGTCATGGTGCGTGACAACGGTCCCGGACTGCCAGAAAACGTCGTCGCTGAACAGTTATTCGAAGGTTTCTTCACAACTGGACAGGCTGGCCTGGGCATCGGACTGGCACTCTGCCGCTCATTTGTCGAAGATCATGGAGGAGTTATCTGGGCTGAACAGCTACCGGCGGGCGGAATGGAGTTTGTTTTTACGTTGCGAGTCGATGGAGGAAGACACGCGAATGCAGACTGATCCGTTACTTGACAAACAAACTGTCTACGTCATCGACGACGATAAAGCGGTGCGGGAATCGATCGCCGCTCTTGTAGACATTCGTGGACTTCCTGTTGAGACATACTCCTGTGCCGAGGACTTTCTGGCGGCCTATTCCGGCGTGGCGCCTGGATGCGTCATTACCGATCTCAGAATTGAGCACGGCATGACCGGTCTTGAGTTACAGGTTGCCCTGCGTGAGCGTGGCTTCGAAATCCCTGTCATCATCATTTCAGCTTACGCCAATGTTTCCAATGCGGTGCAGGCAATGCACAACGGTGCCATCACTCTTCTGGAAAAGAACTGCTCCACTGACGAACTCTGGAAAGCCATCATCGAAGCCCTGGCAACGGACAGTGATCGTCGAGCCGCGATCCAGCACAACAAGCATCTGCTTGAACGGTTTCAAACGCTTAAGCCTGAAGAGCTCGTCGTCATGCTGGGAGTCATCGACGGGCAACTCAATAAGGTCATTGCGAAAGACCTGTCGATCAGTCTGAGGACGGTCGAGTCCCGCCGTCACAACGTGCTTGAAAAGGTCGGCGTTTCGTCAGTGCCTGAACTCGTGCGACTTTACTTCGAACTGGAACAGGTTCTGGGACAACCGCCTTACAACTACCTGTTGGCTCAGGCAGATTCTCAGCAGTAATCAAAGTTCGCTGATCTCTCATTCGAGTGGCTTTTCCCACTGCCGTTTCGCCGTAACAATCCGCGGCATGAACCATTACACCGACAGACTGCACGCAGCAATCGCCAACCGAAAGACTCCCGCTTTGGTGGGGCTCGATCCGCGGCTTGACCTGCTTCCGGATTCGATAGTAGCTGCAGCCCGTAATCGCACATCAACGGAGGCAGCCGCAGCAGCCAGTGCCTTCGATGAATTCTGTTCTCGAATCATCGACATCGTGGCGCCGCTGGTTCCAGCCGTGAAGCCTCAGGCAGCATTCTTTGAACAGTTTGGACCAGCAGGCTGCCAGGCTCTTCAAACGGTGATGCGGAAGGCTCGAGACGCCGGTTTGATCGTGATTTGTGATGCCAAACGCGGAGACATCGGATCAACGGCCGAGGCCTATGCAAACGCCTATCTGGCTGGACACGACCCTGACGCTGCCATCTGGGCAGCGGACGCTCTAACTGTGAATCCGTATCTGGGCAAGGACACGCTCGAACCATTCGTTCGCGTCGCGACGGAACGAGGCGCCGGGCTGTACGTCCTCGTCCGCACGAGCAACCCTGGCGCAGCCACTTTCCAGGATCGTAAAACGGACGGCCAGAAACTCTATCAGCGCGTTGCCGACGTTGTTGAAAGTTTCAACGTAGAAGCGACCGGTGACTGCGGATACGGACCGATCGGCGCCGTAGTCGGAGCCACCTACCCCGCAGAACTGACGGAATTGCGGGCGGCGATGCCGAAAACACCACTCCTGGTGCCCGGTTTCGGTTCTCAGGGGGCGGGCGCTTCGGAAGTGGCTGGCGGGTTCGACACGAACGGATTCGGCGCCTTGATCAACAGTTCGCGCGGGATCAACTTTGCGTTCAGAAACAAAAAATACAGTGACCAGTTTGCGCCCGACGAATGGGAGCAGGCCGTCGAAGCAGCAACTCACGACATGATCAGGGAACTGGCTGACAGCACTCCAGCAGGGAACCTTCAGGCGTAGATCGGCGTCATCCAGAATCGACCGTCAGGCGGACGAGCCCAGAATACCAGAAAACGAAACAAGGCTGGCCAGCAGTCCGTCGGGCTATTGTGGCACCGGTCTGTAACGTCACTAACTGAAGCAACGGTTTCAGTCGCGATAAATATTTTCGAGCATCACAGACAAAGACGCTGCGAACGTTCGGGGCTACTCGTTCGCGAGCCAACATCTTCATCAGAAGGAGCGTCCCTCATGCAAGAGGGTCTTCGAGATTCAACATTCAAACGGCGTCTGCAAATCCTGTGGGTTATCGCCGCAACAATTCTGCTGTCTGGACTTCCGGAGACTCTCCGGGCTGACTTCGTTGATCGAGTCATTAAAGACGAATCCGGCGAGCATCGTTACACCGTTTTTCTTCCAGAAGACTACTCAGCCGACAAAAAGTGGCCGGTCATCCTGTACCTTCACGGTGCCGGCGAACGAGGGAACGATGGAAAGCGGCAACTGACGATTGGCCTGGCACCGGCGATCGAAAAGCGAAAAGCAACGTTTCCGTTCATCGCTATTTTTCCTCAATGCGAAGACACCAGTGCGAGATACCTGGCTGGCTGGCTGGCGAACGGCCCTGACGCGCAACGTGCCTTGAAGATTCTCGACGAAGTGGAACGCGACTATTCGATCGACACGTCTCGCCGCATCCTGACCGGCTGGTCGATGGGCGGGTATGGCACCTGGAGTATCGCAGCGGCCACGCCCTCAAAGTGGCAGGCAATCCTCCCGCTTGCCGGTGGCGGTGCAGATCTTGCCGAAAAGCTCGTCCACCTTCCGATCTGGGCGTTTCACGGCTCGGACGATGCAGCCATTCGTCCTTCTCAATCCCGTCGCACGGTTGCCGCTCTACGTTCGGCAGGAGCAGAACCCCGCTATACCGAAATTTCCGGTGGCAAGCACGACATCACGCATATCGTCTACGACACTGATGCGGTGATTCAGTGGATGCTCGACCCGAACGGCGACCATCCACGGGCGCTCGCGTTGCGAGTTCCGATTGACGATGCACCGGTCGACAATTCTCCGTTCATTCCGGCATTGGATCTTGAAGGCGCGGCAACGATCCGGCTGGGCAATACCATGCTGGACGCACTGGCGATGGCGATCCCCGATCTACTTCCCAAAGATCTGATGCGAGGTTCACTGCCCGACATTTACGACGGAACTGTCGTCGAAGGTCGTCAGTTCCAGATCACGTTCGGCAGCATTTCCTACTCGGCCAACGTGTGGCGAGTTCGGTTGAACGCGTATCGAAAAGATCGGCTGAACGTGCAGATTGGCGTACAGAACGCGGTTCTCAGAATTGGTGGCACGTCGGTTATTGGTCGCGATCACTCAGCGTCAACCGGGCCGATCGACATCGTCATCGGGCATCGGGATCCCGTCTGGCTGAGTTTCGACGTGACGCCGTATATCAAAGATCGCCGTTTACGGCTGAAACCAGTTGGCACACGTTTCGATATTCCGTACGACAACTGGTATGTCACCGCCCCGGCTGGTGTCAGTGTGCGAGGATTCGGGATGACTCGCGACAAGGTTTCACAGGGACTGGTCGAAGGTCTGTACGGAAACAAGGCCAGGATCGAGCAGGAAGTTCGCGGTCTGGTGCCGTCTCTTGTCGCGGCGATGGAAGAGAAGCTTGAACTTGACCAGGCCAACGGAATGATCGGCAGCTTCTGGCCGTTGCCCGTCTTCCGCCCTCGAGTTCGTATCTGGCCGCAGGATGTCTCGACTGATGAATCAGGGATCTCAGTCGTGCTTGGTCTTACCGCCGCGGCTGTGACTCCCGAATCCGCCCCCGACAAGCCGGCTCGACAGGTCGTCACAAACGTCACAGCCGAGGCCGTTAGCCGAACGACTGATCTTGAAGTCTCAATTGCCCCAAACATTCTTGAGGGGCTGACAAAACTTCTGGTGGCTGCTGACGTCGCAAAGATCAATGTGCTCGACATTCCCGATGCGTCCTTCGCGGGGCTGGCTGACCGATCCTCACTGACTCGAGCGTTCCCCGAACTGGCATCACTTGGACCAGATGTCCGAGTTTCAACGGTGCTGCACCTTGCCGATCCGATCGCGATTGGCAGCAACCCAAAGAACGACGGCATGCAGTTCCAGGCTTCTGGGCTGCTGTTCACTGTTTCAACGCGTGCTGCTAATGAGCGAGGCAACTGGAAGCCGTTCGCGAATATCCGATACTCAGTCGATCAGGGAACGCTTACGTCACTCGAACGAGTTTCCAACGAAGCTCGCGCTCTACAGTTGAAGTGGGAAGGTCAACCCATCGTTGACGTGAACGCCGAATTTGCCGTCGGATACACACCGACGGACGCCACAATTCACAAGGATGCGTTACTTAAACATTTCAGGGAATCCTGGAATCGCTGGACGGCTCAGGGCCCGGCATCACAGACGATTATCCCCGACATCGATCTCGGTCTGACTCAGCTCAGACTGTCGGATGTTTCCTGGAAAAGCCCTGCCTTATCAGTCACTTTTTCTCCACCGGGCGTCAAATTGACAAACAGCAGCGAGGAGAATCTCGTCTACGAAACAAAGGGGCCCTTCAGTGGATGGGGAGGGCCGTACACGCTCGAACCTGGCAAGTCGCACGACTACCCCATTGCGTACCCGCTTATTTATCGGCGACGCATTGACGGCGAATACGTGCAGTACGCACTCGCCCCCGGGTCGCACTCTGAATTTCGCAAGCCGCAGGCTGGCGGTGCCCCCAGACTGTTCAAAGCCAGAGAGGGCCTGGACGTCGGTACGGTTAAAGCGACTTCTACCAAATCCAATGAGCCAGAGAACGAACCGCAACCGTAATTTCAGTCACTGCCTGATCTGCTGAAACGCCACCAGTTCTGAGCCTCATTCGTCAGCTGATTAACTCACAACATAAGAAACGAATCCCGTGCACAAGTCAGATGCCGACAAGTTTCTAAACCTCAGCGTCAGCACACTTGCTCACTGCATACTGGCCTGCGCAGCACTCTTTCTGGCCGGATTTGACGCTTCGTCAGCCAATATTATCAGTGGTCAGACGATGGGAACTTCCTACCGGATCGTTCTGGCCGATCCACTGCCTGCAGCCGGGCTGGCTGCAATTCGGGCGGATGTTGATCAGGCGTTGAACCAACTCGAAGATCAGATGTCGACGTGGCGTCCAGACTCGGAGCTGTCCCGCTTCAACTCTTCAACGTCGACTGACTGGTTTCCGGTTTCGCAAGACACAGCGTTCGTCGTTTCAGAAGCGAAGCGAATCTGGAAGATCAGCGCCGGCGCGTTTGACCCGACGGTCGCACCGCTCATCAAACTCTGGCACTTCGCAGAAGCCCCCGGTGAGCAGAAGCTTCCCTCAGATTCCGAAGTCGACCAGGCAAGGTCCGCAGTCGGGTTTGAAGAGATCGACGTTCGACTTGTCCCACCAGCCCTGTTGAAAAAACGCCCGGAACTTCAGTTGAACCTTTCAGCCATCGCCAAAGGATATGCCGTTGACCTTGTCTCGAAACTTCTGACGGAACAGGTCTCGGGTGGCCACCTGGTGGAAATTGGCGGCGAGATGCGAAGTTTCCGTCGCAAGGCAGACGGCAGTTCCTGGACGGCGGGAATTGAGACTCCGGACGCTCTGCCTCGTCAGATTCATGCGGCGTTGCGGCTGGACGATCAGTCACTGGCCACTTCAGGTGATTACCGGAATTACTTTGAAGTCGACGGACGGCGATACTCACACACGATTGATCCAGCGACCGGTCGACCGGTTACCCACAACCTCACGTCCGTTTCCGTTCTGGCGAAAGACTGCCTGACAGCCGACGCACTGGCAACGGCGATCGAAGTGCTCGGGCCTGAACGCGGCCTGGAACTGGCCGAACGGGAAAACCTCGCGACTTACTTCATCATGCGAAACGACGACGGATTCGAAATCCGGGTGTCGGAAACGTTTCCTCTGGTCGTCGGCGCTGTTCCTCCGACAGACTCTGCAAACGAAGCGAATCCGATTGTCGCGACGGTCCTGGCCGCTGTCGGCATCTTTGCTCTCGCCATCGCAGGCATGGCCGTGGGAGTAATTTTCAGCAATCGAACAATTAAAGGAAGCTGCGGCGGGCTCGCCAATATGCCGGGCCAGGATGGTAAATCAATCTGTGAATTGTGTACCGTTCCTGCCGAAGAGTGCCGCGACGAGGCAATGAGGAAAATCCGCCAGCAAGCGGAGTGCTCCGACAGCGGTTTTGAGGTTTAAAGTCAGTGTCTTTACCTGAAAGTCTACCGATGCGTTTTATATTCTCGCTCTTCGTTTGCCTGAGCCTGTTCTCCAGAGTCTCGGCCGCCGACGCTGTTCTGGTTGAAGCGGAGAGCTTCTCTGCCCACGGTGGTTGGAAGCTGGATACTCAATTCATCGACACGATGGGGTCTCCTTACCTGTTGGCTCATGGATTGGGGCGACCAGTGAAGGATGCGACGACCACTGTCCAGGTGCCGTCAACCGGCACGTATCGCGTCTTTGTCCGAACGATTGACTGGGTCGCTAAATGGGGCGCCAAAGGTCAGCCCGGACGGTTTGAGTTGTCATTCAACGGCCAGCGGCTGAAAGAAACGTTCGGAACAAAGTCTGCTGAATGGAGCTGGCATGACGGCGGCACAGTTTCCATTGACTCGAAGGATGTCGAAATCGGCCTGCACGACCTGACCGGCTTTGACGGTCGCTGCGACGCCATCTTTCTCACAAAGAGCAATCAGGCTCCCCCGGATGACTCGACCATTCTCGCTGACTGGCGTCGCGAACTACTTGGCCTCGACAAAGAATCGACACCTCGCGGCCCTTACGATCTGGTCGTCGTCGGCGGCGGTTATGCAGGGATGGGGGCAGCGATTTCCGCCGCACGCATGGGCTGCAAAGTGGCCCTCGTGCAGAATCGCCCCGTCCTTGGTGGAAATGGCTCCAGTGAAGTCCGTGTCTGGGCGATGGGAAATATCCGTCGCGGCAAATACCCTCGCATCGGTGAGATCATCGAAGAGTTCTGCGATCACGCGAAAAAATCTCCAGGCACATACGAGGAATTCGGCGACGCTCAGAAAGAGGCTATCGTTCGCGCAGAAAAAAACATCGACCTGTTCCTCAACCATCACGCCTACAAAGTTGATACCCAGGACAACCGAATTGTCGCGATTCATGCCTTTGACACTCGAACCAGCGAACATTCACGCTTCACCGGAAAGCTCTTTTCGGATTGCACCGGACACGGCACGATCGGATACCTCGCCAAAGCCGACTGGAACATGGCGGAAGACGGTCGCATGGGGATGAGCAATATGTGGGCGTGGGCGAACGCCGAAACTCCCACCACCTACCCGCAGACGCCGTGGGCGCTCGACCTCGACATGAAAGACTTTCCATACCCACGCGACTTCCACGGCCAATGGTTCTGGGAGAGCGGTTTCGACAAAGACCCACTGGGTGGTGCCGAGTCAATCCGAGACTGGAACCTGCGAGCGGTCTACGGCGCCTTCAATGCCATGAAAAACCGCGATGGAGCCGCCGAGCACAAGAACGCATTCCTGACCTGGGTGGCGTACATTGGTGGACCTCGCGAGTCCCGCCTTCTACAGGGCGACGTCGTGCTGACTCAGGACGACATTGTGGCGAAGAAAGATTTCCCAGACGGCTGTGTGCCGAGCACCTGGTCAATCGACCTCCATTATCCGAAAGAGCAATACGCGGAAAAGTTCAAAGACAACCCGTTCATTTCATACGCTGTTCACGACCGCCGAGTCGATCGCTCATATGGATACCCTGTGCCCTACCGATGCTTCTACTCGCGAAACATCGACAATCTGTTCATGGCGGGACGCTGCATCAGCGTGACGCATCAGGCACTCGGCACCGTTCGCGTCATGAAAACCTGCGGCATGATGGGTGAAGTCGTCGGAAAGGCCGCGTCGATCTGCACTCTGCAAAGCTGTACGCCACGAGACGTCTATGAGCGATACCTCGACGAACTGAAAACGTTGCTCGAACTTCCCGGCAAGGCTCACCGCGAGACAGTCTCCAGCAAAATCATCATCCCAGCCGACTCTCTACCACTGGCTGGCTCCAATGGTCCAATACCAGGCATCGATCCAGCGAAACTGGAAGGTCTCGTACTCGATGACCGCCAGGCCAAGAAGGAAGGCAAGTGGACGGAAGGAACAGGGCTTAAAGGCTTTGTTGGGTGGGGCTACTCTTACGCCGGAGCCGGCAGCAACTCGAAGCTGACCTGGAAATTCAACGCACCATCAACCGGAAAATTCGACATCCGAATCAGCTACCAGCCGCACGAAAATCGATCGACAAAAGTAATGGTGAGCGTTGACATTGATTCCGATGAGTCCGTTACCGTGCTCAATATGCGGAAAGCTGCGCCGTTGGAGAACGGGTTTGCCAGCCTGGGTACGTACTCACTTGAGAAAGGCGAGTCAGTTGCAGTCATCATTTCAACGACTGGCTCAGACGGTAATGTCCACGCTGACGCATTGCAGGTTGTGCCGGTTAAGTAACACGACGGATTCGATGACGGATCGGTGTTATGGATCATGTACCTGTAAATCTTCGGCTGCCAGTTGTTCGCGAATCGCCGCTTCAGCCTCGTAGAAAACGACCGGTTCGAGCGATCGTTCTACACGTCCTGCGGCTGGGGCTTGTTGTCCTGATACTGTTGCTGATCCGGCAGCAGCACCGCAGCTATCTGGCTGCCGAGGCGTCGCGCGATCAGCAGCCGATCGACACCGGGCTCCTGCGGATGTTCTTCCCGGCAGTCGCCGAAGGTGGAATGTTCGACGCCAGTCGCCGCACTCAGCAGGTCGTCGACTCGACCGGCGAGCCCATCGGTTTTGTCGTCCAGACATCGCCGCAGTCTGACGGGATCATTGGTTTCTCCGGACCGACGAACGTGCTGATGGCCTTCGACACGGACGAACGAATCATCGGCCTGAAGATTCTCTGGAGCCGTGACACGCGGGAACATGTTGAACTCATTGAGCGACAGAGCGAGTTTCTTCATTCCTGGGATGGCACTTCGTGGAACGATGCCGCGAATCGAACTTTCGTCGACGGAGTATCCGGCGCCACGCTTACCAGTCTGGCGATCGCCGAATCGATTGCGACGCGTCTCGGTGGCAGCATCCCGTCGCTAAGGTTTCCCGAGCCGCTGAATGTCTCGGAAATCGCTTTGCAGTTTCCGATGGCGTCCGCACTTTCTCCCGATCCACGACGCCCTGCTCTGCACCGGATTCTCGACACATCTGGTTCGCTGCTGGGCTACGTGTTTCGTACGTCCCCAGCCGCTGACAATCTTGTCGGCTATCAAGGTCCGACAGACACGTTGATCATGCTGGACGCCGAGGAAAAAGTTCTCGGCATCCGGCTTCGCCACAGCTTCGATAACGAACCGTACGTCAGATACGTGAAGGATGAGGATTACTTTCTGAATCTGTTTAACGGCCGTTCGCTGACAGAACTTGCGAAGCTGGATCTTTTCGAAGCTCGGGTCGAGGGCGTCTCAGGAGCAACGATGACCAGTATGAACGTCGCCGATGCGATCGTATTGGCAGCCAGTCGCGCGGCCACAGAAGTGAAGTCAGTCGCTTCAGCGACGTCTTCATCTTCGATGCCGAATACTCGTCAGCTGGCGACGCTGACGGTTCTGGTTTCCGGCCTGATCATCGGCCTCAGCCGACTCAGGAAGTTCCGCATCGCACGACTGGCTCTCCTGGCAGCGGTCATCTCAGTCATTGGCCTTCTCAATGGGGACATGATTTCGCTGGCGACACTGGCTGGCTGGGCTCAGAACAACGTCCCATGGGAAATCGCGGTCGGACTGGTCGCCATCTCTATCGCCGCCGTCATTGTCCCGGCCACATCCAGGAGCCAGATTTACTGTCACCAGCTATGCCCGCACGGAGCGGTCCAGCAACTCGTAAAAAAACGTCTGCCCCTTCAACCGCAGTTGCCTCGCTGGCTGCATCAAACTCTGCCACTTCTCCCATTCGGGCTGCTCGCCTGGTGCATCGTTGTCAGCATGCTGCATCTACCATTCAGCCTGGTGGACCTGGAACCTTTCGACGCGTGGGTCTTTCAGGCCGCTGGTACTGCCACCATCACAATCGCAATCGTCGGGCTGGGAGCGTCGCTGTTTATTCCCATGGCTTATTGCCGATACGGATGTCCCACCGGTGCCTTTCTTGATTTCATCCGTTTCAACTCGCGCAGCGACGTCTGGTCCCGCGCCGACTGGCTGGCAACATCTCTGCTACTGCTCGCCGTGCTGCTCCGGTACGTTTTCCCAACAGGCTCACTTGAGGATGTCGATTTTCAGGCGATCGCAGAATCAGCTCGAGCCTGGGGGGCCGACCATAAGGCTGCTCTGCAATGGCTGACGTTGTCTTCGATTGTACTTTTCGTCGGTTCGCTGCTGATGGTTCCGTGGCTGGTGGCGAGAATTCCGACTGACTATTTCATGCCGAAATCAAAGGGGCATTTACGATTCCGGCACCAACATCCGGTTGTGTCACTGCTCGGTCGATTCTTCAAGAACCTGCTGGGGGGCGTGCTTCTGCTGGCAGGTATCGCCATGCTGATCCTGCCGGGCCAGGGGCTGTTGACGATTCTTCTGGGAGTCATGCTGATCGATTTCCCTGGTAAACGACGACTGGAAATCCTGATCATTCGTCGTCGCGCTATAAACCGCGGCGTCTGCTGGATTCGCCGTCGAGCTGGCCAGGAAGAACTCCTTTTGCCAGAGTCAGACACAGACACCGATCCTGAATAATTCGAGACAGAGCATGAATCTCTTCGCAAAGGCTGAAGCCAGTCATCTCGACAAAGCGAAACCGTTGGCCGCTCGAATGCGTCCGCGAAACCTCGACGAATTTGTCGGTCAGCAACATTTTCTGGGCGAAGGAAAGTTGCTCCGCCGAATCCTTGCTGCCGACCGACTGTCGTCAGTCATTTTTTACGGGCCGCCCGGCTGTGGAAAAACGTCGCTGGCCGAAGTCATTGCCGGGCAAACAAAGTCGGTCTTCTCGCGATTGAATGCCGCCTCGGCTGGAGTCAAAGAAGTACGGACTCTGCTGGATCAGGCTCGCGACCGACTGGCCACGGGTGGTAAGGCGACGCTGCTTTTCGTCGACGAACTGCACCACTTCAATCGAACTCAGCAGGACGTCCTACTGCCGGATGTAGAGTCCGGCGTTGTTCGACTGATCGGGGCGACAACTGAGAATCCATTCTTCTCGCTGGTATCGCCGCTCGTCAGCCGCAGTCAGGTGTTCGAGTTCAAACCGGTTGAACCACAAGACGTGCGAACCGTCCTTCGGCGAGCACTGACCGACTCGGAACGAGGACTTGGCGATCTGAAGGTTTCAGCGACCGAAGAAGCCGTCAGCTTTCTTGCTGAAGTTTCTGATGGAGACATCCGCCGTGCATTGACCGCGCTGGAGATCAGTGCGTTGTCAGTTCCGGGAGCAGAGATCGATCTCGCCATCGCGCAGGAATCAATTCAAAAGAAAGCGATTCAGTACGACGACGATGCCCATTACGACTCCGCGAGCGCATTGATTAAGAGTATGCGGGGCAGCGATGCCGATGCGGCGGTCTACTGGCTGGCTCGAATGCTGGAAGCCGGCGAGGATCCGCGATTCCTCGCGCGTCGAATCGTGATTGCGGCGTCTGAAGATGTCGGCAACGCCGATCCTCAGGCACTGGTCATTGCGAACGCTGCCGCTCAGGCAACGCTGATGGTAGGAATGCCCGAATGTCGGATCATGCTGTCTCAGGCAGCAACGTACGTCGCCCTGGCCCCGAAATCCAACGCCGCCTACGTCGCGATCAACGAAGCCATGCAGGACGTTCGGGAAAGACGAGTCCTGCCGGTTCCCACTCACCTGAAGGATGCTCACTACAAGGGAGCCGAACGGCTCGGACATGGCGAAGGCTACGAATACGCTCACAACTCCGACGAAGGCTGGGTCGATCAGGATTACCTGGGAATCGACCGATCCTACTACCGGCCAGTCAATCGCGGCTTCGAAGTTGAACTGCAACAACGCATGGATGCCATGAAAGAACGGAAGACATTCAAACCGACGTAATCAGTCGAAACGGTGAAACTGCGGGCAACGGTTCCTTGAATGATGATCACGCCTTGTAGACTCAGTTTTGGAGCGATTCCGTTTCAGTTGTTGAATCCTGTCGCGAGGTTTCGTTGTAGAGACTCGGCGACTCCTGGGATCTGGTATCCAGCAGGAGCAGCCTGTACGCTGCGTGACGAATTGCACGGCTGAGTGCGGAGAACTCTTCGAGGACTGCGATGCAGAATCGACGATGTAAACGACCTGCAAACTCAATCCGTCTGGCAACCGGCCACCAACGTGCCGGGGCATCGACTCTTGATTATATTCTTGTTCTCGGAGTCATCCTGCCGATCATGGCTTTCGCCATCCCGACCGGCAAACGGATAATTCAACTAACCTATGAAATGGTCTGCACACTCGTTGCATGGCCGATGATGTAGAGCCTCAGTCTCTGACCCGTTCGAGACAGAGACTCGACAGCCGCCTGACGAAAACGGTAGCGACAAGGAACAGTCAGATGAGTTCGAAGGTCACATTTCGCGATCTGCTCCGCAAGGTTCACCGCGACGAACGAGGCGCCGTCAGCCTGGAGACGATTCTCATCATCGGAGCGATTGCGATCCCGATCCTGATCTTTCTGATCAAATTCGGCTGGCCCCGCATCCGCGACTACTTCAATCAGGGACTGGACGAGCTCGAAGAAGGCAGCAGCGATGCGGCGAACAATGGTGGACGAATCTGATTCTGGTAACGCTGCTTCGCCAGATCGCATTTCAAGAAGAGTTTGACCACGGAGACACCGAATTACACGGGAGACAGTGAGTTCTATCCGTGTCATTCCGTGACTTCCGTGGTCTTATTTTTTCAGCGATCCAGTTTCCGGCAAAGTTCAGGACTCTCATGGTTGCGGTTGGTGTGCTGCTGATTCTGCTCTGCGTTGCGGCCTGGACGGACGCGCGTTCGCACACGATTTACAACTGGAACTGCTACCCCGGCATCGTCGGCGGACTGCTGCTGAACTCTGCTGGTTTGGGTTTATCCGAGCCGGGTTTTGACGGGCTCGGGTTTGCCACGACTGGTTTTCTCTGTTGCGGGATGATCATGCTGACCGCTTTCGTCTTTTTCCAGATGGGCGGCGGCGATGTCAAACTGCTGGCGATGATCGGCAGTTTTCTCGGACTTGAGTCCGGAATCGAAGCCCTGCTCTGGACGTTTTCTTTGGGATTTGTGCTGGGCATTTCGGCCATCATCTGGCGTCATGGGAGCATTGCTCTGGTACGTCGGGGCGTTGAACACTCGGCGGCAATACTGAAAGCGCGAAGCTGGATCCCACTTAACCACGACGAAAAGAAGCCGCTCGAACAGGGGTTGTTTCTGGCCCCGTCGGCGCTGATCGCGGTGTGCATTGTCGTCTGGCCGGAAGTCAGCGACGCTGTCTCTGAGCTCGGTCGTCCCTGATAAGGGCGCATCCTGTCATGAATTCATGATTTCCAGCTGTTTTGCGTTGATCGGCAGGTCGCTCCTGCGTATCACCTGAGGCCGTCGTTGCGCGAGCCGTTCTTTACCGAAGAGAGTTCCGGAGACCTGGTTGTGAACCGTGCGGTTCTTCAAGCACTGCTGCCCGCTCTGACGGCCCTTGTCGCGGCATTGATTCTGCTGCGACTGGTGGTCCAGGCGAGCGGTGCGCGATTTCAGATGACTCGAATCAGGCAACTGCATCGCTCTGAAGAAGGGGCCGTTCAGTCGTTGAGTTTTGTCCTGACGCTGCCGCTGTTCATCATGATCGTGATGTTTATTGTCCAGGTCAGCCAGCTGATGATTGGCATCATGGGCGTGCATTATGCAGCCTTCGCTGCGGCACGGGCCGCGATCGTCTGGACGCCCGCGCGACTCATCGGCAGCTCGACCAGTGATGCGGAAGAAATTGAGAACGAGCTTCAGCTGCCTCTCCAGGACGACGTTCCGATTAACCTCATCTTCAACGGATCTGGTACCGGGATTCAGGAGTCGCAGGCTTCTGCCGCGTACAAGCTGGAAAAGGTTTTCGGAGCCGCCGCAATGGCCACCGCTCCTGTCAGCCCGTCGCGTCAAATGGTTGAGCAGGTTTTCTGTCCGCAGTGTGGCGTGCAGCCGTGGGCATTCCAGCAGATGTATCAGCGGCTGGTGCCATCGGCGCAGAGCAATTCCAGAATTTCTGAGCGACTGCTCAACAAACTTTCGTACGCGTACTGGAACACGCGAGTGGAACTTGCCTTTTTCGACAAAGACACGCTCGACGGGCCGACTTACAATCCGCGAGAGCTCGTTCTATTCGACGGTCTGCCACAACGAAACGACGAGGGAGAATGGATTCGTGCATGGGTTCCTCACGAAATCGGCTGGCAGGATCCCATTCGACTGACGGTCACTCATGACTTTGCGCTACTGCCGGGGCCCGGCCGTTTCCTCGCGAAATTTATCGTTCGAGCAGACGGCGAACCCGACCGGGTTTCTTCGCGAGTCGAAATTCGCGGGGGCTCTGGTGACAGCGTCCCGTGGACACGTCCGTCCTACACGGTTCCCATTTCCGCGTCAGCCACGTTGACGAACGAAGGCTTCAAACCTCTCCTGGCGTATGAACAGAACATCAACTGAAATCATGCAACGGCTTGCGAGCACAATCTCGCGATGTCTGAAAGAACTGCCTCGTCGAGTTCACAACGACGAGCGCGGATCGATCAGCATCGTGACGGTGTTTACCCTGCTGATGTTTACGATGATTCTGGTGATGATCGTCAACGTCGGCACGCACATCGACGACAAACTGAAGATGCAGAACGCGTCGGATGCTGCTACTTATTCCGGCGGCGTTGTGCTGGCTCGCGGCATGAACGGTCTGGCGTTCTCGAATCATCTGCTCTCTGACGTTTTCGCCATGACAGCGTTTCTTCGCGAGGGTCGAGACCGAAATGCGGAGAGCCTGACTCCTCCCGTGCTGGACGCCTGGACTTTCGTCGGGGAGACGTTGTCCACGGCTGAGTTTCCCAAATTTGCGGAACTCGGTCCTGCGATCGTCGACAAGGTTTTCAAAGAGCAGGAAGCCGTCGCGGCTTATGGTGAGCTCACCGCCGCGGCCTCAGAACTGAGCCTCCCGGTCTTTGAGCACATTCTTGCCAACCAGTTGATCGGCGAGTTTCAACGCAGCCTGCTGCAGACGGTGCCGGAGTTGGCTCAATCGGTCACCGACGAAGTTGCCAGGCGTCACGGACTGCTTGGACCGAGCCGTCAGGAAGGATCATCAGAACTGCAAGCTGAGTACGAACTGAAACGCGGCAGTCAGCGCGCGATTCTCTGGCGAACGACCGTTCTGCCGGTTGCGCTCGACGACGAGTCGGACCCGCTGACTCGAACGATGCCTGTCGTCGATCCAGATCCGTTTCAGAATGATTACCCACAACTGCTCGATGCGGACGTTTATCTCGAAATCGCGTTGCGACAACGTCGAAACGTGGCTCGCCGGTTTCTAAACGACTGGAACTTCGACCGCCTGCGGCTCTTCAATCACGACGCCAAGATGTCGGCCTACTTTCACCTGTGGAGAATCGCGACCTGCGGTCAACTTGAGCGGTTGCTCAACATCGAATATCCCGTAACCAATGTCCCGATGCTGTTGCGATTCACGAACGTCGACGAGCCAATGGAAAATCTGATCCGTCGCGCCGAGCGTCCTGACGAAAGGACTGTGCTCAATCGACGGAGGGATTCTGACTTCCCGTGGGTCATGAACAACCTGCGAAGCCTTGTCGATCTGGATGGGTATATTGAGGACAACTTTCACTTCATCGGGGTAACGTACCGGCGGCACCGTGCCGAACTCGGCCCCGGTTTATTTATCAATCCATTGAAGACGGACGCTGACGCGCAGACGTTTTCTCAGATTTCCCTATTTATCCCTCGCCCACGCAAATACCTGATTCATGTCGGTGAACCGGCAGCTGACGACGGAGACGGAACTGATGAAGTCAGTCTTGGTGGCACATTCGGATTCACCAGCCAGCTGGAAGTTCCGAGAAACCGGCCCCCGGCTGTCACACCACCGGAGAGCGATTCGCTCGAACGAGTTCTGCGTGAGCGCTGGCTGCTCGAAAACTATCCGACGCACTGGGATCTGCTGAATCAGAACTGGATGGTTCAACTGATTCCGGCGACCGCTCAACGACTTCCGGAGATCCTTCAAACCAATCCAGGCGGCGATTTCGCGGACGTTCGCCTTCCGGATTATGGCGAAGATGAAAACAACATCCTCAAGCGAGTTAATACTCACTGATCATTCACTCGAACCAGCAGGGTGAAGCCTGCCCACCATGATCCACGACTGGTTTACAAATTGCTGGTGGGCAATGCCCACCCTGCGAATTGAAGACCTCATAAAAACTGAATAGAGATCAACGGTGCATGACGACGCCACCGACGAAGATTAAGAGAGTACGCAGACTCATGAAAAACTACGGAAAACAGAAAATGACACGGAAAGGGACGCCGACTTCTGGTCGCCGCACGTCTTCCATGTCATTCCGTGCTTTCAATGGTTCTCAATTCTCAAACGAAGAAAAGAGCAGATTTACGGCGCCACGCGCTGGTCTGGCGCCACTCGAACTGACTCTCAGTCTGCCAATCATGCTCTTTGTCATGGGGTTAATGATCATTGTTGGCACAGCAGCATCGTGGAAAGTTCGCACCGTCACCAACGCTCGACAGATCGTCTGGAGAGCGATCGATCCGCGCGATGGTGACGAGGATCCTCACAGTCGAGGCTGGCCTGACAGTGCCCGCATGGAAACGGAAAGTGGCAGCTCGGCAATTGACTTTGATCCATACGCAGACCACGCCGTCGTTCGTGGCCAGCCGCTGTCAGCATCTACGGGTGAGCAGCTTCAGGTTCGAGAATCTCTTTTCGACATGCAAACCGGACTGACCAATGGTGTGGCCGAACTCGAACGACCGTTCCCAGTGATGGGCAACATGCCGCCGAGACAAATCCATCTGCTTCGCGAGCATCCACTGCTTTCACGCGACTGGCAGTTCCGCGAGATGGGGCTTACCTCGAACTCGCAACGAAGGATTCTGTTTCTGTATCCCGCTGACTACGAGCGGTCGCTGAGCAGCTTCATTCAAAGATATCACCAGGCCGCGCTGGCCATTGTTCAGAACCCGCTGAACCCGATTCTCGAAACACTCGACAACGACGACGAACTGCGCAATCCCGTGCCGTCCGGACTGACTTACAACCCACCCTACGGCATCGGTCGAGCGCCGGACTATCACATGCCGGAAGGTTCGCCGCGAGGTCTCCTGTTGAACCCGGACCGAGTATGCTCAACAAATCGGAACGAGCTGACGGAGACGGTGATCAACCCACTGGTGTCTGCAACCCAGCGCGTTCCGCAACGTCTCACGCGGGATTTTCTGAGGATGTATCGCGGACATCTGGCACACATCGATCGACTGCTCGAAATCTACGACAATCCGAGAACGCCTGCCGCGACGAAAACACTGATTGCCCCGTTCGTTCCGGCCATGAATCGCGATCGCCCGGATCTGGAAGCCCGCATCGAACAGCTCGAAACGTTTCAGCGGTCGCTCTAGCCCCCTACGGAGCGAAACACGATGCAGGAAACTGATCGCAACTCGAATGCCGCAACGACTGCATCGGAAGTCCCCGCACATCCGATCGGTGAATCATCGCTTCGAAAGGCTGCCCGGCAGATTTCCAAACGGACGACCGATCTACTGGCGATGTCCATCGTTGGTATTGGAGTCCTGACGGTCAGTGGTCGCCTAGTCGAATGGTGGCACACGGATCCGGCCATCGTCGCGTCTACTGCGGCGTCCGCTCAGCAGTCGGCTGGCTCTGCGATCCGCTGGGGAGTTGGCGAATCGGCCGTCAGTATTCTGACCGGCGACCAGACGGTTCGCATGGAACGAAAAGTCATCTTCGGTGACCAGGATCGCGTTGACAGCATTCTGTTGGACCGCCTGATCAGAATGCTCGAATCAGACACAGCTCGGCCCATACCAGAATCGGGAGAGAAATCTGCCGAGCAGCAAACACGATTGCTCGGCCTGCTTGCGACTCTGACACCAATCAAAAGTCGTGAAGGTCGCTGGAGCATTTATCGGCTTGACCAGACAAACAATCCCCTGCCCGGCAGCTTTCTGATGGCAACAAGTTCCGCAGGAACGCCGTCGAGTCCTGATTCACTCGTCGCCTGGGCAATCGCGACGCCAAGTGGCCCGCAACAATGGACGTCTTTCCTGTTGACCCCAGCCGGAGTCGGTCACGGTGCCGGGCCTCACGTTACGCCGGTTCCGGATGACGGAAAGCTTCTGTTGTCATTGAGAACGGACACGCATGATGAATTGACCGTGTTTCAACGATTCGATGCCCAGCGTTCAGACATCTCGCGATGGACTCAGAACATCAGCACACAGTTAACCACAGCCGGTTGGCAGCAGACACGTTCGTGGCAACAATCTGCAAACGCGACAGCGGCGAGATTCGAACGACGGATGATTTCGACAGGCCATCCGCGTCAGGCGATGGAACTGACTCTGTCGTTTTCTGAATCCGGCAGACTCACGGGCACCTCAAACGTCATCGCTCTTCCGACGCCGGAACGGGCGCCTTCCGACGCAGCCGAAGACCACACCTCTTAGACAGACAGTAGAAATCATGAAGGGTATCCCTGGACTCATCATTGCCGCGACGCTGGCAATCGCCGGTGGCATCTGCAACTGGCTGTACATTGCCAGGCAGGCCGATCGCTACGAGCGTGAAAGCTTCGTCGTCGTGCGGGTCGACCAGATCCGTGCCGGTGAAAGGTTCAAACGCGAGGATTTTGACAAGGTCGAGATCCCCAGAAATAACCTTGGGAATCTCGAAAAGATTGCGGTTCGGTGGGGAGATCTCAGCACGGTCGTCGGGCAGTCGGCGGTTAAAGATTTTGTCAGAGACCAGCTCATCCTGCAGGACGATCTCAAGACCCCACCTCAGGAAAACCTCAATCGGAAGATTGGGCCAAACGAACGAGTCGTGTGGTTGCCGGTTGACCCTCGCTCGTTCAACCCTCAGCACGTCAATCCTGGCGACATGGTTTCTTTCCGAGTTCCAACCGGTATGAGCGGCAGCCCGTCACCCACGGCTGTCGGTGCTGAACCTGCTGCCGTACTCGAAGAAATCATTGGCCCGTTCAGAATTCTTGCCTTGGGAAATCGTAAAGGGACGCCTGAAACAGCACGGATCGCGGGCCAGCGATTCGGAGCCGAGAACGTGATGGCTGTCAGCGTCGAGATTCGAGGAGCGGAGCTGGAACCCAAGGCAAAACGAATCTTCGACATCGTCGCCATGACGAATTTCAAGGGTGTTCAAGTGCTCCTGCACCCGGCTGCTGACAACAGGTAACGGAATTGTCGCGAAGCTGCGGGTTACGACGGTCGCGAGGCGAAAATCGAGGATTGCTGCAACTCGGTTTTCCGAGTGACCATACCAATCCGTCGCCTAACGAGGTCAGCCTCGGTATGCTTTTCCCCTTGCGGGCGCCCTTGGAAAGTACCAGCAGCTGAATAATCGGGACGCGAGTCTCGAAAGAAATATCAATGGCCAACGACGATTCCGAATTTCAACCCGATGACGATTCGATCGGGTTTGTCGAAACAAAGCAGGTGACGCTGTTCCAGGCACCGAATGAACTCTGCCTTGAAAGCGGCGTTAGATTCGGACCGATTGATGTCGCCTATGAAACTTACGGAACGCTGTCCCCGGAGAAAGACAATGCAATTTTTGTCTGCCATGCGTTAACGGGCGATGCCCACGTCGCTGGCTGGCACGCGGGCAAAGAGCAAAAACCTGGATGGTGGAACGATCTTGTCGGTCCCGGTAAAGGCCTGGACACCAACAAGTATTTCGTGATTTGTGCGAACGTTTTGAGCGGCTGCAAAGGCACGACCGGTCCCAGCAGCATCGATCCGAAAACGGGAAAGCAGTACGGGCTGAACTTTCCATTCATTACGGTCGGAGACATCGTCAAGGTTCACGCTGCTCTCGTCGAGCACCTCGGTATCTCAAAACTGCTTGCCGTGGTAGGCGGAAGTCTCGGTGGCATGCAGGTGTTGGAATGGGCCGCTCGTTTTCCGGATCAGATGGCAGCGGTTGTTTGCCTGGCAGCAGCAGCGAAGTTGTCGGCTCAGGGCATCGCGTTCAACGTCGTCGGGAGACGGGCCATCTTCACGGATCCAAAGTTCAACAAAGGCGAGTATTACGACGATCCGGAAGGGCCTCGCTTTGGGCTCGCCCTCGCGCGCATGGTCGCCCATATCACGTACTTGTCAGATGTTTCGATTGAAGACAAATTTGGTCGGCGACTCCAGCATAGCAGCCAATTCAAATTCAACCTCGATCAGGAAACTGAATTTCAGGTCGGCAGCTACCTTCATTACCAGGGGAAACGTTTTGTCGAGCGGTTCGACGCTAACAGTTACGTCTGCCTGACACACGCCATGGACTATTTCGATCTGGCCGAGCAGTATGGTTCAATTCGCAAAGCTCTTGAGAACTGCAACGCCAACTTTCTACTGGCTTCCTACACCAGTGACTGGCTCTTTACGACCGCTCAGAGTCTGGAGATCGTATCGGAGCTTGTGAAAGGAAAACGCAACGTTTCATTTGTCGAGCTGACCAGTTCCAAAGGTCATGACGCCTTCCTGCTCGAAATCGAACCCTTGGTCCAACTCGTCAGACCATTACTGGAAAGAACGCGTCTGGAAATGGTACAGCAACGTCCAAAAGACGCCGCTGGGGCTGCGGAAAGAGGTAATTACGGTGGGTAAGAAACGCTACTGCATGCCCGACCCTCAGGCGGCCATTACCGACGAGCTTTTAATGCAGCACATTGAACGCGGCAGTCGTGTCATCGACCTTGGCTGTGGTGACGGACGGCTCCTGGAAAAACTGCGGGATGATCATGGCTGCTCGGTGCAGGGCGCCGAGCTGGACCTGAGCGAGATCTACGCGTGCATCGCTCGCGGTGTGCCGGCAATTCTGATGGACCTGGACCAAGGACTGTCAACGATTCCGGATGATACGTTCGACATCGCGGTGCTCAGTCAGACGCTGCAACAGGTTCGACATCCGGCCTCAGTGCTTTCTGAAATGCTGAGAATTTCGCGTCGCGCCCTGGTCGTCGTGCCGAACTTCGCTCACTGGAAAATCCGACAGCAGGTGGTCATCAGCGGTCGCACACCAGTCACTGAGTCACTCCCCTACTCATGGTACAACACACCCAATCTGCATTTCATGTCGATGGCGGATTTTCGGGAACTGGCTGGGCGACTCAATGTAAGAATCGTTCACGAAATCCCGATTATCGCCGGTCGACCGCAACGCCGCGCCTGGCTCCCAAATGTTCGCGCCGAAAGTCTGTTCTATATTCTTGAACGCGGTGACCGGGACGATTCTTCAACGGCGGCCTGACTGTTGCCGTCGTGCAACACAAGTTTCCGCAGAACAAACCAGTACCGTCGCCACGTCCGGATAATCTCCCTGGTGATTGGTTGAGTATCGCGAGCCATCGTCAGCATCGGCGTGCGCAGAATCTATGATTGAGAGAACTGTCTTCAGCTTCTGTAAGTAAGGTGTGGTGGTTCCGACTCTATATTCTGCATCAGGTTGCCGTTACCCAGTAAGGCCGCTTGATTGACACACTGATTCCGCAAACCAGCAGGCACCCGACACAATGAGCGTCTCGATCCTGAATGAAGAATTAGCTCCCGAGACAAAACAGCCATCCAGCAAAGGCACTGCCGTGCGAACTGGAGAGCAACCAGTTTCTGAGCTGTCCGACCTTGTTGATCTCTACGCGGTTGCTGAATACCTCCCGCCGGCTGACTGGGTTACTCGTTTGAGCCTTGTGAAACCTCGACGGGACGTACTTTGCTTGAGTCTGACGACCAGATTCTTCAAACGCGTACTCGACATTGTTGTTTCGCTGACCATGATCGTTCTCCTCGCACCAGTGCTGGCTCTTACCGCTCTGACCGTGCGTCTGACTTCTCCCGGCCCGGTGATTTTCCGACAGCAAAGGGTTGGGCTGAATCTGCGTGGCAGCACGAAAACGAAGAAAGATCGCCGCCAGTTGTCAGATGGGGCAATCCCCGAAACCGGTGACCGCCGGCAAGGAACTGACCGCCGAGCCGAGACCAACTACGGCAAGCCATTTACCCTTTACAAGTTCAGAACGATGCGGAACGACGCTGAGAAGAATGGTGCGCAATTTGCGACAAAGGGTGACCCGCGTGTTACGTCGATCGGTCGCTTCCTGCGTAAGACTCGACTCGATGAATTGCCGCAGCTCTGGAATGTGCTCAAGGGGGAAATGACACTCGTCGGACCTCGCCCCGAACGCCCTGAATTTATGCAGGAACTGTCCGAAGAAATTCCCAACTATCTCGACCGACTCGGTCTGAAGCCCGGATTGACTGGACCTGCTCAGGTGATCAACGGCTACGATAACAATATCGAAAGCTTCCGTCGTAAAGTCGCACTGGACCTGCTGTACCTTCAGAACTGCTGCATCTGGAATGACATAAAGATTCTCTTCAAGACGATTCGAGTCGTCCTGACCGGCAGCGGAGCGCTGTAAGTCATTCTGATGATTCTGGTAGCGAAAGAGAGCGGAATTCGGAAACGTACCCATTGCTTGAGGGCGATTCCACGCGGACGACGCGCATCGCTCACTACTGTTTAACTGCGAATGAGGCACCGAATTGAATCGCTCGTCGGCTGGTTAGAGAACGCTGGAGACGATCAAAATCTGACGTCACCAGCGTTTCTGTTTTCAAGGGTTGTCGAGTTCGACTTCAGTTACTCATTGTTCTTCGCTTCAAACGACTTGATCGCTTCTTCTTGAGAATCGAAGCAGGGCCAGAGACGGGTCAGGTTCATCGACTGCATCACTTCCTGCATCGTGTCGGACGTACAGCAAAATGCCGCGTACCCTTTTTTCGCCGTAATTTTTCTCGCCAGTTTGATGATCGCACTGATCATAATTGAACCAACGATCTCGACATTTCTGAAATTAATCACAAGGTGCTGCGCGTTCTGTCGGTCAATCGCCGTGATGACCGCGTTCGTCTCGCTATGAATATCGCTGTAACGAAATCCGGTTGAATCCCCCTGAGGAGTCAAAACGAGGACGTTTCCGACAACTTCTATGGTGAAGACGGTGTTGATTTGAGTCATCATGAAAATTCTCAAGGCAGCGCGATCGAGCAATGTAAATTAGTTACACCCTGAATGTGGTCGGAGCAACTCTGGCCGGCACTATGGGCAGAAGCTGATCGCTCGTTAACACGGCCTCATTAATGGCATTACAGAGCGTCGCAACATTCTAAAGGTGTATAACACCTCTCAGCAGCGAATCCTTCGAAAGAATCCTTCGATCTGAGCAAAAACGGGCAAATTCAATTCCAGTTCAAGTGGCCGTTAAGTATTGAAAGAACTGCTCAGACGATTGGAAAGTAAACATGCAATCTCGTTTATTCAATGCAGCTTGAAGAATTCTGCCGGTATAGTGGCCGCTGGAAAGCCGCCGCTGTTGCCAATGCGATGACGGGAACGATGGCAGACCGCATTCGAGCATTGGACCAATAGACAGAATGCACGAGGACCAGCGCCACGACCATTGTCGGAATGGTCCAATACTTCAGCCACATCCTGATACAACAGATAAAGCCGACCGCTGCCAGCACAAACGCCCCCAGATAGTAGACTCGCCCGCCTTGAATCAGCCACGTTGGAATGTCCGTTGACACAGACGGTTGGCAAGCCCAGAACCGCTGAACTCTCAGACTACAACTTTGTACGAACTTCATAGGATTGCTGAGAATCCACTGCTTCGCCATCCGAGATAGCTCAGCATCGCGCGATACTTCGTCAGTACTGGAAATTCCAATTGCAGACAGGTGACGCTCATTTTCGCTCTGCCAGCCGCTAAGGCTTAAGGCCCTCCATGGTGCCCCTCCCATGACAACTTCGTTGAAAAACGTTTCGTTGTTTCCCAGCAACAGGGTGTAACCTCCATGAGTCGTCATCAGAATGGGGCGACCGAATACCATTGAGTTCCGTATAACCCACGGAGAGACGGTCATTGCCACAGCAGCGAGGCACACTATTCCGACCTTCAAATGTCTTGAACAGGTTCGCGAAATGAACACATCGTCACCCAGACAGCCACGCCCATTTTTGACCACCCAGACGGCTCCTGCGGTCGCTCCAAACGCCCAGATAGATGGACGACATAAAGCTGCCAACCCGAAAAGCAGCCCAACACGGGCGCTCTTTGCAATTTCATTTCCATCCCACAAAGTCGCGGCGAGCAGCATTGTCACCAGAAATGTCGACAATGTCTCGGTCATTGCCTGAGTCGTATACTCAATCAGCAACGGATCAATCGCCACTAACGTTGCAGCGATCGCCGCTGTACGCCTCGAAAGCTGGCAGCGACCAGCAAGATGCCACGTTAGCCAGACGGTGGCTGTCCCGAGCAGGATCTGGACAGCTCCAAGCACGCTTGCACCGCCAGCGTAATTACACGCGGCAACGACAAACGGGTAGAGCGGCGGCCTGTAAGCCGTCGGCTGCCCAGGTGTAGAACAGTAGCCGTGTCCACTCAGAAGATTCTGAGCGATGTCGTGATAGTCATCCCGGTCGACCTGAAGATTTTCAAAACGTACCACGACAGCAGCGACTCTCAGCAGGCAGGCGACCGCAAGGATCCACGCGATTACAGGCACACGACCTGAGCCACTCCCGCTGCCGTATTCTCTCGACATGATTCGTTCCCGAGCCTCCGTAACCACCGATTGGCCAATCGTAACCGGTCACCAGAGTTATTGAACTGTCGACCGTCCATATGCGCCCTACCGACAATCGGTCACGGAGCAATACGTTTCTGAGCGTCCGATTTAGACTGCGAGGCGACGAAGTCGGTATCCGCTGCGAAGGTTCATCACTCGGCTGCAGGCACATCCGATACCGGAATGGCACTCTGAGGTTCTATTAGCGAGTAGCAACCAGATGCCAGCAGCACTATTCTTCGTCGCAGATCAAGAACCAACCAAGTCAATGAAAGCGTAGTGCCTGAATTCGGCCCAATGCAGCCTGCCAACTCCGATTCCATCTCCGAGAGCTGTCCCTCCCCGCCAAACTTCCTTGAGAAGACCGCCGCGGCAGTGATTCATTGGAGATTGGCGATTCTGGCCGTCGCCGCAATCGTGACGTTTCTCGCGTGGCCAATTGCTGCTCGTCTGAATTTCGACCAGTCCATTGAGTCTCTGTACGCAGACGACGATCAACATTTCGCAGCATATGCCCGAAGCAAGTCCCACTTTGGCGGTGACGAATTTGCGATTGTCGCCTGGGAAGAGACAGGCATCCTTTCTGAAGATTCAACATCAGTTTCGCCGAGTAGTCGAGGTCGGATTGAAGCACTTGCTGAAAAGTTATCGCTTATCCCCGGCGTGGAATCCGGCAGTGTTCAACATGCCGTTGACGCTCTCGCGTTTCCCTACAAACGGGACAAAGTCGTAAAACTGATCGAGGGCATGTTGATTGGCTCAGACCGCAATACGACTGCGATCGTCGTGCGTCTTCTGCCCGAGTCATCTGCCCCGGTATCACGTGCAGAGACCGTTACTCAGATTCGGCAACTGGCGAGAACCCATCAACCACCCGCATATGTTGTCGGCGAACCCGTTCAAATTCACGACATGTTTCGATACGTCGAAGAAGACGGCAACGAACTGTTCCAGTTTTCGCTGGCCCTGCTTGCTTGCGTCCTGTTTATCCTGTTTCGAACGATGCGATGGGTTGTGCTGCCGATCGTTGTCGTCGTGTTCACGATACGCTGGACGGAAGCCTTACTGGTACTGGCAGGTGCTCAATTGAGCATGGTCAGTTCGATGATGAATTCGCTTGTGACCATCATAGGCGTGGCTACATCAACTCATCTGGCCATGAGATTTCGAGAATACACCAGAACGATGGAGCGGCGGCCTGCACTCGTCCGAGCACTTGCCGAACTGGTCCCGCCGATATTCTGGACGTGCGCCACAACGGCTGTTGGCTTCGCCGCGCTACTGTCCAGCAGCATTACACCGGTCCGAAGCTTCGGACTCATGATGGCACTGGCCACGCTGCTGATATTCATCGTTGTCGTACTGCTGACACCTGGTGGAATGGCACGCTGGTTCCATCGAACTGATGGTCTGCGACGTGACTCAACTCGACTCAATAGCTGGCTTCACCTGATCGCTGGAGATCCGATCCCCGCTCCATCCGAAAGGCATCTCGTCACAGTCCTGCAGGGGGTGTCGCGATTTGTCGAACGCCGCCCCGGTCGAGTCACAGCCACTGCACTTTCGATTGTGATTCTGGCCACCATTGGCATGACCAGATTGAGAGTTGAAACCGACTTCAGTAGGAATTTCCGCGAAGACAGCGAGCTTGTTCAGTCTCTGAACTTTGTCGAAACACGTCTTGGTGGAGCCGGAACCTGGGAAGTCAACTTTTCGGCTCCAACTCCGTTGACCGACGAATTTCTTGTCACTGTCCGCGCCCTTGCGGCCAGATTGCGGACAGACCTGCTCGCACCATCACATGAGCCAGCATCTGCCACGGGGCGTCTGACAAAGGTTGTCAGTCTGACAGATGGATTGGACCTTGTTCCTACGGAGATTGGAGTTGGGTTCTTTTCAAAATCCTTGTCGCTCGAACAGCGTCTTGGATTGCTCTCGAACATGCAAAGTGAAATCGTCAATGGACTCTACGATCCGAAGAACGGCAGAATGCGAATCGCCCTTCGAGGCCTGGAACGTCAGAAGTCTGAAGCAAAGCTGAAGCTGATCGCGAGAGTTGATGAAATTGCTCGGGATGTCTTGAAGACGGATCCACAACACCCCGGCGAACGACCAGCAGCGCGGCGCGACGATATTCAACCGCTACCAGGAATTGCAGCGGAAGTCTCGCCACCATCAATCGAAACGACTGGCATGTTCGTCCTGCTCACATTCCTGATTGAAAGCCTTCTTCGAGACCAGCTGATCAGCTTCTGCATTGCTGCCGTTGGAATTGGAACGATGATGGCGATCGCTTTTCGCAGCTTTACAATCGGACTGATTGCACTCATCCCGAATGTGTTTCCCATCGTACTCGTTCTAGGAACGATGGGCTGGGTTGGCGTACCAATCAACATTGCTTCTGCAATGATCGCCAGCGTCTCAATGGGCTTGACCGTTGATAACAGCGTCCATTACCTGTCTGCTTATCGTCGCGTCAGGCGAACTGGTGTTTCTGTTCAGGAATCAATCGACAGAACTCAAACCCAGGTTGGTCGATCGCTGGTTTTCGCCAACGTTGCGTTAATTGCTGGCCTGTCCGTGCTAACAATGTCTCAGTTCATTCCTTTAGTCTACTTCGGGATCCTGGTGAGTGTCGCCATGCTGGGAGGGCTTGCTGGAAATCTCTTTCTACTTCCTCTGATGCTTGCCCGAGTCGACAACGACAGACCAGCGCAACTTGTCACGGAACCCGATTCAACGATGCCAAACTAACCTGATTCTCTCGTTCATTATCGACCACCTCTTTCGCGACCAACGGACTTTCATCCATGTCAGCAGATCATCCAGGCACGCTCGGAGACCTTAAAGCAAGTGGCTACTCGCCCGAGAGCGTCAAAGACGAAATGCGTCGTAACCTGATTCGAAAGTTGAAGTCACACGGAACATTGTTCCCAGGAATCGTCGGCTACGATGAAACCGTCATTCCTCAAATCACTAACGCAATTCTTTCCAGACATGATCTGCTGTTTCTCGGGCTGCGCGGTCAGGGGAAGACTCGCATGCTTCGCATGTTGGCGACGCTCCTTGACGATTCGATTCCGATCGTTGCCGGATCCGAAATTAATGACGACCCGCTGAGTCCTCTGTCACGCTTCGCCCGTGATCGAGTCGCCACCGAAGGTGATGGCTGCCCGATTGAATGGGTGGGTCGCAGCGATCGGTACCACGAAAAACTGGCGACACCTGACGTGACCATTGCCGACCTGATCGGTGAGGTTGACTTGATCAAGCACGCAGAAGGTCGCCATCTTTCCAGCGAAGATGTGATGCATTTTGGCTTGATTCCCCGCAGTCATCGCGGAATCTTCTGCATGAATGAGCTGCCGGATCTCAGCCCGAAAATTCAAGTCGGTCTGTTCAATGTGCTTGAAGAAAGAGACATCCAGATCCGAGGTTTCACGGTTCGACTGCCACTCGACCTGTGCCTTGTTTTTTCCGCCAACCCGGAAGACTACACAAACCGCGGTCGAATCGTGACGCCACTAAAGGACCGAATCGGTTCTGTGATCAGTACGCATTATCCAGCGACAAGAGAAATCGGCGTCACCATTACAAGAGAAAATGCATGGACTGACCGCGAGACCGAGGTGACTGTCGTTGTCCCCACCTTCATTCATTCGATTCTTGAGGAAACATCACGGCTCGCTCGCATGAGCCCGCACGTCAACCAGGCGTCCGGCGTCAGCGTGCGGATGTCGATCGCAAATCTTGAAAACGCTGTTTCCAACGCCGAACGAAGAGCTTTGCTTCATGGAGAATCGTACGCTGCGGTTGGCATCAATGATCTGGCACACATTATCCCGAGTGCTCGCGGCAAGATGGAACTGGCCATGTCTGACGAACCTGGCGAAGAAGATCGACTTGTCAGTCGCCTGTTGGGCGAGGCGATTAAGAACGTGTTTGACGAGTCGTTCAAGCCAAAACAGTTTCGAAGTCTTGCCGAGCACTTTGAGACCACAGAATTCGTCGTCATCGGCGATGGAATCAGCCTATCCGACACCCGCAAAGTAATGGCGTCCCTGCCCGGAATTGGTGGTCAACTTGCTGAACTGACATCGCAGCTCGAACCTGAGTTAACAGACGACACCTTTCGCGCCGCACTGGAAGTTTCAGTTGCCGGATTCGTTCTTGACGCTCTTCACCATCACAATCGACTGAACCGGCGGACAACGAAGCACGGACTGGCGTATGGCTTATAGCTCGCGTTCGACTTAGTTTCGTACACCGGGTTGCGAGCGGCTTCAGTTTCGAAAACCGGGTTGCGAGCGGCTTCAGTTTCGAAAACTGGCAGACACTCAGGTCTCACGTGACAGGGATTTGATTACCCTGTCCAAACCTGCGTCGAGCGTGTGCTCATTGGCAGCTGGTTTTACAATGCTTCAAAGCAAAAGGCTCGACAGACAAACTGTCGAGCCTTCCGGATTCATTGACGTTTTCGTGTTCTGAAGATCAGAATTTTGGGACTTTGATTCGCTTGCCCACTTCGGCATACCTTGGATCCCAGAATGTGGAATCAAACCGGAAACCGTATCGACGGCCCTTATCCCACATGGCTCGGCCAGCCCACGGAGTCCCGGCGTGCTCTTTGGCAACCGCGTCGAAGGCTTGATCAGCTTTCTGCATTTCAGAATCCAGGAGTGCAAGATATTCAGACTTTGATTCTTTAATCTTGAACCCTTTCTTGATCCGGTCAAACTGCTCGTCGGACGGAATCATGTGTTTCCCGTTGTAATGAATGTCCCAACGGTTGTGTTTTGGATCCTTCGGCTTCCGTGCACTCGACGCATGATCGTCGAGTGTCAGCAGGTATTGAAAGAGTCTGACTCGATAGGCGAGACATTGAGAGTTGATCAGGTCGTAAGCCGCACGCCATCTCTGCGAATCTTCTTTTGCTCGCAGTGGTCGAATTTTCTCAATCAATGAGATCGCTTTGTTCAATTGCCCCATCGCGTACGAAGCTTTTTCGAACTCCTGCCCGCCTTCTTTCTGAAATTCCTCAGCCTCAACTGAGAAGTGCCAGGTTCTCATGTTGAGTTTGTTATCCCAATGTGGGTTGAGATTCTTGATCACTTCCCACACGCCTGTTCGGAATTCACTTCGGGCTCGTTGCTCTTCGTAGTCGCGACGCGACAGAAGCAGAGGCTCGTACTCCTTCATTGCCAGTGCCTGAAACTTTCGAGCTTCAATGGCCGCTGGCTTTCCGACGATGTTTTCTTCCTCGCCGGGAAGCATGAAGTAGACTCCCCCTGTTTCTTTACAAAGGCGAACCTGCGAGTATGGACCGAACCCACTTGGCGAACTGTCATGCCGAGCGTGCAGGCCGTCCCATTGCAAAGCCTCAGGATAAGCGGTCTCCGGGCCACGGTTGATCCAAACCCAGTGGTTAAGCTGGTACACAGGATCCTGCCAACGAATCCTGGCAAACGGGTAACCGAAAATTGCTTCCCGGCCCATGCAATAAACGGGAGCCTTCGCTTTCTCACAAGCCTGAATTGCCTGTTCGATCTGGCCGTAGTCATTGAGGTTTGTGTCACCGGCATCGGAAGGGGACTCGTCACTGACGACGATGATGACCAGGCGACGTTTTTGGCTTCGTGCTTTGGGGCCGAACTCTTTGATGACCTCAAGGATGGCCCCATACATGTTCTCGTCGCCGCTTTCATCGATTGGAATTTTGTCAATCGCAGAGCGGATTTCGTTGACGTCTGTGGTCGACTTTTTTGTGAGTTCCCGGACTGATTTGCCAAAACTGCAGATTGAAGTCAGCAGAACCTCTTCACGATCCTTCAGGCTCGCGTCTTTTCGAGACTGAATTCCCAGCTCTTCATAAATTTTATGGAACTTTTGAGCGATCTCAGCCTGATCGTCTTTCATACTGTTCGACTCATCGAACAGCCACACGGCCATGACCTTTTCTGACCGCATCATGCGGATCAGTTCCTGAGTCATCCTGGACAAGGCGGCGCCGTACCCTTCGACCATCGCCCCGACTTCGCCGTTGACCTCCCCCATACCCAGGTCATCGCCAAGCATGTTTTCGCCAACCACGTCTCTGACGCTGGCCTGGACGTCAAACTCAACTTCCTGAAGCGATTCAGAAGTCTCGACCTTCTGCTGAGCAACAGCCGGGGCGCCAGAACCACCGACAGCAGTCGATACCGCTCCGCCTGCGATGAAGTTCTGCGTCTCCGCAATCTCCGTGTCGGTTTCGAGAGGCTTGGTGAATTCTTCCTGCTGACGCTCATCGTCAAACACAGTTTCCAGAACGATATCAGGCAGCTTGTCGTTCAGTTCAAAGTGAATAAAGGTCAGACCTCCCAGCAGGATGACATGCGCCACCATGGAAGTTCCGAGTGCCGAAAAACTTGCTGAACGATTCATGAGCCAGATACTCCGGAAAAATAAACGCAATCACATTGATGCGTACTTGCCGCTTGCAAAAAATGGCGGCGTTGAACTACAGGCTAGGCGGTTTCGGACGAGGAACCAGCTTCTTCTTCCCTGTCTTGGGATCCACTTCTTCCAGGAAGAGGACGCCTTTCTGGGGTTCTCCGTTCCCGCCCATTCGTCCAGTTGCCGAGTAATTTGTGTATGACTCCTGCCAGGTCCAGCCCATTTGACGCTCAAGTTCCATTTCCGCCAGATAGGCCCACGGAGTTCCCTGGTGGTTGTCGACCACGCGGCTGAGATATTCAGTGGCACGGGTAACGATCTTTCGAATCAATGGCCCAGTCTCGACATCGCCAGAAGCAACCATTGTCCAGGTATTGTTACCCTCTTTCTCGAAAGTCTTTGGTGCAACTTTCATCTGAGCAAGCATGATGTTGTAACCCATTGCCCGAGCCTGCAATGCCAAGGCACGCCCCATCGCGAGGTCATAAGCGGCTTGCCAGCGCGGTTCCTTGAGCTTCTCGCGGTCCTTCTCTCCAGCTTCAAGCTGCGTCACAATTTCAGTCACGCGATGCCCAAGAATGGCTACAGCCTTCTGAGCTTCTGAAGCTTCTGTTCGCAAGGCGTTATCCGAGTCAGCCCGAAATCGCGTCTGAGGAGCACGGACTTGCGTCAACCGCGTCCCTTCAGCTGCCGTCAGCAGAGCCATCTTCGTCGAGTTTCGAGTGACATCCTGCTGGTAGAACCGCGACGGTCGATAATCCGGCAGGTATTCTTTCATCAGCGAAACATCGAACTGTTTTCCTCGCGAATCCTGAGCGATCAGATACAGCCCCCCGGTTTCCGCACAGAGGCGTGTCAGAGCGTAGGGACCAAGCCCGGACGAAATTCGCCCGGAATCAACTCCTCGTGCTCCCCAGAAAGGAAGATCAAGAACTTCCATCTGGACAGACTCAGGCCCCTGATCGACCGCAACGTCAACTTCATAGCCATCTGAATACTTGTAGGTCACATAGCCCTTCTCACGACCAAACGGTGACGAGTTGCCGATGCAGTAGACTCGAAAGCCAGTCTTTGAGCACATGGCGGCAACTGTTTCCAGATGCTGAAAGTCATCGCCACGCTCATCAGTAACCAGTACGATCATGCAGTTATGTTTGTCACGGGCCGACCGAAATCGCTTCCACTTGTTGACAACCTGCCCAACCGCCGTGAATGCCATTTCCTTTCCGGAATCGTCGTCTTTGATGCCCCGAACCAGATTGACAGCTTTCCCGATGTCAGTAATCGGCTCCGGAGTGTAGAAATTGATTCCCTCGCCAAAACCAACAATCGCGGTCTTGAGTGGCGAGTTTCGTTCCGCCTTCAGACTGTCGAGTTGACCGTAGATATTCTCAAACCGGTCGGCGATTTCATTTCGGCGAATGGCCAGGGAACCCGACTCGTCAAATAACCAGACGACCAGAGTCTCGCGTTCCTTCAGAGAGTTGATGACTTCGTAGGTCATCCTGTCGATAGAGCCCTCAACACCGCCCGTCTTTTCGGACGTGCCGGTTGTCTCGACGACGCTTGTCAGATCAGCCGACGGCGGCTGCATGACTTCGTTAATTGGTGGTGCTTCGACCACAAGCAGATCCTCTTCAAGCTCCCGCTTGATCTGATCCTGCTGGTTCTGGCTCATCACCTGAGCTGCAGCCTGCGACGACGTCAACGTGTTTGCTTCACTCGCGTTTCCGACGAGATCCTGAACAGTCACGTCGAACTTGTAGTCGCGTTGGTCTAACTCGTCGACCACGCTGGTGATCAGGTTGTCGGTGTCAGGACCGGCCGTCACGTAGATAATGCTTCGAAGCATTAAGAGAACGACGACATGCACCGCCAGGCTGACTGCCCAGGCTGGGATCTCACGCGTACCGGAGACGGAAGCCGAACTCAGTGCGGCGTCGTCAGCAGTGTGGCGATAGCTGTCGCTGGTGAAATTGCTCACAGCGGGCTCCTTTTTGTCGTCGTCAAAAGATGACAGGTGCTATCAGAAGAGTCGATGATGCTCGTCCTGAGATCTGCGGTAACTCTTTGGTGAAGGCAAATTTCGAATCAGCTGGAACGTCAAACCCATTCCAACAAACGGGTTAAGTTACAGCACAAATTTAGAGTCCACAACTCTGAATCCGCATAACTAACACTCGAAGCCCCTCAAATGTTCTGCCGAAAACGTTATGAAAAACAGAGTTTCTCAGCAGGAAAAACGGGCCCTTCCACACAGGTTCTTCGGTAGTCAGTCGTGCCGTCGTCCATTCGAACTCTGGTAACGCAGCTGAAACAGATTCCGAAGCCGCACGCCATTGGAGTTTCCAGCGAAAGCCAGCACGGAATCTGGTTCCTGGACGCAATTTTTCCGACTGCTTCCATCATCGGCTCAGGCCCGCAGCAAAAGATCGCATCCGGTGGCGAGTCGCTCGAAACCAACTCGGCCAGCGTATCAGTAACGAACCCGTGGCGTCCGAAACTGCCATTGTCTGTTGAAATATGAACATCGGCACCGGCTGCTTCGAAGAGATCGACACAAGCTAGATAATTCTTTGACCGAGCGCCGTAGCACAATGATACAGATTTAGGCTGATGCGAAACTAAACGACCATTTTCACCATACACTCTGTTGCCAAGAGCTTCGTTTGTTACCGCTAGAAATGGCGTCACGCCAATTCCACCTGCAACCAGACAAAGGTTCTCGACGTCTGGAACTGGAAACCCGTTCCCCAGCGGCCCCCATAAGACGCAGGGATCATCCGCTCGCCAGGTTGTCATCAGCCTTGTCATCTTGCCGACTACGACATACCCGAAATCGACTCCGGCAACCTGCCCTTCGGAATCGGTCCAGACATCGAGCAGTGCGAACGGGCGTCCCAGCATCGGGTCCGTCACTCGAGCATCACGGACCATGAAAAACTGACCGGGCGTGATCTGCCTTGCCAACTCCGGGCAGGCGAGACGCATGATCCACGTGTCCTGCGCGACGCATCTGTTGTCGATGACCAGCCCTCGGCACTCCACTGCCGTTGGAACTGAACCTGCCAGATCGTGTGTTTCGCAACCAGTTTCCATGACAAACCCTTGTCGATTGATCACCTTCCCGCATTGCTGCTCGCTAAAGAGGCGGCCTCAACCACACGAAACTGAAATCGAGCACCCACGCATGATGAAATAACGGCGGCGTCTTTATCGTCGCTTCCGCCTCTTGCTGGAATTCTTCACTTTAGATTCCTTCTTGCGGCTGGGCGATTTCCGATTCGACACTTTGCCGGCGCCCCCCTTCCCTTCTTTACCTGTCTTTCGCTCACCAGCTGAAGGCAATTCAGATTTACCGATCGATTCAAAATTCACAGTGACCGGCCTGCGAACCGCGGCCTTATCGGCACCAGTGCTCTTAGGTTTAGATGGACGATGCTTCTTGCCGACAACCGCCGGGTGCGATGCGATGTTGGATGAATCGTTGTCGTCATCGTCGTCCACTGGTGAGCGCCCGGCACGTTTGCCGATCGGTGTCTTCAGCGTCCTTTTCCGGCCAGTCATGTCACGACCGCCGATCGTGCTTATCGGACCAATTTCGACGACTCGCCGCTGGGGAGCGTTCCGTGGAGCACGAACTTCGGCGGTAATTTTTTCAGGTCTGTCGTTTCTTTCCTTCCGTTTTGCAGCTTCTTCCGTCGACGCTTTTTCTGCGGCTTTGACTCGCGCTTCTCCATTTTCGATGTAGCTGCGCAGCAGTTTCATTTCTTCATGAGAAAGTTTCCGAAACCCGCCGACGGCTACGCCTCGCAACCGTAACGGACCGAAGGCGACCCGTTCCAGCTTCATCACCTTGTGGCCAACTCGAGAGAAAAGTCGGCGAATTTCGCGGTTTCGGCCCTCGCTGAGCGTCACTTCCAGAATCGTGCTCTTACCACGGCTTCCGATGGTCTTTGCATTGTCGACCTTGAATCGACCATCACTGAAGTACATGCCCTGCCGTAACTGCTGCATGATTTCACGAGTCGGTCGACCGGCAACCTGGACCTCGTAGATTTTGGGAACCTTAAACCGCGGATGCGCGAGCTGATGGCCAAGATCGCCGTCATTCGTGACGAGCAGTAAGCCGACCGAGTTCTCATCCAGCCGACCAATCGGAAACAGACGACCGGCACTGGCCGGGAAAAGGTCGATCACTCGCGCACGTCCTGACGGATCGCTGTTTGTACAGAGCATTCCCTTCGGCTTGTTTACCATGTAGCAGACGGTCCGGTCTGGCCGAATCGATTCTCCATCGACCTCGACCCTTTGCGTCACCGGATTTACCCTGGCTCCAAGTTCGGTGACAGTCTGACCGTCAACGGTAACTCGACCGGTGGTGATAAAATCCTCGCACGCTCGACGCGACCCCAGGCCGCATCGAGCCAGTAGAACCTGCAAACGTACTTGTTCGGAGGGAGTCTTGTTTTTGCCGGCAGTAGCCATTGGAGCAAAGCTTTTATCGAGTAGTTCAGACACAACGTCCGACCGAAGATGGCAGACGAGGCGGGAGTATACGAGTCGAGGCTCAGCATTGGAATCGGCTGTGCCACCCTCGATATCAAATCCCGCCGTTGTTCCAAACCGCTTTTCAGCGTCTGGAAGCAGCTTTCTCCGGCTCTGCCAGCGCTTCGTAATAGCGGCGGATCAAGCTTTCGTATTTCGGCAGAAGCTTCTCACTGCCAACATTCAGCAACCGTTCCCTCATCGCTGGCGGCAGGTGTCCCCAGACTTCGTCGATCAACGCACGACGTCTGGCCAGTGCGGCAGATCGTTCCTGAGCCTGCCGCAAATTCTGTTCGCTCGACTCACCAGATTTCCCGTTCTGCGGTTGCGGAGCAGTCCCGGCTGTCGAATCCGCTCCGTGCTGATTCCGGGAACCCTGTTGCTGCCCTTGTTTCGGATCTGACTTCTGTCCTTGTGAAGTCGAGTCAGAATCCGACTGGTCCTTGTCTGAATTTGGCGACGAATTCGACGATGATGGCGGAGGCAGCTTTCTCAGCTTCTCGATAAGAGCATCAATGTTTGAAACGATCCCTGTCTGGAGTTCTGCGGTATCGTTCGACAGATTTTGTTCATCCAGCCGCCGACTGACTTCGCGCATGGAAGCGACGGCTTCGTCGAGTTCATCAGCAAACGGCATTTGGCTCTGTGGCGCAGCAGCTGCCTTGTCTTTGTTGACGGCTTTGTCGACCGATTCGTCACTGGTTAACTTCGGCTCTAACGGCAGCTCAGGGAGCAGGTCACGGAGCAACTGCCTATCGAGATCCCCCGATGCTGGCTGGCTGGACGGCTTCGATGGCGGAGATTCCTCTGCGGTTACACCTGCAGACAATGAGGCGGCCAGGACCGCCAGGGCGAGCCTCAGGATCTTCCGTCGAAATTCCCCGCAACGTTGTCTGAAACAAATCATGGCGCGTCACACTCCAGAAATGGACACTCGACTTTCAGTCTTCTTCCAACAGAACTCCAGGATCGCTGACCGGAGCTTCCTTAGCCGGTTCCGGATCCCCGAAAGCTGAAGTCATCTCTCGGACCAGGTCAGCGATCTGTTCCTGCTCCTCAGAGATCGATTGCAGTTCTGCTCGATCTGATTCCGTTAATTCCTCGTTTGAAGCCGCTCGGCTCCGAACATTGCCATACCTCTCCGCCAGATCGACCTGCAAACTTCGAATCACTTTCAACTGAGCGATCAACGTGACGATGTCCCCCTCCGGGCCAGACTGCTGCTTGTTCCCCTGGTTCTCACCTGGAGACTGCCCTTCCTCACCATTCCGGGCATCATCGTCGGCGAGCGCTTTCAGCAACTCTTCAAATCGCCGCACCACGAGCTGTTGAACAGCCACCGTCCCGACAGACGTATCGCGCTTATCCAGCCGCTCAATCGTTCGCTGCATGTACCGCATCGCTCCGCGAAGACTCAGTGCGACGATTTCGATGGAACCGACATTCTCAGCGGCGACGTTGGTTTCATCCAACAGGTTCTGCTGAGTGTCAGTCAGATTTCGGAGCGACTTCAGACGCGTCCTCGACCATTTTCCAGTCGCGTCAAACTCAAGCTGCAACCGCTGCGTTTCACTAATTGTCGCCTGTTGCCGAGTGAGTAAAGACTGCAGCTGGTCGGCGAGTTTCTCAAGCTGCTCTCTAGCCAGTTGCTCTTCGACCTGTTTCTGATCAGCGGCCAGTTCACGTTCGGCCTGTTCGAGATCGTCGAGCGTTTCCTCAATCTTTTTCAGAGCGTCGGACGCGTCATCGTTCGACAGGCTTGATTCGGCATTCTTCATTTGTTCGGCAGCTCGACCGGTAGCTGCCGATGCCGAACTTTGCAGGCGTTGCAGCCGCCTCAGAGTTTCCTCAAGTGTTTCCCGCAGTTTCTGCTGTTCTCGTCGAAGCTGTTCGAGTTGCTGTTCACGCTCGGTCTGATCTTTGATGCTGGCGGCAGTTTCGACCTTTTTCTCCAGCGTCTCCTGCTGGCTTCGCGCTGCGGCCAGATCATGTCGACCCTCTTCGAGCTTCTTCGCGAGCGTTTCCGTGTCCGTGACTTCGCGCTGGTCGAGTTCGTTCTGAATCTTCCGCATCGTCTCAAGAATCTTCTGCTGAGCACTGACTGCATCGCCGACTCGGTTTCGCTGGAGATCGTTGGCCGCCTGTCGCATTTCTCCGCTGATCCCCGACTGCTCGATCGTCTCCAACGATTTCTCAAATGCTTCTGCAACGTCCGGTTGAGTCTTCGCCGCGCCCTCAATCGCTTCCTTCAGTTGCTCACGAAAAGCGTCAACATTCTCAGCGACCTGCTGCTGCCGTGCGGAAAGTTTTGCCAGATCAGCTCGTTCCTGATCAGTCAGTTCCGCCTGCGAACGCGTCAGGGTTTTCTGACCGACCTCAGCTGTCGACTGAGCAAGTTCCTGCTGATCGCTGGTGAGCCCCCGCAGGTCGGCGTTCAGATTTCGCTCGTTCCGCCACTGAGAAAGATCGCTTAACAAATCTCTCAGGCTGCGAATCGCTTCTTTCTGTTCATTGCTGACGGAAGCCAGCGCATCTTCGAGCTGGTTCCTGCGCCGACTGTCGAGCTGCTTTTCGGAGCCGCTCAATTTCTGAGCTTCAGTCAGCTTCCGCTCAATCGTTGGAAAGACGTCGGCCCTGAAGAACTCCAGCTCGCCAGCCAGCGAACCAAGTAGCGTTTCCGAGGCAGCATCATCAACGGAGTTATCTGATCGTTCCTGTGCAATTTTCCTTACTTCGTTCTGCAGGCTGCTGCTTCCCCCCGTCAGGCGAGATTCAACCTGTCGCTGATCCAGCTCGACACGTTTCAGCACGTCTCGATCGTCGGGACGAAGTTCACCAGTTTCTTCGAGCTGCAGCTTTAACTCATTCGTATTCTGATGAGCCGACTCCAGCGCTGTCGTTGCCCGTTCGAGATCCAGCAGCAACGCCGCCTGCCGATCTGTCAGCTCTGCACGCTTTTCATCCTCACTGACGATGATCAACGTGCGAGGATTGCTCGTTCCGAAATGCACTCCGCCGAGGTCGTACCAGTCCGAAGCCGCTGCGTGCACGACGATCTGAGTGCCAGGCAACCACGCAAACGGTCCAAGATCCCAGACCAGTTCCGGCCGGATCTGCTCCGGTCGATCTGCTGAATCGAACAGCGGCAAGCGGCCAGGTTCGGCGGCATTCGCTCTGCCCAGTGGGCCCTCATCTCGCGATGCCTCACCATCAGTATTCCTGAGTAAACCGCCTTCGTTGCTCTGCTTCGGAGCCACGATGACTCCATCGACGAATTCCAGCTGTCGACCACTTTGCGCCGAAGGTTTGTATGTCAGCCAGGCCGAGCGAATTCCCAGGTCGTCCCGCGCCAGCACTCGGAACGGAATCTTCGCGACGGCGGTGACCAGCATGTCCGTTTGCGGTTCTTCGATCGTGACATCCGGTACGTTGTCAACGGCGACCCGCAGGTCATACCGCGTCGCGTCCGGATTCTCGAAACCCTGCCGATCCTTCAGAACCAGCCACCACGAACCGTTCATCGGATTGCTCAAGTGAAACTCGCCGGAAACTTCCAGCCCGTCCTGCGAGACTGCCAGCCGTTCTGGAGATTCATCTTTGCGATGCAGCGTTGCGGACTCCAGTGGCTTGTTAACGCGAGCCGTCACAGCGACTCTGGTCCCGACGATTCCTTCGACATGCCCAACCCCTTCGGGCAAGTTTTGAGGTGTTCGTCCGGTGTAAACTGGCGGTTCCACGAAAACTCGCAGGTTTTCGATTCTTGGGGGAGGGACGACATCCACCTGCAACGGCACGGTTTCTCCATCGCCGCCTCGCGCCCAGAAGAACAGCGGCCCGGTGGTGACGTGGAGGCTGGCGCCGCCAATCTCGCGAGCGGCGCCGTCGCTGTCCCAAAGCGTTGTCTGTCGCATCGGTTCCCGCAGAACTTTCCCGCTGGCTCGCCGGTGGACGAAAGTCAAATCTGCCGGTAACGCTCCCCGCTGATTTTCGACAAATAGCTCCAGCGTCTCGCCCTGCACGACGGTCAACCCGCCATGCAGACTTGCCGTCAGCGGTCGCAGATCCTGATCGACAAATCGAAGCTCGACATCCCGCGGCCAGGGAGTCGACGAAAACGGAAACAGAAGTCGATTCATCGCCGTTGCCGCGTCGGCCTGATTGAAGCCCACGACAGCCGCCACCAGGACGCACGTCGCAACCGCCCAGGTAGCCACTCGCTGAACCGGCCGCGTTTCGATCAGACCATCGACGCTGACCTGATCAAGCCGCCGCAACGTCTGAGCAATCACCTGTTGCTGAAGTTTCGGCGAACCGATCAATTCGTCCTGGTTGGACTCCAGAAACTGGACGGTGCTCGACAGGCTGTCCAGAAATGTCGGATTCTGCTTTTCGATTCGCGACGCCAGCTCGACGTTTGAAAAATCGGTCGTCAGCGGAATCCACAGAAACCGCCAGCCCACCCAGCCGGATGCCGCAAGAATTCCAAGGCCCAGCAACACGCGAGTGCCGGCCTCATCCAGGTGCCAGAGCCAGTCGAGACTACCCGCGAGCAACGTGGTCAGAAACAGAGTCACGATCAGACAGCAGAACCCGTAAACCCACAGCACGTACCGAACGCGTTGTCGCAGCTCTCGCAAACGATCAAACAATTGTTCGGGCATTGACAGATTCCTCGCTGTTTTCACGATTAGAAAGCGAAACAGCCGCTCAAGATACCCGCACCGCTGACGCAGTGGAATCCCCGTCAACGAACTTAGAAGCAGCGGCCGGAGCCTGCAATTCAGAACTGGCCATCGATTTCACTGCTGTTCTCCCCTCTCCGAACCGCCGACAGTTCGACGGGCGATTGAGTCGACCACGATTACGTTCCCGGTTCCACTGTGTATTCTGAACCGCAGAAACGCGAGCTTTCCTGAGGCTTCTGTTGGTATCCTGTCGACTCTCTGTCGGACGAGATATTTTGCGGAACGGATCAATTTCAGAATCGAAGCGTTAACCGAAGCATTCCGCGAAAAACTGAAGTGCAGAATCAACGACGTTGTGGGACGCCGCATGAATCACTCAAGACTCACAATCATTGTTCTACCGTACCTGCTGGCCGCATCCTCAATCTGCACGGCCGCAACACCTCAATCGCGGGAAGTTTACCTGCAGACAGTTCAACCGTTTCTTAAAACTCATTGCTACCAGTGTCACGATGCCCGCAAAGCTCAGGCTGGATTGCGGCTGGATCAACTCGGCTCCGATTTCCTGGCCGACAGGAACGCTGATGTGTGGAAGGAGGTAATGGACAGGATCAACCTCGGGGAGATGCCGCCGAAAGAAGAACGGCAGCCACAACCGGTCGAATTCGAGCCAGTCATTGGATGGATCAATGCGAGCCTCCGCGAAGTTGAACTCGCCGCAACGAACGCCGGTGGGCGCATCCCGATGCGACGGTTGAACCGTGTGGAGTATGCAAACAGCGTTCGCGACCTGCTTCACATGGATCCACAGGTGCTCGCTCCGCTTGTCGAGGATCTACCAGGCGATGGAAAAGCGGAGGGTTACGATCGACTCGGTGTCGCGCTCTTTTTCGATCAAACTCAAATCGAGCGAACGCTCGCTGCAGCGGAACGCATCGCTGAGCGGGCCATCGTCGATGCCGAGCCGCAACAGGGTTTGCAGCGTTACAAGTTCGAAGAGAACCCACGCGTGTCAAAATTCCGGACCAGGGCGAAAAGCCGGTTCGCCGATACTCTGGTCGAAGTCGGGCCGTCCGGCTTTGAGTTCATCAATGGCGGCGTGCGTTTTGTTCATGGCTACGGTAACCGACCAAGGGGAAACCCCTGGGGGCGGCTGGGCGGAACCACTTTTGACGAGGTCATTACCCAGGATGGCTACTACCGGATCCGAATCTTCGCCGGTGCGAGTCGCGGTTCGCGTGACGAGCCGATCAGCGTGCAGGCACTTTATGCGGCAAGCACCCCCGTCGAACTGGCCACGGAGATCCCCATTGATGCTCCGCTCGATGCCCCGAAGGTCCATGAAACTGTTGTGTTTCTGCGCAGTGGCCCCGACGGCATTAGACGCGGTGTGAACTTTTCCTTTAACGACATCACGGACCTGATTGTCTCGACGCCGGAGAACAACCAGCTTGATCGTGCTGTTCGCGACGCGCGCGATGCTCTTCGACAGGCCAACACACAGGACGGTTCCAAAGCGGAGATCGCGGCTGCCACCAGGACACTGGAAGACGTTCAGGCACGGGCAGCTCAATGGAAAGGTCCGCTGCGACATTATAATCCAAAGCGAGACTACGAAGACCCGCCGACCATCTTTGTCGATTGGGTGGAGGTGAGTGGTCCCGTCCTGCCCGAGTGGCCGCCGCAGAGTCACAAGTCTGTCCTGTTCGATGACGATGAGCGACAGGACGCCGCCTATATCCGGGAAGTCTTTGCTCGTTTTCTGCCTCGCGCGTACCGGCGCCCGGTGACGGACAGCGAGATCGATGGTGTTGTTACTTTTGTCGAACAGGCTCGCGACAAGGACGCTGGTTTTCACGACGCGATCCGAAGCGGACTCGCCCGAGTGTTGTGCTCGCCGGGATTCCTGTTCATTCAGGAACCGACCGTCGATGCGCAACCACGAAAATTGACCGACGTCGAACTCGCATCCCGCCTCAGTTATTTCCTCTGGTCCAGTATGCCGGATGAGACGCTGTTCACTCTGGCCGACGCAGGACGACTGCACGAGCCGTCCGTATTGATGGCACAAGTGAATCGCATGCTGGACGATCCCAAAGCTGAAGCGTTCGTCCAGGAGTTTGCTGGTCAGTGGCTGGAAGTTCGCGAGTTCGGCAGTGTCATGCCGGCTTCGGAGTATCGCGACAATTACGACGCCGACCTTGAACAGTCATCACGATTGGAAGCCTACGCATTCTTTCGCGAAGTGCTGTCGCAGGATCTGCCGGTGACCAGTTTCCTCGACAGCAACTTTGTCATGATTAATGAGCGACTGGCCCGCCACTATGGAATTGAGGGCGTTGAAGGTTCACACATCCGACGTGTCGACATCGAGCCGCAGCACCACCGGGGTGGCGTTCTGGGAATGGCGGGACTGATGACGTACCTCTCCGATGGCACACGTACGCTGCCCGTGCGACGGGCGGCCTGGGTGAAAAGGCAATTGTTCGGCGATCCACCAGGCAATCCGCCACCTGACGCGGGCGAGATTCAACCCAACACCACGGGGAAGAATCTGACTGTCCAGCAGCGACTCGATCTGCATCGTCACGAGCCGACATGTGCCTCGTGCCACAGGACTCTCGACCCGTTTGGGCTCGCGCTGGAAAACTATGATGCGATTGGCATGTGGCGTACGAAGGCCAATGGTGAAGGCTTTCGAAGCCGGAACGCCCCGGAGCTTGACGTCAGCGGTATCTTCCCGAACGGTGAAACGTTTGAATCACTTGAGGACTACAAAGCTGGCCTGCTGAAGCGAAAAGATGAGTTCACACGAAACCTCGTGAAGCAGGTGTTGACCTATGCTCTGACGCGGCCAGTCGGCTATGCCGATCATCAAACCATCGACGCCATCACTGAGACGGTACGTCAAAATGAATATCGCCCGCGGATACTCATTAACGAAGTTGTCCGCAGCGAGCTCTTTCAGTCCAGATAAGGAACTCTCATGAGCAAACAGCAACCAGTGTCCCAGCAATCAGCAGCCTGGCACGGTAAATCCTGGAGTATTGACCGCCGCAGTCTGCTTCGCGGTGCCGGTGTCGCTCTGGCGCTTCCCTGGCTGGAAGCGATGAGTCCTCAAGCCGTCCGGGCAGCGACCGCTGGTGACCTGGATCCCGGGGAGATTCCGCGTCGATCCGTGTTCTGCATGTGGGGACTGGGACTCAACGGGCGCGAGTTCACTCCAGCCACCACTGGTCCCGATTACCAGATCACGCCGATCCTGAAGCCACTGGAGAAGCATCGCAAAGACTTCACCGTGATCAGCGGCCTGAAGCTGACTCACTCCGGCGGGCATGGAGGCGACCGCACCTTCCTGACAGGAACCAACACACATGAAAGCGGTGTAAAACTGAGAGTCTCCTGCGACCAGGAACTCGCCGCAGCGATTGGGCATCAGACACGTTATCCGTCGCTGACTCTTGGTATTCGCCGGGGCACGGGGTTTGGCAACGCCCAGGACAACACACTCTCGTGGAGCCGAAGCGGCACGCCGATTCCTGCCGAGAACCGACCTCACGTTCTCTTTGATCAGCTCTTCCGTCCCGAAACGGCAGACACACTGGCCGAACGCGAAACAGAGTTCGCCAGGCGGGCCAGCGTGCTTGATTCCGTCCGGAGCGAAGCCAAAGCGCTTTCAACTCGACTGGGTAGAGTCGATCGCGAAAAACTCGATGAGTACTTCACCGGGATTCGCGACCTGGAAAGTAAAATGCAGGCCGAAGAAAGCTGGCTCCATCGCCCCAAACCGAGCGTGGACGCGCTGGAATTTGGCAGCGAACAGGGGCTTGATCCCAACAAGGGCGGACTCGATTACCGACGCTATCAACGCCTGATGTATGACGTGATCACGCTCGCTCTGCAGACCGACAGCACACGCATCATTTCCTACATGCCCCGGATGGATAACTCAGACGGCACCGGTGCCTTCAAGGGCGAAGGCAACCCGTACGGTTACCACGAGATGACCCACCACGGAGAGGACGCTGACAAGCTGAAGTGGTGGACGATCGCTGACACGTGGTACATGGAAGAGTGGGCGTACTTCCTCGATCGGCTCAAGTCGGTCAGAGAAGGCAACGGCAGCCTGCTTGATCACACCATGGTGGCCTGGGGTTCTACCGGCGGCACGATCAACGCCCATAATAATCACCATTTGCCAGCGGTGCTGTGTGGCGGTGGTGGAATCGGTGTTCGGCACCAGGGCCACGTGCTCAAAGACGACAACTACCTCGGCAACCTCTGGCAGACAATGTTCAGCTTTATGGGCGTGCCGGTGCCGGAGAACTTCCAGGGCGGGGAAGCTGACGGTGCGATCAACGAACTTGCGTAAGCCATCGCTGGTTCACGAGACACCAGTCGCGCAAAGCAGAGGAGTTGTGGTTCCTGTGAGTTGTGTCACGCCACGGCACATGCAAAGTTACTACGCTCCGCGATCCAACTTCTCAAACCGGAACCTGCCTTCAACGAGGTCGAGGACTTATGACTCTGGCAATAATACTCGCTGCGGTTTTGTGCCTGGCGTATGCCAACGGGGCGAACGACAACTTCAAGGGAGTCGCAACGCTCTTTGGCAGTGGCACCACAGACTATCGACGTGCTTTGCAATGGGCGACGGTCACGACGCTGCTGGGTTCGCTCACCGCCGTTTTTCTGGCGGGTACTTTACTGAAAAGTTTCACCGGCAAAGGGATTGTCGACGCAGAACTTGCCGCCACCACCGAATACGGGGCCGCTGTTGCGCTCGGCGCCGGGCTGACCGTCCTGCTGGCAACTCGCTTTGGAATGCCGATTTCAACGACGCACAGTCTGGTTGGAGCGTTAATTGGTTCCGGATGGGCAGCCGGAGCCGTGATCAACTTCGCAAAGCTTGGCAGTGGATTCTTTGCACCGCTTGTAATCAGTCCCGTACTGGCTGTCGCTTCGACATTGCTGCTTTATCCGATCCTGACACATACTCGCCAACGCTGGGGGATTACTTCCGAAACCTGTCTGTGCGTCGGCAAGGAACTGGTCGAAGTGCTTCCCGTCTCGTGTCACACGGCTGCCGTTACGCGAGCCGAGCAATTGTCCGTTCAAACTGGTGACGTCGTGACCTGCCGGAATCGTTACCAGGGTGAGATGCTGGGGATTGATGCGGCAACGATTCTGGATCGGCTCCACTTCCTCTCTGCAGGGATGGTCAGCTTCGCGCGAGGACTGAACGACACCCCAAAGATTGCCGCGATGTTACTGCTGATTCCGACGTTGACTGGCTTCGGCTGCACGGCGCTTGTCGGAGTTGTCATTGCGGTCGGAGGAATCGTCAGTGCCCGTCGAGTCGCCGAGACCATGAGCCAGAAGATTACCACCATGAATCATGGCCAGGGATTTTCGGCAAATCTCATCACCAGTCTGATCGTGATCGGGGCCAGTCGACTTGGCTTGCCGGTTTCGACAACGCACGTCAGTTGCGGATCGCTTTTCGGAATTGGCACCGTCACTCGACAGGCCCACTGGGGCATGATCGTCAGGATTCTCGGAGCGTGGCTGATCACTCTGCCAATGGGTGCCGCCCTGGGTGCTGCCTGCTACTGGACCATCCGATCGTTGTGACATCACTCAGTCGGCAGCGCGTCGAGATCGATTTCCGGCTCGCTGACGCCAGTGCTTTCGCGGCTGAAAATCTCTCCCGGGCGACCTGTCTCGTTGAAGAAGCCGCAGTTTCTCAGAAAGAAATACTGCCCATCAGAACCGCCGGTGAAGTCGAGACGATGTCGACCGCCGCCGGTCCCATCTACGGTGAAACGTGCTTTCGTACATTCATGCCACCTGCCATCGACGTCGCAAACCCAGGCGTTTCCGTACAGGGCTTTGCGACCGAGGAAGCCGTGTGTCGGTGAGAAACTCTCCAGAAATGAATGAAAGCCGCTCAGGTGTGTGTCGGTCATGGGGCGTCGGAAACTGGCAATCAGTCGCCACTCGTTAGTTGATTTGTCGCCGAACCATGAGGTGTAGACAGTGCTGCCGTTGCCGTCAGGTTCGACTTTGATGAGGAATCGGTAAGTGGTGCCTGCCTTCCACGGATAAACGAGAAAGCTCTGCCCACCCGACCCCTCGTTCCCAAACTCGCCGACGTGGACTTCAGAACCGCGAGCAAGGGCGACGATTCGCTGCTCCTGCGGGATGTCTCGAGGATTGTCAGTTTTGAAGGGACTCCAAACGGAGAACAGCACGCGGCGCTCTTTCTCGCTGTTGACCTGAAAGCCGAAGTAGCCCTGCCCGAAACCGTTCGCCATATAAAAGGTACCGATTGGATCCTGCCCTTTCGGAACGGTGACTTCCGAGTAGGCATATCGCAGATTGACGCCCCGAGGCACCTGATAACTCAGATGCACAGACGGCCCTCGGCGTCCCCAGTAGAACATCCCACCTTTGTTGTTCTGGACGAAGTCGATCTTCAGGGAGTCCGTCTCCGACGAAATCAGCAGCTTTTCGATTTCGGCAAACACGTCGCCGGTCCGCTCAATACCTCGGAAATCGACTCGCACGTATCCAGCGTCGGTAACTTTCACGTTCCCGATTTCATGAGCCGCAGAATCAGCTCCTTCGACAACCGTATTGAATTCGTCCTGTCCGACGCGCGTTGCGATCGTCGAACGTCCGGCGCGGACCGCCGCCTTTATCTGAAGACGCAGATCGGCGGCTCGGTCCACATGAAAATAGACGGAGAACACTTCGTCCGATCTACTCCACGCGACGGTACCATTGCGCTGGACACCGTTTCCGCCAGGCTCGGGTGCCGTGCGGAAGGTGTTACCCGCCAGCGGCACCACCCATTCGGTCGCTGGTAGAGAACTTCCCGCAAGCATGACCGCTGCCACACAGGCAAGTCGCATCGCTTCAGATCGGATGGATATTTTCATGTTCCTGGCTCGTGGGAGAAGTGTTTGACGGATTCGGCAACTCGGAGAGTGTAGCGGACGTCACGTAACGTCAATGACACTCCGCACAGAATCCTGCCGACAGTGAGCAGCGGTGACTTGCCGAGTCGACTATTCTGAACGGTGTCGTTACTTCTTCCGCCCTGCCCTTTCCTCCAGATCACGAATAAGAAGCGAGTCACTCATGAAATTCCGATTCATGGCCATCGTTGCAGTCAGCCTGCTTTGCGTGTCGCACGTCTCAGCGAAAACGCCGCTGAAAGTTTTCGTCCTGGTTGGGCAGTCCAACATGCAGGGGCATGCCGAGATTTCAACGTTCGACCACGTTGGAATGGACTCGGCAACGGCGCCGCTTCTGAAAGAAATGCGGAACGCGGATGGGACTCCGCGAGTCTGTGACAACGTGTGGATCTCGTCGATCGGCAACGACGGCACCGAGGAAGAATACAACGGTCAGCTGACCGCCGGTTACGGAGCGAAAGGTCGCGGAACAAAGATCGGTCCCGAATTCACTTTCGGTATCTACATGCAGAAACATCTTGATGAGCCCATCCTCATCATCAAGACCGCTTGGGGCGGCAAGTCACTGCACACCGACTTCCGCTCGCCAGGCTCCGGCCCCTACGAGTTCAATGAAGGGCAACTGGAATCGCTCAAAAAACAGGGCAAAGACATCGCTCAGGCCAGAGCCGATCGCGCCGCCGCAAGCGGCCACTACTACCGCCTGATGCTGAATCAAGTGAACAAGGTTCTGAAGGATATCAAACGGGTTTGCCCGGCGTATGATAAAGAAGCGGGCCACGAGCTGGCTGGTTTCGTCTGGTTTCAGGGCTGGAACGACATGGTTGGCCGAGACGTCTATCCTGATCGGGACAACGTCGGCGGCTATGATCTTTACAGCAAACTCATGACTCAATTTATTCGTGACGTCCGCAAGGACCTCGCCGCACCAGAGCTGCCCTTCGTGATCGGTGTCATGGGGGCCGGTGGGCCGGTCAGTAAATACGCCCCTGACAAGCAACGCTACAGTGCCGTGCATCAGAATTTCCGAGACGCGATGGCAGCTCCCGCATTGTTGCCCGAGTTCAAAGGGAACGTGACGGCTGTTCTGACCGAAAACTACTGGGACGCCGAACTGGACGAGCTGAAGTCCCGAGGCGGGCAGATCAAAGCCAAATCTCAGGAATTGAACAAGGACAACAGCCTCACGCGAGCACAACGGGACGAGGCTCTCGCAAAATTCAAGGCAGAGCTCTACTCGCCGCGAGAGCTTGAAATCCTCAAAGGCAGCTCCAACGCCGAGTACCACTACAACGGCTCTGCAAAGATCATGGCGCAGATCGGCAGAGGCTTTGCAGACGCCATCGCGGCAATGAATTCTTCGCGCTGAAGCACTCTTCGCGCTGAAGCACTCTTCGCGCTGAAGCACTCTTCGCGCTGAAGCACTCTT
>CAXBME010000013.1:0-215176 GCA_963976765.1 uncultured Planctomycetaceae bacterium
TGTGCCTTCGGCACCCAGACAATCTAAAAGAGATTGTCTGGGCCACCCTGCTGACTCGCGGCCTCTGTTGCAACCCATCGTTCGCCGCGACGACGCACGCACCGAGCTTAGGTCAGTGCGATAATGCAAAACCAGCCAGCAGCGACTATGGCCCAGGTTCGTAGATGCAACCGCTCTTGATGTTTCCCAAATGCAATCAACAGAAGTGATGCTGCAACGCTTGATAGCAGTGCAACCAATAACTGCAGGGTGAATGGGGCGAAAATTGAATCACGTGTTTGGATCGTTGTGCACGCGAACGCAGCAAACAAGATGATCCCTGCGGCAAAAATCGTGACAATGGCAATGCGACTTTGCTTTATAGTACGCCAAAGCAAATGCAACTTGGTATTGGGCAACGATTGAGATTGATCAACAGTGGACATCGGACGCTCCTTTGAATTTTGTGGTCAATCGATCGCTCAGCGGACATGAATCTCTGGGGCGCAGAATTGGGGAACAAAGCCGGCAAGCTGGGTCGTGACTCAGCAATTGCACGAGCACGCCATCAATTGTGTGCTGGGTCGCGACCCAGCCTGCGTCACTGCGACAGCGTCACCCGCCGGATGTAATTTAGACCGAAGTTTCAATCTTCATCAAGAGCTGAGGATGAGACCTCCGGTGCCGTTGGTACCCGGACAATCTAAAAGAGATTGTCTGGGCCACCCTGCGACTTCCCCCTGCCTCACGCTGTCCCAGAAAATAACGACTGTTGTCGGTTGTTATTCAGATTGCACTCGTTGTCGAACCGTCGGACGACAGATCAAACTCCAGTCGGGAAGTTGATTCTGACACCGTGACACGGAGCCTGGAATCGGTTCGATAGGCATCAGGGATCAGGTCGTCAGTTTGGGCGTTCGGCCGAGTTTCGCCTTCCTCATGCTCTTCGATCTCGCCGCCATCTTCGTCCGAATTAATTCCAGGAACCTTCATTGTCGTGCTGATAACAACTCGTTTCTCACCCGGAACTACACCGTACTCGACGCTGTCGAAATGTAGTCGAAAATAGCCGTCATCATCTGAAAGGCCATACGACTGGAGTCCAGTCTGGAGGTCTTCAACCATCACAACTGCTGATGAAACCGGCTTTCCGTCGAGCTTCACAATACCCTCAACGTCAACAAGCTCCAAGCTTGAATAATCGGCGGACGGACCTGTTCCACAGCCAATGGTTACAACTGCGGCCAGACAGGTCATCAGGAACAGGCGGAATGACATCGTTTTCCTTTTCATGGTTCAATTCATATTCGAATTCGAGCACCGGGAATCGCACGAGCAGCAAGGTGATCCCGGCTGATTGATCGCACACTACAGAGCAACGTATCGAGTGATCTTCGGCACTGTGCGTTTGGATTAATTGCGATGAGCCAGCGAATCAGAAATCGCCAACCAGTTCTTCTCCCTGAATGCTTCCCAGAGCCCTCAGAATACTAATATCGATGTTGTCCGACAGAAAAATGACGGAACCATCGGCCATGGCGAAGTGAGCCCCGCCGACGTGATAGCTTCCAAAGGTCAGTTCCATGATGACGCCAGGTGCAGAAAGATCGTTGACGCGGGTATTGATGCCCCAGTAGGCCGACCCTAGTCCTTCTGAGTATTCCGATCCGCCGGCATCACCAGGAGTGCAGTCCCATCCGCCAGTACTCGGTGAGCCGAACAGCCAGTAGTCCATTCCCTGACCGTCCTTGACGTAGTCGAGGTCAGTATAGCTTTCACCGATCATCAAGGTTGATGAGGTACCGTCAGTAATGTCACGAATGCGTGTGCTGCTGCATCCGTAGAACATTCCGTTCAACCCCGTCTGGTGTTCCAGTGCGATCGACGGGTGACCTGGCGGAATCGTACTGGCATCATCGGAAACGGCATTTGAACCGGACACTGCCCGATAACTGGTGGGAGTTCTCGCGGGAATGCCGCTGTTATCCACATGCTCCTTCACGGCCATGCTGGGACAACGGAATGCCGGAATCAAAGTGCCAGCCGCCACCTCGTTCGGTGAACCATCGGCACCCCAGTTTCCGAGCCCGGATTCCTGCCAGATGAGTGTGCTGTAGAGTGTGTCCTGATCCATCTGCGGCAGGATCATTGCTGACCATAATGTTTCCCGTTCGTCGAATCCAAATGGAAATGCGCCGACGATTTCATGGTAGTTGTGCATCGCCAGGCCTATGTTTTTCAGATTGTTTTTGCACGTCGACCGTCGAGCGGCCTCACGAGCCTGCTGCACAGCGGGCAGAAGCAATGCGATCAGGATGGCGATGATCGAGATCACGACCAGTAATTCAATCAGCGTAAACCCTCTTCGGACCTTCACAGTAATACCTCTCAATTGGACAAACGCCAGCCGATGAACAACGGGACTCTTCCGCCGGCTGACAGGGCAGAATTTCTCGTCCCACACGATGTGAGGCGTACTGTTGACAGCTCCCGTAAAGAATCTGTGAAGTGAGGATTCGCTTTTGATGCTTACCCACCGGCCAGACGTGGCAGAGGGACACGACAACCCCTCATTCGGGCATCTCTGATCGCTGGCCCGGATTATTCAGAGTTTGGGGATCCTGATGGCCTTTGGGGCCAGACCGGGCGTGCACTCAGGGTGATTTACGAAAGAGCAATAAGCGTGCGCTCGTTCATGTTCTGAATCATGATTTCTGCTTCGAGTTCAGTTCACTTCTCAGCAGGGATGCCATGAATGAAGTCGGCACGACAGAATGGGAATCACTCCGGACCGCCGGTGAGGCACTTGACGATCCGCGCACTCCGCAGTGTGGCCAGGTCCGGCCTGCGGGGTGGAGTCAGGCGTTGCGGTATTTCATGGACTCGGCGACGGCGAGTTCGTCGCAGCGTTCGTTTTCGGGGTGGCCGCTGTGGCCTTTCACGACTTTGAACTTCACCTGGTGAGTCGCCAGCAACTGGTCGAGCTGTCGCCAGTGGTCTTCGTTCTTGATCGGCTTGAGCTGTTTGCCTTCGCGGCGCTTCCAGCCGTTCTTCTTCCAGTTGGCCAGCCACTCCATGCAGCCTTTGGCGACGTAGGTGCTGTCGGTGACGACGAGTACTGTCGTGCGTCGGGTCAGCGCGTTCAGGCCGGAGATGACCGCCTGGAGTTCCATCTGGTTGTTGGTGGTCTCGGGGGCGCCGCCGGAAAGTTCTTTCTCCTGACCGGTTCGCATGTGTCTGAGGATACAACCCCAGCCGCCAGGTCCGGGGTTCCCGCTGCAGGCCCCGTCCGTAAACAGCATGATTTGAGCTTCGGTCGGCTCGGTCGATTCAGGCATGACTCGTCACCAGCGTGGCAGAGAGTCGCAAAAACAGATTCCGTCCGTGTGCCACTTCTGGCCTGGGAGAGTGCATTGCACACCTTTCGGCACTGCCAGGCAAGCTGACAGTGGCACCCGAGCCATGCATCGCCCGTCTTTCGGCACTGCCGGGCAGGCTGGCAGTGGCACCCTCCGGTCGGAGCGGGCTGGATCAGCGTTCGCGGTAGATAATTCGACCGCGACTCAGGTCGTACGGAGAAACTTCGACTTTCACGCGGTCGCCCGGCACGATTCGAATGAAATTCTTCCGCATCTTGCCGGCAACGTGCGACAGGACAATATGCCCGTTCTCAAGTTCAACACGGAACTGAGTATTCGCCAATGCTTCAACGACGGTACCTTCGACCTCAATGGCCTCTTCTTTGGCCATAAAACAACTTCCTCAATCACACAGTCAAAACAGGACGAGACAACAGATTCGAGACGGAGACACCCGTCCCAACAGCTCGGAGTAAGCTGAGCATTCTGGCGACACCGCGTTTTCATTGCCACCCTGAAACTATTGAGCTGGATGCCTGAATTGCTCAGCAGCCTCGCGTAGGTCAGGCTTTGCCTGACGAAGTCCTGAAGAGATGAACCACGGAAGTAACGGAAAAGCAGGGAAGGGCGCCGGCTGATTTCGTGTCTTTGGTGCGTTTCGTAGTTTGTGGCAGGATTCTGTCGGGCAGAATCTGACCCTGTCCAGGAGCCTGACCTGCACAACTCGCCCAGCGGAGCAGCAACGTGTTTGATCTGATAATTCGCGGCGGAACAGTCATCGACGGAACCGGAAGCCCTCGCGTCATGGCTGACGTTGGCATCGCGGGGGACCGAATTGCGGCGGTTGGATTGCTTCCCACTGATGCCGCGGCGGCAGAAACCATCGACGCGACGGGACTGATTGTCGCTCCGGGCTTCATCGACGTTCATAACCATTCTGACGGGTGGTTGCTCCGCGAACGAAACTTTGCTCCCAAGACGACTCAGGGATTCACGACGGAAGTTCTGCAGGCGGACGGCATCGGGTACGGGCCGATCAATCAGCAGACGGCTCGCGAGTGGCTGTTTTATCTACGGTCGCTCGACGGGCTGCGGCTCCAGGACTGGACCGGCTGGGAAACCTTCGAAGAGTTCATGGAGGCTCTCGACGGCCGTTCGGCTCAGAACGCGGCGTCGCACCTGCCGTACGCGAATATCCGGTCGATGGCCTGCGGTTTCGGGCGAGCGTCGGTCGACGATTTTCAGATGCGCGAGATTCAGCGGCAGATTCGTATCGGTATGGAAGCCGGGGGTGTCGGAGTGTCGGTCGGCCTGGATTATATCGTGCAGTGTTTTTCCACGACCGACGAACTGGTTGAAGCGATTTCCGTGATGGCTCCGTACGACGGACTGTTTGTTCCGCACGTTCGATACAAGAAAGGGCTGCTGCCGGCTCTGGAAGAAGCCGCTGACATCTGTCGTCGAGCAGGAGTGAGGCTGCACCTCTCGCACCTGAAAGCGCAGAGTCCCGAACAGACCGGGCAGGTCATGGAGTATCTCGACCGAACCAGCCGCGACGTTGACCTTTCGTTCGACGTCTATCCCTACCAGCCGGGTTCGACGATGTTGAATTACCTGTTGCCGTATGAGACGTGGGAGGACGGCCCGCTCGCCGCTCTGGCTAAGCTGTCCGATCCTGGTTTTCGAGCAAGATTCGCCGCCGGCCTTGATGCTCAGCGCGTGCCGCTCGACCGGCTGCAGATTGCGTGGTTCCCTGGCAAAGAGAATTCACAGTGGCAGGGGAAATCGCTTCGCGAGTTCGTCGACGCGTCGGGGCTTCCTGCCGCCGAGGCATTGCTTGACCTGCTCATCGAAGAGAGGCTGGCCGGACTGCTGGTCTTTGACGAGGGCGACGACCGGCTCGTTTACCCGTTTCTGCAGCACGACCTTTTCATGATGGGGACCGACGGGATCTACTGCAGCGATGGCCCGGTGCATCCGCGAGTCTTCGGTTCGGCAGGACGATTCCTCGGCCCACTGGTCCGCGATCTGAAACTGAACACACTGGAAAAGGCCGTCCACAAAATGACGGGCTATTCGGCCAAGCGTTTTCGTCTGCCCGATCGGGGGATCATCACCGAAGGCGCGTTCGCCGACCTGGCCATTTTCAATGCTGAAACGATCACCGATCACGCCACGTTTGCTGATCCTCGTCAGCGCACAACCGGCATCGAGACCGTCATCGTCAACGGTAAGGTGATCGTCGAGTCTGCCGAGCCGGTTGAATCAGCAGTTCCGCCAGGCCGATCGTTGAAAGCCGGGGCAACACGATCACCGCTGCTCAAGGGTAAAGCCTGAAACGGGGACTTCACCGCGCGGACGCTGTTCTGCAATCACAAAGACAACGCCGCTATCTGCCGCTGGCAATGACAATCCGGTTCAGTTCGGCTTGGATGAACTGGGGGCTTTTCGACCTCAGTCCCGATCATGACGCTCGAACGTTCTGTTGAAACCAGCTCCCAAAAAATTGAAGAGCAGTAATCTGAACAACAAAACAGAAAGACGAGGCTGTCTACGGGGGACAATGCAAGGCAAACGTCGTTCAGCTGTGTCACACGTGTCCGATCAGGCTCTCTGTTGGTTGTCGACTTTTTCTGTTCTTGAATATGGAGTGGCACAGATGACGGTTCTCACGCGCATTTCGAAGGCAAAGTTCAGCGGCGTCATGGCAGTAGCGGCAGCCCTGGCAATGACGACAAATTCCTGGGCCGAATGCTGTCGACATTACGGCACATCCTGCGGTGGAGTAGGAGGGTGCAACATCTTCTGCTGCAACTGTGATGGCGGCTGCAGGCGACCTGACGACCGGGAATACTGCAAGTCGGCGTACACTCTCTGCAAGATTAACCCGATTGGAAAAGTTACCGGCGGATGTGGTTTAGCCTACAAGGCATGCCTGGCCGCAGTCGAATCAGCAGAAGGCTGCGCCGATGGCGAAGAGGAAAAAAAGAGCCTCGCTGCTACACCGGACGATGTCGGAAAAAAGGGGCCACAGAAGGGAGCCGAATTGTTTCACGCCATTGACAGGAACGACGACAAAAAGATTTCGGCCAAAGAATTTGCCGCGCATGTCAATGTACATCAACGCATCATCCGTATGATTGATGCCGACAAAGATGGGAAGTTTTCAGCCGACGAGATTCACAAGCATCTTGGAGAAAGAGATAAGGCATACAAACCAGACGCCAACATTGTAGAAGTATCGGTGAAGGATTTCTGGCCACACGGCGGTAACCACGAGCATATCTTCAGCCAGTATGACACCGACAAGAGCGGTCACATTGACGCCACCGAAGCCGCAGAAGGTTCACACAAGTCGCCGAAAAAGGATGCCGAAAAAAAGCCCGCTAAAAAGACGGAATAATCGAGCCTGGCAGTTGCGATAGTCAGCTCGTCCAGAATCTGATTAAGGTTAATTGATCACAAGCGATCGGGCAGGGAGCCCGGTCGCTTGTCTTTGTATAGAGACCTTAAGACGCGACAGCAGTCTTTAATCGTGTTGCTTTATCCGTTAACCGGGAGAAATTCGGAACAACGTAATTGTTGCCGGCGTTGCGGTGTCGGTGGCCAGCGGGTAGACAATGTGTCGAGTTGCTCGGTCGGTCTGGCGGAGAGTTCCCCACGTCGAATGGTGTCGCCGTTGGAAATGCCGGCTGCGGAGCTCTCGTCCCGCGTCGACTTCTGGAAAGTCACCTCTCGAACGCGTTGTCTCATGGGCAATTCACGACGGAAGTCAAGTATGTTTCGAAGATCGTTAATCCTGATCGGTTCTCTGACGCTGGCTATGTTCGTCAGGATCGAGCCGACACCCGCTGCTGAAAGCTCCGAGCCGTTGTCAGAAAAACAGATCCAGCTTCTGAAAACCTTTGTCGACGAGTTTGTCGAGATCACGCCAGGCAAAGGGAAGTTTCCGGCGTCGTTTGTGATGGGGTCGTCTGGCGGGTCGGCTTCGGAGCAGCCGCCGACGAAGATCACGTTCAGGCACGAATTCTCGATCGCGAAGTACGAGGTTCCGCAGAATCTGTACGAAGCCGTCACGGGCAGCAACCCGAGTCGCTGGACGGGGCCGCGGAACTCGGCAGAGATGTTTGACTTCGGCGAGGCGAGGGAATTCTGTCGCCGGATCACGCTGCTGCTTCGGAAGGAAAAGCTGCTTTCGGACGACGAAGAAGTCCGTTTGCCGACCGAAGCCGAGTGGGAATACTGCTGTCGAGCGGGTTCGGCGACGCGGTATTCGTTCGGCGATGAAGCTCAGAAACCGGGCGATGCCGGTAAGATAGCCACACTGCTTGACGACTTCGGCTGGCACACCGGAAACGCGGCCGGAAACGATCCACCCGTCGGCGCCTTGAAGCCGAACGCCTGGGGACTGTATGACATGCACGGTTACCTGTGGGAATTCGTCGCTGACGACTGGCACGACAGCCATCAGGGAGCACCTTCGGACGGCTCGGCGAGGCGTTCGAAAGATCAGAAGTCTTCGCCCGTCGTCCGTGGCGGCTCGTGGATGGAAACGTTCGATCTGCTGACTTCTTCGGCAAGAAGAACTGTTCCTGCTGATTTTAAACGAGCTGATCTTGGTTTCCGCTGCGTGCGTGCCAAAGTGAGCAGGTAGGGTGGGTACTACCCACTTCGGGTATTCCAATTCGGTGTTGTTAGGTGGTGGGCAGTGCCCGCCCGACTGGAATTATCCGATTTAATGATTCGAAAGGGTTCAGCATGAAGAATTCATAACCGATGGGTACACAGCGAGCACGACCGATTCGATGGCGTGCTTATGACTTAAATCAGCTCCCAACGCTAGAAGTTGGCAGCACGACGTTTTCACTGCAGGATGAGATTTCATGAGTTCTGACGAGACAGCCAAACAGGACGCGGTCACCGAATCGGCAACCAGCGAAACCCCCACCCCCGAATCAGTTGCGACGGAGACAGCCGCCACCGAACCGACCGCCACCGAATCCACTGCTACCGAATCCACTGCTACCGAAACGGCTGCTCCGGCCCCGGAAGCAGTCGCCGAGCCAGCTGCCGTCGAAGCAGCCGCTCCCGCTGAAGAAAGTCCAGCGGCGCCGGTCGCAAAGAAAGTCCAGCTGAATCCGACCGGCGGCGAAGAGTTAAAGGCTGTCCCGACTCAGGATGAAATTTCCGCAGCGGCGGCAGAGACTCTCGTCAGTCCAAACGGGGACGCGGCTCCGCAGCCACCAGCCGCGCCCAAGGACGCCCCAAAGCCGGTCGAGATTCCGAAAGACGTTGACCTTGGCGACCTCGAGGCCGAAATCGCGGCGGCCATGAGTTCTGAAACGGAAGTGGCCGCCAAGGTTGTCAATGATCCGCTTTCGCAGGATCTGCCGGAAACCGGTGGTCGCAAAGAAGGCATCATTCAGTCAATCCACGGCGACGATGTTTTTGTCGATCTTGGCTGTCGTCTGCCTGGAGTGTTGCAGCTTCGCCAGTTCGAAGGTCAGGCAGCTCCGGAAGTCGGCAAGAAGATCAACGTGACGATCAGCAAGGTTGACGAAAACGAAGGCCTGATTTCAGTCAACCTGCGAGGCGGTCGTGCTCGTCCCGGTGGAAACTGGGACGAAGTCGAAAAAGAACAGATCGTCAGTTGTACGGTCACCGGCTCAAACAAGGGCGGGCTGGAAGTCCAGATCGGAAGCCTGCGAGGCTTTCTGCCTGCGGGGCAGGTTGATCTGCAGTATGTCGAATCGCTCGACCAGTACATCGGCCAGAAGCTCGAAGTCAAAGTCACCGAGGTGAATCCTCAAAAGAGAAACCTGGTCGTCAGCCGTCGAGCGTTGCTGATCGAAGCCCGCAAAGAAATGGAAGCGGAATTCTGGCAGAGCCTGGAAGTCGATCAGGAGTTCGAAGGTAAAGTCAAAACGCTCAAGGATTACGGAGCGTTCGTTGACCTGGGTGGAGCCGACGGCTTCCTGCACATCGGGCAGATTTCCTGGACGCATATCAAGCACCCGAACGAGGTGCTGACCGAAGGCCAGGAGATCAACGTCAAGGTCATCAAGATCGACGCCGAGAAGCAGAAGATCAGCCTGACGATGAAGGGGATGGGGCCAAATCCGTGGGACTCAGCCGCCAACCGGTACACGCCGGAAACGGTGATCTCTGGACTCGTGACGCGTGTCACCGATTTCGGAGCGTTCATCGAACTCGAACCGGGGATTGAAGGTCTCGTCCACATCAGCGAACTCGACTACAAGCGAGTCAACAAAGTGACCGATGTCTGCCGGGTCGGCCAGGAAGTGACAGCAAAGGTTCTCGACTTTGATCAGAATCGAAAACGAGTCAGTCTTTCACTGAAACAACTGAAAGAAGACCCGGCGATTGCTGAAGAGGCCGCCAGCATGGAAGCGCTGGCAAAGCTCAACGCCAACCGAATTCCTCGCGAGCAGCTCAAAGGCGGAATCGGTAAGCCAGCGTCAAGTGGTGGAGGTCTGTTCGGAAATCCTGGCGATTTCAATTAGGCGCGTCAGTATGAAATCCAAAGCCCGTCGCTCATCTCAGCGACGGGCTTTTTCTTTGGTTTTGAAGTCAAACCATCAATCAGTGTAGGCTGGGGCGTGACCCAGACCGGGAACATTGCTGGGACATGTCCCAGCCTACCTGACTGTCCGAGCTTTCAAATTCATATTCCATTGCTTTGACGTTCGGACGGCCTGCCGAATCATGTATTCCACTCGCGGACTGATCGCTGCCCTGGCTTTGTCCGCAATGTCGGTGGCGTTTCTGTGGCTGACGGATATCCCGTTGGGAGTTCCCGACGAGTGGACCTGGGAACGCATTTCGACGTCTGATGCTGGCCCTGAACTGGCACTCGGAGCGGCTCAGGCAGCCATTGCAGGCGTTGTCTACATTCTGATCGCCTGGTTGGGATCTCGACGAATTGCCAACTGCTCACGCCTCGAACTTGTCGGCTGGCTACTCGGAATTGTGTCGGTGGGATTCGGCTGGCTGCTCGCTGTGCAGGAAGCTCCACCGTCCGGTTGGCGACTTTCGAAGACGGCGTTCGTCCTGTACTACCCAGGCTCGTCCGGCTATTTCCACAAAGCTCGATACGACATTCCTGACACAGCCGAGTTCCTCCGTGGCTATGAAGACCTGATGGCGGAAGGCGACGTGCTGCATGTCGGGACTCATCCGCCCGGACTGTTCCTGCTTTATCGAGCCATGATTGGCCAGCTGGAACGTCGCCCCGCGCTCGCTGAGTTCATCGTCAGCACGGCAACGGAATCAATCACCGAAGCGTTCGGAATTGTCGATGCCAACCTGCGACGGACCGGCAAAGAACTGACGACAGCCGACCGTGCGGTCATCTGGCTGGCGACGCTGTTAACGCAAGCGTGCTGTGTTCTCGCGCTGGTGCCGATCTTTCTGCTGATGCGGCGTTCGCAATCACGGGAAACTTCCTGGCGAGTCGCCGCGTTCTGGCCGCTGCTTCCGGCGCTGGCCATCTTCATTCCGAAGTCGGATGTTCTGTTTGTTCTGCCGGCTGCTCTTCTGACCTGGGCATGGCTTTGTGCCGCGAGACGTCAATCGTTTTTGCTCGGCGCCGTCGCGGGAGCGATTGGGTGGGCAGGCCTGTTCTGCAGCCTCGCGTTTCTACCGATTGGGCTGATTGCCCTGGTGGCGTCGCAGTTCGATACGATCAAGCTGTCCGATGACCAGGCTGCTGACAAGCAGCCGCTCAAGGCAGTTCTGCGGAGATTGATGACGCCCGTCTTGCTGTGGAAGCCGTTGCTGGGTGGCGTCGCTGCCGTTGCCGGTTTGACGCTGATAGTTTTCCAGCTTTGCGAAATGAACCTGCTCAACGTCTGGATTCACAACTATCACAACCATGCCGGCTTCTATGCTCAGTTTGAGCGGACGGTGTGGAAATGGTGGCTCGTCAATCCGCTCGAACTGATCTTCGCCGCCGGTGTTCCAGTCATCTTTCTGCTGATTCGATCGGCAAAACGGGATCTTGCTACCTGGCGAACCGCTTTGCAGTATCCGTTACTCGTCAGCTTTCTGAGCGTCTGGACGCTGCTCTGGCTGAGCGGCAAAAACAGCGGCGAAGCGGCCCGATTGTGGTGTCCGTTGCTGCCGGTTCTGCTTGCTGTTGCGGCAGGCGGACTCGTGAATCCGGTTGTTTCATCCGACGAGTCGGGTGCCGAATCGACTGATGAAGAATCAATCAACGAACGGCGATGGCTCGTCCTGCTTTCCTGCCAGGCGATCGTTGGCGCTGCAACGGTCATCCGAGTCAGTGGGTTTCATTTCTGATGCCAAGTCGTGTGACGCCTCGGCTGCATGTTTAGTTTTTCGGCAGATTGTTAGGATGCCGACGTTCCGACGAGTCCGTCACCCGACCCACTGGTGATACTTCGTAATTCCGATGCACTGCCATACTTATGAGTGAAAACCGTTACAGACCAGGTGATTTCAGCTCGATCGACGACGCCATCGCGGCTCTCAAGCAGGGGCGAATGGTGATTGTGCTGGACGCTGACGACCGCGAGAACGAAGGCGACCTTATCTGCGCCGCCGAGACGATTACGTCCGAGCAGGTTGCCTTCATGTTGAGATATGGCGGCGGAGTTCTCTGCGTCCCCATCGACGGAGAAACGGCCGACCGTCTGCACCTGTCGCCGCTCGTTGAAGAAGGCGCCAACAGCACGGCTAACCGAACTCACTTTCTGACTCCTGTTGATCATATCTCTGCCGGAACGGGCGTCAGCGCTGATAACCGAGCGAAGACGATCCTCGCACTGGCGGATCCGAACGCTCGACACACGGATTTCGTCAAGCCAGGTCATGTCGACATTCTGCTTGCTAAAGACGGCGGTACTCTGAGGCGAGCTGGTCACACGGAAGCGACTATCGATCTGCTCCGCATGGCGGGGATGCGTCCGGCAGGAGCCATCATTGAAATCCTCAGTCAGAAAAACACCGGCATGGCCGACCGCGATGAACTTCGCGAACTGGCCATCAAATACGACATGCCGATGATCACGATCGACGACCTGCTGAGGTATCGTCGCCTTGGCGAGCGGCTGATCCATCGCGAGGTAGAAGTAAACATTGAGACTGGCCAGTACGGCAGCCCGAAATTCATCGCTTACAAAGTTGCTCACGAAGAACAGGAACCTCTGGCGATGGTGTGGGGCGATTTGTCATCGGTCGATGCACCGCTCGTCCGCATGCACTCGTCGTGTTTTACCGGAGACATCCTCGGCTCGCTGCGTTGCGACTGCGGAGAGCAGTTGCACATCGCCATGGCCATGATCACCAAAGAAGGAGCCGGTGCCGTCGTCTACCTTCCTCAGGAAGGACGAGGAATCGGACTCACGGCCAAACTGAAAGCCTACGAGCTTCAGGATCAGGGCTACGACACGGTCGAAGCCAATCACAAACTCGGCTTCAAATCCGACCAGCGTGACTACATGATCGGGCTTCAGATTCTGAAAGACCTCGGCCTGAAGAAGATTCGGCTGCTGACAAACAATCCGAAGAAAACGGAATCGTTCGAGCAGACCTGGGATCTGAAAGTGGTTGAGCAGGTTCCGCTGATCGCTCCGCCCGTCAAGCAGCGTGAGCATTACATGGCGACAAAACGTGACAAGATGGGGCACCACCTGCCCAATGACATTGTTGTGGAGAAGCCAGAGTAACCCGGTTCTGGCCTTGAAACGGTGCCCGCTGAAAACGTCCCGTCCAGCCAACGGAAACTGCACGTTGAACCGCATCCCCGACGACATGGTCTGCCCCGTCTGTTCATCGCCGCTGGCGGTATCGACCGAATCGGTTTCGTGTGCCACGTGTTCGGTCAACCATCCGATCATCAATGGGATCCCGCGATTCGTTGAGCAGGAGCATCTCGCCAGTTTCGGCCTTCAATGGAACCGGTACGAAGTCGCTCACGACGACGAAGATCGTGCGACGTTTGAAGCGAAGACCGGGTTCAATCTTTCCGAACTGGCTGGCCAGAAAATTCTCGACGCCGGTTGCGGCGGCGGCCGCTACTGCAAAGTTGCCGCCGAAGCCGGTGCGTCAGTCTTCGGAGCGGATCATTCCTCAGCCGTCGAAAAAGCGTCGAGCCTTTGCAGTCACCTGGAAAACGTTCGACTGGTACAGGGCGATCTGAAGAAGCTGCCATTTCGGGAAGAGTCTTTCGATCTAGCCTTCTCGATCGGAGTCATGCACCACGACAGCGACACTCGAGCGGTCTTTGATTCGGTCGCCAGGATGGTGAAGCCTGGTGGCAGGATGGCCGTCTGGCTTTACCGGCTGAACACCTGGCCGCAGGAAGTGCTCAACAACTTTCTTCGTCGCCGCAGCACAAAGATGACTCCTGAAAAACTTGAGCCGTGGTGCCGGGTCGGAGCATTCTTTGGCGGCATTCCTCTCGTGAAGCAGTCGCTGAGCAAAATAATTAACTTCAGCACGCATCCCAACTGGGAAAACCGAGTCTGCGACACCTTCGACTGGTACGCCCCCGCTTACCAGTATCACCACACGACGGAAGAACTGAGCACCTGGTTTCACGACGCCGGCTACGACGATCTGGTCGTTCTGCCGCCGGAAAAGACCGGAGCGTTCTACCGGTGGGCCTGGCGGAACAACCTCATCATTGGCAGCGGAGTTAATATCCAGGGCCGCAAACGCGATTTCTGAAACGGCGAAACCCTTTGCCGACCGGAACCGCGCGGTGCTCGTTCCAGTTTGCTTATTTATTCCTCGGAGAATTCGTCAATGTCCGACTCGCAAATTCCTCGCCGTAACTTTCTTCTCGCAGCCGGCTGCGGTCTCGCGTCAACGGGTGTGTTGAGCAGCCGAATCGATGCGGCTGACGCGTCGGCAAAGAATTCGATCTGTGTTTTTACCAAGCCGTTCAACTCGCTGACCTTTGACGAGCTGGCAGACCGCATCGCCGAACTCGGCTTTGACGGTGTCGAAGCTCCCATCCGGGACGGCGGACACATTGAACCGGCAGCCGTTGCGGACGAGCTTCCCAGACTGGTCGAAGCGTTGAAGAAACGCAAACTCGAACTCACGGTCATGACGTCGGACATCAACGACCCAGATGATCCACTCACTGAGAAAGTTCTCACAACGGCGTCGGAACTCGGAGTTCGTCGATACCGAATGAAGTATTTCAAGTACGACTTCAATCAGCCGATTCTGAAACAGCTCGACGAGTGGCGGCCTCGTTTCAAAGATCTCGCCGCCATGAACAGGCAATTCGGAGTGACGGCTCTCTACCAGAACCACGCCGGTCGGAATTATCTCGGAGCCTCGCTGTGGGATATCCGCCGGATCCTCGATGGAATCGCGGTGAACGAAATCGGAGTCGCATACGATATTCGCCATGCATCCGTCGAAGCCGGGATGAGCTGGCCGGTGACGTACCACATGATCCGTCCGCACATCGAAACGGTCTATGTGAAAGATTTCGTCTGGGACGGTGCGAAACCGAAGAACGTGCCGCTCGGAGAAGGCAACGTCAGTGCCGACTTCTTTCAGATGCTGAATAAGTCAGGCTTCAACGGTCCGGTTTCGCTTCACGAAGAGTACCTCGATCATCGAAAGCCAGAGCTTGTTCCGGCACACCTGGCGGCGATCAGGGACGACCTGACGACACTCAGGAAGTTGCTTGGCTGAAAACTAATTTGCGTGAGAGGCGACGGTCAGTTGTTGAAGTTTTCCCGTTCGCTACCGTCTCGAGTGCACATGGCTTTCATAATTCGGAAGTCGATTGTTTTTGACACCGACTTCGTCGAACCGTCACAAAGTGCAAAGTTGACGCTGTCACGGTGCCATGCACCAAAGCCAAAGAAGTGGCCTGCAGGCATTGCGTTGAGGTAGGTATCCATGGTTGATGGAGCCGCCGAAGGGTTGGCTCCGTCCGGTCCCCAGTCGGGCCGATTGTCGTTGTCGTCGTCGGCGAGTCTGGTCAGGCCACTGTTACCGTCGCCCCAGTAGCCGAACATGCTTTCGCCGAAACAGATGGTGTTGGATTCTCCATCGCGGATGTCTCGGAAGCTGACCGAACTGTCACGATAAAGAATGCCGTTGGTGGTTGGGCTTCCAGCGGCCGCACCAGGTGCTGGGCTGGTTCCAGTGTTACCTCGGTAAGAGAGGTAGGCATATCCCCCGGTGTTTGGTCCAGCGACCGGAGCTGGTCTTGCATTCGGATAGCTGCGACTTGGGCAGAGGTAGGTTGGAATGACCAGCTGGATGGCCTGCTGGTTATTGGTGGATGTGTCTTTCTGCTCGTTGAAATTCACATTCGCCGTTGCCGCTCCCACTTCATTCAGAATGAACGCGGCCCAGCCCCAGTCTCCGCTGTAAGTCCAGTCGGGAATGTTGACCTGCGGAATGGCGCCGCCGCTGGCAGTACTGGGCACTCCCAATGGAATAATGGCAGGTTCTGGCAGCGTAATACTCAGAGCAGGTGCATTTGGGTTACTGATGATCCCTGACGGAAACGTGCGGTGCGTTTCGGCATAATTGTGCGTCGCCACAATTATCTGATGCATGTTGTTCAGACATTCTGACCGTCTCGCGGCTTCACGAGCATTCTGAACGGCAGGCAACAGCAACGCAGCCAGAGCGGCGATGATCGCGATCACGACCAGAAGTTCGATCAGAGTAAACCCCGTTCTCGCCTCGTGACTTCTTGTCTGAACACTTCGTTGATTCATCTGGCCTGCACTCCAAATCGAATTCGCTGCGTGATTACTTCCTGGACGGAGCCATTTCGCTCCACGCCGCATTTGTCGTCAGAACTGTCCAAAACATCGGGAAAGGACAAGTCGATCAGACTATCACCTCACTTCTGTGGTTGCAATTCGCCTCCTGAACTGTTCAGGCTTAAGGCTCCGTCAGGAAGCAGTTCACCCGCCAGTCAGCAGCTTCAGGATTCCGGCGTTCGCTTCCGGGAACGATAATCCCCGCAGTCCATCCACAGATTTCCACTCGAATTCGTTGGTTAACTGTGGCATGTTTCGAACAGGCTCGTCAGAAACTTCCTTGACCCGACAAAGCCAGAAGTGCAAATCAACGCGGCCATGATCATATTCATGGTGGATGCGGTCGAGGAGACGCTCGGCAGTCACTGAAAGGCCGGTTTCTTCGAGGCATTCTCTGACGGCGCAATCTACAGAGGATTCTCCAGGCTCGCATTTGCCGCCGGGGAATTCCGCAAAGCCTGCCAGAGCCTGTCCTGCTCGTCGGGTTCCGACGAGGAAATGGCCATCGAATTCGACGATCGCGATGCCGATCTGTTTCTCAACTCGGTCAGTCATCTGGAGAATTTCCGGTAATCTGGTCAGGCAACGCGTTGTGGCAACGTGGGAATCTGTACCTGCGGCTTGCTGGCGTTTGCAAATTGTTTGCAGGAAATTCCGATCACGGGCCGGATTGTTCAACGGAGACGTCGGATTTGCCGTACAGCGACCCACGAACTAAAGTCGTCTTCGGCGCGTTTTGATGCTTGATTCTCTCGCGTTCTCATCACCCGATTCACCTGGCATAGTCTGAATTTTACACGGATGTCACTTTCGATCCGCAACCTGAAGAAGAGTTATATTGAACCGGGCGGGCGTCGTCTGCCAATTCTCAATGTCGACTCGTTTGATATTGCTGACGCTGAGCAGGTCGTTCTGATCGGCTCGAGCGGCGGCGGCAAGACAACCCTGCTGAACGTCATCGCTGGCGTGACGACGGCTGATTCCGGTCAGGTCGTTATCGACGGCACGGATGTGACGAAGCTGCCCGAGGCTGGCCGCGATCGATTCCGAGCGCTCAGGATCGGCTACGTTTTTCAGACGTTCAATCTGCTGCCAGCTTTCACGGCTCTGGAGAATGTGCTGCTCGGCATGAGCTTCGGCGGTTGCAAGGCGGACCGCCCCCACGCTCGCGAGTTGTTGAAACGGGTCGGGCTGGAGCATCGGCTCAATCATCGTCCGACAAAACTTTCTGTCGGAGAGCAGCAGCGAGTTGCTGTCGCGCGAGCACTCGCCAACCGACCGTCGCTTCTGCTGGCGGATGAACCGACTGCCAATGTCGATACTTCCAATCAGGACAATATTCTGAAACTGATCCGTGAAGCGTGTACTGAAAACGGTGTCTCACTGATGCTGGTGACACATTCAACCGACGTGGCTTCGCAGTTCGACCGGATCGAAAAACTCAGCGATTTCAACAGACCGGAGGCCTCAGAATGAACCTTCTGGTCATTGCGTTTAAAAGTCTCAGACAGCGAGCATTGTCATCGTCGTTGACGGCGTTGAGCGTCGCGCTCGGCATCATGCTGGTTGTTTCCGTGCTGGTGATTAAGTCTGTCGTTGACGACACGTTTACGCAGCGCAGCGTCGGTGTCAGTCTGTTGGTTGGTCCGCGAGGCAGCGATCTGGGCAACGTTCTCAGTGCCGTTTATCGAATCGGCAAGCCGAGCGAAAATCTGCCGTGGCGAGTTCTGACTGAAGACCTTCCCGGCAGGGCCATGCGACTTACCGGAGTGAAAGATCCTTCTGACATCATCGAATGGGCCATTCCCATGACGATGGGAGACGTCACGGAAGAAGGGACGTTTCCCGTCGTTGGTACGACTCCGAAGTATTTCAAAGTTGAGTACGCGTCCGGTCAGAAGTTCCGGAAGAAGGGCGAGCTGCCGGTTAACCCGTTCGACGCGATGATCGGGTCGCGAGTCGCTCGCGAAAACGGCTGGGATGTCGGTTCGCAGTTCTCACTGATTCACGGCGGCGCCGACGGACACGTTCATGATGAGAAGTTCACAATCACCGGCGTGCTGGCTCCGACCGGAACGGCCAACGACGGCACGGTATTTGTCAATATCGAAGGTTTCTTTCTGATCTCAGGGCACGAGAAGCCGCCTGAAGAAGCGATTCAGCGACTGAAAGACTTTGGCTTTGAAGTGAGTGCCGAGCAGGAGGCGGCGATTCGGGAAGCGACGAGCGGTCACGATCATGCCTCGCACGATGATCATGGGCACGAGGGGCACGAGGGGCACGATGATCATGGGCACGAGGGGCACGATCACGGGCATGCACACCACGGAATTCCCGATGACCTGAAGGAAGTATCGTTCATTCTGGTCCGGACAAAGACTTCGCTTGGCTCGATCATGCTGGCCTCTGAAATCAATGAAGGCATGCGGGCTCAGGCGGTCAACCCGATTCAGGTCATCAGCAAACTGATGAAACTGTTTGTCGGCAATACTCAGAAGCTGCTGCTGTTTCTGACGGGGTTGATTGTCGTGGTGGCGGGGATCGGAATCTTTGTGAGTATTTACAACTCGATGTCCGACCGCAAACGCGAGATCGCCATCATGCGGGCGTTAGGGGCGAGCCGCGTCACGGTCTTCTCGATTATTCTCGGCGAGTCTCTGCTACTGTGTGTCGGCGGGGGAACTCTTGGCCTGCTGATGGGACACGGGCTGGTTGTCATCGCGGCTCCGCTTGTCGAATCTCAGGCCGGCATCGTCGTGAATCCGTGGAGTTTCGATGCGATGGAACTCGTGCTGTTCCCCATCCTGATCGGCATGGCCACGCTCGTCGGATTTTTGCCCGGACTGACGGCCTACCGCACCGACGTCGCCGACGCGTTGAGCGACTGATGGGAAGAGCTGTCAATTTTCCGCAGAGTGTTCAACCGGCAGCACTGAGCCGCCTGCGAACCGGGATCCGGAATTTCTCGGCAGGTTTGGTTGCGACGACTGACATTCTCGACCGGATTCATAAGAATGCCTCTCGCGGGTTCGAACAGCGAGCTTCGCCGCAGTTCTGAAAGTGGCCTGCAGACAAAACACGCGCATTTGCACGGTTCTTCTGAAACTCCCGTCCTGTTACGCAAAGTCCAGTCGAGATGAAAATTCGCAAACTGCTCGTCGCCAACCGTTCCGAAATCGCCATCCGAGTGTTTCGGTCTGCCTACGAACTCGGCATTAAAACCGTCGCGATTTACGCTCACGAAGATCGCTTTGCGCTGCACCGTTTCAAAGCGGACGAAGCCTACCAGGTTGGTCAGACCGGCGAGCCGATCAAGTCATATCTCGATATCCCGGGCATCGTTTCGCTCGCGAAGCGGATCGGCGTTGACGCGATTCATCCGGGATACGGCTTCCTGTCCGAAAACCCTGTCTTCGCTCAGGCGTGTGCCGATGCCGGAATTATCTTTGTCGGACCATCGGTCGATGTTTTGAATCGACTTGGCGACAAGACATCCGCGCGTGAAATTGCAAACGCCGCGCAGGTTCCCGTTCTTGGCGGAAGCGCCTCGGCAATCAAAGAAGTTGGTGAGGGACTTGAAACCGCGCGATCTCTGGGCTTCCCGATTATCCTCAAAGCGGCTCACGGCGGTGGCGGTCGCGGAATGCGAGTGGTCCAGAGCGAAGATCAGTTTGCGACATCGCTCGAACAGGCTCAGCGCGAATCGCTTTCGGCGTTCGGCAGTTCCGATATCTTCGTCGAAAAGTTCATCTCTCGTGCCCGACACATCGAAGTGCAGCTGCTGGGTGATCAGCATGGAAATCTGCTGCACCTCTACGAGCGAGACTGCTCGGTCCAGCGTCGGCATCAGAAAGTTGTCGAAATCGCCCCGGCTCCGAATCTCGATCCGACCGTGCGGCAGGCACTGTGCGACTCAGCCGTCAAAATTGGTCAGTCGGTTGGGTACTCGAACGCGGGAACGGTTGAGTTTCTTGTCGACGCCGACACGAATAAGTTCTTCTTCATCGAGGTCAACCCGCGAATTCAGGTGGAACATACGGTGACGGAAGAAGTCACCGGGATCGACATCGTCAAAAGTCAGATTCTGGTGGCAGGTGGCACGCCGCTCACTGATCCCGAAATTGGATTGCCGAATCAGGATGCCATCTCGACTTCCGGCTTTGCGATGCAGTGTCGAGTCACGACCGAAGATCCGTCGAATGGTTTTACGCCAGACTACGGACGGATCACTCACTATCGATCAGGCAGCGGAATGGGCGTTCGGCTTGACGCCGGGTCGGCCTTTTCGGGGGCCGCGGTTTATCCGTTTTACGATTCGATGCTGGTCAAAGTGACCGCTCGCGAGCGCCGGTTCGGACAGGTCATCAAGCGAATGGATCGCGTGCTGGCCGAGTTCCGAATTCGCGGCGTTAAAACAAACATCCCGTTCCTGCTCAAGCTGCTTCGGCATCAGACGTTTATCGACGGGCTGTGCACTACTCGATTTATTGATGAGCATCCCGAACTGGTCGACATTGCTCAAAGAAAGAATCGAGCTCAGAAACTGCTCAGCTATGTCGGGCATGTCATCGTCAACGGAAACGAAACCGTTGCCGGTCGCGAAGTTCCGACACGAAGAACTCCCGCTCCGGTTCCGACGTACGATTCTTCCCAACCGTTGCCGAAAGGAACCCGAGACCGCTTGAAGGAACTCGGCCCTGTCAAATTCGGCCAGTGGGTTCGCGAGCAGAAGTCTCTGCTGATTACCGATACGACGTTCCGCGATGCTCATCAGTCGCTGTTGGCAACACGGGTTCGAACGGACGATCTGGTAAACATTGCCGAAGCGTACTCACGCCTGGCGCCGGAGTTCTTCTCGCTGGAAATGTGGGGTGGAGCGACATTTGATACGACGATGCGGTTCCTCAAAGAATGCCCTTGGGAACGTCTCACAAGAATGCGCGAAAAGTGCCCGAATATTCTGTTTCAGATGCTGTTGCGAGCTTCGAACGCCGTCGGCTATACGAACTACCCGGACAACGTTGTGCGAGCGTTTGTCAAAGAAGCTGCTGACGCCGGGATGGACGTCTTCCGGATTTTCGATGCACTCAACTGGGTGCCGAATATGCAGGTCGCGATGGACGCCGTTCTGCAGACTGACGCAATTTGCGAAGCGTCGATCTGCTACACGGGCGACATCACAAATCCAAAACGTGACAAGTATTCGTTGAAGTATTACGTCGACCTGGCGAAGCAACTGGAAAAAATGGGAGCCCACATTCTGGCCATCAAAGATATGGCCGGATTGTGCAAGCCTGCCGCCGCAACCCGGCTGGTCAAAGCGCTGCGTGACGAGATCGGGATTCCAATTCACTTCCACACGCACGAGACAGCCGGAACTCAGATCGCGTCGATTCTCAACGGCGCCGATGTCGGACTCGACATTGCCGACGCCGCAATGGCGCCGCTGTCTGGCGGAACGTCGCAGGTCAACCTTAACACACTCAGTGAAGCGCTGCGGTTTACCGATCGGGCGACGGGACTTGATTCCGAGCACATCGATTCGATCGCTGACTACTGGATGGCTGTTCGAGAATTCTACAAGCCGTTCGAAAGTATCGGTCTGCCTGGAACAGCCGACCTCTTCAACCACGAAATGCCCGGTGGCCAGTACACGAACCTGTATCAGCAGGCGCGAGCGTTGGGGCTGGCCGATAAATGGCGGGACGTCTGCCGGATTTATGCCGACGTGAATCGGTTGTTTGGCGACATCGTCAAAGTGACGCCGACCTCAAAAGCGGTCGGCGACATGGCGTTGTTCATGGTCGCCAACGATATTTCTGCCGATGACGTGCTGAACGGTGAGCGGGAGTTCTCGTACCCCGCGTCGGTTATCGATCTGATCGGCGGAGCGATGGGGCAGCCACCTGGCGGCTTCCCGGAACTGGTCAAAGAACGCATTCTGAAAGGAGCTGCTTCCTTTGATGGCCGCCCTGGAGAAACACTCCCGGATGCCGACTTCGATGCGGAAGCCGAGAGTCTCAAGAAACTGCTGGGGCGAGCACCAACCTCTCGCGAGGTCGTCACGTCGGTTCTTTATCCTCGCGTGTTCGAAGATTTCGCGAAGCACCAGATTCAGTATTCGGATACCAGCACGTTGCCGACGCCGGTCTTCTTCTACGGTCTTGAAGCCGGGGAAGAAATTGCCATCAACATCGAAAAAGGGAAAACGCTCATCGTTCGATACCTGACGACCGGTATTCCTCACACGGACGGTCGCCGATCGGTCTTCTTCGAGCTGAACGGTCAACCTCGCGACGTGCTTGTGATGGACCATTCGCATGAGCCAGACGTTGCAGCTAATCCCAAAGCTGACACCAACGATCCGAAACAGGTCGGGGCACAGATGCCCGGTATGGTGGTTACCGTCGCGGTCGAGCCGGGGGCAAAGGTGTCGAAGGGGCAGAAACTCTTCACGCTGGAAGCCATGAAAATGGAAACCACGGTCAGCGCCGACGCCGACGGAGTCGTGGCGGATGTCCTTGTTAAAACTGGCAGCCAGGTAGAAACCGGCGACCTGATGCTGACCTACCAGTAAACGGCATTTTCCCGCTGAGTGTTACCGCCTGAAGATCGGCAGCTGGTTGTTCGGGATCTGCAGGATGATGCACGCAACATGGCTTGGCTCCTGAATCCAAACAAAAGCGTGGGCGTGGCTCGGCATGATGCCTGTGTCAACCGCCTGGATGGTCTCGGCTGCCGGTTGTTTATTCCAAGGACGAAGGCTCGACTGTTTCCTGGTTCGATGTTTCGTCTTCGGTAGTCCCCGGCGGCTCGGATGTCGGAGCTTCGGATGCCTCAACTGAGATGTCCTGAGTTTCTTCGGCGAGGGGTTGTGCGCCGTCGAGATTGTCGAGTGCTTCGTCGATGGCCTTATCGAATTCGTCGGCGAAGTTGATCTCGGGAACTTCAGCGGGAACTCCGGCTTCATCAGCGGTTTTGGTGACAGCTTCGATGAAAGCTCGCAGTTCGTCGTCGGTGAGCTTCTCTTTGAACTCTCGATTTCCGTCAGGCTTCTTTGTGCTGATCATGTCGAGAACGGCTTCGCGTTCGGCCTCGGGGATCGAGTTATCGATCACGCCGCGTGAGAATCGCTGGATGGCGATGTCGGCTGCTGTTTTTTCTTCCTCGTCGAGTCCCGAGTCGCGGATATAGACGCGTTTGACGAACAGCGAAACACCGGCCGGCAGGATGGGACTCTCTGAGAGTTTTTTGAAGATGGCGCCGACCTGTTCGAGTTCGAGTTTCCCATCTTTGAATTGTTGCCCGATGTCGTCGATGCGATCGTGCATGCGTTTGCGTTGATCGTCGGGAACTTCGAGTTCGTTCAGCCCCTCCTTCATCGCGGCGACGGCGATGTCTGTGCCGAATTCACGAGCGTTCTCAGCGATCCAGAGCCCACCAACGACAGCGGCAATCAGTCCCAGAACGACGATGACTCCGCATCCAATACCCGCGATCGCGCAGCCGCTGAGTCCCTTCTTCTTAGGGACAGCATCTTCGTCGAACGATTGAAACGGATCTGGTTCTTCGAACGGGTCTGGCTGAGACATGACAGTTTTCGATTGACTGAAGGGCGGGGCTGAGTCTGAATCGCGTCGCGAGGGTAGCGCCGATTCATGCACGATACGGCGATGGTCTGAGGATCTCCAGCAATTCGATTACGACATGGCTCCACTCATTCAGTCGTCCGATTCCGAGATCACTCCCTGACGACTTCCGCATGACGCCACCCGTGGGCGAACAGAGACGGCTCGCGGGCTTTTCCTGGTCACCTTGTCTGTTGGCAGGAAGGTGGTCCATGCTTTGTATGCTTCCTGGTCTTCCAGATCGCTACGGTCATTAGAATCACCTCATGTTGAGCAACCGGTATAACCGATAACGGTGATGAGTGCCTCGCCAGGCGAACTTTGCGCGAAGGTTTGCGGCATGAGGCGAGCAGGAATCTGCCAGTTCAACCGAACTAAATACTCACATTGCGATCTGATCTGGAAGGAATTGAAACAATGAGAAGACTCTTTTGGTGCCTGACGGCCCTGGGAGCGCTGACTCTGCCGATGTCGGCAGGTGTCGCGCAGGAGCGAGCGCCGTCAAACAAATATGAGCAGCCGACTCAGAAGCCCAGCGCTTTAAGCCGTCTCAATTTCCTCAGCCGCAGTTCTGAAAAAGAAACAGCCGCGCAGAACGCAACGCCAACCAGCGATGCCAATGGCGGCGGGATTCTGCGTTACCAGCGGAATCGACCGGCAGACCAGGAGCAGCCGGCTGAGCGATCCACGACTGGTCTGCAGAATTACCATCGAGAACTTTTCGGCACGGCACCTCCGCCAGTTGGAAGTTCTGCCTACGCGCCGGCTCGACAGTTGTCGGCAACTCCGGGTAGTGCCTCGTCGAAACAGGACAGCCCCTTCCGTGACTCAGCGGTTCGACCAGCTGGCGCGACGCAGTCTGGGACAAAGGACTCCGAAATCATCCAGGCTGGTGGCTCTGGTACGAAGCAGACTCCCGGTGGAATTGTGCAGGCCGATTTTGCTCGCAAGCCTGGAATTGCCGAACCGATTAAACTGACAAGCGGCTCAAGTGCTGCTCCACTTTTGCCGGGCGGCCCAGGCGGCCCGCAGGCAGTCCTGAACAGCCCGCTGCTGGATCCCGAACCGGCAATCGACACTCGTCTGCCGGGGCGAGCAACTCAGGTGGCACCGGCTTCCGGGCCGGCTGGTGGCTTTGTCAACTTCACGCAGACCGCTCCGCACATCGAAACTCGATGGACCAAACAGTCTGACATCAATGTCGGACAGTCGTGCGAGCTGATGCTGACGGTCAAAAATTCGGGCGAAGCAAACGCGTCCGACGTTGTGGTTGATGTCTTTTTTCCTCGCACCGTTCGTCTAACAGCAGCCAGTCCAAAGCCTGCCGCAGCTGAAGCTTCAGTCGTCTGGGAATTTCCATCCCTTGACGCTGGCGAGGAACGTGAAATTCACATCACGATGATTCCGAGCCAGCGTGGCGAACTGACGGCAAACGCCAACGTTCGATTCTCTACAGCCGCAACGACGCAGCTGGCTGTTGAGGAGCCAATGCTGAAACTCGTTATGCAGGGGCCGAAGGAAGTCATGATGGGCGAGCCAGCTTCGCATGTTGTGACGGTGTCGAATCCTGGAACGGGCGTCGCTCACAACGTTACTCTTGAAGTCAACATTCCCGAAGGGCTGGAACATCCGAAAGGCAAACGCCTGAAGATGGAACTCGGCTCGGTAAATCCTGGCGAACAGCGCAGTGTTCGACTTTCGCTGACCGCCGTCGCTGGTGGTTCGCAGAATGTCAGCGTGATTGCTACTTCCGGAACTGAACTTCGCCAGACTGCCAACGCTGCCGTGGCCGTCCTGGCACCGAGCCTGAATCTGGATGTCACCGGTCCGGCTCTGCGATACGTCGGTCGCGACGCACGGTACTCACTGAATCTGGTCAACGACGGACAGGCCGTCACCAATAACGTTCGAGCAATGTATGTTGTTCCGAAGGGCTTTGAGTATCTTTACGCGAGCCGAGGCGGCAAATACGACGAGACGACCCGGACTGTTTCCTGGTTTGTGGGCAGCGTCAGTCCGAAAGAAGTGATCGAGCTGAGTCTGAAGCTCAAGCCGATCGAACCTGGCGAATTCAATCATGTGGTTCGAGCTGTGTCAGAACACGGAGCCATCGCCGAAGCCAATGTCGCCACCAGAATCGAAGGTACGGCATCGCTGGTCCTGGAAGTCCTGGACCTCGACGATCCCGTCGAAATCGGTCGCGAAACGGCTTACGAAGTGCGAGTCCGCAACGAAGGCTCGAAGGAAGCTCAGAACGTCGGCCTGTCGTTCGAACTTCCGACCGGCGTCAAGCTGATCAATGTCAAAGGTCCCACTCAGCACATTGCTGAAAGCGGTCTGGTCGTCTTCAAAGCTCTGCCTGCTCTGGAACCTGGCAAGACCGCCATCTTCCAGATTCACATTCGGGGAGCTGACGAAGGTAACCACAGGGTTCGCGCCCGCCTGACCAGCGACTCAATCCAGGAGCCGCTGACTGTTGAAGAACTGACCCGCTTCTACGCGGACTGATTTTCAGCGAGGCAAACTTTCCAGATCGAGAGGCCTGTCCGGAATTTTCGGGCAGGCCTTTTTTGTGCGCAGAGATGCGACCAGGCTCTCTCAATTCTTTTGGCATTATTTATACGGTCGCAGGTCTCGTGATTGCCGTTCGCGGTTGACGAGTGTCATCGCGCGTGGCTCGTGCTTGAGCAGGCGGATGATCTGTGACGTGGTTGCGTGAAGCTGTCCCGCTGCCGCGCTGACGTCCCAGTCGCAGGTGACGATCCGGTCCAGGGCTTCGGCCAGCAGCGATGGGAAATCGTCGTGCGACGGATTGATGCTGATTCGGCCGTTGCGGCAGCGAGTGTTCCACACTTCGCTCGGAGCATCAGCTGGCAGGGGATTCAGCCGGAATCCAAGAGCGAGATTCAGTCGTAGCCGGAAGATCGCCATACGACGATTGTCTGACTGGCTGCGCCGCTCGGAGGCTTCTGCTGAGATTCCCGTCTGAGGTTCCAGCAGAACAACCGCCGTCTCCACCTTGTTGCGATGCTGTCCGCCCGGCCCGGAACGTCGAGTCCGGGTCTCCTGGCACCGGGCATGCAGAATGTCGGGTGGCAACGCTGCCGGGTGGATCGCGTCAGGCGACGTTTCAGACATCAATGCCCAGCTCTTCAATTTTGCGATAGAGACTCGAAAGCCCGAGCCGGAGTCGCTTTGCTGCTTCACGTTTGTCTGGCCACTGACGCAGGACGCGGGTAATGTGCAGCCGTTCGTAATGTTTCAAGGCGCTCCGCAGGTCTTCGGTATCGGGCAGCGGCTGTCCGAGTCCCAGCAGATCGGGCGGCAGATCGCCGGGTTCGATCGTAGCGTCTTCGCACATCATAACCGCTCGCTCGATGGCATTGTCGAGCTGCCGAACGTTGCCCTTCCACTCGGCTGACATGAGGAGGCGGATCGTCTCGCTGCTTGCTCCGGCAACTCGCTTCTTCATCTGCTTCGAATATTTCGCCGTGAAAAAGTCGACCAGTTCAGGAACATCGTCGATGCGGTCCCGCAGTGGCGGAATCGGAATCTTGACTCCGTCGAGGCGGTAGAAAAGATCTTCGTGAAAGTTGTCCTGCGCAACTTCGCGAGCCAGCTCGCGCGTTGTCGATGCCACAATTCGGGCGTTGACCTGCTGAGGTTCCGACGCGCCTGCCGGCAGAACCTCCTGGTACTCGATCGCGCGAAGCAGTTTCGCCTGAGTGCTCAGCGGCAGGTCGCCGATTTCATCGAGGAAAACAGTTCCTTCGCCCGCATGGACCAGCAGCCCTTCTTCGACCGTCTGACCACCGCCGGGCATCGACGTTCGATGGCCAAACAGCTGACCTTCCAGCAGTTCGACCGGGCGAGTCCCGCAGTTCACCGCCAGAAAACTCTGTTCGCAGTTTGGTCCAGCCGCGTGAACGGCTCGCGCGAAGAGTTCTTTGCCAGTGCCCGTCTCGCCGACCAGCAGAACGTTGGCATTGGTGACGGCGACTTTCCGAATCTGATCCTGGACGGTCTGGATCGCTTCGCTGGACCCGACGATCTCTTCGAGATTCCCTTGCCGCGACAGTTCCCGGCGCAGCGATTGATTTTCGAAGTACAGATTCCGGAATTCGTAAAGCCGATCCAGCTTGTTGAGCAGGTCTTCAAAAATGACCGGTTTCACCAGGTAATCGAACGCTCCGGCTTTGAATGCTTCAACCGCGTTCTCGACCGTTGCGTAGGCCGTGATGATCAGAATGCAGGTGTGAGCGTTGAGCTGGTGAAGACGTCTCAGCAAAGCAATGCCATCTCCGTCGGGCAGCTGAACATCGCAGAAGGCGACGTCGAAGTCGCGTTCGCGAGCGAGCCGCAGAGCATCGGCAACACTTTCGGCTTCGCCGACTTCGTACCCTTCTCCGAGCAGGACTTCTTTCAGAGATTTCCGAATGATCTCTTCGTCCTCGACGATCAGCACGCTGCGTTTATCAGCCACAATTAACTTCCCGCCTTTGGTCATGATCCGAGTTTCTGATCAACAGACGACTCGGTTACGGACATTGGTTCGGAGCAGTCTACCCGCTGACCTGCGGACGTTCACGCGTGAGAATCACGAGTTCCACAGACAGGAATCAGATGCGTCGTTGCCGATCCGACTTAATGTGACGATCATGGCGTTTCGACGGATTGTCGAGCCATGTTTGAGGGATCAAAGCAGGGTGGCATCGCCCACCAGCATCGCCAAAATAAAACACGACACGATTGGTGGGCAGTGCCCACGCTGTCTGGCTTTGAGTGAGTGATCGCGAGGTCATTAGTAAAAATCAGCGTCGGCAAGCGTTCCCAAAACATTCGTCAGAGCCCTTCAGAAACGAATAATCGAGTGACCTCAGAAACCAAAACATCTTCCTCGCAGGAATCAACAACTGGCATCACCTGGCGTGAGACGCTGGCAGTGGTTGCGCTGGCGGTCGGGTTGACGATTGTTTTCTGGCAGCCTCTGTGGACCGGCGGCGGTTTAATCGGTGGAGACACTTACACCTACTTCTTTCCTCAAAAGCAGTTCTTTGCAGAGCGGCTTGCTGACGGCGAGTTTCCGCTCTGGAACAACCGCAGCGGCTTTGGTTATCCACTCGTCGCGGAAAGTCAGACGGGAGCGTTCTACCCGCCACACCTGTTGGTCTACCCGCTGCTCGGCGTGAACGAGGGTTACAACGCCGTCCAGATTCTGCACTACATCCTGGCGTTTGCTTTCACCTGGTTGCTGGCTCGGGAGTTGAGTCTCAAACCGTTCGGAGCGATCCTCGCCGCGTTGATTTATGTTTACGGTTGGTTTCCGCCGAGGATGTGCCTGGAGTGGGCGATCATCGGAGGAGCCTGGCTGCCGCTGGCGCTGTGGTGGCTCGAACGCTTTCTCAAAACATGCCACTGGCGATACCTCTGTGGGTTGAGTGTCACGATCGGCATGCAACTCCTGGCCGGCCATTTCAATCTGGCGTTTATCACGCTGGTTCTGCTCGTGCTGTTTCTCGGTTTGCGGCTTTTCTTCCATCGGGATTCGCTCTCAGAAACGATTGCCTGCCACCGTCTGAAATCTGCTGGCCTGGTTCTTGGCTTTGTCGCGGTTGGATTCGGAATTGCTGCTGCACAAGTCGCTCCGACCTGGGAACTGAAACAGCTCAGCCAGCGACAGAACGTTTCCGAAGGTCCGGACTTCGACCCGGCCTACGGACATATTCCGCCGCTGTACCTGTCGCAGATCGTCGCGTCGTGGTGGTTCTGGTACTCGCCCGACATCAACCTGAATCAGGCTCTCAGCCAGCTGACTTTCATATCGAGTTCCGCCGCCACGAACCACACCGAAGCGCATCTCTACTTTGGACTCGTTCCGCTGTTCGTGCTCGCGGCGACGTTGTTCTCTGCGCGGTATCGCGGGGCAATCTTCAACCGTTTTACGGCAACGTGGTTGCTGCTGAGCATCGCCGGGATCGTCTATGCGACAGGCTTGCTGGTTCCGATGGCTCAGCATCTGCCTGGATTCGGATTTTTCCGAGGCCCTGGGCGATGGGGAATTCTCGCCGCTCTCGGTGTTGGCCTGATCGTTGGCAAAGCGGCTGGTGCAGTTCTGAAAAATCGGTCCCGCTCAAAACAAGTCATCCTGTGCGGCACGGTCTTCGTGCTGGCCGCCGCCGATTTGTGGCATGTCTCGCGCGTTGTTTCCGTCGTCGCTCTGCTTGAGAAGTCACCGCTTCCGAATGTTCAGCACAGCCCGGTACGAAAAATTCTCAACGATTATCCGGTCATGCCGCGAGTCTACGGTCCAGGCCCCAACCTGTTGAATCTCCTTGGTCACTCGTCCGTACCTGAGTACCTTGGTATCGGCCCGACCGAGTACTACGACGAGGAACTCAAGGCGCCGCCCTACGAAGGTCTGACGCCGTCGTTTATCAAGTGGTGTCGCCATGCCGGCATCACGCATGTTGTCTCGTTCGAGAATCCACACGTGATCGGCAGTTTCTCTCGCGGGAATATTCCGGGCACGCGACTTGTCTTACAGCAGCCCGATCCATTTCTGAACCCGTCGTGGGCTCGCGGATTCAACGAACCGATCTACCTCACCGAGATCCAGGATTCACGTGGTCGCGTCTCGTTTGCAGAACCCACAGCCAATCAGAGGGTCGAACTGACATCGCACAACGCAAACACAGCAACCATCGTGGCTGACTCTGCTGAACCCGCAACGGTGGTTCTGACTGATCTCTACTTCCCCGGCTGGACGGTTACAGTCGACGGCGAACCAGCAGAGGGATACCGCATTGAAGGAATGTTCCGAGCGGTCGACATCCCGGCTGGCGAGCACTCGATCGAGTGGACCTATTCCCCCGCAAGCGTTCGCAACGGCCTGTGGATCAGTGTGCTGTCGGTCTTCACGCTGCTGGCCATCGGCCACGTCCGCTTCTGGCATTTCAGCCCGAAGAAGCTGTGATTCTTCCGGACAACAAAAAGTAGCAGACGTGCTTCGTGCGGTCGGTTGCCTGCTAACAACGAATCCAGCAACTGATCCGGCGAAGCGTACAACTTGAACAGAACGTACGAAAAAAGCCCGGTCTCGTGATGAGGCCGGGCTTTCTGTTTTCCAGTATCGACGTTCTGCCGGAGTCTTAAATCTGATGCCGTTTTCGTGAAACGGTGTGCTACTGGATAATCTTGTTGAGGTCTTTCAGAACGACTTCCGTGTCTTTCTTGTCGAACTTGCCTTTTGCGTAGGCGTGATTCGACTGAACGGTCAGACCTTTCCACAACAGAACGGTGGTCTCAGCATCCTTTGAAATCTTGTAAGTTTCAGGACCGGTCACGCCGTCAAACATGGTGAGCGGTACTGACTTGAGTTCGTGCTTCTTTGCAAGCTCTTCCAGTTTCTTCTCGTCTTTGTCTGGATCATTCGTCAGGAGGACGACGAATGACTTGAGCTGCTTGTCTTCGTTCTTTGCGACGGCTTCGTCCAGCTTTTTGACCAGACCAGCCAGGTCATCATTGATCTCGCGAGTAAAGATTGCCGCAACCGGACGTCCACCAAATTTACATCGATAGCAAAGCGACTTGTCCTTGTTGGGGCCAGTTACGTCTTTGACCAGGAAGAACCCGGCCTTTTCGTTGGGCTGAAGCCCGGATTTTACGCCGTCAGCGGCGAAACTGGCTGCGGATGCCGCAGCAATTGCCAACACAACGGACGATGCCAGAAGTCTGTTCATCGAAATCTCCAAAACAGTGAACGGAAAAGTGGACTCCGGCAGGAGTCTGTGAAACCTCAGCGTAGTCACTCCGACAGCGGTTTGACTACTGACAGCAATGAATGGTCTCACGCCGTCGAAAATCAAACCGTGCTGTATTTCACAGATCAGCCTGCTGATTCAAGTTCTTCCTGAAGTTCGCACCAGCGTTCTTCGGCGGCCGCAAGTTCTTCCGTCAGTCGAGTGACTTCCTCATGCAGCCGCATCGCCTCGTCAGGATCGGTTTCCTGGAGAAGTTGAGCGTTGAACTCGTTCTTTTCTTTGTCGAGTCGAGCGATCAGTTTTTCGTTCTTCGATAACTCTTTGCGAACCATGCGTTCGTCGCGAACCGGCGCTCTGGGAGTCAGCGTCTTCGTCAGGCCGGGAGAAGCCTTCGAGCTGGCGTGTCTGGCCCGCTCGCCTTCGTCAATTTCGCGATTGACTGCGTAGAGGTAGGCGTTGTAATCGCCTCCGTAGTTGGTCACTTTTCCGTCACGAACTTCGATGACGCTCGTCGCGATGCGGCTCATAAAGTGCCGATCATGGCTCGTGAAAATGACGGTGCCTTTGTAATCGAGCAGCGCGGTCGCGAGCGCTTCGATGGTGTCGACGTCCAAATGGTTGCCGGGTTCGTCGAGAATCAGGATGTTGTGTTCGTTCAGCAGAATTCCGGCCATGCAGAGTCGGGCGCGTTCGCCTCCGGAAAGTACGGAGATTTTCTTTTTAACCGCCGCCCCCTTGAACAACATTGCGCCGGCAACCTTCAGAATCGACTGCATCGACGTTCCAGGCAGTGCGTGGTAATCAAGATAGCCCTGCACGGTTTCGTCTGGCGGAAGTGTCGTGTAGACGTGTTGCGCGTACGTGCCGATGTTACAGCCGTAACCCCATTTCACGTTGCCGGAAACAGGGGCGAGTGAGTTGACGATCGTTCGTAGAAACGTCGTCTTTCCTTGACCGTTGTCGCCGACAATCGCCGCTCGTTCGCCGTGCTCAATCTCGACATCGATGCCGGTTGCGACGGTGTGATCGGGATAACCGATGGAAAGATTCTGACATCGAACAGCCGGGCCGCGTCGTGGTTCGACCACCGGCGTGCGGATGAAAGCTGTCGGCTCGTCGGCTTCGATTTCTTCCGTCTGGAGCCTCTCCAGCTGCTTCGCTTTCGAGCGTGCCTGTGATGCGGTGTTGGCGTTGGCCCGGTTCTTGTCGATAAAACGTTGCAATTGCTTCTGCTTGGCGATGATGGCAGCGTTAGCTCGTTCAGTGCGTTCCCGTTCCTCGGCAACTTTCTGGAGGTACGCATCAACCTTGCCCGGATACAGCGTGAGGATGCCTCGGTCCAGATCGAGCGTGTGGCTGCACGTCGCGTTTAAGAAGGCGCGATCGTGAGAGACGATCAGACAGGCTTCGCGGTAGTTGCGCAGAAAATGTTCGAGCAGAATCTGCGTACGCAGGTCGAGAAAGTTGGTCGGCTCGTCGAGTAAAAGAAGGTTTGGCTCGTGTAGAAGCAGCGCTGCCAGTTTGACTCGCGTCTGCCAGCCGCCGGACAGTTCCTTGACGGGGCCTTCGAGGTAAGCGCCTTTCAGCTCAAACTCGCCCGCGACTTCGCCGCATTTCCAGTCCGGCTGGCCGCTGTCCCGCATCAGAAAATCAAGTGCCGACTCGCCCGGTTCAAACGGGTCGTGCTGCCTGAGATAACCGACTCGCAGATTCGGGTGACGAATAATTTCGCCCCGGTCGAGTTCTTCTTCGTCGAGCAGAATCTTCAGCAGCGTCGACTTCCCGGCTCCGTTCCGGCCGATGAAGCCGACCTTCACATCTTCAATCAGCGTCGCCTCGGCACCATCCAGGAGTACCTGTTCGCCGTAGCTTTTATGAGCATCCAGAATCTGCAGCAGCACAGCCATTTTACAATCCGGTCATCGCGTCAGAGGGTGAAACGGCGGATGGTACGCAGTTGGCGCGGAGTCTTGAACCGACAGGCCTGCATCCAGAAGATTGCAGCGTCAAACTCCAGGCGGGGGTGATTTCAAGCGTGGCGAAACAGCCACGAACCGATGCAATCGCAAAAAACGCTCCTGACGGTGCAACCGGACTGTGCAACGCAGAAGGCTCGACTTTCCGGATCGGTCTGGGACTCAAACTTTGACACGACCTGCGGCGCCTGCACAATTGGATGAATACCTCCGTGATCCCGTCTGCAACTGAGGCTCCGTGTTCCTCATTGAGTTCTCGCGTTGGCGGTTTCAACCACTTCACCTCAGGCTGTCCGGGCCAGTTCCGCCTGCCTTTGCTTTTTCAGGAGACGGTCAATCCATGTCAACTTCCGTGACAGAGACCGAACTAAACGCCGCTGAGACTCCCGATTCGGATTACGATCCGTCTGTCGCAGATGTCAACATGCTGGAAGACAAGCTTCCCGAATGGTTTCGAACGCCCGCTATCGGGGCTGGTTTTACCTTCCTGATCGGATTGACGTATTTCTTCTTCGATCGGCTGCAACCGATCACGCACACTGACGTCTGGGGGCATCTCACCTACGGTCGACTGCTCTGGGAAACCGGTACATTGCCGTCGACGGAACCGCTGATGCCGCTTTCGTACGGCGTTCCATTTGTGAATTCTGCCTGGCTCAGTCAACTGATCGCTTATGCCGGGTATCTGGTTGTTGGCAATGCTGCGATCACTTTCCTGTTCGCGTTCTGCGTTGCTGCTACTCTGGGCGTTCTGACGCGCCGAGTTTACAACCGAACTCACAGTGCGATGTTCGCTCTGGGCGGATTCGCGTTGACGATGTGGGTCGAGTATCAGCAGCTCATCGTGCAGCGTCCGCAGATTGTCGGCCTGCTGTTCTACGCTGTTCTTCTTTCGATTCTGCTCCGTCGAGAATGGTCGAGTAAAAACTGGGCTGTCGTGCCGGTCATGTTTGCACTGTGGGCGAACATGCACGGTTCGTTCATCGTCGGACTGGGGCTGCTCGGCTGCTTCGTGATCGGTCGCGGAGTCGACCTTGTTCGTCGTACCGGCAAAGTCGAGATCCTGTTTCGCGACAACAAGCTTCGCCGGCTGGTTCTGCTGACAGAACTCGGCGCCGTCGCCGCTCTGTTGAATCCGTACGGGCTGAGCCTTTACTCAGAAGTTCTCAGCTTTGGAAACAACCCGAACCTTCAGTCGATTATCGAGTGGCAATCGCTGCAAATTCGGATGGCTCAAGGACAGGCGGCCGCGATTGCCGGCCTGGTCCTGTTCCTGGTCTATCGAATCAGTCCTCGCCGCGTATCGACTGCTGAGGTGCTTGCGTTGGCCGTCTTCGGCGCCGCTGCGCTCTGGACGTCACGAATGATTGTCTGGTGGGGGCCGCTGGCTGGCTGTTTTGCCGCGATTCATGCCGGAGCTGCCTGGCGACAATGGCAGGGGGGAGCTGTTTCGCCGGAACCCGCACCGCGGGCGAGCCTCTGGACCATCGTCATGATGGGCATCGTGTTTATCTTCTTCGAGCTTTCCCACCTGGGCACGGTCACGCTGGCTATGGCCGCCGGAAAAGACATCGAGAAAATCACCGACCGGGTTCCGCTGAGCCGACTGACACCAGTCGCCGCGACCGAGTATCTCAAAGAACACCCGCCGGAAGGGCTGGTCTTCTGCACGTACGAATGGGGCGACTACCTGCTGTGGGCCGGCCCGAAAGACATGAAAGTCTTTGTTGCCTCGCACTGCCATCTGGTTCCGAAAGACGTCTGGGACGACTACATGGGCATCGTTCAGATGCAGGGTAGCTGGCTGGCCATGCTGAAACGTTACGGCATCAATACGGTCGTCATTGATGAAGAATATCGCGAGCCAATGATTATGAGGCTGTACGAAGACAAGGACTGGAAGATGCTGTTCCGGCAGGATGGTCAGGCCATTTTTCAACGCGTGAATCCGATCGAGATTGACTCGAAGTCGTAACTCCTTTCGTTGAAGTTGCGATCTTCGGACTCGTTCTTTCATTGCATCTCCGGGACGCCGACCCGGTTTTCTGAATCGGCAGGGCAATCACTATGAAGAAACAGAAAAGCTCGAAACTGACAGGCTTTGTGGCCGTTCAGATCGTGACCTGCGTCGCCTTCGGCGGTGGCTGGCTGGCACTGGCGCCGGCGCAGGCTGAACGATTCGAAGAAGTCATCACGGGCGAAGTGAAGTTCACTCCACCAAAGATTGAACGAACCGAACCGCTTGTCATCAAGCCGTTGTACGATGATCCAGAAGTCGTCAGTGACGAAGAACTGGCCGCCGTGCTGCTTCAGGTTCAGCCGAGATTTCCAGCGGACAAACTGAAGCCGAACCACGTCGAGCACGCTCTTCGGACGTGGCATGTCGATGCTGAGTTTCAGGATCCTGCCGTCATGTCCGGAACAGACATGCGAGACCTGCTACTCGACCACGGACGGTTTCTCCTTTCGTGGGGACCGGACATTCAACCGTTGCTGGAAGATCGTCCCACCGGCGTCTACGTTCGCTGGGGCCACGACACTGGGGCCTCGGTTCATCACGATCATACACTGGCCTGTCTGTCAGAAGCGGGAGTTCCTCTGGATCAGCCAGTGCGAAGTCCAGGTCGACCAAACGGCACGCTCAAGCAGATGATCGAACAGGCCATCTACGACTTCGATCTCGACGAGCGGGAAACTGAATGGTCAGCGATGGGCTTTGGCCTGTGGCTGTCTCCTCAGAAGGAATGGATCAACGGCCAACGCCGAAAGTTGAATTTCGATATGATTGCCCGGCGACAGATGCGAGGCCACAAGACGTACGGCGTTTGCGGCGGAACTCATCGAGTCTATTCATTGATGTCACTCGTCCGGCTCGATGATGAATTCGATATTCTGTCGGACGAAGTTCGCGCAGAAGCGATGACCTATCTCGGAAGTGTTCGAGACATCCTGATGGTCACTCAGCATGAAGACGGACACTGGCCATACAACTGGCCGGACGGCGTCGCCGCACTCGAACATCCCGAAGACTACGATGCCTACAAAGACGTTATCGCGACCGGCCATCACCTTGAATGGCTGGCCATCGCTCCGGAAGAACTTCACCCGCCGCGTGAGATGATCCTGAAAGCGGCTGACTGGATCATCGAAAACACGACGTCGAAGACAAAGGCAGAGATCCTCAGCAACTACACGTTCTACAGCCACGTTGGCAACGCGCTGTCACTGTGGCGAAACACTCGCGCTTCCGTCTTCTGGAAGCAATGGGAGGCCGAGCATCCGTTCCAGGCAGAAGGTTCAGACGAAGTCGCGGTCAACGACAAAGCCGCTGGGACGAATGCAGCCACCGATCCAGCAGCCACCGATCTAACCGCAACGGACGTTGAGGACTCGGCGGACGCTGACTCGTCGAAAGAGTCAGCTGAAAGCTCGACTACAACCGACGAGGCATCACCATCCGTCAGCAAAGAATCCACCGAGGAAGAGGCTGATGCTGAACCCCAGCCTCTGATCGTTCCACTCGAACTTTGAGAATGCTGCCCGGAACGTGGCAATGGCAGGCTTCTTTTGTGCTGACCGAGTTTGAGGCATGACCTGTCCCTTCCTGCCGAAACTCACGATCCTCGACGAGTCACCACGATTGTTAAAAGCCCGGAGGCGACACGCTGTCACCTCCGGGCTTTTCGATTGTCTTTCAGGGAGTGTTTTTCAGGCAGGCAGACAGCTATTCGTCGAGCGCTTTGAGAATCGACTCGACGGCCTGTTTTGCGAGGGCTTCCGAACCCGCCTTCGTGAAGTGGACGTTCGCCGGCAACTGGAGTTTGTCGAGTTTATCAATGCAGAAGGCATACTGGTCGTCGATGGCGATGCCGTTTTCGTCCATGATCTTTCTGGCGACGGCGTTGTACTTTGCGGAGTCGCCCACAACCCGGCCTTTGCAGCCTTCCGGAACCGGAGTCGTCGATCGCCAGATCAGTTTTGCCTGGGACTTCTTCAGCCGGGCAACCAGCTTCCGAAGGTTCTTTTCGTACTCGTCGATCGGAACCTGCTGGGCACTGTCTTTCGCTTTTGGATCGGCGAGGTTCTGGCCTTGCGGGCCCATGTACTTCAAATCGTGCAGTCCCCAGTTGAAGTGAATCACGTCCCACTTCCCATCACCCAGCCATTGCTCAATTTCCGCGACACCTTTCGTTGTCGGGCCACAATTGGTCAATGGACGATGCACGTTGGCTTTGCCCTTCAGCAACTCACGAACCGGTACTGTGTAGCCGATCGAAATCGAATCACCGATCAACAGGACTCGCGGCAACCCGGCCACGTCTTCGACTTTCGCCATCGCCGGATTGGGTTGTCGTTTCGGTGGAGTCTTCTTCTTTTTCGCATCTTCAGCCGACGCTCCCTGCGGAACGAACAACGCAGCAGTCAGCAGAAAAACGATCGCATATCGGACAGTTTTCATTCGGTGATTCTCCAGAGTAGGTCGGGCAGTGAGCGGTTGATATTCTCGACCGAAAGGTAACCATCCTGCCTCTGATCGCGAAGTGTCTCAAGGAAACGGAAGAAATCGCAGGCCGCTATGGACAACGTCTTTCTAACGGCCGCGGCGGTCATTGCCTGTCAGATGGTCTTCCTCTGGTTGCTCAGTCTTCCCCTTCGCAATGTCAGCATTGTCGATATCGGCTGGGGGCTGGGTTTTGTGTTTGTCGCGTGGCTCGCTGCTCCGAAGGCCGATGGGCCTCCGGTGTTGCTCTACTCGCTGGTCACCGCTTGGGGTGTGCGGCTGGCGTGGTACTTGTGGCTTCGAAATCACGGCAAACCGGAAGACCATCGCTACGTCGCGATGCGTGAGAAGCATGGCTCGTCATTTGTCTGGTCGAGCCTGCTGAGAGTCTTCGTCCTGCAAGGTGTCATCATGTGGGTAATTGCGTTGCCGATCATGGCTGCCGGAGAAGAAGCGGTTTCAGAACCGTGCTGGATCCTGGCAGCTTGCGGCGTTGTGCTCTGGCTGGCTGGCATGTTCTTTGAAGTTGTCGGCGACTGGCAGCTGGCCAGATTCAAGTCGAACGTCGACAATCAGGGCAAAGTCATGGACTCCGGCTTGTGGAAATATACCCGTCACCCGAATTACTTCGGTGAGTTTGTGATTTGGTGGGGCCACTGGGGGGTCTGTCTTGGATTGACTGATCCGACAAAAACGTGGTGGACGATTATCAGTCCAGCATTGATGACATTCCTGCTGCTGAAAGTTTCCGGGGTCGCCTTACTGGAGCAAACCCTCAAACAACGTTCTCCGGAATACGCTTCGTACATCAGGCGAACGAGCCCGTTTTTTCCCCGTCGCCCACGAGTCAGTCCGTCAGCGGACCGCTGACGTGACGGTCGTGCAGATTTGCGGGCGTTTTCGCACCACTTACCGCTTTTGTGGTCAGATGCCGAAGTGACAGCTTAGTCAGCATGTTACCCAGGCGGATGATTGTTATTTTGGCTGTTTATGCAACGGGACAAGTACACTTGTTCTAACTCTCGAAACGGCGCAATCTATGTGTTACTCGTGCGACTGAAGCAGGTCGGAACACGGCTGTTCTCTGACGGTTTATCGTCTGGAGACAGAGGTGTCTGTGGATTTCGCGTTACCCATCGGGCTTCCCCCTTTATCAGAAGGCCTCACCAGAAAAATGTCTCAGGATAGACCGCTCTCAAAGCGTCAGATGAAGATTCTCGACTTCATCATTGATCAGATTCAGGAACGTGGATACGGACCAACCGTCCGCGAAATTGTCAGCCATGTGGGCGACAAATCACCGACCAGCGTGCATCGTCATTTGAAGACGCTCGAAATACGTGGTCACATCACTCGCGAAGCAAACAAGTCGCGATCCATCCGCCTGACGATGGAACATCGCGGGCTCCCACTGGCCGGGGTCATCGCTGCCGGGAGCCCCATCGAAGCTGTGGAAGAAATCGAGCGGTTCGATCTGGCAGGAACCTACGACCCGGCGAATCATTTCATGCTGAAAGTTCGCGGCGACTCGATGATCGAAGACCACATTGACGATGGCGACCTGATCGTCGTCCGGAAGCAATCGACCTGCCGTGACGGCGATACCGTGGTTGCTCTGATTGATGGCGAGAACGCCACACTCAAGCGATTTTATCGGGAAGACAATCAGGTCCGTCTGCAACCAGCCAATCGCAAACTTGATCCGATTTACGTTGCTAAAGATCGAGTTTCGATTGATGGTGTCATGGTTGGCATGGTACGTCAGGTCGCGACATCATCGGCAACGTAAACACCGTCCGCCGTTACAGCGTTTCATGCAATCCTGTTTGTTGACGCGGACGGAGTAGCTGACTCCGTCCGCGTTTCCGCAGCGTCCCAGCCGTACGGTTGACTGCTGAAACCGTTTGTAAGGTTCTTCAAGGGCCGTTGTGCTCGCACGACACGGCAGGTTCCATTGTCGGGCTCGTAACGTTCGTTCGTTTCCGACACTGTCGAGTTCGTTCCGACCACTGCTGCCATTGCAGGCCAGTCCTCATAGTCCGAACCCTTAGTTTGCAAATCCTGACAGTGCAGACCCATTTTTTGTCGTCCGCAGCGCATTATGTGAGGTAAGCGTTTCTTTCCGAGGTCTCACCCGGACGACTGAATGACTGGATTTGGCAAATACTGGCAGGGCAGCTGTGCAGCATCCGCTGTTGCATGGACGGCTCTCGGTCTGTCGCTGCTTTGCTCAGCGACCGGCTGTGAAACAGTGTTTGGACAGGCAGCCGTCACGGACATTTCTTCCAGTGACGCTGCTCAAGCATCGGACGGTGGCGGGAATCTCAACGACCAGTCATCAGCAGCTGAAGAATCAGGGTTGCCGGATGAAACATCGTCGCCGCAGGTTGAGGTTGCCGTCCGTCACCCGGAAGAGCTGCTCGATGATATTCGCGAAGCTCTCTCTGAGACTCGCAATAAGAAACGTCCGAAAGGGCGGATGATCCGCGAGACCTGGCAGACCACTCAGGAACAGTACATCGCTGCTGGAGTGCTTGCCTGTGCCGAATTGGTCGAGCACGAAGCAGCCACCGACGACCACCTGCGGGAAGCATGGAAATCGAAGGCTGTGTTGCTCTACCGGGCCGCCGAATACGGTTGGCCGGAATTCGATGACCGCCTGAGCCGGACGGTCGATCAGCTCAAGCAGACATCGTTCGTGGAAGAGGCCGAGTACGCCGATGGGCTACTGCTGGTTCATCGCTGCTTCGAACGGAACATGCCGGTTCACGAGGTCGTCGAAAAACTCACGGAGCACGCTCGCGAGTTTCCGGGTGGCGACACTTGTGCCAAATTGTTTGTCGCCTACGCCAAAAAGCTGGATGACCGCGGCCTGAAGAACAGCGCCAGACTTTGCTGTCAGGCCGCGATCTGGACACTGCACGACCATCCGGAAATTGACTCGATCCGTCATCAGCTTTCCGTGCTGGATGCAAAAGCGGATATTGCTCGAAACTGGGCAGCAGTCTCTGCGTCCGTTCAGTTGAAACCCGACGATGCAATCCAGCAGGAACTCGATCTGCAGGTCGCTCAGATTCGAAGAGTGCTGCCGATCCGCGTTGACTCGGCGACAACATTGACCGATGTCTCAGCCGGGTCACACAGCATCAACTACCGTTATACTGTTACGATTTCTGCTCAGCAGATGGAATTTCAGAAGGAATCCATCCGGCAGAAAGTTACGCAGCTTGCCAGAAGCGTCCATGCGACGCGGATGATCCTCGCGAAGGGCGTCACCCTGAACTACAGCTACAACTCGCCTGAGGGGAACCAGCTTCTGTTCTTTTCGGTGACAGATTAATCGCTTTTCATGGTTCTGGAGTGGCCTCTCTCAGAACATCCAGCGTGAATTCTGAAGGGGCTTTTGTTGTTTGGATTGTCTGTCTGTGGCCACTGACCGACCGAGTAGGGACTGACAGTGCCCTGAAAAGCTGTCATTTCCACATCGGGTATGGCAAACAACGGCGACCACGAGGTCTGAGGTGGAAACACAACTTCATCTGCTCCTATACTCGACCGTGGCCCGTCGGACTTCGTCTCTGGGGTGAAGCCGAATTTCAAACCATCAATTCTCCGTTCCTAACGCGGTTCCCGGAAAAGCACACATGACGCCTGGCATCAAGAAAATGCTCTTCGGTTCAATGGGCGTGTCGATCATCGTTGGCATCCTGGCGATCGTAGACGTCGCGACAGGCTTTCCGTTCGGCGGACAGATGTTCTTTGACATCATGTTCGTTCTCAGTGCCGGCCTGGTTGGCTACATGGGATTTGACACGTACAAAGAATTGACCTGATCGTCAGGAATGGCCCGCAGACTGAGCCGCCTCAATCGACACTGGTTGTTTCGCAAGTGAAACGGAATTCACGACGCAAGGCCTCAGATCATTCCGGGAAAGCGGAAGGAATCCGACTTTGTCTGCTTACGTGAGACACGTTCTCGGCATCATCAAATGGGTGATTGCGCTGGGCATCGTTGGCTACCTGATCTATCAGAACAACGAACAGTTCGAGCGGCTTGTCAACGAACCAATTCACTGGCAGTTTTTGATTGCAGCCTTTGTACTGTGTGGCAGTTCGATCATCCTGACGTTCTACCGCTGGTACCTGCTGGTCGTCGCCCTTGAGTTTCCTTTCCGGTTCAGTGATGCGCTGAGGCTTGGGTTTCTGGGGTACCTCTTTAACTATGTGGCGCCCGGTGCGGTTGGTGGCGATTTCGTGAAGGGCGTGCTGATGGCTCGCGAGCAGCCGGGACGCCGTTCCGTTGCTGTGGCCACGATTCTGCTCGATCGGATTCTCGGTCTGATGGGTCTGCTGATCGTCGGAGCGGGAGCGACGCTGCTGGTGGCCGATCGGATCGAGCACCGCGACGAGATTGTGACCGTACTCTGGGGCGGCAGCCTTGCCGGACTGACCGGGCTCGTCGTCATGCTGCATCCGGCCACGCCGAATTCCTGGTGGATGAAACTTCTCATTCGGATCCCGAAAGCCGGCAGAATTATTTCGGACCTCGAAGATGGAATCTCACTTTATCAGCAACGCAGAATGATCGTGGCGCTGACTGTTGTGCTGAGCGTTATCGGGCACTTCGGAATCATCTCGTCGTTCTACTGTTGCGCTCGCGCGGTGGCAACCGCTGCCGAGACTCCCAGCTATGTCACACACCTGCTGCTGATTCCACTGGCGGAAATCGTGGGAGTGATCGTGCCGTTGCCTGGCGGTGTGGGAGCGCTCGAAGCCGCCGTCCAGGAATCGTACAAACTGGCCGGCGCGAATGCAGGAATCGGCCTGCTGGCTGTCGGTGCTTATCGAGTCACGACAATCCTGGTCGCTGCGATTGGCTCGGTTTATTACCTCGCGTCAAAACGTCAGATTCAGGAGCTGCTTGCTGCCGAAGAGGCAAACTCAACAGCGGTAACAAGCGATGAGGACAGCCTCAAAGACGGAACGGCAACGGCTCAGCCAGAGGCGTGAAGCAGCGGCGAATTTTGTGATGAACATTGCCCGCCGTTGAGAACTTGAGGCCGCACAACTCAGGAGTTGGCATCATGACATCCGCACCATTTTACGCAGTTCCGGTCGAAGCTGGCATGTCGGATGAACGATGGTCGGCAGCGTGTGACCGACTGGCTGACTTCTGTAACGAAGGCACCATCTCATCGGCGGCGCTGGTCGCTGGTCGAGACTCGGCGGTCGTGCAACCGCGTTTTTTCGGCAAGCAATCATTGGACGGCGAAGAACCGCTGCGGGACGATGCGATGTTCCTCGTCGCGTCGATCACGAAGCCGATTGTGGCGTCGGCGGCGTTGCTGCTGGTTGAGCGAGGGCTGCTGACACTTTCCGATAGAGTCACTGACTACATTCCCGAGTTCGGCAGAAACGGGAAGAACGCCGTCCGCATCCGCCACCTGCTGACTCACACGTCCGGCCTGCCGGACATGTTGCCGGATAATGTCGCCCTGCGGAAAAGCCACGCACCGTTGTCGGCCTTCGTTGAAGGCACCTGCGCGGTGGAACTTGATTTTCCCGCCGGTCGCGGAGTCCGATATCAAAGTATGGGCTTCGCGATTCTTGGAGAAATCATTCAGCGAGTGACCGGCGTTTCTTGTGCCGACTTCGTCCGGGGTGAAATTTTCGAACCGCTCGGCATGAGCGATTCGTGGCTCGGCCTGCGTGACGAAGCCTTTAAAGACGACGCTGCAATCGTCAATCGAATCACTGAAGTGCTGGTTCCCGACGAAATGGTCGGCGAAGACTGGAACTGGAACGGTCGTTACTGGCGACAACTCGGTGCTCCGTGGGGAGGGTTGATCACGACGCCATCCGATCTGGCTCGATTCTGCCAGATGATGCTCGGATCGCCCGCGAACGGTGTTCAGGTTTTGTCGCCGGCAACGATCCGAGCCGCCACTCGAAACCAGCTCGAAGTAATGGCCGACGTCCCGGAAGTCGACCGCCGAACTCGACCGTGGGGACTTGGCTGGCGACTCAACTGGCCAGCTCACAGTGCGAACTTTGGCGACTTCATGGGAAGTCGGACTTACGGACATTGGGGAGCGACTGGTACAGTCCTCTGGATTGACCCCGACCAGAATTCGTTCGCCGTGCTGCTGACGACAAAACCGCAGGAGCCACACGGAACGTGGCTGGCTCGGGTGTCCAACGCCGTGACGGCTTCATTTCTCAACTGATTATCTTGCCGGCAAAAAGCCCTGGCAGAAGACAACTTATCTTGCCGGCAAAAAGCCCTGGCAGAAGACAACGAAACGGAGTTCCCCATGTCGATGGATTTTGGCGAAGGCGACTTCACAGACGCCGCCACCATGCGAGGCCGAGACTGGCCTGCGCTGACTCAATTCTGCGTGATTATCGAAAATCGAGTCGGCAGCCTGAACCAGTTGATGCAGCATCTCGAACGCCATGATGTTCGCATTATCGCGCTGAGCATTGTCGATACGATCGATGTCGCGATCGCCCGAGTCATGCTCGACCAGGTCGAACGCGGTCGTGAACTGTTTGAACTCTCCGGCTTCACCTTCTTCGAAAACGAAGTTCTGGGAGTCGAGCTTCCCGACCACACTCAACCCTTCGTCGCCGTGCTGTCGGCATTGCTGCAGGCCGAAGTCAACGTGAATTATATGTACCCGCTGCTGTTCCGCCGTGCTGGGCACAGTTCCATCGCCGTCCACGTCGAAGACCTGGACACCGCCACCAAAGTGCTCCGCGACAAAGGCTTCGGCCTCATCAGCGAAAGCGATCTGATGAACGACGACGAGCATTTTGGATAGAGTCTCAACTCGCAAGTCGTCGATTCAAGGCAGCGGGAATCAGAATCCGAACGAGAACCTCGAACTCTCTGTAAACCAGACTTTGCCAATAGCAGGCAGCCTTACATTCACGTCTGACTTATCTTCCTGTGAAACCTGAGAGTTGGACGACATGAAGCAGTTTATATGTGCCTGCGACGGTGTGGTCTTTTTCGAGAACACGCAGTGCCTGACCTGCGGAAAAGAACTTGGCTGGTGCCCGGAATGCACGCGAATGACGGCGCTGGAGCGGACGTCTGATGGAAAGCTCCGCTGTGCCAATTCTGAATGTGGAGCCTTACTCGTCAAGTGCCACAACTACGGAGTCGAGAAAGTCTGCAATCGCTGCTGTGCTGCTCAGCCTGATTCCGACGGAAAGGCTCCGCTGTGTGACTACTGCCGGTTTAACGACACCATCCCCGACCTGTCCATTGCAGGTAACCGTGAGATGTGGGCGCGCCTGGAAGCGGCGAAGAGACGGCTGCTTTACACACTGGACCTGCTGAAGTTGCCCTATGGAAGCCGCAAGGATGGATTCGAACCAGTCCTTTCATTCGATTTCAAAGCCGACACCACTCAGATACGGAAGTGGTGGTGGTCGATGGGCAAAGAGGAAAGGGTCTACACCGGGCACGCCAATGGAAAGATCACGATAAATCTTCGAGAAGCCGATACTGTCGAGCGCGAAAAAGCCAGGGTCATGTTTCACGAAGCGCACCGGACGGTGATTGGACACTTCCGGCACGAGATTGGTCATTACTACTGGCAGATGCTGATTGAAGACCGTGCCGAAGCCGACTTTATTGCCGTATTCGGTGACCACCGGGATCCTGGCTACGGCGATGCTCAGCAGGCCTACTACAAAGACGGGCCGCGATCGAACTGGCCGGCCAGCTTCATTAGTGCCTACGCGACAATGCACCCCTGGGAAGACTTCGCAGAAACCTTTGCCGCGTATCTCGACATGGTCAGCGTGCTCGACACGGCGCACCACATGAACCTTGGAGAAAACCTGGATCCAGCAACGGCGGAACTGCCGGTTCTGGTCAGCTGCTACATGCGTCTCGGAGTTGTCCTGAATGAGATGAACCGGTCGATGGGTTTGCTTGACCTTGTACCTGAAGTGTTCGTCGCACCTGTAATTGCCAAACTTGACTACATCCACAAACTGGTTCAGCAGGCACGGAGCACTGTCGTTCCAGTTGCGGCTCACTAACTGATTCCTGAGCGAATCAAACTCGAAGTGACGTCGCTCCACAGCTCTTGAGGAGACGAAAATTCTGAACTGGACATCAACGCTGCGGGAAGTTGAAGCAGCGGTTGCTCCGTATCGAGGGCAGGGCAGGGTTGCTGATTACATTCCGGCGCTGGCCGCTGTCGATCCGATGAAATTCGGAATGTGCGTCACGCTGGAGAATGGCGAGTCGCACTGTCTTGGCGATGCGACCGAGTGTTTTTCCATCCAGAGTATTTCCAAAGTTTTCACGTTGTCGATGGCCCTCCGCTGCGTCGGTGATGAACTCTGGAAGCGGGTCAGTCGGGAACCTTCGGGGTCACCGTTCAACTCCATCGTCCAGCTCGAGAGCGAACGCGGCATTCCCAGGAATCCTTTGATCAACGCGGGAGCCATCGTCGTGACCGACCATCTTGTTGAGCAGGCTGGAGCAGGAGGCATGGTGACGGAACTGGTGAGTCGTTTGCGGCAGCTGACTAATGATGAATCAATCGCTGTTGATGATGTGGTCGCTTCGTCAGAAGCCACGGCAGGGGCCAGAAATCGGGCGCTCGCATACTTCATGCAGTCATACGGAAACCTCCGCAATCCTGTCGAAGAAACGCTGGCGGCTTATTTTTCGCACTGTGCCATTTCAATGAACTGCCGTCAGCTTTCGCGGGCAGCGCTTTTTCTCGCGTTCGACGGCTGCGACCCGATCACCGGCCAGCAGATGGTCAGCAGCGAATTCTGTCGGCGCATCAATGCCGTCATGATGTCCTGTGGCCACTATGACAACAGTGGCGACTTTACATTCCGCATTGGATTGCCGGGGAAAAGTGGAGTGGGGGGCGGCATTCTGGTGATCGCTCCCCGGCACGGCAGCATCGCGGTGTGGTCCCCCGGTCTCAACCCTGCCGGGACGTCACTGGTCGGAAGTCTTGCGCTGGAAGCTCTGGTAAAACTCACCGGCTGGTCGGTCTTCGTCTGAAGTCATTGTCTGACTCGGTCACGTCCCGACGCACCAGATCAGGCGAGAACAAACCGAAGAGTGGTTCCGGTCACCAGCCAGCCAGTGCCAAAGCCAGATGCCTCGTGTTCCGTCACTGCCTACGTTGTGGCCCATTCACGTGATGGACGAGAGCGAAGTCGGTTGGCTTCGGCGTCGTCGATGAACTCTTCTTTCACCGGATCGAGTTTCAGCTTGCGATTCAGAATCCAGGCAATCGCTGCGGCATGACAGGCGATGTGCGAACGTCGCATCACATCTGGATTGGCGACCGTCGCCTTACGCGAGCGGATGCAGTCGAAGAAGTTGCGAGAGTGCGCCGTCACGTCCAGGCCGCGGACTCGCTTCGTTCCGTCCGGCAGCTTTTTCTGAAGTGATTCCGGCAGAGCGACGATCTCGCCGGAGTCGCCCGTTTCGACCGAGCCTTCTTCGCCCACAAAGCGTACCGGACAGGTTCCCAGCCGCGTGACATAATGCGGCGAACGATTTCCGAAGGGGTCTGCCAGGAAGTCGATGATCAGCTTCACGCCGTTGGCGTATCGGCAGACGATGTTGTTTGCGGTGGGTTCATACTCGATCGGCATCGTGTCGTCGGCCTGGTTGGCCCATTGACAGAGATCGACCGTGTGGGCTCCCCAATCGAGCAGGCGGGCTCCTGAATCGAAGTCCCACTGACCTCGCCAACGACCGTCGCAGTAGGACTGGTTGAACGGTCGCCAAGCGGCTGGGCCGAGCCACAGGTTCCAGTCAACCACGTCGCGAGCCGGCAGGGGCTGAGCCGGCAGCCAGGTGTTGTCGAGCGTTGGGAAGTAGACCGACGCGTGCATGGTGTGGAGCTTGCCGAGCTTCCCGGAGTGCACCCACTCGACGGCCTGCTGAAAGTTTGGCACGCTGCGGCGCTGCGTGCCCGCCTGGAAGATTCGCTTCTCCCGGTGCATCGTATCCGCCAGTTCCTGACACGTAGCGATGGTGATGCCGCATGGTTTTTCGCTGTAGACATCCTTGCCGGCTTCCGCCGCCAGCATCGACGCCGCTGCGTGCCAGCGATCGCCCGTTGCGATCAGCACCGCATCAATATCTTTGCGGTCAAGCAGTTCGCGGAAGTCTCGATAAAGCACACAGTCCGCGTTTCCGTAATGCTCATCGATCAGCTTCTTGCCAGCGGTTCGTCGACTGGCCTGGACGTCAGCGATCGCGACGCAGCGGACATCGCCGAACGGCAACATCGACTTCACGTCGTACGTGCAGCGAGGCCCAATGCCGATGATTCCAAACGTGATCTTTTCACTGGCCGCCGTCGCTCCATCCCGTCCAAGAACGTATGAGGGAACAAACGTCGCCGCCGCAGTGGCAGCGATACCTGTCGTTAGAAATTCACGTCGCGTACTGGCTGGCCTGTTCATCGTCCCGCTCCTGTTTGTTGAAGGCTGCGTCAGCAGAACAGTTTGCAGGAAGCAGCGCCGTCGTCAACCACAAGGCCACTCGAAAGGCTCAGCCGATGTTGCGTCTGCCCTTTGGGGGCTCATCACTAGCCGAGGCTGGCATCACAACCTGCAGCACTGGCGCCGTCGAAATTACGTGACTGTCAGTTTCAAGTTCTCCGGCGGCCGCGAAGTACAAATCTCTTTACCGGGTGTACCTGGCCTATTTTCGAGCAGTCGCAAAAGAAATCCAGAGCAGCCTTGCTCGGGATGTAGCGAGCTTTCCAAAGCCTGCCCCGGAGCATTTCAAGGTGTCTCTCACAGAGTTGACAGCGGAAGAAGTCGCGGCGATCGAGTCGAACTCGATGTGGCCTCGTTTTCTGATCGGTCCTGTGGGGTTGGCAGCTCAGGCAGCGCTGGCGCTTTACTGGCCGACCGGGCATGTGGGGTGGCAGGTTCTCTGGACTGCACTCGCCGCTTATGTATTTTTCTGCTGGACCAGCTGCTTTCACGAAGCGTCTCACCAGACGATCTGCGGTTCGCGCCGAGTCAGCATCGTTATTGGCCGCGCGATCGGCACCATGATCTTTGTGCCGTACTCGATCTATCGAGAAAGTCACATTCGGCATCACGCTTATCTCAACAAGCCTACTGATTGGGAACTGTGGCCGTACTCCGACCCGCAGACATCCCTCTGGTTCCGGAGGTTCTTCTGCTGGCTCGAATTCCCATTGGGTGTGTTCACGACGCCATTCGCTTACGGAAGGCTCTACTTTCACTCCGGCTCGCCACTGACCGATTCAAAGATTCGACGCCAGATCGGCTGGGAGTACGTCGCCATGTTCATCACCTGGATGGCGATCCTGACAACGGTGGCTGTCACCGGAAGCTGGATCATCTTCCTGCGAGCGTGGGTGATTCCTCACTGGATTGCCGGAGTGCTCCAGGCTTTTCGCAAGTTTACCGAACATCTGGGGATGAAAAGCTACGATCCACTTCTGGGAGCCCGCACGGTTATCAGCCAGACGTGGCTGACGAAAATCGCCTGCTATTTCAACTTCGACATCTTCATGCACGGCCCGCATCATCGCCATCCGCGAGCGTCAACGAACCAGCTTCGCGAAAAGATGACCGATTATCAGCGAAGCAATCCCGACCTCGTGTATCCGGTCTTTCCGACATACCGGTCAGCCATCCTCGACATGCTGCCGGCCATCTGGAATCCCGGTGTCGGCATGAACGCTGGCGCCCCGGCTCCTGTGGCTGAGAAAGCCCAGGTCGAGAACTTTGTGGCCGACGTCTCCAGAGACATTCTGTCGGACTCGGAAAATGAAACCCGAAGCGTCGCCAGCGAATTCTCCCGCTGAGCTTGAGAAGCGTGCCTCGTCCTGCGAGGGCAGATCGCGCAGAGGCAGAATGCTTCATTGTGCGAGTTTGGCGTCGACTCGCGTTCGGTGTCTCATCCCGGGCTGAGGACGCGGCATCCGGTCGCCTGTGCGTCGCTCACTGATTGCAGGCAATCCGTGCGAGGCTGGTCTGGAGAGGTTTTGGGTCTTGCGGTTTCGATTGTCTGATTATGGAAGCGGAAAGTAGTCTCATGTCTCAGATGTGGTTTTAAGTTTGTCGCATGATTGGTTCGCCAGAACGGGTCAGCGAAGAACGACGCTTTGATAACTCATCATCAACCTTAACCGAAAGTCTATCGATGAATCGTTCAGTCCTTCGCGCCGCAACGAGTCTGTTTCTGCTTTTCGGTGTTCTGTCGTCATCGGCCTGGAGTCATTATCTGTGGGTCGTGCTTGATAAGAAGTCCGGAGAGCACGGCACGGTCAACGTCTATTACGAAGGCGGGCCAGCGCCCGGCGACGGGCAGTATCTCGATCGATTTATCAGGAGCGGCAAGACCTGGATTCGCACTCTTGCTGCCGGCCGTCCTGCCGAGTTGAAGATGCAGGAGGCAAAGTCACCAGGCAAGCGCTGGCTGTCGGCTTCGCTCACCTCGGACGGTCCACGGAGTATCGATAGCTATGGCAAATTTGGCGTGTACCGATACGGCAAGACGGACGTGCTGCTGCATTATTACGCCAGGCACTTCGACGTCAGCTCGCTGGACGAACTGATGAAGCTCGGGCGAGCCGAACAGCTCCATCTGGATATTGTCCCGCAACTCATTGATGACGGGCTCGGTTTTCAAGTCCTGTGGAAGGGTAAGCCCGTCGCTGGTCGACCGGTCGCCGTCCGCGGACCAGGCGGATTCAACGCGAATCTGACGACAGACGAAAAGGGCCACGTCCATTTCGAACTGAAAGGGCAGGGCCGCTACACCCTACGGACGAGTGTCGAGCAAAAAGAAACCGGCACTGACGACGGCGAAGAATTTCAATTGGTCCGCCACCACGGAACGGCCCTGATCAATCTGCCTGTCCACAAGAAATGAATCAGCCGCAGAGGGTAGCCTGGGTCTCGACCCAGCAAGATTTTATCGTGTGAGCATGCGTCGATATTTGCGATCCCGCTCTGGCCGGGTTTATTTCTTCACGCTGGTGACTCACGAGCGACGTCCGCTCCTGACGACAGAGGCAGGCCGTTCAGCGCTACGTGAGTCTATTCGACATGTCCGGCAGACTCATCCCTTTCGGATCACGGCTATTGTTCTGCTTCCCGATCACCTTCACGCTGTGCTGGAACTTCCCGATGGAGACTCTGACGATTCAACTCGATGGCGTTTGATCAAGTCTCAATTTACTCGCCGCTGGCGTGAAGCCGGTGGAGCGGAAGGGGTCGCATCTCAGAGTCGCCAGCAAAAGGGCGAACGTGGAGTCTGGCAGCGACGATTTTATGAACACACATGCCGAGACGAAAACGACTTGAAACGCTGCGTGGACTACATCCATGTGAATCCACTCAAGCATGGTCTGGATTCGAAAGTCCGTGACTGGCCATGGTCGTCATTTCACCGGTATGTCAGGCTCGGCGAGTACTCGCCGGATTGGGGCAGCGCGAACGACTGGTACGGAGATGAATTCCTCGATGCTGAATAAAGCCGGGGCACAATCCGCTCGGCTGCAAAGAGTACGCCGAAACCGGTAGGCTGGGACGCGTCTCAGCAATGCTCACACGCTGGGGCGAGACCCAGACTACGTCACTAAATGCAACCAGTGCCACCCAATTACGATGAGCGATTGGTATGGGTCAGAAAATGCCACCAGCCCGACTGACCTAGACCGGCAATGATGGCAATCAGAACGGCTAGCAGACCGAGCCAGATAACGATCGCAATTTGAGATGCACGTCGGGCTCGGTCGGCTTCCCACCACCGCCGCGGTCCGATTCCCTTGGCAAGGAACGTGACGACGCCGGCGAGATTCACACAGATCACGTTCACCAGAACCAGCAGTGCGGCTCCCCCTGCCTCTGAATAATGGCCACCAGTGAGCATCATGCCGGACACGGCAAGCGGCGGCAGCAGAGCCACAGCAACCATCACTCCGATTAGCGAGGTCGGGGCACCGGTTGTGTAGGCCAGCACTCCCGCACATCCTGCGGCAAGTGCCAATAGCGGGTCGGACATGCCAACGACAGTCCGGGACGCAATTTCCTCACTGGCCATAGATGGCTGAAACAGAAGGCCAATGCTGCAGGCCAGCACAAAGGCGAACCCGACGCCAACGATATTGGTCTTTAATGACTTCTTCGCAAGGTCCGTGTCTCCCAGTGTGGTTGCGAGGGCCAGCGAGACATTCGGCCCGAGCAGCGGAGCCATCACCATCGCTCCGATAATGATGGCTACGCTGTCACGAATCAGCCCGATCCCGGCGACGATGGTGGAGAGAACGATCAGAATTAGAAATGTTGATGAGAGGTCGGCTGATTTCGAGATCGCCGCGTAGAGCTCATGCCGGCTGACTCTCTGCGGAGTTGCGTCGGAGTCTTCCGTTTCTTCGTCTTCTTGAGGAGTTGGGATGGTGGCTTCGACGCGGAAGACCAGAATTCGTAGATCAGGCCGCTCGCCAAACGCATTCTGCACGCGGTCGACAATGGCTTCCACTTCGTCTGCGGTCGTCAGAATCCGCGACAGCCGATGAGCATCATCCAGAGACTCATCCCAGATTCCGAGCGTTCGATGCTTAGCGAGCAATTCCGGAATGCGGCTAACCGAATCAACCGAAAGCACTACTTCCACAAGCCGTAAGTCCATCGTCTATCCCACGCCGTGAGTTGTTTTAAGATCGACGAGAATCTTATGGGAAACAGGGTGGTCCGTCGTTGAACAACGAGAATCTGGTGTCGAGACGCGCCCTGCGAACAATGGCGTCGTCTGGGGCTCGACCCAGCTTGTGGGCATTGCAGGTTACCTCTTGTGCTTCGCACACCGGTTGCAAGCAACCAGTGCCACCCAATCAGGATGAGTCATTAGCAAGAATCAACCAGTGCCATCCGGGTTGGAGAACCTCTTGTGCCTGCGGCACCCAGACTGGGTCAGGACCCAGCCTACGTCACTTCACTCTTAATTCCAGTTGCATTCGCAATGCTCACTTTTTTCCACGAGTCGTCCACAAGATTCACATCGACCGCGATGGCTCGCTGCGATTCCGCTTGGAGTTCGGCGTTTGCGACGCGCTTTAGATTCGGCTTTGTTGCGACGCATGACTGCTTGGACTTTCTTCCGGATCTTCTCAATAACAGTATGAAGCGATTCGTCCTGATTCTGCGATCGCCAGTCTTCGAAGAATATCACGCAGTCAGCCCATTGTTCGGGTGACATCTCAGGAGCGTTTGCCAATACCATATCACATAGATTTCGAAGCATTTCGAGATTGAAAGACTCGGATGATTGCCATATTGAAATTATCTCGGTGACATATGCACTACACGATTCGACCGCGTTTCCAATTTCAGTAAGTTCTTCGGAACTTACAGTCCGTTTCTTGAAATGCAGATTCAGGAGCAAAAGCAGTGATTGGCGATGCGGTACCACCGATTTAGGTACTCGTCCACTCACCCATGCTTGGATCCATTCCCACGAGATGAACTCCCTTCGGATGAATTCCTTGGACTCGCTTTCAACTTGACTTATGAGCTTTTTGCACTCACTTCGAAGTGATGCCGAACCGACAATTTCAGTCTTCGCAAAGGAAGCAAGCCGTTGAAGAACCTGTTTTTGGGACTGAAACTCCTTCGGGAGCGTAATCCCAAGTGACGTCAATGTTTCTAGATTTGCGACCTTTCGAGACCGGATAGAAAGTATCCATGGATCGGCATTCTCATCGTTAGGAGCCATCGAACGAAACCGTTCAAGTAGTGACCTGACTCCGTGTTCGATTACGAAATCAATGTCACTCTCCAGAAAAGATTTCTCATCGACGAAGAGTGTTCCTGCTTCCTGTTCAGCGAGAGTGTGTAGCGAATCTGCAAGTCCAGTACACAGAATTGATGGAATAAATTGGGTGATTTTTTTCTGTACCCAAGAGATACCTTCTTGGTCAATTCCACCCAATGCTGCAATGTAAAGTTGAAGGGCTGACCCTTCTGATGCGATAGCACATTCGTAAATTGCAGCGTGAGAGCGAGTGATTGCTTGGGCGAATTCAGTGGATGAAACATCACCCCAAATTCGATTTGCTAACGACAAACCACGTTCAGAAAGTTGTAATTCTATACAGTAGTCCCAATCGTCCATATCAGAAATCTTAGAGGTGATGGGTGGGTATCCCCAGTGGCGTAGGTGGGTCGCGACCCAGCTTCCGGCTGTTGCTGGGACCAGTCCCAGCCTACGGATCGACCTGCCGCTTAGATGTACTCGTTGATCAGGTTTTCGATCAGTTCCTGGCGGCCGCTGCCGCTGGGGGCGGCTTCGCCCTTTGCGAGCATGTAGGTTTCCAGGTCGGCGAAGTTGACTTCTCCGGCTTCGATCTTTGCTCCGATGCCGCTGTCCCAACTGCTGTAGCGGTTGGTGACGATTTCGGCCAGGCGGCCTTCTTCGATGATCTTCGCAGCGATCTTGGCTCCGCGAGCGAACGCGTCCATGCCGCCGATGTGGGCGTAGAAGAGGTCGATTGGCTCGAAGCTTTCTCGACGGACTTTCGCGTCGAAGTTGATGCCGCCCGGTGCCAGGCCGCCCTGCTTCAGGATGACCATCATGCACTGCGTGGTCAGGTAGATGTCGGTCGGGAACTGGTCGGTGTCCCAGCCCAGCAGCAGGTCGCCAGTGTTGGCGTCGATGCTGCCCAGGTAGCCCTGCATTGATGAGTACTCCAGCTCGTGCATCATCGTGTGGCCAGCCAGCGTGGCGTGGTTGGTTTCGATGTTCAGCTTCACGACGTCTTCCAGTCCGTACGAACGGATGAAGTTCAGACAGGCGGCGGCGTCGAAGTCGTACTGATGCTTGGTCGGCTCTTTCGGTTTTGGTTCGAAGAGGAACTGACCGGTGAAGCCGATCGACTTCGCGTGCTCATGAGCCATGTGCATGAAGCTGGCGAGGTGGTCGAGTTCGCGTTTCATGTCCGTATTGAAGAGATTGTGGTACCCCTCGCGACCGCCCCAGAAAACGTAGTTCTCGCCGCCGAGTTCGTGCGTGACTTCAATCGCCTTTTTCACCTGAGCGGCTCCGTAGGCAAACACGTCGGCGTTGCAGCTGGTCGCCGCTCCGTGCATGAACCGCGGGTTGGAGAACATGTTCGCCGTGCCCCACAGCAGCTTAATGCCGGTTCGCTCCTGCTCGGCCTTCAGCTTGGCGGCGACTCGGTCCAGGATTTCGTTCGTCTCTTTGAGGCTGGAGCCTTCCGGAGCGACATCGCGATCATGCCAGCAGTAAAACGGCGCGCCCAGCTTTTCGATAAATTCAAACGCGACGTCGACTCGCTTCAGAGCCATGTCGACCGAGTCGGTTCCGTCTTCCCACGGACGCTGCATGGTCGGAGCGCCGAACGGGTCAACTCCCGTGCCTCGGAAGGTGTGCCAGTAGCAGACGCTGAACCGCAGCAGCTCTTCCATCGACTTTCCACAGAGCGTTTCAGAAGCGTTGTAATACTTGTAGGCCAGAGGGTTTCTGCTGTCCGGGCCTTCAAATTCAATCTTCGAAACTTCTGGAAAGTACGACATGGTGGGGGCTCTTTAATTGTTTGAGTTTCAGATGGTTACTGTGCTGAGCGTTGAATCGGGGTGGCTTAGCTTCGAAATTGGATATTCCTGGTGATTGCCAATTCCGCTGAGGACCGCACTCTTTCAAACGCAGCCTGCAAACAAAGCGAGGGTGCAGCGGCGGTTGAGACCGAAATATCCCGACTGGGATGATGGGTCCCGATCCGTCGTAGCACCCTCAAGTCGGGCACAGCGTACCGACGTAAATGTCGATTTTGAAGGAAACCAGTGGCGGCAGGCGGTTTGCATCGAAGGACTCGTATGGGAACGAGACGGCTTCGTGCCGTACATTGTTCAGGTCGGCCGGGACAAGTTGTTTCGGGTCAGTATCGCCCAGCCCTCAAGCAGCGACAGAAACAAGCCTGTGTACGAATTCGGAAGAAACGGAAAAGTGAACGTCGCGGTGGCGGCTGCGGTGATGGTGGCCGTCGTTGTCACGGTCGGATTGTTCATTTTTCTCAGTCCGAAACGCTCGGAAGCACCTGCTGAGCCGACGCGGAAGCTCGCCTCAGACGCTGCTGTTCTGACAAAACTGTCGTTGTCTCTGGACGGAGCGTCGCTGGCGGCGGCCTCGGCAAAGGGCGAGGTGATTGTCTGGCGTCTGCCGGAGAGACGGTCGACGACTGCCGGGAAAGCGACCGATAGCGCGGCCACGCTGCTGTCCTGGTCGCCGGATGGTTTGCTGGTTTGTGGCGACAGCTCGGGGCTGCTGCGAGCATGGCCGCAGGCGGATCTCAAGGAATCGACGGTCGATAGTCCGCGAGTTGCCGTCACGGGCTGTGTCTTTCGGCAGAAGCTGGCCGATAAGCAGATGCTCCTGGGACTGAGCGACGGACGCATCGTGACGATCACTCCGTCAGAAACCATGGTGAGGGAATCCGGACACCGAGGTGTCAAAGCGATGCTGATCAGCGACGATCAGTCAACGCTGGTGTCAGCCGGTAGCGAGGGCGAACTCATCTGGTACGACTTCAAGCGGGACGAAAATGTCGCAACGGCTTCCGTTCACGAAACCGAAATCGCCGCGCTGGCGTGGTCGCCGGGCGGAGCACAGTTTGTCTCAGCCGACTGGAACGGCGAGCTGAGAATCTGGGACACGAAGAAACGGAAACTCATGGCCGAAGCGAAGCAGCCGGACGCGGTTTCCGCTCTGGTCTGGATCGACGATCGAATGGTAACCGGAAGCTGGGACGGTCGGATTCGCGTATGGAACGTCGAGTCGAATCAGCCTGAGCTGGCATTCTCAATTTTTACCGGGCGGCCGATTCACGATCTCGTCGTTGAATCGTCCGGCGAGACTGCGTTCACCGTCTCAGGCGATGGTTCAGTCCGCGAATGGAGCCTGACAACGGCCGTGGCTGAGTGATGACTCTTCAGAGTTTCGAGACCACGGAAGACACGGAATTACACGGAAACCCTTAATCCTGTTATTTCGTCCGTGTAATTCCGTGCTTTCCGTGGTTACTCCTTTCCGGTCGTTCGGTTTGTCATCAGCCTGTTGTGATTGCGGTGCCAATCGATTGAAATGGTGCACCCGCGTGTGCTGACTTCGGTTTGCGATCTTTTGAGAATTGATCTGTGGAAGCAACCACTTACACCTGCCGCATCGTCGTGACGACTGGCCCTGACCGGGGCAAGGTTTTCGAAGTCGACGAAGACCTGATTCATATCGGTCGGGCGGATGAAAATCAGATCGTGCTGGACGATCCGTCGTTGCCGGATCACCAGGCCAGCATTCTGCGAAAGAACGGTCGCTTCGCGATCTTTCGACCGACCGATGCTGAAGTGCGGGTTGACGGGGCCGACATCCCCGCCGAGAAATGGGTGTGGCTGCCGAACGACGTCCGGCTGCACTTTGGTCGACGGACATCGTGCCAGTTGACGTATGAAATGTCGCTCGACAATGAACCGGCAGCTTCCCCGAAACCTGCTGCGGCGAAAGGGCCGAAGTCATCATCAAAGTTACGACCGGCTGCTGTGCCTCAAGCGGGAATCGTCTCGACGAAATCAGGACAGGATTCCGAAGACGCCAGCAACGATGTCGAAGCTGGCGGCGAGCACTCTGTTGATCAGTCGTCAGAGGACGCGTCTGCCGTCGAGGGTGGTCGGAAAAAGAAGAGCCGGAAGAAAGGCAAGTCTGCGAAACGCCAGAAGAACGTGGCGAGGTTTATCACCGATCAGGGCGGGCCGCTGGTGGAACTCGGCGCGGACGGGCATCTTCCGGAGTTGTCGCTGCAGGACGATCTCGCTCGGAAGGAAAAACAGGCGAAACCGAAACAGTCGAATTCGGCGCTGTTGTATTCGGTGCTGGGCCTGTCGTTTCTCAGCTCGCTGGCGATGCTGTTTGCCGAGGTCGATCCGCCGTCCGTTTCGGAACTCAGCAAAGCAGACGCTCGCGAAGAGATTGTTCGTTTCTTCGGCAGCGACGATAAAGAACTGGAGACCTGGCAACGGCGACTGCGCGCGGCTCGGTTAGCTCATTCGCGAGGTGACAGCGAAACGGAACTTCGAAGATACCGTGAAGTCCTTGCGGCACTGAATTCGGAAGACCGGGATGTTCACATTGGGATGACCGGTCGCCTCGCCAGCGACGAGGAGCTGAAAAAGCTCATCGGGATCATCATCAGCCGATAGCGTCTTCTTCGGCAGAATCGTGTGCTACTGGCTCTGCCTGTGTCTCGCGTGTCGTGACTGACACTGGCAGAGCCAGTGGTACACCAGATTGTGGCGTGTCACGGCGGGTCGTGGCCGCCAGGATTAAACGGGTGGCAGCGGCAGATTCTCCACACGCCTTTCAGTGAGCCACGAATTGCACCGTACTTTTGAACTGCCTGAATGAAATAACGGCTGCAGGTTGGGTGGAAGCGGCACTGTTGCCCAATGAGCGGGCTCAGGAAGATCTGATACAGCCGCACCATGCCGATCAGAATCCGGCTTGGCAGATCGACCAGTAGGTTCCAGAGAGTTGAGATCCAGGCGGGCATTCGAAGCTTATGACCAGGGAAACGACAAAGAGCAACTTTACCGCGCAGGCTCGATAGTGAATCGAGAAGCCTGAAATTCTGCGAACCTTGTACCAGGCAATGGCTTTCCAGATCCCTATAGTGTGCCTGTGCCCTTGATGGGGCGATGCAGTTGCACATTCTTCGTGAGCGATTGGGAAACTGATTTTGAAAGCCGTTGTTCTTACGTTTGACCGTCTGCCGACTCATCTGCTGGGGTGCTACGGTAATGAGTGGATTGAAACTCCGGGGTTTGATCGACTGGCCTCGCTCGGCAGCGTCTTCGATCAGCACTTTGCCGAAGTGCCGGGACCGGTCAGCTCCAGCCATCCCTGGTGGACCGGACGATTTGAATTCTTTCGCGATTCGGTGGCGGACGAGCAAGGCGATGGATGCTCCGTCCAAAGCTGGCTTCAACGCCTGAACGATCAGGGAGTCAAGTGTCGGCTGCTTGCTGAAAACACCGAGGGGCTGCCGACTGAATTGTTTTGCTCAATTGAGGCCGTTGGCGGAGTCACCGGCCTGAACGCTGCACACGACGACGTCCCGATCGCTCGGCTTGTTCAACGAGGCATCGAAATTCTCGAAGGTGACGGCTCAGCGGCGGCGGGAACCAGCGAAAATTCACCGGCTGAGCTATTGTGGCTGCATTCTCAAGGCGTGCCGTCTCCGTGGCTGCCGCCGAGACTGTTTGCAGAGCTGTATCTCGACGAGCTGGAAGAGATCGTCGATGGCGAATCGGGCGGCGAAATCGCCAGCGATCTGGTTGGTCAGTTTGAAAACGATCCCGACCTGGTTCGACTGCTGCTTTCTGACTGGCGTCGCGAGGTGGAAGTCGAGGGCGAGCACGGTGCCGATGGCGGGGAGGAATCTGACGAGGCCGCCATCACCGAGGTGTCAGGGGCGTCGAACAACGAACCTGACGACATTGATTCACCAGAAATTGAGCGGCAGATCAGCAGGCTCGTTTTTGCTGGCTACGTTTCGATGATCGATCGCTGGCTCTTGAAGCTGCTGGATGCGGTCGAGAATTCAGGCGAGAAAATCCTGCTCGTCGTGTCGGCAAATCAGGGGCACTCGTTCGGGGAGACCATCGATCTGGTGCCCGGTGCTGTGGGGGCGGCTGTGTCTCGGTACGAGAACGCAGCCCGTACTTCAGACGAGGTTCCAGCAGGATGGCTTAGCGACACTGATGTCAGAACACCGCTGCTGATTACTGAATTCTGTCAGGCAGCCGACAACCGCGAGTTCGGCAGCCGGCACGCAGCTCTGGTTCAGCCGGTCGATGTCGCGGCCACGTTGGAAGACTGGTTCGGCGGCAGCAAAGGCTCGGGGCGCGACGCTGAATCAGTCGGGGAAAGCCTGCTGTCAGCGCTTGCCGGTAACACTCCGGAAGGGCGTTCCGAAGTTTTCTACCTTGGATCAGACGGACAAATGGGCATACGCAGTCGCCATTGGGGGCTTGTGACGTCTGCGGAAGCTTTGCACGACGAGGAGCTGGTGCATTCGGACGTACGGCTGTTTGCGAAACCGGACGATCAGTGGGATGTCCACGACGTTTCCTCACAGTATTCCGAGGTTGTTGACACGCTGCTCGGTCTGCTGCGGCGCCGTTGCAGGGTTGGTAAATAGTGAACTGATTCCTGCGAATCTGTTGCCACAGACATGGTTCGCCCAGACATTCCTTTGCGCCTGAATTTCCTGTCTTTATCAACAGCTTCTGATGATTATGAGTCGGCAGGAGCATGGCTTCGGGCCGGTTTACTTTTGCATTCTAAGCCGATACTTTGGCGACTTAAATCGCTCGACTGTCCGGATTCCTGAACGCTTCTGGACGCGAGCCGACGCTTTCGTCGAACTCAGCCCAGCCGTAGGCTCGTTCAGGCTTATTTCGCAGAAGTTTGGGTACGCTCTTCAGGAATCACGATCATGGCCAATGTCGCCGCACTTGCGTCTGCTGCTCTGTCAGAATCAAACGGAATTTTCAGACTCGCCCCGAACTGGGTGCCTCGATCGTTCCTGCAGCCAGGACGTCGGCTCAAGCTCAACCCGAACCACTATTACGCTCTCGGCATGAACCGGGGCGGGATCGATGAGCGATGGTTCGGCTCGACAACGGAAGCGGCCAACGACAACCGCAACTGGGACGAAGGTCTGAGTTACTGTGTCACCTCGACCGGTGAAAAGTTCCTGCTCAGAGACGCCGTGGCGGAACTCAAAGGCGAGATCATTGGCGACGAGATCTGGAACAAGTATTCGAAGTGGCCGGTCTATTCCAAATTCTTCGACAACATGGGCCCGATTCCCCACCACATGCACCAGAACGCCGAACAGGCGGCGAAGGTTGGTCAGGAAGGCAAACCGGAATCGTACTACTTCCCTCCGCAGCTCAACCCGACCGGCAACAACTTCCCGTACACGTTCATGGGGTTTGAGCCGGGCACGACGAAAGAGCAGGCTATCAAGTGTCTCGACGACTGGAACAAGGGCGACAACGGCATCCTTGATCTGTCGAAAGCCTACCGCCTTAAACCAGGCACCGGCTGGCTGATTCCGCCTTGCGTGCTGCACGCTCCGGGCAGCCTGCTGACGTACGAGCCGCAGTGGGGCAGCGATGTGTTCGGCATGTACCAGAATCTGGTCGAAGGCCGCGAAGTTCCGCGAGCACTGCTGACTAAAGACTTCCCGGAAGAGTTCCACGACGACAACGAGTACCTGATCGACGCGCTCGACTGGGAAAAGAACGTCGATCCGAATTTCAAAGACAACAATTACCTTGAGCCGGTTGTCTGCTCCGAAGGCGATGGCTGGGCTGATCGCTGGATCGTCTACGGCAAAGTCGACGGCGAACAGCTTTTCACTGCGAAAGAACTGACCGTTCAGGCGGGGGCCAAATGCACGATCAAGGATACGGGAGCCTACTCCTGGATCACGACTCAGGGCCTTGGCCGAATCGGCAATATGCGATTGCAGACGCCGGCCATGATCAACTTTGGCGACCTGACCGACGACGAAGTCTTCGTCACCGCAAAGCGAGCGGCTGAAGGCGTTGAGTTCGAAAATACCGGTGACGAGCCACTCGTCGGACTGCGCTACTTCGGCCCGAACGCTCAGCCGAATGCACCAGCAATCGGTGCGTACAAGAATCAGTAATTATCAAACCGTAGGGTGCGTCTTGACGCACCAGATTTTCTTAAATACTGGATTCAAGTGGTGCGTCAAGACGCACCCTACGGAAGGAATTTGTGATGCCGCTGAAACTGCACAACGCCATGTGGCCGGGACTTGTCGGCAAGGGAACGGACGAAGGTCAGGAGCCGCCGATCAGTCTGGAACGAATGCTCGAACTGACCGCCGCTGCGGAAGTCAATGGGCAGAAGTTCGACGGCATCGACTACTTCCTCTTCCTGCCACATACAAATCCTGAAGCGACCGACGACGAACTGCGAGGAATCGCTGACCTCATTGCGTCGCACAATTTCACGGTTGGTTCGCTGGTTGCTCCGATCTGGCCGGGAACAGTTGGTGACTCGGCGATGGGCGACGATGCCGCTCGTGAGAAATTTCTCTCAGCTGTCACGATGGCCTGTCGAATCGCCCGTATTTTCGAAGACCACGGCGTCCGCAAGTACGGCGTAATTCGTATCGACTCGGCCGAGTTCGGCGTCGAGAAGTGGCGTGAAAATGCGAAAGCCAACACGACCCGCATTGCCGATACGTTCCGCGAAGCTGCGAAGATCGCCGCTGATAACGGCCAGCGTCTCGCCGCTGAAGGCGAAATCTGCTGGGCCGGTATGCACTCCTGGAAGGACATGCTGGATCTTCTGGAAGAAGTCGGCATGCCGGAGTCACTCGGTTTCCAGGCCGACCTGGCTCACACTTATCTCTACCTGCTGGGATACAACGCTCCTGAACATGCGCTGGTCAAAGAAGGCTACGGCGACGACGAGTTCTACGCCGCCTACGAGCAGATGACCGACAAGCTGCGTCCCTGGACGCTCGACTTCCACGTCGCTCAAAACGATGGCGAAGTTCACGGAGCTGGCTCACATGACAAAACCGGCAAACACTGCCGGGCCGATGACCCCAACGGCAAACTCGACATCACAAAATGCTCGGGCTACTGGCTCAAAGACTACGAGCAGCGGGGCATTCAGCACATCTGCTGGGACGGTTGCATGTTCCCGAACGCGACTCTTGAGAATGGCGAAACCTGGAACACGATCCTGGACGCCATGATCAAGGTCAGGGACGCCCAAGGTTAGTAGGTTGGACATAAATTTTAGAGGGAGACGACGATGGCTACGAAACCATTGAATATTGGACTTGTCGGCTATGGATTCATGGGCCGGACTCATTCCAACGGCTACAAACGAGTCAACGACTTCTTTCATGAGTTGGAGTACCGTCCCGTTCTGAAGGCGATTTGCGGTCGCAATGCAGAGCGAACGAAAGAGTTCGCTGAGCAGTGGGGCTATGAGTCAACCGAATCTGACTGGAAGGCTCTGATCGCTCGCGACGATATCGACGCGATCGATATCTGCACGCCGAACAACACTCACGCGGAGATCGCCATTGCTGCTGCCGAAGCCGGCAAGATGGTGCTCTGCGAAAAACCGCTGGCTCGCACGACGGAAGAGAGTCTGCCGATGGTTGAAGCCATCGAAAAAGCCGGCGTCGCCAACACTGTCTGGTACAACTATCGTCGCGTGCCGGCTGTGACGCTGGCCAAGCAGATCATCGATTCCGGCAAGCTCGGCAGAATTTTCCACTATCGCGCCAATTTCCTGCAGGACTGGACGATCTCGGCAGACCTGCCTCAGGGCGGTGAAGCCCTGTGGCGGCTGGATGCTGAAGCGGCAGGTTCCGGAGTGACGGGCGACCTGCTTGCCCATTGCATTGATACCGCGATCTGGCTGAACGGTGGCATTAAAGATGTGTCGGCCATGACCGAAACATTCATCAAAGAACGCGTCCATCAGGGCACTGGTGAAAAGCAGGCTGTCACGATTGACGACGCCTGCATTTTTCACTGCCACTTTAATAATGGTTCGCTCGGGCTGTTTGAGTCGACTCGTTACGCCCGTGGTCACAAGGCACTTTACACATTCGAAATCAACGGCGAGCACGCATCGATTCGGTGGGATCTTCACGACCTGAATAGACTCGAATTCTTTGACCACAGCGATGAAGGCATCGTTCGCGGTTGGCGAAGCGTCCATATCACGGATGGCGACCAGCCTTACATGGATCACTGGTGGGTGCCAGGGCTTTGCATCGGGTACGAACACACGTTCGTGCATCAGGTAGCGGACTTCCTGGCGTCGCTGTCGAGTGGTGAGCCATGCAGGCCAACCTTCCGCGATGCACTGGAAACAGCCAGAGTCTGCGATGCTGTTCTCGCAAGTGCCGCCAACAGAGCCTGGACCGACGTCTAACGAAGTTGCTTTAAGGTTGTGGCAAACCTGCTTCGACACAATACTGAACTGATAATTCGAACTGACTACTGGCGGTTGTGGCGTGTTTTGATAACTCGCTGCGACCGCCAGTTCCTGTTGCGCCCGAAGGTTTAGTCGGGCCTCAACCGACTGCGAAGGAGAAGTGCGATGGTGAATCCAATCTCGCGAGAGGGATATGACAAGCTCCGTGAAGAGATTCGACATCTTGAGGAAGAGGTGATGCCTGTCATCACGGCTGCGATTGCGGAGGCTCGGGCCGAAGGTGACCTGAAAGAAAACACCGAGTATCACGGGCAGCGTGAAGCGCAAGGCATGACTCAGGCCAAGATCAATCAATTGAAGAGCAAACTTGCGTCATGCGAGATCGTCGATAAGGCGACTTTGCCCAAAGGCGTCGTCACGTTCGGTTCGACCGTGACCGTCAAGGATCTCGATATGGGCGATCTGGAAACTTATGAATTTGTCGGACCGGGCGAAGAGGACTACACCGGCGACGTCATGAAAATTCTGACCAGCAGTCCCCTCGCGACAGCTTTGTCGGGTAAAAAAGTAGGCGACCAGGTTGAAGTCGACGTCCCACGCGGCACGCTTAAGCTGGAAGTTGTGGAGATCGTCGACTTTGACTGAGATTTCGACCTGCGGCTTTCCATTGGCATTGTGAAAACAGGAGCGTCTCAACGATGCGAATTCTGATAACGGCAGCGGCGACTCTTCTGGCGGTTTTTACGGTGAAGTCTTCTGCCGAAGACTGGCCGGAATTTCGCGGGCCATTGGCAAACGGACACTCGGTTGCGGTCGGGCTTCCGCATAAGTGGAGCATCGACCAGAACGTTGTTTGGAAGCGTGCCATTGCCGGGCTTGCCTGGTCGTCACCAGTGGTGCTCGGAGATCGAGTTTACCTTACCACTTCGGTTGCCGATGGCGACGAACTGGGGCCGGATCAGTCTTTGAGAACGCTCTGTCTGGATGCCGAATCGGGATCGGTTCAGTGGGACGTGGAAGTCTTCCGTCAATCGAAGACGGGGACACCGAAAGACAAGGTTCACAAGAAAAACAGCCATGCAAGTGCGACGCCAATTACCGACGGCAAGCATTTGTTCGTCCATTTTGGCGTGCACGGAACTGCTTGCCTGACGCTTGACGGGAAGACGGTGTGGACCAACCAGAAATTCAGCTTTGCACCGGTTCACGGCAACGGAGGCTCGCCAGTTCTGGTTGACGGCCTGCTTATATTTTCCTGTGACGGGGGCGACGTTGACTTTATCGTCGCGCTCGACCAGGCCAGCGGAAAAGTTCGCTGGAAGACCGATCGCACGGCGGCTCATCTTAAGAAGAAGTTTGCCTTCTCGACACCATTGATTATTACCGTCGATGGTCGTCAGCAGGTTGTCTCACAGGCTGCGGGCGCTGTTTACGGCTACGATCCCAAAGACGGCAGTGTGGTCTGGAAGGTGGATTACGAAGACGGCTATTCCGTGGTGCCTCGTCCCGTTTTTGCTCACGGTCTCCTGTTCGTGTCGAGCGGCTTTGACAGAGCGAAAATTCTGGCTATTGACCCAACAGGCAAAGGAGACGTCACTCAGTCGCACGTTCGATGGGTCATGACAAAAGGCGCTCCACACACACCTTCGCCTCTGGTGGTTGGCGACGAGTTGTACATCGTCAGCGATGGCGGAGTATTAACCTGCCTCGACGCGAAGTCTGGCGAGGTCCACTATCAGGAACGTCTTGGCGGCAAATATTCAGCGTCACCGTTGTTTGCGGATGGAAAAATCTACGTCCAGGCCGAGGAAGGTGAAGGAATCGTGTTTCGCCCCGGCACGGAGTATGAAGAGGTCAGCAGAAACAAACTGGAAGCAAGAACGTTTGCTTCGTTTTCCGTCTATGGGTCGTCTCTGCTGATTCGAAGTGAGAAACATCTTTATCGAGTCTCGAATTAAAGATTTTTTGGTGATCGAGTGACGCTGCTCTGAACAGGCTGAGAAGGTTTTACGATGTCAAAATTTCAGGCGGTTCCCGATCAGGCTGATCTTGAAAATATGGATCGCGATCTGAGGTTCTATCCGAGTCAGATAAAGAAGCCCGGAACTCTGAGCTTTGAACAGGTCGAGCAGTACAACCGCGACGGGTATGTCAAAGATCTGGCTGTCTTTTCACCGACTGAAACTGAGGAAGTTCGCACCTACTTTGATGCGTTACTGGAACGAGCCATCGCAGCTGGCGGCGACAGCTATTCAATCAGCAGTGCTCATCTGACGTACGGTCGAGTCTATGACCTGCTGTGCGAACCGCGTATCGTTGCTTATGTGAAGGATATCCTTGGCGAAGATGTGATCGGTTGGGGGTCACATTTCTTCTGCAAAATGCCGCACGACGGGAAGTCAGTGGCCTGGCATCAGGATGCGAGCTACTGGCCGCTGACACCGTCAAAGGCTGTTACCGTGTGGCTGGCCATCGACGATGCTGATATCGAGAACGCCTGCATGAAATTTGTGGCCGGTTCGCAGCATGTCGGGCATTTGACGTTTCGACCGAGTTCCGACGAAGAAGGTAACGTCCTGAATCAAACGATCGACAACGCCGAGCAGTACGGTGAAGTTGTCTTCGACGAGCTGTTGGCCGGACAGGTGTCGTTGCACTCGGATTTGCTGCTGCATGGGTCCGAAGCGAACGACTCAGATCGTCGTCGCTGTGGCCTGACCTTGCGATATTGCACGCCTGACGTAGTCGCTGGTTCCAACTGGCACGACAAGGGGGTCGTGGTGGCGGGTAAGGATTTTTCGGGAAACTGGTTGAACCCGGCCCGACCTGCCAATGACTGATTGCTCCACGCGAAGAGTCGATCGTCGCAAGTTTTCGACATTGCTGGGGCGTGATTTGACAGTCTGTTGGTGAATTGGCAGGGGCACTCCGCCGTGCTGCGCGCCTCGCAGAAATCGTGCTGATGTCGGCTGTGGCCCGTCTGCGTGCGTCGGCTACTTTGAGTGGTTTAACAGGCTGTTTGACCGAGTGCCGTCGTACTTTTGAGACGGCTTGTCAGGGTCACCAGATTCAGCATTCCCGCTTTCGAGCCCGTTTGCTTCGACCGAATTCTGGTGTGTCGAGCGAATGCTCTGCTGCGTGGTGCCTGAGTTGATGCGGAAGGCCTCTGCGAGGTTCCTCGATTCGAAATCTATGAATTTCGGTAAAATCGGAAAAACAGGAACTTTCGGGTCTCACGCAGAGGTGGTATATTCGCTGTAGATTGCGTAGTTTGTGGGTCTGCGGCGGGAGACTGAGGACAGAAGGGCACTTTGTCAGCGGCGGCGAGCCGAAGTGCAGTTGCCTAAACACCGAGCCAATCTGCCGTTCTACGAGGATTCAATCGTCTAGCGGCATTTGTAGTTTTGAGTTCGGCAATGCAAAACGGCTTCGTTCACGACGTCGGCTGACGCGGGTCAGTCGAGGATCGTCTGGGTGGCGAACTCGATCAAAGACGTCGCTTTCTGCGATATCACTTTTCAGGTAACAAGATCAGGAACGAAGAGGAACACTCCAATGAAGAAACTACTTGTGGCACTGGCCGTGCTCGCTTCCGCGAGTACTCAAAGCCAGGCGGGCGATTGCTGTAAGGCGGCGACATGCGCCCCCTGCCCTCAGGTGGCGTGTCAGGCTCAGCCAGCCTGCCAGCCTGCAGTCGAATGGAAGGAAGTCGAGCGAACCGTACTCGTTCCGACTTGGGAAACCGAGAAGAAAACGGTGACTCGCACAGAGTACAAGCAGGAAACATCTGAGCGTGAAATTACCGTCAACCAGTGGGTCCAGAAGCAGGACAAAGTAAGTCGCGATGTGACTTACTACGAGTGCGAAAAGAAGGTGAAAGATGTCACCCACAAAGTGGCGAAGCAGAACTGGAAGGATGTCGAAGTCAAGTACCACGTCAACGTTCCAACCCGTGAGACGAAGACCGGAACTCGAACCGTCCGGAAACCACACTGGAAAGAAGTTTCTCACGAATACACCGTAATGGTGCCTTCGCTGGAAACGCAGACTCAGAAGTACTGGGTGTGGGAAAGCGTTCCCGTCAAGAAGACCCGCAAGGTCTGCGAAGACAAAGGTCACTGGGAAGAAAAGCAGGTTCAGGTTGGCGGATGCAATCCCTGCCAGACAGCCTGTGGATCATGCAACACCTGCTGCAATCCCTGCCCGGTAACCTGCACTCAGAAAGTCTGGGTACCGAACATCGTCGAAACCGAAGTCGAGTACACCGTTCACGAGTGCCACAAAGCGGAAAAAACTCGTGAAGTTCAGGTATGCGTCAGCAAGCCTGAAAAGAAGACCTGTACCCGCAAAGTTTGCGAGTGGGTCGAAGAACAGGAAGAGTACACCTACGAAGTTTGTGGCTGGAAACAGGAAGAAAAGACCTGCACTCGCAAGGTCTGTGAAACCAGCTGGGAAGAAGTGACGAAGAAAGTCGAATGCTCCGAGTGGGTAGCGAAGACGAAAACCGTTGAAGACACCGTCTGCCGTTGGGAATGCGTTCCAACCAAAAAGACGATCAAGGAAACACGCTGCGTTCCTGTCGAAGTGCAAGAAGAAGTTGATGTGCAGGTTTGTCGGATGGTTGAAAAGACCATCAAGGAAAAGGTCTGCGTTCCAGCACCTGCTCCCTGCAGTGCTTGCCAGCCAGTTGCCCCTTGCAACGCCTGCAAGCCAGCTCCGTGCAAATCGAGCTGCAAAAGCTGTTGCTCGTAAGTTAACGGTCTGATCCGAACATTGGCCGCTGGTTGCTGTCAAACGGCGGCGGCCAATGTTTCATACGGCAGAGTTCTCACAAAGCTGTCGCGAAAACGCCCCGCAACGAATGAATCGTAGCGGGGCGTTTTTTTTTGCGCTGATGGATTTGGCAACTCAACCTACTTCATTGTTCGATCGACCGAGGTCGCGCTGCACTTGATTCTTGAGTCCAGCCAGTCCAGAAGTTCGTTCAGGGTCTCGCTCCAGTCTTCCTCGTTGAGAAGTTCGTGATAGTGCTCATCAAGGATTCTCATCGTCCTGTCCGGCGAACCTGTTTTCTCCAGCCAGGGTTCGACCGCCAGCGGATCGACGATCAGATCGGCACCTGCCTGCATTGCCAGAACCGGAATGGCAATCGACGCCGCATCCTTGTGGGCATCCAGCAGGGCCTGCTTCATCTGAAAAAACCACGAAGCCGTTACGCTGCGATGTAATAGAGGATCCGAAGCACGCTTCGCCAGTGCTTTGGCGTTTCGGGTTGTGTGTTCGGGCGGAACCTTGCTCTGGAATCTGGTCGTCGGAGCAACGAACGACATCATTTTTCCAATGGCGTAGGTTAATGGATCGATCTTCACCCGCAGGCCGAGCAGTGGTGACATTGGTATCAGAGCTGCCAGCCGCGACGCGCGAGTTTCGGCAAATCGGATGGAGACGAGTCCGCCAAAGCTGTGCCCCATGACTGCCGTGCGAGACGGGTTCAATTCGAAGTACTGCCAGATGGTGTCTAGATCCTGGAGGTACTGCTCGAAGCGATCGATGTGAACGGCGATGCCATCAGACCGGCCATGCCCGCGCAAGTCAGGGATCAGCACATCCCAACCGTGGGCGACAGCGGCTTCGGCGGCGTGCAGGTATCGACCTCCGTGTTCACTGGTTCCGTGAATGATGACCAGTGTGCGACCGCAGCGAACGGTTTGCGGTGCAGTGCAGCTTCGCACAAAGAGATTAGCGGAATCGTTCGCCGCAACGTTGAACTCGGTGCACTTCATGGTTCGGCGCCCCTCTCTGTCGTTCTGACACTGAGGACGATGTTAAACACCGCAGATGACCGAACGTCTTTTTGAATAGCGAAATCGAATTCAGAGGATGCTCAGTCGCCCGGAAGAATCTTTTGTGATCCACAACAGCAGTCAGACAGAACACTCCTGCCGGGCGACTGTTGAAAAGCCGAACGAAAAACTTCCGGTTCTACTTAATACGTCATTACAGCGGCTGTTCCTGAAGTGGAATTCGCATTCTTAGTCGGCTGAATCCAAGATCGATGCGGCTGGTCAGGCCGTGAAGCTGCAGTTCACCGGCGTCTCGATCAATCTGATAATGCACAATTTTGTCCTGAATCATGGGGGCCGAGTCGACGTAATCTTCACCCGTCTCCCGGTCAATCACTCGAATTTCAAGCGACCTCGTACTGCTGGATCGTTTCGGGCTGACCCGTGAGATGCCGACCAGGAACGGCAGTGAGCACCGATCTGTTCGGATAAAGCTTCGTTGCTGGACTGGGGTTGTCCACAACAGCTTTCCAGTCTTACGGGATGCCGCGATCAGCAATCCGCGATGGACATGATCAACGGGGACCACCGAATCACTGGCTAGAGAATAGATCTTGTCGGAATCTCCGGATACTTCCGACCGCTGAATGTTGACGTAGACGTTTTCGTCATCAGAAAAAACTCTCAACGACGACATGTAACGTGTCTGGTCTCGCGTCAATTCAAGATCGACGATCATTCGGGATGCGTCGGCTGAAAAAACGCGAAGCCTGGTATCGGTGCTCATCAGCGCCAATTCATCCTCGGTTGACCACGCGGAATAAAACCTGTCTGCAAGTTCTTCATCAAGTAGCATTTCGTCAGCCAACGGATCCCAGATGCGGATGCGTTTTCTTGAAGTGTTGGTTTCGAGCGTCACATGAAACAGTTTTCTGCCCACCACGTGGTGTGGATAGCGAAAGTCGACATTCAACTGATCCTTTCGAATGATCTCGCCCGTCTGCGTCGAAAAGAGCGTGTACCGCGACTGATCCGCGTGAAACATCACCAGCACATTTTCGTCGCCGAACAGTCCGGCTTCACGATCGACTTTAACGCCGCTGGCAAGATCAAGATCCGAGCGTCGCCACAGAACACGGCCGGTTGATGGTTCGATTCCGAAAAGGTGCTTCCGAGTCTGGAAGACGCACACGGACGGCGTCGACGGACCTGGTTCAATCAGTTCCTGGCCGTATTCAAGGGGAGGGAATGCAATTTGCCAGAAAGGCGGTCCATTCTGGTTTTCAAATCGCCCGTCCTGACTTTCGATCAAAGAAACGGCCAGCATCCCTGCCCCGGTTCCTACCGGCATTAAATGACCGATCGAGCGATAACTCTGCAGACCTGGCAGCGTCACTCGATTGGGTATGGCAATCGAGCCTCGTTCAGTTCCCGCAAGGCGGTCGAAGATTCGCCATTGACTCTGCATGGAGCTGGCATCGTGAACCAGGTCGAACTCAGAGAGTTGACCGTAAATGACTCGACGCGAGAAGTTCTTCCACAGGTTCGATGTCAGTGGATTCGAGGTTCCGAATCCCCGTTGCCTGACCGAGACCCGTTGAACGTTCCATTTCAGCGGGTGAAGGTCGGCAAAGATTTGTCGGGCTGAGTCATCGCCAGAGTACAGTCGGACAAAATCGGCACCGGTCAATGAACGACCATGGTTTCCGGTTGGCGTGCGTTCGGTACCGTCGCCTGTCCGCAGCGCAGAAAGGACGGTATCCAGTCGGTCTTCCGTGACAGCGCCCAGGTCAGCAGAGCTGAACTCTTTTTCGAAACGATAAAGCGCGTTGCCAGCTTCTGAACTGAGTCTCAGCTGGCTCCAAAGGGAAATTAAAAGTGCGTCCGCAACAGCTCGTACTTCCGTTTCCGGATGCGAACGGTTTTGAAGAATCAGCAGCTCGGCTTCCTGGACTCGTCCTGCCTGAATCAGCCGATCGGCAAGTCGATTTCTCACTCGCCCGGCTTCAGCAGTTGCGGCGTACAGCTTAAGGAAGCCGTCCAGGCTTTCGATCGTATTCAGCGACAACGCGACCTGCCGGTCCTGCTCAATCAAATCCTGCAGTTGAGCGCGGGCGGGGAATGTCGACGTCTGAAGACTTTGCCGGACAAGCTCTCGCGCATACGCATCGGCAGACACCAGAGAATCTTCGCTGCGTTTCATCGGAATGAATGAATCAAGTCCCGTGTCAATCGCCTGTCTGGCAAATCGAACGGCGGACAGGGACGAATCGTTCTCGGCTTGCCAGTGAGCCTGCTCGATCAGTGCGTAACCTTGTTCCTGCGGCAGTTTGGACAGTTCAGCCAGTTGCTCGACCATGCTTTGCCGCTGGGCTGCTGTGAGGTCAGTCTCGCGCTGGTTCAGTCGTCGAATGATCAATTCACGCAACAGCCATCGTGCTCGATCGACGGTTTGGAAATTCTGCTTTGCTGACTCGCTTGCGGTTTGGGCTGTCCCGATCAGTTTCGTCAGTCGGTCCGCCGCAGCGTCTTCCTGGGTTGACGAGATTTCGAGTTGAGCAACAAACAGCTCATCGACGGATTCTCCCTTCTCGGCCTTCTGCAGAAGTTCGTCAAGTAACGCCTGCGCTTCTGAGAAAGCTGTCAGATGCTGGGGGCCGACGGAAAACATCAGGCCATCGTGGAATAGCAGATTTCCCGGTCGAACTTCATCGGGTACCCGTTCATCGTCGAGTCCGAAGAGAGACAGGTTATGTTCCCGGATACTGATCAGCCGACTGTGGTCGGTCCGTCGAGACCTGAGGTAACGTTGCTTCGAAAGTTCCGGGACAATCAAGGATGTGGTCCATCGACCTGAATCCAGATCGACACGTGCGATCCCGCCGGACTTAAGTGGCAGGATGTAATGTTCATCGATCCTGACTCCGCGTCCCGATGGTATCCCTGTCCGAGCAGTCCAGACGACGCTTCCGTCTGCCAGTGACAGACCTCGCATGCCGTCTTTCTGAACGCAGACGACTGTTTGATCGGTTGCCGCTGCCAGGTAAGCATCTTCTTCACGCGCTACTTTCCAGAGGCGTTGCCCGGTCTTCAAATCCAGTCGATGAACCTCGTCCGAATGCTGAGGCAAACAGAGCACTGATTCACGGTGGATGATCGGTGTCGATGGGAACCCTCGTAAACCGCCACCGCCGGACAGGTACGATCGCCGCGACCGACCACCCATGAGGCCATCGCGACCGTACGAGTAAATCCACTCCAGCTCACCTTGAGAGGCATCGACCGCAACGATGATCTCTGCGTCCGGCTGACAGATTACCAATCCATCAGCGAATGCCGGCAGCGCCATCGGGAGGTCTCGCGAACGCTGTGTCGCATCAAAACTTGGCTGCTGCACGAGCCCGATTTTCTGAACCCAGATGACCTGTCCGGTCGCTGCTTCGAGCTTTACCAGATTCAGTTCTCGATCGCGTCGCGACTCTGTAATCACAAACAGAGCGTCGTCGATGGGGCGAGGGGCGCCCAGAAAAAGCTGGTCTGCCAGTCCACCAGAATCAGCAGGGCCGCCCACCGACCAGGCGGGTTCAATCACCGGCACGGGTGAGTTTTCAGAACCGGAGTTAGCCGCGGACTCAGCAGGGAGCTCCAGGCAAACCAGACGGTTCGAAGCACGGATTGAAGGCGGGCCTCCCGGAACGGCCACTTCCTCGAACTTCAGCCAGTCAATCGCGAAGACCCGCCTGGCGTCGGTCGTCACGATGCCTTGCGTAGAATTTTCAGTCCACGCTGTTTCGATCAGCGACACGGCTCGACCTGGATTGGCATTTCGCAGCTCATTAAAGAATCGTTCCACAGAGAGCGTCGCGTTGAAACGCCAAAGGAGTTGACCGGTTTTCGGGTCGCAACTTCGCAGCCCCTGCAGGTCACGAACGATCAACTGTCCCTGCGTGATGATCGGAAACACGGCGACGGCAGTCTCGGCCAGTTCATTGTAGGAACGCTCAGTTTCCCAGGTGGCGAGCTGATCAAACGGTCGACTTCCGTAAAGCGGTTTCGTCCAGACGGGAGCGAGGTATGGAACAGAACCTTTGCTCGATCCATTGTTCGAGGGACTGCCGAACGGGTCGCTTTCCGGTGCGGCCATCGCCTTGCTGGCATACTGCGGATGATTCTTCGCAACAGCTTCGACGGACTGGATCGAAAATCGCACATTGCCGAAAACTTCTTCGGCGTCAACGATGACTTTACGAGCCTGCGCGTCATCACCAACCAGAAACAGTGCGGTCGCTGCCTTTTCGAACAGCCGAGGGTGGAGGCGGTTTCGATGAACGTTTGCCTGAATGATTCTCAACCAGAGGTTTGCGGCCAGTGCCGCCTCGCCACGATCGAGTAACCGCGTGGCGGCTTCATCAGTTGCCTGCGCTCCGGCCAGTGTTGGAAAGCAACGCCTGGCGACTTCGAGGTACGCTGTCGACCGGCCCGACTCCCGCGCAGCCTGGAGCGCGCTGTTTGCCGTTTCCGAATATTTCTTTTCGTAAAAGCTCAACTGTTCTGGAGTGAGCGACTCGAAAATCTGCAATGCTTCGTGACGGACACTGTGGAGTTGTCCGTTCTCCAGAAAGAAGCTGTCCGAAGGGGCTCGCTCCCAATCCTGTGGCGGTGCGAGTAATTGTTGCGGATCACCCAGAAGAGTCTGCAACGCGTCGAACGCCTGACTGAGCTTTTCCTCCTGGAGATACTGTCGAGCGCGTTCCAGCAGAACCATCGCACGGCGTTCGTGATAGACGACGTCCCGGAGCGCGATGATTTCATTGGTCGACAGAACAGGTTTGGCGCGTTTGGCTTCGGCACCTGCATTGAGCGCAACTTTGGCCTGGCCTCTGATCGCCGGTTTATTCTGAGCGATCAGGTGTTGTGGCATTGCAGCGAGCAGTCCGACAGCGGACACGATCGGCAACATCATCCGTTGACAGGGTGTCGAGCAGAGCGCACGCATCAGTGCTCCTCGGTTTTTCTGGTAGCGATCGTGACGTTGCGATTTCATGGCAGGCCGCCACGAGCTTCAAGCCTGAGACTATACCAGACCGGTCCTGTCGCCAGGAGACTGACCATGACCGACATTCGCACGCGCTGATGGCGGCAGCGCTTCAGTCTGTTAATCCGATCGGGCTATTGGTTGATCAATCGCTGGAAGATCGAATCAGTACGTCGGGTCTGTGGATCGATACGCCTTTGACATCCACTTTAACCTGCGGCCAGTTCTCCATCGGTGTCAGAACGTCGAACCCTTTTTCACCAATAAGGATTGTGTCGATCGACGTCGCCTGCTCAATCGATGATTGCCAGAAAACCGGCATCCCGGCTGAAAGTTTGAACTGACTTTTCGGGACGATGGGTGCTTCGCAGAGTTCATAACCAGTCACACACCCCTGGTCGGCGAAGTGCCACTCTTCCGAGTGACCGAACTTCTCGTAGATCCGCTCGACTCGGTTCCAGGTCTCAAAAATCTCCCACTGGTCCTGTGAAAAGAACATTCCGGTTGCCTGAACCAGCAGAGTGTCGAGGTGAGCTTTGCGGAACTCCTTTGACGGCTTGCCGAAGCTGACTGTTCGAGCGGCGCCGACGTGCAGGCCTTCACGTCTTCCGATGACGGCGATCGTGCACAGGCTTTCGACCTGATCGTCACCGAATCCCCAGTGGCGGTAACGCTGTCCCTGACCGTCTGCGAGGATCTGAATTCGCTCCGGAATAATCTTCTGGCGATAGAGCCGGTGGACGAGTTGTCCTGCGATCTCAGCTTCAGAATCACCCTGCCGAAACGATCGGGCCGTCGCCTCGACGGCGTGAGCGACCTGGCTACCCGTCACGCGGATTGACTTCCGTTCGGTTTTGCTGAGCGGCAGACGCATCCCGCTGAGATGCGGAGCAACATCCTGACACCGTTCAAACGGAAAATCACACGCGACGTTGCGACCGCGGCAGAGGTCGCCCATCAGCAGTTGCAGGTCTTCCTGCCAGCTTCTTTCTTTGAGCTGAAATCCCAGCCCGTTGACTTCACGGTCGAACAGCTGACCGGAGTCTGTGTTTCGGGTCAGAACAACGCGAGCTTCCGGCGAAACAAATAGAGCGGCCGTGGTGTCCGAAAGGCTTCCCCGCGTGCAGCTGCCGCCAACGGTCGCCCAGGAAAAGTTACTCGGTCGAGTCAGCAGCAGGCCATCGAACGACTGCTCTTTCAGGAACTGAGAGAGCAGGTCGTGGCGTCGCAGGATTTCAGCACCACGGTCTGGATCAATGATCTGGATTTCTCCAGAAGACATAGAACCAGGAAGAAGTGACGCAATCGACATCGACGCTTGCCTCAAGACTTGGTGAGGACGGGAAATCAGCAATTCCCATAGACACTCGAACGTGCAGAATAGCAGCCCGGAGCCGGATTGAAACAGGATTCTCGTGGCCGCAGACTGTTGCCTCACCAGAATTCGGCTGCCAAAACCGAATCTGATGACAGACCCGAACTCCTCGCGAGTATTACTTCCTCGCGAGGATCTCCTTCACTTTCTCAGCCGCCTGGGCTCGTGCTTTCTCCATCACACTTTCGAGAGTGACAGGAGCTCCGGCCTGACGTTTGCTTTCGTCGGCGGCTTCCATGAACGCGTAGATCTCCAGAGTCTCTTTGGCTGTGACAGGCACTTCACGAGTCCTGAAGAACTTCACAATCTCGACGACCAGCGGGCGGTAACCGTCGTACTTGCCGACCGGAACAATTCCCTTTTCGCCGAAGGCTGTGCCGCCGTAGCCGCTGCTGCCAGACCGAATGCCTCGGAATGTTCCGAGCCGACCATCGTTCCAGGTTCCGGTGACCAGCTCAAAGTCTTTCGAACTGGCGCGAGTGACCGATTCGCAACCCGTGCCCATCACGGTGAACAGCATTTCGACACCGTGGATTCCGTACCAGAAAAGGTCGGGATGAGTCTTCTCCAACGAGCATGGCGAATACGTGCTGCATCCAAGAATCTTCCCCGCTGAACCGGCCCGTAACGCTTGCGGTCCATCAGAAAACCGCAGCGACGAAGAACAGAACAGCGGCGTTTTGAAATGTTTCCCCAGCTCAAACATCGCAACCGCGTCAGTCAGTGACCCAGCTATTGGTTTATCAACAAAGACCGGCAGCCCAGCTTTCAATGCCGGAATGATCTGTTCGAGATGAGGCCGTCCGTCGTTGGTTTCGAGCAGAATCGCGTCGGCCTGGCCGACGAGTTCGTCCAGATCGTCCACGATGCGAACGCCCAGTTTCCTGATCTCTTCCGTGTATTTCGGAACTCGCGACGTGCTCGATTCAATGTCCGGACTGCCTTTCGGATAAACCGCCACGACGCGGAATCCGGCGATGTCGGCAGCCGCCTTCGGATCGTTCAGCAACTTTGTAAAGGCCAGGCAGTGAGAAGTGTCCAGCCCGATCATGCCGATGCGTACTGTCTTTCTTTCGGGCACGTCGGCAGCTTCTGCTTTCGTCTCGTTTCTGTCGTCAGGCTTTGCCTCTTCGGTGTCGTTTCCGGCAGTTTTCACGAGGAGTGATTTTGCCAGAGCGGCCAGATTACCAACTCCCGCGACGACGGTTTCCGCTCCGCCAGAACTGCCGGTCAGAGCATCGCTTTCCCACACTTTCGCAGTTCCGTCACGACTGGCTGACGCGATCAACTTTCCATCGCGAGAAACGGCAACATCAAACACCGGCCCCTTGTGCGAATCGATCGAGCTTACGATCTCGCCTGATGACATTTCCCAGAGGTGAATCTCGTTCTTGCCGACGGCTCGTCCGCCGCTGACTGAAACAATTTGTTTGCCTGAGGGGAAAAAGCGAACCTTGTTGGTGGGCCGCGAATGTCCGTCGTATTCCCGGATAAGTTTGCCGGACTCCGCCGAGTAGATCCTGACGATCTCATCGAGTCCTGTGGAAGCGATCAGTTTTCCGTCCGGCGAGAAACCAACGCCAGTTGCGGCGCGGTCGTGTTTTTCGAACTCGTGGACAACGTCCCCATTTGATGCGTCAAGCAGCCGCACATGTCCCGGTCGAGTCGGACGCGTATCGTCTCCCGAAGCGACGGCGAGCTGGCTTCCGTCCGGCGAAAAGGCGACGCCGGTGATCGGGTCTTCCTTCTCCTGAAACAGCACTCGCGACGTTCCATCAGAAAGGTTCCACAACCGCAGCGTCGCGTCTTCGCTGGACGTGGCCAGCGTTCTTCCGTCTGGGGACACCGACAGATCGGTGACGTAGGCGCGATGCCCGCTGAGTTCCTGCTTGACATCCCACGACGAAGCATCCAGCACCGTGATTGTCCGAAAGCCGCCCGCAAACAATTGCTTGCCGTTGGGCGAGAATGCGAGACTGCGAACGCGGCCAAGCTTGTGCTTCACGACGTGAATCGGCTTTGACGATTCGATTTTCGAAACCTGAATCTCATCGTAAGTCCCCGTGACGACGTACTCGCCGTCAGGACTGATTGCGACGGCCGCCACCCATTCCTCAAACGGGCCCAAGGTTGCCTTGGGTTCTGCGACCGGATTAGCCGAAGCCTGTCCGGAGAGTTGGGCGGTTGCAGGAACACTCGCAGCCAGTAAGACGCAGGCAACGAAAAAGACATCGGACAATCGGTGTCGAAGAGCGGGCATTGCGGAAGTCTCCGATTCGAGGAGCAGGCCTTCAAGATGCGGCCTGCGTGAACGACGCATCGTGACAGAGCGGGCGTGAAATTTCACGTTCAGCGAGAAGCGTTGCCGTGGAAAGTCAGGCTACGTCTGAAAAAATCGTCGCGGCGTCGAACCGGCCAATCATATTTCGAAACTCCGTCAGGCTGAGTCGGACCTATTGTTTGCCGCCATGTTCGACTGACATCGCCTTCTGCTGCGAACGCGATTCAACCGGCGGACCGTCGGCCATGCCCTGAGTCCAGTAGCGGAGATTCGCCAGATTCTGCTCGCCCTTCGCAAAGTAGACGTCCGGAAGTTGCTCGAAGTGACGCTGGAAGGCCACTTTCGCTTTCGGCTCCCAATCAGTTTGTGGATGGACCAGTGAAATCTTCTGAAGCGTCTCGACCAGCTTCATCGCGATCATTTGATGACCATCGAACGAAGGGTGAACATGATCGACCAGCATCGAGCTGCCGAGGATTCCGTGTCGAGTTTTCTGTTCGAGCAAACGATGCGCATCAAGCAGCGGTATGTTGTTTCTCACGGCGACGCGGTCCAGCGATTGTTCCATCGGCGTGAGTATTCTCAACGGGCAGATATCGTGCTCTCGCGCGAGGATAAACTCGCGGCGAGCCGCCTTGTAGTTGCCCAGCAGTTCCTGCAGTCGCCCCAGTTCGAAGTGCGTGTCCGCGAAGGCGTCGTCGATCGCGATCGCTTCTTCGAATAATTCGACGGCCGCGGCCGGGAACGTCTTCAGACTGGTTTGCGCCGTATCAATTAACGCTTGCCATTTCGCCTGTTCCTGAGTCGTGATGTTCGAACGGTGTTCCGATTTGAATGGCGGACTGTCTGCCAGATTTGATGGCGGGCGGACGAGAATGATCGGCACGTCGCGCTGCTGAGCCAGACTGACCATTCGGTCGAGATTGCTTTCGAAGTGCGCAACCACCCCTCGTCGCCAGTCTTCATCGCGATGGTACGCGGCGATTCCGTTTTTGTAATCAAGGAATGCGTCGACGTCCGAACCGAGCACGTCTCGACGGCTTTTGTCGCTTGCCGAATCCGACAGCACCATTTGTCGGGTGAGCCGAAAACTTCGAAAATGCGAGAGGCCATGAAACGCGCCGGTGACCAGTGGCGAGACCTCGCGTAACTGGCTGTACGAGCGATCTTCCAGAAACTCGTTGTGCCCGGTGCAGATGATGAATGCGTCCGGTTGATAGTTCAGGCACTCCTGCAGAATCGGCACCAGTCGATAACTCGCGTACGAAATGCCGCCGCAGTTGATCACTTCCCAGCTCTGATCCGGATCGGCCTGCGCCAGGGCAAGTTCCAGCCAGGTCGTAAAGGACGTCTCTTTGGCGAAGGGTCTCCCCTGCACCGTCGAACCGCCCAGGCAGAAGATTCTTCGAGTACCGACTGGTTTAGAAGCCGCGAACTCTTCGGGGCGAAAGAACTTCAATCGAGATTTCGCTGTGATGAATTGATCGCCGTCCGTGTTCCTTTCGAACAGCGGTTGCAGATTGTTGAACCCGACAAACGGATCATCTTCGAGGCGATTTTCTCCAACACCGAACAGACAACAGACAAGTTCGACGACGACGAACAGAGAGAGCCCGCAGAGAATCGACAGACAGCGCAACAACCAGACTCGACCAGTGGTTCGACGCGGCGGCGCAGCGGCGAGCGCCTCGTTCAACGGACTCAGCGGAGTCATTACTCAGTCACTCGAATAATGCGACGACCGGAGTACGTCCTGCCGAAGACATTCGACGCACGGACTTCGATCAAATGACTGCCCGGTTTCAAATCAGCCGGCAGTGTTGCTTCCCAAAGATGCGATGAACTGCCCGGGGATGGAAGTTTCAACCACGGTTTCTCAGTGACTGCCAGTTCGTAATCGTAAACACGTTTGTAGGTCGGATCTGGCCGTGACGTTGGCGTCATTTTCGCCCAGTCGCCGGAGCCGACCCGTATTTCGATATTTGAAGACGGCGTCGCGTTGAAAACGTTAGCGGTGACAATCGTTTCGGCGGCGTCGGCAGCGGCAACGACTTCCGGAGCGTCAAGCTGCATCTGATAGTCGGCCGGACGTCCGGCCGCTTTATAGTCGAGTCGGTACTCCGTACCGTCGAACGAAATGATCGAGTAACCGTTCGGTGTCCCATCTTTACAGATCGTGTGCGGAATGCCTCGTTCGTCCGGCGTGCCCGACCACCAGCTTCCACTGACCGTTACATTGACGACGTGATGATGAGGTTCCGGCCCCATCCATCCATCTTCCCGGGAAATCATTCGATGCTGGTGGTAATGCGTGTGCCCGGAAACGGACATGCAGAACGGACGCTGTTCGATCAGCCGGTAAAGTCCGTGTCGATCGTGAACGTCGTTCAGCGGGATGTGCATCAGCAGGACGACGAGCTGATCTTCCGGAATCATGGCGAGGTCGTTTTTGACGAATTCGATCTGCTTACTGCCGAAGCCACCGCGGTACTGTCCTTTTGACTTGCCTTCCGCAACGTACCATTCGATATCGTCCAGCACGATGAAATGCACCGGGCCATGATCGAACGAGTAGTACGTTGGGCCGAAGTGGCGTTCGAACGTTTCGTCGCTGATTGAGTCGTTCGGAGCGTCGTAGTTAATATCGTGATTGCCGACGACGTTGTACCAGGGGATTCCCAGCAGCGCGATTGATCGAGCCTGAGCTTCAAATAGCGACAGATCGTCGAAAAGAATGTCTCCAAGCGTGACGCCAAACGAAGCGTCCGTCCCGACCAGTTCTTCAATGACGTCGTGAGCGATGTAGTCAATCTCTTTCTGATTTCGTGGCTGCGGATCGCCGAAAAGAATCGCTTTGAACTGCTCGGGCTCGTCCTGCGGGTAAAGAGCGAAGTCGACGGATTCCGGCAGATCGCCCGTGGGAGCCACTCCCTGAAACTTCAGTGGCGGCGAACCTTTCGGCTTGTGGATGTAGTAGAACCGCGGAATCTGATGCTCGCTGACTGGCGTTCGCCAGCCGGTCGGCTTGATGACGAATATGATTGAGTCATCGTCGACGCCGATCTCGTATTTTCCATCAGCGTCGGTTTTAACGATGTCGACTCCGTTGGAGACTCGAACGCCCGCGAGGCCTTTCTCACCAGCGTCCCGGCTGCCGTTGCCGTTGGCGTCGTGAAAGACGACTCCGCGAGCGGGCATCAATTCGTCGGCGGCGTCACGAGACGTCGATACCGCGACAAAAGCAGCCGACGAGATTGTCACGACGGTTACCAGGCAAATGAGTGTCTGTCGCATTTCTTATTGTTCCAGGTTCTGAGTTCCAGGTGGAATGTTGGCTGTTCAATTTGGAATGTTCGATGTTCATTACCAGCGTTCGATCGGGCCGGATGGAACGGGAATGTGCATGTCGGGCAGCAATCCTGTTCGATTTCCACCGACCGGTCCAGCTTCAACGATGATTGCCAGAGCCGCGTTAAACTCGTTGACCGTCTTTGCCTGCTGAAAGTGATGCCGCAGCGCCGGTCGGACCCGCATCGACTTGAGATACCAGTGGCTCATTTTGCGGAATCGAACAATGGCCCCGTCCTCGCCCCACTGCTCCTGCATGTAAGAAAACTGCCGCAGCAGCAGTTCCAGTCGATCGTTGAAACTTCCCGGCGGCGACCACTCGCCGGTTTCTTCCCATTGATTCAACTGTTTGAAGATCCAGGGATTCGCCAGCGCTCCGCGACCGATGGACACTCCGTCGCAGCCGGTTTCACTCAACATGCGAGCGGCATCGGCGACCGTCCGCACATCACCGTTGCCGATAACGGGGATCGACTCCGTTGCCTCGGCGACTTTGCGAATGCCACTCAGATCGACGCACCCACTGAAACCCTGTTCGCGAGTTCGGCCATGAATCGCGATGGCGACAACGCCGATTTTTTCAAACTCGCGAGCGAACGTTGGCGCCGTCAACTGCGTGCTGTCCCACCCGAGTCGCATCTTCACGCTGATCGGAATCTTGACCGCCTCTACGATCTTCTGCACGAGCGTAATGGTGCCATCGGCGTTGCACATCATGCCGGCGCCGGAGCCTCCACCGGCAATTTTTGCGACCGGGCAACCCATGTTAATGTCGATCGTGTCGATGCCTTGCTCTTCGAGGTACTGAGCGGCGTCGACCATCGTTGCTGCATCGCGTCCGAAAATCTGAACCGCAAACGGTCGATCTTCAGGATGCGTCTCGATCATCTTCAGCGTCTTGGGATTCGCGTGAAGAATGGCGTCGGCGCTGACGAGGTCCGTCGTCGCCAGCCCGATGCCGCCAATCTGTCGTACGATGCGTCGAAACGAAAGGTTCGTGTAACCGGCCAGCGGCGACAGGTGATAACGTGACGTGAGCCGCAGCGTGCCATAAGAAATCGGCGGCGGAAATTTAGGACGTGGATGTGAAAACTGCGGCATGAGAAGTTTTTACCGTTGAGGTCGCAGTGGCGGAAATCGCAGAGTTTGCAAGGAGAACTCTCCTGATTCTCTGCGAGTCCTCGGCGAACTCTGCGTTCCCTTTTATTTTGAAATATTATCCGCGGCGGATTGCGTCCATCGGCATCATGCGGGTTGCCCACAACGCTGGGTAGAGTCCGCCAAGAACGCCCAGGATTGTGGCGAAGACAACACTGAATACGAGCAACCCTGGACTGGCCAGCAGCCGAATGTGCTCGGGCCATCGCCAGTTGATGATCAGTGTGAGAACCCATCCGGAACTGGTTCCACAGATTCCGCCAGCTACGCCCAGAACGGCGCTTTCGTAAGTGATCAGCTTCATGACGTCGGACCGCGACCAGCCGTTCGCCTTCAGGATCCCGAATTCAATAATCCGCTCGGACACGCTCATCAGCATCGTGTTGATGATGCTCAGAACGGCGATCGTCAAACCAATGCTCGTCATAATGGTGAGGAAGATATCCAGGTCTGACGTGAACTCGTCGAACCGCTCCGCCCAGTCGGCAGCGGAACGAATTTCGAGCGGGTCGAGCTCTTCTTCGGCGTCTGCAACCGCAACAGCTTCGCCCTCCATCGGAATGATCGCCGGTTCCTTGTCAATTGCTGTTTTGCCTTCCTCCGAAACGGTGGCCTCAGACGAGCCTAGACTTTTGATCGCCGAGTCGGCTGAGCGGACCAGGTCGATCAGGGGGTTTCCCGATGTTGCGCTGGGCGATTTGCTCGACGTGCCTGACGAAAGCCCACTGCCCAGCAACAGAGACATCGGCTGCCACGAAGCCAGGTCACGGCCTCGAAACATGTCCTGCATCCACTCGACGATTTTCTCATTCGAGATTTCGCCCGTTGGCTCAACGTAAAACGAACACACAACGCCAGGATCAAACAACGACATCTGCCGCACGATGGGCTGATCAACGATGACCGCCATGTCGAGCAACAACGACCCGCAGTAATAAATGCCGACAATTTCAAAGTCGGCTCCGTTGGCCTTGATGCTGTCGCCGACTCCGACTTCGAACTCTTCCGCAATCTGCCGGCTGATGACTGTTCGTGGCAGCCCCTTGTCCGATTCGTTGAGGTACCGGCCTTCGACAATCGCTTTCCCGTAAACGCTGTGCTTGAGTTTCTGATGTGCGAGAATGTCTGCTCCGAAAAGAAACCTCGGCGGGCTGACGATGTTCTTTCCGTTGATCACGTTGATTCGAACCCAGATTTCGGCGCTGACGACATTGACGCCTGGCAGGTCTTCAATCTCCGTCGCCCAAGTTTTCGGAATGCGCGAAAACAGTGGAATCGGTGCTCCCTTCTGCATGACCAGGATGCCGGGGATCTGGCCAAATGTGTCGTCGACCGTCGCGTCAATTCCTTCGGCCACCGAAAACAAACCGACCATTCCAACAATCGCCACCGTCAGCCCCAGCAGCGACAACAGCGACCGTACCGGTCGGCTTAAGAGATTTCGGACGGCGAATCGAAGCATGTGAAATTAGAACCTCAAATGAGCAGCAAGGTGTCATCGTTACTGAATATCGAAGGGGCCATCATCCGACAGGATCAACAACCACGGAATGCTACCGCACCTGATGACGCCGGGGAATCGGCTGAAAAGATCGCGTCATTCGGTTGAATAATTCTCACTCATCGCCGCGATTTCTTCTTGTATCTCTTTGACAAAATCGGGCGGCTCCAGCACGGTCGCGGCAGACCGAAAGCCCAACACCCAGCTCATGAACGATCGAGTGCTCGACAATTCGACGTTCAGGGTTACGCTGCCGTCGTCTTCTGGTTCGAGCGTCTGACTGACGTGCCAGACTTTTTCGGAAACATACCGAGCGGCTTCCGGAGCAAACCGAACCCGTACGCGGAACGGGTCACCGTCCTGGTGGTAGATGCCGAAGCTGTACGCGAAGTGGCTTTTCAGGTCGAAACCTACCGGACGTTCGAAACGCTGGTCCTGAAGTTCGACGTTGTGGAAGCGGTCGACTTTGAAATTGCGAACGCCGTCCCAGTCCGGCGACGATACCGCCGCATAAAGCGACCCTTCGTGCTCGGTGATTCCGATCGGGCGAAGCGTGTAACGACGAGGCTTCTCAGCACCGACAGATTCATATTCTGCGGTAACGACTCGCAGGTCTTCACACGCAGTACGCAGCACGTCGATCTTGTCAGCTCGTGATGAATAATCGGTAATGCCGACCGCAGTCTGATGAAACAGCGGCGTAAGCTGATCGAGGTATGCCAGCCCGGCCTTTCCTAACGATTGCTCGATCTTTTGAAACGCCGAGTTAGCTGATGCCCACAGCGATGTCCCCGCTAACCGTTCAAAGAACAACCGACCGAAATACAGTGCGGCGATCTCGTCGAAGTTGAAGTTCGTCGGAACGCTCCGACTCATGTCCAGTCGCCAGGTTTTCTTGCCGTGCGGGCCGGTTGATTCGGCGAACGGAATATCTGCTTCGCGCAACTCGTTCAAATCGCGACGGATACTCTTGATCGAAACACCAAGCTCAGACGCAAGCTCGTCCAGGGAGAATCCGTTCGGTCCGGAAAGTAGTTTGACAATGCGCCACTGACGGGCGAGCGGCTGAAGTTTTGACTCAGACAACGGCATTTTTCCGTCCAGAACATTGAAGTTTGGATGAGTTTCGATCGACTGGTCGCCAGGTGGGACAGACTGTTGTCCCACCTGACAGGAAAGCCGGAATTATCGGTTTGCAACGATCTTGTGAGCGTCGATAAGAATCATAGACTCACGCCACTTGAAGCGAACCCATGACGAAGTCGAGTCAAAAACCGAACCTGAAGTTTGCCCGACTCTGACTTTTAACCTTTCCACGCAAAGGACTGCATTGATGGCTGCAACAGACGCACGCTGGCACTTTATTGCAGTCCAGAGAGAACTTCGGCTCGACGAGGTTGTCGAGATGCCGCCGCCAGTTCGGTAGCACCGACCGCCGTTCTTCTGGACGTTGATTTCGCTGAACGACTGGCTCGACGCATCTTCATGAGTGGCTGCAGCCACTCGAACGCGACCTTCAATCACGAACCTTCTGCGCTCCCGGTACGTCTTTACAACCCGGACGCTATCCACAGAGTTGCTCATCCAAACTCAAAGAATGGACCTCAATCATGCATAGCCTGAATCTTGTTGTGATCGCTGGAAACGCGACCCGTGATCCCGAAGTTCGATACACCGTGCAGGGCACTCCTGTCGCTGAATTTGGCCTCGCGATCAACCGCCGCTGGAAAGAACGACGAACTAACGAATGGCGGGAAGAAACGACGTTTGTCGAAATTCGAGTGATGGGCCAGCAGGCCGATTTCGCCAAAGCGCGAGTCAGAAAAGGAACTCCAGTGCATGTCGAAGGCCGATTGCAACTCGACCAGTGGCTGGAGCGGGATACCGGAGCCAGACGCGAACGTCTCCGCGTGCTCGGTCAGCAGCTGACTGTGCTGAGTCAGCCTTTCAGAGATCGTCAGGAGAAAAGCCATCAACCACGCAGCCCGAAGGTGCCAACCGAAACTCAACCCGAACTGGCCCTTGCCGCGGCATTTTGAGGACCAGTCAACCGTAAGGGGCGTCCTGACGCACCCAACGAAGGACGTTGAATTCGTGGCACGCCGAATGAAAACTTAACCCGCACGACAAGGAGAGCAGGATGCTACCCACAAATCACACGATGTTCGAAATCGAAGACGCCTTCTATGACCAGACGTCAGCGTCGCTGGCGTGGCAACTTCAGCTTCCATCCAGCAAAGATGAGACCGACCAGTTCGTCTCGGCACTGCTGGACTTCGCCGCAGAAACGATGCTGCGTCGAGAACGAATTCCCTGTCGGGACAAGGTCAGCAGCAGAATTGCCGCCTTCGCGCTGGAAGTCATGAATTCCGAGTTGCAACATCATCGCCACGCCGCCGCACAGCGAAACTGAAAGCACGAGGAAGCCTTCTGATCAGCCGCCGAAAATTCCGGGCCTGGAATCACAAGTGCTGAATTGCAGAAAACGGCAACCAACGAGGCAGGTCGAGATCGATCGCCAGGCAGGCGAGCCCGAGTGGTGGCGGGCTTGCCTGCATTTTTTGTTACGTTGACTTTGTCGTTTTCTGCAGTGACTGATCTACGGGGCAAAATGCTGTAACGATCAATTAAACCGTCAGGCCAGCACTTCTTCGACGACACGGGAAGGTTCGACACCCGTTAATCGCTGGTCGAGGCCCTGATACTTGAAGGTCAGCCGGTTGTGGTCGACGCCGAGCTGATTCAGGATGGTGGCGTTCATATCTCGGATATGGACCGGGTTCTCCAGAATGTTGTACGACCAGTTGTCGGTCTTGCCGAATTCGAAGCCGCGTTTGATACCGGCCCCGGCCATCCACATGGTGAACGCTCGACCGTGATGATCTCGGCCGTGATTGTCGGCGGTGAGCGTTCCCTGCGAGTAAATCGTGCGACCAAACTCACCGCCCCACACGACCAGCGTGTCGTCGAACATGCCTCGCAGTTTCAGATCACGAATCAAACCGGCGATCGGATGGTCGATTGTTTCGCATTGCCCGCGGATCAGTTTCGGCAGACTTCCGTGCTGATCCCACCCTCGATGGAAGAGTTGAATAAACGGCACGCCCTGCTCGGCCAGCTTTCTGGCGACGATGCAGTTGCGAGCGAACGTGCCCGGCTTCTCGGCGTCAGGACCGTAGAGTTCCAGCGTCTCTTTGGTTTCGCTGCCGACGTCCATGATCTCGGGCACGGACATCTGCATGCGGAAAGCCATTTCGTATTGAGCGATACGGGTTTGCGTTTCCGGATCGCCGAACTCGTCGTAATGCTCCCCGTTGATCTTTGCGATGCGATCGAGCATTCGCCGACGCATGTCGCGATCAATGCCGTCCGGGTTTTCGAGATACAGCACGGGATCGTTGCCGGATCGCAGTTTGACACCCTGATGCCTCGACGGCAGAAACCCGCTACCCCACAGCCGCGAATACAGTGCCTGTTTCTGACCCGGTCCGCGCGAGATCATCACGATGTATGCGGGCAGGTTCTGATTGAAACTTCCCAGCCCATAGCTGATCCACGCGCCCATGCTGGCCTTGCCCGGCTGCTGGACTCCGGTGTTGATATAAGTGATCGCCGGGTCGTGGTTGATGGCTTCGGTATGGACAGACTTGATGATCGAAATGTCGTCCACGATGCCGGCAGTCTTCGGAAGAATCTCGCTGACCCATGTTCCGTGCTGTCCATGCTGTTTGAACTTGAACATGGGAGCGACGACGGGAAACGACTTCTGGCCGGAAGTCATCCCGGTCAGCCGCTGTCCCTGCCGCACCGACTCCGGAAGTTCCTGACCGTGCAGTTCGCGAACTTCAGGGTGGTAATCGAACGTGTCGATGTGCGACGGTCCTCCGGACATGAACAGGTAGATAACCCGCTTCGCTTTCGGAGCAAAGTGCGGCAGCCCCGGCAGACCGCCGCGACCATTGTCTGCAGCCGCGACGGCGGAGTTTGCCGACTCATTAACGAGCGACGCCAGCGCGGCCGCACCGACCGCTCGCGACGAGTTGTTTAACAGGTCACGACGAGTTGTTTTCAGCTGGAAATCGGAGAGTGGATTCATGCTGTTCTCATCTTGAATTCGCAGGGTGAGCAGCGATCACCAATTCTTGTGCTGGTGGGCGGTGTTCACCCTGCGTGGTTATCCGCGGGTCAGAACTTCATCCAGATTCAGGATCATGCTCGTCACGATTGACATCGCCGCGTGAATGGCCGGATCAAGCTTTTCGTCGCGCGGTGATTCACCGGCTGAGATCAGTTTGACGGCTCGTTCTTTGTCGGCCTGAAAGAGTTTCAGTTCGTCGTGGTAAGTCTGCTTGAGAATCTCTCGAACAAACGATTTGGGCCGGACGCCGGAAGCCAGTCGGTACGCATAATCGATCTGACTGTCGAGCGATTCTCCGCCCTCCTTGAGCGCTCGTTCGGCAAGAGCTCGCGACGCTTCCACGAACTGCACATCATTCAGCGTTACCAGAGCCTGGAGCGGTGTGTTTGTACGGGATCGTTGAAGTGAGCACTTCTCACGAGTCGGTGCGTCGAAGATCGTCAGAGATGGAGCGGGCGACGATCGCTTCCAGTAGGTATACATGCTGCGGCGGAACAGTTTTTCGCCATTATCCCGTGCGAACTTTTCGCCGCTCAGACTGACTTCGTTCCACAGTCCGTCCGGCTGGTAAGGCTTCACGCTGGGGCCGCCGATCGTCGAAACGAGAAGGCCCGAAGCAGCCAGCGCATTGTCGCGAATGAATTCGCCCTGCAGACGAAACCGCGGGCCGCGAGCGAGCAGTCGATTTTCTGGATCCAGCTCAAGCAGTTCTTCTGTCACGCGGGACGACTGTCGGTAAGTCGACGACATTACCATCTGCTTGAGCATCCGTTTGATATCCCAGCCGCTTTCGACAAAATCAACGGCCAGCCAGTCGAGCAGCGCCGGGTGGCTGGGCCATTCACCTTGCGAACCGAAGTCTTCGAGTGTTTTCACCAGGCCGGTTCCGAACAGCATGTACCAGTAGCGGTTGACGGTGACTCGCGCGGTGAGCGGGTGATCCTTCTGGGTGAGCCATTGAGCCAGCCCGAGTCGGTTGGTTGGAGCCTCAGCCGGCAGTGGCGGCAGGGCCGACAGCACTCCTGGATCGACCGGGCTGTCCTGTTTCGGAGACGTGTACTGGCCTCGGTCGAGGATAAACGTCTGTCGCATCTGTGGAACGTCCTGCATGACCATGACGGTGCTGATCGGCTTTTCCGATTCAGCGATCTTTGCTTTCAGTTCTCGAACCTGCTTCGACGCGTCCTGCCAGACCTTGTCATGGTTGGTCAGGTAGAAATCTCTCAGCACGGCCACCTGGTCAGGCGATCGTTCGTCAGACTTCATGGCGAGCAGCGGTGCGATGGGGTCGGCTCCGGCCAGAGCCTGGACTTCGGCTTCCGACAACGCTCGATCGAAAACGTAAACGTCATCGATTAAACCGTTGAAGCCACTTCCCGAACTCCTTCGCCCCACATGAAAGGGCGTTTTCGCTCGAATCGTTGCAGAGAGGCGATCCTGCTCGATCGTCCATTCCTGCGGCTTGCCGTCGAAGTAGATTTTCACACCAGCTGCTTTGCTGGAGCCGTCATAAGTGACGAAGACGTGCTGCCACACGTCCTTCTTCAGCTTGCTTTTGGTGTTGACCTTAATCGCGTTGGTCGGCCACGTGTTGATTATGTGAACGGCAACTCCGCCGTTCGTGCAGTAAAGGTCGTAGCCTCGAAAACTGTTTTCGTTGTTCATGCGGCCAATGGGAACCCCCGCGGCGTTGCCTTTCGGTTTGATCCAGCAGCCGTACGAGAACGAGTCCTTCTGGTCGAAGTCGCCAAGTGCCCCGGCATCGACCCAGTTTGTCGCGTCGCACTTGAACGCTTTGCCAAACCTGCCGTCGTCCCACTGAGTCTTTCCCTTGATCTCGACCTTTCGTTCTGAGTCAGCAAGGTCTGCCAGAGTTTCGTCAAGCGTCAGGTGAGCAACGGCTCCAGCAGGCAGAAAAGATTTTCCATCCGCATTGGCCGACTCTTTTTCGAGCCAGGTCACGAAGTCCGGCTCAACCGCTTTGCGTCGTTCATCGCGTTCGGCTTCGAGCGTCGGAAGTTTCTGTTTGAGAATCGCGGCCTGCGAAAGTCGATCCTGATCGAAGATGTCCACGACCGGAGTCTGGTTGCCTCGCCGAGTCTGCATGCCTGGATCGGCGGCCTGGTTAAAGTACGCGAAGAAACGGTAATAGTCTTCCATCGTGATCGGGTCATACTTGTGGTTGTGGCACTGCGCACATTCCAGACTCAACCCCATCCATACCATGCTGGTTGTTTTCACCCGGTCGACGGCGTATTCGACTCGAAACTCTTCAGCGATTGCGCCGCCCTCATCGGTGGTGGCGTTGTTCCGGTTGAAGCCGGTTGCGATTTTCTGCTCGACGGTCGAGTTGGGAATCAGGTCGCCGGCAATTTGCTCAACCGTGAATTCATCGAACGGCTTGTTGGCGTTATAAGCGTTGATCGTCCAGTCGCGCCACGGCCACATGTCTCGCGGGCCGTCGGCGTGGAAGACACTCGAATCTCCATACCGGGCGGCGTCCATCCACATCAGAGCCATGCGTTCGCCGAAATGCTTCGAAGCGAGCAGTCGGTCGACGGTTTTCTCATATGCACCGTTTGGGTCGACTCTGGCATCTGCTAGAAACTGGTCGATCTCGGCAATCGTCGGCGGAAGTCCGGTCAGGTCGAACGTGACGCGGCGGAGCACTCGTTCAAGTTGAGCGGAATCGCTGGGCGAGAGACCTTGTTCTTCAAGTCGCTTAAGAATGAAAGCGTCGACTGGATTCTTCACCCAGTCCGGCTTCGATGTCGTTGGAACAGGTGGCTTTTGCGGCGCAATGAACGACCAGTGCCCTTCCCACTTCGCGCCGGATTCGACCCACGCTTTCAATAAAGCAATCTGCTCAGGTTTCAGTTCAAGGTGCGAATCGACCGGCGGCATCCGAGTGTCGGGATCATCGGAAATGATTCTCTGCCAGGCTTCGCTTTTCGCCAGATTCCCGCTGAAGGCTTTGACAATCCCCTCTTCATCGTCGAGCCGTAGATCAGCCTCGCGATGCTTGTCGTCCGGCCCGTGACATTGAAAACAGGTCGACGAAAGGATCGGTCGAATATCACGGTTGAACAGCGGAGTTTCCCCTGCCAACGTTAGCGATGATTGCAGTATTGTCAGCAGAAGAAAGCCACAGGCGGCCAACGATCGATGCACAACGAGCATGGCAATACCGGATCAACTTGAGGGAAGAGACGTCGGCAGGTGGCTCGAATCTGGCGATTCGTGCCTGGGTGAGGACGCGTCAGTCTACGTTGATCCGTGACGAATTTCAGCCTCTGCGTGTTTTGAGGCACGCCGGTCAGGCTGCAACCCCCATCGCAAAGCGTTTTCGCAGCGGCACCTTCAGATAGCGAACGCCGCTTGTATCGTAAAAATAGAGCAAATTCCGATCGGACGCCCACACAGCTGAAAGTCGCACCTGCCTGGGGCCATGAATCGTGTACTGAATTCCGCAGGGCCGTCCGCCTTTCGTGAGTTCCCGTTCGATCATCTTGAACTGATCGGAAACCAGATTTTCCTTCGCACACAACGTCGCGTGAACAAACTCACGCAGGTCTTCGATGGTGGAGATATCGGATGGTGCAATTCCGGCGGCAGCACGACTCATGGACAACCTCTTTGTTGGGAGACCGCACGCACCAGCCGTCATTCAGACAAAGCGGTTCTCATCCGCCGAGTCACTATTCAGCAGGCAGTGCGCGATCTCTGTCGTCAATCTTTTGTGGAGATACTCAGTTCTCTCGACCGCTGTCGTCCTTGCCAATGGCTGGTCTTCCCGACTGGTGTGAACCAGGCAGCCGTTGCGGTCGGCTCAGAAGGTATCGGCGGTGTGAATCCAAAAGTGTTCTGTGACCGGAGACCGCTTTGCGACCTGCAGGACACTTCTTTACGCGCCAGACTCGCCATCTTCCGCAGGCCGAACTCACACTACGACCCGGCCTGGATTTCTGAAAGATCGTCGATCAGTCGTCAGTTCGGCTTAAGTGATCTCTGAAGAAGCTCGTCAAGTGGCCTGACCGAACCTCGCCGTTCAGCCTGACGACAACAAAGAACCACGGATGGGCACAGATTCATGCGGATGGACTGGATGCTTCGTGAAGACATCCGTGTTTATTTTTCCGAATGAAACATTGTCGGCCCGCCCTGAAAAATTACCTGACATTCTGCTTTCTCCCTGTCGCAAATCTTCGCGTTCCTTTGCGTCTTCGCGAATTTGCGTCAGATTACGCACTCTTCTTGAACCACAACTCTTCCGGGGAGATAAACTGTGCCGATTTTGACGGAAACGCAATTACAGGAATTTGGTGTCGCACTTCTGGCTGCTGGAGGGGCGAACGAAGCGGAAGCTTTGATCGTTGGCCGCAGCCTGGTCCAGGCCAACCTGCGAGGACACGATTCTCACGGCGTGATGCGAATTCCGTTTTACGTGAAGCAGGTGCAGGACGGAAAACTCAACGCGGGCTCCAACCTGAACGTTGTGCAGGAATCTTCCGGCACGGTCGTCGGCGACGGAAACTGGGGCTTCGGGCAGGTGCTGTCCAGGCAGCTCATGGAAAAGCTGATGGACAAAGCATCGACGGCTGGCATCGCTTCGGGCTCGTTGCGACAGTCAGCTCACATCGGTCGATTGGGTGAGTACGCCGAAATGGCCGCCGAACGAAACATGGCCGCGATCATTTGTGCAAACACTCATGGCGCAGCTCAGCGAGTCGCCCCTGTCGGCGGCAAACGTCCGCGACTCGGCACCAACCCGCTGTGCATCGGCATGCCTGGCGGCAAGAACGGACCGTTCGTCCTGGACTTCGGAACCAGCGCGACCGCCGAAGGCAAAGTTCGAGTCAAAAAGATCGCCGGCGAGAAAGTCCCCGACGGCTGGGTGCTCGATCCGGAAGGCAATCCGACCAACGATCCCAACCAGCTTTACGGCGACCCTCCAGGCACGATCCTGCCGATGGGCGGCGATCAAGCTTACAAAGGTTTCGGTTTGTCGTTCATGATCGAAATGCTTTGCGGAGCTTTGTCCGGCGGCCAGTGTGCTTATCCCAACCCGCCGGCTCCGGTGGGCAACGCCGCCTTCTTCATCGTGATTGACCCGAGCCAGTACGCCGGTTTCGAGCACCTTCAGTCAGAAGTCTCGTCGCTGGAAGAGTACGTCCGCTCGGTCCCGCGCATTGACGGCGTCAACGAGATCTTCCTCCCCGGCGACCCCGAACAAAGAACCCTCGCCAAACGCTCCGCCGAAGGCATCCCCCTCGACGATGGCAACTGGAACGCCTTGCTGAAACTCGCCGAAGAACTGGGAGTAACTTCGCCTGCTGTTTAATTGGTCGAGTGATCGACTTAATCGCAGGCAATGTAGCTCGGATCTGCGATACCCGGTGGAGGCCGCTGACTCCAGACTGGTTGGGACGGCGTCACAATCTATGTCAGGCCGACTTTTTTCAGGCGGCTGAAGAGGGTGCTGCGGGGGATGCCCAGGCTGCGGGCGGCTTTGGATTTGTTGCCGCCGGATTCCCGTAAAGCGCGTTGCAGGATTTCGAGTTCGGTTTCGAACTGAGGATCAAATGACTCGGCCATTGTTGACCTGACGGTGTTGACAGTTCCGGGCGGCGGACTGGTGACTTCAGTGCCGGATTTCTCTGGCGTGAAAATCTTCGGCGCGGGACTGAGCGTCGAGTTGACCGAGACCGCTCGACGCTGAGGCTGGGCTTGTGGTCGTCGGGCGGCGGAAAGAATGACATCGGGCAGGTCACGAAGAGTGATGCACTCGCCGTCGCACATGACGACAGCCCGTTCGATGACGTTTTCCAGTTCGCGGATATTGCCTGGCCAGTGGTAATGTTTCAGCGCGTCCAGCGTTTCCTCGTCGATATGAGTAATCCGCTTGCCCAGTTTTTCGGCAGCCTTTTTGAGAAAGTAAATCGACAGTTCAAACAGATCTTCAGTCCGCTGCGCGAGCGTTGGCAGCGTGATGTTCACAACGTTCAGCCGGTAGAAGAGGTCGTCGCGAAATTTTCCAGCCTTGATCAACTGATTGAGATCCTGGTGCGTGGCCGTGATCAGTCGCACGTCGACTTCGACAGTTCGCGTTCCGCCGACCGGCTCGAACGACCGCATCTGCAGTACACGCAGAAGTTTGATCTGAGTCTCCAGCGAGATATCGCCGATTTCGTCCAGAAACAACGTCCCGCCATGAGCCATTTCGAACCGACCCACTCGGTCTTTGTGAGCGCCGGTGAAGGCGCCTTTTACGTGTCCAAAGAGTTCGCTCTCCAGCAGGCTCGGTGACAGCGCCGCACAGTGAACGCGAATCAATGGTCCGTTTCTTCGCGGACTGTTTTCGTGCAGCGCCTGTGCGAGCAGCTCTTTCCCTGTTCCGCTGGCTCCCTGAATCAGCACTGTGGATTCAGAAATTGCCACCTTCTGTACGGTGTCAAGGACTCGCCGAATCGCCGGGCTGTTCCCCTTGATCATCTCGCGGCGAAGTTCGTGCGACTGTTCTGGCGGTCGCGTTTTTGTGCTGCCGGTCAGTTCGGCCTGCATGATCGCGATCTGCTGCCGCTGTTCGTCGATCTTTCCGGCCTTCAGACTGATCTCGTCGTTGAGCCTCGCGAAATCCTGATGCACCTTCACGCTTCGCAGCGACATTGCCGTGAACTGAGCCAGCGTATGCAGAAACGTCAGATCCTCCGCCGTATACGGAGTTCCGTCGTGCCGCTTGCCGAGAAGGGCGATGCCTTCGACTTCGTCGTCGACGACCAGTGGGAACATCAATTCACTGCGGAGATCCTTCAGTGTTCGATTCAATGTATCGTTGGCTGGAGTCGTCGCCCGCTGGATGGTGACCTCAAGCTTGAGCCGTTCTCCGGCGACTGTCGAGTCCGGGAATCGCTCGGGCAACACACCGCCTCCGTCCATGGCAACGAGTTGAAATTCGTCGCTGCCCGTTTCACGAAGATAGAGTGCCCCCATGACCGCGCCGAGAACTTCGCGGCAGGAAGCCAGCATTCTCAGGCCAAGAGAGTGCCGGTCTTCCAGTTGGTCCATCGCACGATTAACTCGCTGCAACGCTCGGTCGAGCTGATATTTCTCGCGGTAGAAACGTCGGTCGATACTCTGCTGGAGACGGTCGCGACTCCACGTTAAAACAACGACCAGAAACGTCAGCAGCACGCCGATCGACAGAACCTGCTGCAGCACGCCAGGGATGCTTTCTGAAACGTTGAAGTCGTTCGCAAAAAACATCGCCAGAGCGACGCAGACTCCGTAGCCGATTGTCAGTCCTTGACTGGCCAGGTGATAAAGCATGCCCCGCGTAACGAACTCGTCGACGAGCATCAGCTTGTGCCGAACGATGCCCACGGTGTAGGCCGCTGTGAACGAAAGGCTGGCCAGGAACATCGGAATTCGAGCACTGCCCAGCGCGAACGCCGTTCGATCAAACAATGCCAGATAAAGCGTGTAGCTGACGGGGATTGCCGAAGCCAGACTCGCGAAGAACATCCACTTGATCTGATTCTTCTCGGAAGGAGTGGTTGCTGTCAGGAACTCAGTCGCCAGCGCGACCAGCATGATGCAGAAGCAGAACGCGGCAAATGCCAGATACGCATAAATCGCTTCGCGAAGAACCATCAGACACCACGAGACGTCCTGAACTCTCTCGATGCTCATGCCATCGCTGGTAAAACTCCATGCCGCCACCAGCAATCCAGTCATGAGAACGGTGGTAATCACCGGCGCGGTATAAATCGCCGCGATGGTTCGACGTGGATGATGCTCCATCGGGCCGAGAGGGCGCGGGTAGCACAGAAAGAAATGTACCGAGACGGCGGGAGTCAGCAGGGCGCAAACCAGAAACGGCATATTCAGAAGTGGGCTGCTGGCAATCACCCACCAGTGAAAGCCGCCGATAAATGCGGCCATTGCGACCGCACACATCGCGAAAAAAAGCCGGGCGGTGCGGTCGAAGGGGCGATGCCACGCGGCCAGGGCACTGACAGCAAAAATCGCGAATTGCAGCACCAGCCAGACAAATGAGATCAGAACTTCAGACAGCGGAATCGACTCAATCACGATCCAGGCGCGTTCTGGCTGGCCATCCCGCAGAAATTCGATTTCGACGGTTCGGTCGCCGCCAACCGACAGCAACGACGGAAACAGATCCTCGATATAGATCGACGGATCCTGGCCCTCATCGAGGATTCCGTGAGTCGGAATTGGCGCGTCGCGCAGGTATTGCAGCCCCGCGCTGAAATCCAGAAAAGTGCGTATTGACTTGTCGTGGATCCGGACCAGTACATCGCCTTCGGCTGGTTTGGTGCCGAAATGTTCGAAGTCAGCAAACCCGCGAATCACCATCCCGGAAGTGTGTGTGACGGATGACTCTTCGCCGGTGCCGGTCACATTCTCAGCGTCGGACAGCAGTCCTCGGATGCCAATGTCGGGGGTCGTTCCGACATACCCGAGCACAAGCACAGAGTAGATGACAACGGAAATTCCGAGCCCCATTACCAGCAGTTTTGGTCGTGCCAGTTCACCGTCCATCCTGTCGAATCTCCCGTCGACCGGCGCTTTTCGGCGCCGACTCTGAAGCTGTGCTGTGTGTTGACGAAGCGGCAGTTAACACTTTTCACAGGGGGAAATGCAAGTGGCGGCGCCGATTTTAGTGATTTTCTGCAATCGACAGATCGAATGGACGGCGACCGGCACGATCCGTGCTTAAGGAGCGGTCACCCAGCTTGGCCCTCGAGAGTTAGCGGTTGACCTCGCTTCAGGTACTCGGCGCGGGACGGCAGTCTTTGACCCACTCTGCCGTTCATTGCAAGACCCAGCCCGTCGATGTTTCCTGTCCCGCTCCGAGGGCCTTTTTGTGCGCCGAGCAGGAATCGGTGAACCTGCAAAGTCAGGTCACCGCTTCAGGTCTTCCAGCTGCTCGTTAAGCTTGCCAAGTAGCTCGTCGTGGGAGTGCATGTACTCCTGTTGGGCTCGCCAGGCGGCGGCTGTTTCGGCGATCACCTTTCGAAAGGCCGGGTCGTCGTTGAGTGCCTGGCGGCGTTCCTTTTTCTTCTGGATGATTTTCTCATTGGACACAAAGAGCTGAGGATACGACGCTTCCAGTCGCTGCTGAGCGGCTTCCCGGACGGCCACGAGTTTCAGGTACTCAGGATCTGCCTGATGTTTCAGACGCAGCCGTTCAAGTTCTGCCGGGCGACGGCTGGCGGGCAGAGATTCAAAGGTTGGCTCCTGGTTGATCAGGAACGTGTCGATAGCCCGAGCCGCTCGATACGTGGCGAAGAGCGTTTCCTTGTAGTCAGGGTCTTCTTCATGGAGCCGTTTGCGAAGCTCTGCGATTTTCTTGTTCAACGTTTTCGTCGAACTGAAAATTTCCGGGTATAGCCGTTTCTCCGTTTCCTTCAGTTCGTCGTGCCGTTGGACGAGATCCCGGTAGGCTCCGTCTGACTGGTAGAGAATATCGTGGGCGTTGGTTTTCTGAATGTCGTACTGTTCCTGAAGTGACTTTTCGACTGGATGGCTGCCAGAAGCCTGCTGAATTATTTGAAGGCTCGCGTCCCTGTCACGGTTCTGCGTGGCTTTGAAAAGCTGAAAGTTGTCGAAGGCGGCGGCTGGCTGATCGACCTGAAACGCCAGGTAGGTGCGTTCCTGATCGAGTATCGGGTGCTTTGCGTACGCGAGATGTTCGTGGTCGATGTGGGCGACCAGTTCGTCTCCGAGAAACTCGACGGTCATTGTGTGCCAGGATCCGGGTTTGAAGTTGAAGGCACATTCTCCGTGTCGGCGTGAAAAGTAAGGACCGCGATCGTCCAGAGCTGTCTGAATGAAGAAATGGTCGGGGCGAAGATGGATGACCGCGTTGTAGTGGCCCGATGAGCCTGTCACGAGTCGCACGTCGCCAGCACCGTCGAATCGAAAATCGAATCGGATCATGCAGTCCTTGAAAACGGGGGCTCTGACAAAAATCCGATTGTTTGCTCCGGGATGTTCCGTGCGACGCAGGATGCCATTTTCCGCCGTCCATTCTTTTTGAAAGTGCCAGCGTTCACTCACCTGACCCTCCGAAAAGTGATCACCAAAGTCGAGGCTCCTCGGTGAAATAAGCAGGGGAGATGACGGCACATTCGCTCCGATCTCTGAACGCCATGCCGTCAGCCGGCTTCCGAGTTCGGCGACACGGTCTGGAAACTGACTGGCGAGATTTTGAGTCTCGGACACATCGTCGGTCAGGTTGTAGAGTTCGTAACGCGAGTCCGTTGGTGCATCGAACTTCTCGATGAGTTTCCAGTCTCCAGAACGCACGGCTCCAGCGGACACACCGCCCAGGAAGTGCGGTTCGTCGAGCGGGTAATGCCAGAAGATTTCCTTGCGATTCGGGCTCGACTTCGGATTCTTCCATGTGGACAGTGTTGAAACGCCGTCCAGCTTCTGAGTGGGGTCGGGAGAAATTCCGGCGGCGGCGAGAAGCGTCGGGTAAAAGTCGTAGTTCGCGGTGGTGCTGTCGCAGACTGTTTCGGCGGGCACTTGACCCGGCCAGCGGACGATTAACGGAACCCGGATACCGCCTTCGTAAAGCTGGCTCTTGCCGCCTCGAAGTGGAGCATTGGAAGTGACGTTCGTTTCGCCACCGTTGTCGCTGCTGAAGATAAAAATGGTGTTGTCAGCAAGTCCGAGTTCCTCAAGCTTCCGGGTCAGCAGACCTGTCCCCTGATCGATGCTCTCCAGCATCGCTGCCAGGTGAGGGTTGTGGCTTTCGGCCCAGTGATGATCGGCGTCGCCGGTCAGGCCTGCGTCTTTGCAGAGGTAGCAGTTTTCGCGGGAACATTTTCCGGGAGCGTGCTTCGCTCTGTATTTTTTAACGAGATCCGGGCGACCGTTAAGAATCGTGTGCGGTGCGTAGTGGCTGAGGTAAAGAAAGAACGGCTTGTCTCTGTTTCGTTCGACAAAGCCAACAGCTTCCAGATTCAGCCGGTCGGTCAGATATTCATTTTCGCCAAGACGATTCTCTGGCAGATCGAGCCAGCGGACGCCCTGGTCGCGGAAAACGTAGGGCCAGAAGTTGGCTCCGTTGCCGACGCCTTTGATCTCGCTGCCGATGTTCCAGCCGAAGCCGTGATCAAGCGGTCTGATCTCGAACTCGGCGCCGTGATGCCGGTAGCCGGTCAGGTGCCACTTACCGATCATGCCTGTCTGGTAACCGTTTTTTGAAAGGATTTCCGGCAGCGTGACCTGACTGGTCGGCAGCGCGTTGGACGAGTTTGGCCGCAGGTAGTCGAGGATTCCGATTCGCGCCGGATGCTGTCCTGTCAGTAGCGCCGCTCGGTAGGGCGAGCAGACCGGCGCAGCGGCGTATGCATTCGTAAAACGCATTCCCTGTTTCGCGAGACGATCCAGGTGCGGCGTCTCGTGAAACGTGTTGCCGTAACAGCCGAGTTCTGACCAGCCCAGATCGTCAGCGAGCACGAAGATAATGTTCGGCGGTTTGGGCGGCTCAGCATGGGCAGTATTGCCGAGTGTAAAGTTCCGTGCGAAGAACAGAACCATTAACAGCACGCAGCGGGGGAACTGAGTTTTCAACATGGGATTGGGTCTTTAATCAGGTCAACGAGTTGGCGAAAAAAGACCCAATCCACGTTGAATAAACTGCTGGTTTGAGATCACTCAGGCACGGTTTCTGACTGGCAGGTAGCGGAGCTCTCATCGAAAAAATCGATCACTCCGGACTTCACGTCGTAGATTGCTCCCACGACTTTGACTCGTCCGGCTTCGACAGCTTCCCGGATGACGCTGCTTCGTGAGACGACCTCGCGAACGGTCCGTTCGACGTTGCAACGGGCGACGTTGTCTCCCAGATGTTCGACTTCTTCGGGCGAGAGTTCTGACAGTGGCCGCGTCAGCAACTCAGTGACGCTCGGCGTAAGTTCGTCAACGATTGACTGCAAGTGCTCGCAGCCAGTGGCCGCCTGGGCCTTCTGATCGGTCCCGATCAGTTGAACCGACGAGGTCACCGCTCCGCAGCGCGTGTGGCCCATCACGAGAACCAGCTTCACGCCAGCGACTTTCACGCCGTACTCCATACTCGCCAGCGATTTCGTACCGATCACGTTGCCGGCCACTCGAACGCTGAACACGTCTCCGAGTCCAAGGTCGAAAACCAGTTCAGCGGGGACTCGGGAATCGATGCAGCTCAATACGACGGCCAATGGAGTCTGCGACTGAGCCGTGGCATCGACTTGCCGAACAAAGTCTCGTGATAGCTGATTGCCTGTGCTGAACCGCCGGTTTCCCTCTCGAAGAATATCAAGAACCTGGTCGGGCGTGACCTGGTCCTGCAGTTCACGTGTTGAGTAATCGGCAAACCGAATATCGTCATTCAGATGGTACCTTGAACGGAACCCTTGCAGGCTGACCTTCACACCGCGTGCCGGGCCAGACTTCTCTTTGAAATCGCGGATCAAGCTCAGCACGTCTGGATCGATGTAGTCCGTGTCTGTTGCGTCGATCAACCAGTGCGACCCCGATACGGCATTCTTGAAGAGTCCGTCGAGTGATGCACGATTCAGGAAGCTGACCTGGTTCGCCAGTTCAACACGAGTGATCTCACCTCCCAGTCGTGTTTCGATGATTCGCCGAATCGGACGACGCAGGTTGCTGTTCAGGATGAAGAGCACGCTGATTGCCAGACCAATCACGATTCCGATCAGCAGGTCTGTGAGGACGATCGAGACCAGCGTGATAATGAACGGCGCGAACTGATAGCGGCCCTCATTCCACATCTGCTGAAAGAGTTTCGGGCTCGCCAGCTTGAAACCGGTGACCAGGAGAATGGCTGCCAGAGCCGCGAGCGGGATCATGTTCAGATAGACCGGCAGAAACGCGACGCTGACCAGAAGCAGAACGCCGTGGAAGATGGCGGAGAATTTTGTTTTCGCTCCGGACGCGATGTTGACGGAACCTCGCACAATAACCGACGTCACCGGAATGGCTCCAAGTAGTCCGGCAGCGACGTTTCCGCAGCCCTGGGCAATCAGCTCTCGACTTGGAGGCGAAACTCGTTTTTGAGGGTCGAGTTTATCGACGGCTTCCAGGTTCAGCAGCGTCTCAAGAGACGCCACGATCGCGATAGTCGTTCCGGCCAGGTACACAGCCGGGTTGTTCCACTGCGAAAAGTCTGGCAACTGAAACAGGCCAATCAGGTCTGTCGCCGATTGTGCAATCGGAACCTGAACGAGATGGCTTGCTTCGATTAACCATCGGCCACCGATCTTTCGGAACAGCACGTTGATGCCGACGCCCAGCAGCACGACGACCAGTGGTGCAGGGATGATCGAATTCTTAAGGGGCTTCAGCTTTTCCCAGAACACAAGCACTGCAATCGACAGCAGCCCGATCACCGCGGCGCCCGGATGAAGGTCGTTCGCGATCATTGCAAGTTCAGAGAATGTGTTTTCATGGTCCGGCTGAACAAACGACATTTCGCCCTCGGGGTCGGTGTCGTGTCCCAGAATGTGAGGAATCTGTTTCAGAATCAGAATGACGCCGATGGCAGCCAGCAGTCCCTTAATCACGCTGGACGGGAAGAAGGCGGAGAGCGCTCCCGCTTTCATTACTCCGAGGCCGATCTGAAGCAGGCCGCCAATCAGAACGGCGAGCAGAAACGCTTCGAACGAACCGAGCACCCCGATCTGTGTCGCAACGATTGCCGTTAAGCCAGCTGCCGGACCGCTGACGCTGGAGTGCGAACCACTGACTGCTCCCACGACGAGGCCGCCGATGATGCCGGCCAGCAGGCCGGAGAACAGCGGAGCGCCGGATGCCAGCGCGATGCCCAGGCAAAGTGGAAGTGCAACGAGAAAGACGACGAGCCCGGAAGTCAGGTCGTGTTTCAATGTCGACGGCGGTCGAATGGTCGTGTTGCTGTCAAACGTTTCGAGCTGATGGCTCATGGCAGAATCTCGAATCTGATATCTGGTGTTGGCTGATGGAAGTCTTGTGGTTCGCAGAAATTCGTTCGCGCATTCCTGGCCGCTTACGACCGACGCGATTGTTGCGGAAGATGCGACGACGCAATGGCCAGGCCGAACGGGCGTGACGGGCAGTTGAGTCGATCAGCGGAGAGATGCAGGCACCACTCAGGATGTACGCACGGATCGAGAGGAATATCCCCACTCCGATCGACGTGGGGCTCCATTAACAGCGAATCGGAGCCAGCAGGCCGTTGGGATAGCGGTGGCCTGAGATCGCACGTTCGTTAAAAACTTCAGCGTATCGCGTTCGGGAAGCGAGGATACGACACAGAGCCTGACACCTGGGGCGCCCTGTCGATCGTCGATCGGATCTGTTTTTCTGAACGACGATCAGGCACTCTTCGAATTCTTCGTCGCCGAAGAATTCTACTTCGGCTTCGGAGCTGGATGCCGTCAGAACACCTGCAAACCCCGAACATGGCAACAGAAACGCCAGAAGCAGGAACGCGAAGGTCACCCGACCGCGTCGCTTTGTTTTTGACGTTTGGATGTAATCAAACATTTCAGCAATGTCCGATGGGCGGTTACCGATTGTGAATTGCCATGAAGCGTGAATTCATTATGTGCTGGCCATCGCCCATCGAGGGACGCCATTTGAGTAAAACTTCCGCGAATGCTGAAGAAACACAGAAGAACTCGTACAGCGCCCCGTCAATCTGATGGCTCAAGTGTCGATCAGGCGTCCCTGAGGCGGCGGCCCGCGATGAACACCGCAACCTTGTCGAGCTGCGATGCAGAAGCGGATAGTCGTACAGCTTCTGCAGGCCGTAAACCTGGTTCATCATTTCTACTTTGAGTCCTTGAGTATCGGTGCCGACGTTGCGAGGAAGTGGCGGGAGTATAGGTCGTCACCAGCAAATCACAGTTCAGTTGGAGGAGATCTGTTCAAAGGTTTGTCTCAGTCTCCAATTTCAGCTGTGAGCAGTCTGACAAAGCTTCCGGTATTGAATCCGGGCTTCTGGATTTCTGAGACGCTCGAAGGAGCTGGAATGTGTAACATTTTGTTGACATTGTTGACCCTTACTCTGTCTGTCGGAAATCGCGGTCGCGGCTAAGAGTCCGCAAAGCATCAGGATCCTGCTGTCGCACCTGCGGACAGAACCATGAAACGAAGCTTTTGTTAAAGGCAGCCAGCGTTATCTCTGCTCTGCTGGCAATGAACTTGACCGTGTTCGCGCATCCCGGACATTACCATGCCAGCAGTGGTGAGGATGAAGGTGCATCTGCTGCGGAGCCGGTTGGTAAGTTATCTGACACGGATCGTTTTTGGCTTGAGTTGTTGCAGCTTCAGGTTCAGCAGTTGAATACCGCTCCGAACGTTCGACTGCTCGCTCTGCAAACGAGGAATGCTCAGGCCGCTGCCGCTTTTGCACAGCCAGTGATCGCCCGGTTCTTTGGTCCGTCCAGGAAACAGATCGACGTGAGATGGGACAAGGATTGTCTTTACGTCGACTCTAACGGCCTGCCGAGTCACGACGACGGTGCCATTAGCCGCGAGGAAATCATCGGAGAAGCGTTCGACAATTCTGGCACTTCGCGACGTAGCATTTTTGCGAGAGATCAGGCTGTCGAGGGGGCACGCGAAGGCGCTAAGAAAATCAGACCGAGTCTGGATTCGTTCTCAAATTCGAATTCGACTGTGCTGAGATTCACCACAGGGAACAGAACACGCAGAGACTTCCGTTGGAGATGTTTCTCTGGGGCTGCGTGCATCTACGTGAGCATTTTCGATACTCTGGTGCATCGTTCGCCGAAGTCGATTCACCAGACGCTGAAACTCCAGCATGTCCGACTCTCCACAGATTATCGCTCGCCAGGTTGGCATGTCGTATGGCGATGCGCTGCCGAGTCTTGCGGGCATCGATCTTTCGGTGGCGAAGGGCGAATTTGTTTCGATCGTCGGACCGTCTGGTTGTGGCAAGTCAACACTGCTGAAACTGATTGCCGGGTTACGCACAGCGACGTCCGGGCGGTTGACTGTGGACGGCGCTGAGCCTGGCAGATCTCAATGCAAGGCGGCGTTCGTCTTTCAGGAGCCGAACCTGCTGCCGTGGCGGACGGTTGCGGGGAATGTCCGGCTGCCACTGGAGCTGGGCCAGTCGGGTAAGGCATCAAACAACGTTGAGCCAGACGAGTTGGTGGAGCGGACGATTCAACTGGTTGGACTTTCCTTGCACGACGCCGCGAAGCGGCCTTCGGAACTGTCCGGCGGGATGCGAATGCGGGTTTCACTGGCCCGATCGCTGGTCACCAACCCGGAGATCATGCTGCTCGATGAACCGTTCGCCGCGCTGGACGACATTCTTCGGCAGCAGCTCAATGAAGAGTTGCAGCGGCTGTGGTGGAACAAACGCTGGACCGGACTTTTTGTGACACACAACGTTTCCGAAGCGGTGTTTCTCAGTCAGCGAGTATTCGTGATGAGCCGTTCGCCTGGAACGATTCTGGAATCGATCGAAATCCCGTTCGACTTTCCGCGGACGCCCGAACTGCGTGCGGATCCGGAATTCGCTCGGCTGACCGGAGTTGTCAGCGGCCACTTGCGCCGCGCTGCCGGCATTGCGGGGACGCAGGTTTCGATCGCGACAGCGGAGGCAACTGAAGATGCCTGATGCTCCGAAATCGAAAACCGCCCTGCTTTTTCGGTCAGTCGCTCCTCCGTTGATTCTGTTCGTTGTGCTGCTCGGCCTTTGGCAGTTCTGCGTGTGGTGGTTTGAGCTGAAACCATTTCTGGTTCCAGGTCCGATTCGAGTCGCCTCGGCTGCTGTGTCGACCTTCGGCAAGCTTGCGGCAGCGACGAAAGTTTCTGCCGCGGCAGCGCTTTCCGGTTTCGCCGCCAGCCTGATCACCGGCGTCGTGATTGCGTTTTTCTTTTCTCAGTCGCGGCTGATTCGAATCAGCTGTTATCCGTACGCGATTTTTCTGCAGACGGTTCCCATTGTGGCCATCGCCCCGCTGGTGATTAACTGGTTTGGATCCGGCTTCCGCAGCATCGTGATCATCACGTTCGTCATCAGTCTCTTTCCAATTATCACGTCGACGACGACCGGCATGACGGCTGTCGATCCGGAACTGCTCGACCTGTTCCGTCTGAACCGAGCCAGCCGCTGGCAGATCTGGCTGAAGCTTCGACTGCCCAACGCCGTGCCGCATCTGATCACCGGAGCGAGGACGTCGAGCGGATTGTCTGTTGTGGGAGCTTTGGTCGGAGAATACTTCGCGGGCTTCGGCGTCAACGATTATGGACTCGGATTTCTGATCGGACGAAATACCAGCCAGATGCGGACCGACGAACTGTTCGCCGCAGTGATCGCGTCGACGCTGCTCGGGATTACAATCTTTGGTGCAGTCAGCATCGTTGGAGCTTTCATTCTGAACCGCTGGTACGATGTAAAGTAGATCCTGAGCAGGCATGTGAATTCAACAACGGTCGGACAAGCAACGTGGCGAAACGGGCATCTCGTAAAAAAATTCGATTCGAAGCGGCGATTAACGCTGTTGAGTCACCGGTGTTTCTGGTGGATGCGCAGCGTCGGGTTGTTTTTTTGAACGATGGATGTCAGTCGCTGACAGGTTGGACTCTGGCTGAAGTTGCCGGCAGTGTTTGCGAATTCACCTCGGTCGGAAACGCGACTTTGGTTGAAGCATTAACCGGATCGTTGTGCCCTCCCCAGGAAACACTTGATGGTGCATCGCGAAGTGTCGTGCGTCACTTCGTTCACAGAAAGACTGGCGAAATCTCGTCGCGCATGGTGCACTTCTACCCGCTCGACTCAGATGGGCAGACCGAATTCATCATGGGCATTGTCACAAGCGTCCCAACAAAGACTCATATCCCGGACACGAGCATCGTCACGCAGGTCCACGCGGAACTCGCCGCCCTTCGACACGGGCTGCGGCAGCAGTACGGCGAGGATTCGATTCTGACACGCAGCATTTCGATGAAACGCGTGATTGACCAGGTGAAAGCCGCGCGTCAGTCGCGAGCGACGGTTCACATCAGCGGTGAAAAAGGATCCGGGAAGGAACACGTCGCTCGCACAATTCACTACGCCAGCGATCTTGGACAGCAGGCGTTCGTCCCGATTCAGTGCCGACTGCTGCCACCTCGCGAGCTGCACGAAGCGATTCGCAGAATCGTCGAAGCCGACTGGAGAGAGCGTCTGCCGATTACTGCTCTGCAGCCCGGCTGCGTATTTCTGGACGATGTTGACACTTTGCCTCGCGATGTTCAGCAGCGGCTGGTCGACTTCATGGCAACTCCGCGCGGTGCCGACTTTCGGGCCAATGTCCGGCTGCTTTCGTCGAGTCGCGTTGGCCTTGATGCCGCTCGTACTGATGAGCGAATTTCGGACGAGTTCTACTATCTGGTGACTTCGCTGCAGATTGAACTTCCACCGTTGCGGCACCGAATGGGCGACCTGAAAATTCTCGCTCAGCATTTTCTCGAACAGAAAAATCATGGTCGCGCGAAGCAGGCAACCGGATTTTCGTCGGAAGTCTGGTCGCAGTTTGAAGAGTACAACTGGCCTGGAAATCTCGACGAACTTGACGAAGTGATTTATGAGGCGTTGTGCAGTTCGGACGGTCCGATCATTCGCGCGGACCATCTGCCGTTTCGGCTCCGGACGGGGCTGGATGCTCAGCGACTGGGGCCGGTTTCTGCTGGCCCGATCGAAGCGTTGGAACCACTGCTGGAACGGATTGAACGCGAGCAGATTGAGCGGGCTCTCGAAGTGGCAAAGGGCAACAAAGCGAATGCCGCTCGACTGCTGAAAATTACGCGGCCAAGCCTCTATCGCCGGATGGAGACGCTCGGCTTGTCCGACTCATTGGAGCTATGACAGACGTGGTGCTACGAACGAATTATGAACCACGAAGTATAAACCAGAAAACACGAATCGCTGCGAAGAGGAATTTACTATGAAGGTCACACTTCTCGTCCGTGCACCAAAGAAACCAGAGAAATGTGTCGTTGTTGAACGCGACGTCGTCATCGGACGAGGGAAGGACTGTAACCTGCAAGTTCTCTCGAACGATGTCAGCCGACAGCACTGCCGGCTGGTGATTGGCGAATTGGAAGTTGCCGTGCGGGATCTCGGCAGCGGCAACGGTACGTTTATCAACAGCCAGAAAACGGAGCCGAACGTTGACACACCGCTGATTTCGGGGGACATCGTCCGCATCGGACCACTGGTGATTAAGGTCGAGTTTGAAAGCACGGCATCGTTGCCTGTTTCGCCAGAACCGGTTGCGTCTGTTCTGGAAGAGCCGTTGCCAGCAGCAAGCAACCCGGTGGTCGAACCGGACACGGAATCGATCGAAGAATCAGCGATCGAGGTTGCCGCCGGGCTGGCGCAGGGAAACTCTGAGATCGAGGCCATTCCTGAGCCGGCTGACGCCGATGAGCTGCTTCCTGCCGACGATGAGGTCGCTGATGAATTGGCCGTCGAGCCGTTTGCTGAAGCCGATGACGCCGCCCTGAACGCAGACGAGCCGTCTGTTGAAAACGCGGTACTCGCCGAGCCGCAATCGGGGAAGTTGAAATCGCTGTTCGGAATGTTCGGAAAGAAAAAGAAATCCAAAGAACCGGAGCCGGAAAACAATTCTGTCGCCACGGAAAGACAATCGGTCGACGTGGCTGATGGAGCAGACTCCGAGCCTTTGCTCGTTACCGATAATGCAGATTTCGATGAGGAAACTGTTGTCGTCGACGCGGGAAACGCGTTCACTTCGAATGAGGACGAAATGGAACTTCTGGCCGACGAAGTTGACGAGTTTTCGGAAGAAGATGACTACCTCGATGACGAAATCGAAGAAGAAGCTGTCGATCCAGGATTTGCAGACTTTTTGAATAAAGTCGATCAGCCACCGACCTGATTCCGTTTTCAAATTCGACCAAAGGATCTTTACCACAGAGACGCCGAGGGGCACAGAGTGTCTTTCTGTTGAGCCTCTGTGATCCACGTGTCTCTGTGGTTTAATAGTTCGACATGAAAATCTGGTTTAACAAGGTTCACGACAGTCGGCGTCAGCAGATTGAAACCGACGAGACGGAGATCTCGATCGGCCGCGACCGGGCTAACGTACTGACGCTGCAAAGCCCGCTGGTGTCCAAGCGGCAGGCCATCATCCGTAGCGATGATGGAAAGCTTCAATTCGAAAACGTTGGCATCAACAGTTGCATGGTCGGCGATACGGAAGTCATGGGCGGTCAGAGTGTCGGCTTTGCCGCCGGAGAAACGGTTCGAATTGGGCCGTTCACGCTGACGTTCGAATCCGAAGACGCCGCTCCGATCAGCCGTGCGGAACTGGAAGCTCACCTTCGCACGATCATGGCCGATCTTGAATTACGGGTTCATCGTCGGTTGCTCGAACGGTTCGACCTGTACGAACTCGAAGCCAACCGGCTCGGCGACAACGAAAGCATCCTTCTGCTGGAACGACATATTGAAGACGTCTGTCGCGAGCTGAATCTTTTCGGACCGGAAAATCTTCCGTTGCTGGAAGAGGTCATCGGTCTGAGCCTTCGAGATCTGACGATCAATCAACTGATTCTGGAAAGTGACCGAAGCACGCTGGACAGCCTCGCGCGGCTGACGTGGAACGAGTACGACGTTCCGCAGACACTGGTTCCAGAGCGTGAGGCCGAACTCGAAAATCTGATGCTTTTTATCCGGGAGCGATTGGAACTGGACGGCCAGCCGGATCTCAGTTCGCAAATCCAACGAACTGAGTACAAATTTGCCGGCGTCTTCCCGCTCGTTCGCCCGCACCTTCATCGGGAATTCAGTCGGTACATCATTCTGCGGCGGCTCAAGAAAGATCTGAAGGACACTGTCTTCGGCTTCGGTCCGCTGCAGGATCTTTTGCGAGCACCAACCATCACCGAAATCATGGTCGTTAAGAGCGACCAGATTTATGTCGAACGTGACGGCGTGCTGGAACTTTCCGGACGACGATTTCTTTCAGACAAGGTCACCGAGTCGATCATCGAACGAATCGTCGCGGGCGTCGGACGGCGAATCGACAAAAGTCAGCCGCTGGTGGACGCTCGGCTTCCCGACGGCTCGCGAGTTAACGCGATCATCCCGCCGCTGGCTGTACGAGGTCCGTGCCTGACGATCCGAAAGTTCCCGGCGTACCGATTCACGATGGACGATCTGATCGAGAAACAGTCGGTCACCTCGGCTGCCGCAATGTTTATCCGAGCGTGCGTTGTCGACAGGAAGAACATTCTGGTCAGCGGCGGAACGGGAACCGGTAAGACGACAATGCTTAACGTGCTGTCGAGTTTTGTTCCGCATCGCGAACGGATCGTCACGATCGAGGACACGACCGAACTGCAGCTTCATCAGGAACATGTCGTCACGCTGGAATCGAAGCAGGCCAATGTCGAAGGCGTCGGCGAGTACAACATTCGTGACCTCGTCAAGAACGCTTTGCGAATGAGGCCGGACCGGGTGATCGTCGGTGAATGTCGCGGCGCCGAAGCGCTCGACATGCTCCAGGCTATGAACACTGGCCATGACGGATCGATGACGACGATCCACGCCAACAGCACGATCGACGTTCTGAAACGGTTGGAAATTCTGGTGCTGATGGCAGTCGATTTGCCCGTCGTTTCGATTCAGCGGCAGATTGCCTCGGCGATCGACATCATCGTCCAGATCGACCGAAAGCCCGGCGGTAAACGAGTGGTTACTCAGATCTCTGAAATCGCCGGCTACGATCCCGACCGCAACGACCTGGTCGTGCATGACATCTTTAATTATCGAAACGGCAGGTCTCTGACTCCGACTGGTTACATGCCGACGTTTGCCGAATCGCTGATCGAGAAAGACCTGCTGAAGCTGGAATTTCTGTACGGCCAGGAAGAGAAATTCGTCGACGACGAAGACGGTCCTGTCGAACAGGCCAACGGACGAGTTTCGAGATTTCTGTGACGAAACGTCTAACACTCCGACAATAAAAACGCCTCGCAGGACCAATTGATCCTGCGAGGCGTTTTAACTGTGAGACGGGTATTGCCCACCAGATCCAGTCTCCCCGGTGGGCGGTGCTCACCCTGCGGATTAACGTCGCTGCAGTGTTCCCGTTGCCGGCTGAGTGGCGGCGGCTGGTCGAACGTTGTTGAAGCCTGGCTGGACCTGGCCGGACACCTGGCTGATATTGCCGGTCCGGGTGTGGTTCCAGAAGTTGTCAACGGTTGAGGTCTTCTTCAGGTTCTCAAACATCTGAGCAACACCTTCCTGGACTTTTTCTTCGACCAGATCGGTGTGCAGTTGCTCGCGAACTTCTTCGATGTTCTGAACGATCTGCTCGGTGTAGCCCTCACATTTCAGAATCACGAAGCTGCCGTGCCCGTACTGGATGATTCCAGAGATTTCGCCCGGCTTCAGATTAAACGCAGCCTGTTCGAGTTTTGGATTGCCTGAGTACTTGGCGATTGGCGGAACAGCTCCATTCATCGCGCGGCTGGTTGGGTCGATTGAATGTTCGCGAGCCAGTCGATCGAATTCCTGTGGATTCAGCGATGCCTTCTGCCAGACTTCGTTCGCTCGACGATGGTTGTCCAGCATGATCATCTTCACTTCGACTCGCGAGCCGAAGTTTCGGACGAATGCTTTGTGCATGTCTTCATCAGTCACTTCGACCTTGTCTCCGGCCAGCTTCTTCAGAGCCAGCATCGGCCAGATCACGTCAGTGCTGTACTGCTCGGGCGTAATGTTTCGCTCGCTTTGCAGCATCTGCAGCCAGGTCGAAACCGGAATGTTGAACTGCTTGGCGATGCGTGTGATTTCCTGCTCGACTTCCGCCTGAGTCACGACCACTCCGGCGCCTTCGCATGCGAGCTGAATGACCGCTCGGTTGATCATGCTGTCGAGCACTTCGTTGCCGACTCGCATGGCACAACGCTCGTAAAGATCCTTCAGAGGAATCTTGATGCTGCGGCCATCGCGCGTGATGACTGCGGCCGAGGTGCCCTGCTGCGGCTGCGGGCCGACCTGAACACGACCAGGAGCCGGACGTTCGGCAGCTGTTCCCGAGCTGGACGATGTAAACGCCTGAAATGCCAGGCCTGCCACCAGTACGCAGACGGCGGTGCCCGCAGCGATCAGGACGGCTTTTCGAGGCTGAAACGCGGTTAATCCGAAAGCCGAAGCATGAGTCGTTTCCGTTCCGGGAGACTCATCTGGGGCGGCGTCTCGGGCGACGTGATTCCCTTCACTCATCGCATAACTCCAATTCAAGATATAGCAGGCGGTGCCCGCGCATGGTCCACTCCGTTGGCCATGTGTCATCGGCGGCGGTTTATAAGGCAGTTTCGAAAATGGGGTCAACGTCGCTTTTTTGCCGCAAATTCAGCAGGTCTGAGCGAGGCAGGAAGTTCGCGGGAGGCGGTTGAGTGGAAATCCGCCGTCAGGCCGGAGACGATTCGCGGATCCCGAGGGTGGCCCAGTCATTCTGGCTGGGCCACCCTGCGATCAGCCTTACGACCATTTCCTGCAAACCTTGCTGAATTCACTCACGACGGAAAGCTCGCGCCACGATGGCCAGTTCGAAGGACGGCACAAAACTCACACCGATGATGGAGCGGTACATGGAGGTCAAGAGCCAGAATCCTGGCTCGCTCCTGCTGTTCCGAATGGGCGACTTCTACGAACTCTTCCACGAAGACGCCGAGATCGCGTCGAAAGTTCTCGGACTGACGTTGACCAGTCGCGACAAGAATTCGGCCAACCCGACCGCAATGGCAGGCTTCCCGTATCACGCGCTCGAAAACTATCTCCACAAACTGATTCGAGCCGGACACCGCGCCGCAATTTGTGATCAGGTCGAAGATCCCAAAACGGCAAAGGGACTCGTCAAACGCGAGGTCACTCAGGTCGTTACGCCGGGCACGCTGACCGACGAGGCGCTGCTCGATCCACGAGAAAGCAACTACCTGGCCAGCGTCTTCGTCGGCAGGAAGCTGGTCGGACTTTCGTGGCTGGAATTGTCGACCGGGCGATTCTTTGCCTCTGACATCGAACTCGCCAACCTGGCCGACGAACTGGCGAGGCTTCGTCCGGCGGAGGTGCTCGTTTCAGAAAGCCCGGCCCGCGAAGACGAACTGCTGCCGAAGCTTCAACTGCGCGACATGTTCGTCACGAAGCGTCCGCCCTGGAGTTTTGCCTCGGACAACTGTCAGAAAACTCTGCTGAAGCATTTCGGGTTGAAGACGTTGGAAGGCTTCGATCTGGAACCGGACACGCCGGGCGTTGTCGCGGCTGGAGCGCTGATCGAATACGTCCAGGAAACTCAGAAAAGTTCGCTGACTCACATCATCCGGCTCGAACCCTGGCGACAGGGTCGCAACCTGATCATCGATGAAGCAACGCGGGCGAGTCTCGAACTGACGCGGACTCTTCGCGGAGGTGGCCGGGAAGGCAGCCTGCTGGAAATCATCGACGAGACCGTCTCGCCAATGGGTGCCCGACTGCTGGCCGACTGGCTGTCTAACCCGTTGATCGACATTAAGCAGATCAACGCTCGCCTGGACGCCGTCGAAGAGCTGACACAGAACCTGCCGCTCACTCGCGACGTCCGGGATGAACTCGGCAAGGTCTATGACCTGCAACGGCTGACGGCCAAAGTCGCCACGTTGCGAGCGTCACCGCGAGACCTTGGTTGCCTCGCCCGAACACTTGCGCTGCTGCCGAAGTTGAAGGCTCAACTGGCCGGTCGAAAGTCTGGTCAGTTGCAGTTACTGGAGACCGATCTGGATCTTTGCGCGGAAGTGCGAGCGGATATCGAAACGGCGCTCGCTGACGATCCACCGCTGCTGACGACCGACGGTGGCATGATCCGGGATGGCTACAACGCCAGACTCGACGAACTGCGTGATCTGGCCAAAGGCGGTAAGTCGTGGATCGCGAAGTACCAGGCCGAAGAAATGAAGCGAACCGGCATCAGCAATCTGAAGGTTGGCTTCAACAGAGTCTTCGGATACTACCTGGAAGTATCCGCCGCCAACCGTGACAAAGTTCCGGAAGACTACATCCGCAAGCAGACGCTGAAGAATCAGGAACGATTCATCACGCCGCAGCTCAAGGAGTACGAAGAGAAAGTTCTGAGGGCTGAAGACGAATCGAAGAGCCTCGAACAGGAATTGTTCTCGTCGTTGCGTGAACGAGTCGCCAAACATGTCACGCGTCTGAAAAATACCGCCGAAGTGATTGCCGAAGTCGACGTGCTGGCTGCGCTGGCAACGCTGGCAGTCGCGCAGGGGTACACACGACCGCAGATGACAGAAGAGCCGATTCTGGACATTCGCGAGGGCCGACACCCGGTTCTCGACAAGCTGCAACCGACCGGCGAGTTCGTCCCCAACGACGCGCTGCTCGGCGGCGAGCATCACGGTCGAGTTCAAATCATCACCGGCCCGAACATGGCTGGTAAAAGTACCTATATCCGGCAGGCGGCGCTGCTGACACTGATGGCTCAGATGGGGTCATTCGTGCCAGCCAGCGAAGCCCGCATCGGAATTGCCGACCGAGTCTTCGCGCGAGTCGGCGCCAGTGACGAACTCGGCAAAGGCCAGAGTACGTTCATGGTCGAAATGACCGAGACCGCCCGAATTCTCAACACGGCCACCGAACGCAGTCTGGTCATTCTCGACGAAATTGGACGAGGCACCAGCACCTACGACGGCATCTCGCTGGCCTGGGCGGTGACCGAACATCTGCACGACGTGCTGAAGTCACGCACGCTTTTCGCAACACACTACCACGAGCTGACCGACCTGACGTCAACGCTCAAGCACGCCTCCAACTGGAACGTCGCTGTTCACGAACAGGGCGACGGCATCATCTTCCTGCATCGCATCGTCGAAGGAGCCGCCGACAAGAGTTACGGCATCCACGTCGCCCGCCTGGCCGGAGTCCCCCGCGACGTCGTCGACCGCGCCGCCGTCATCCTGAAAACTCTGGAAGACGACCACCTGGACGAATCCGGCAAACCCACCGTCCCGGTCCGCCCCGCCAAAAAAGACAACGCCCGCCAGTTGTCCCTCTTCGTCGTGGAGGACCACCCCGTCTTCGACGAAATCCGCCGGTTAAAGATCGAAGAAATGACCCCCCTCGCCGCCCTCGCCGAACTAAACCGCTTGCGTGACGAATTAAACAAATAGAAGGCGTCTGGAAATGAAATTTCGAGATCGCTGGCATTTGTTGGCTCAATTCACCGTTGGGATGGCAGCTTGCTTTTTGGGTCTGTCATGCGAATCAAGTTTCGAAGAGCCGACGAAACGAACAGATGAGGACCATTTTTCTGCGCGTGGCGGGCAAGCGGAAAGCACACTTTTTGCCTATGAGGCTTTCGATGAAGTCACAGGCCAGCCGAGCGACAAGGGTTTAAGTTTTGGCTGGAGTGGATGCTGGCAGTTTGCGTGTGATAGCGGCGCGGAGGAGCTCCAATTTGTGGATGCTCCAAGTGATTTCCAATTCGGGGAACCTGTGCGGAAGCGCTGCGTGTTGGAACTTGCAAACGGAGCATCCGTCCGAAGTCAGTTCGACGAACCAATTATTCTTGGAGATACGGACAAAGTATGCATCAGTTTTCTAGCTCAGGGAGCTCCAGTCGAAAAAGGAAAAAGAGGGCAACTGAGAGTGACTTTGGAGCCGAGCGATCCTGCCCGATTGATAAAGGATAAGTGTTTTTCTTTTGGCTTCTATGGACAAGGTGATCCATACATCGTGGATGAAGGTCTTTCCATGGGACGCCTTCAACTCTCGAATGATGAGGTTCGTCTTTGCGTGGTGACAATTCTGCGACGAGATCAGTGTGTATGGGCGCTGATGAAGATCTTTACTAAGCGTGAGCCAATTGTAGAACCACCGTTAAATGGCAGGACGATCTTGGCAAGAGACTGGACCGTGTTGACGACAGGAAATTGTTTCGCACAGGCTGACGTGGCAAGTATTCGACTTTCCACTGGAGTAGATGCTCTGTGGCATATCGACGACCTGAGAATTGGTCGTGACTGGAACTCAGTCACTGAGGCATTCAATGTCGAAAAGTGATGTCGGCTGGGACGTGTCCCAGCAATGCTGTGCCGATGCTGGGTCGAGACCCAGCCTACGCGCCCTGATGCACAAAACTGATCAACTCTTGTTGAACACTTTGGCGGCGTGGACGGTGTTCTGGCAGGCGGCTCCGGATTCGATTTCGGCGATGTTCGAGAGGGTTGTGGCGGCGATTTGTTCCATGGCTTCTTTGGTGAAGAAGGCCTGGTGGCCGGTGACCAGGACGTTGGGGAAGGTCAGCAGGCGGGCGAAGACGTCGTCGTGGATGACCTGGCTGGACAGGTCTTCGAAGAACAGGTCGGCTTCTTCTTCGTAGACGTCGATGGCCAGGCCTCCGACGTGACCGGTTTTCAGCGCGGCGATCACGGCGTCGGTGTCGACGATGCCGCCTCGGCTGGTGTTGAGCAGAACGACTCCCTGCTTCATCTGGCCAATGGATTCTGAATCGATCAGGTGGTGCGTTTCCGGGGTCAACGGGCAGTGCAGAGAGATCACGTCGGACTTCTCAAACAGCTCGTTCAAAGACACCGACCGAGCACCGATCTGCTCGACTTCGGAATTTTCGCAGACGTCGTACGTGAGCACTTCGCAGCCGAAGCCCTTCAGGATCTGGGCGACCAGAATTCCGATCCGCCCCGTGCCGATGATGCCGGCCGTCTTGCCGTGCAGGTCAAAACCCATCAGCCCGTTCAGTGAGAAGTTGCCTTCACGGACTCGCGAGAAGGCTCGGTGGATTCGCCGATTCAGAGCCAGTAGAAGTGCGACGGTGTGTTCCGCAACGGCGTGCGGCGAATAAGCGGGCACTCGGACAACTTGAACGCCAAGCCTCGCTGCCGCAGGCAGATCAACATTATTGAAGCCGGCGCAACGAAGAGCGACGACTTTCAGACCATGCGCGGCCAGGTCCGTTAATGTTGCCTCGTCCACAACATCGTTGACGAAAACGCAGACGGCGGGAAAGCCGCGAGCCAGCGGTGCTGAAGCTTCGGTGAGTCGTGCTTCGAAAAACTCCAGCGAATGCTCATGACAATCGTTGGCTGCGTTGAGGTATTCCTGGTCGTACTTCTTTGTGCTGAAAACTGCGACTCTCATGGCGGTGACTCTCCTTTGGCAATCTCAATACCGGTCCGTGACCTGCTTCTGAACTACGAAAAAGAGAAAACATTCTCAGCGGTTTTGCGGAGCAGCCATTGTTTGTCGGATTCGGTCAGGAAGTCGATGCGGTCAGTGATCAACGAGATCGAAGCTTCGTAGCTGTTTCCGTCGTTGAGCTGGTACGGGCAGTCGCTGGCCCACATCAGACGTTCGGGGCCGAAGGTGTCGTAGAGGCGTTTGATCATGGGGACGAGGTCATCGTGCGGCGGCTTCTTTTTGCCAAGGGCGTAGTACGCTGAGATTTTGACGTGCGTCTTTTTGTGTTTCGCAATGACGCACAGGTTGTCGAGATCCTTCTTACGGATCTTCCCGTCGATGCCGACGCGGGCGAAGTGGTCGATGACGGCTGGCGTGTCGGGGTGCTTTCGGCACATCGCATCGAAGGCGGGCAGGTCAGACGGATTGATAAGACCGCACATCGCCTGTCCGGTTTCGGCAGCAGTCTCCCACATTTCGGCCATGCCGGGAGTGTCCAGCCAGTCTGCTCCCAGACGTGACGGAGTGATGCGAAACCCGGTGACGCCGGTCCTGTGCAGCGCTCGCATGGTATTTCCGGAACCCGGCTTTCGAGAATCCACCATGCCGACGACGCGGTAACGATCCGGGTGAGCCTTCCAGTTATCAACGAGGTACGAATTGTCGAAACCGTGGTAGACGTTGTGCTGAATCAGGACGACTCGCCGAACGCCGACAGGGCGAGCGATCGCCATCAGTTCTTCCCCGGTGAAACTCGGCGGTGCCAGGTCAGCGACGGTCTTCCCCGGTTCAAGCGGGTACTTGTCGACGGTTGGCGGCCAGATGTGAGAATGTGCGTCGATCCAGCCAGCGTCTTTGTCAGAAGTAACTTTGTCAGATTCGGCGGCGGTGAGACTTCCAGGAAGAGCGGCGACTCCAGCCACCGTGGCTGCCGTTGTCATGAGCATCTCCCGGCGTGTGATATTCGGACGAGTGAAGATTGACTGGCTGTTCATCGGGCAGACTCCGGTTGCAGTGGCGGGAACTGATATCGTACGCGGCGCGGTGAGAACCGTCGGGTAGTCATTCTTTCCGGTTCCCGATCCCTCGGCAAGCTGATGTCTGTGAAGCATCGACAGGCAGGAGCTGGCCTACCCAGGCAGCCATTGCTCGACAATGTCGACGACCTCATCTGATTCGAGCGTTTCATGAGCCAGCAGGTGGTCGGCAAGGGCAGCCAGTGCTGACCAGAAATTGTCACCGTTGAGCAGTCGATAGAGGTCGGCGGAAGTTTGTTCGAGGAACGTCAGTCGCTTTTTCTGATCTGGATGAATCGACGCAGCGGCTTGCCAGGCTTCGGCCCAGTCGGCTGCCCATTCAGAAACCATGCCGGGGTGAAACGCGTCGCCGGTGTAGAGCATCTCGGCGACCGGCCCGGCCAGCGCGACGAGGATTCGTTTTTCGCAATACTCGCGTTCCGACAGCCCTGCAGTATCCCAGAAAATCTGCGTATCGCCGAACCGTTTCGGACCATCGTCCCAGTCCGGGTCGACGGTTACCGAGTGAACTTCCGCTCCAACGTGCACCGCCATCAACGCATGGCCGGATTCGTGGTAAGCGGTGATTTCCATGGAGCGGTTGTTTCTTTGGTCAGAATCGTGATAAACGTGGCATGTTTGAATTAAGGAACAGCTGATCCGCAGGTTGCCTCGTGGATGACTTTCCAATCAGCCTCAAAGTTCACAGCGCGGCTAATACTGCAATGATTCATCAGGCACGAATGGTACTGACTTTTCACAGACGGCGATGGACACCACAGTAAAGCATTCATGTTTAACCGTGTAATTCATGGTTCTCTTTTTCGTGTGATTCCATATTTTCTATGGTTGATCTCAACTGTTCCACAAGGACTCCGTTCGAATTGAGGCTGTCGTTACAACCGATGACAAAGTTCAGAACAATAGTCGCCCTGCTTTCTCTGCTGCTCCTGCAGTTGGTCGACGCTCGGGCCGGGGATGACGACAAGGGAACCGTGTTCTTCGAAAAGAAGATCCGACCGTTGCTCATCAGGCATTGCTACGAGTGTCACTCGGAAGAAGCCGGTGAACGTCAAGGCGGCCTGCTGCTGGATCGTCGTTCCGGCTGGCTCGAAGGTGGAGATACCAACAAGGCCGTGATTCCCGGCGAGCCGGATGCTTCGTTGCTGATCAGGGCCGTGCGGTATGCCGACGAAAATCTGCAGATGCCGCCGGAAGAAAAACTGAAACCTGAGCAGATCAAACTGCTGGAGCAGTGGGTGAGGTTTGGGGCTCCGGGACCGAAGATCGATCTCGGCGATTCTGAATTCTCGCGGCTCGGTGACCAGGAACATCTCTTCGAACAGGCAGAAAATCACTGGGCATTTCAACCTGTCAACGCGACGACTCCGCCGGAAGCGGCACGTCAGGACTGGAACGAAAATGCGATCGACCAGTTTGTCTTCGCGAAGCTCGCCGCCGCAGGCCTGAAACCGTCGGCAGAAGCTGATTCTCGAACGCTGATTCGACGATTGACTTACGACCTGAATGGTTTGCCGCCGACGATGGGCGATGTCGACCAGTTTGTCGAAGCTGCCGCGACAGACAGGCCGACCGCAATCCGTGAAGCTGTTGACCGGCTTATCAATTCTAAAAACTTCGGCGAGCACCTCGGTCGAATGTGGCTGGACGTGGCTCGGTACGCGGATACTGACAGTGCCTACCGACCCGACACGAGGACTCCGCATTACTTCCCGTTTGCTTTTACCTGGCGAGACTACGTTGTCGATTCGTTGAACAGTGACAAGCCGTTTGACGATTTCGTAAAAGAGCAGTTTGCCGCGGACCTGATCGGTTTCAAACCGGGCGATGCCGAGATGGCGGCTCTTGGATTTCTCGCTGGCGGACCGTTTGCCAACCGCGATCCACTGGAATCGCTCGACGACCTGATCGATGTAACGACGCGCGGTTTGCTGGGCGTCACCGCTGCGTGTGCTCGTTGTCACGATCATAAGTACGAGCCGATTCCGACCAAAGACTACTACTCGTTGCGAGGCATCTTCGCGTCGCTGGTTCGTGTAGACCCGCTCGATGAAAAGAAGCAACCACTGGTGCCCGGCTACGAGCCGACCGAAGCAGAACTCGCCGACTACGAAGCGAAGCGTGCCGCCATTGAGGCGAAGGTTACGAAGGCCGGAAACAGCAAAGCGAAGAACAACAACCGTTCGATCTCACAGAAGATTCGCGAGACGGAACTGGCCGAACTGTTGCTGTTCAATCATGGAGCGCCGGCCCGAGCCATGAGAGTGATGGAGCGTCCGAAACCGCTGGAGCCCGTCGTGTTTATCCGGGGTGATGCCGGCAACCCTGGGGAACGAGTCCCTCGCCGATTTCTGAAGATCATTGATGCTGAGCAGAATCCGTTTCCCGATAACTCAAGTGGGAGGCTGCAACTCGCTGAGAAGATCGTCGATCCGACAAACCCTCTGACGGCTCGCGTTTTTGTGAACCGTGTCTGGGGTTACCTGATGGGTTCACACATCGTCGACACGCCGTCGGATTTTGGTCTGCAAGGTTCGCCGCCGACGCATCCGGAACTGCTGGACTGGCTGGCCGTGGACTTCGTCGCGAACGACTGGTCGATCAAACATCTGGTTCGAACAATCGTTCTGACACAGACTTATCAGCAGAGCAGCGACTACCGCGAGAAGGCCGCCAGTGTTGACTCTCAGAACCGACTCCTGTGGCGGGCTAACCGGAAGCATCTTTCGATCGAGGCGATTCGCGACAGCCTGCTGACTGTATCGAAGCAGCTTGACTCGACGCCTCGTGGGCGAGCTGGGCAACTCTGGTCCGAAGGGTACACTCGCCGACGAGCCATTTATGGATACATCAATCGGTTTAATCTTGATCCAACGTTGCGGGCATTTGACTTTCCGACTCCGCTGCAAAGCCAGTCGAAGCGAGGCGAAAGCATCGTCGCGCCGCAGACTCTGTTCACGATGAATGCTCCTTTCGTCATCGACCAAACGGTGGCGATTACGGAGACATCCGAATTTCGAGAATGCACGACGGACGAAGAACGCGTCGCCGCCTTGTTTGAATTGATCTTCCAGCGAATTCCCGCGCCGCTGGAAACCGAACGCGTTTTGAAGTTCGTCGAGCTTCAATCTCGATTCACCACGCCGAACGATTTGAAACGACGAGCATCCACGTGGCCACTCGTTGCCCAGTCGCTGATGATGAGCAACGAGTTTCAATACGTTGACTGAAGTCGTTTCTGAATCAGAGTTGCCACAGAGAGCACAGAGGACACAGAGTTTGTATGAAGCATTCTCTGAGTCCTTTGTGGCAGACAAAATTTGTTACTACCTGCCTGACTGAGTTTTCTGATGAATCCGCAACATCTTTCCAATCAATGGCACGGCTGGTCTCGTCGCGAGTTGCTTGAAAGCAGCGGACTTGGTCTGGGGTCACTGGCGCTGTCCGGATTGCTCGCCAATGATGGCGAGGCTGTTGCTGCACCCGCTCGGCGTGAAAAATCAATCTCGCCGCTCGTGGCCAGCGCTCCACATCATCCGCCGAAAGCGAAGCGGATTATCCATCTCTTTATGAACGGAGGCCCGTCGCAGTTCGACACATTTTATCCAAAACCGGAAGTTCAACGGCTCAGCGGCGAGCCTCTGCCGAAGTCGATCAGCGATCAGTTGCAGCCGACTCAGCGGAATCGTGTCGGTGTTCTGTTCGGGTCGCCGTTCAAGTTTCAAAAGTACGGCGAATGCGGGCAGCCGGTCAGCGAACTGTTTCCCAACGTTGCTCGACACGTCGATGACCTTTGCATCGTTCGATCCATGCAGGGTGAAATTGCGAATCACACTCCGGGGCTGCTGCTGACAAACTGCGGGCATTCAACGCTGCCTCGCCCGTCGATTGGTTCATGGATGCTGTACGGGTTGGGGAATGAGAGCGACGAACTGCCCGGCTTCGTCGTGCTGTGTCCGAAAGGTTTACCGACGGCTCAATCAACCAACTGGACGAGCGCGTTCCTGCCGGGCATTTATCAGGGAACGCACATCGACACGGAAACTTCCGGCAGAGAACTGATTCCGAATCTGACTCGCGATGACATTCGAACGGGCTCACAGCGCGCTCAAGTCGCACTGACGCAGTTTCTGAATCGTCGACACATGAATCTGCGACCGGGGGACGAACGGCTCGACAGCCGCATTCACACGATGGAACTGGCATTCAGAATGCAGACGGCAGGGACTGACGCGTTTGATCTTCAGCAGGAACCTCAGCACATCCGCGAGGCGTACGGAGACACGGTCCAGGGACGCAACATGCTGATCGCTCGGCGGCTTTCTGAACGAGGGGTGCGTTACGTGCAGATCTATCACGGAGCCGGTCAGCCCTGGGATAATCACGGAGCAATCGTGCCTCGCATCACGCAGCTCTGCCGGGAATCCGATCAGCCGATCGCGGCGCTGCTTTCCGATCTGAAGCAACGCGGCATGCTGGAAGACACGCTGGTTATCTGGGGCGGTGAAATGGGCCGTACTCCGACGACACAGTCCGGTTCAAAAGACCTCAACAAGGTTGGCCGCGATCATCACATCGATGGTTACACCATGTGGATGGCCGGAGGCGGAATTCGACCGGGCATGACGTACGGTTCGACTGATGACTTCGGGATGGCGGTTGCGGAAAACAAAGTTGACCTGCACGACCTGCACGCAACGATTCTGCACCTGATGGGCTTCGACCATCGCCAGCTGACCTACCGCTACTCAGGCCGGGACTTTCGCCTGACCGACGTCCACGGTCGAGTCATCGACGATATTCTCGCCTGAGTCCTTGCCGGAACGCAGCAGGGTGCGTCTCGGGGAAACTGTGCAGGTCAGGCACTGTCTGGGGCAGGCACTGTCTGAAGGAGTCAACCGTGGAATTAACCACGGAAGGAACGGAAAACACGGAACATGCTTCCCGGGTTTTCCTCGCCATTTCGTGACTTTCGTGGTTCAAACGATGTGACATTTATCAGTAGACGAGCCGTTGAGAACATCGAGGATCAGCTGCCGAAGAGACTCCTGTTCTCGCTGCGGCGTGAACTGCGGGGCGAGATTCTGAATGTGTGACCTCAGCGAGTTGTAAAATTTTCCATCGCGCTCGCAGCGGTACATCAGGTCTGCGAGTTGCTTCGTCGCTCCGAAATCGAAATAGCCGGGATAGTCCTCTCCCAAAAGCCCGATCGATCCGGAGATTCTGGACGCGAGAATCGGAACCGACGCGGCGATGGCTTCGGAGATGACGTTGGCTCCGCCTTCCATCTTTGATGAGAGAACGAGCAGCCGACTGCGTGCCAGCAGCCTGCGGGCTCTTGCGTTTGAGACTTCGCCGAGCCATCTGTATCGGTCGTTGCGGGCCACTTCGGCGATCGCTCGGCGCTGCATACCTGGGATCAGTGCCGAGCCGATGTGGGTGATCTGAATCTTCGAATCGTCGGGAAGCTGGCGGGATGCCAGGGCTGTTCGGAACGGATCTTTGACCGGTCGCAAATGTCCCGAGACACAGATTTCAAAGTCTCGCTTCAGTGGCTGAGGTCGGTGGTTCGGTGGCTCTGCTGACTGAACAATGACACGAACTCTTGAATGCAGATTATCTGGCAGCTCGTGAATCCCGTGGCTTTGCAAAAGCACGATGCGGTTTGCTCTGTTCAGTGAATCCGCTGCTGACTTGTTCCGATGGAGATCTCGATAGAGATCCGTGCCGGTCAGCAGGAGCACGATCGGAGTTTCCGGTTCCGAGTTGAAACAACGTTCGATGGATCGCGCACTCTTGCGAGCGTGAAATGCGATCAGAACATCGCAACGCTGGCTGGTGAACTCTTCTGCGATGATGACAGCATGTCCGCTGGCTTTGAGGAGTCGCGACCATCGGCTGGCGGTGACGCGGTTCCCCTTGCGGGATCCCTTTGGAGCCGGAGTGACGATCAGGATTCGAGCCACGGTCGTCGTCCGCCTTCATTCAAAAGTCGCGGCAAGTTGCTCATTCAGTTCCAGCGAGGGATATCTCGTTGAGCTTGTTCGAGCTGGCTGGTGAGAAATTCCCGATCTTCATTCGGGCATGTGTTCAAGAGCGACTTTAGAAGTCTTGCCGCCGTTGCCGAGTGTTGAGCTTTGAACGCGATCAGGGCCAGGTCGCGCCGCAGTGGATAGCTGGCCGGGCTGATGGCGACCAGCCGGTTCTGCACAGTCCAGGCGGACGACCAGTCTTCGTTGCTGGCGTACAGGGTGCAGAGGTTGTTCAACATTCGAATGACGATGGTTCGGTCGTCAGCCGGTTGCAGGCTTCGTTCAACCTGCTCGGGGCGCATTCGGGTCAGATCGCAAAGCCAGTCGACCGTTTCCTCCTCGGTCAGCAAACGACCGCCGGAATATCCGTCGAGGAAGACTCGCCCGGTCACCGTTTCGGCCATCGTCAGGAAATGCAGCGGCGACGAGATTCCGGAAAGCGTCAGACCAAGTCGCTCGGCCACTTCCATGTAAAGTAGCGATAGACTGATGGGGATCCCCTGACCGGTTTCGATGACTCGATTCAGGAAACTGCCGTCGGCGTTGCGGTAGGCTGCTTCCGACCCCGTCACTTCGTGGTCGATCGAGATTGATTGAGCCAGCGTTTCCAGTTGCTCCTGTACGGAATGCATTCCTCGGAAGTGGCCAGTCAGTTCCTGCCGCCGCTGATCGAACCAGTTCAGCGTTCTGACAAAGTCGAGTTCCGGATAAGCGTCTCGGGCGATTTCAAGATTGATCATCGTCAGGCTGCACGGTTTTCGCGCAAGCAATCGCTGGAAATGTTCGTCTCTTGAAAAATCGACTTCGGAATTCATGTTCCAACCGGATTCGCGAAGAGGTCGCCGGGGCGGCGGCCGATTGATCGTGCAGCCGTAATTGCCAGAACCAGCGTGTGCCAATGCCGTTTTCAGCGACGCGGGTCGGGGGATCGTAGCGACGGTATTTTTTTTTGGGTACCTTGTCCGAACTCACGATGAGTCTTCCGGATCTGTTAGTGAGTCCGTCGAGCAAATACTTCGACGTAACTGTTCAGGAATTCAAAACCCGTTTCGATTCGGTCGTTCAAGTGCCGGATTCTGGAGTCAAGTGATGTCTGTTGGTGTGCCGGGTGTTCTGACTGAAATTGAAGAAGATCCGTTTGATCTGATCGAAGAAATCGAGCAGCTCAAACGCGACAAGGATGTCAGCATCCTGGCTCACTACTATGTGGATGGAGAAATTCAGGATGTGGCGGATTTTGTTGGCGACAGTCTGAAACTCGCTCGCGATGCGACGACCGTGACAACGTCGACGATCCTCTTCAGCGGTGTTCACTTCATGGCGGAAACGGCCAAGATGCTGAATCGCGAAAAGCGGGTTCTGCTGCCGGACATGCTGGCTGGATGCTCGCTCGCCGAAAGCTGTCAGCCGGAAGCGCTGAAAAAATTTCAGGATGAGCTTCGAGCGGAAGGCCGCGACTTCGAAACGGTTGCGTACATCAACACGTCGGCAGCGGTGAAGTCGTTGTGCGACTGGATCGTGACCAGCGGAAACGCTCGCGAAATTGTGGAACGCGTTCCCGCAGGCAAAGAAATTCTGTTCGCTCCGGACCAGCACCTTGGCAGGTATCTGTCGGAAGTGACCGGTCGCCCGATGATCCTGTGGCCCGGCTCGTGCATGGTTCATGAAGTTTTCAGCATTCAGGATCTGCTCACGGCGAAGAGGAAGAATGAAGGCTGCACGGTGCTCGCGCATCCTGAATGTCCGCAGAATATTCTCGAAATCAGTGACTTCATCGGCGGCACGGAAGCCATGCGCCGGCACGTGATGTCTCTGGCCGAGCCGCAGACATTTTTGATCGCCACCGAAGCGAACATGATCCATCCATTGGAAAAGTCGGCTCCGCAGCACAAGTACATTCCCGTGCCCGGCATCATGACTTCGACCGGTGAAACGTGTGCTTGTAACCGGTGTCCGCACATGGCTCGCAACACGCTGCAGGCCGTTCGGAATTGCCTCCGCGATGAGTCTCCGGAAATCGAGTGGCAGCCGTTCTTCGAAGACGCTCGCGAAGTCGTCGCGAAGAGTCTGTTGAGTTAGATGACTCCGAAGGGTGAACACCGCCCACCAGAACGATCATATTATGTTGGGCCCTGCCCACCCTGCGGCAGACAGTGGAGCGATCACGATGCCGCTTCCAGATTTGAGTCAGGCCAAACGCGAACTCGACGAACGAGGCTTCATCGTGCTCGAAGAGTTCATCGATCCGGGCTGGCTGGCTGAGCTTCAACAGGCAACGGAACGGCAATTCGAATCCGAAGGTGAAGCAGCCGGTTCCGAGTTTAAGACGGAAACCGGCAGTCGGCGACTCGCAAATCTCGTCAACAAGGGTGAGGTTTTTCAGCGTGTTGTCGCCGATCCTCGACTGCTGCGTTTCCTCGAACTGGTGCTCGGAGCCGAGTTCAAACTCAGCAGTCTGAACGCTCGGTCGGCGAATCCTCACAACGGAATCAGCCAGCCGCTGCACGCCGACATGGGAGCGATCGCCGACGAAAAGGGTTACTGGGTGTGCAACTCGGTGTGGATGCTCGACGACTTCACAACGCAGAATGGCCCGATCCGAGTTGTGCCGGGTTCGCATCGCTGGAAACAGTTGCCACAGGACGCGATGGATGATCCGTCGCAGCCGCATCCCGACGAAGAGATCATTACCGGCCCGGCGGGAACGGTTGTGGTCATGAACGCTCACGCCTGGCACGGCGGTACGGTGAACCGTACGGACCGCTCCAGAACGGCGCTGCACGCCTTTTATGCGCGTCGGGACAAGCCTCAGCAGCAATATCAGCGTGAGCTGCTGTCTGAATCGGTCCAGGCATCGCTGAACGCGGAGCTGCGAAAGATTCTCGCTCTGGACGACAGCTTGAACGACGAAGTCACAAAGAACTGCCAGCAGCGGAGCGGGTTTCTGAAGTAGCCTGCGGTCTCGGTCGACCACTCGGTCAATGATGCCGAATGTTTCGATTACGCAACAAGCCGGCATGGACCGACCGGATGTGAACATCGGCGGTGGATGAATTGTTGTCTGTTGTTGATTCTGCTCCGCCCGGAATCGTAGTCTGCACCGCTTTCATCTCGCAGATTTCATTTCACCGTTTTCAATCGGCCCTTCCATTTCCACAGTTCAGAGGCTTTCGTGACAGTTCCCAAAGACCCGGACTCGGCTGCTTCGGACGATGCCGAGCTGACTCCCGACGAAGTTTCCAGTTCCAGCGATGTGAGCGTGCCAGCTGACGACGAGTCTCAATCTGACTCCCAGCCTGCGTCTGGCGAATCAGCCGAATCATCTTCGGATGAGGCACCTGCTGATATCGACGACGACCTTCCTGAATGGGAGCCACTGTCGCCGGAAATTGTCGAGGACGAAGCAGTTCGCGGTGACTTCATGTTACGGTGGGTCGTGATCCTGCTCGCGTTTCTGCTCGGATGCCGACACATTTCGGACACTGTCACGCTGGTGCGGATTCGGACCGGCGAGCATCTTGCTTCCAACGGAATTCTGCCGCCCGCCAACGACGTCTTTTCCTACACGGCCACGGAACGTCCGTGGGTCAACCTGGGCTGGCTGTTCGACCTGGTGATTGCAGGTGTGTACGGGGTTGGTGGTGCGGCAGGGCTTTCATTACTTGCCGCAGTTTCGGCCAGCGTGACGTTCTACTTTCTGCACGGCATCACCCGCGACGATCTTCCGACCTGGTGGACGTCGGTGTGCGTGGGCGTCGCGTTGTTGATGGCCAATCTGCAATTCGCCGCGTTGCCACAAATGGTGACATTGCTTGGCGTCGCCTGGATGCTGCGTGGGTTGCACTCGTGGTCGCAGACGGGAAAGCAGTCGACTCTGTGGTGCGTTGCTGGTTCGCTCGCCGTATGGAGCAACCTCGATCCGCGAGCGTTTATTGGCTGGCTGATTCTACTGGCGTATCTGGTCGGCGCAGCGATTGGTCAGAAGTGTGGTCGAAGTACGTTTTCGGAGCACGCGTCACTGAAAGGGTTGGCGCTGGCGACGGCGGCAGGCTTTATCGCGTTGATGGTTAACCCGTTTGGCTGGCACGCGATTCTGTCGCCGATCCAGCTTTACGGTGTCGAAATGCCGGCACTGGCGGAGTACGCCGGTCGGGTGACACTGCCAGACGAAGTTCAGCTGGTTTCGTTGTTTGACTCTGCCGTCTGGGAAAACCTCAACCAGCACACCATTGCCGCTCTCATGATTGGGGTCGTGGCGGCTGTGACGAGTGTCATGAATTTCTCGCGACTGAACATCGGACTGTTCGCTGTTTATGTTGCCATGCTTGGACTTGCCATCGTTTGCTCACACGAGCTGGGAGCACTGGCTCTGGTGTCGTGCGTGCTGGCCGGGCTGAACGGGCAGGACTGGTACAAAGCGAACTGCCGCCAGGAATACACCATCGACACGTTTGAAGTGCTGTGGTCACGCGCCGGGCGAGCGGTCACTGTGCTTAGCCTTGCGGCGGTCGCGTTTCTGGCAATCAGCGGTCGATTGATGGGGCCGGAAGGTCGTCGAATTGGACTTGGATTCTCACCAGCGCTGGCTGCAACGGTCGATGCTGCCAGAGACGAGGTCGAACTTCTGCCGGAAGGTCGCATTTTTACATTCCGACTTGACCAGGCAGATATTCTGCTGTGGCACGGCGTCCCGTCCTTCGTCGACAGCCGCATCGGTGTTTTTATCGGCGGCGAGGATGACATTCTGAAGGCCCATAACAAAGCTCGATATGCACTGCGCCGAAGCCCGACCGGCTCGGCGGTGGCAGATGCGGTTCCTGGAAAAGCAGTCAAAGAATCCGACAACTGGCTGGGAAATAAAGAACTCTGGCAGCAGCCCTTTGAGAAGTATCAGGTCACATTAGTGACGCCGCGAATGTGGGGTGTCACGCCTGATTACAGTTCGTACTTTGATCTCATTGCTTCGCCTGATTGGAACCTCGTCGAACAGGGTGCCTCGGCGGCATTCTTTGCGCGAACAGACTCGACTCCATCGGGGACGCCATCGAACCTGAATATCGGGTTCTTCCGGAAGCTGGCATTTGAAGATTGCCAAATGAAAAAAGACTTCGAGCCGCGGGTGGAATGGCCTCGCCCGCCATCGAGTTATCAGCAGTTTCTGTCGCTGCCGTCCCCTCCTGTTTCCAGTCAGGCACAAAGAGCCCGGCACGAACTGGCGTACCTGTCTGCGGTTGTCAGCGGAGCACTTCCGATGGAACGCGGCGATGCGTTGGGACTTGCGGTGCTTGCACTCCGTGACGCGACAGTCGGCATCAGCGAAGAAGCAGACAACTCTCAGGCATACAGCATTCAAGCCGACGTTCAGGGAATTCTGAATCAGCTTGAAGCCAGCATTCAGGCACAGTACCAGCTCAGCGTGCCGACTCAGCAAAGATACTACCAGCGACTTCACGCGATGCGGCAGGCTCTGATCGTGGATCCTGAGCAGCTCCAGGTACTTTTCAGCCTGGCTCAGCTTTACCACTCGGCGGGGCGGCTGGACTTTGCGTTTGACATGATCGAACGAGCGCTGGCGGTTATCAGGACGCTTCCGGATGCGGAACTCAATGACCAGGTTCTGCAGATTGCCCGACAGCTTAATCAGATGAAGCAGCAGATTGGCCCCAACATCGAAACCGTCGAAAGTCGCATTCAGGATGCCATGCAGAACGAGAATTTTGATCGCGTCCAACTGGCAGCCGCGCTGAATCAAGGAGGCTACGCGCAACGGGCGCTGCAACTGCTGGAAGAAGACCGACTCTCTATCGCCGGCAACCAGATGGCCGAACTTCAACTGGCATTTCTGCTGGCTGAAGCGGGTCGTTTTGAAGAGGCGAGCGGCATGTTTGCTGCCTTTGAGCAAATGGGAAACGCCGCCGCGATCCCGCTTGACGTTGTCCTTCAATCGTGCTGGCTGGACATGGCTCTGGGCGACTATCGCAGCGTCGCGAGAAAATGCAGGGGACGCGTAGAACTGCTCAAGACTGCCAGTACCCAGGCGATGCTGGCCACGGTTCCGTTCGTGATGCCGTCTCCTCAGTTTCTGGGTGATACCAGTATCTGGCCGGCGACTCAAACGCTGATCTCATCCCGCACGCTTGGCGAGACCGCCTCTGAAATCGCGTTACTCCGATGGACGATCGCGATGGCCAGCATCGAAGCCGGTGAATGTGCTGAAGCCGCTGCCACGTTGCAGACATTGGTCGATGAATTTCCCGAAAGCCAGTTTCGCCCCCTGGTGAAAGCCTGGTTGATGGCCATGACCGGCGAAGAGCTCTCAGACGTTCCTGAGGATATAGATCCGGGCATTCGCTACTACGATGATTCTGACCTTGCTGCTCGTTCGAATGCCCCGGACGTAAACGATAATCGCTCCACTCAAGTTACTGGTCGCACCGAACAAAAGCCGGCGTCAAACGAACCGTCAGAAACGTCGCCGCCACAGAACTGACTTGATGGCTTTCTGGCGACTGATGTAACTAATGAATGCGAGGTTCGCGTTGTGACGAAACGTCAATCCCGAAAAATCGCTCGAGTCTGGCAGAGGTTCGGTTTTCTGTTTGGCGTGGTGGTGATCGCGGGCGTTTCGGTGGCAACGTGGTGGTCGGCTCGCGACGAAACGATGCGGCCTGATGATCCACCTGTCGGGCTTACGCAGTCCGGGGCCGATGTGAATTTTGTCGGAACGGCACGCTGCGCCGAGTGTCACCCTGACAGGGCGTCCGACTACAGGACGACAGGGCATTCCCGAACGTTTCAAGTGATGGAAGATTCTCCGATTCCATCACGACTGGATGGGAAGCGTTACGTTGACCCGATTCGAAAGACGGAGCTGGAGTACAGAAAGGAGGGGGCGGGGCTTGCTGTGCGTATTCCTGAAGTCCTGGGTGACGACCCGTTCCCACTACAGTACGTATTCGGGTCCGGACAGCATGCTTTCACATTTCTGACGCTCATTCCGGGGCCGGGTGGAGAGGCGATTGGGCTCGAGCATCGCGTCAGCCTGTTTTCGGCGACCGCATCCGACCGAACAGTGATTCCTGGAGGCGCACTCGGCCTGACCCCTGGTCAGAAAAATTACAGAATCAACGAAGAGGTCGATCACTTTGGGCATATCGTGAGTGGTGGCACTCTCAGAAACTGCATCCGCTGCCATACAACGACTGGTGAGATCAGAGGCGGAGAAGTGATCAATCTGATGCCGAACGTTGGCTGCGAAAGTTGCCACGGTCCTGGCAGCAGGCATGCTGAGGGGATGAGCCGCAAACATTCCAGTGCGCCTGCCGCCCTGCCTCGAAGTGTTCGAAAACCGGGCCAGATGTTTACAGCAAAGTGGTCTGCGCTGGATGAGATCCGCATGTGCGGCGAGTGTCACCGTATGCCGGAAGATATTTCGAGCGACCGCATTTCGCCCTACCATCCCAGCACAATTCGGTTCCAGCCGATCGGGCTGCTGAAGTCTCGGTGCTATCTGGAATCGGATAAGAATTTGTCCTGTTCCGGGTGCCACAACCCACACTTGCATTCGTCGAGCCAAAGCCGCAGCGACTATGAAAGCAAGTGCATTTCGTGTCATTCTGCAATCGGCCAGAAGAAAGGAACTTCCTGTCCGGTTTCGTCTCAAAAGAACTGCATCGAGTGTCACATGTCAGCTGTTGAGATTCATCCGGGTGTGTTCTTTCATGATCATTGGATTCGGGTGCGCGATGGCCAGACAGGAGTGGTCGGTCGCGTCGAAAGTGATAACGCTGACAATTAATGCGGTTGCGGACAGGTTTAAGAACTGATATTCCGGAGCCGGGCTGCATGAACAGCGAGAAGTTTTTCGATTCGGATGGCAGAATGTTGCCATCGCGACTGTTTTTCTGAGAAAGATATTTCGATACTGATTGTTGCGGCTTGCTGTTTCTGGCAACGCCTCACTCCACCGCATTCATCCTGACGGCATTCCTCACTCCACTGCCCACCTCGCTGCATCCTCACCATCTCACGGTAAGAAACATGGAACGTTGCGTGGGTAACGTGGGGAAGTGTGTTTTTCGAACCTGCCTTTACTGATCCTTCATTTTTAGTTTCCTTGAGCAAAAGGACTGGCTGCCATGAAGAGACGTCTTCCGCGTTTTCCAGGTGCTCGACGAGTGCTTGGTTTCACACTGATCGAGTTACTGGTTGTGATTGCAATCATCGCAATCCTTGTTGCATTGCTCTTGCCGGCGGTACAGCAGGCAAGGGAGGCTGCACGACGGTCTCAGTGCAAAGCCAATCTGAAGAACATTGGCGTTGCACTGCACAACTACCACGACATGGCGACCGTGTTGCCGCCATACAAGACATGGGGCGGGCCGAACGGCAGTGATTGCCCCAGAGGATCAAACTCCTGGTCAAATGTTGGAGGCTACAGCTGGCGTGTGATGATCCTGCCGTACATGGATCAGGCTGCCGCTTACTCGGAGATTGATTTTGAGAGCGATCACGTCCAGGACTACTGCAGTTACAACATGCCGATCTCCTGGGACCAGGTGAATCGCAAGGTGATGTCAGCTTATGTATGCCCATCCGATGAAACTGATCCACGCTCGGGTGGTGGTGCAAACGGTGGAACTGGCACTAATTACGGTGCTGTGGTATCGGCAACAAACATCGCGAATGGCCCGACAACTGCTGCTCAGCAGGCTGTTTTCCAGCAGTCGGCCAGCGGAACCACGAATGTAAAGCTGGACGCGATTAAAGACGGTACAAGCAATACCATTGCCATCGCTGAGGTCTATCGAGGCAGGACAGGACAGCGAAATGGTGGTGGACCTGTGGCTTTGAACCCGCCGTTTCGGTGCAATCGATGGTTTGGTACCGGGAGCTGCGGTGTTACAGGAGGCCGTACTCCAAACGATCCGGCTCCCGATGAGTTCGCCTGGACGAACGACAACGACGAGGCCGCAACCAATGGTTTTCGTCCAGCATCCAGTGCTCACGTCGGCGGCGTACACGCATTGATGGCAGACGGTGCTGTGAAATTTGCAGGCGATACGATCGACCTGGGGGTCTGGAGTGCCGCACATACCCGGAATGGCGCAGAAGACGCCAGTCCGGATTTCTGATCCCAGCGGTTCCGTTTGCTGCCTTGTTGTAACGTTCGGGCCTGGAGCGTCCGTTAGTCGGTCCGTTGTATTGATTGGGGCGACCTGGATTTGTCAGGGCAGCAGTATTTCTGAAGCTGACGAGTGGAGCATCATCGCACAGTCGCGATGATGCTCCGCTCAGTACTTTTGAGCTACTTTCTCCGTCACACTCAGCAGCCTGATTCTCATTGAAGGAATATCTCAGGATGAAAAACGTTCTCTGTCTTCTGCTTCTTGCTGCAACGATTGGATGTTCGAGCGGTGGGGCACCACCTCAGAAAGAACTCAAGTACCCACAGTGGGAAGCGATGGACAAACTTTCTTCCGATGACGTCCGTGAAATAGTGATTGGTGCTCAGGAAGGGAACTGGCAAGCCGTCAAGAAAGCAGTTTCATCACCGGAGTTCAAAACTGCTGTGGACACCTTTGCCTCAACCGACGTGCCTGAAGAGTTTGCCACTGACGCCAGGAAGCAGCTTAAGGAAGAGGCGGTGCAGAAATTCAGGGCATTGATTGAGGCTGCATCGGGAAGCGGCTCTGTCCAGGAAAAATACGAAGCTGCCTACGAAAGCCTGAAAGCTGTACGAGCTCCCGACCCTGTTGAGTAGATAAGCTGCAGCGAGCCAGAATCCGGGTCATTCTTCCGTTGAGTGGCCTGGGTTGAATCCAGGATTCATTTTGTTCTCCGTTGACCGGAGATCATCGAGCCTCCGGTGAAGTTGCCGGGCTTCGTCGATGTGTCCAGATGCGGCGGCTGCGCGGGCAAGCGAGCCGAGGTACCGATAGGTTTCTCGCTGTTCGTCATGAATCTCTTGCAGCCGCCGATATGCCTCGTCTGGCTTGCGCTCATAGAGCAGCAGGTCGGCCTCAAGAATGCGACAATCGACATCACGCGGTGCGAGTTTCATTGCTTTCTCGATTTCCCTCCTGGCCTCGTCCAGACGCCCCTCGCTACGAGCGACTGAGGCGAGGATTCGGTAAGCAAACGCCTCTTTCGAATTTCGCGTCAGACACCAGCGTGCTTCTTGCACGGCCTCAGCCAACTGGCCAGCCGCGTGGTAAGCGTACGCCAGATTCAAATGAGCTTCGTACAATTCTGGATCCAGCTCGATAGCCTTCTTCAGTGGCACGATCATTTCCGGTTTCTGCCGGAGTCCGTCACGAATTTCTGCCACCAGCAACCATGTCTTAGCACGGTCGGGCTGTAACGTTGATGCATGCAAGGCGCGAGGCAACGCACTCTTGTAGTCTTTCTGATGAAAATACAACTCGGCGAGCGACAGCTGGACGGGGTAATCATCAGGGCGGGAAGCTTCCAGCTTCAGCAGAGCTTCTTCCGCTTCCGCGGTTCGGTCAGTCTTTAAGCAGATCAAAGCAGTCAGACGCAGAGCGTCCTCGTAACCAGCGTCTTCCGGGACAATGAGTTGCAGGTGTTCGACGGCCTCGACAGGGTCAACGGTCGCGATGAGACCAGCCAGCCTCAGACGCACGTCGCTGGCGTCGGGGAAGTGGACGAGATGAAGGCGGAACGCCTGGATGGCTGCATCGTTGTCACCGGCAGACAGTGATTTTTCTGCCGTTTCGAGCAGAGTTGGCGAGTTCCAGGTGACGACCGAACAAATGACTCCGGTCAGCAGAATGGTAATCAATGTGTAAGCGGTGACTTTGGCCACTTGGGGCTCCTGAATCGACCTTCTGAACACGGCTGGCGAGCGCGCCAGGTTTGGCGGAAGGCTTAATCGTTGTCCCTGCCCGTTCCTTCAATCAGCCGTTGAACGGTCCCGGTCGGTATTTGATGCCACGACTCCTGACGCCCGGTAGGCCAGCGGACGATGATCGAATCGGCGATTTCATTTTCTCCGACACCAATGACAAGTCGGCTGTCGCTACTGGAAAGGTAGCTGGAACTTCCGATTACAGCCCTTGTTATCTGAGTGCCTTCGCCTTTAATCAGGACAACGGTGCCGTTGCCGTCACGAGCACTCTTTGATCCAACCAGTTCGAGCTGGATAACTTGCCCTGCCGAAGGGGTGTTGTTGCGAAGCAATGTGGCGGGTCCATTCAAATGTTGAACGGCAAGATCCAGGCGACCGTCCCGATCGAAGTCGGCAACACATGACGCCCGCCCGACTAAATGCCGTCTGAAGTAGTCGCCGCTCTGTAACGAAGCATCACGAAACCGACGCCCATTCTGATTGTGGAAGAGTTGAGGGAGTTGTGCAAAGGGTTCACTTCGACCCGGGTCGTGGTGGCCAGTATGTATGTGCCCGTTGGCGACGAAGAGATCGAGCCAACCATCGTTGTCGATGTCAAACAGGGATGCTCCGAACGCCAGCCTCATTTGACTGGGTGCGGCCAGGCCATATTCCGAAGTGACATCGGTAAATGAGAAGCCTTCGTTGCGGTAAAGAGTGTTGGATTCGTTGAAGTAGTTTGTGACGAACAGGTCCGGCAGTCCATCTCCATCCACATCGCCAGAGGCCACCCCCATTCCCGCTTCAGCAATTCCGATTCGATTGACCGCCACGCCAGCCAGCAACGCTTCGTCAGCAAACTTTCCCGTGCCATCATTGATCCACAATTGGTTGTGGACGGTGTCGTTTGCTACATAAAAATCAATGTCGCCATCGTTGTCGAGGTCCGTGGCTACAACTCCCAGGCCGCAACGGGCGGGACCAGACATGAGACCCGCTTCTTCAGTCAGGTCGGTAAATGTTCCGTCGCCGTCGTTCCGGAAGAGAATGTCGTACTCGTGTTTCTGATATCGCGGATGACAGCCTGAATAGTACGTGTGGCCAAGTTCCGTGTGCTTGCAGAGTGGGTAATCGTCCCGATCGAGATTCAAATAGTTTGTGACGAAGAGATCCAGGTTTCCGTCGCCATCGATGTCTGCCCAGGTACAGCTTGATCCAAACCGGTGGTCATCAAGACCTCGATCCGTCGCAATTTCTGAGAACGAACCATCTCCGTTGTTGTGGTAAAGGCGGTTCTGGCCGTAGTTGCTGACATAAATGTCCGCAAATCCGTCGTTATCGAAGTCGCCAACGGCCACTCCCATCGAGTAGTCCAGATTGATCAGATTGGCGTGGATCGTGACATCCCGAAAAGTCCCGTCGCCCGAGTTTGCCAGAAAGCGGTTGCTGGGTGGCGGTTTCTGAATATCGTCGTCCCACGCTTTTCCCTGGCCGAGGTAAAGGTCGGGCCAGCCGTCCCGGTCGAAATCCAGCCAGGCAATCCCCGAGCCCATAAACAGGTGCAGGTGGCGTTCCGGAGTCAGCGGCGAATAATGCTGAAAATCAACTCCCGCCTGCTTCGAAACATCCTCGAACTGCAGTATCTGCTCACCTGCTTCTGAGTATGCGCACAACAGCAACAGCAGAATGCCAGGTCCGAAGACGCTTCTGTTCGACACGTACTTCAGCCAGAGGTTACGGCGCAGTAAGGCCATCTCAGATCAATCTTTGAGAGAAAACGATCCTTCTCGAATTCGCCATCGCCAGGCAAGACTCATCGTTGGGAAATTTGTTCGAAACTATAGCGAGTTGGATGGTGCTGCAACCGCCAGAAGCCGCTGCTGTGTCGGGCTGGCGATGTCGGAACTCTTTCTGGGCTTGACGGCTGCTGAATAGATCCTGAAAAGTGTTTACCGGTAACCGATCAGCTATAACGGCATTCCGTGCCGACGATGCCAGGCAACGTCGGTAGTCGGTACTTCATACACGATCTCGGGCTGAAGCTACATTGACAGCTATGACGCCTCTTGCCTGAATGAAACATGCCGCGTTCAAGAATCAGTCACAAGAGCAGGGCGGAAGTCGCGAATGAACGGTGGTGTTGTGTCGTCTGTCTGGCCATCGCGATACTGATCGCCCTGCATCCGATAAGCACACACGATTTCTGGTGGCAGCTTAGTCGTGGCCGAGCCGCCGCTGGCGGAACACTGGCACCATCACAGGTGCTGCTGGCTGGCGAAACAACTGCAAGTGCTGACTGGTTAGGAGGTGCGCCGGTCTTTGCGATCTTCTCGCTTGGTGGAATCTCGCTGTTGATGGGGCTGAAACTTCTTTCATCGGTAGTGGTTGGACTCGATCTGCTTTTCGTGAAGGCACGACAACGTAGTCTGACAATCCTTGCCATCGTGCTTCTGGCGTTGCTCGCGGCACGCCACGCCTGGGAGCCAACACCGCTCCTGTATGACGCAATCGGAGTAACGCTCGTCTGGTCAATGATCGATCGCTTGAAGGATCACTCGTCGTCGGGGCGGTTAATCATCTTGCTGATAGTCATGGCGGTCTGGGCGAATACCTCACCGTTGTGCGTGCTGGGAATTTTTGTTGGTACGAACGCGATGCTTGTCGGGTCACCGTCTTCATCACTTCCCTTGACGCGACGTAGACGCGTGGAGATCGTTGCGATGATGGCGGCGGCGTGTTGCACGACGCCTCGGGGGCTGGCAACACTCTGGGACTCATTGAGAATCCTGATGCCAATGTTGACCACGAGTGCGTCAGTCCTTCAGTCGACACAATGGCGGCCACTTGCCTTCTCGTTTCACAAGCCTGAAGTTCTGGCGTTTGTCCTGCTTTCAGTCGCCATGTTTTACACACTCATCAAAATCCCACGCACGTCAGCGGGGGCAGCGTTGGCGTACTTTGTTATCCAGATAATCGCGTGGTCATCGCAATCGAATCTCGCACCAGTATCGATCTGGTTGACGCTTCTACTGCTTCGGCAAGTCAATGCCAACCAGGTCACGGAAGCACCACTGTCGAAGTATGGGAGCCTGAGGGGCCGCGTCGGTAAACTTCTTCCGGCAACAGTAGTGTTACTGGTCGCCGTCGCGGCGATCGACCGCTGGCCTGAAAGTCTCAGTCGGATCGGATGGGGAATCGATCCAACGATCAGTGGAGACGAGTTTCTTGAGTCAGTGAAAGATGTTCGAACAACCGGCAGTGCTCACGCCGTCGGAATTCGTGAAGCGGGACTGTTGTGCTGGTTTAAACCAGAGGGAGCAAAACCATTCGATACGCCAAGGCAGGCTCTGTTGAGTGGCCGGCTCGGTCAGAACGTGCTCCTGCATGAGGAACTATCAACTGGCTGGCAGATCCCTCATCGCCGCGAAGACGACAGCTGGGGAGGCTGGTGGCTGACGCTCAAAGAACGCCAGACAACGCTGCTGATTGTTCCATCCGAAGACGTTCAGTTAATCGGAGCTCTGGAGCCAACGATCTGGAAGCCTCTGGCACTGAGCGGATCCAGTCTCGTTTTCGGAATTGCTGGCGACCCGGCATGTTCACCACGAATCGCCAGAGTTCTGCAATTACGGAAACACGTTGATCAGAATGTGTGGCATTACGATCCAGTCTCTGCGGCAGGTGACGAATCTCATTGCGATCTCGTTGGGTTGCTCACTGGACGCCGAACTTTCGAGGTGGATCTACGGCTGGCGAAATCGTTTCGAGCGATGCAACTGACCGTTGCGGCATTGCGAGTCCTTAATCCCATCCTTCAGACTGACAGCGGCGAGGTTGCCCACGAGGAGTTTGCTCGATCCCAGCTGGACCTTGGCTATCGCGAGCGGTTGGAGATGGGGCAAGGCAGCCAGCTGCGGGCCTTTGCATTTCGGGAAACAGCCACTGCTTCTGGAACTGGACAACTGGCAATGGAATCGTTGGCCATCTCGTCGAGGCCGGACGGCGCCGTGACGAACAGGATGCAGACAGCGGTCAGAGCGTACGCCGCTGGTGAAACCGATCGAGCGATCAGCGAACTGACAGACGAACATCCGGAACTGGTTTATGCCCGAGCCCAGTTATTGTTTGAAGCCGGAAGACTCGGTGAAAGTATCAGTGCTTATCAGACTTTGGTCATGAAGTTTCCTGACAGCCGATTATCTTTAGTTGGTCGAAATGTCCTCGCGAGACTCTAACTTTCCACGTTCCCGATCCGTCAGCTTTGTGACGCCGGTTACTGTGACCGGTGTTCTTGGGTTGTGCATTCTTGGGTTGTGCATTTCGAAATCGTTTCACACCGCCCCGCTACCATCGCGTAAAGTCTTCAGCGCGGCAGCACCACCAACAATGCGTCAATGTGCCGAGTGTCACCCTGAAATCTGCGAAACCTTCGCGACGGCTCCGCATCGGCTGACTCTGACACGAGCTGGTTCGCCAGACGTTCGTGAGCGTTTCGCGGGGCTGGAGTATTCGTTTCCTGAAAGCGGCCTCACCATTCGATACGAAAGTCGTGACGACGAACTCTGGTTGGAATCAGCCGCGTTGCCGAGTCCAGTTCGAGTTGACTGGATCTTCGGGTCAGGGCGACACGCACAGACTCCGGTCAGTGTAATTACCAATCCAGACGAGCGGACCGAAAGCCTGCAACACCGGGTCTCGTGGTTTCCGACAAACAAGTTAGCGGCAACTCCCGGTCTTGAGGTTGGCACTCGTGAAATACCAGGCTTATATGACGTATTTCAACACGAAGATCATGTTGTCACGATGGACTGCTTTGAGTGTCATGTGACCCATCTTCCGAACAATGACGGCCGAATCGATGAGTCTCAGATTATCGTCGGCGTGGGCTGCGAACGATGTCACCCCGGCGGCAGAGAACACATGTCGAATGTTGGAGACGGACCTCTTTTCGTCGAAAGATGGTCTGAACTGTCGCCACTCGAATCTGTTAATCGTTGTGGTGAGTGTCACCGACGAGCTGATCAATTGACAGACGCAGAACTGAACCCTGATCGTCCGGTGCTGGCTCGATTCGCTTCCGTAGGTCTGGTCATGAGTGCCTGCTTCAAAAAACAGGCCTGGATAGACAGTGAAAGTCCGATTCAAGGTCGTCTGGATTGCCTTACCTGTCACGACCCTCACCGTCCCGCAAGCAGGAATCTTCAGTTTTATCTTGAAAAGTGTCTCGAGTGTCACGGATCGGATGATGTCAAGGCGGCGAAATGTGCGTCCCAACCAATGACGAGTAACTGTTTGCCGTGTCATATGCCGAAGCAAACGTCAACGGACCACCTGGAGTTTACGGATCATTGGATTCGTATCCCCCGATAGCTTTATCATTCGGTCACCGCTGTCTGTTGTAATGCTGCCGTAAAGAGTGAGTGATCAATCTTCTGAGACCACAATGACTGATCAGATCAGCAATTCCTTAACGACTCCTTCTGCGTCATTGAAGCGACGCGCTGGGTACGTTGTCATTGGGCTGGTGGTTGCTGTTGCCGTTGCGGTGATTCTGGTCAGACCATCGGCCGAGCCTCTTAAGGATGACGCGATCTCTGCTGACATCAGCGAGGCGGAGCTCACGAAAGAGAAACAGGAGGAGATCTGGGCGGTCGAGCATTTTGCGTTCGAACTCGAAACGTTCTTCGGCAAACCGCTGGCGAAGGCGATCGGAAACGGTCAGTGGGATTCGCTGGAAGGTCGGCTGAAGGATTCGTTTTCGGGGTTGGTATTTAAGGATGCTGCTGCTACGGCATTTGTTGAAACATCGAGGGTCAGGCAGTCATCCTGGACATCGGATCGAGCCGAACTCGTTACCGTCGATGCTGCCGGATTCGTTGACGCCCACAGGATTCTCACTGGACAGCTGACCGAGACGACAAAGACAAACTTCCGTGTGCTCAAGCTTGCTCGGAATTCCAGTGCTGACACTCAGTGGTCTGCGGAGTTTCTGATGACGCTGGGCGGTCCGTCGAAAGAGTCGGGCCTGGCTACCTTCGACGTGCACAGTTCAGCCGTGCTGGAATTCTCCGATGACGACGAAATACGCTCAGGCCCGCTCGTTCGAGAGTGGCATCTTGATTCGGTGACGGCTCGCTCGTCGCCGCAGATTCTGATGGAAGAGGTCAGTGCCATCAGCAATCTTGATGCGTTGCCGCTGATCGACAACTGGACCGTCGCTCCCTCGGACGCTCGCCAGTACTGGCGGCAGATGGCGGTTGAAGATTTCGATCAGGACGGTTTTCTCGACATCGCCGTCGCTTCGTTTATCGGACGACCTCTTCTGCTCCACCACGAATCGGACGAGACTTATCGAGACGTTGCTTCGGAAGTCGGAGTCGATGGGTGGGCCGTCGCTGATTCGCACCTTGTCAACATGGCGTTATGGATCGACTTTGACGCTGACGGCTTTCCTGATCTGTTGATGGGTGACCAGCTTTATCACAACGAAAAAGGGCAGCGATTCACCAACGTTACTTCACAGTCGCAACTGGTGATCGGCCATCACCCCATGGGCGGAGTGGTCGCCGATTATGACTGCGACGGCGATCTCGATCTCTACATCCTTTATCAGCACGCGGCTGAATCGTCGAACGATTCTGAACCCCAACCCTGGGTTGGCGACTCGATGTCTGGCTCTGAGAATGCCCTTTGGCAGAACCAGGGAGACGGTCGGTTTGTCGACGTGACGGCAGAGTCAGGTTCAGGTGGCGGTGCGAGAAACTCGTTCGGAGCAGTCTGGCACTTCCACGATGGCGACCATTGGCCGGATCTCTATGTTGCCAACGACTTCGGAAAGAATGTGCATTTGCGAAACCGCGGCGATGGCACGTTCGAGGACATTTCGGCGGCAACGGGAACCGCTGACTTCTCGACAAGCATGGGAGTCGCATCCGGAGACATCGACAACGATGGTCATCCTGAAATTTACGTCGCGAATATGTACTCAAAAATGGGCCGTCGAATCATCGCTCACGTGGATGCAAGCGATTATCCCGACGGAGTGTATGAGCAGATTCAGGGATCCTGCGCCGGCAACCGACTTTACAGCAGAACTGCCGGTTCGGGTTCAGATTCCTACAAAGAACTCAGTGAGTCGCTGGGAGTCAACGCGGTCGGCTGGGCCTACGCTCCGACGTTCGTCGATCTCGACTGCGACGGCTGGCTCGACATTTACGCGACGACGGGTTTCATGAGTTTTGAGCGGCGAAAGCCTGATGGCTGAACGTGCTACTGGCGGGCTGTCGTGTCACAGCCCTTGGACCGTTCTCTGTCGCATGAAGTGCTGGGCAAGTTGGATCTCGATGCAGGTGAGCTGTGGGTTGAAAATCCATTTCATCTGCCAGCGCTGGGAGAAAACCTGAGTGCCTACGAGCAGAATCGTGTTTTTCTGAATGTTGCGGGTCAGGATTTCGTCGACGCTTCGTTCACGTCCGGAGCTAATCTGGATTCTGATTCAAGGTCAGTCATCGCTGCCGATTTCAACAATGATGGCGCTCAGGATTTGCTGGTTGGCTCGGTCGGTGGAGGCCCGATCCGATTGTTTCTGAATCGAGTTCCCCAAGGAAAGAAAATTGACCTCGAACTCCTGCACCGCGGCGGCAAGGCGGCGGCGATTGGTGCTCGCGTGATTGCCACCATTGGGGAACGCAAAGTTGTTCGAGATCTGTTTCCGGCCAACGGTTGTCTCGGTCAACAACCAGCGCGAATACAGATTGGCCTTGGAAATGCTGAGCAGGCTGATTCCATCACAATTCGGTGGCCTGACGGAGCCACTCAAGAGCTTTCCGAAATCCCGGCAGAAGCGAATCTAAGCATTATCCAGCAAGGCAAGGTGCTTACGGGAAAATGACTGAACATCATTGCGGGTGTTCTGACAGATTGGCTTGCCGTTAGGTGCTTGAGGCCGTCGAACTTTTGATTTCGGCGCGAGGGTGACACCTGTGGCATGGATGTGGATGAATGTACCTGGTGTCGCAAGAATACAGCTTGAAAGTCGGATTTTGCGGTGCCTTTCTTTCACAGAGTGTTGACAAACGCCGACAATACATAAATCCTGTTTGCCCCTGCTGCTGGCGGGCCTTCGAGTGACTGGGGATTTGTTTCCCTTCAACTGCGTCTTCTGGCTATGCCTGGTCAGCTATTTCTTCTCACTTTGCGCGTTGCGACAAACGCACTTCTGTAAGCCCTCGCATTTTTTGAGGGTTCTCGTTTCGTCCTTTTCTGGAGAATTCCAACTCATGAAAACATTCAGTTTTCTCAAACGTCGCCGTGGATTCACGCTCATCGAACTGCTGGTCGTTATTGCGATCATCGCAATTCTGGTTGCCTTGCTTCTGCCGGCTGTTCAGCAAGCTCGAGAGGCAGCCCGTCGCAGCCAATGCAAGGGCAATCTCAAGCAGATCGGCATCGGTCTGCACAACTACCACGACATTTACAACCGATTGCCGCCGGGCCGGGTTCGCACAACTTACATCTCAGGCGTTAACAGTTGGGCGACCAGCAACATTTCCTGGGCGGCTCGCATTCTGGGCAACATGGACTATGCGACCATTTTCGAGACAGTCGACTGGGATCGCTTTAACGGTGCTGGTGGAGTCAACGGAACAAATCCGACGGGTGCGCGCCGGCAACGGGTTCCGGTTTATCGCTGTCCCTCGGATCCGGGAACTGGAAGGTGGGCGAAGTTCGTCGATCTAACAGGCGTGCAACACAGCGGCAATGCACCAAACACTGGGTTTGCATCCGGGAACTACATGGCTTCAATCGGCAATCAGACGAACGAGCAATCGAATTCGAGTAACTCTGGAGTTTTTGGACTGAATACCAGTACCCGGTTCCGTGATATCACAGATGGAACATCGAACGTCGCCATGATCTCCGAGGCGATCATTGGATTTCCGGGCCTGGTGGTTAATGCATCCGGGAGTCCGAAAGTGTGCCCAACAACGGGAACCGCTACGACCGACAGCCAGCGTTCACGGGGCTATTCCTGGTTCTATCTTGAGCGACCAACGGCGGGGTACTACACCCATCGTGTTGGTCCCAATGCCCCAGAGTTTGATTGCGGTTCTAATACGGGCGACGCGATGTTTGCTTCACGGAGTCCTCATGTCGGGTCTGTTCATACCCTGCTGGCAGATGGAGCTGTGAAGCAGATCAGTGAAAACATTGATCTGACAACATGGCAAAATCTCGGAGACATCGACGATGAGGAGTTGCTCGGCGACTTCTAGTCTCAGTGATTTGACGAATCTATTGGCTGCTGCACCACAATGGTGCAGCAGCCGTTTTGTTAGGCATACCTCAGAAACAGGTACTCCCGGCTTCACCAGGCAATGGCTTCAGTTGCCAGGTTGCGACGGCTCGAAGCTCGGGAAGCTGGCTCCGAATCAGGTTCAGAACATGTAAAGGAGAGGCAATGTTGAAGAACTGGATGTGGTTGCTGTTGTTGACGTTCTCGATCAGTCCTGCGCTCATTGGTTGCAGTAATGATGCGGATCGAACTGACGCCGTTACCGGTGATGATGCGCCTGCGGTCGAAGAATCAGAGGAATTCATCGAAGGTGAAATAGCGGCTGAACAAGCAGCTAATTAAGCGTCCTCTGACGCTGACTGATTACAGTGCGCGCTAAGTACACTGCCGTTTCGTTTTCGAATGCATGAAGGCCGCACCGACCAACTTTCGAAGGTGGCGGGGAGAAATGTCCGTTGCCGGAACCCATCAGGAATGCCCGGTGATCGGGCGAATGATGATTGGTGCTGCAGCCCTGCTGGGGCTGCAGCCAGTTTTCGATGGATCGTTATGGTGGCATGTTGCGCGCGGACGTTCAGCGTTGAGCCTCAACTCGCTCCCGTCCGCAAGCCTGCTCGGTGCGGATGTTGCCGCCGAGGCTGACTGGCTGAGCGGGATTCCGTCGGCACTTGCATTCGACCTTGGTGGACTGCACGGGCTGATGGCTCTGCAGCTGCTGATTGGCGTTTCAATTGCTGTGGTGCTGATCCGTGCGGTCGATGACGGCCACATTGGCCTCAAAGCATGGCTAATGCTTCCAGCATTGCTGATTCTGTGCAACCGCTCGTTGCCGGTGCCAATCTCACTGACAATTCTGGCGATTCCACTCGTGTGGAACATTGCCCGCGACCAGCAGCGGGAACCAGTGTCCGCCCGCCTGGTGCAATTGTTCGTTGTCTGTGTTCTTGCCGCGAATGTGGCCCCCGGCGTTTTGTGGTTCGTGGCGACTGTTGCCGTCGCCGGAATCATGCGGAGCAAATCACCGAAAGCACGATTTTCGCTTCATGGATTTTGCCAAAGCCTGGGGGTAGCCGTTGCGGCTGGATGTCTGACTCCTCGCGGAGTGTTCGCATATCGGGATGCCATCGTGCTGGCGTTCCCGCAGACGAGTGTTTCGCGTGCTTATCTGGTTGATACTCAATTCGACGTTCTGGCAATGTCAGATGACCGTACCGCGATTGCATTATTTGTTGTGTTGACACTTCTGGTCGCGATGCAGCTTTTCCGACAACGGTCGCACGTTGAGGTCTGGGCATGCTTCGGAGTTCTGCAGTTCTGCGCGTGGAGCTGCTCGGCCAATCTGTTGCCGGTGACCGTGCTGCTTGTGCTGCTTGCCACGATCGAAGAAGACTCAACGGAACTCTGCATCCGGAAGATTTCTCGGTTTCTACAACAATCTCAGCCAACAGCGTTTGTCGTCACCGCGAGCGTGCTGGTTGCCATTTGCGTTTTGGGAATTGCGAATCCGGATCGCCGGGGCGGCTGGGGCGTTGCTCCTTTTCTGGACTATCGGCCACTACAGCGAGATCTGGTTGATCTGGATTTTGAAGGCACCGTACTGGCCGACGACATTCTTGGTGCGGGAATTGTGGCGTTGCTGCAACTCCCAGGCGTCAGGGTACAGGACACTCCCGAACGTGCTTTGCTGGGAGGCCGCTGGGTCAGCCGCTGGCACTTGTGGGACGACATCGCGCACCAGCGGCGGATGCCTTACGACCGTGACGATGGAACAACCGGAGGCTGGTGGCTTCCGATGCAGGACCAGGGAGTATCTTTGCTGCTCGTCAATTCGCGGCATCATCGAACGTTGCGAGCGCTCGATACAACATCGTGGCGAATGCTCTCGCTTGACTCGACGGTTATTCCGTTCGGATTTTCCGGCGAGGCAGCAATGGCGCGGCCAATCATGCAATGCTGGAACGACCGCCGCATGGTGGACTACGGACCGTGGCAGTACGAATTCCCGGGCGAGTCGGTCGATTGGGCGCGAACAGATTTTCTGGCAGTGCGTGGGGAAACGCCGTTGTCTGATGAAGCCCGTCGTCTGGCTGCTGTTTTTCAAACGTTGGATCTCGAACATGCAGCGGCGAAAGTGCTGACGGCCGCACTCGCCGCGCGAAAGTCATCAGCGATTATCAATCAGTTATGCGAAGTGAAGTGGAGACAGGCGATTGCCGAACGCGTGCGATCATCGCAAGCGAGTGCCTGGACTCGATGGCTTGCCATTTACCGTGGCAAAAACAGTCCGTTTCGAGAAGGTTCGCAGGAGGAAGATTTTGGACCGGAGAGGCCAGGCATATCGATCCCAACCGAAAGCTGGACCGAAGCTCGAAAATTCTACTTTGAAGGCAAGCTGCAAAAATCGCTGGACGTTCTTATTTCAGATGACCCACACACCATGTACGCTCGAAGCCAGTTGCAGTTTGAAATGGGGCGCCCTGATCTGGCGACCGACACGCTGAAGAGCAAAAGAATGATCACGTTTATGCAGCACGACCGGGTTCTTTCCACGTTGGTAACTCATGAACTTCAGTCTGCAGAGTAATACTGACCGGTCGAAAGTGATGGCGTCAGGGGGCGTCGCGCTGTCTCTGGTCGTCCTGGCTGGAGTGCTGGTAATTCAGCATCAGAACGATCCTGTCCCCGGACCGGCGGTGTCGAGTGTGGTTAGGCCACCTGAATCGAAAAGCTGTGTCGATTGTCATGAACTTGCCAGTCACTTCGAATCAGTACCTCATGCTCAGACGTTGCATTCATCCTCGGACGCTGACTTTCGAGAACGATTCGCCGGACAGGAATTCCAGACTGAAGACGGCGAATTGATGTTTCGCTTCTCCCAAGAGAACGACACTTTGTGGTGCGAATCAAACTCGTTTCCACAACCGGTCGCCATAAGCTGGCTGCTGGGGTCAGGGCATCATGCCATCACACCCGTTTCGACCTGGGAAAACGCTTCCGGAGAAACGGAGCTGCTTGAGCTCGCCGTCTCGTGGTACCCCGATCGTGGCCTCGGTCTGACACTCGGACAGTCGCCTGACAGTATTTGGAATGCAATTGGTATTGATCGACTCGGGAAGCGGTCTTCTCATGGTGAAACGCTTGAATGTCTGGGTTGCCACAGCACCTGGCTGCCGCTCGACGATGGCCGCATCCGGCTCCAGGAAGTCGATCCGGGAGTAACCTGTTACCGATGCCACACCGGAACTGCGGAGCATCTTGCGTCTGACGGTGAAGCAACGCCGCCCGGATTTTCGTGGACAGATCTCACACCACTGGAATCAGTGAATCGCTGCGGGAACTGCCATCGCCGAGCGGACCAGATGACTGCCGAGGAATTAACCGTCGACAATCAGCTATTGATCCGGTTTGCGTCAGCTTCCCTCGTGCAAAGCGAATGTTTTCTGAGACAGGCCGTAACTTCTGACGACAGGAGTCTGCGTCTTGACTGCCTGACGTGTCACGATCCACACCGTCCAGCGTCGACAGATTCCGTTTTCTACAGCGATCGATGCCGAACCTGTCATGACGGAGCATCACAGAAGGAGTCGACGTGTCCCGAAATGACGCGTGACAGCAATTGCCTGCCGTGCCACATGCCGAAAGTCGAGATTCACCCCAATCTTTCGTTTACCGATCACTGGATTCGAATTCGCGAACTCGATTTGACCGGAATTCGACAACCTCGTGGACAATCACGCTGACGCATAACCGTCGTCATCGCGCCGGACAGTTCATTCTGGCGGGCGGTCAATTGCTTGTGATTCAGCCTCCTGTTTCCGCGTTCGTCGGTTCCGCAGCTGGTAAATGCTGAGTGTCCTTAACTCGGCTTTCAAAGCCGCCGGACTGTCATCTCGCGCTGCAAACTCTCTGAATTCATCGATCAAGTGATGGCTTCAGACGGGGCAGTACGATGAAGATCGTGGACTCGCCGCAGCATCTGACGTCTTGACGCAGACTCGTGGCGAGAAGGGATCGAGGACGGGCAGGAGACTTGCTGGTGGATCGGTTCATCGAGGGCTGTTTTTCCTGGCCGTCGCTGAAACCATCGGGCCTCGCCGAGCGTCCGAGCAGGATAAGCTCGAAGAACTCTTTGAAGCCAGGTTCTCCGAGGCGCTGAAGACGGTCGGCAAGAATTTTAAATTCGTGAGGCTCTACACCGAACGAGGTCAGTTCAAAGAGCAGATTCTCCGAGTCATCGGCACGGACCTCAACGGGTACGTCCTCGACGACTGCGCGATCGACCACCGGGAGCAGAATCCGCTGGAGCGGTTCAATCCGAATAACATTCTTGACGCCGAAGGCATCAAGAAGATCACTCAGTTGACAGCTCTTGAAAAAGTTCAGGAGAACCAGTTTACGCGTGAAAAAGAAAAGACCCCTAAGAAGCAGGATGTCGAAGCTCAGGAAGTCATCCCGGAACTCGAAAAGCAGCGGGTCTAAGCTGTCGAAAAACAGAAGCGGGAAATCCCACGATCACTTCGCGGGAACAGGCAGTCGCCATAACGCTCGTCGAAAAGGACACCCAGGAACCGCTCGTCAAGCAGGTCAAAGCAGCGGAAGCGTCGAAACTGCTGCTGATCTGACAGCCGAGCAGATTGTTGTCGAAACCGAAGCTCGTCGCGCGTCAGCTGAGAAAGATACTTTGGTAACCAAAGATGCCGGCAGAAGCGAAGGTGTTGCAGAAGACTGCCGTGGCCGAGGCATTGAAAGCCGCTCGCATCGACATTGTTGGTGGGGAGTCAACATCCTTCGATCAGATTGTCGGGACCACCAGAGCCGGCAATGCAGTTGACCAATTTATTCATAACAGCGAAACCGTGACCGACATCAAGCAGACGTTCTTCAATGGCGATTCGGAATACTTCAAGAACAAACTGGCCGGGTTCGTCACGCAGTTCAACATGAGCTTTGACGATGTGAAGGAACTGTCGGTCGCCGTCACGTTCCCGATTGCCGCATCGTCCGCACGACCGACTTAAACAAGTGCACTGGCAACGTCGGGCGACGGTGAGCCAATCGAGAATCGGATTACTGTGATGAGTCGCCTGCCGAAATCATTCACTGGCGTGTTGCGAGAAAAGTTTGAGCTGATGCGAGCGCAGCTCGAACCGATTCACCGAGCGATCAGTGCCCAAAACGCCGATAGGGGAAATCTTCAGAAGCGACTGGAGGATTCGGTGAAGGCGTACCAGCGTTGATCGGCCGGATCGATTCTGACTCTGACAAGCCGAGTCGCGGCAAACGTCTGTAGGCGGAGGCCGGAACTTTGCGGTGCCCGTTCCCGCCTGCTTTCTTCGATCGAGGCTTTGCGTTATTCATTGCGCGTCCAGTTGTCGACGGTGAATTCCAGCAGCACGCTTAATCGGAGTCCGTTTCGGATGCGTAAGAAAACGCTTGGTCGCACAGGCATTGAAGTAACTCAACTCGGCTATGGAAGTATGGGCCTGCGCGGACCAAAGACGTGGGGCGTGCGCGTTGTCAGTGAGAAAGCTGCTGACACGTTTCTCAATTCTGTTCTCGACGCCGGGATTAACTTCATCGATACGTCGCCCGATTACGGAGTCAGTGAGGAACGAATTGGCCGCTACATCAGCGGTCGGAGGAGCGAGTTCTACCTCGCGACAAAATGTGGCTGCGTTTACACGCAGCACGAAGATCACCTTGAAATTGATCATGTCTGGGATCGTGACGTCATTGCTCGAAACCTCGAAACGAGCCTGGAGCGACTCCAGACTGACCATATCGACATTCTGCAATTCCACGGCGGCGAAGCGGAATCTCTACAACGCGCGGGTTTAATCGAAACGCTGCTGGAGTTTCGTGATCAGGGCATGATTCGATTTATCGGCTCGTCCAGTTCGCTACCGAAACTGCCTGCGATGATCGAGCTGGGAGTCTTCGATACGTTTCAGATTCCGTACGCGTGTCTCGCGCCACAGCATCATGATCTGATCACGAAGGCTGCTGAAACCGGTGCCGGGATCATCATTCGCGGAGGCGTCGCGCAAGGCGGCCCGGACGCCGAGATTCAGCGGGAAGCTTTGAACGCCGTCTGGTTGAACGCGAAGCTTGACGAAATTCTGCCTGCAGGAATGACGCGTGCTGAACTGATCCTTCGCTACACGCTCTCGCACCCGCATTGTCATACGACGATCGTCGGGACGTGCAATGCGGATCACCTTGCCGAGAATCTTGCGTCAGCTGATGCCGGTGCGTTGCCGACGGAACTCTACGACGAGATTTCTTCCCGGGTTTCGGTCGCAATCGCTGAGTAGCGGGTGTCGCTGCCAGAAGCGTTCCGGCAACGAGTTGCTGTTGACTTAATTACAAATGTACGTCATTGTTCGTCGCAATTACGGATGTACGTGGAAAAGGAGTCGACACGATGCCTGAACGCCCTGCCTTGTCAAAAGGCGAAATGGAAGTCGCTCGAATTCTGTGGGAGCTGAAGAAAGCCACGGTGCGGGAAGTTCACGAAGCCTTGCCAGCTGGTCGGAAGATGGATTTCGCGACAGTGCAGACCTATTTGCGACGGCTCGACACCAAGGGATACGTGAAGGCGGAACTGGATGGCCGCACTCGCGTGTACTCGGCTCGAGTCCGACCGGCCACGGTGATTCGTGAAACGGTCGGCGATCTTGTTGACAGACTTTTTGGTGGTGAGACGCTTCCGTTGATGAGACATCTGATCGAGGACGGTCGCGTGAGCGATGAGGAACTCGCTGAGCTGCGACGACTGATCGACCGGCTTGAGGATCAATAAGCTGGCGATGACCGGCGAAAGGCTGCCGGTTTGCTTTCAATGGTTGTCCGCCATTAAAGGATCAGAAGGATGGCATCCGGATTCGTTCCCATCGCATTGTCCCAATTGTGGCAGGTGACGCTGCTGATTCTTATTGTGGCCGCCGTCAACCGATGGGCCACGCGTCAAAGACCGCACCTGTCGCATCTTCTGTGGCTGGTCGTTCTGCTGAAGTGTGTGACGCCGCCGTTGTGGGCGAGTTCGGGCGGTGTTTTCTGTTGGCTGCAACCCGAGGTGCAGATCGAGACGACTGTCGCCGCTGAGTGGGTAACGACGCCGCCCGACTGGGAGCAACTTCTCGAAGTCGACTCGCAGGTTGTATTCCATGCAGACGATTCCGGGAGCGAGATTGCCGGCGTCATTCTGGAAGATGCTGAGGCTGACGAACTGCTCCAGAATGAGAACGTTGTTGAGATGCAGACAATAAAACCTGACAAACGCGGTTTCGGAGAAGTGGTAATCGTCGTCTGGCTGGGAGTGGTCCTGCTGGTTCTTCTTGCTGTGATATTTCGATGGCTGAATTTCTGGCGACTGGTGCGATCGTCGTCGCAGCGAGAATCGCCTGAACTGGTCGCGCTGCTCGATTCGCTGTCTCGGCAGCTTGGTGTGCGTCGTCGAGTGCGGCTGATTGTGACCGAGAGTCTGGTTGGACCGGCGGTGATCGGCTTCTTCCGAGTGACCGTACTGATTCCGGCCGTCGTGGCCGACAAGCTTCAGGGAAAAGCCGTTGCGCCGATTCTTGCTCACGAGTTGCTGCATATCCGACGCGGCGACCTGTGGGTCGGCCTGTTGCAGACTCTGGCCCAGGCCATGTGGTGGTTCCATCCGCTGGTCTGGTGGGTCGGTCGCGTGACCACTCGTGAGGCCGAGCGCTGCTGCGATGAAGAAGTGCTCGGCGAATTGAATTGTGATCCCGCCAGCTACGCCCGAGCGCTGCTCGACGTCCTGGATTTAAAGAGTCAACTGCAACCCGTTCCTGTCTTCCCCGGTGTACGACCGGTCGACGTTACTTCACAACGATTGGAGAGAATCATGACGCTGCGACAAGGATGTCGACGTCGAAGTCCGTGGTGGTGCTGGCTCGTAGCGATGATGGCCGCTGCCGTCGCGCTGCCGGGTGCGGCGTTTGTGGTGAGTGCACAGGATGAGGAACCACTGGATGCGCTTCAGGCTGAAGCGGTACCGCTTCCGGCTCAATTTCCAGCACCACAGGTGGACGGCCAACCGCGACCGGCTCGTTCGGTTCTTGAGGGGCAGTTGGTGCGGGCGTACAACTTGGCGGATCACGACTCTGCGGAGACAACTCATGTGTACGCGACGGCAGAGTTCGCGCACCTGCTGGGCGGTTCGGAAGTCGAACAGCGGCAGAAGCTGGAACAGCTTATCCGATCACGCGAGCAGGCGAAGGATGCTGAGATTAACTGGTTCGATGACAGGCCAGTTGTCCGCACCACGAATGCCGGACATCGAGCGGTTCGAGAGTGCATTGCCGTGCTGCTGGGAAGTGATACGACGGCGAAGCAGTTCGACGAGTTTCTCGACAATGTGACGAAACGTACTGAGGAAACAGTCGTCGTTGATCTGCAGTTCGTCACGATGAACGACAGCTCGTACAGCGAAATCGAAGACGCGCTGATCGAAGTTGAGGAACTTGATGACTTTCCACTGGTCCTGCCGACTGAGAAGTGGGACTCGCTGCTCAAGGCGGTCCCGCATGACGACGCCTGGTACTACCTCGCCCCACAACTGGCCGTTTTCAATGGTCGCACAGTTCACATCGAAAGTGTGGCTCAGCACCCGCCGGTCACTGTTCGATCGGAGAATCCGTATCGCACGCACGGCGGCCTGCCGGGAGCGTCAGACTGGGTGGGCTGGAAGGCACTCGCCCTGCCGGTCGTTCATGATGACGACACATTCTGGCTGGGGATGCGGTTTGAAGTGCGATCGCTGGCTGTATCTGAAGAAGATTCGGCGCAACTCAATGAGACGGAGCCGCTGATTCGCCGTCATGAAGTCGGCTTCACGGCAACGCTGCGCGAAGGACAGGTTGTCGTGTTGCCGGGTTTGAACGTCAACTACGGCAGAACTTCCGGCAGCAGTGGCTCGACGTTCCTCGCGGCACGAATCCGGATGCTCGATCCAACACCTGTCCCGAATGCAGTGCCGTCGCCGAAAGCTCTTACGGGAATCGGTGTGAAATCGGACTCAAGCATTACCGGTGAATTTGTGGAGGATTTACCGCCAGCTGCCGATCGCGACCCGGTGATCCGGCAGGTGGGTGCCCAGGATGCTCAACTGAGCGAAGCGGACAAGCCTGCTGAGGTGGATCGTCGACAGATGCTGACGCGGCGTTCGCTGGGGCCGCTGCTCCTGACGCTGAGCATTCGAGGCGACGGGGCTGTCCGGCCACGCGCGACTGTGCTGTTCGAAGATGCCGACGGCAACGAAGTGCTGGCCGGAACAGCGGACGATGTCCAGATCACCGAGAGGCATCACGTCCGGATCATTGAGATGGTCAATGCGAATCTGAAAACGATCGGAGTTGCCAATCACCAGTTCATCGCGAAGCGGCTACGACTGATCTTCGATCCGGACGAGAATCCACGAGGAAAACTACGAATGCAGCTTGAAGCAGCTGACGTTGAATTCGAGTCCGACGGGCGCAAGTCGAATCTGTCGGCACGGTGGATTGACCTGTTGCTGAATGTTGACCCATTTACGATTGAAGAAGCGAAAGCTTCGAAGATGGCAGCAGTGAAGACGGAAGTACCTGTTGTCTCTACTCAACAGGATGATCCAGCGCCGAATCAATCGATAAGCGAAAAGCAGTCTCAAGACGCGAGGGAAACAGCTGGGGAACGGACTCACCGGATTCTCAATCAGCTTGTTGCGGTTTCATTTCCTGAGACGCCACTTGATGACGTGTTGAGATCACTGTCGAAGTCTCACGGTCTCAATATCGCGCTCGACGCACGGGGGCTGGAAGAAGAAGGGCTGCGGGCAGATTCGGTCGTTTCAATCGAAGTGTCAGGGATCACGCTCAGGTCCGCCTTGAATCTGATACTTGAACCGATGAATCTCACAACAACGATCGACGAGCCAGATGGCGTTCTGATCGTGACCAGTCATGAACGTGCAGGAGGGAAAAAGCTAGTCGTGGCGTACGCTGTTGCCGACCTCGTGATTCCAGTTCCGGCGCAGGTCCGTGTTGAATCACCCGGCACAGTCACCCTTCCAGAAGCGGATATCGCCGCGACTGCTGACGCATCGCGGACCCAAATCTCGCCGTGGCGGGTCGCGGCGCCGCTGTCGGCGTCGGAAAGCAGAACGCCGATCGACTTCCAGAAACTGATCGGACTGATCACCGAAACCATCGAACCGGATTCGTGGAGTGAACGTGGTGGGTCAGGTTCGATCGTTGCTCACGGATCGTCTCTGAGTCTCGTCATCCGAGCAACGCCTGCGGTTCATGAGCAGATTCGAGACCTGCTCATTCAGTTACGACGGATGCGGGATGTGCAGGTCACACTGCTGATGCAGACTCTGGATGTACCGCAGACGTTTCTCGCTGAATGGAACTCTGATCCGGTGTTCAAGCCACTTTCCGAGTCGAAGTCGCATCGACACATGCGGCTGTCGAGTGCGCAGGCGGACGCACTTCGTCAGGCTGGTAAATCGAGTGCGCAGGCGGACGCACTTCGTCAGGCTGGTAAATTCAGTGCGAAGGTGACGTTGTTTAATGGTCAGCTCTGCGAATTGCGCATGGATGCGAAGGACGGGATGAAACAGAACTGGCATGTGCAGCCAGTGGTGTCCGGCGATCGTCGGTCCGTACGGCTGGGAGTGGGAATTATCGACGGGCGAAGCGGAGTTGCCGACGAAGTTGTGCCCACTTCAGTAATCACGGTTTCGGACGGTGACGCAATTCTGATCGAAGTAGACGATTCGACGGAGAAAGAGACGCGGAACGTGGGCGAACCAGTGCCTGGTCAGACGCGTGCATTTCGGCGAGTTTCTCAGTCTCGACGATTCGTACTGATTCAACCCAGGGTTGTGATTATCGAGGAAGAGCTGATTCAACCCAGGGTTGTGACTATCGAGGAAGAGAAAGAACTGCTGAGCATTGATACTGAGCAGTGATTCGCTTGGCTGCTGTTCAGAATCTCGACACTTCGGGCACCGCTGCATTCTGAAGTCCAGCTTCGGCATTCTGCAGCGGTGCTTCGTGTTTAGCCTGCTTCATATCAAACCAGCGACATCGGAGTATCAGTCGCGAAGGCGTAAGCTTCTCGCTTGTCGACAGAATTGTTGATAGAACTGTCGACACGATTTCGGTTGTCACCGCGTCGACCGAGTCTCCGTCTCGTCTGACTTTAGAGGTGACTCACGATGTCGACTGAATCAGCAGAAACGGTGGCCAATGAGCCGAGTGACAAGCCTCCGCGAAATCCTGTTGAGCGAGTCATCGTCTGGGGGCTGATTGCCGCGTTGCTGGTTGTCGCCGGAATCGAAGCGCGAGCACAACGCGGTTATACGATGTCTCTGAATGCGTTTCAGGCGGCGTTTGCTGACAGTGAAGAGGTCGAGATTTCGCTGGACGAAGCTCGTCAACTGATGGTGCTTGGGCCGACAGAAGTCAAATCGCCAAAACGGTTCGGTCCCTTACACTATTACGACTACTATCGTTTCTCGTGGTTCAGCCTTTTCAAATCTGGTGACTATGAGATCACTCTGAAAGTCACGGACAATGAAGAATTGAACGTGACCAGTTTCTCGACTCCAGCAGCGCCACTGCCCGACTGGATGAATGATTCCATTCGCTCGGCTGAAGATACCATTTCTGAAGACGGCGACGCATCTGGCGGCGGGTTTTCTCGCGGCGCAGAATTTTCAGGTGGCGGTGGTGGTCAATCTGGCGGGCGAGGTTTTCGACCACCGCCGAACCCACTCATTACAAAGCTCGACACAGACGGCGACGATGAGCTTTCAGCAGAAGAGATTGAAGGAAGTCCAGCCGTTCGTCAATCGCTCGACGCCAACGGTGACGGAGAACTCACTCCTGAAGAGTTTGATCCAGAAGGCTTCGGACGTCGTGTCGGAGAATTCGAGCGAGGTGGATTCGTTCCTGACGGAAGTGGCCAAAGTGACTCCGGCAGTTTTCGCCCGCAGCGGCCAGCGTTCGATGAGTAACCCGCTCCGGAATTCAGCATGGCTGAGGTGGAGACCGCAAGCCGCGCGCTCCACTGTGTGCTGAGCCGCGGGTTACGTCGCGGAACTGGCAAGTGCCACGGCTTCGGGTTGAACTCGCGGGAGGGCGTTTGTGTCTTTGCGTGACTCGCCCTGATTGATCATCCAGCGGATCATCAGGAAGGCAGCTCCGGCGCACGTCATCAGCGTCAGGAAGTTGTACCGCAGCGTGTCGTTCGGGCAGGACACGAACCAGGAAATGAGGTCGTTGTCGAGCCAGTCAGGTTTTGATTCTGAGAGGCTGGCGCTGGCCTGACCGTGAAACACGGCCAGCGTGTTAAAGCACAAATGGAACGCGACGCCCGGCCACAGACTGTTACTTCGGACGGCGATCAGGCCCAGCACCATCCCAAGCAACGATGCATTGAAGACCTGCTGAGGGACCATGTGAATCAGGCCGAACGTGATACTCGATAAAATGATTGCGATGCCCGTGCGACCGCCGCTTCCGAAGCCGGACAGGATGAACCCTCGGAACGCGACTTCTTCGCACAGGGCGGGCGTTAACGCAAAGACTCCGATGACCACGTATAGCGGAAGAGTGTCGTCGGACATGGCTGCGAAAGCGGCCTTGGCGCTGTCGGGAAGTTGCGGGAAGAAGCTTTGCAGACTGGCCAGCAACTCAATGGCCAGCGGATGAAGAACGAACGGCAGCGCGATGGCGACGGCCAGCATCCGACCGCTCGGCATTCTGAGTCGTAGCGTCCTGCGAGCGCTGGAGGTAAACAGGATCGCCATAAAGATAGCCGGAGCAGCAATGAGAGCCGCCTGCTGAACGACTGCCAGCTCCATCATCTTCCGCCCCATATTCTCTGCCGTGACTCCAATCATTGAGCCAGTCAGTAGTTTGATCGTCAGAAACTGCAGAAACATCATCAGCATGAAGCATCCAGCGGCCATCGCGAATGTTGGCAGCGGAGTCTTGTCGCGAAGCAGATGTCGCAGCCAAAGTTTCAGATCAAACTGTTCGGCCTCGCGGAACAGGACGTCTTCACTTTTGAATTGCTCAACGGCCCACCACAGAGCGATCAGGCTGTAGCCGATGCTCGACATTAGAACCGGCAGTGCAAAAACCAGGACTTCGGTATTGCCGGGATTCATCAGCAGCGCTTTCAGCAGTAGTGCCGGGCCGACGATTGGCATCGCACAGTAAAACAAGGACGCGCCGCCGGTCGCTGTCAGCTCGATCGATGGCGACATCGAGAACATCGTCATGCCCATCGTGATCATGAACAGCGGTGTCAGGTAGTACTGCCCCTCTTTGTTGCTGCGGGCGAACGTCGCCAGTGACAGGCAAAGTGCGCTGAAGAACGCCGCAAGTGGAACCAGCAGGACGACCAGCCAGAACAACGCCAACGGTGTTGGCAGCGGAACTGCTCCCATGCCGGACATGGCTGAACCGGCTCCGGCGGTCATCGAGACAATGTACTGCCCGGTAAAGCCCATGCTGATCAGGTTGAGCATCGTCGTGGACATGCTGAACAGCAGGACGGTCAGAAATTTCCCGACAACGATCTCGGAGCGAGTTGCCGGGCAGATCAGCAGCGTTTCCATTGTGCCGCGTTCTTTCTCACCGGCAGCCACGTCGATGGCCGGATAGAACGCGCCGGTCAAAGCCATGATGATCAGCAGGGCTGGGAAAATTTTCCCCCACATGCTGGCGGCGATTTCTTCCTCGTTCGCGACGTCGATCGACAGCAGATTGACGGGATCCGGAACTGTCTCCGGAAGCTGTGCCAGTTCGAGCCGATCTTTCAACAGTTGACGTTCCCATTTATCGATCGCCTCCCGGACGCGGCGATAAGCGACGTCGGATTTCTCGTCCGCTCGGTTGCGAACCAGAATCGGTCGCAACAACGGCAGATTCATCAACTCAGCATTGTCGACGCTGCGATCGGCAAGCAGCGTGTTGATCGATTTCAGATTTTCGGCAAAGCCTTCAGGCACGATCATCAGTACCTGCAGCTTGCTGTTTGCAAACGCTTCGCCGATCGTTTTCTTCAGTTGAAGATACTCGTCGATCATCGCCGCGTAATTTTCCGGCTGTTCCGGAGTTTCGCCGTTTTGAATCGCGTTTCGCAGAGACGCCGACTGAACGCCTGGCAGTTCGTCGGCCAGGTCAGCGTTCCACGGGGCAAGCTGGGTGACGAGTTCATTGCGCCGCTCGATCAGTTCGTGAATCTTCGCGGCGTCTTCGAGCAACTGCTTCTGCTCGTCTTCAGTGACGTTCGGTAATCGTGTTTTGTCGTCGGGTGAGTCGGTCAGGACGCTCAGTTTTGAAGAAGTTTCTTCGGATCGGAACCAGCGAGTCGGGAACGCGCCTTCTTCGACCAGCGGCGGATCAGGCAGCTCTCCCGCGTTCAGAATGACGACCTGCCGAGGCTGCTCAGTGAAATACATCGTCATCTGCAGCATGCCGATCCCAAGGCCCGGGTACAGCATGATCGGCAGAATCAGGACCATGAACAGCGTCCGGCGATCTCGCAATTGATCCCGTACCTCGCGGTGAAGAATCAGCCAGACGTTTTTCCAGGTAAGTTCCATAATTTCGGGCTCCAGTCAGGAATGGGGTCCTGCCAGTGTCCAGGTGGTAAAGGTAATGTTCGATCGATGCTCTGTTCGCTGACGCAAAATCGCAGAACTTCGTGAAGAATTCTAAGAATTTTCTTCTGTCGTCTTTGCGTGCCTGAAATCAGATTGATAGTCAGTTCTTTGCGGCTTCGCGGCAGATTCTGTGATAAGTCATGAAGTGACAGCGGCTGCGTCGTAACGATCGATCAATGCAAAGAAGAGTTCTTCCATCGAGTCTGTTTCGTGCTGCTCGCAGAGTTCCTGTCGAGTGCCCATCGCCAGGATGTCGCCTTTATGAATCACGGCAACTCGGTCACACAGTCGTTCGACTTCAGACATGATGTGTGTTGAGTAGATGATCGACTTGCCGGCGTCTCGCAGTCTGGCCACCGCTTCGATGACGTTTCGAGCGACCAGCACGTCCAACCCGGAAGTTGGTTCATCGAAGATCAGAACGGGCGGGTCGTGCACGATGGTGCGAGCAATCGAAACTTTCTGCCGCATACCGGTCGACATTTTCGAACCGAGCAGGTCGCGGAATTCGTGCATCTGCAGCATGGTGAAGACTTCGTCCATGCGGCTGTCGAGTTGCTCACCAGCGAGGCCGTACAGCTTTCCGAAGTACTCGACCATTTCCCATGCCGTCATGCGGTCGTAAATGCCGGTATTATTCGACATGAATCCGATTCGCGAACGGACCTGGGCCGGATAGTTGGCGACGTCGTAACCGGAGATGATCGTGCGGCCGCTCGTTGGTCGCAGGACGGTACTCAGAATTCGGAGACAGGTCGTCTTACCGGCGCCGTTCGGGCCGAGCAGTCCGAAAACTTCACCCGGCTTCACTTCGAAGCTGATTCCGTTTAATGCCGAGACGATTCCGCGTTTGGGATCGGAGAAGCATTTCGTCAGCTCGCTGACCTCAATCATCGTGATGCTCGACTGTCAGGTGTTGTGGTCTCTGTGAATCCTCGTCGGATGCGAGGTGAAAGGGATACACCTCGCGCGCCGCGAGGTTCCCTTTTGAGACTGTACACTCAGAACAATGGCAATTGGATGTGTGAATTTGCTCGCCAGCCAGGTTCGCTCAGTTCAGCACCGGCAGAGCCACCGAAGCGGCACGGGGCGAAGTTTCTCCCTGGCCGAACTCGTCTGCCTCGTCGATGTAATCGTAAAAGACATTCCTTTGGCGCGGGATGTAGCCGGCCTCGCGGATGCATTTCCGCAGTGTTTCAACGGACAGGTGATACACGGTTCCGGCCTGAGAGACGACATTTTCTTCGATCATCAGGCTGCCCATGTCGTTGGCCCCGAACGACAGCGCGATCTGACCAATCTTCTCACCCTGCGTGACCCACGATGACTGAATATTCGGAATGTTGTCCAGGTAAAGCCGTCCGATTGCCTGTGTTTTGAGATATTCGAACGCGCCGGCTTCCGGCAACTTTGACATATCGACACCGTCTTTGCGGTTGTCGTACCACGGAGCCTCGTGCGGCGGCTGATGAGTCCAGCAGATGAATGCGGTGAAGCCGCCGGTTTCGTCCTGCAGACTTCTCAGTTGATCCAGATGTTCGATGCGTTCTTCCAGCGTTTCCACATGGCCGAACATCATCGTGCAGGTCGACTTGCCACCAAGCTGATGCCACACTCGGTTCACGTTGAGCCAGTCGTCGGTCAGCACTTTGCCGCGGGTAATCAGCTTGCGGACTCGGTCGACGAGGATCTCGCCGCCGCCGCCGGGCACGCTTCCCAGTCCGGCATCTTTCAGACGCTGAAGCACGGTTTCAAGCGGCAGCTTGCTGAGTTTATGAAAGTGGTACAGCTCGGGCGGACTGAAACCGTGAATGTTGACCTGCGGGAAGGCTGACTTCAGGCCGCTGAGCATTTCCTCGTACCACTCCAGCGGCAGCTTCGGATGCAGACCACCCTGCATGAGGATCTGGTCGCCGCCAAGGTCGACGGTTTCCTGCACCTTCTGATGCAACGCTTCCTGCGTGAGCACGTAAACTTCTTCGTGACCGATTGGTCGATAGAACGCGCAGAAATCGCACACCGCCGCGCACGCATTGGTGTAGTTGATGTTGCGGTCGATGTTGTAAGTTCGGTATGGCTCGGGATGCAGCCGCCGAGTGACTGCATCGGCGGCTTTGCCAATCGCTATTAAATCGTGCGACTGCAACAGGGCGAGCCCGTCTTCAGGTGTCAGACGTTCGCCAGCAACGGCCTTATCGAGGATGTGCTTAATTCCGGAAGACAAGGTCCACTCCTTCAGGAGCCAGTCCCGCCTGCACGGCCAGTTGTTGAAACAGCCGTAAGCCGCTTCGCTCAGCCGATGTCAGGCGGAAGAATAGGTTATCGGTCAGGTATCGCTCGGCGTTTTCAGCCGGGATGTTCAGGCTGGAAGCTTCGCGTTGTGCGATCTCAGAGATCCGAGCGACGCCGCGATCGCGAGACTCGCTCAGCATCTGCTCGACGTGGGAAGATGCAACTCCGCGACGAGCGACCCACATTGCAAAGACAAACGGCAGGCCCGTCCAGGCAAGCCACTCTTCACCGAGATCCCATACCGTATGAAATTTTTCAGTGGGAGCGTGCATGGCTCGGTCGCCGATCACCAGCACGGCGTCGGCAGCGGTATGTTGAACCGACATTTCGATCGGCAGCGGCTGACGAGCGGGGTCGACGCCGAACCGTTCCAGCAGCATGATCCGTGCAAGCGTCGCGCTGGTGCGAGAACCTTCGTCGAGCGCGAGTGTTCGAATCGCTCCCGGATCGACGCGGCTGTAAAGCTTGACGCTGAGCACCGGCCCTCGGGTCGCCACACACGCGTCGGAAATGATTTCGTAATCCGCCCCCCGCATGTACTCGACCGATGGAATCAGCGCGACGTCCAGATCACCCGCTGCCAGTTGATCGGCCAGGCGGCTTGGGTAATCGAGGCTGACGACCGCTTCGGGAAGCAGTTCCTGCAGATCTTCCACCAGCGGTTTTGAATTGAGATAGCTGACTGCTCCGACCCGGATGGTGGACGGAGACTGCCGCGCAAGCTTCGGCGATTTGCCGGTTTCACGCGGTGAATTAGCGGATTTGGACACGGATATTTCGGATTCTGTCGCCAGAAGCTGTTGGTTCATCGGATGCCTCAAGTCATCGAATTTGACGATTATAGGACCGCAGCCCGCACTCGCAATCGGCCCGAGTGCTGCTGTCGAATCCCGCCTGTATCGCGACCCCTGATGTCGCGGTATGTTCGTTCCGGCATCGGAAGAATTCCGGATGCCAACGCGGTAGGATTCGCCACTCGTGCGGATCCAACCGTACGGAAAATCTGGCATTAACACGAATCCTGAGCCTGCGACTGCTGAATTCGAAAGCTTCATACGATGTCTGAGCCTGCATTGCGTCTGTCGATTCTTGGTCTGGGGACCGTTGCTTCCGGTGTTGTCCGAATTTTGATGGGAGCCGATTCGCCGGTGAGTCGTCGAGCTGGCCGCGAGTTCGACATCCGACACGTTGTCGTCCGGGACGCATCGAAAGCTCGCGATGTCGATATTCCAGCCGATCGGCTGACGACTGACTGGAATACCGCCGTTTCCGACCCGGAAGTTGACGTCGTCCTGGAATTAATGGGTGGCACGACGACTGCTCGCGAAGCCGTCCTGGCCGCGATCGCCGCCGGCAAACACGTCGTCACGGCGAATAAAGCTCTACTCGCTGAACACGGGGACGAGGTCTTTGCCGCCGCTCGCGAAGCAGGAGTCTGCGTCGCGTACGAAGCAGCCGTCGCTGGCGGAATTCCGATCATCGCGACGATGGGCAGTTCGATGACCGGTAACCGGGTCGTCTCGATCGAAGCCATTCTCAACGGAACGAGTAATTTCATTCTCAGCGGAATGCTGGGTGAGCAACGGCAGTACGAAGACGTCCTCGCCGAAGCTCAGGCTCTCGGTTACGCAGAAGCTGATCCGGCCATGGACGTTGATGGGACAGACGCCGCTCAAAAACTGATTCTGCTGACACAGCTGGCTCTGGGTAAGAAAGTTGGCCTGAACGAGTTTCCGCGGCAGGGCATCGACACGCTCGAACTGGCCGACATGCTTTACGCCGAAGAACTTGGTTACCGGGTCAAACTGCTCGGCGTCACTCGAGTCGTGGGCAGCCAGTTGGAAATGCACGTCGAGCCAACGTTGCTCCGCCTGGAACGAGCGATTGCGCAAACCGACGGAGCACTCAACATCGTCGAACTGGAAGGCGACGCTGTCGGACACCTCGTTCTTTCGGGCGCCGGTGCCGGTCAGATGCCAACCGCGTCCGCCGTCGTCGCCGACCTGATCGATATCGCGATCGGTCGAGCCCAGCAGACGTTTCCGCGGCTTAATCTGTGGCAGGACGATTCCGGTCTGTCTGTCATGCCGGCTGACCAGATTCAGCGACGTTATTTCCTGCGATTCAACGTCGAAGATCGACCTCGAGTCATCGCCGACGTCGCCGACATTCTTGGCCGCAATGAAATCAGTCTGGCCTCGATCATCCAGCACGAAGCTCCCGAAGTTGACGACCCGGAAAACGACGGCGTTCCGATCGTCCCACTGGTCATCATGACCCACCGCACGACTGAAGGACGCATCCGCGCGGCCGAGGCTTCGCTGGCCGAACTGTCGACCGTCCGCGCTCCGCACATTCGCATGCCAGTCGCGGATTGAGTGAACGGTTCACCAGATTTCGAACGTGGACCAGTCTCGGCGCATTGAACTCTCGGACTTGGTGAGCCTCAAGCTTGCCAGAGTAGGGGGGGGAGTTCGTTCTTCCATGTGTTCTCAAACTGCTAATGCAGCAATTGAGGGCTCCTGCCAAAGCAGGTGTCAGCGAATGATGCGTCCTGGATGTCGATTTCCGGCTGACATCCCGCATGATTAACCCTGCAATTACTCAGGATGTTAAGCCAGGTTGACTCAAGCGAGTCTGCCGGTTGTGTCGATTATTCCTTCAGGCCGCTGGTGCGCGGGGTGCCTTGCGCATCGCCGGTTTTCTGCGGCAGCCGTTCGAGCGTGGATTCGCCCGGTAAACTGAATGGGAATAAGGAGTTCTGAAATGCGACGTCTTCTGCAAACCGGGGCGGTGTCGGCAGTCCTGCTGGCACTTTCGCAGGTTGGTCCCGTTTCGCTTTCCGCTGGCGTTTTCTGCAATCACGGACTTTTCGGTTGCCGAACGTGCAACCCCTGTCAGACCTGCCACGTCAATCCGTGCCGCTGTCAGGCATTGCCGCCTCAGCCGCAGTTCACGATGCAGCCTCAGGTTCAGACGACTCCGGTCGTTACCTACAAGGACGTAACGAGAACTGAGTACCGCATGCAGGCTCAGACGGTGACCGTTCCCGTGACGACTCAGCAGACAGTCACCGTCGACGAAGGCGGCTGGCAGAAAGTATGGGTGCCGAGAATAGTTCAGAAGCAGATTCCGACCACAACTTATCAGCAGCAGGTTGTCTATCAGCAGGTGCCTTTCCAGGTTTCTCAGCGAGTGCCGCAGGTTACCTATCAGCAATCGACGACGATGGTTCCGCGAGTCACCGGTCACGTTTCGTCAGGTTGCAATACATGCGGGTCGGGCAACACCTGGACATCGCACGGCCATAACCACGCGGGCATTGTTGGCTCTCCCGTCGTCACCGGTTCTTCGCCCGTGGTTCTGGGACCAATTATCGGAGCGCCCATTGTCTCAAACTCCGTCACAAACGGCGGCCCGGTTGCTCTGCCAATGACTGTTCCCTCCGGCCCGGTTCAACTCGGTCGAGAACTTCAGCCGCTGAATTCGAGCAGTTCACCAGACGCGGCGTCGCACGGGCCAGTACCGGATCCGTCCTATCTTGAGATCCCACAAGCCTCGAACTCAGGTGAATGGACGCCGGTCCTGGCCGCATCTCCTGATCCGGTCAGCTCGTCGCGACGAGCCGAGTCTCGCAGCGCAGCCGCATCAGGAATGTTCGTTCCGGCTCCGTCGGCGGCCAGCGTCTGGCGAACCCGAGTTCGCTAACCGTCCACCGAAAGGCAATAGTGGCAAGCAGAAAACGACCTCAATTCGTTAGTCGAGATCATCATTCCGAACTGATCTTGCCGCTTTTTCGACAATTCCGAGACACTTCTCCCACTTACCGCATTTCACGCGGCGGTCTTGTGGCCGAAAAACAAAACACTTCTGACTCTGCGTCCTGCAAGAGTCGCTCTGTCAAAAATCCCCCCAACTTTCCCACCGAGGTTTCAGCAATGACTCTGCGCCATCAGTCCGGCGTGTCAGCGCGCCGGTACCAACTCGCTGTAATCCTTTCTTTGTTCTGCGCCTGTGTGATTGCGTGGGGCTGCCAGACGACTCCCGTCAGCGGTCGTCGCAAGCTGGTACTCGTGCCGGAGACGCAGGAAATCAGTCTGGGCGAGGATGCCTACAAAGAAATCCTGAGCAAAGAACAACTGTCCAGAAACGAGAAGTACAACGAAATCGTGAACCGGGTTGGCAAGCGGATCGCTGCCGTTTCAGGACGAGATGATTTCAACTGGGAATTCAAAGTCATCGCTTCGGATCAGCAGAACGCATTCTGCCTGCCCGGTGGCAAGGTCGCCGTCCATGAAGGCATCATTCCGGTTTGCCAGTCAGAAGCTGGGTTGGCTGTGGTGATGTCTCACGAAATCGCCCACGCGCTGGCTCGTCACGGCGGCGAGCGGATGTCGCATCAGCAAGTCAAAGATGTCGGCGGCAAGGTGGTCGATGCTGCGGGTCGCTGGTTCTACAAAGATGGCTATGAAGAAAAGCAGGACATCGTTCTGACCGCCTACGGAGTCGTTTCTGAATACGGAGCCATCCTTCCTTACAGCCGCAAGCACGAAACCGAAGCCGACCTGATCGGCATTAAGTTGATGGCTGAAGCCGGGTACGACCCCAGCGAAGCCCCGCTCTTCTGGGAACGCTTCTCGGCAGCAAAGAGTGGTGAGACGCCGATGGAGTTCCTCTCGACCCATCCATCCGATGCTCGTCGAGCAGCGGATCTGCGAGCCAGCCTGCCGGACGCATTGAAAGTCTACAACAAGGCCACGCAGCAGTACGGACTCGGTGACCGGTTGATCGTCGTTGAGTCGACCAATGTGGAATTGCCGCTGGTCTCAAACACCGTCATTCGCTGAGTCGTGTGGACGCCGCGGTCAGAAAATTGAGGTATCGCCATGTTCTTCCTTCGCCCGATCCGGTTCTTCTTCAAAGCATTGATCACGGACAACTCACCGAGCCAGATGGCGCTGGGATTTGCACTTGGAGTGGTCATCGGCCTCGTACCGAAGGGCAATATGATCGCGATCTCTCTGATGGTCGTTCTGAGCGCGATCCGCGTGAACCTGGGGATGGGGATGCTGGCGGCGTTTGCGTTCTCGTGGGCAGGAGTCCTGCTGGATCCATTCACGCATCGCATCGGGCAAACACTGCTGACAACCGACTCGCTCGCGCCGTACTGGACTCAGCTCTACAACCAGCCGATGGCTCCGTGGACGAAATTTAACAACACAATCGTCCTGGGCAGCTTCGTACTCGGCATGACTTTGCTCGTCCCGATCTTTCTGATCGCCAAACCGATCTTCACGAAGTACACCCCCGACTGGTCAGAGCGTCTGCAGAAATTCAAGCTGGTTCAACTGCTGCACGGAACCGAACTCTCGACTCGCCTGAACTGATCGAAGAGCAGGGTGGGTACCGCCACCCTGCACATTGCCACGCGTTTCGACTTCACATTCTGACCGGCACACAGCCGTCATGAGGGCAACACAATGGGTGATCGACAGAAACCAACTGATCTGTCAGATGACATCCTGATCAACGGCGTTTCTGAGATCGCAGACTCGCTCGCTGGTGGCAGTTCCGAAACCCCAAGCGTCGCCGACATGATGGCCAATCCGCAAAGCGTCCTGACCGCAGCCGCCAGGACGATGGTTGACGAAACAGTCGGTAGCGTAACGACGGCAGCAGATCGTCAGTCAGAGCTTGAGTCGGATAGCCTCGCTGAATCTTCTGAGACCGCTCCCGAAGACGATCAGAAGAAAAAGAAAAAAAAGCAGCAGCCGGGGCTCGGACCTCGCTGGAGTTATATCCTCACGCGAGGCATCGTCGTCGCTTCCGTGTGGGGATTCTTTACGTTTGCGTTTGATCCGATTCTGCGTCACAGCGCGATCACAGCCGGTCAGCAGGCGGTCCAGGCAAGAGTCGAAATCGCCACACTGCAGACAACATTCTTCCCGCCGACGATTTCGATGACGAACGCCGCCGCCGCTAACCGCAACAAACCTGGTACGAACATTCTCGAATTCGAATCGATGAACGGCGACATCGACGGCCTGGCTTTAATGCACGGTTCGTACGTGCTCGACAAGGCAGTCGTCAACGGCCTGACCTGGAACACACCGCGAGCCGACGACGGCCTGTTGCCGGATTCGCCACCGCCTGAAGAATCAGAAGGTCCTGGTTTCGGCGACCAGCTTGAAAAGTACGGCAAGGACTGGGCCAACGACATCTTTGACCGGGCGAAGCAGGAATATGATCCTCGAAATCTGGAGTCCGTCCGGCTGGCTCAGCAGCTGGAAGTTGAATGGAAGAACGACTTCGATGGTCTGGAAGTCCGTATCAGGAACGTGGACACTGCCGGTCGACAGCTGAAGCAGATGGTCGATCAAACCAAGCGAATGAATCCGGTACAGCGAGTCGAAGCCTACCGCAAAATCGCCAACGATGGCTCGCGTCTCTTGCGTGAGGTCAGCGACATCCGCGACGAATTGAAAGTCCTGCCGAAGAAAGCCGAAGGCGATCTTGGCGAACTCGACGAAGCCCGCAAACGAGACCAGGCTGAGATCAAACGCAAAGTCGAAGAACTCGTCGTCGACGGCGACAAACTTTCCGAGTTTCTGCTGGGGCCGACCGTGCATCAGCGCATCAGGAAAACTCTGGCCTGGCTCGACTGGGGAAGTGAACAGGCCAGCAAGTTTTCGGATACGCCAAAACCTGAACGCCAGCGAGGAGACGATGTCTTCTTTCCGCTCGCCAATCCGCTTCCCGATTACCTGGCTCGACTGATTCAAGTGACGGGGCAGGGAGAAATTGGTGGCGATCGGATGACAGTCCAGGGAATGATTACCGATGTCAGCTCCGACCCGGTTCTCTACGGAAAGCCGACCATTATTCGTATGAAAGGTCAGGGCGAAGCCGATGTTCAGATGAAGGCGGAACTCGACCGAACGAAGAATGTTCCGGTCAACATTCTCGACGTTGCTTACGTTCTGGACAAAGCAACGACCAGCAAACTCGGCGATGACGATTCACTGGTTGTCGAGGTTCGAGCCGGCAGTACTCGATGGAACGTTCATATCGAAACCGTCGGTGATCAACTGACCGGCACGGTTGCGATGCTCCAGGCACCTGTCCTGCTGATTCCGGAAGTGAAAGCGGTCGACGAAACGCTCGGACGACTGATTGCAGCATCCATGAAAGACATCGACCAGATCGACGCGACGGTCGAACTGTCGGGCACTGTCAGGAAACCGAAACTCAAGCTGAAGACCAGCCTTGGCGAAACGATTTCCAACGGCGTCAAACAGGGCTTCGGTCGCGAGATCTCAGCCCAGAAAGAAGCACTGATTGCGAAACTGGATGCTCAGGTCAAAGAGAAGCAGGACGGACTGGTTGGTATGTTCCTGGGAAGACGCGACAGCATTACGGAGCAACTCAATCTGCGTGAATCGAGTATTCAGGATCTGATCCCGAAAGTTGCCGGCCAACCACTCGACGCCTCGGGTCTGTTGAATCGAGTGTTGCGGTAGAGGCTCGCCGCCCTTGAGTACCGTACTTAATCGCCTGCCGCCAGTCGGGCGGCCAGGGCGGCTCGTCGTTTCGCTGCGAGACGTTTGACGACCTCGTCGACGATGACTCCCGCCAGAATCACGACACCGATGATGGCAAACTCAAGTGTCGTTGGCATGCCGAGCAGGTTGATCGAGTTTCTCAGCAGAGGCAGAATTGCCGCTCCGATGACGACCCCAAAAATCGACCCCTGGCCGCCTCGTAGACTGCATCCGCCCAGAACTGCGGCCGCGATCGCATACAACTCGTAGAAGCTGCCGAAGTTGTCTGGCTGGATCGAGTTTGAATCGAGCGCGAAGAGGACACCGCCAAACCCAGCCACCAGCGAGCACAGCATGTAAGCCAGGACGACCATGCGATCGGTATTAATTCCGCTGTAGCGAGCAGCCTGTTCGTTTCTTCCCAGAGCCAGCAGGTAGCGACCGTAGATCGTCTTGTTCAAAAAGATCGCGGCGACAATCGCCAGACCGATCATCAGCAGAAACGGAACCGGCAGATTGAACTCGCCGATGCCTGGCAGATTTCCTAATGGTATTTTCCCAATGGCCAGATAACGCAGGCTGTCGTAGTTTCCTTTGAAACCCTGGACGCTGTCGCCGGTCATCCAGCGCGCGCAGCCTCGATAAATCAACAATCCACAGAGCGTCACCACAAAGGGCTGTAGTTTGAGCCTCGTGATCAGCAGCCCGTGAATCAGGCCGATGCTCGCCGAAAGCACAACCACAGCCAGCAGGCCGGTAAACAGCGATGCTCCGTGAACGACCAGCAGGTAGGGCAGCATCGTTCCGACCAGGCCGATCATCGAGCCGATCGAAAGATCGATCCCACTCGTGATAATAACCAGCGAAACGCCGATCCCGATGATGCCGTAAAGCGAGGCTCGTCTTATCAGGTTTTCGAGATTGTAGGCGTTCACAAAATCTGGATTGGCGAACGCAGTCGCGATGAACACGACCAGGAACAGGCACAGGATGCCGAGGTTTTTTTTCATCGGTCTATCAATAAAGCTGAGAACAGGACTGAGGTGGTGACCACGGAAAGCGCGGAAGGATTGAGTTGCTCAGCAAGCCTTCCAAGAAATTCCGTGTCTTCTGTGCTTCTGCTTAAGAGTGTTTTAAGCGACTGATTCTTGCGGAACGTTTCCAGTCGCAAGCTGCATGACGGCCTCTTCGCTGAGTTCCTTGCGTGCCAGCTTGCCTGAAATTCGCCCCTCGTGCATCACGAGAGTCTGGTCGGACATGCCGAGAATTTCCTCCATCTCGCTACTGACGAACAGGATGGCCATTCCCTGCTCAGCCAGTTCTTCCATCAAGCTGTAAATCTCCTGCTTCGCTCCGACGTCGATGCCGCGAGTTGGCTCGTCCAGCAGCAGCACTTTCGGTTTCAGAGACAACCATTTCCCAAGGACAACCTTCTGCTGGTTGCCACCGGAAAGGTACTGCGCGATCTGTTGCTCGTTGGGCGTCTTGATCCTCAGCTTGCGAATCATCTCCGTTGTGTCGGTCCCCTCCTGAGGAGCATTCAGAAAACCGAACTTCTTCTGATGCCGCTTCAAGCCGGCCAGACCAATGTTCGTGCGGACGGCCATTTCGAGGACCAGCCCTTGCAGCTTCCGGTCTTCCGGCACAAGAGCCAGCCCCGCATCGATCGCGTCAATCGGCGTGTTAATGCGAACGGTCTTGCCGCCGACTTCGATGCTGCCGGAGACGGCTGGATCAACTCCAAACAGAACCTGAAGCATTTCGGTTCGACCGGCCCCGACCAGACCGGCAACCCCAACGATTTCTCCAGAACGGATTGCGAAGTTCAGCTTGTGGCCTGGATTTGCCGGAGTCACCAGGTTTTTTACCTGCAGGGCGACGTCGCCGGGTGAGTGCGGCTTTCGGACGTAGAACTGCGAAACGTCGCGCCCGACCATAAGCTGGACCATGCGGTCGTGATTGATCTCGTCTCGCCCCAGGTCGCCAGCGTTCTCACCGTCTCGGAAGACGGTCACACGATCAGCCAGTTCTTTTACTTCGCCCAGACGGTGCGAAATGTAGATCACACTGACGCCTTTACTCCGCAGATCCTTCACCACTTTGAACAACGTCTCGGCTTCGTGAGCGGACAGGCTGGACGTTGGCTCGTCCATGATCAGTACACGAGCGTTGACTGAAAGTGCTCGTGCGATTTCAACAAGCTGCTGCTGGCCGATCGGCAGTCGCTCGACGATCGTGTCGGGTGAAACGTTCAGGCCAACTCTTTTCAGTAAGGCTCGTGAGTCTTCCCGAATCTTCGCTTTGTTGATCAGTCCGTTCTTCTTTGGTTCCCGACCAAGGAAAATGTTGGCTCCAACATCGAGGTTGTCGGACAGATTGAGCTCCTGATGAATCAGCGCGACGCCGTGATCGAATGCCGCCTGCACCGAGTCAATTCGAACAGGCTCGCCGTCGATCAGCAACTGCCCCGAGTCCGGCTCCTGAACACCAGCCAGGATTTTCATCAGCGTACTTTTGCCGGCTCCGTTCTCGCCGATCAACGCCAGAACTTCGCTGTGTCCGAGCGTCAGGTTCACATGACTGAGCGCGATGACGCCGGGAAATCCCTTCGTGACGTTACGGACCTCAAGCAGCGGATGTTGTGGAGACTCAGGCATGGATTGTCGCACTCAAGTTCGAATCTGATGCAGAAAACAGAAACCGTATTCTGCGGTCGGTCCGGCGTCCATGTCGCTGTGAGTCAGCAGCTGGGACTCACGCAATCCGTAGGGTGGGCATTGTCCACCAGCATGTTTGAAATTGGTGGGCAATGCCCACCCTGCTTATTCTGTTGCCGCTTCGGCAGGCTCAGCCGGTGTTCCCTCTGCAACCGGTTTCGTTTCTGCGGTCTCAGATTCGCCATCGGTCGTGGCCGGTTCATCCTCAGCGGCTGCTGGAGCTTCCTTCGCGGTAAGTCGCTTCAACTCAGCCCAGAACTCTTCAACGTTGTCTTTGCGAATGTTCCGAGCAGGAATGTTGATCACGCCGCCTTCCGGGATGACGGACTTATCGCCTCGTGCCAGTGCCGCGAGGATTTCGACGGACTTGTGGCCGTAGGCGTAAGGATTCTGCACGGTCGTGCCGTACATCTCACCGTTCTTAATCGCCTCCAGTGATCGCTCGTCTTCGTCGAACGAGACGATCTTGATCTTGCCGACTTTACCGGCTTCTCGAACGGCTTCCAGAATCAGCGGCGGATTGTAAGCGAACAGGCCGACCATGCATCCCAGGTCTTCGTACCTGGCGATAGCGTCCTGAGCGTTGTCCTTACATTTTCCAAAGTCGAAGCCGTCGGTTCGTGTGTCGAGGATCGTGTACTTCTCGCCTTTGATTTCGCCAGCGTTCGGATCGTCGTATCGAGTGCGGTCTTCACTTCGATCGAGGATTTCATCGATCGTTCCCTGCCGCCGCAGCTTGGCGTTTTCCTGGGCAAGGCGACCGACGAGAATGATGACCGAACCACCTTCCGGCATGGCCTCTTTAACGAGCTTTCCACACATGCGACCGGCGGTGTAATTGTCCATGCCGATGTAGCAAAGGCGTTTGCTGTTCGGAGCGTCCGAATCCTGAGTAATCAGGTTGGTGTGCGATGCGATTTCGTCCAGCAGGTCTCCCTGATTGTCCGGATCGATTGGGCTGATGGCGATGCCCTTGATGCCCTGAGCGAGCAGGTCCTGGCACATTCGCTTCTGATCTTCCACACCGTTGGCCGGCATCTTGACGATGACGTTGGCGTCAAATTCTTTGCCGGCATCCATCGCACCTTTTTCCGCGATATCCCAGAACGAGGCGATGCCGTTTGTGACGTAGGCGACTTTCGGAGCGTCGGCGCTGATCGTTGTTTCGCCACCGCCGCCGGCTCCTCCGGTTGCACCAGGATCGGACGAATTGGAGCAGCCGTAGACGGTGAGCGATATGGTCGCCAGAAGTGCGAACAGAGAGAGATTCTTCATCAGAAGGTGGCTCCGAAAATGGCTGCACGCCGTGCGGCCGGGTTGAATCTTCAGCGAGGCAGGCCGCCTCGATTACCAATCAAGCAGAAAGGACCGGTCACCATAATTCTCGCTCATTCATAAATCAACGAGCGGAAGACCAGGTCAGCTTGCCGCCTTCGACCAGAGCAACGCCAGGCAGCCCAGCCCGTAGAACGAGTATTCAACATCGGCCTGATCATCCCAGGCGGCTCCGCGGAATCCGCCCGTCGGAAATTCCAGCTCGTGTGAGAGGAACCGCTCGATCATGGCCTCACTGGCCAGGTTCTGGATGTTCAGATCCTGCACGGTCAATAGTCCGGTGAAAGTCGACAGGCCGTCCGCAAACGCGATCCGTTTATTCGCCTGGAAACCCCCTTCGGAGCTCCAGGTTTCCTTCAGGAAGTCACGGATGTCTTCGCAGAGTTCTTTGTCGAGGCCTCCGACAATGGTCATCAGGCCGACCGCCGCCGCAGTAGGATTTGTCCCGCTGTTTTTCATCGGAGCAATCTCGACAAAACCGCCGTCGTCGCGCTGCCGGTCGTAAATAAACTGGATCAGTTTGTTGGGCCGAGGTGGGGTCATGCCGAGCAGCTCATAAGTCAGCGTGACCATGAAAGAGTGGTACGTGCTGCCGGCAGCTCCTTCTTCCGACTTGGCGTAACCACCGTCGGCGGTGCGGACTTTTTCGAGCCTGGCGGCGATCTGTTGCGGCCAGTCGGCATCTTCAGCTTCGAGCAGATCTCCGCCGCCGAAGACCTGCACAGCCAGAGCGGTGTAGAGCCAGTTCATCAGATCAATGACGCCGAGCTTCTGCCAGTCGAACGTGGCGAGGTACGCGCCGATGGATTTCGCTTCGCCGGGATTCATGCCGCCCAACATGCTGAGTGCCCGGACAGCGAAACTCGTGTAATAAAGGTCAGAATCGCCCTCGCGTCCGCCGAAACCGCCGTCGTCCTGCTGGCGCGAAAGAATAAACGCGCGATGTCGTTCGCGGCGAGACTCTTCCATGTTAGAAAGGCCGTTGGACAGCCGCTCGGCCAGCCGGACAAGGTACGGATCCGAGGAAGGACTCATTGAGCCAGCTTCTTTTCACTCGGCGAATCCTTCGCTGCCGGTTGTGCTGTTGACGATTTTTTCGACTCATTCTCCGGCTGAAAGTTCTCCGACCGAAAAAGGTAAGAAGGCAATGCCGCCGGTCGGTATCGATGTCGACTCGGCCCCTGACAGCATTCGCAGTCTTTGATTTCGTACATCGGGATCGCGCAGATGTCGCACCAGTAGTCGAACTCTTCGCGCTCACCCTTCCTGTTTGGGAAGTAAACGATCAGAGACTGCAGGTAAGGAATTCCGGGCTGACGATAACCAACGATCTCAACCGGACGATCCCGCAGCTTCTCGTCCTGGAAGAACGCTCGCCCACGCCAGTCGGCGGCGATCGGGATCAGTTCGCCGGACTTCGTTTCCAGCACCGCCTGGAGTTTCATTTCTTCGGCAACTTTAATGCCTCGCCGTTTCAGAGCATCCTGCAAAAGCACGACCTTGCCGGCGAACAATTGTCTTCGCGGCTCGACTTTCTCAGATGACTTTTCGACCGGCGGCTTCGTCTCAGAAGCGGCTTCGCTGGCAGACGCTGCATCATGGAAAAGTACCGACACAGCGCAGACAGCGACCGTAATAACTCCGACGAACGTTCTGTTTGTGACAGGCGTTGCCATGTTTCAAGCCTCTGATTCACCGACAACGACGAGTCGAATTTTCACGTCGGAAGTCTTGCCTTTAGCCTCGCCTTTGCCAGCAAAATTCAGAATCCAGTCGTCATTGGATTTGTCTTCGACGAGTTTCGCTTCGCTGGCAGCCTCAGCGGGATCGAGCAGCGAGAAGATGGCTGGGTGCGTCGAGCCGGCGGCTTTACCACTTCGTTCAGCAAGCTCGTAGAAGTCTTCAATCGTAGCCGGCTTCGTATCGATCTTCGCGGGCAACGCCAGAATAAAGTCAGCCGTGTCGCTGGTACCGAGGTGGTTGCCGTCTTCCGGTTGGAGGCCGTATCGCAGTGTGTAGGTTCCGCCGGGGATTTCCTGGCCTCGGAAATCGGAGTACGTCGCTCCTTTGGGAACCCGCATCGCTCCGAGAAGCTGTCCTGGAGTGAACGGGTAAAGTTGCACGGCGCTCGATTTGAAGTCTGGTTTGATCGGCATACTCTTGAGTAGCCACAGCTCGACGACAGCGCCGTCCTCGCCGTGAATCTGGTGGCCAGCCGCGTCGATCAGTTTTTCGATTTCTGGAGAAAGGCCCTTGGGCGCTTCCTTCACAGCCTTCAGCTTGTAGTCGTCAGCGGCGGCTGCACCAGGCAATAAAAATGCTGAGGCCAGCAGCGCAACAGTCAGTGAAACTCGAATTGTCATGGGAAGAGGCTCCGGCAAATCTGTGTGTTAAACGGACGGCTGAGATGGTTGCTGCCGTTTCAGATTTGAGGTCCGGAACAGCAGAACCGTGGCGTCACAATCCCTGACGGGATTTTCGAAGGCGGGACTGAAATTTCATCTTAGACAGCAGCAAAGGCGATTCCCAGCGAGGTCTAGTGCCGTGCACGATTCGTCGACCGCACTCAGTCGCGGTTGCGTTGGCCGGAACTGCTCACGATACTCGCCGCCGATTCGCGACTTCTGCCAGAGTGCGAACTCCCGCCGCGAAACTGTGTCATCCCCGCGGACCACTCTTCACCATAATTGCGACGAAAATGGCTGATGATTTACATCATTGATTACGGCATGGGCAACCTTCGCAGCGTGCAGAAGGCCTTCGAAAAACTCGGCGTTGAAGCCACCGTCTGTACAAAATCCAGCGAACTGGCCGACGCAGAAAAGCTGGTCCTGCCCGGTGTTGGAGCTTTTCGAGACGCGATCAACCATCTGAAAGATCAGGACATGGTCGGTCCGGTTCTGGATCACATCGCTGCTGACCGACCGTTTCTGGGAATCTGTCTGGGACAACAACTTCTGTTTGACGCCAGTTACGAAGACGGCGAATTCGAAGGTCTGGGAGCCATCCCTGGCAAGGTCGTTCGCTTTGAAGAGCAGCCTGATCTGAAGATTCCCCACATGGGCTGGAACTCGCTGCAGACCGCAAACGGCTCGCCCCTGCTGAGCGGGATACCTGAGAACTCGCACGTTTACTTCGTGCATAGTTATTTCGTCGTTCCGGATGATCCTTCAGTGGTCGCGACGACGACGAGCCACGGAACCGATTTCTGCTCGTCTGTCGCTCGCGGCAATCTCTTCGCCACGCAGTTCCACCCGGAGAAAAGTCAGAGCGTCGGTCTGCAAATGCTGAAGAATTTCGCAACTCTGTAGAGAAGGCATACTTGCTGATGAATTCTGTCATCCCGGCCACGTTCAGCTTTCGATTTGCCTTGCCGCTGCAACGAGTCGACGCGCTGCCTCAAAAAGGTAAGCAACTACTGGAACTGACCGACGACTGCTGGATGTTCTGGCCGGGCAGCGATCTCAGCGAGGGCCAGCAACCGTTGAAGTTGTACGCTGCGTGGAATCCGAAAGGGATCGGCATCACGGCTGAGGTTACCGGGAAACAACATCCGGCGGTGTCAGATATCGATCGGCCGGACGAGACCGACGCCGTTCAGATTTGGATCAACACTCGCAATACGACGACGATTCATCGAGCCAATCGACTGTGCCATCACTTCTGCCTGCTGCCCAACGGCGGCGGCGATACAGGCCTCGATCCCGTCGTCCGACAACTTCCCATCGCCCGCGCCACAGAAGACGCCCCGATCAACCCGCCCGACGCATTCGCCGTTCAGTCAGATCGAACTGATAATGGCTACATCCTTGAGGCGTGGATCCCAGCCGAATGCCTCAACGGATTCAGCTCCACCGAGTCAACGCAACTCGCGTTCTATGCGATGCTGCGGGATTCAGAACTCGGCGACCACTGCCTGACCGTCGACGCGGCCTTTCCATTCGCCAGTGACCCCAGCCTGTGGCAAACGCTCGATTTGGTCGGTGTTTAAAATCAAAGACGAGCAACTTCAGGAACGCTGATTTTACTTAATCGCCGCTGATTTCCGATGATGAATCATTGCTGACGATTGGCGTTTGTTAGTGTTCCGAATATTGAGCTACTCGATGTTGAAGTTCGCAGACTGCCCGAGAAATTTCTGCGGATTTCCAAACGTGACCTGATCGATCGTCGCGGCTGAGTGGCCGCGCCTTGCCATTTCAAGTCGTGCTTTGGGGACCGCCAGCGGATCGCTGCAACCCCAGTCGCCGGCGGAGTTCATCCACAGCCGTTCGGTACCGAACATCTCGATGATGTCGGCGGCTCGCTGAGGCGTGACCTTGGTGTCCGGGTAAAGCGTCATGCCAGCCCAGAAACCTCGGTCGAGAACTTCGGCAACGGTGTGTTCTTCAACATGGTCGATCAGCACTCGGCCTGGATCGATCGAGCTGGCACTGATCGCGTCCATGATCATCCGCGTGCCTTTCTTCTTGTCTTCCAGATGCGGGGTATGAACCAGCACCATCTGGTTGTACTTCTCGGCAAGGGCAATCTGCTCTTCGAGAATAATCAGCTCGTTCTTCGTGTTCTTGTTCAAACCGATTTCGCCGATGCCCAGGACGGTTTCCCGCTCAAGAAAGTCGGGGATCAGAGCAATCACTTCGCGAGCGAAGCCCGGGTCGTCGGCTTCTTTCGGGTTGATGCACAGCCAGGTGAAATGTTTGATGCCAAACTGAGCGGCGCGTTTTGGTTCGTACTCCGTGAGCTGTCGGTAGTAGTCGAAGAATCCCTGAGCTGACGAGCGATCGAAGCCTGCCCAGAACGCAGGCTCGGTCACGGCGATGCAGCCAGCCTGAGCCATTCGCTGATAATCGTCGGTCGTGCGCGAGACCATGTGAATGTGCGGGTCGATGTACCTCATACCGCACCGCCTTCCGAGGTCGCAGCCACTGGAGCTCCAAGAGCTCCCTTCATCCCTTCGGCCGATTGAGGAATTTCGGTCGTGTGGTCGCTGAACAGGTCGAGAATTCGCCGGGCCCGCTGCGACTCACCATCGGTCAGAATGGCAATCGCGTTGCGAAACGCGACGTCGCGAAAGTCGGCTTCTTCACTGACAGGACGGGCACGGTCGAGTCGATCAAGATACGCGGCGACATCGATCAGCTTGGCGCGATGTTCCATGAAGTAGGTATTGATGACCTCTTCACGGTTCTGCGGGCAGGTGAATTCAGAATCACTCAACGGACTATCCTCTCAATCAGCCAGGAAATCGCAGACGGAAACAGGATCCTATCACCACGTTCGAAATGAGTCGACGAAACCGGCAAAGGACACTGCCGCGATTGCCGGCCTGTCAACTCCGTAATGGATTTTCCAATCTGGGCAAACACCGGATCTGAGTTTCGGCAGATGAGTCCCGGCACCCATTACAGCCTCGACGGTGAATGCTAGACGGTGAACTGGCCAGGATGACAAAGAATTCAGGAAGGCATACGCTTTGCCGAATTGTGAGGAGGCGGGGCGACCGTTTTCTGACGTTCCTGACCATTCTTTGCCGAAAGCGCACCCAATGTTCTTAACGCTCGGTTCATTTTTATTTTTCACCGCTCTGGTTGCCGTACTGACCTGGAGGCTGACGCGCGGGACCAAACTGGATACTGATGAAGGTTATTTTCTGGCTGGTCGCAGCCTGACCGGAGGTTTCATTGCCGGCTCGCTGCTGCTGACAAATCTTTCGACCGAGCAGCTTGTCGGGCTGAACGCCGCTTCGTTTAACGATGGCCTGTCGGTCATGTGCTGGGAAGTGATTGCCGGCATGTCGCTCGTCGTTCTGGCACTCGTCTTTCTGCCGAAATACCTGAAGTCAGGAATCGCGACGATCCCTCAGTTTCTGGAAGAACGCTACGGCACACGTGTTCGGGCGATGACGGCGACGATCTTTATCGTAGCCTACATGCTGATTCTGCTGCCGTTTGTGCTGTTTCTTGGAGCGAACGGTTTGAATGGCATGCTGCAACTGGATACGAAATTCGGCCTCTCAGAGATTCAGACAATCTGGTTGCTGATCGGGTCGATTGCGGCACTTGGCGGAGCGTATGCCATTTTCGGAGGTCTGCGAGCCATCGCCATTTCCGACACCTTTAACGGAGCTGGTCTGCTGGTTGGCGGTTTGATGATCACCTTCTTTTCGCTATCCATCATTGCAGGCGAGGAAGGCGGCCTGGCCGGAGCGTTGACGAAAATACGGGAAGCAGACGCGGACGCATTCAACTCTCTGGGAGCAGCCAACGAAGATACTCACTGGCCCACATTGTTTACGGGAGTGCTGCTGCTCAACTTTTTTTACTGGTGCACCAACCAGCAAATCATCCAGCGAACATTCGGCGCAAAGAATCTTGCAGAAGGTCAGAAAGGCGTGCTGCTGGCTGCGTTCTTCAAGATCCTCGCACCGCTGATTCTCGTCGTTCCGGGAATTGCAGCCGCCTATCTGGTGATCGGTGCGGCCGATCCGCAAATGGTCGACAGTGTCGGACAGGATGATGCCGGAAACTGGGTTTCGAGTCGTGCTTACGGAGCACTGGTCGCACGCGTGTTGCCGGAATGGCTGCTGGGATTTTTTGCGGCAGTCGTCGTTGGGTCGATCCTGTCGACGTTCAACTCGGTGCTGAATTCAGCGGCGACTTTGTTTTCTCTGGACGTTTACAAGAAGTACATCAAGCCCGAGGCGACAACGAAACAGGTTGTCATGTCCGGTCAGATTTGCAGTCTGGTGATCGGCGTCCTTGCCATCATTGCCGCGCCGCTGATTTTCTATGGGCGCGACGGTGTGTTTGACTTTTTTCAGACCCTGAACGGCGTCTATTTCATTCCGTTGCTGGCCATCATCATGGTCGGAATGTTTAACCGAAACGTTGATGGGCGTTCTGCAGAATTCACGCTGGTAGCTGGATTAAGCCTGATGGTTGTTGGCACATTTTTCGGCGGTGGCGACCACGGATGGCTCAAGTCATTCTTTGGCTCAGGCTTTCACTATATGGGGGCCGTTTTCGTGTCGCTGCTGACTTTGCAGCTTGCCCTTGGTGCTGTTGGCTTTCGCAGGAGCACCCCCTATCAGCAGCAGGATGCCGGGCTGGTTGATCTGACGCCGTGGAAGCTGGCTCCGCTTGCTGGCGGCCTGCTGGTGACATTCGCACTCTCGATCTTCGCATACTTCGCAAATTAAGCATGCCGGCATCTGGATGCTCTCTGCAATCGAGCACCCTTGCCGGAGATGCAGTTCGACGAATTCTTCAGATGGTAATGAGCCTCTGTTCCGGCACGAAGGTCGGCCTCTACCAACGAAAACAGGACGCGCTCGAATGATCAGCGCGTCCTGTTCGATTTTGCGTCAAAGCGCTTCCGTCGTCGATTATTTAGGAAGTGCCCAATCGTACTTATTCAGCTCAAAGACCAGGAACATGATCCCCAACGAGAGCGCAGCAACCGAGACGAACAGCAGTCCGACCCAGACATCCGGCGCCGGTTTTTGATCAGAGTTTTGTTGTGACATAGTCTTCCCTCTCAATCACGCCATTCTTTGCTCGTTCCACGACCACGCCCACAGCACGATCAGGATTGACCAGTTCCAGTTTGATCTGGCCAAGATATTTATTCTGCTCGCCCACTCGATAAACAAACAGCACGTTGCCTTCTGTGAGCCCGTCATCACTGCCAATTGAAACCTCGATGAGCTGCCGGCTGGTTCCACGTCCCGACTGCTTCGTATCCAGAACCCGGCCCATCACGAGCGGTGGTGGTGCCAGTTTGCGGGCATACTTGTTGGGGTCAGGGTCAAGCTGATTGGCGACCAGTACTTTGCGAAGCGTCGCCAGTTGCGACAGCAACGTGTTGTATTTTTCTTCCAGAGACTTGGCTCCGACTTCCCTGTTGAACAGTTCGTCTTCCAACTGTCGCACTCGCTGATTCTGATTGTTCAGAGCCGTGTTCAACTGCTCGTTAATTCGTCGACCACTCAAAGCTTCTTCGCGTCGAATCTTCGCCTCATCACCAGAGATCGTGGCGAGTGCCTGCTGCGTGTTAAGTTCCGTCTTCTGGGTGTCGATCAGGATCTTTTGATTTTCGATCTCGTTCTGAGCCAGACGAAGTTCGGCCTTAGCGTCGGTAGCGTCATTTTTGACCTGAGCAACCACGGCTTCGAGGTCTTTAATGATCTTGTTCTTTTCCGCTTCCAGCTTGTTGTAATCGGCGATTCCGTTGTCAACGGTCACCTGAAGGTCATTGGCTTTCTGCATCCAGGTCATGTGCCGAGTGAAAACGGCGCCGGCCAGCACCATGAAGCAGATGCTTAGAACCAGTTGGATGATGACCAGAAGTTTTCCAACAAACGTCATGGCCTGAATCCTGACTTATGAAGTTGGGCGAAAAGGTAAAAGTGCTGATGCCGCTGGTAAACGAGTTCACGCGACGGGATCATGTACTGGTAGAGTCGACTGCCGGCGTCGGTTCGGATGAGACGGCACCTTGATTAATCAGCTGCTGTTCGCGATCTCGGAGTCTCTGGAGAATACCATCCATCTGATAAACGAGATCCAGTAGTTGTCGTTTCTGCTCGACGAGTCGATAAAATTCTGTCTCGATCTGAATCCGCTGCCGCTTCAGTCGCATGCCGGATTCGCGAGTCCGTTCGGCGACCGCTCTAATGTCAACGGCCTGAGTCGCCAATCGCTCGCCTTCGGTGGACAGATCCTGAATCTGCTTCCCAACTTCTTCCAGAGCCAGAACCAGTTGCTCTTCCCGCTTCGTGATGCCCTTCTCGTCAGCTTCAATCAGCACGGACAAACGTGCAATCTGCTGTTTGAGGTTTTCAATCTGCGGGGTGACAGCAGCTACTTTATCCTGATTCCGCCGTGTGGCATCGTCGTAAGATTTCAAAATGACAGCAGGTAACGTCCCCGTCGCCAGCGGTGCGCTTTCAGTTCGTTGAGTGCTGGTCCACTGCGGGGTCTCGCCAGTCGTCTGGGCGAACCCGTAGTCCGGCAGGTTCTGAGTTTCTTCCCGCCAGTTCGGACCCAGTTTGCTGATTCCAACGGCGATTCCCAGGAACGCGACACTCGCTGCCGTTACAAAGACAACCAGGATCTTGCTGATTTTGGTCGTCATTACTGACTTCTCGTTCGAAGAGGGCACGACCGCCGCCACGTTGACGCCAGCGAGCCAGAACAATCAAAAACACAGAGACAACATCTTCCAGGTCAAAGGATCGTCAGAGTGAACGATCTCTGGGAGGCGCGTCAACGAAAAACTGCACAGTTCAGCCAGGGCAGAGCAACAGCATAGGTTATGACGAACATTCTGCTTCTGCCGTTCCAACGGAGCAATCGATAACGGAATGTTATCGTTGCACGCGAGGGATCGTCTGCCCGACGCAGGCAGCATAAGAGTTTCCCGAGGGTGCGAGTGGTAAAAAAACGGAGTCAAACAGAAAGATCCGACACTGCCGACTGTGTCGCGACAGGTCTGACTATTTTACACCGCCAGGCCAGTCAGTAATCACAGTCTGCAATTCCGGTTCAGCCTGTCAGATCGATACAACAGGTCACGTTTGGCGAGAGGCTGAACACTGCATGTCGCGCCGCAATGATCGGTGCTAACCGACGAACTCATTGCCGACCTTTCGAGCTCGCTCTGGTTTGTCGAGATCGATGCCCAGGGCAATTCCAACTTCGACAAGGACATTCCAGCCGGCGGCAATCTGAACGAACTCGCCCAGGTCTCCCGCGTCCGGAATCCGGATCGTTGGGTAAGATGTTTCCCGCGAAGAAATCGCGATGATCTCCAGACCGACGCCTTTACAGAGTACTTCACGGAATTTTTCTTCCGACTCTTCGTACGGTTCGACCCAGAGCACGACGTCGTCGGCGTCCATGACTTCCTCGATGCCGTGTACGGCGTACGTGCCTTCCAGGTAGTCGGATTTCTTCCGAGTAATCTCGTTTGTTTTGAGAGTCAGTTCCTCAGTCACACCGTCGTTGCGGCCTGCCCAGTAAATGGTTCCAGCATTGGCGATCCGATTAACGAGGGCGGGATCAATCTTCGTGGTCAAAGCCGTTTCCATCATGCCGGCCAGATCAGCCTGCCGGTCAGCGAGGGACGGCTCGCCCGCCGCGTGCTCCAGCAACGCCCGGTAGAAGATCGCCTGCTCAGCGACACTCTTCGTGGCGGCGACGGCGTTTTCTTTGCCGCAGCTCAGAACGAATCCCTGATTCGCCAGTCCTTCCAGCGAAGAATCCGGAGTCGCGCTGAGGCTGTACCGATTCTCGTGGCCGGACTTCTTGAGCGACTTGAACAGCCGAATGACTTCAGCTGTCTTTCCGGAATTCGACAACGCAAACACGGCTGATTTCGAGAGGTCGTACTCCGTCGCCTGACGACCGGCTTCGGTGCTTAGCGACAGTGGCCAGCCTTTGCGGGATGCGTGAGCAATGGCGCTCTTCGCGGGGAACAACCGGCTCGATCCTTCGCCCGTCATCATCAGCCGACCGACGTCGCCAATCGTTTTGCCGAGTTCAGCCAGCGACGAAGAATCGAAACCTGCGACGATCTGCGGGGTTTCAAGCATCTCGCGAACCAGGCTGTAGCTGCTGTACCGTTCGTCCGTACCGTTCATAAGAGTAAATCCACGTCTACGCTGAGTGTTGAGGCTGGTCTTGGACGACTCAGTCGAGTCGAACACCCAGAATACTCGGATCGACAACAGGCTTGCTACCTATCCATGACTTTGGATGCTGAGTTATTCTAACGCAGTTCTTCGAAATCAAAGTCTCGCAGAAATTTCGATCTAAACAGGGTGATGATGATGCAAATAAGAACCGTGTTTCGAGTTGCCGTTCTGGCCACAACCGTGACGGCTGCAATGTTCGTCGCGTTGCAGGCTCAGGAGAAGACGGTCGAACCGAAATCGGCCACTCCTGAAAAGGGCACGAAGGAAACGCGGGCGGCGATTCAGGAAGCTCTCGCTCCGTTTAATTCGCTCATCGGCGGCTGGCGAGGTATTGGTCAGGTACGGCGAGGATCGACGAGCGGCTCCTGGCGGGAAACCGGGACGTTCGTCTGGAAATTCAGCGGCGGCAAAGTCGGAGTCGAGTATCAGGTCAAAGATGGCAAGCACATCGGCACTGGCCTGGTGTCATGGGATGCTGCTAAGAAAGAATTCACGATGGACGCCGTTTTCGACGACGGCTCGAAAAGGTCATACCGAGGCCAGCTTGAGAAGAAAGTTCTGACGCTGGTTTCAGAGCCGGACAAAGACGACATCGTTTCGCGAGTCACGCTTCGGCAACTCAATGACAAACGGATGCTCGTTCTTTATGAAACCCGTCGAGCTGAACAGAGCTTTTACTCGCGTGTCGGCGAAGTTGGCTACACGCGTGAAGGAACCAGACTCGCATCGTCCGACAGCTCCGGACCGGAATGCGTCGTCACCGGCGGTGCCGGCACCATCAAAGTTTCGCACGACGGCAAGACCTACTACGTCTGCTGTACTGGTTGTCGTGACGCCTTCAACGACGATCCTGTCGGGATCCTCGCCGATTACCGCGAGAAGCTCGCCGAGAAAAAGTCGAAGCTCCAGTAGGCAGCGTGCGGCGAACCCGCGGCTCCATTCTGATCAGGCCGAAATCTGGACACAGAGGGCGTTCGGAGAGTGGGTGAACGCCTTCTGTATCCTCTGAGCTTTCCTCATCGATCTCTGAATTCTGCTTCCTTCACGAATCAGAATTAACTGAATGGCCATCATTCCCTTCCGTGTCATTTCGTGAATTCCGTGGTTCTACTATTCTTCCCGCGCGTAACGTTCGGCAGGGAAGACTGAACGCTCAGAACCATGAACCGAAGTCAGGAGAAGCGACAGCCATGCATCGCCGTATGACTCTGTCAATTTTGGCCATTTCCGTCATGTTGACCGGAATGAGTTGTGTAAAGCGTTCCGACGTAGGAGCACCACCGATCCCCACTGCCGATGCCACTTCCAGTGGTGTCGCCGCCGAGCCCTTTCTCGTCCGGCTTGAAACCAGCAAAGGTGACATCGATATCGAGGTTCACCCGGAGTGGGCGCCGAAAGGCGCTGAGAGATTCCGCAAACTGGTCGAGATCGGTTTTTACGATGAGTGCCGATTCTTCCGAGTCGTCCCGAACTTCATGGTTCAGGTCGGCATGAACGGCGATCCCGCGCTGCATGCCAAATGGTCGGAAAATACGATCAAAGATGATCCGGTACTGCAATCGAATCTGCCGGGGTTCGTCACCTTCGCCAAAACCGGACTGCCGAATTCCCGGTCAACACAGTTCTTCATCAACTACAAAGACAACTCCAGCCTGGACGCCGATCGCTTCGCTCCGTTCGGAAAAGTTGTCGCCGGCATGGACGTCGCCTTGTCGATCAATGCTAAGTACCGCGAGCTTCCCGATCAGAACGCCATTCGCTCCGCCGGAAACGAGTATCTCAAGAGTCAGTTCCCGGATCTTGATTTCATCAAAAAAGCGTCTGTCGTTCAGAACTGAACCTGTCACGAAGGAGGGTCGCTGTCGTACCGGCGATTCATGTGACATATCCCGCGAAAACAGAGTCAAGGCAGCCGAGTCAGGATCTCTTCGACCGGCTGCCTTTTTTGCTGCGCGACGTTGGCGGCGTAGCCGTACCACAGGACTCCGACCGTTTGTCGTTCGACAGGGTCGATATTCAAGATCCGATAAAACTCTGGATGCCGTGTAACAGCTCCGGTCGTCCACTTAACGCCGATCCCGACTGACCAGAGATAGAGACTCAAATTCTGAATCGCGCAGCAGCAGGCGGCGTAGTCCTCTTTTTCTAACTCTGAGTCCTCAGACGACAACGCCGACGTGACGACCAGCCAGCCGGGGATCGTACTCCAGCGTTCGCGTTTCGCCTCGCCCACCGCTGGGCCTTTTTGCTCGGCAACCAGTCGAGCATTCAAATCGACAACCGCCGAGATCGTCTCCGGACCGAGATGATGAAACCGCCACGGTTCGGTATGACGATGATTCGGCGCCCAACTGGCCAGCTCGACCGCCTTTTCAATTTGCTCGAAAGGAGCGACTTCTGTTGTGAAGTTATGAATCGTGCGCCGACTGCGGATCACCTCTTCAATCGTCCGACTCATTACGTTGTTGTCTCCACCACTGCTCATCGCTCAGTTGCTCCGCTCTGTTGGCACTTCGAACTCTGCACGTTTGCGGCAGGTTGAAGTCTCGGAGCCAAAGATGCAAAGCAGTGGAATTTCTGATCAGCAGTCAATCAGTTCCAGTCTACAATTACTGGATTTACTCGTCGGATGCCGGTGGCCCCAGTTTCAGCCGGCTCTGCGGAAGCAGCTTGACCTTAATGGTGACAGATTCGGCTTTGCCTCCCCGCACAAACCACTCGGGGAATGTTCCGTCGGAGATGTGGGAGTAGTCGGGTTCCAGGAACTCGCGACTGTTTTTCTTGAACGGAACTCGTGGTGGCACCGCTCCGTGCAGGTTGAGCTGATAATTGACCGGCTCCAGGCACTCGAATGAGAACCGGCCATCGTCGTCCGTTTTTCCCCAGACGGCGTCTCGAAATTCGGCATTTTTTGAGGGCGACGGAAACAGGAAGAAGCCAGCTCCGGCAAGGCCGCGACCGGTCGCTTCATCCACCAGTCGGCCCGCTGCTGACACGCCTCGTTTCACGACGACCTTGTCTGGAAGTGCTGACCAGTCGAGCATCAGCTTCTGGCCGCGAAACTGCCCGACGGCTTCGATCTGAAACGTGGTCTCACCAGGGATCGAATCAGTCACGTGTTGAAAGACAACCTGTCCGTCTTTATTGACGCCCCAGCCCGTCGAGCGACTGAAGCCGAGGCCGGGATTAAACCAGCCGCCGACTTTCGCGCCGATGGCCGGCTGTCCTGTTTCGTCGAGCAGTTGCAGCGTGTGCGTTCGCCCCTCGTCGAACTGGAAGTCGAGCTTGCTGATCGGCTCGGCGGCGCTCAGTGAGAACGTGTTGCTGACGATCGCCGCGACGCTGCCCGGACGCTTGTCCGTAATCAGTACTTTGAATTCCTGATCGAACGGAACGCCGGTCAGAACGAATTCGCCGGGTGAGTCTTGAGAATCAACGCTTTCGCTCGCGCCCTTGTACTTCGACTTGCGATCGACCGGTCGCAGATCGATGCCGAACTGTCGCGCCAGACTGCCGTCCGCCAGTCGGATGACTCCACGAACAGCACCGCCAGTGAGCATTGGAACGTCGATCTGAAACGGTCCGTCTCCCGCTTCGACATCAACTGCGGAACGACCGATGACCGAGTACCCGGTGTAACTGCGACTGGTCCAGTGAATCTGCGTCGGCACTTCAACATCGAACTCGACTCGCGAATCAACGATGTCGATTTCCGCACTTGAGTAGGAGTCAGGTTGCTCGCGTGTCAGATAACCGGCTCGGAATTTTCCGGTGAGCGGTACACCTGGGACGATTCCTGTCAAATTCAGAATGACGCTCCGTTTCGGGCCCTGTGGTTCGGGTAGTTTCACGACACGCGGCGCGGGTGCCGGCTGTGGTTTTGGTGGCTGACTGAGATCGATGACCAGATCGTCGATCGACTCAGTCAGTTCGTACTGAGTGTGGCGACCGCGAATACTCAACGTGAGCGATCCGGCTGAGAGTCCTTCCAGTCGAAAATGTCCGGCTCCGTCCCGCTCTTCGACATTGGCCCGACGGAACCAGCCGCGATTGTTCGGTCGGTACTGGATGTAATGCTGTTTCGCTTTGGCATCTCTGCGCACACCCGAGAGATCGCCGATGATGCGACCGGTCACGGTGATCGCCGGCGCGATCTGCAATGTTCGTTCGGGCTGGCTGACATCAATGTCGGTCAGCTCGGCCTCGCCATAGCCGGGTGTCTGAAACAGCAGTTCGTAGCGAGTGTCGTCGGCCAGCGAGTCCAGAACCAATCGCCCGTCCTTGTCAGATGGACCATACGCGTGCAGCGGAGCCGACTTCGCTTCGTACTCATCCGGGTCTGACTGATGAGGCGGTGGGTTGAGCATGCCGAACGAGTGACCGTCACGTGTGAAATGCTCGCTCGTTACGAAGGCCCGAACTCCGGAAACCGGGCGATCGTCAACGCTCGACGTCACGATAATTGTGACGGGAGTCGCCTGCTTCAGGACAACCTCTGTCGACTGATCTTTCTGCAGTCTCAAGTCGAACTGCGACTTCTGATAACCGGCAGCGCGAATCGCCGCCCGCCATGTGAGGTCCGACGTGCTGAGCGGAATTGTGGTCCTGCCATCGGCGTTTGTTCGAATAAGCGACGGATTCAGGTTAGCCGTACTCTGACCGGTGACAGCCACAAAGTTTCCACTCACAAACGCGTTCGAGATCGGCTCGCCGTCTGAGTTCAACACGCGGAGCTGTCCCGGAAATCCGGGCTGCAGAATGATTTCGACGTTCTCGATCTTCTGTCCCGATTGAACTTCAAACGGACCGGCTGCGGCTGGCGCGTAGAGCTTTGTGGCTTCAGAATCCCGCGGCAGTCCAATGTTCAAACTGACGAGTGCCGTGTCGCCGCGAACGCTCGCCTGACCGCGAGTCTGACCCGAGAAACGAAACTCGTTTGCCGCTTCTTCGAGCGTTCCAAACTGCTCGGCCCCTGAATAACTGTCGCCGCTCAGCGTTCCAAAAACGGTCAGCCCTTTTGGCAGAGGCTGTCCGTCAGCGCTTCGAACCGTTCCGGTCACCGTGACCGCTTCCGGAAACGCTTCGCCTGGTTTCGACTGATTCGGCCCGATTGTTGGCGCAACCCCTTCGCTGCGAGCCAGCTCGCCCTTCGCCGCGATCAGCTTTTCGATTTTCTCGACCCGCTCTTTGGGTGAGAGTGCCCGCTGCACGATCTGGGCAGTCACGCCAGCGCCTTCGAACAGCCCGAACCCGACCAGTCCGTACGCCGCGATGATTCCCAGCAGCGTGTACCACGGAACTCGAACATGCGGTCTCTGATCCGGAGTCACGATGCGACGTACTCGGTCGAACAGCGGAGTTGGCGATTTAGATGGATCATCGCCACCGAATGACTGAACTCCGGCGGCGAGAGCAAAGTTTCCTGCGGGGCCGGGCTCGAGCGACTCGGTCAGGCGATCGACGATAGCGAGCAAAGTTCGAGCGACAGGAATGGCTGAGCTCGTCGCGGCAACGGCGATCGCATCGCAGCATGCTTCCCGTTCGATGCGAATCTGGCGACTCAGCCACCACACGGCCGGATTGAAGAACAGGAGCGATTCAACGAGCAACTGCCCCAGGTTGACGAGAAAATCAAAACGTTTCGCGTGTGCCAGTTCATGCGCGATCACGATCCTTAGTTGGTCGATCGGGACTCCTGTCAGCATGGCAGGAGGCATCAGCAGCGTTGGCCAGAAAGTTCCGACGATGCCTGGCACTGACACTTTTTCACTGACAAGCAGCGAAACCGGCCAACGCAGATTCATTCTCTGCGAAAGTTCGCCGATGACCTCACGCAACTGATTGAGAACTGAGTTGTCAGTCAACGCGATGGACGGTTGCAGCTTTCTCAATTCAACGATGACTCGCACAAGTCGAAACAACATTGCCAGCACGCCGCATCCCCAGACTCCGGCAACGATCGCAGGCCAGACCGATGCTGATTGTTTGGCAGGCGGGCTTGAGCTGAGCGGGACATCATTCGAGTCAGTAAATGTGTCCTGGGTCGCAATGCCTGCATTCTCAACTTGAGACGCAACGGGGATCTGGGAGTGAGATTCGGATTGCGCGAAGTGTCCATCGTGAACTGCATCGTCATGGTTCGCCGACTGACTCTGCGGACTCTCAACAGGAACATTCGTAGTCTGAACCTGATGGGGAGCATCTTGATGGACCGGAGAATTGGTGTTTGGTGACAATTCTGCTTCGCCCGAAACGGTTGCCGCCGTCAGCAGACTGGAAAGTACAACGACCAGAAGGCTGCCGCCTGCAACCGCGTATCGCACTTCAGCCTTTCGAGCCGACAGCGAGCGAAGCACGAGCCAGCACAAGACGGCGACAACGCTCGCCTGCCACAATGAATGGGCGAGCGTTTGAATCAGAGTGTGACAGTGATCAATGGAAACGGCGTCGAGCATGCGTTGACTCCGTGAAATGTCATTAGAGAATCGATCGTGCAATCAACGATTGCTGTTGAAAACGTGTGCCAGAGTTCTTGTCAGTTTGTTCCTCGAATGTCGATTCACACTGGCAGAGCCAGGTGGCACACACTCGTCAAAGCTATTTGACGAAAGTCAGGATTTCCGGCGAGACCTCTTGTCGGGCAGCTTACTTTCAAACTCGTCCAGGAACTGTCGAATCGCGTCAACGTCCTCAGCGGCAGCGTTGCTGCCTGAAAGTAACTGCTGCACAGCGAGCGCCGGGTCACCAGCAAAAATGCGACTGACCAGGCTCTTCATCATAGGCCCGGCGATCTGCTCGCGCGATTTCTTCGGCGTATAGACATTCGCGGGGCCGTTCTTCTGCCGCTTTGCCGACAGCAGTCCCTTCTTCTGCATGACCTGCATGACGGACAGGACCGACGTGTATGCTCGCGGCTTGCCGTCCGGCAGCCGGTCCATGACTTCTCGAACCGTCAAAGGTCCGTGTTCCCAGAGTACCCCCAGAACCTGAAGCTCAAACTCGGCCGGTTGATATTTTTCATTCTTCATGACGATTCCTACTGTTTAAACAGTATTAAAGTCGGCAGAGTATACTGTTTCAGCAGTACGTCAAGAACAGTTATGCTGGTGGTTCCAGAAAACTGCTTTTGAGCCAGTCTGGAAAACGGAGACACATGATGCCGACAGAGAGCGATTATTTCGGAGCTTTTTCCTGAAACGCTGTCTGTGATGTCGTCCGCTGTCGAGTTCGCTGGCAAACTCGGCAGAAGAATGTTGATCGTTGTCCCTGCACGATTCGGACGATTGTTCCGCGTTCACATGTCAGGCAGGCTTGTCCCTCGCGATCGTAGACGCGGTGAGCGTTCTGGTAGCCGCCGGATTTGTTGAGAGCGTTGCGGTACGTTCCGTCGCTTAAGGTCGAGCCTTCGTACCGGATCGCCGTATTCAGAATCTCGATCGTCGCGGCTGCCATCCGCCGAATCTGAGCCGGGCTCAAATCGCAGGCCCGGCTTTCGGGCGAGATTCGCGATTGATGAAGAATTTCGCTGGCGTACAGATTCCCGATGCCCGACACCTTCTTCTGATCGAGCAATGCGACCTTGATGACGCTCGTTGTGCGGGAACAGAACTCTCGCCACTCCGCTTCCGAAATCTCCAGCGCATCCGGTCCGAGTCTTGTCGGTCCGAGAACTTCCGCTCGCTGCTCCGGATCCAGCAGACGAATTGTGCCGAGGCCTCGGCGGTCCCAGAACCAAAGCCGCGTCGTTGCTCCGTGACCTTTAAGTCGCCATTCGACACGCAGGTGAGCTTCGCTGGGAGGCTCGTCAAGCAGCATCAACCCCGTCATGCGAGGCTCGATCACAAACGCATCACCACTTCCGAGTTCCATCAGCACGCGCTTGGCTCGCCGTCGTACTGAAACGATTTTTTCACCACGGACACGCAGATCGATTTCGACGAGCGACGGTTCAATCAGCATCGGTCGGCACTCGCACGGGCAGGCACGAACCGAGACGATCTTCCGCCCTTCCACAGAAGAGCGAATGCCGCGAACCATCGTTTCAACTTCCGGAAGTTCAGGCATCGTTCTGGTCGCGCTCGATTCTTCAATCTGCGAGCACGTTTTCCTCAGTGATAGTAATTTGAAAAAAGCCACGAATGGACACGGGTGAGAAGGATGTTTCGAGGAGACATTCGCGTTTATCCGTGCCCATCCGTGGCTGACAATTTCAGAAACTTCGTCAGGCAGAGCCTGGCCTACAGGCACTTTTTGAGAAAGTCACGCAGTTTTGCTGACTTCACCTGAGACAGCTTGTCGAAGCGTAATCGGATGGCTGGTTTTCCGTTCTTTGCCTGGACGGCTTCGTGCTCGGTGGCCAGCGTCGCAACGCTGCCGATTCCGACGGACTCGTCGTCAGGAGTGATGACAAGGTCGATGCCGACTCGCCGCTTTGTGCAGATGACGGCCCAGTCGTCTTTGCTGCCAGGTTTGCGATAACGGACGTAGGCTCGTTCGTTCCAGATGACGTTTCCGTCGGGAATGACCTTGTCGAAAGCTTCGAGCAGCGTTTCCAGGACTTCTTTCTTCCACTTCGGACGCTTCTCGGCGGGGAATCCTTTCTGCATCAAATGCCATTTTCGACCGAGCACTTTCCACGGGGCGACGTCTTTGACATCGGTCGACGTGGCTTCGACGCGTTCGATATACGAAGCACGAGCTGCAGACAGGAACTCTCGAAATTCCGGCGTGTCGATTTCGCTTTTCCAATGCACCGTGATCAGAATTTCCTGATAGCCGGCGGGTTTGTTTTTGACGCGAACTCTGTCCGAACGACCGTAGATGGGCAGCTCGTTAATGTCGTCGACATTTCGCAGATTGAGGCTCGCGGCCAGTTCGTCCTGGTCGAAGCAGTCGCGTTGAACTCGAAAGTAAAGTTTCAACAACCATTCGTCACGCGTCAGCGCGTGCATGAACCAGCCGCGTCGTTTGTCGTCGCCGGTGATTTCGACGGTTGAAGAATCGTTCCAGATCGTTTTGAGACTGAGGGCAGAAGGCTGAAGGCTGGACGAGCCAGAGTTCGCCTCATCCGTGTCAGCCTGCTGTGCTTTTAATAAGTCGGCACCACTCATCAGGGCGGCAGACGCGGCTTTCGTTTTCTTTCGGGGGGGCTTCTTTTTTGTGGCCGGCTTTGGTGCTGTTTCAGGCGAATCGGCGGTGAGCTGTTCGACGATCATGTCCAGCGCGTCGCCTTCCCACCGGCACGGTTTTCCGGAATGGGCGATGCGATCGCGAGTGTGCCATTTCCGACCGTCGACTTCCCACGGCATTTTCGCGTCTTTGCCGACCTGAGCCATCGTCACGTCGCCGTCGCGTTTCTTTCCTTCCGCAGCGGCGTCGAAGATTTCACGAGTGCCGCGACGGCCTTTCGCGAGAACGCTGACAAGCTGCTCGGCAGTGTGCGACCTTCTTTCTTTGGTGCCGCTCCCTGGCTCTCGCCCTTTAGCCCTTAGCTCGTCCACCAGATCTTCAGGCGTCCCTTCCGCAACGATCCACCCTCCGCCAATGCCCGCTTCCGGACCAAGGTCCACGATCCAGTCGGCCGTTTTGATCACGTCGAGATTATGCTCGATGACGACCACTGTATTGCCGGCTTCGACCAGGCTGTTGAGCACTTTCAGCAGCTTGTCGATGTCGTCGAAATGGAGCCCCGTTGTCGGCTCATCGAGAATATAAACGGTCTTGCCGGTGTTTGGTCGTGCGAGTTCGGCGGCCAGTTTCACTCGCTGGGCTTCGCCGCCGGACAGCGTTGTCGCCGATTGGCCGAGCGTCAGATAGTCCAGCCCGATCGCGCACAGCGTCGACATTGTCTTGCGAATTTTTGGAATGTTTTCGAAGAGTTCCAGACACTGTCCAATCGACAGATTCAGCACGTCGGCGATCGAGTGGCCTCGATACTTCACCGACAAGGTTTCGCGGTTGTAACGAGCGCCGCGACACTCGTCACATTCCACCCAGACATCGGGCAGAAAGTGCATCTCGATCTTTTTCTGACCGTCGCCTTCGCAGGCGTCACAGCGTCCGCCCGGTCGGTTGAAGCTGAATCGTCCCGGTCGATAGCCGCGAACTTTCGAATCCGGCAGTCGACAGAACAGCTCACGAATCTGGTCGAACACGCCGGTGTAAGTTCCGGGATTGGACTTCGGCGTGCTGCCGAGCGGTGCCTGATCGACGACGATTGCCTTGTTGACCAGGCCGAGACCGTTCAGTTTGTCGTACGGTCCCGGTTGCTCGTTCGCTCGATGAAAATGTTTGACCAAAGCTTTCGCCAGCGTGTCTTCGATCAGTGAACTTTTTCCGGATCCGGAAACTCCGGTGACGACCGTAAACGTGCCGAGTGGAATCCGCAGATCGACATCCCGCAGGTTGTTGAGCCGTGCGCCGAGCAGTTCCAGCCAGCCGCCGCCGGGAGGGGGGAGATGGAGCGAGGGAGAGTTGGGGTGAGAGGGAGACGATGATTTATTTTTTCCTCGATTCTCATTCTCTCCGTCTCTCGTTCTCTCCGTCTTCGAAGCCATTCGCCGCGTTTCCGGAATCAGAATCTGCCGCTTGTCGCCGAGGTATTCTCCGGTAAGTGATTTCTTTCGCGAGGCCAGTTGTTTCGGAGTGCCTTCCTCAGTGATCGTTCCGCCAAACCGACCAGCTCCAGGACCAAAGTCGAAAACCCGATCGGCGGAGGCGATGACTTCCCGATCATGCTCGACAAGGATCATTGTGTTGCCGAGGTCTCGCAGACGGTGCAGAGCGGTGAGCAGTCTGGCGTTATCACGAGGGTGCAGACCGATGGTCGGCTCGTCGAGAACGTACAGCACGCCGGTCAACGCCCGGCCGATCTGACCGGCCAGCCGAATGCGCTGCGTCTCGCCGCCCGACAATGTCGGCAACGTTCGTTGAAGCGTCAGATAGTCCAGCCCGACGTCAACCAGAAACGACATTCGACCGCGAGCTTCTTCCAGCAGGTCACCTGCGACTCGTTTGTCGTCACCGGTCAATCGAATCTTCTGCAGGAAGTCCAGAGCCAGCCCGAGCGGTGTCTCGCAAACCTGCTGAAGCGTCTTGCCCTGAAACCGCATGTTCGCGGCATCGTCGCGGGTTCGACTTCCGTCGCAGCTTGAACACGGAATCTCGCCGACCAGTTCCGAAAGATGCCGACGGTGCGAGTACGAAACTCTTGATGCCTCTTCGACGGCAGGGAACAGACCTTTGTACTGAAAGCGGAAACCGGTCGACGTTTTCGATAAGGCGACGTCGAACCACCGCTCACCGGTTCCGTAAAGGACCGCTCGGCGATGGATCGGATCGAGCTGCGAGAACGGGACGTCCAGCGGAATGCCGACGCTCTTCGACATCGCCTGGAGCATCGCCAGAAAGACGGAGCTGTTGCCCGGATCCGGCCAGACGGCGACGACTGCATCCAGCAAAGATCGCTGTGGATCGCTGAGCAGAACATTCAGATCAGTGCCCTGCTGAATTCCCAGACCTTCGCATTCCAGACACCATCCCAGCGGACTGTTGAATGAAAAATTGTTGGGAATCAGTTCTTCGAAACTGCGACCACATTCTTCGCACGCGCGGAACAGACTGTACGAGTCGACCTGCCAGTCCGTCTCGTCGCGGTTGTCATCGACCAGTGCCGTCCGCATGACGCCCTGTCCGAGTCCCAACGCGATCTCAACCGAGTCGGCAACCCGAGACCGCTGTGCTTTCTTCACGACGATCCGGTCGACGACGACTTCGACGTTGTGTTTGCGTTTTCGATCGATCTCCGGCACGTCTTCCAGTCGGTGAGTTGTGCCGTCAATGCGAACTCTCGCGTACCCTTGTTCGCGAAGGTTGTCCCACAAGCGTTCGTAAGCCTGCCCGACTCGGATTTCCTGCGGAGCCAGCAGCAGCAACTTCGTACCTTCTTCAAGAGAAAGCAGCCGTGCGATCACTTCGTCGGTCGTCTGCGTGTTGACCGGAATCTGGCAGGCCGGGCAATGCTGAGTCCCCAGGCGGCACCACAGGATGCGAAGATAGTCGTAGATCTCGGTGACGGTTCCGACAGTCGATCGCGGCGTCGAGCCAACACTTTTCTGCTCGATGGCGATCGACGGTTGCAGGCCGTGAATGTGCTCGACACGAGGCTTCGGCATCTGCCCGAGAAACTGCCGCGCGTAGGCGGAAAGAGATTCCACGTAACGCCGCTGACCTTCGGCATAAAGAGTGTCCATGGCGAGCGACGTCTTTCCGCTGCCACTCGGTCCGCAGAACACGTTCATCTTGTCGCGAGGAATCTCGATGTCGATGTTCTGAAGGTTGTGCTGAGAGGCTCCGCGAACAGTGACAGCGCGGGGAGCGTTGAGAGACGAGAGTCGTGACGAATCTTTCTGCCATCGTAGTGTGTCTTCCTCGGAACTGTTGGCTCCTCGCTTCGCCCGACGTTTAATGCCCAGAACCGGTGCCAGCGCCGTCCCGGTGTGCGAGTCTGGATGAGCGGCGACAGCCTCGGGCGTTCCTGCGCAGACGATGGTGCCGCCGCCGGAACCGCCTTCGGGGCCGACGTCGATCACCCAGTCGGCCGTCTTGATGACGTCGACGCTGTGTTCAACGACCAGGACTGTGTTGCCGTTTTCGACGAAGCCGTGCAGCACTTCGAGCAGCTTTTCGACGTCTGCAAAGTGCAGCCCAGTGGTCGGTTCGTCGAGCAGGTAAATCGTTTGCCCGGTCGATCGTTTGCCGAGTTCTCGTGCCAGTTTGATCCGCTGCGCCTCGCCACCGGAAAGAGTGGGCGATGGTTGTCCCAGCTTGAGATAGTCGAGACCGACGTCGTGCAGCGTCTGCAACAGTTTGTGAACCTTCGGGACGTTTTCGAAATGCTCGAGCGCTTCCTGGACGTCCATGTTGAGGACTTCGGCGATGTTCTTTCCTTTGAAACGAACTTCCAGCGTCTCGTGATGAAAACGCTGAGCGTTGCACACCGGACAGGTCACCCAGATGTCGGCCAGGAAGTCCATTTCGAGCTTGTTGGCACCGTGACCTTCGCAGGCTTCGCAGCGGCCGCCACTCACGTTGAAGCTGAATCGCCCCGGCTTGTAGCCGCGAATTTTTGCTTCCGGCAGCTTTGCGTAGAGGTCACGAATCAGGTCGAACAGTTTGACGTACGTTGCCGGGTTGGACCTCGGTGTGCGTCCGATCGGCGACTGATCGATGTCGATGGCTTTGTCGACATGCTCGATGCCGGTGACCGATTCGTGATCGCCCGGCTGGCCTTTGCCCTTATTGATGTCTCGATTGAGCGTCTGCCAGAGAATGTCGTTGACCAGTGAACTCTTGCCCGAACCGCTGGCACCGGTGACGCAGATAAAACAGCCGAGCGGAAATTCGACATCAACGTTCTGCAGATTGTGATGCGTCGCTCCGTTGATCGTGATGAGTTGTCCGTTGCCGGGACGTCGTTCAGCAGGGACTTCGATTTTTCGATGACCGGAAAGAAACTGTCCCGTGATGCTCTTCTTTGATTTCTTGACGTCGATGACCGAGCCTTCGACAACAATTTCCCCACCGCGGACGCCGGGGCCAGGTCCGAAGTCGACAATGTGGTCGGCAGCTTCCATCGTCTCTTCGTCATGCTCGACGACGATCACCGTGTTTCCCTGATCACGAAGATCGCACAGGCTGTCGAGCAGCATTTTGTTATCGCGCGGGTGCAGCCCGATGGATGGTTCGTCGAGGATGTAAACGACGTCGACCAGACCGCAGCCGATCTGTCCGGCAAGGCGAATCCGCTGGCTCTCGCCGCCCGAAAGCGTCGGCGCCGTTCGCTCCAGCGTGAGGTAATTCAGCCCGCACCTCAGCAGGAAACCGGATCGACCGCGGATCTCTTTCAGAGCTTCGCCGGCGATGTACTGCTGCGTTTCGGTCAGGTCGAGCGACTCGAAGAATTGCCACGCGGATTGAATATCCAACGCGCAGACTTCGGAGATGTTCAGCGTGGCGGGTCGTTGAACGTCGCGTCGACGACTGCTCTTCCTTTTTCTCTTCGAGCCGACCGATTTGCTGTTGGCTGCCGAGCTGTTGAGATACTCTTGGCTGGTTGTGGTTAGCGAAACGGCTGCGGCCTGTCGGTTCAGGCGACTTCCTTTGCAGCGAGTGCACTTCACAAATCGCATGTGCTTTTCGAGTTGTCGTCGTCGCATTGGGTTATTCGTTTTGCGATAGCCTTCGAGCAGCTCGGGAATGAAACCTTCGAACGTGCCGCCGTGTTTCCACGTGCCACCTCGGTAGCCCCATTCATAAGTGATGTGCCGATCGCCCAGCCCGTACAGAAACAGCCGTTTCGCTTCGTCGGACAGGTCTTTCCACGGCGTTTTCAGAAAGCTGCCTTCTTTGAGATCAAGGTCGGTCTCAATGGCGCCTCCCACGCCTTTATAGATATGCCGTCGCCAGCGTCCGATGCCTTTGATCGCTCCCAGCAGAGCCAGGCAACCGTTCCACAGCGATTTCTTCTCGTCCTCGATCAGCGACTCCAGGACGAACTCAAACCGCTCGCCGAGGCCGTTGCACTCATGACACATTCCCTGCGGGCTGTTAAAGCTGAAGAGTTGCGGCGACGGCGGTTCGAAACTGATTCCGCAATCGGTGCAGGCGTAATGCGAACTGAAAAGCTGTTCGGAAGTCGCACCTGGAACTTCGTCACCAGATTCTGCCTGCCGCCTTTTGCCTTCTTCCTTCACAACCAGCAGGCTGCCTTCGCCGAGTTTTAGGGCTTGTTCGATGGACTCGGCCAGCCGGGCACGCAAGGCTTTGCCAGCAATCATCCGGTCGATCACGACTTCGATGTAGTGACGCATTTGCCGGTCGAGTTTCAGGTCTTCCGACAGTTGCACGATCTCGCCGTCGACGCGTGCGCGAACGAAGCCCTGTTTCAGCAGGTCGTCGAAGAGGTCGCGGTACTCGCCCTTCTGACCCTGGATAATCGGTGCGAGAATCTGGAACTTCGTCCCGTCTTCGTACCGGGCAATCGTGTCGATAATTTGCTCGACCGACTGCGCCGTGACTGGCTTCCCGCATTGATAGCAACTTTGCGTGCCGACCCGGGCAAAGAGCACTCGCAGATAATCATAAATCTCCGTGATCGTGCCGACGGTGCTGCGAGGGTTGCGTCCGCTGGTCTTCTGCTGGATCGAAATCGACGGAGCCAGCCCGGTGATCGAGTCAACTTCCGGCTTGGGCATCTGTCCCAGAAACTGCCGCGCGTAGCTGGACAGCGATTCGACGTACCGCCGCTGCCCCTCGGCGTAAAGCGTGTCAAACGCCAGCGAACTCTTCCCCGATCCGCTGACCCCGGTCATCACGATCAGCTTGTTCTTCGGCAGCTTCAGCGAAACATCGCGCAGGTTATGCTCCCGCGCACCGCGGATAACGATCTCCTGCGACTCGGAACTGGCTTTGGCTTTGCGAGGTCTCTTCGCCGTTGCCTTCGGAGTTTTGCCGTCTGCTGTTCTTGCTGCTGCCGTTTTCTTCGTTGCTGCCGAGCCGGTTCCGCGTCGAGCCATGAGTTGGTCTATCGATGAAAATGCTTAGGACGATGGTCAATGGGTCAAGAGCTGACTCGGGAGAGTATAGAAGTCTACCCTGCCTGGCCCAATTGACTGTCAGCACATCGCTCGGCAGTTGGTCTCGCTGGTAATTCAGCTCCTTCTACGTTCCGAGATGTTTGGACCAGTCTTCGATAGTTTCTTCGATCCGTTGTCGGTCGAGTTCGTCGGGAGTCATTTCGGCCAGGGTGTGGCGGAGGCGGGAGATGGCGGCTTCGTGGTGGCCGGAGTTGTGGAGCATCCAGGCGTACTGGATGTGGACCAGTGGGAGGTCCGGCGTACGGGCCATCGTGTTTTCCCACAGAGCCTGGTCGTTCTGCCAGACGGGCAGATGTTCGTAAGTGGCGATGATCAGTGGGATCGTCGCGGCCAGCGGAATGCCAATCCAGCCGCCGTTGACCGGTTGCTTACCGGTTACTGAGAGCTGCTCGGAGCGTGCAGCGCGGAAGGCATCGAGACGTTCGCAGCCCCATTTCACGCCGAAGCAGACGAGTGCGAAGAACGGAATGCTCGGCATGTAGAGGTAGCGGTCATTCATCAAAGTAGTAATCGGCGTCAGGTTGAGCACCGGCAGCAACAGCAGAAAGAATGACGCGGCAGCCAGTGGGACGAACGGGTGCGACTTGCGAACTTTCCAGCAGGCGAAGCCGACGACTGCCCAGCAGAGACTCGCCACAGCAACCTGCGCCACGATGCCGGTTGTCGCCGGGTTATAGAGCACGCTTAACTGACGCGGGCATAACAGCATCGCGACGTAGTTCCAGAGGATGATCGAATCGACGGCCAGAATGTGCAGCTTGCTCAAAGCCATGTGATCGCGGATTCCGCCCAGTTCGGAAACCTGAGCTCCCATCGTGATCAGCAGAATCCAGACAGAGAGCATGCCGGGAATGAACTGCCGTGTTAGAGCGTCGGAAAACTTCTTCCGGCAGACGAGCATGTCGTACAGCAGGACGATCGCCGGTACGACGACGGTCAGCGCCTTTGACAGAATTGCCAGTGCAAAAAAGACAAGCCCCCACAGTTCCTGCTTCGGAGTTCGCTCAGGACGCATCACGCAGATCAGGTGAGCGAGGATGAACGCTCCGACAACGAGCCCCTTGATCGACGACACCCACGCGACCGATTCCAGTTGCACCGGGTGGATGGCGAAGAACGCCGCCGTCGCCCAGCCAACGGATTGACTCTTCGCCAGCCGACTGATCAGTACAAAAACCAAAGCCGTATTCAGCATGTGAAACAGCACGTTGACGATGTGGTAGCCAGCCGGTTCGATACCAAACAGCGTGTGCTCAACAAGCAGCGTGAAGATGATCATCGGCGAGTAGTTGCGGTTGATGACCTGCGTGGCGATGTCCCACAGGTTCGACGGGTGCCAGCTGCGGATGTGCTCGTTCTTGAGCACATACCACGGGTCGTCCCAGTTGACGAATTCAAAGTTGTGAACCGGCCAGTAGACAATTCCGGTAAGGACGATCAGTGACGCGATCAACCAGGTTGTCTGCGACTGAATGGCCTCTGAAAAGTTCCACGGAGTCGATTCGGGTTCTGTTGTAAGCGGCTCAGACATCGCGTCGCGCCTTTGCGTGAGATTCGAAAGTGTACATTTCACGACGGTGCGTCGAGAGGTTCCCTGCGTTGGCAGCAAATTCAGTCGCCCAAACATAGCTCAGCCAGGGCGAGCGTCGGTCGGGAAGGGCGGCGTGAGCCAGCATTCGACTCGGCACAAACGATCAATGCTGAGCGACATGCTCAGTCCATGGTTTTGTCACAACCGGACCGAACGCTAAAGTCGATTCTGCGTGTCAGGCTCTGCCGAACCGGAAGCGGTTACCTCCGCCGCTCTGGCTGTCGCGAGTTACACTTCGCGCGGACGATGACGAATTACAATCGGGGCAATGGTTTCATGGCAGGAGCGGGCGGGATGACGGACGAGCAGGAACGACAGGCCGACGAAACTGCCGCGAACGGAGCGTCGGCCAGTGCCGTCGACCAGGTTCTGGAGTCGATCAACCCGATGCTTGCCAGCGTTCCCGGTCACTCGGAAGAGAAGCCGCGCGTCATCGCCGTCATGCCGGCCTACAACGCCGAAGCCACGCTGGAAAAAACGATCGCTGACATTCCTCGCGGTACCGTCGACGAGATCATTCTTGTAGATGATTGCAGCACCGATGGAACCGTCGAACTGGCGAGGAAACTCGGTCTGACCGTGATTGCTCACGAAAAAAATCGCGGCTACGGCGGCAACCAGAAGACGTGCTACGCCCACGCTCTGGAACGAGACGCCGACTACGTCGTGATGATCCATCCGGACTATCAGTACGATAGCCGAGTGATTGACGTCGCTGTGAAGGTGATGCAGCTCGGCATTCTTGACTTCGTGATGGGTTGCCGGATTCGGACTCGCAAGGAAACACTGGACGGCGGCATGCCGGTCTATAAGTACATCGCCAATCGAATCCTGACGACGATCGAAAACGTGCTGCTCGGTCAGAATCTCGGCGACTTCCACAGCGGCTTCCGCGCCTACAAACGGGAAGTTCTTGAGACGATCCCGTTCGAGTCGAACTCGGAGGACTTCGTGTTCGACAGCCAGTTCCTGGCTCAGGCTGTCCACTTCGGGTTTAAAATGGGCGACATTCCGGTTCCGGTCCGCTACTTCGACGAAGCGTCCAGCATCAACTTCGGCAGAAGCTGCAAATACGGACTGTCGACTCTGGGCGTGATGGGCGTCTATTGGCTCAATCGTCTGGGCCTTCGCCGGTCAGACCTGTTCAAACCCCGGTCGTAGGTCCGGCTTTGCCTGGTAAAGATTAAACCGAAGAGCCGTTTCACGTTCGCGGCACGCACTGTCGTGCGAGTGAATTCGGTTATGTCGAGCATGACCTGCACGGAATTGCTGCATCCACAGCGTCTCATATGACGAGTTATTGATGGATCGGCGATAACCTGATAGCGTGGTGAGTCGATTCCTGCCGGTTTCGGCTCGCTCAGCAAACGTCTGACCCTGGGCCAGAACCACGACGCACTCATTCCTTCCCGGTTCGACGGTCGCCATGTTCCGAGCCTTACTCACATTTGTGCCTCTACTTTTCTGCGCCGTGCTTCCGGTTGACGCCGCAGAACTGCTTCCGGCTGATCAGCCTGTTGGATCTGTCATCGACCATTACGTTGACGATTTGATCAAGCAGAACGATGTCCAACCCGCCAGGCAGCTCGACGCGAACATTCTCATTCGCCGGCTGACGCTCGATCTTGCTGGACGCATCCCGACAACTGCCGAACTTCATGCGTACCTCGCTGCCGATCCTGTGACTCGTCGAGCCGAACTTGTCGATCGATTGCTTGCCAGTCCGGACTTCGTCGACCACCACCGCAACGAGTTGCAGTTGCTGCTTGAGTATCCCGACCGCCGCAACGACAACGACTTTCGTAAGTACCTCTTCTGGGCGACGGAGCAGAACCGTCCCTGGAACGAGATGTTCCGTGACATGCTGGCTGGCGACGAAAGCGACGAGTATCAAAAGGCGGCATTGCAGTTTGTTAAACATCGAGCACGCAATCTCGACGACCTGACCAACGACACGGCGGTCCTCTTCTTCGGTGTCAACGTGAGCTGTGCCAAGTGCCACGATCACCCACTCGTCGAGGACTGGAAGCAGGACCATTATTTCGGCATGCAGTCGTTCTTCAGCCGGACGTTTCTGACAAAGAAGCAGGATCTCGGCGAGAAGTTCTACGGTGAAGTCAAGTTCACTACGACAGGTGGCGTCGAGAAGCAGGCGAAATTCATGTTCCTGAATGGGGCTGTCGTAGAAGACGCGACTCCCGAGCTGACGGACGAGTCCCGCAAGAAGTACGACGAACTCGTCAAGAAACTGCAGCAGGACGACAAGGTCGAAGTCTCGTACCCCGAATTTCGTCCGCGGCAACGACTCGTAGAAACGGCGACACACCGGGACAATGATGACTTCCTGGCGAAGAACATCGTCAACCGAATCTGGCATCGCCTGATGGGACGCGGCATTGTTGATCCGCCCGACCAGTTGCATTCAGAAAATTCACCGAGCCATCCGGAACTGCTCGACTGGCTCGCGCGAGACACCGTCGCCCACGGTTACGACCTTAAGCGACTGATTCGAGGCATCGTGCTCAGCGCGGCCTACTCCCGGTCCAGTGAGTGGGGATCCGCCGCAGAGCCACCATCAGCTCACTACTTCGCCGTTTCGATTCCGAGACCTCTATCGCCGCGTCAGTACGCGATGTCGTTGCTCGTCGCGACGCGAAACCCGCCTCACTGGGATCAATGGCTGACAAAGCCCGCCGAGGACTGGAAGAAAGAACGAACCAACCTGGAAAACGGAGCAAACGGTTGGGCCAACCAGTTCGAAGTTCCCGGCGAGAACTTTCAGGTGGCCGTCGACGAAGCCCTTTTCTTCAGCAATAACGGCCGCATCGACAACGATTTATTAAGAGACTCTGGCGACCGACTGGTCGGCTACATGAAGGAATTGAAAGATCCAGCCGCTGCGGTCGTTACAGCGTTCGAAGCGGTGAACTCGCGACAGCCCACCAACGAAGAGCAGGCAGCAATGTTTGAGTATCTGAAAGTTCGCGAAGAAAACGAGCCTGCAGCGTTGAAGCAGGTTGTCTGGGCTCTTTTGACCAGCCCGGAACTTCGATTCAATTACTAGCGTGGGCATTTCCTCCAATCAGGAACATCTGGTGGGCGGTGCTCACCATGCAACTACAGACACCTGGCAGGACTCAGTCATGGCACAACCGGGAAGCATTTTTTGCGGATCGTCTGATCATGGATTGTCGCGGCGAGGATTCCTCGGAGCGGCGGGCGCGGCAACAGCTGGAACGTTTGCTGCTGACATGACACGGCTCGACGGGCTGAAGAATCCACTCCTTGCAGGCGAAGTCAAACGTCAGCAGAAGAGCGTGATCCTGCTCTGGCTGGCTGGAGGCGCCAGCCAGTTCGAAACGTGGGATCCAAAACCGGGCCGACCAACCGGCGGCCCATATGCGAAAATCAAGACGAACGCGACCGACGTCCACATCAGCGAACTGCTGCCGAAGCTGGCTCAACGAATGAACCACACGGCAATCATCCGCTCGATCAATTCGAAGATCGGCGACCACGGCGGTGGTGCGTCGCTGATGGAAACCGGTCGCGTCAGCGACCCTGGTCTCGTCTACCCGGACATTGGAGCCATCGCCGCACGAGAACTCGGACGAGCCGACAGTCAGGTGCCGGACTACGTCTCGATGTACACGTCGACCGAAGGACGCCGCAAAGGAACCAGTGGGTTTCTGGGGGCTCGTTACGCTCCGATGTTTCTGTCGGACAAGCAGATTCCCGACAACATGCGACGACTCGAAGCCATTTCGAACGACGACCACAAAGACCGAGCCGCGTTGCGTGACCTGCTTTCAAAGCGGTTCACTCAGTCGCGTTTCAGCGAAAAGGTCAACAGCCACACGACGGCTTACAGCCGGGTTCACGGGTTGATGTCCAGCGAGAAACTGTTCGACATCGAGCAGGAACCGGAATCCGTGCGAGCCAAATACGGACCTCGACAGTTCGCGCAACAGTGTCTGATCGCTCGCCGTCTCGTCGAGGCGGGAACCCCGTTCGTTAAAGTCGCCCGAGCCTGGTGGGACAGTCACGGCCAGAATTTTGAGACGCACCGCGAACTATGTGCAGACCTCGACCACGCTATGGCAACGCTGCTCGACGATCTCGAAGAACGTGGCCTGTTGGAAAATACGCTGGTGGTGACGCTGGGCGAGTTCGGTCGCACGCCGGGCATTAACGCCAGCCTCGGCCGCGACCACTTTGCCAACGCGTGGAGTTGCAGCCTGTCCGGTTGTGGCATCCGTGGCGGTTCGGTCTACGGGAAAACAGAACCGGACGGTCACACGGTTGCTGATGGCCAGGTCGGGGCTGCTGAAGTCTTCGCTACGATCCTCGAAGCTGTTGGTATTAACCACGAAAAAGAATACATGATTGGTTCACGCCCGATCCCGCTGGCAGACTTCGGGGCAAAACCGATCAAAGAAGTTCTGGCATAGAGGAATGCAGGCAGGTGCGTCTTGACACGCCGGGACATTGAAGAATCAGTGATGCGTCAAGACGCGCTCTACAGAAATTTTGGAATTCGTGTTCGTGATACTGGCCGCGAATTCTTACCGATGAACGCATGTTTTTCGGATCAAATCCGTGTTCAATGGTGAGAATCGGCGGCAGATTCAAGATTTAAATCTCTGTCCCAACTTCGAGACAATGTCATGACCTGGTCAGCTCCTGAAAAACTGAAGCGAGTCAAAGACTTCGGCATCAGCGGCATCGCGTTCTGCGTCGCTCGTCAATCGGATTCCGGAAAGCTGTTCTTCGGGAATTCTGACTTCAAGGTTTATGAAGTCGACGCTCTCGCTGAGAAGCCACAACCCGCAGCATTCGATGCCGATGGTCACCAGAGTTACGTCACCGGCATCGTGCAGAGCCAGAAACAGCTCGTTTCGGGAAGCTACGATGGCAATCTTGTCTGGTGGGATGCCGAGTCGAAAAAGCCGACGCGAACAATCAAAGCTCACGAACGATGGATTCGCAAGGTGGCTGCCAGTCCTGACGGAAACATTGTCGCGAGCGTCGCTGATGACATGGTCGGTAAGCTCTGGAATGCCGAAACCGGGCAAATAATTCACACACTGAAGGATCACAAAGAAGAAACGCCCGACCATTATCCGTCGATGCTGTACGCCGTTGCGTTTTCGCCGGACGGAAAGTGGCTGGCGACTGCTGACAAGGTCGGTCACATCGTCGTCTGGGAAGTTGCATCCGGAAAGAAGGCTGCCGAACTGGAAGCCCCTGGCATGTACACGTGGGATCCTCGCGCCAGGCGGCATTCAATCGGCGGCGTGAGATCGGTCGCGTTTTCGCACGACTCAAAGTTGTTGGCCGCAGGCGGCATCGGCAAGATTGGAAACATCGATCACCTCGGAGGTCCGTCGCGAGTCGAGATCTTCAACTGGCAGAAGGGCGAACGTCTCCACACGATCGAAGACAACGAATTGAAAGGTCTGGTCGAGCAGATTGAATTCGATCCGGCCGGCAACTGGCTACTCGCAGCCGGTGGAGATCACGGCGGATTCGTTTCGTTTTACAGTGTCGAAACCGGCAAGCTGATCAAGCAGGACAAAGCTCCGATGCACGTCCATCAGCTCGCGATGAACGACGATTCGACAGGATTCTTCGCCGTCGGTCACGGAAAGATCGCTCACTACGAATTCAAGTCTGATCGCCCGCCCGGCCCTGAAGCTCCGCCGCTGCCTGAAAACGCTGCGTAAACTGCAGAGCTGTCGTGTGGGCATCGTTCATCGGTGTTTGCAGACCAGGTGCGGGAGCAATGCGTTGGCAGAGTCTGCCTTGCGGTTGATTTGCGAACCACCAGCAATGCAATGCCGGTTTCGTATTCTTACGCTCGTCCCGTTGAGGCATTAGATTGTCGCCTTCGTGGGAACTGTTCGCTGTGAGCACGCTCGTCTCCATTGATTGCGTGAGCTGTCGCGGTGTCTAACACTCGTTTGGGAATCAACCATGCGTCTTTATTCGGGCTGTTGTTTTAAACTTGCGGCGTTGTTCGTTCTGGCAATTCAGACGCTGGCACCAGCCACAGGCTTTGCTGATGGACCGGCGGACAACGTTGCAGAAAATGTTCGTTCTGTTCCGCCGCTCGGAATTGAAGTCCCCGAAGCTGACCGTAAGGAACTGGAAGACGGTCTGAAGTCGCTCGATTTGTTAATCAGTCAGATTCGATTGACGAAGCATGCAGACCAGAACCGCGTCTTCAGCCTGCTGCCGGATGTTGAGATTTTTTCGCGGGCCGTTCATCAGGGGCTGGAGCATCGCGAATTCTTCTCACCAAACGATGTAAAGAACGCGAAGTCCGTTTTGAAGGAAGGCATTCGTCGAGCGTCGCAACTCATCAAGGGGCAAGCCGACTGGCTGACGCAGAAGGGGCTTGTTGTTCGCGGATTCCGGTCAAAGATTGATCAGACCGTGCAGCCTTACGGGCTGGTCATTCCTGACTCGTACGACGGCACCGGCAAGGCAGACTACCGGCTCGATCTCTGGTTTCACGGGCGAGGAGAAAAAACTTCAGAGTCAGCTTTCATCGCTCAGCGCATGAGCCAGGTCGGTCGGATCGCCCCCAAAGATACGATCGTGCTTCATCCATACGGTCGTTACAGCAACGCGTTTAAGTTTGCTGGCGAAGTCGACGTTCTGGAAGGTTTGGAGCACGCAAAACAGAACTACCGGATCGACGAAGACCGCGTCGCCGTACGAGGCTTTTCGATGGGGGGAGCCGGTTGCTGGCAAATGGCGGTCCACTATCCCGATATGTTCTTTGCCGCGAATCCCGGCGCCGGGTTTTCAGAAACTCCGGAATTTCTGAAGTTCTTCCAGCAGGAGACACTGGCCCCGGCCTGGTTCGAAAAGACGCTCTGGCATCTTTACGACTGTACGGATTGGGCGGTCAATCTGAATCAGCTTCCAACGGTTGCCTACAGCGGCGAGTTGGATATTCAGAAACAGGCAGCGGACATCATGGAAGAGGCATTGGCCAGGGAAGGCATTTCTCTCACCCATCTGGTCGGCCCGGAAACGAAGCATGCGATTCATCCGGAATCACTGATCGATATCGAAACTCGACTGGCCAGTCTCGCGAAGACAGGCCGCATTCGATTGCCCCACGAAATTCGGTTTGTCACCTGGACACTCAAGTACAACCGGACGCACTGGCTGACCGTGACCGGAATGCGGTCACACTGGGAGCCTGCCCGTGTGACGGCAATGCTGGCTCCGGCATTCGGGTTTTCGGATCAGTCTGACCATCGCATCGTCGTGAAACCAGAAAACGTGACAGAATTCCGAATCGACATTGAACCGGGGCTCGGTCCGTTTTCGCCTGCGCGGCCATTGCATGTTCTGGGGTATAAGATTCCCGTCGGAACGGATCGGTCAGTCCATGCTGAATTTCATCTCGATGGTGATAAGTGGAAGCTCGGCCCTGCTCCGGAGCAAGGTCTCAGGAAGAAGCACAATCTACAGGGGCCAATTGACGATGCGTTCATGGACTCGTTTATCGTCGTTCGTCCGACGGGCAAGGCGAAGCACGAGGCGGTTCAGAAGTGGACAACGTCCGAATTGCAGCACACTGTTGAACAATGGCGGAAGCAATTCCGGGGGGACGCCGTTGTGAAGGATGACTCGGCGATCTCCGAGAAAGACATCGCGTCGAGTAATCTGGTTCTGTTTGGCGATCCGGCCAGCAATTCAGTTCTTGCAAAGATCATCGACAAGCTGCCAATCGGCTGGAACGATCAAACAATCAAAGTCGGGAAACGAAGTTTTGACGCAACGACTCATGCGCCGATTCTGATCTACCCGAACCCACTCAATCCAGAACGCTACGTCGTGCTGAACAGTGGCTTCACCTATCGCGAGTTTGCTTATCTCAACAACGCGAGGCAGGTGCCGAAGCTCCCGGACTGGGCGGTTATCGATCTGCGCACCTCTGCCAACTCGCTCTGGCCGGGCAAGGTAGTTGATGCCGACTTCTTTGACGAAAGCTGGCAACTGAAAACGCAGGCGGCTTCAAAGTAGTCGCCGCTTATCGATCATCTCGATTGTCCCAGGTTGACTATCGAATCTGGAGGCCAATGGTGCCGTCCGGTCGGTGGCTGTTTCAACGCGCATCGTCCCGGTGATCGAGTCCATTAACTGACACATGGCACTCTTGAATCGAGGAAGGCTACGGCTTCTCACGCAACGATGGACAGACCTGGTGTCGCCAGAAATGTCTGCCTCGGCGTCCCAGCGAAACCTCGCCGAATTTTGCGGCAATGGGCGAAGTGTCTTTGTTTCGTCGCGAGAAAAGGATGCGCAGATAGGGGTGGTGGCGCGGTCTGTTGTGGCTTTTCCGGATTTGTTGATTCTAACGGCTTAATCGGCTGGTGAAGAAACACCAACTTTGCCGATTCAGACGAGAGACAGCGCTCGGTGCGCGTCTCAGTGTTCGAATTTGTGGGGTGCGCACGGCAGGTGCGATTCCTGCCTCATCCCAATGACCTGCGGATCAGCAGAAACGGAATTTAACGGGAAATGAAGTTTCGTACCGCCACCATCTGGATCGCCCTGGTTTCGACAGGGATGTTGTGCCTGGCGGTCGGTGCTGTCCGGATTCCGCGAAAGCCACGAAGTTCCCAGGAGCGGAGCCAAGCTGCTGACTCAACGCAGGGATCATGGCACGAGTCGGCTCCGGCGGCTGTCATTCCGATGCGAGTGGTTAAGTCCGACCAGGAAGATACGCCTTCCGAGTTCGTCCTGCAGAACCCGTCCGTTGCAACTGCCACTGCCGAGCGTCAGTCAGTTCGGAGTCAGCCTGCTCAGCGTCAGGATACGAAGCAGCAACCATTGCGGCGACCGGCTGGTCAATTTTCGAGCATTCCCAAAGAGCCTTCGACTGCTGGCTCCAGATTCGGCGAGACGGCGGAATTCGTCGCCGCTCAGAACTCGAACTCAACGAGCAATCGACCGAACGGTTTTCAGGAACCCGAAGCCTGGCCGTTCCATCGTTCGTCGACTGCTGGCTCACCGGCCTCGGTTTCGACCGATGGCACGCAGCAGTTCTCAACGACTCGGCCAACACGGCGACCGGACAACTCAGGGATTACCGAATGGCCATACCGGTCGCCCAGTTCAACACGGGTGAGTGGCCAGGCCTCGTTTCGCGGGGTGGCAACAGGAAACCAGGTTGATGCCCAGCAGAATTCGCAGTCGTCCTACCAGCCGAATGCATCCTACGGATCAGTCGGCCCCGGCTCGACCGATCTGTCTGCCACTCAAGCCGTTGCGATTCCGAATGCTCAGCCGTGGTTACAGGCACAATCGGAAACGTCCGATGACTTGCTGGATCCTGCGTTTGCTTTCGGCCAGCAGTCCCGGTCGGCATCGACTCAGCTACCGACTACCCCCACGCACGAAAATTTGATGGCGAACCAGTTCGGAGTGACGCAGCCGCATCGACCGTCGCTCAGCCAGCTCGCCGAGCCTTTCGGATCGACGTCGTCTTTGACCGGTACGCCTTCGCACCCTGTTCTGTCGGCGGCGGCTCCGTCACAAAGGCACGTTCAATCGTCTGGCCCGTCGCTGACCAGTCTCCCGGCTCCGCAACCGTCACCCAATCCGTCACAATCGACTCTGGAAGCCGGCCACGCAGGAGCAATGACATCGCCAGGCTCAGGCAACCAGGTCGTTCAGGCTTATGCGGAATCGGTGACGCCTCGCAAATACGTCACCGTCGGACAATGGTCGGGACCGCAGAGCCGGCCCGTTCGATCGATTCAGCAGGTAAGTTTTGACTCATGCCCGGATTGCGAAGATGTCAGCCGGATTCCGGCCGAGTCGCTGATCAATCCGTACGCCTCGCGAGCCAACCGGTACCCTGAACAGACTCCGCAGGCTGTCGCCGCTGGCCAGCTTGTCCGATTACCTCACGACTACGCTCCGTGGTGGGACGAGGTGATTAACAAGCCGTTGCGTGCGGCTCCGTCGACGTACCCGGTCAACGTTGAATCGCTCATTCTTGCGGCGATCGAGTATTCGCCGCGGGTCACCGCCTTCCGCATCGACCCAATTATTCGCGAGACTCAGATTCTCGAAGAGGCCGCCGAGTTTGACTGGCGGTCCTTTCTCGAAACGAAGTTCGACGACAGCAATGATCCGGTCGGCAACGCACTGACGACCGGCAACAATGCGGACCGCTTCAAGGACAAGCATCTCACCAGCCGTGTGGGTGTCGAGAAGCGGCTTGCTCAAGGCGGAACGTTTGACGTCACCCAGAACTTTGGTCTGCAGGATAACAACTCACGATTTCTGGTGCCGAATCAGCAGGGTACGTCACGGCTTGAGCTGAACTACACGCAGCCGTTACTGCGAGGGGCCGGTCAGACTTACAATGAAAGTCGCACGATTCTCGCGATGCTCGATCATCAGATCTCTGAGGGCGAGTTGCAGGAAAGTCTGCAGGATCACCTGCTGGAAGTTTACACGACTTACTGGAACCTCTACCGGGCTCGCGCGGTGCGGCTTCAGAAAGAGCGGCTACTGATGCGGGCGATCGAGGTCGAGCAGCAGTTGGCCGCTGGCCAGGAAATCGATTCAGTCAGGCGGCAGGTGCTGCGTACTCGGGCTGCGATTGCCAGCCGACGGTCAGAGATCGTCCGGGCCGACATGGAAGTCCGTAACGCCGAGTCGCGTTTGCGATTACTGGTCAACTCGCCGGGGCTGAAACAAAGCACGTTCGTCGAGCTGCTGCCTGTCGAAGCACCAATGTCAGAGTACCTGCCTGTGTCCATGCGAGGTTCGGTTGAAACCGCACTGCAGAATCGACCGGACATCCGACGCGCCATTACCCAGATGAAAGAAACGGCCGTTCGGCTGGAAGTGTCAAAGAACGAACTGCTGCCGAAGATGGACCTTGTCCTGGGAACTTACGTCGCCGGTCTGCGAGGCCAGAGTCAGGTCGACACTGCATGGACCAATCAGTTCCGCGATGGCCGGCCGGGTTACACTGTGGGCCTGATGATGGAATATCCGCTTGGCAACCGCGCGGCGAAAGCACGCTACGCCAGACGTGAGTGGGAAGTCGCGAAGACGCTGAAAGAATTCGAAGCGTCGGTCGAGGCCAGCATGTCCGAAGTCGAACTGGCCGTTCGCGAACTCGAAACGTCGTACCAGGAAATGCTCAGCCGATTCCAGTCGATGATCGCCGCTGATACTGAAGCGAACTATCTGCTCGAACGCTGGCGTCAGATGCCGGGCAATGACCAGACGACGAGCTTCCTGCTCGAAGATCTGCTGGACGCTCAGGAACGCGTCGCGGTGGAAGAACAGGATTTCGTCGAAGCTCAAGTCGCCTATGTGATTTCGGTTGTCCGACTGAAACGAGCATCTGGCATCCTTCTTTCCTGTGACTGCAGCGAGTCTCCGGTCTCGTTCATGACGCCAGCACCGCGAGGAGTTGCCCAGCCGAATCCGCTGCCACAACCGATCGGCCAACGCCCGGCCCTGCCAGCTCCCCAACCCGCTCGACCAGAGCTGCGACAGCCGTCTGCTATTCCGGAAAGCAGCTATTCGGTCATTCCGTTACCCGACCCGAGCCGGTGACTTCGCTCCGTTACCGCCCGAGCCGAATAGAACGATCGTCGCCACAATCGATTTCGAAGTACCGCTCACCTTACCGGCCGGCGACGTGAGGTGACCTCAGCAACTTCGCGGTGTCGATCAGGCGAAGAAATTCGTGGCGGTACTTGTCGTCGGACTGGCCGATGCCGCTGCGGGCGAGAGTTTCGACCAGCTCAAACGTGGCGTCTCCCGAGAACTGCGAACCTCGCAGCAGCATGCCGAAGCCGGCGACCGAAGCGGCGAACTGGAAGTCTTCAGAACCTTCTGAGTCTTCGGCGGGCACTCCGACCGGAACGTGAAATTCAATACCTTCGTCGCCATCCGGATGTTTGTAGCGAAGTCGCACGGTCATCACTTCGTCGCTCGGCCCGGCGGATTCGGTCACGACCTCCTGATACTTCGACGGTTCAACTGCTAGAGCTGAGCTTTCGACTCCGGTGGGAATGATTTCGTACAGAGCGGTTACGGTGTGGCCGGCTCCAATTTCTCCGGCGTCTTTCCTGTCATCACGAAAGTCTTCGGCCTGGAGCATCCGGTTTTCGTAGCCGATCAGCCGGTAGGCCTGAACGTGCTGCGGGTTGAAGTCAACTTGAATCTTTACGTCCTTGGCAATCGTGACCAGCGTGCCGAGTGCGTCTTCGACCAGTAGCTTGCGAGCTTCCTGTAGCGAGTCGATGTAGCCGTAGTTGCCGTTCCCTTTGTCGGCAAGCTGCTCCATCGTGGCGTCTTTCAGATTGCCCGTTCCGAATCCGAGAACGCTCAGAAAAACTCCGCGCTTCGCTTCCGCCTGGATGAGGTCGATCAGTTGCGATCGGTCAGTGATCCCGACGTTGAAGTCGCCATCGGTGCAAAGAATGACTCGGTTCACGCCGTCGTGAATGAGGTTTTGGGCAGCCACCTGGTAAGCCAGTTGAATTCCCTGGCCGCCGTTGGTTGAACCGCCCGCGTTCAAACGTTCGATCGCTGTCAGGATGGTCGCTCCGTCACTGGCGGAAGTTGGAGGCAGCACGAGGCCCGACGCTCCGGCATAAACGGCGATGGCGACTCGGTCGTTTTCGTCCAACTGGTCGAGCAGCATTCTCATCGCCGATTTGACCAGAGGCAGCTTGTCCGGTGAGTTCATTGATCCCGAAACGTCCAGCAGGAACACCAGGTTGGCCGCCGGCTTTTGCTCACGATCAATCTCCAGCCCTTTCAGGCCGACACGAGCCAGCCAGTGTTTGCTTTGCCACGGGCAGCGAGCAATTTCCAGATTGACCGAAAATGGATGCTCGTCTTCAGGCTGAGCGTAGTCGTACTTGAAGTAGTTGATCAGCTCTTCCACCCGCACCGCCGCGGGCGGCGGCAGAACGTTGTCATTGAGAAATCGTCGCACGTTTGAATATGACGCCGTGTCGACATCGATCGAAAAAGTTGACAGAGGATGCTTCAGCGGTGACCTGAATTTGTTCTCGACGACGAGTTCGTAGTCTTCGGTGTTCTCGGCAGGATGCAGACTTTCTTCAAGCGTAAATGCTTCGTCCCAGTCGGCAGCGGGCGTTGCTTCGCCTGCTGCCGGTGCAGAGTCGTAAAGTTCGGCGGTCGAGCCAGCTCGATCGAACTCGGATCTTCCGCAGCCGATTGCGATGATTGTCAGCATAGCGATGGTGCAAATTGAAAGGTGAGCGCGCATAGCGATCTCCAGTTTTGATTGGGGTGTCAGTTACGAAACAGCGGTGTCGCAACGCAGCCGGCCGGCTCGTCGAATGTCAGCAGAAAACTGACAGCGTCAAGAATGGATGTTTTTCACGGGTAATCGCCCACCGCCGCGCAGTCGTAAGAACGAAGCGGCGGACAACATCCTCGACAGTAGATGCACAGCCTCAGGAATTATTCCCGTCGAGATTTGCGTTCGTCGATAATTCTTCGAACGCCAGCAGGGATAAACGAATTCTGGTCCGAGTCGTCAACGAGTTCGGCGTTGTCCCATGATCGACGGCGAAATGATTTATGAGTCGACGGTGTTATCTTCGTGCGATGATCCTCGCACGTCTTTGCTCACCGAGGCCCGGCGTCGGGTTGTCATCGCAAAAGGATTGGAGACGCTGCGTTGTCAGCATAGCCAGACTGGATAGTGTGTAGCAGAGTAAGGACTGCGTCGAACAATGAGTGCAGCAGTGCTTGATCGACCTGTCCTGAAACCTGAGCAATGTCGCGTGGCGGATTACAACATGCGGGGATGAGGCGAGTTTATGAGACGAGCATTGGCGATTGTGTTTTCATGTTTTGTCGGAGTGGTCTTCTTTTCTCTGGTGGGTATGGGGCTTGCCGATGCTCAGGAGTCGGGATGGCAACAGGAAACGGAGTCGCGACTGCAGGCGATCTATGAACGCGGGGAATTTCGCGCCGCGAAGTTTCAAGCCGATTGGCTCCCGGACAGCTCGGGATACACGGTTCAGGAACGAGACCCGACGTCAAACAAAACCATCCAGGTGCGGTATGACGTCCAGACTGGCAAACGTGCTGAAGAAAAATCATCGAGCAATGAACACTCTACGCCGGACGGTCGCCGCTCACCGGACGGCACTTGCGTCCTGGAGTTTCGCGATCGAAATCTGTTTGTTCGCGATGTCGCCACCGGGCATCGCACGCCACTGACGGAGCGTCCCGCCGAACGTGACATCTGGTACCGGCAGCCGGTCTGGAGTCCTGACGGGAAAAGAATCGCGTTTATCGAGTCCGACGAAACCGACGTGAGACTGCGCCCGGTTCTTGTCCCAACGGATCCTTCATACCCTGGGGTTCGAAACAATCGGTTCGCTCGAGTCGGCGAGAAAATCGGGCTCATCCGGTAAGTCGGGGCTGTTGGTTGTGAAGAGCGGACATGCTGATTT
>CAXBME010000014.1:0-208900 GCA_963976765.1 uncultured Planctomycetaceae bacterium
TCATCACCCACCAATTCACCCGCTGGCTCCGAAACCTGCCAACCGACCCCGACCTGACTCTCAACCTGCTGGCGTCAGAACTGGTGTGTGCAGAAGTGGAATTCGGACAGGAATTGTGAACAGCACGACGACTCAGAGGCAGGGTTCACCCGTCAGCAGAACACTTCAAGAAAGGCAAATATGCGCAATTTTGACCACCGAATCGGCACAGCGCTTCTCGTCGTTGCACTATTGGTCGCCAACGGTTGTTCGCAGCCGAAGTCTGGAATTCGTTTTGAGCCGGAAATCACAGCGAGACATGGCGGACTTTTCTCGTACGACATCACTTTCACACTGAATGCCGTCAACCGAATCGACTGGAGTAGTGACGACGACAATCAGATAACGAGCACCACAACACCGGTCGGCGCTGATCTTCGTGAAGTTACCGTGAACGTGACAGTTCACTATTCGCAGGGAGCAACCCACGAGACGCAGGCGTTCGACGCCAAATGGCAGATCGGCGAGAGCCTGATCGTCAACGTTCCGATGACAGCGGTGATTCAGGGTTACGACATCAAGGGCACCGGCTATCTGTACGACGAATCGGGCACGTACCTCGGCAAAGTTCCGATCCAATGCAGCTTCCGAACGACTTCGAAGTAACCAGCCACCAACGCGGGCCGTCCAATGGGCGGCCCGCCCGGTGTTTTCTTTTTAGCTATCAGAACCAGCAGCCAACTTTGCGGGGCGTCTCCAGCAAGTGCGTCATTCCGCAACAGCCCGCAACCGCAACTGATCAGTCTTCTCGCACCATTTCCCGACGCGGACAGATCCCGTATTGTGTTTTCCGTGAGTGTGAGTTCGACATTCCATCGGATGCGCTCCATCGTGAAAGGAATCTTTTGCAGCATCCGGCGATGTTTGTCGTCCGTTGCTGTGGTCAAAACTTTCGTGGAGCGTAATGAGCAATTATCGCGTACCAGTCGCCTGATGCGATTGTCAGAGATTCGGCGATTGGATCGCCCATCTGCTGACTTACGATTGGTCTTCTCCAATCCGCTCGTCGTCAGGCAAACGCAGCCGCAAATTCATGTCACTGCACTCAGGCACGAAAAAACCGGCAAACGGGGGGTGTGGCCTTTCTTCATAACTGCTTTGAAATAGACAGTTTGTGTTAACTGTTATTGAAAGTGAAAAAACTGTTAGTCGAGTCCTCAACTAACCCGGAATCTACTTTCCGATAACTTTCGCGATCGCGATGCCGTTCTGATGTCGAGGGTTGAGATTGTTCGGTGTGGCCAGTTCACAATTCACGCTGACCGTGACATCGTAGGCGTCGGCGCCTACGAATGTCGTCGCCGTCGGTCGTAGCACGTCGAACGCCGAGACAGTGCAAAAATGAAACACATTGCCGCTGTCGAAAACTCATCGGAAAGTGCTCGTTTGACATCATGGATCGACTCTGGTGACGAGAGGCACCCTCTCGCGGACTGCTAACCGAGTGGGCAGCTCGTCTGTCAACTCTGACACGGTTCCTGTGTTTGGCATCCTGTAGAAGGTATTCGTGTGGCAGCGACCGATGCTTTCTCAGATCGGGCGGAAGTGTTCCGATGCTGCCGCCAACCTGTACGTTCAATTCCATAAGTGGTCTGGACTCGAAGTTTGTCTCGAACTTTCTACGAAACACTGGCAAAATAAATCCACATTTCATCATGAAACACCAATCTTCAAGCAACAGGACGCTCTGCAGGATGCGCAACTGAGCCACTGGCGGACTGGATTCAGCATGACGGCACGAGTCGGTGACTCGGAGAACTGCATCATGTCAACGAGTCTGGAGTCTGCCGTCCGAAGCTATGTCAAAGCGCTGGAGCTATCTTCCCGGAGCTGCGATGAGCACTTTTCAACAGTCAGGAAATGGGAACGCTGGGGCAAAGGCAAATCGATCGAATCGCTCTCGCGACATGACATTCGGGAATTCATCGAGTGGGTGCATGATCTGGCGGTTCAAAACGCAGGGACAAACCCCGGTCGTACAGCCAACAAGGTGCGAGAGAATTTGAAAGCCGTTTTATCGTGGGCGTGGGAGCAAGACCTGATCGAGTCGGTACCTCGGCTACCCAAACCCAGGTTCCAACGCGACGTAGCGGGGCGACACTATCTGACGAAGTCGGAACTCAACGCCCTGTACTTTGCGACTTACGCTCTCCCACGCTCTCGTGGCTGGAACCATCCTTATCCGGTTGGAAACTACTGGCGAGCCGCGCTCGTACTGTTCTTCAACTATGGTCTCGACACTGGAACCATCTGGAAAACCAATTCATCCCATCAGCCGATCCTGTGGCGTCATGTCACCTGGCAGCAGGTGTCACCAAACACTCAAACACGAGAGCGTTCGCGTTGGGGATGGATTCTCTACCGTCGAGCCAAGACCGGAAAGATGTTCGTTCGTCCGATGAATCGTGTCGTCCACGCACACGTCAGGAGCCTCCAGCAGAACGACTGCGACCCCGAGTCTCCTGTCTTCACTGGTGGAAGCTCGCGGCCAAACCTGAGATTCAGGCAACTCTGCTCAATCGCCGGCTTGGAACCTCGATTGAATATGGAATCTGGAGCAGAAGAACCCTGGCAACTCAAGGACTTACGGAAGACCTGTGCAACCTACTATGAAGAACACATTCCGGGTTCATCCGTCGAAATCCTGGGGCACTACGCCAGAGGAATCACTTACCGTCACTACGCTCACCGCGATCCGTTGGCTGCCAAAGCCATCATGACGATTCCCCAGCCAACGGCTTTCACAGGACTTGCGAAAGGTATCACCGATATGTGCCCGTGCTGCCGACGACCGTTTTCGGCAGCGGAGTAAATCTCAGTCAACCCGCCTCGATCAGCCAACTTCAAACATGCCGTTTCGTCCACCCGGTGGGTGTCGACCGATGCGTCGAAAATTGACTACACGTCAAACTTGGCTGCCCTTTCGTACGTTATCAATTGGATGACAGGGTGATCCGTAATGAATTCTTGCGACGTCGAAGTCTGCATTACTTCTTGGTGAGCTGGCAAATGAAGACGTCAGCCTTCATGCAGAGATGATTTCATCAAGCACTGGATGTTTGGAAGACCGAAAGATACCTTTACAGGTGTCGAGGCAATCCCATCGGGAGCGGCCTCGTCACCCGCCATGGGGAAATCACCCGAAAATCACGCGAAACCGATTGTTTTCTTTGATGTCTGACGGTTCAGAGAATGGCAACGAATTGGTACTACCGGCTTCAGAATGGCAAGGAGTCAGATCCAGTTCAGTTTCGCGAACTTGCTGGACTGATTCGTCGTGGAGAGATCGAGCCGGCCACTGAGGTGCATCCGGAGTATGATCCAGAGTGGAGATCGGCTGAGGACGTTGTTGGGCTAATCTATACTTCACGCAGAATCGCCGAGATTGCAGGGGACGATCTAGGCCGAGAAGACTGTGCGACTGCCGAAGTTCAGGAAAACGAAGTCGAGCCCATCGCCTCGGAAGTACCGCCAACTATCTGCTCCCAAAGCGTGGTCGTCACTTCAAGTAAACCATCCAGTTGGATTTGGTATCTTTTTGCGTGGTTACCAGGTGGCCGGAGAACCGCACTAACGCCACCAGTCGACGACACTGCCTTGGGAACAAGTGAGAGTGGCATCGTAGCCACCGCCCCGTCGGATGATGACGAAGGACAACTCACACACGCCAATCTGGCAACGGCACAACCCCAAAGCTCAGCCAATGATGAAACTGAGTTGGTCACACAGACGATTGAGCCGACTGACAATCCTGATGAGTGCGACAGTGGGACTACATTCGACGTCATAGAGCTGTTCGGCAGCGAACTTGCGGAGGCTTCCGTTGAATCACCGAAAGCTCCCGCAGCGACAAACGCGATGGAATTGCAAGACGATCATTTCAGAGGAGCTTCATCGAACGAAAATCATCCGGCAGAACTTCGAACAGCAATCAACGATGCGGTCGAAAACTGGGATCAGAATCACAGACAGACTGCTCAAACTCAGCCACATGTATCGTCCCGCACGGTTCGCACAGGACTGCTCGCATTGTTGGTCTTTCCGCGGCAGTGGCTTGAAAGACTGCTACTTCGTGTGCTCAAAGTGCCCATCGAAATCGTGGGCTGGATGGTGCTGCGTGGAGACAAACTGGTCACACAGGTCGCGGATCGCGTGGGGCATGAGCTGTTTCTTCTGGGCTTCAGGTTGTTGGCTGCGATCGTGGGGGCCAACGCCGTCGTCTTCGCGATTGAAGCAATGGAGTCCCACGAGGCACTACGATTTCCTGGCTGGCAGCAGGAGCGGAACGTGAGAACGTTTCCCATCGTTGGCGAATGCAGCCCCTTTGAATACTGGTTCCTCACGATTGATGTTGCCATTGTCGTCGGAGTCGTTGCCTATCAACTAGCAAAGCGGGTCGAGTTCTCATCCGACCCGTGACTAGTTGGCCCCTTGAGAATCCGATTCCGCATCAACGTTATCTGCAAGATCATCGTTCGAATTTGCAACCTGCCCAGCACGCCGACTTCGCATCAACGCTGCAATTCGGAACGCCACTCCGCCTGACGCCGACAGCACGAGCAGCGATACGCGAACTACAAACTGATCCTTCGACACAGACTCGCCTTGAAGCCACCATACAACTGGCGTCATTGCCAGAATCATCCAGCAGAGTTGTTCCCCCCACTGACGAAGTTCTTCAACGGTCAGATCGTCGGAATCTTTGTCAGGCGATGATCTATTTTCACTCATTATCGATTTCCAGAACTCAGGTGTCTCTCAAATTGTCGTCTCAACACCAAGGCATTGGCCAAAACACAGAATCACATGAACTGCCGTCCCATGCGATCCGAAAGATCGTGGTGGCCGCTGTTGCAGTGACAGGCATGGTTTGGGCGGCGTCATGGAAACCTGCCGGATTGATTGACACAAATCGGTATCTAATCATTTCCAGTGATGATGCCGGGATGTGCGACGCTGTCAATGCAGGAACGATTCATGCTCTAGAGCATGGTTCTGTGACATCGGCAGGAATCATGGTTTGCTGTCCCGCATTCAACGAATTTGCAGAGTTCGCCGTCGCCAATCCGGACTTTGACTATGGCGTCCACCTCACTCTGACCTGCGATCTTCCGGCACAGCCCTGGGGCCCTGTGTCTCAGCGTGAAGCCGTTCCGAGTCTTGTCGATGCCGATGGACGATTGCACTCATCAACTTACGCTGTTGCTCAGAACGTGGATATCCAGCAAGCCGAGATCGAATTACGAGCACAGATCCAAAAAGCGATCGATGCCAGAATCAAAATTTCTCATCTCGATCACCACATGTGGGTTCTGTTTTCCCGTCCAGACTTGCTGCAGCTGTATGTGAAACTTGGAAGAGAATTCAATTTGCCGATTCGATTCGCACGCTCAGGCGTCGATTCGCTACTGAGGGGAAGAAGCGAAGAAACTCAGCGAGTGTATCTGGAAGAGCTTGAGAAGCTGGACGATTCGGTGTTCCCAGTGCTTGATTACATGGAAAGCAGCAACTATGGAGTCGCGCCAGACTTGAAGAGAAAGCATCATTTGAACTCATTGAGAAACCTGCCAACAGGAGTGACAGAAATTGTGCTCCATTGCTCAGACTTTGTTGAAGCCGGCGCTAATCCACCGGATGTTGCTCAACGAGTGGCCGATACAAGGTTGTTTTCCTCACGCGAATTCGCTGATGAACTTGTCAGGTCTCGAATCCAACTGACCGACTGGTGCAGACTTGCTGCCCGGAGCAGGGCGAGAATCGAACAGCCTTTAGTATCACCCTGATTTCGATCATCAGCCACTGTCAGCTCCGTCAGTCTGATCAAACGGGATCAAGCCGAGCTCTTTGCGTAGTAAGTCGGCTTGCTCAACAGTTACACGGTAGATGCGAATCGAGTAGCCAGCGTGACCTGCAGGGGCGCATTGACGAAGCCAGGTGTAGATCGGCTCGTCGTTTTCAAAGTAGTGATAACCCTGCAGGTAATTGACACTGATCGCAAACCACCCTGGGTGTGGTTTCGAACGATCAAGTTTCTGAGTGCTGTTGCGGCTCACTTGGGCACGTGGAATTACGCCTGAGTTGAGCCCCGCAACCGCCGGCGCGATGTCCCAGTCCTCGAAGTAGGCGACATGAATTGGCCGAGCCTGCGGGTTTTCGTCATACCAGCGTTTCAGGAATTGCAGATCCTGTCCCCAGTCAATATTCGCATCGACCAGATGGGCACCGCCGCTGCCAGGTCCTCCAGCAGGAAGGTTGAAGAATGACATGCTATGAGGAGCACACGAAACACTTTCAACCACCGCGAGAGCCAGTGCCACCACGAGAAGTCTGGATTGCAGTTTGAGTCGTCCGTTCTGTCGATAAGTTCGGAAGACCATGCCAGCTCGGCTGGCAAAGATGTAGAGGAACGGCAGAGCCGGCACGATATATCTCAGATATCGATTGAAGCCGGTTTGTGAACTCACAAGAGTCAGTACGACGATTGCTGGCAGCAGCACGATGGCTTCCGAAAGCCACCTGATTTTGCATTCAGTCTGGCGTTTTCCAACACACAAACTCAGCCCGATAACGGCCAGAATGCCAATCGGAGTTTTGACAAGAAATCCGTAGAGGTAGTAGTACCACCATCCCCCTTTTTTTTGCTCGCCCCGCAGGTATGACCATTTTCCAAGTTCGAAATCACGTTTCTGAACGTCGATTCCGCGTAAATAATTCTCAGGAAACGGAACAGGCAATGAGCCGATTAGCGTTCCCGCGAATCGATTCCCTCCGCTGGGTGAAACGTCACTGCCTGCGAGTGTTTGGCTGACAAACTTGTAATCTCCAAGTGGTTTCAATGAGCCGCTGAAGCCATAGCCCAGATTGATCCAATAGATCGCTATCAACAGGATGACCACCAACTGAGTCTTCTGTCTGGCTGCATCCGTACTGTCACCATGATCAGAATCTGCGCGGTCGTGTTTCAAACACGCTAGATGCCAAATGCACCAGATTGAGGGCCACAGCAGGAACAATACGATCCACGTAGTTTTCGTCAGCTCCGCGAGTCCCAACGTTACGCCAGCATGAAGCACATTGCCCCAGCCAAGGAAACGTAGCCATCGCCAGAACGCATAGGCGGCCCAGACACCTAGCGATGCGGCAGCAGCATCTGGAGTAATAGAGCTGCCCCATGCAAGCATTTGCGGACAGCAGCAATACAGAATTACGGAGACCAGCCCGGAAGTTTTTCCATAGAGTCCGCTGCTCCAGAGGAAGCAAATCCACGGACCGATCAGGCAGAAAGGGATACACGCCCAGCGAGCAAGCGTGTAATACCAGAACAGCCTGTCGGCATTGTTCCTTGTGAAGTCCTTGCCAACCCAGAACTCTGACCGGGCGAAAGGTGACGAGTTGTTCCAGGCCGACCAGTCTGTTTTGGGGTCTGACAAAACAACTGGAATTGCGCTGACCATTCGAACGAGTGGCGGATTGACTCGGTAAAGTTCGAATCGCCCAAACTCCCAATGACTTATGCCCGCCGGCAAGTGAGCCAGCTCGTCGATATTCGGACTCGTGACCAACGAGATCCAAGCCAACATCATACCGTGAATGGTGATAACCAGGACGGCCAGACGAACAAGCCATTGCCCTCCGTCGCTGGTGACTGAGCACCGAGCCGTGCGGTTACGGCCGTCAGGACCAACGTCGTGGCCTGTCACAACAGTCACCGGTTTATCGCTCGACAGGGTGAGGTAGTTTTCGTTTTCTGGACTATCTCGACACCAGTCGTAGTCATCGCGGCTGGCCTCCAGAATCGATATTTAAATAGCGTTGCGGCAGCGTGGATGCCGTCTCGGAACCTCAGTTTCTTTCCTTCAGCGACGGTGCGAGGGTTGTAAGCCACCGGTACTTCGTGAATTCGCAGACCCAGTCGAATCGCCTTGGCAACCACTTCGGGGCAGAATTCAAACTCACGACATCTCAGTTCCATCCTCCGAAGGTCTGAGGACCTAAGAACTTTGAAACAGCAGGCCTCGTCTGTCAGACGCACGCCATATAGAACGCGTACAGTCAAGTTTAATAATCCCACACCGGATCGAAAAATCAGGCGACTGCTACGGATATCAGTTCGAGAGCCAATCACAAAATCCGCTTCGCCTTCGATGAGTGGAGCAAGAAGGGCTGAGTAGGCAGTGGGCGAGACTTCAAGATCGGCATCCTGAACAATCGTAAAATTGCCCTTCGCTTCAGAAAGAGCTGTGCGAATAGCTGTCCCTTTTCCTCGGTTCCGGTGGTGCTTCAGTACCACGACGCGGTGAATGTGTTCGGGTAGAAAACAGGCCGCGTCTGAGCGGTGATCCCTGGAGATTTCCGTGACAAAGTAACAGTCGGTGGCAGACTTCCACGATTCGTTTTCTCTCACACTTTTGGCTGATTCACAGAGCTCTTTAAGCCACGATTTGATCCTGCCGATCGAACCGTCCCCTGACCCATCGTCAACGATGATGATTTCTTTGGGCGTTTCTTCCGCCAGAACCAAATCCAGCAACTGCGTAACAGTATCTGCTTCGTTGTAGACAGGAACGATGACTGTGAGCAGCGGAGCTTTCACTGCTCCCTCCCTGGCGACTGTTCTTTGCTGATCGGAGCAGAGCTTCATCGAATGCTGACTTTCACTGACATCAACTGCCACTTGAACGGTAACTTGCGCGAGTCTGATTCTGTAGCAGGGTTGGAAAAAGCGGAGTCTACTTGTTGTTGAGAGCTTCGGCTGAATTTCAAATCTTTATGACTATGCCCTTGACGTACATCCAGTGCAAGAGAAGCCATACGAACAGAATTTCAATACCTGCCGCAAAGAACGGGCCTGCAGCCCCGAGAATTCGTGCGACGTCACCGCCAGCCACTCGCTCGACCAGCGGGTCAAGCGGAATCAGCCCCGTGACTAGGAACGCGACCAGCAGGTTGCGGCCGATCACGACAAATGGGAACAGCACCTGGGGACGCTGCCAGACGTCAGCAACAAGGTAGCAGCCCGCCAGTAGAATTGATCCGATTCCGGCAGTAACCACGACGTAAGATGACGTCCAAAGGCTCTTGTTGATGGGCAAGACCAAATCCCACAGGCACCCGACATTGATTGCAAGCAGGCCACCGCCGGCCAGCCATACGACTTTGTCGAATGACTTTTTGGGCCCTTGGAGTAAATCTCCCCACAGCATTCCCACGAGGCAGCTTCCGATCGCTGGCAATGTTGTCAGCAGGCCCTCGGGATCCCAGGTGCCGAAATGCTTCCGACCAGGCAGCCACTGGCTGTCGGTCCAGGCTGCAAGATTTCCTTCAAACGAGAAATCGCCACTGCTTCCGCCTGGAACGGGCACAAACGCGAGGATGGCCCAGTAACCGCCCAGTATCGCAACCAGCAACAAGTTGCGCCACTCCGTACGAAGATGCAGAAACAGAATAGCTCCGGTTACATAGCAGATGGCAAGTCGCTGAAGGACGCCCATTAACCGAATATCAGGCCAGGGTTCAGTGAATCCACCGTTGTAGAAAACCCCGAGAGCAAACAGGATTCCAGATCGACGCAGAATCTTCGAATACGCTTGACGGCGGGTTTCGGGGCTTTCTCGAACCTTTCGAAGCGATAGAGAAATCGACAGCCCCATCAGCATGACATAACCGGCAAAACTGAAATCGATCCAGCTCAAACCATGCCACGGCGTGTGGTGAATCTGTCTGCTGACCGCGTCCCGGAACGCCCCGTGAGGCAAACTGGCCACTGCCGGGACCAGTGGCCAGCTGATCAACCTTTGGGCCATCACAAGGCCACGCAATGCGTCGACGGCCTGAAGACGATCTGAGTTTTCTGGAACCATTCGTCGATCGCCATCGAGCCCAAAGGAAGTGAGATGCGAAACTGTCATCTGCGTTGTGTTGGTGTACCTTAACGGTAGCCGCCACAATAATGGCGATACTCAGGGCCGGAATCCCAGCCGTGTCACTACTGTGAGCCATCAAGATCAGCAGCAGCGTCATCGGCAGGAATGTGATAAACGTAAATTGTGTAGCCGATATGATCCACCGGAGCCCGTTCCAGAAAGTCGGTGTAGTTGCCCGATCGACGATACTCTCCACGAAGATGACTCACTGAAATGGCGTACCAGCCCGGTTCGCGACCGCCCTCGATAGCATCATTGAATTCTGGTGGACGCTGGAAGTCCACACCGAGTTTTTCAATCGCCGACGAGCCCCAGTAAGCCACATACAGAGGTTTCAAGTCAGGATGCTCGTCAGCCCATTCAGACAGGTAGATAAAATCTTCACCCCAATCCATGTTTCCGTCGAGCAGGTGAGCGTGTCCATTGAATGGGCCGCCAACGGCTTCGTTAAAATAGGCCAGGCTATGCGGAAAAACTGCCACGCTGCTGCAGATAAAGTATGCAAGACATGCTGTCTCGACCCGGAACCTGCGCAGACTCCCAACCAGGCCTGGTCGATCCGAGAACACCGAAGCAACGATGACAAAGGCGAATGGAAACGCTGGCAGGATATACCGAAGGCTGTGCCCAAACCCTGTCTGCGAACAGGCAAGCCCGAACAGCATAATCCCAGGAATAATCAGAAAAACTTCCCCAGACTGGACCAACTTCCGGTGTCGACGCATGAGCCGCCTACAGAGGCAAAGCCCGGCGAGTAACCAGAATGCAACGGGCGTCTTGGCAGCGACAACATAGAAGTAGTACCACCACCATCCGTGGTCATACCATTGCCCGCAGAAATAGGTCTTGATCGAGCCTCGACTGTTTTCAAAGTCTCGCCGCTGAAGGTCGATACCCTCCAGGAAGGCTTTGGGTACGGGAACGGGAACGTGCTCAAGAACGGTCCCCTTGAAGCGATTCCCCAGCCTTGTGGACACTTCTGTCCCTTTAAACGTTGGACTCACAAATTCATAGCGGCCAAGTGGTCTTAGTAAGCCTTCGAATCCGTACCCAAGATTGAGCACATACAGGGCAATAAACAGCACAGTCGCGGTTCCTTTGATCTGAACGCCCATGCTGGCATTTGCATTACTCAGTTGCCGTGCCGTCACGGTCGCAAGAGGAAGTGCTATCAGCAATGCGACCGCGTTCGTCTTTGCTAACAGAGCAAGCCCCAGCATCACGCCCGCGATCAAGCATCTCTCCCATGAAGCCTGAGTGTTCCATCTCCAGTAGGCATAGCAGGCTGTTAATGAGAGGGCAGTAACCCCTACATCTGGCGTCATGAGATATCCGTGTGCCAGGATGTTCGGACTGAAGCACCACATCACACAGCACGCCAACGCGGCAAAATTGCCATATAGTTCGTTGGCCCAACGATAACAGATGATTGCTCCAAGGATCGAAAATGGAATGCATCCCCATCGGGCCAGAGTAAACAACATAAAGCTTCGCTGCCCATTGACATGCACGAAGCTTCTGCCGACGGCATGCTCTGCACGAATCCCAGGGCCAATGCGATATCTTCTCCAATCGTATTTTGGAGCGGATGACATTACAGGCAGAGCTGCTGCCATTCTGACTAGGGGGGGGCTGACTCTGCACAGGTCGAAACGCCCAAATACCCAGTGGCTCAGTCCTGATGCCAGATAAGCAGGCTCGTCAACCGTTGGTGAAAAGCAGCGTGCTCCCCATGCCAGCATACCTGCCTGGAAGGCAATAATTCCAAAGATAACCAGTTGCAGTTTTCCGGTGGTAGATGCAGACGCACCTGGATGTTCACAGTGTTGAGCTTCGGGGTGTGTACTGAGATTCGGCACTGATTTCTCAGTCTACGTGTAAACGATTGCCTGTATCCATGCTGTGGAACTGCCTCGCCGTTTCAGCCATGCTGCTTTATAGAGAGATTGTGCAGTATTTGACATGGATAAGGAAGTCGTACCAGTTTACCGTGTGATGAGCTTTGGTGTGTTTGCTGTTGGTTGGGCTGGTGAGTAGCTGGTAGAGCCAGGTGAAGGGGTCGATTTCGTTTTTTCGGCAGGTGCGAATGATGGACGGCAGCGTCTGTTGAGCCTGCCTGACGGAGTCGTTGCGGTTGCCGCCGCTGAGCTTGCGAGCGATCACGTTGAAACGCAGTTCGAATTCGGCTTCATTGTTCGTCGCGCTGACGGCATCGGGTTGACGCAGAAATTCGAAGACCTCCGTCGCGTGCTTCCACAGAAACAGGGCGAAGCGTTCGTTGTCCGCGTTGGATTTGATCGGAAGAGCCAGGTCGCGCAACTGGTTCGTCGGGCGACCGGCCATCACCTTCAGGCCGTGGCTCGTGACTTCTTCGGACTGATAGCGATCGCGCAGGCTCAGGCCGGTCCGCAGCAGAGACTCGACGGCGCGCGGGAAACGAACGGCTCCGCGAGTCGCTTTCTCGAGCAGGCCGCGGCAACGCTTCAGCAGATGGAACACGCATTGCTGATGGCGGGCTTCGACGAAGCCATCGTACGCGGAATAGCCATCGTGAATCATCGTTTCCGGGTAGTCGCTGCCGATGATCCTTTTCGCAACGTCGCGACCTCGCCCGTCGATTTCGTACAACACCGCCCGAGGCCCGATCAGAACGTGCAGCCACCGACTCTGGCCGTTCACCCGCCAGCCGGTTTCGTCGAGTTTCACCACCGGTGAACCGCGAACTTCCTGCCGGATTTCGTCCATCGCCGGAGCCGCTTTCTGCGCCGTTCGCAACAGGCTGCGACACGACGACGCTCGACCGATTGTCAGCCCGAACAGAATCTTGAAAGCCCGCTGAATCTTTCCGTGAGTCAGCCCGACCTCTTTATTCAGGATGGCGATGGCCGCCTGAAGGTTGGGGCCGAACATCACGCCGGCCGCTCCGGTGGCGTTGCTGGTCTGAAGTTCGTGACGACCTCGAACCGCCCTGCCGCAGTCTTCGCAACAGCCGAGCCGAATGTCAATGCGGCGGTGAATCACCTGCTGAGGAATCTCAACCTGATACTGCGTGGCGGGCGTTTCGAACTCCGTCATCCGATCGCTCTGGCAATGCGGACACGACGCCGGCAGCGGCACGTCGATGATTTCATCGAGTTCTGCATCCGGCACGGGCTCGCGGCGATAGTGAGTGCCGTGATCCTTCCCGGACTTGCGTCCTGGCCTCTTCGGGTTGGGCTTTGGCTCTCCCTTCGCAAACGGAGCCGCCTGCCGCTTCCCGGCTCGAGTGGTTTTCTCAAGCAACTCCGTCAGACGCCGCACCTGCTCCTCAAGAGCCTCGACTTTCGCTTCCAGCTCCTCATATGTCGGCCTACGGTCGTTCATCCACGAAAAATGAACTATCAACCAGATCTACGCCACCCCAGTTTCTGCCACGGTAAACTGGTACTTAAGGAAGCAGGCGGCGACTCTAGCACCACGTCAACGGCAGACAAATTCCATGGTTGCTGGGCGAGCCTGTTTTAATTGGCTGACGAGATCGGTCGCCTGCTGGGTTCTGTTGAGGATTGTCGTCATCAGAATCGAATGCTCATCCCCGACCACGTGCAGTTTTCCTCGCGCCAGACGTTTCACAATGACTGGAACCGGCGATTGAACGTGCGGGGGAACGGGGAACGGCAAAAAGCGAAATGCTCCCGACAGGTCTTGCGGATGACCAGTAAAATTGTGTGCACATCAGTTGCGTTTGTCGCATTCCAGATGTACTCTACGTCTGTCAAGCTGATTCCATCTGAACTGTCTCGCCTTGCAATAAAGAGGTGGTGTGGCCGATGGCTGACCGTCAGATTTTCACCATTAGTTATAGGTCGAGTGAAGGTAATTGGCGTGACGAAGCTTTGCCCCAACTCTCTGCTCGCCAATTGTGAAGACTTCAGTCTCCTTCGCAGTTTTTCAGTTCTCGCCTGAGAGGGCCAACTCGTCAAGTGCTACAGCGCTGCATTCTCAGCTCACTAGTCAAGGAAGTCGTGATGGTTTGTCGTTATGAGGTGGTCGTCTTTCTGGTGCTCTGTTCGACTCTCGGCGGGGCCGCTCCGTCTCCCGCCAAGCCTCTTCCTGCGGTGTTTACAACTGCCTATGGGCAGGTAACGCTTTTAGCGGATCCAGTTGTTGCCGATGAACTGAATCTGCCTGAGAGTACACGTGCTCTTGTACGCCAACAAGTTGCGAATGTGCAACGTCTCGGCCCCTGCTCAGCAGACTGTGAATCTCAACGGGCAGCTCTAAGCAAGCTGGGGGGCGAGATTCGGAAAATGCTTGATTCGTCGCTTTCAGATTCCCAACTTGAAAGGTTGCAGCAGATTTCGTGGCAACAGTTAGGTCCCAGACGTCTTTTTCGAGACGAAAAACTGATGGAGCGGTTGATGGTTACAGCCGAACAGAAAAAGAAGCTTGCACTACTTCTCAAAGAGTACGGGGATGCAGTTGAGCAGATAATCAACCGGCGCGTTGAAGGGAAGAATCAAAAGCCCGCGCCACTTGGTTCAGACGCAAAAGGTGCTCACAAGACCCTCAGCTCCTTGAGGGAAGTGTACGACCAGAAAGCTATCGATGTACTTGCTACTGAACAAAGAAAGATTCTGCGTGAAGCGCTTGGTAAACCGTTCAAATTCTGAAGGCCTCATGTAAGTTGATTCACTTCTGAAATAATTTAGGAGACAGCAATGCGATTTTTTTTAATGCTTCTGCTTCTGGCTGCTTGTCGGCTGCCAGTGGCTTCCGCAGCAGACGACTGCGGTGGCATTCAGAACGGTACGATCATAAAAACGCCAAGCGATGGCTGGGCGCATTACGCACCGAATGGCACTCCGGAGTCGATCTCTCTGACTGCTTACAATTGGGAAGATTTCGATGAAGACGAATCCGGTGGTTGCAACTACGATGACAATCATTGGTTTGAGCAGGATACGGATTGGGCGTCCTTGCCAGATATTGTCGGAGGTGTGTCGACTGCCACTGGTACCTGTGACCCGCCTGAAGGTGTATCTACACTATGGACACCTTCAGTGGCTCAGTCTGGGATTCAGGTCGAGTGTCGTCTGCATGATTGGCTTCTCCCTAATGATGATTCAAGCAAAGTTGAATATGTTACTGTAAACGCATTTTTTGTTTATGTGGATATGACATTGACGACGACTGAGGGTACGTCTACGGCAAGAGTAGTCGAGGGTGATCCTACGCAGACACTCACCAAGGCGATGTTTGCCCGGGCTGTAGTTAACAATTGGACTAGTGCTACAGGTAATAGTGATGACGATCCGCATTATGCAAATGTGCATTACTCCTTCAAAGCTCAACCGAGTGGTGCGCCTCTGAACGGTCGACGAATTTCAGCAGATGTTTCCACTGATTCAACGTGCGGATATTCAATTGAAGTGGACGATGCGGACACATTTGATGGCCCCGTCGTTTTCTCACCGGGCATAACAGTTGGATCCCCTGTTGGCATATCAATTGGTTTTACGCTGACTGTAGGGTCGGATTGTGCGGAGGCCGCAGGAATGGCGGCGATCGGCTACACCGCTGACGGTTGGGGAACAACTGAAAGTGCCGCTCTGAATCAGGCTAGCGCCGTAAGTAGCGTGGATACTACCGACTGGCCCAGTAACTCTGATGGGTGTACCGTGCTCACATCTACCTTCGTTGACTGGACTTGGTTTGACTCTGTCACGAAGACAGGCACGCTCCGTGCTTCAGGCCCGAAGGCAGGGACTGTTATTCGAGATAAAGGCGGCGACGCACAGGGACAGTGGGATCTCAATGTGATTTCGAAAACATCCGGCGGCCAAGTTGGTGGCTTTGCGGATTCTAAGACCACAAACTGGTCTACCACTGCCTCTCTGAGTAGCGTCACCTTGGTTGACCCATAGACCGCAGCGTTCCCTTGACCGGGCCGGGCGTTTACGAATTATTATTCGAATGAGGTTTCAAATGGGTGTCAGCTTGTCCCGGGTGTGGGGCGTGATAGCCGTTGTCGCTTGGTTGACTTGTGGACAGTTCTGCCCGTGCGCAACTGCGCAGCCCGGCATCAAAGAGTTGCGTGCTTCCGCTGACCCAACGCTCATTAAGGGCAGGACGTACGATCTTGCCTTTTGCCCAATGAATCAGGCAAGCCAAGAGAAAGCGGCAGCAGCATATGAGTTCTATCTTGAGAGTCACCCGCAGAGCGAATTGGCCCCATTTCTCTATTACCATCTTGCCAGGATGTTCGTTCCGCAAGCTACTTTTCGAGAACAATTGGGCTTCAAGACTGACAAGAAGCGAGCGAGTCGGTACTTTGAATTGTCGATGAAGTCTTACCCGAAAGGTAAGATTAGTTGGCTCCGCTCTCGTGCTTATGTTTGCTACGCCTCGATGGCAGAAACAGAAGAGGAAAAGCTGCAGCGTTACACGGAGTACTACGAATGGCTGCAGTCGCTTGATCGTGATCAAATTGAAGAGCAAATCTGGCTTCCTCCGGATGCTTCCAACGCTTTTAAGAACTCTGAAGTGGGCACGTTTCTGAAAAACCGCGAGGCGGCTTATGAGGTGGCAGCACACAACATGGCAGCAATCGCGACACAAGTAGATGGTGTAGAGACACTCGAGAAGTTGTCTGCAGATTTTCAGGGAAGCAAACTTGCAAAAGTTGCTGATCAAAGGATTGCAAAGTTGATCGAAAATTCTCGCAGAGCTGAATCGGTTGCTCCACGATCCAACTTCTGGGTAATTCTATTGGTGAATGCGGTGGGGTTTGGCGGGTTGCTGGTTGCTTATTATTGGCACCGCCGAACAAGACAGATCACTACGGAATAGTTCAGGTCAGGCGATAATGAAGTCCAAGTGTGACCATTCTGCTAGCACCTCCAGTTGTGGGGTGCAATTGGGCTTTACATTAGTTGAAGTTCTGGTCGTAGTCGCGATCATTGGCGTGTTAGTTGCAATCGCCCTCCCGGCGATCTCGAATTCTCGGCAGGCCGCAAGAAATGCTCAGTGCAAGAATAACCTGAAACAGTTGGGGGTTAGTTTGCAGAATCATATGACCCAGCGAGGTCAGTTGCCTGAGGATGGTTTTAACAGTTGGGGATTCGGGACATTTATACTTCCGCAGTTGGATCAACTGGCTTTATTTGACAAACTTCGCCCATACGAAGTGGCGCGAAGCGGAGCGTTCCCAGTCAGCTTGGATGGTGTTGGCGCGAAGTTAGATGTTTGGCGCTGCCCAATCGGTCCGAAAGGTACTGCTGGCGGCAAGTACGGTCGATCGACCTACAAAGGCAACAGCCCTTTGTTTGTCGGAGACTTCACTTTTAGTGATGTCTTGGACGGTGAAAGCATGACAGTGGTCGCCGGTGAAGTCTTGAGTGACCATGCGTGGGCAAAGCCTGGTACGGCGGGCTTATCGGATCCCCCAAACAGCGGAGCATTTTCAAGCAACCATACTGGCGGTGCAAATTTTGTGTTGTGCGACGGAGCTGTGCGATTTATCAACGAAAGTGTGGACTCGGCCACTTTCCAGGCTCTCGGTACACCGAACGGCAGCGACCTGGTTGGTGACTATTAGATTCGGAGCTCGCTGCAGATGTTCCGAGCGAGATTCACCAGGGCTTACGGAAAGCAGTTATCAGACTGCCGCGCGGGCGTTACCTTCGTTGAACTGCTGATTGTGCTGGTCGTTATGACTATCCTGGCCGCGATGGTTTTGCCAGCAATCAGTCAATCGCGAGCTGTGGCGGTCAAAGCGCAATGTGCGAACAACATGCGAAACGTCGCATTGGGTCTGATCTCTGTCGCTGACCAGAATGGTCGATATCCAGCGTGCGGGAATTTCGGTCGCGAAAACAATAGTGGCCCAACACTTCATTTTCATACGTGGGTTGTTGATGTACTGCCTTGGCTCGAGCAGCGAAACATCTCGGACCAATGGGACAAGGATAAACCACTAAACTTTCCCGCCAACTCTGCTTTGACAACTCTCCATGCTCCGATTCTGACCTGCCCTTCGGACATCAGCGTATCGAGGCGGTCCACCTCAAGGCGAGGTGACCTGAGCTATGTAGTCAATGGGGGTGTGGGGTTTACTGCTGAACGTTCACCAGGTGTTCATGATTGTCCGATTGACTGGCATTCAAGGAGTCTTGATCTGAATGGCAACGGAGTGACCTGTCCCCCAGATGATTCGTCAGACAGCCCGACGCCAGATCGAGCCTTGTTCAAGAGCATGGGGCTCTTCTTCAACGAGACCTGGAAATGGGACATCACGGTCCGTCATCACACGCCAGCTTCGATCACTGATGGCCTCTCGCAAACCATGTTGGTTTCGGAAAATGTCCGAACAGGATTTGATCCGTCAAATCCATCAGCAGGCTGGTCGTCCTCGTCACCATGGCTGACAAGCTTCTACATCGGTAATCCCTGCGGGAATTCACCGTGTGTAGCTGGATCAGTCGACTATACCCTAAGCAATTCTGGCGACGACGCCATCAATAGCGGTCTCACGAAACCAGAGGGCGAATCACCGGTTCCAAATTCTTTTCACCTCGGTGGAGTCAACATGGGCTTCTGCGATGGACGCATCACTTTTTTGAATCAGCACATTGAAGGAGCAGTCTACGCGGCACTCGCCAGTCCCGATGGAGAAGCATTGGTCGGAACGCCACTGGAACAGCCATCCGTCCAGCCACTGGAATAGCGTTGACAAGACTCATCGACAATCTGACCGACTCCTTGACGAACGAAAAGCGGGAGGGCCGTTCCTGGTGGACGGCTTCGCGTGGCGTGAGCGGGCCGTTACAAACTTTTTCCGCTAAGGCCAGGTCTTACGGTGTCGGGGCGGTCATTCTCACAATTGCTGCTGCCATCCGACTCTATCGTCTTGGGGATGTGGATCCATGGATCGATGAAGGCTTCTGCCTTCGCATGACAGAATTCAGTTACTTCGACATTTGGGACAAAACGGCTCAAGACACTCACCCGCCTCTTTATTTCTGGCTCTTGAAGTTGTGGCAAAGTATCTTTGGCGAATCAATCGAATCAGCTCGGCTCATGAGCGTTGTGCTTGGGACACTGACAGTTCTGTTCTCATGGCTGTTTGCACGAGAACTTACGGCGACAGAGGAAGCAAGACGTGATTCCAACGCATGGCTTGCGGCGACGATTATCGCCCTCAGTCCAATGCACATTCACTGGGCCAGTCAGGTCCGAATGTATGTTCTGCTGACGACGTTGTCGGCGGCGGCAGCGTGGCTGCTAGTCCGTGTTCTGAAGCAGTCTGAATGTTGTTATGGCATTTGGCTCCTGTTCGCGTTCCTTGCCAGCTCGCTTGTTTACACACACGTCTATGGCATTTTCACGGTTGCTGCGCTGTACGGTTACACAGCAGGGTTTCTCATCGTTCATCGGCTGGCCCGTAATCACCTCTGGCCGTGCATTGTGTCAATGTTTGCGGTTTATCAGGTGTGCTCCCCGTGGTTACTCGTCTTATTGGAGCAACAGAGTCGAGTCCGGGAGTCTTTCTGGATTCAACCGTTGACCTGGGAGTCGCTCGGCAAGGCCGTTTTTGATCAGTTTTACCCGACGTCAAGCGTTTCGGATGCATTCCCTGCGGCGTTCAAGGTGGCTGAGTCGGCCCTGATCGGTCAATGCCTGCTTCAGCTCATCGTGATCCTGTTGCTTGGGCTTTGCCTGTCACGCCGCCGGTTTGACGGGCTATTGATCTGCCTGATATCGATACCAATGGCAATTTCGGTTGGCCTGTCTATTGCGATGAGAAATATCATCCTTGGCCGCTATCTTATCGCCGTTGGACTTTTTGTCCTGGTGTCCATTGCACTCGTTATTGCTCGCATTCCGAACAGGCATTTTCGAACGGCGACCGGTGTGTTCTTCGTGGCGGTCACAGTATTACTGTCGTCAGCTCACATTTACGCACGCAAAGCTGCCGCTGATTCTCCAGCACTGTCCGTCGCGGTCCGCGAGTATGAGAAACTGCGAAATAAAGATGAACCGATCGTAGTGGCTGACCCTGTTCTATTTCTAAGCGTTCGACCGTTAGCCAATCGGCCTGATAGCCTTCGTGCCTTCGGTAGCTTGGGTCAACATCCATTCTACCTCGGAACAGCTGTGATGAGCGACTTGGATTTCATTGACTCTTCTGGCGTTGACGCCCTGCCACGGGATTGGGTTTGGACGTTGGCGAGTATTAAGGGCGGTCGCCGAAGGCACGTTCAGCTAAGTTCGAATTGGCAGTTACAAGCGGAAAAAACATTCACGAAGCCTAATGAAAAGTTGATTCTTAGATTGTTTAGACGCCGGAATGGTACCTAGTTGATGACTTCGCATAACACATTTCGATCCATGCTCAGCTTGATGTTCATTCTGTTGACTGTGGTCGCCGGCCGTCAGAATGCCGTTGCTCAGGTTTCAAACAAAGTGGCCGTCTCAGAGGCTGCTTCCTCATTCAAGGGTCTTGACGTTGATGGTGATGGTTTATTGAGTTCAGTTGAGTATGTGAGTGGGAATCGGAAGGTTGGTAAGCGTCGTGGTCGTGACTTTGCATTTGGGGATCAGAATGGTGATGGGGCTCTGAGTTTTGAGGAATACCTGGCTCTTCCGTCTGTAGTGCCGATGAATCAGCGAGGGGCGCTTGTTGACCAGCTGGCTGAGGAAGTGGCTTCGATCCGTGCTGGTCTGGCCGAGGCCTGGTCCGAGTGGGATGGGAACGGAGATAAGGTTCTTGATCAGAACGAGTTCGCGGCTGCCAGTCTCAACAAACATCCGGGAGTTCCGGCGGGGTTGGAGTTCGCTCATTGGGATCGCGACGGGAACTCGCAGGTCAGTCTGGCTGAAGCCGATCTGCTGCTTGATGTGTCTTACGGACTCCGTCGCCCTGAAGGTGAGTCAATCCGCCTGCCGTCGGGCGTGTTTATCCGCTGGAACCGATTCCAGAGATTTGACTGCGGAACAAAGCCGCCGACCGCACCGGATGGACGCATCAGTCGTGAAGAGTTCCTGTACCATCGCAACAGCGATCAGTCGGAAGACGCTCAGGGTGCCGTCTTTGATCAACTGGACGGGAACAGCGATGGCGTATTGACGTTCACCGAGTGGTCAGATTTCTCGACGCTTCCGGCTTATCAATCGCGGTTCGTTGATACCAGTGAGTGGTTCCTGCAGTCGGACCGTGATTACGACGGCAAACTCAGCCGGGCAGAGCTGATCCGGGGCACGGAGTCCTGGGATCAGTTTCTGGTGCAGGATGTGTTTCCCGGCTTTGATCAGGATGGGGACGGATTGCTGTCGTTTGCCGAATTCCGGGACACGCCGGCGGTGAATCAGGTCTACGAGTGGCGAACGCCACTGCGGGACCGAGACCAGGACGGATATATCAGCCTGGATGAATTTCGGCGTGGCGAACCGCTGCCGATGCTCACCAGTGTCTTCCAGAAGTATTTTCAGCGTTACGACGTCAACGAAGATGGTCTACTGGATCTGTCCGAGATGCCGTTTGAGACATCGGCCCGCGATCCCGAGGCGGAATACCGGCGGCTGACCCGGGTCATTGATAATGATCCCGAGACACTGACTCTGGAAGAATATCTTCGGATCCGCCGGGACACCGAAGCGGCGACACGGGACTTCCGGGTGTTCGATCAGGATGCCAGCGGCAGTCTCTCCTTCGCGGAATACAACGCGATCCCCGAACATAATCCCCCAACGATCCGCCGTACTCATAAAGATCCGGTGACCAACCTGGTTCAATCTCGCTTCGAAAGTCTTCTGGAGCAATGGCTCGACTGGGATGCCAATGGCAACGATCAGCTGGATCAGTCCGAATGGAGTAAATCGCAACCAGGTCGCCAACTGGACGGTCTGGAACTGACGACGTTTGCAGACTGGGACCAGAATGCGGACGGCAGTATCTCTCGTCCCGAAGGGCAGCGCCTGCTGGAAGTAGCCTTCGGTGTGACGACGATCCGCGGCGAACCACTGCGTGAGCCTTCTGGAGTGGTATACGACCTTGGAGAATTCGAACGCCGTGATCAAGACGACAACGGATTGATTTCGCTTGAAGAACAGTTGAAGCGTTACGGCTCTAATACGGCTCGTGCCCGCGAAGAGTTCACGAAGCTGGATCAGGACACCAATGGCCAGGTGAACTTTGCCGAATGGTCGACTGTCAGAGATTTCCAGGTCGATCCAGTGCGAGCGTTTCTGACATCAGACCAGAACCTCGACGGCCTGCTGGACGAAGCAGAAATAGTGAGTCGGTTGCCGTCATACAAACGGCTGTTCGGGGCTGCCGTGCTTCCAGCATTTGATGCCGACAACGACAAGCACCTGAATCTAACAGAGTACCTGCTCAGCCCTCTGGCCAATCCGTTCTGCCGCTGGTGGGAACGCCGCAAAGACACCACCAACGATGGCGTGCTCTCCCCCACAGAATTTCACTGGAACCAAACCTACGCCCAGGCAGGACTCACACGCTTCTACTTCCACCAATTCGACAAAAATAAGGACACTGCAATCAGCAGAAATGAATTGCCCTTTAGTGTTACTCATCGCCGTCTTTCAACCGAGGCTCTTTTTTCTTATCTGGACAGGGACGAAAGCGGTAGTCTATCTCTCGATGAGATTGTGGTTGAACTCTGGCGGGGAAAAGGGACGACGATTGCCAAGGTTGAAGATTCTTTTTCCCAAGCAGACAGCAACACGGATACGTTCCTGTCAATGCAGGAATTTCGATCACCTGCTGGCAATTTGACAGTGTATCCGGAAAGACGGATGAAGAACTCGGGCTCCGAAAAGTTCTGGCTGCGTCCAGACCGTGCGTCCACGCCTGGTTCATTCGGACGACAATGGATCATTGTGGCGATCAATGTCGTAGTCGTTTTCTGTATCCTGTTTTATACATGGAGGCGTCGATGACCCCTCATGAAAAGGTGAAGCACGGCGCGGTGGTACTTGCCAGAAGAGCACGAATTCAGCGACATGGTCTTTCGCGAGTGGAGCTGGTTGTCGCTGTTGCCGTACTCATCGTTCTTGCTGCTATTGCCATTCCAGCAGTTCTCAGCTCACGTGAATCTGCCCGGCTGCAGGGCTGCCAGGACAACTTAAGGGCTATTGGAACGGCTTTATCTTCCTATCACGACACCCACCAAAGTTTGCCACCCGCAGCAATCTGGTCAACCGAGAACACTTACTCGATTACACTTTACGCCAGCAAACGGCATGACCGGTTTGCAATGTCAAACTGGAGCCAGATGGTCATACCGTTTACTAGTGAGTCGGACCTCGCTCGCCTGATCAATTGGGATAGAGTTACAGCATCGGAAGAAAATCGTGCAATTCGAACTATTCGACGGGCTTCCATGGCCTGTGCGTCAGATGAATTCAATGTGCTCGGCAACTTCTACAGCTTTGATTCTGGTTCTGCTGATCCTATTGAGTACGCACGGGGAAACTACGCGATTAACGGAGGATCACAATGTCAACGATGGGGCGATGGCTCCACTGCAGATCCTCTCGCAGAATCGAGCCAAGTGGAAATCGACCCTCAAGGGAGAACATATAGGGCGTGGGGTAATGGTGTTGCTGGATTCAACCGTGCCTTTTCATATAACGATTTCACCAATGGCCTTTCGACACTTGTTATCGTCGACGAGGTTCGTGCGGGAATCCACCCCAGTGACATGCGCGGAACATGGGCTCTCGGGCATGTTGGGGCCAGTGTGACATGGGGACACGGTGCAAACAGCGATGACTTCGGACCGAACCAGACGTGGGGGCTTTCAGATGACATACAAGACTGTGGCAAGTTGCACGAAATTGTGGGGACGGAAAAGCTTAGTAGTTTAGGAATGCCATGTGTTTCATATCTCGACACATCGCGGCAGGCGACAGCTCGGAGTAGGCATGCTGATGGTGCGAATGTTTTATTTGGGGATGGAAGTGCGTGTTTGATTAAAAACGCCATTGACCCGGGTGTATGGCATGCCATTCATTCCCGTGAGACGCCGAGCGAAATGCTTAGCGGCGAGTTTGACTCGCTACTGCAACTGGAAGAGTTCCCTGAGTCCGAAAAAGAGTCACCGCAGACTTCTCGTGACCGGGCTGCCGCTCCCGAGGCGGTTGTAAACTCTATTGGAATTCGACTCGTTCACATCCCTGCCGGTGAGTTTCTGATGGGGCAATGCGATGACGGCAATGATGAGTTCCCCCCGGAGTGCCCACCTCATAAGGTTAGACTGTCTGAGGGCTTCTACCTGTCAGCATTTGAGATTTCTCAAGCTCAATTTGAAACAGTGTCCGGGCACAATCCAAGCTGGCATGTCGCATCAAACTCCAAACTGAGTGATAAAATAGACACAAGCCTCGGCACTGCTGATTACCCAGTAGAGCAGGTAACATGGACGGAAGCGCATGAGTTCTGCGAGAGACTAACTGCACTGCCTGAAGAAGTGAAAGCGAAGCGGCGGTATCGTCTCCCTACTGAGGCAGAGTGGGAGTATGCCTGCCGAGGAGGCAGTTCCCAGCCTTACGAGTGGCGTCGGAGAAGGAGGGCTGATGACCGTAGTGGAGAAGCAGCCGGAATCCTGCCACCGCTTCCTGTGAAACCGGTGGGCAGCTATCCGCAAAATCGATTCGGGCTCTACGACATGCGGGGCAACGTCTGGGAGTGGTGCGCGGATTGGTTTGATCGAGATTACTACTCACGATCGCCAAACACTGATCCGCAAGGCCCGTCAGGCGGTTTTCTTAAAGTCATACGTGGTGGCGACTGGACGTTTGTTGGCAGGGGATGCAAGCTCAGCTATCCAATGACTCCTCCATGGAAGTCGAGTCGCTATGTAGGGTTTCGTGTTGTCTGTGAGTTCCAGTAGAAGCAAAGCCAATTGCTAACGAATAATGGCTGCTTACAGGACTGTGATGAACGATTTTTCCCCTTGCGATGGTTCGATTGTAGGTGTGATCAACTTGATTCATCGCCGAGTTTCTTCCTGCACTCGGTTTGGGCGCGACCGGGTGTAAACGGGGGGAGCAGCGTGAGGTTTCAGACGACTTCGATGTTAGGATTTGATCTGAATCGGGCTGTTGGATTTGTGGAGAATCCGCCGCTCAGCGTCGCGGCTGTTCGACTCGATCTGTGTGCGGGTCGCGGGCTCTCGGGCGGGTGCCAAACTGTGGTCGTTCCCTGCTCGGGACAACCGGATTGGAGTTTTCAAACGTTCCGGTATTGTGTGAAAGAGCGACTGCATTCCCTTTGAGGACTCAAAGGGAACGGAGTCGCCAATTCGGACAAACACCGTGAAAACCGCAGTGAAACGGTCATTTTCAGATGTTGTATCGGGCGTCAGGGCTTTCGTAATCGTTCCGACTCTGATCAGAGGCACGCCTGTCTGAACAATTCCGGCTGCCAGTTCCCACATGCGGCGTGAAAAATACAGGAACCGACGGCATGATAGTGATCAAAAGATTCACATGTCCGCCATCGATGATCACCGGAGTTGTCTGTGGAGCTGGAGAGACTCAGCTCGTTCTTTGCTAACAGTCCAGCCGCAAAGCTGTTGCGGTCACCTCAGGCTGCGCATGTCGTCTACTTTCTGAACTCGCATTTCAAAGCCGGTGGGGCGATCACGATCTCCCACACCAGTCTGCTGCAGAGGGTGAGTGAATTTCAGGAAACAATTCATGTCATGGAGCCGGAGACACTCGGTGACAAAGCCGAGACCTACGTCACCAAATGGTCAACGGGAGACACTCGGTGGTTGCGGCGGTTTCATGACGCAGAGCATTCGGAACCGGTCTACGAGCTGACACCGCATACTGAAGACGTGCTCAAGTTCCTGACCGAAGTGCTGGAACGCAACCTTGGATTCGTCGGGACCGAGTCACGGCTCCAGCGGATTATCGACACGCTGTCCGATATCGTCGTCAGAGGCTCAGCCGACCCGGCGAGACGGTTGGAGCATCTACGATCCGAGCGAGAACGGATCGATGAGGAAATCGCGGCGATCGAATCCGGAAAAGCGGTAGAGACCTACAGCCCGACGGCAATTCGAGAAAGATTTGGCGACGTTGTTTCGGACCTTGGCTCACTGCAGGGTGACTTTCGGTCTGTCGAAGACGCATTCCGTGACATCACTCGTGCCGTGCAGAAGCGGCAGTCCGAAACGGACGGGACTCGCGGTGAAATTCTCGGCTTCGCTCTTGATGCCGAGGACACGCTGAAATCCCAGGATCAGGGGATCAGCTTCGACGCGTTCGTCCGTCTCCTGCTGTCGCCCAAAAAGCAGGATGAGCTGGAGACGATTGTGCATCAGCTTAATGAAATCGACATTCTCTCGGATCAGGTCGACGGTCTGCGGAGAATCCGCGGGATGATGGGCAGTCTGTCGGAAGAAGCGGAGAAGGTACTGCGAACGACGCGACGGCTGAGTTCAACACTTAGAAGACTGCTCGACTCGCGCGCCAGAGCAGGCCGCGCGCGACTGGCAACCGTCTTGCGTGAGATTCGCGGTGCAGCGACACGACTGGCCGAGCGTCCGGATATCGAAATCGCCGGAATCGATATCTACACACAGCTCGATTTGATGAATGTCGGCGAACGATCTTTCTGGTCCTCGCCGTCGCGGTTTTCGGAATCTGAGTTGAAGACTCATCAGCCAGACGAGGATGAGCGACTTGCCATCTTCAGGGGTCAGGCGGCTATGCGGCGGCTTGATTGGGCAGGCATGCGTTCCAGAATCGTCGAGACTCTGGATGATGACCGGGAGTCGATCACACTGCCGGAGCTACTGGACTTCTACCCGCCAGCAGCTGGCACAATCGAAGTTCTGGGTTACGTGCAGATCGCCCACGATGACGGTCATGACGTGGACGAATCGGCAACCGATGTGATTCAGCTTCCGGATCGTTCCAGTACTGACAGTGCTTATGGGTACGCCAGCGACGAATCGGAGACCTGGGAAGTACCGCATGTCACGTTTCTATCTGAAGAGCGACGACAATTCCGCGACGGCCTGCAGGTGGGAGAGTCGTTAACATGACTGACCTTGAATTTCCTGAGTTCGACGAAATGGGCATCGCTGCCGTCCGGCTGCTGCAGGGCGTGGTCTACGAGGATGACGAGGCGGCATGGGACGTTCTACTGTCGAATGAATCCCGACTGGAAACCTGGTTCGCGAAGATCGGTCTCGCGCTGATCGTCGACCGCAGCGAGGGGTTTGCGTATCTCAAGCAACTGGGCGACGACGACCGCAGCGAAGGTTACGAACGACTGCCTCGGCTGTTTCGTAAGACTCCTTTAACGTACGCAGCGACTTTGTTGTGCGTCCTGTTGCGTGATGAGTATCGGCAGTACGAAGACGAAGACGTTGATAACAACATCTGTGTCGTTGAGACCGCGGCTCTGCTGGATGTCTGGAAGCCGTTCTTTCCGGGAGAGTCGGATGAAGTGAAGTTGCGACGCAACCTGCTTGCCGAGCTGAACAAGCTGGAGAAGCTGAAGTTCGTTCGCAAGCTGGGCAGCGACGCGGCCACGTGGGAAGTACGAAAACTACTCAAGGCAAGACTGCCCTTGCAGGAACTTGAAGAGCTGAAGGATCGCATAATGGAAGCCGCAAGGACTGCAAAAGTCACTGGCGGCGTACCGGCACACGTTGCGTTGTCGCGTTCAGTATGACATCAGTCGGTTTGTAGCCCTCAAACGGCTGATTCAGCCAACGAGTGATAACGCTGTGTTCCTCAACGATTTCGCGGTCAACGCACGGTGCCAGCCCAGATTTTAACCGTTCGCTCCAACATCCAGATTGACACTTGCCATCTTCAATCTTGCGTATGGCTTCCGTGATCCGTTTCTCATCTTTAACTCGCTTCTCCCCGAGTTCCTTCCTTAATGCAGCTCCGTAGTGATTGAGCTCCGTTTTCTGACGAGTCGGGTGACAGATGGCACAACTAATTTTCTTCTTTGCCAGCTCCGGATACACCTTCTTGAAAGTAGAGAAGTATGGTGGTCGAGACTCGACTTGCGGGCCATACAAGATCAAAAGTGCTAAGAATGTGAAACAGCAGAGTTTTCTCTGCATGACTTTTTCCAATCCAACAAAAGAGGTATTACTTTCGTCCCGCTCAGCTTTGCAGCTAAGGCGTCGGAGTAGGCTCAGTCACACTGATACGGATCACGGAGTCGGATCACCACCGATTCCGATAACAGTGAATTCGATAGTTCGTGGATCGTCGAATGGCGCGAATGTAATACCGTCCCACGTGAGTTCGGCGTAGAAGCTGCCAGCAGAGCCAGTAACGGTGACTGACCAGGTCGGAAGGGTGTCAGAATCCAAGGTATAAGTAGCCCAAGGGGAGGATTCTTCGCTATCGAGATCCCAGATTACAAGCTCCACGATTTTACCATCTGGATTAGTTCCTCTGTCACCTGAAATTGTGACGAAGCCTCCAGTCTGGTCGATGTCTACGGTACTATCGTATGCAGGTGAACTGATTGACCAGCCAGTCATTTCCGATTCCTGCCCAAGCGAGATGGAGAACGTGTCAGTTGCCGTTTCTCCCTCGTTGTCGGTTACCTGGAGCCCAATCGTGTATGAGCTTCCCGCAGTTCCACCGTTGGCGATAATATCGGACCAGTACAGGGACAGTGAATCACCTGATTGATCACCGTAGACACCATCTCCGTTCAGGTCCCAGTCATACGAGACGATACTGCTGCCGGATTCGTCCTGGTCGTAGGACGAATATCCGTCAAAGTACCCGTCGGAACCGAAGTCGAGTGACGAGTCGCCGTTAATGACGGCAATCGGATTAGCAGAGGTTCCAAGCGAGATGGAGAACGTGTCAGTTGCCGTTTCTCCCTCGTTGTCGGTTACCTGGAGCCCAATCGTGTATGAGCTTCCCGCAGTTCCACCGTTGGCGATGATATCGGACCAGTACAGGGACAGTGAATCACCTGATTGGTCACCGTAAACACCATCTCCGTTCACGTCCCAGTCATATGAGTCAATCCAGCCTTCAGAATCCATGTCATATGACGAGTATCCATCCAGATTTACGTCCATTCCAAAATCTACGGTCGTGTCACCTGAAATCGCTGCCACTGGTGCTGTCAGAAGTAGCCGGCGCTCACAAATCTCAGCATTTCGCAGAATGAACGACTCCATGTGGCGACGCCGTGATTTTCGGGGCCTAAGGATGTCCCAAATTGAAATTGCTGTCATGCTCGTGTCCTCGATCAACAGAGTTTAAACAAGACTGCCCACGGAGAATCGACACAGTCATACCCATGTGGCATTTTGTTTCAATCACAAAATTCCAAAATATCGAAAATCTCGTCAGTACGAGCTTATCTTGCTGTCCGCAATAAAGTCTGATCGACGCGATGAATAAATACCTGCGGGAAATGCGTGAGGAACAGACGGACCTGTCTGGAAATGTGGCGTGCCTGAGCAGTTTTCTGGACCGACTGGAGCAGATTCGCGATGAAGACCTGCCGCGGTACGAAAAGAAATTCAAGGATGGATTGAACGACAAAGTCAGCCAGGAAATCGGCACGTTCCATTCGGGCCTGCGGCAGGAGTGCCGGGAACTCGAAGACAGAATTGAGCAACTCAACGAAGCTCTGTCGCAGCTTGACTATCGAGACGGCACATTCATGCGTCTGGAGCCACGACAGATTCCAGATCGCCAGATCGACGAATTCAAACGGGCGCTGCGTGAATGTCTCGACGAATCGCTGGAGAACACAGACGACGCCAACGAAGCCCGCTTTGTGAGAATCCAGAAACTCGTTCAGCGGATGGCGGATAAGGATGAGGCCCGCTGGCGGGACCGGGTCATTGACGTTCGAAACTGGTACAGCTTTGCCGCTCGCGAGATCGACAAGGAAACTCGCGAGACGCGCGGATTCTATGAAGGCAGTTCCGGTCAATCGGGCGGAGAAAAGGCGAAGCTGGCCTTCACGATTCTGGTAGCGGCGATCGCGTATCAGAATGACATCGATCCCGACCAGATGACGCCGGGCCGTTTTCACTTCGTCGTCGTGGATGAAATGTTCTCGAAGATCGACGACGAGAATGCCAAACGCGCGCTCCGGCTGTTTGAGAGGTTCGGTCTGCAGATTCTGATCGTCGCCCCGCTGGACGCGAAGGCTCGTGTGACGGAGCCATTCGTTGACAGCTATCTACACGTCGTCAAAGACGAGACGACGAATCGGTCGCAGCTCTACAGCATGACGGCTCGTGAATACGAAGAGATCGTCCAGGGCTTCGACGACGATTCGACCGCCGCCAGAGCACCTCGACGTGCTCCGAAATGACAACTCGCGTCAGTGAGCGACAGGTGCTTTGATTTCAGGTGTCCAATTTCCATGATCACTCCATCAGAAATTGCCAGTAAAGCAGCAAACGCCTTCGAAAAGAAATTTCTCCCGCTCTGGATTCGCAGTGATGACGCCGAATTCTTTCCGCTGCAGATTCGAGCGAGTCTCTCGCTCAACGCGAATGACATTTCATCGACGATTCGGTCGGTCGACAAACTTCGCGAGGGATCAAAGCAGTCCCGTAGCTGGGGCTACACAGTCCACTGGGAAGAGGTCCGCCTTCGCGACTTCGGCCGAAACCTGAAACCGGCTCGCGTCACGGTCGACACACTGGATGATTTGTTGAGGCTGACGGGAAAGGTCAAGTCGTTTCAGGAAACGTGCTCCGTCGTCGCGCGATTGCGCGCCGACCTGCCTGATCTCGAAGACTGGATCGTCGGCCACGTCCGGACGCTGGGAAAACTACACGACTCCATCGACGGTCTGATCGCGGTATCGCGATTCTTCATGGAGAATCCGTGGCCAGACTGCTACGCACGTCAGATTCCCGTTCCGGTCGACACGAAATTCATAGAACGCCATGAATCGACACTCCGCCAATGGCTTCGGCTGCTGCTGCCCGGTTCAGCGATTGACGTGAGTGAGTCACAATTCGCCAACCAGTTCGGGCTTCGCGACAAACAGGCGCATCGAGGAATTCGAATCCTGGACGAGGCCCTCCTGACGGAGTTGCATCTGCCGTTCGTCGAACTTTCGCTGCCACTGCAAGCACTCGCAGCACTACCAGTGCGAGACACAACCGTAATTGTCGTCGAAAACCGCCTGAACCTCTTCACGCTACCTTTAATGCACCGGAGCCTCGGGATCGAGGGAGAGGGCAAAGCCGTCACACGTCTTAGAAAACTCGAATGGCTGCATGTCAATCGCTTGATTTACTGGGGCGACATCGATGTGGACGGATTCGAGATTCTGTCGTCTCTGCGTAACCTGTTTCCGCACGTTGAAAGTGTGTTGATGGACGAGAAAACCCTCGATACGCATCCAAACGCGCAGATTCCAGGAAACAAACGTGAGCCACCGCCACCATCGAACTTGAAACCGCACGAAGCTGCAGCTTTCCAGCTTTGTGCTCAGCACAACATCCGCCTTGAACAGGAAAAAGTGCTGCAGAAGTATACGGAGGCAGCCCTGACGTAATTCATGACCGGCAATGAGAAGTCTCGAAGCGGTGATGCGAACTGAAATCGCCTATTTCAGAGCCAGTCAGGGAGTGGGGCCTTAAAAAAGAAGAAAAACGGGGCATAATGAAGCGAGGAGATGTGGATTAACCATCGGCAGCCAGTCCCCGGACAGCATCACGTGTTGAATCAGAGTGGTTTTGAATGGATTCCAATTCGCCAGTTACGTGCTCAGACGATGAAGAACTGAGGACGAACTACAAACTCGACCTGCGCTACTTCACTGACGCGGGATTTTGCCCAGCGATGGTGCGGAAACGGTCGCGACGGGCGTTCGAGCTGTTCCTGTGCATCAGCAATCAATGGCTGCGTGCGCACAGGCAGGCCGTGACTCCAACGCACGTTGATCTGTGTCGGGCTTGCGGACTTGATCCCCGGGACAGCAATTCTCGGAGTGTAATTTCGAGGCTGCTGAAACAGCTTCGTGAGACTTACAAGGTCATAGACTTCACGCCGGTTCGCCGCAAGAGGCCAACGATCACCGTTCGCCCGCCAGTCGAAAACGAAGATTCGGTTCTCCCACAGCACTACGTCTATTTCGACGAGGGCTGGAGCGCCGCCCTGCGAACGATCTTCGATCGGCTTGGGGGGAGAGCCTTCTCAGCGGAATACATGTACCTGATCGCGAAGTACGAATCGGCGCTGGCCAGCCGTAAACAGGGACGCAGTTACTGGTTCTTTCCACTGGAAAGGATCACGGAGACGTTCCACGTGTCGTCGCAGTTCGCGTCTTCCGGTTTGCGGGGCCTGGTTGAACTCGGCATGATGCACGTCTGCCATGGACAGTTCGGCATCACCTCGCCAAATGGCGAGTTCGGTGCTGCTAATCGCTACTACTTCGACGGATGCAACGCAGCAATTCAGCGCGACGACCAGCTTGGCAGGCTCGAAATCGAGCACGGAAAGCAGCTTGCCATCGCCCGGGAACTCGCGCCGACGCTCATGAACGGCCAGACCGTACAGAATGTCACCGGCATCTTCGATCTGATCCTTGAGCACGGCGAGATTCACGTTCGCAACGTGATCGGCGGAGTCAGTCAGACCCCGCCACGCAGTTTGAAACGTCGCCTGCCGTACGTTCAAAAGCTGGCTTCCGATCGTTGAAATATCCCGAGAGGACGAATGTTTGAGATTTATATTGCATTATGAGATTTGTTATCTAATAATGGGGGGCGACGAGGAGAATTACAGGCGAGAAGGAGCGTGCCGTGATAGAGACCGACGAATCAGCAGACGCACGGACGATTATTGAAGCCGTGATCCGCGAAGCGCAGGAGTCCGCAGCCGTTGTCGGTCGATTCCTGCAAAGCATGGATTCCTCAGTCGTCCGCTGCCTGACTCATGACCTCTTGCTGAAACTCGATGCGTGTAGTCGCATCTATCGGTGGGAACGCGCTGGTGTCTCCAGCCATCTTGATGCCGGACTTCCGGGGGCAGCCGAAGTGTTTGCTGACGTCGAACGCGAATTTCGCGGCCAGCCAGCCCTGTACCCCGTGCAGGAGCTCGGGCGACGCGTATTCATCTTCGCAATGCAGCGTATGAGTTGGCGTTTCAACGCGACTCATCTTGATGCGGAAATCGTCGACACAACGGCCCCGAAAGAACTTCTCGACGCGCTCGCTCGACTTCTCTTGGATGACCGTCATCTCGCACCTGACCAATCAGACCAGTCGTGAAAGTTATTTCACACCTCTTTTCGAAGTCGTTTCAAACCAGGGCGTGATCGCCGTCTAACAGAGAAGGAGGCCTCATGCCTGCTCGAACAAAACGTGATGCCTTGTGCTACCTGCGGCGCAGTACATCGAAACAGGAGATGGGGATTCACGGACAGCTCGAATGGGCACTTCAGACTGCCCGCGAACACGAAGTGAATCTTGAAGCGAACACGGACGACATTCAAAAGATGCTGCAAAGTGGTTTGAAAAGCTATCGCGGCATACTGCTTGACGACGGAATCTCAGGCAGTCGCCTCGACCGGCCAGGCTTTGTTGCGCTTCGTCGTGAAGCAATTCAGAATCGAAACGTCAGTCACATTCTGATCCACAAGTCCGATCGGTTTGCCAGACCAGAGCAGGCAGTCCAGGCGATGTCGATGGAAACAGAGCTACTGCTCGCCGGCCTGACCATCGTCTTCTCAAACCGTACCTCTGAGCCTCGTGAAAGAGGAATCTACTACTTCGATCGAGATATTCTCCTGCTCCATGAATACAGTCTGAACGGAGAATTCCTGACTCAGCTTGCCGAACGCGTGCTGGCGGCTCAGATTCGGCTTGCAAAGAGCGGCTACTGGACAGGAGGCCCCGCGCCGTACGGATTTGTCCGAGTGCTATGCGATACAGCTGGCAACGAAATCATGGTTCTTGATGAAAAGACCACGGTCCGTCGTGAAGGGTGTCACGTCAGAATTCGCGTCGATGAACAGAAGCCAGAACGTCTTGAAACGTGGTTGAGAATTCTTAAGTGGTACGGTGGCGATGGCTGGGGTGTGAAGCGGATCGCGAATCGACTGAACGAACTGCGCATCCCCTCGCCAAATGCCGGTCAAGCTCGCGAGATCGGCGGCGTACTCCGCCCGAATTCGGGCAAGTGGCACCAAACCAGCGTCATGAATCTCATCAAAAACCAGGCCATCATCGGCATGGTCGTCTTTGGGACTCGCTCAGAAGGGGCGCATCGACGATTCTCTCCAGATGGTCCACGAACTTTGACTGAGTCAGATCGAACTGAGAGAGATGAGGCACGTAGTATCGTCAACCCGGAGGAAGAGCCGATTGTTGTTGAGACAGGCTACAAGCCCGCCGCCAGCATCGACCTCTTTCAGTCGTGTCAGGAGCAACGTGAGAAGCGAGGCAAAAGTCAGCGAGGAATTTCGAAGTCCGATCCGGCGACCTATCCTTTGAGCACCCGTATTTACGACATCTCTGGCAACTGCAACGCGACCTTCTATGGAGTGAAGAAGAATGAAAAACGCTCGTACATTTGCTCCGCCTACACCGAGTCCGATGGCCGTGAGTGTTTTCGACATGCCATCGATGCAGATGTTGCACTCCGATATACAATCAACACTCTGAGGCAGCGACTGATCGCTGCGGGCGGACGAAAGGCTCTGCGAAGTCGACTTGAAGCGCTGGCAGCAGACGACCAGATAGACTCATGCGATGCCGCACTCGACGAGCTGACGCTGATTGAGAAACGCTGCGAGTCATTGAAAGCGGAAGCGGAAACAACGCTCACCAATATGAGTCGTGCGAAAACTGACACTGCCTTCTCGGCTCTCGAACAACGTCATGAAGCGACGCTTGCCGACATCGAAAAACTGGAATCAGAGGCTGAGGTTCTTCGCACGAGAAAGACGGTTGGCACAGACGGAAAGCATCGCGCCGTTGAGGAAGCGCTCAGGCTCTACGACGAAATAGACCGCATCACGTCTGACGAAAACGCTCGCCCTGACATCAACCGTGTCCTCAGTCAGCTCAATTTCCAAATGGGCCTGCGGTACATCGAAAATCCACGCAGTAAGCGGCCCAAGAGAATTCTCGCTGGCGGACGGCTTACACTTGGCGACAATCCTCGCCGAGAACACAATTCACTTGGCAGCAGTGACCATCCATCGGACATGGATGGAGACGGAAAAGACTTGGAGTCCGATCCGTCAGGATGTTTACACCCCACTCCTGCCGCCCATGTTGTCCAGCAAGCGGACCAATGTATCGGGAAGGACCACGGCGGTAAGCGACGATGTTCCGGCATCTGAAGAATAAAGCATGCCGGAGCGGCGCTGCGCTTGATTCGGCCAGCTGATTGAGATCGGATTCTCACACAAAGACGCCAGGTTGAGTGAGCCTCAGACACGACCATCATCCCGAACGAGGTATCCAGCAATGATTCGACTGATCACCGCTTTGACGATTGGAACACTGATGGCTGCTTTATTGTCCGATGCTCAGGCGGCAGACCTGATGGTTTCCGGTGACTCGAGAATCGTCCCCGCAGGTGCAACTCTGGAGACGTTGTGGGAAGACGGCGGCTTTACCGAAGGAGCAGCCTCTGGCTCTGACGGCTGCATCTACTTCAGCGATTTCGCTCAGCCGTTCGATTCCGGCCCGGCTCGAGTCATGAAGTTCGATCCGAAATCCAGAATGATCACGGTCCACTGTCCCGACAGCGGGATGGGCAACGGATTGATGTTTACTCGTGACGGGAAACTGATCGGTTGCTGCGCGTCGCCGTTGGGCGGGCATCGAGCGTTGGTCGAGTTCCTCTCCGACGGAACCGTCCTGCCGATCGTCTCGAAGTTTGAAGGCAAACGATTCAACTCACCCAACGACCTCGTCATCGATCGTAAAGGGCGAATCTACTTTAGCGACCCGAAGTACGTCGGCCCTGAGAAAATGGAACTCGACCGGTTCAACCTGTTCCGCCTCGACCCGGACGGCACACTTCAGATCGCGACTCAGGCCATCGACAAACCCAACGGAGTCATGCTGTCTCCTGATCAGAGAACGCTCTACGTCGCCGAAACCGACAACGGCAGCGCGACCGCCGACCTCGACAAAGAACCGGCCACTCCCGGCCGCATGACACTCAATGCGTTCGTCGTGAACGATGACGGATCGCTCGGAGCGAAAACCGTGCTGCACAACTTCGGCAACGAAACCGGCATCGACGGCATGACGGTCGACAAAGAAGGCCACATCTACGCTGCCGTCCGCTCAAAAAGCCGCTTCGGTATCGTCGTCTTCGACAAGTTCGGGCACGAGCTGGCCTACATCCAGACGCCCGTTCTCCCCACCAACTGCGTCTTTGGCCGCAACGACCAGCAGAAAACTCTCTACATCACCGCCGGCAGCGGCCTGTACCGAATCAACCTTGGTATCCCCGGCCACCACGCCGCACTTGTGGAGTAGCGTGCGATGTCGGAAAGCGACAAGGTTGAAACTCCAGAACGGTCGCGTCGACTCTTAATAATTTTCGCGAGCGTAGTCGCCGTGCCTGCAATTCTGATGGGAGCTGGGTGGCTTTACCTCGACCATCACAAATCAATCGAACGGCGGCCGTGGAAATGCGGCAACTATCTTCGGCAGGTAGCCGGTGGAGTGATGCACTACTACGAGGCTCACGGTGAGTTTCCTCCGCCGTACACAGTCGATGAATCTGGGAAGAAGCTTCATAGCTGGCGAACGCTCATTCTGCCGTTTATGGACCACCATGTTCTTTATGAGCAGCTCCGTCTCGATGAGCCGTGGGACAGCCCACACAACAGGTCAGTCGAGAATCGATACGCACTCATCGGAAACGAATACGGAGATCTTCCTCGTGATCAGTACCACTGCCCGAGTGATCCTGAGGGCGACGAGGGGCAACCGCTCGACGCCAGCTACTTCGTCGTCACCGGCCCCGGAACTGCGTGGCAGCACGATCGCAAAGTTACGTTAGCTGATATGGTAGACGGAGCAGCTAATACCATCATGGTTATCGATGTTGCCGATTCCGGAGTTCACTGGATGGAGCCTCGTGATTTTCACATTGACGAGATTCCACTCCCTGCACCTTTCACTAAACGGCGAGGCATTACGAGTCATCACGTATCAAAAGAGACTTACCTAGGAAACGCCGGAGATCTCGTCGGCTATCAGGATATTCAGCCCGAAGGTGGAAACGCCGTGACCTTTAGCGGCAATGTCTTTTCCTCCCATACGACGCTCCGGCTTCGCAGATTCGTTCGATGTTGAAGATCAACGATGGCAAACCAGGAGACAACTGGCGTGAGACCTTTTGGGATGAGGTCAAATGAACGATCGGGACGAACGGCTTGCTGAACTGCTGGAGCAGCTTGCGAATGATTCGCTGGATGGGCGGCAGCCGGTTCTTGAGACGGTGGTTCGCGAGAACTCGGACCTTGAGCTGGAGTTGCGGGAACTCTGGGCGACGATGATTCTGGCTGAGGACTTTGCCAGCTGCTCTGAAATTATTGAGGGCCTCGACGATGGCGGGGAAGCAACGACGGCTCGAACGCAATCTGTAGTGCGGAGCGACGCTCCGTTGCCGGAACCGTTCGACGATTACGAACCGGCGGCTGAGATCGGTCGCGGTGGGATGGGAGTTGTTTATCGGGCTCGGCAGACGAGTCTTGATCGGCAGGTCGCTCTGAAGATGATTCTTCGCGGCGCTCTGGCTTCTCCCGAAGATGTCGCCAGGTTTCGTGCGGAAGCGGAAGCGGCGGCGAGGCTCAATCATCCGAACATTGTACAGGTGTTCGAAGTCGGGGAGCATCTTGGTCAGCCGTACTTCAGCATGCAGTGTGTGGAGGGGACGACGCTCAGCAAACGTATCGCCGACGGCCCCTTGCCCTCTCGCGAAGCCGCTCGACTGTTGATTCCCGTTTGCCGGGCCGTCGCGGAAGCTCACCGCAACGGCGTGCTGCATCGTGATCTGAAACCGTCAAACATTCTTATTGACGAAGACGGTCGGCCGTTCGTCACTGACTTTGGACTGGCGAAAAGGATCGTGCCATCCGGTCAGCTTCGCGACGACAGTGCGGCGGCAGACGTCGAGACGCTGACGAATTCCGGAGCGATCCTCGGCACGCCGAGTTACATGGCACCGGAACAGGCAGCCGGACAGCGAGGCCAGATCGGCGAAGCGTCCGACGTTTACAGCCTGGGAGCGATTCTTTATGCGACTCTGACGGGGCGGCCTCCGTTTCAGGCAGCCAGTCCGGTCGACACGATTCTGATGGTGCTGGAGCAGGAGCCTGTCCCGCCGCGAGTTCTCAATCCAGGCGCAGACTCCGACCTCGAAATGATCGCGATGAAGTGCCTGCAGAAGCCGACTGACCTGCGGTACCGGGATGCAGACTCGCTGGCCGACGATCTGGAAGCATGGCTCCATCACGAACCGATTTCCGCGCGGTCGTCACAGTTTACAGACGTGATCAGTCGAGCGTTCCGGGAAACTCATCACGCCTCCGTGCTGGAAAACTGGGGCATTCTCTGGATGCTGCACAGCGTTGTCGTGCTGGTGCTGTGCCTGCTGACGAACTTCCTGCAGTGGCGGGACGCGGTGACAGGATCGTCGTCACGCTGGCCTTACATGAGCATCTGGTGTGTGGGGCTCGGGATTTGGGCGGTCATCTTTTACAACCTGCGCCGCCGCGCCGGTCCGGTGACTTTCGTTGAACGCCAGATCGTCCACGTCTGGGCCGGCAGCATGATCGTCAGCACGCTGCTCTATTTTGTGGAGTGGCAGATGGGGCTTGATGTCCTGCAGCTTTCGCCGGTCATTGGCCTGGTCAGTGGCATGGTCTTTCTGGTGAAAGCGAGTCTGCTGAACGGTCGCTTCTACATTCAGGCGGCAGCGTTGTTTGCTACCGGCGGCCTGATGGCTGTGATACCTCAAACCACCCTGCCGGATTTCAGCATTTCGCTCTATGGAGTTGTCGCCGGCCTGAGCTTTTTCCTGCCCGGCCTGAAGTATTACCGTCAACGAGCAGCTCGATAATTCGCTTGTCACAACCTACGGTTTCTGTCCAGGCATTCGCAATCAATTCACAATTCCAGCAAACAATTTCAACAAGAGGCACACCCTATGTTGTCGCTCCGCTCTCTGGTCACCCTGTCTGTGCTGACTGCCATCCTTGGTGGTTCGCTGGCGTCCGCTTCTGCGAATAACAAGGCCGGCTTCCATTGGAAGAATGACGAGGCCGCGGGAAAGGCGGATCTGTTACGCGGGGACAAGCCGGTCATTCGGTACATGTATGCTTATGACACGTCGACCGACACGCGGGCCCACGAAACCTACAAAGTCTTCCACCACGTCTACGGACCGGGTTCGAAAACGATCATCACGAAGGGGCCTCACGGAAAGTACACGCATCATCGAGGCCTGTACGTCGGTTGGAACAAGACCGGCTTTGAGGGCAAATCGCTCGACTTCTGGCATTGCAAGAACGGAGCTCATCTTCGACACGCGAAGTTTGTCGACATGTCGGCCGACGCCGAACACGGTTCGATGACCGCCGAGATTCACTGGAACGACGCCGACGGCAAGCCAGTCATTGTCGAATGGCGGACTGTTTCGGTCCGTGAAGAACCTGGCACCGACGGATGGCAGATCGACTGGTCAACAAAGCTGGAAAGCCGACGCGGAGCCATCACGCTGGACGGTGACCGTCAGCATGCCGGATTTCAGTTCCGAGCGGACCAGCCCGTTGCTGATTCCAACGGCGGGACGTATCTGAGGCCAGCAACGTTTCCTCAGGGCGAAGCCGCCATTCAGGTCGGCGACAAAGGTGACCCGCCTGCGCATATCAATCTCGGCTGGTTCGCGCTGTCTTACGAACTCAACAAGCAGCGTTACACCGTCGAGTATTTTGACAATCCAAACCTGCCCAAACCGTCGTTGTTTTCCGAACGCCCATACGGCCGCTTTGGTACGTTCTTCAAGACAACGTTGAAAGCCGACACACCGCTCGAAATGCAGTACCGAGTGATTGTTGGCCGAGGCAAGCCGTCGGTCAGCGATGTGCAGTCTCGCTATGACGCGTTTCTAAAATCATTAGATTGAGTCGTCAAAAGATAATGTTGAACCGGACGGGTTCGGTTGTGGACTGCCAGGAAGGGAGCAGGCTTTGCCACGCGTTCTATTCACCGCTGCATTGAGTCTGCTCTTTGCCGTGCAGGCTGTCCGCTCCGTGCCCTGCTTTGCTCAGTCGGATAGGCCGGACACGGAAACTCAGCGTTTCAGTGAACCGAATCATTCCGGAGAATTCCCGGTCATCCGCTATTCGCTTTCGTTCGGGATGGTCCATCAGGTAGCTCCCGATGCCTTCCCGGAACTCAGCCGGATCATCCGACTGCTGGAACCACCGAACGCTGACCTTGAGCGGGCAGAACTCGTTTGCCGAGCAGCTCTGAAGAATCGCCCATCTGAAGAATGCAAGATGGTGCTTGCGGCGATCCTGAGCGATCTCGACCGACATGATGAAGCCCTGGAATTACTGACCAGCGTCATCGATCGCGACCGTTCAAACTGGCAGGCCTTGCTCGTCCGCAGCCAGGTTCGATCAAGACTTCGTGATTTCAAAGGAGCCAGGAGAGACTCTGAGGCGGCCGCCGCCCTCGTGCAGGACGTGGTGTTTGACGATTGGGACGACGCCCTGATCGAGGAAAGTCTGTTTGATCTCGCGGAGATCGACCTGTTCGACTTCGACGTTCGCGCTCCACGAGAGTCTGCGACGCTTGCGGCGCTCGTCGCCTGTTTTGCCGTGGGCTGCTTTGTGCTTTGTCTCCGCTGGGGACTTCGGCAGAAACGAGAAGCCAACGGTACGCGATGGCAGCTGATCGGAGTTTCTGCGTACGTAACGGCGATCTGGACCGTTCCTGTGGCCGTCGCGGCAACAATGACTGGCTGCGACATCGGCCAGCCACCTGGGATCGTCTGGTGGGCCTTCATGGGTCTCTTTGCCGTCTTATTCATTCGCGGCACGATGAAGCCTCCGAACCTGACCTACGTCGGCAAGGAAGCGCTGCCGGAGTGCGACAGCCCGCAAATGCTCGCACGTATCCAGCAACTGTCGCAGCGCATTGGCGTCGCGACACCGACCGTGCGGATGCAGCGAGCGATCGAACACCCCAGCGATTCATCAGCGGCGTTTGTGGGCGGCCTGGCACCTCATTCGATCGTGCTTTACGACACGATCCTTTCTCAACTGCGCGAAGACGAACAGGACGGCATTATTGGCCATGAACTGGGACACGTCGCCAATCATTCGATCTGGGTGTACTCCGCCATTTATCCACTGACCATGACGGCGATGATCGTCCTGTCTTTCCTGGGAGGCAGTTTCTTCGGAGTGATGGCCGGTGCTGCTTTGCGAGCCGGGGCTTTCCGGCTGATGAGTCGTCGATTCGAATTTGACTGCGATCGTCGCGCCGCGCTGGCAACTTCCCCGGATGCCGTCGCGCGAGGTCTTCGCCGCATCTACGCCAGGCATTTGCTTGGCAAGTCCGGCCTGCTGACAGACATTGTCCACAGCACGGCCACTCATCCCTCATTGAACGAACGCATTCATGCGATGGATGTACTGGCTTCTCCAACACGATCTGAAGCCGGCTCGCTGCTCAGCGTTTCGTACGACAACAGCCGAGTCACACGGTGTCGAAAGCTGGTCGCGGCCTTTGCGATTCTCTGGTTCTGCCTCACGGCGTACGGCATCGCAGCAACGCTGTTAATGGGCGACTCATTCTGGCCGATAGTGGCTCTCTTTGCTGCGGTATTCGGGCCGACATTCTTCATCATGCTGGCATCTCGCCGCGCGGTGAAAATCGCCAAAGCACGAATGAAAGGACGGCTTCGGTGGAGCAATCTGACACTTCGTCGAAAGCTTGGCGTATCGTCGATTTCAGTACTATGCACTGCAGGCGGCCTGCTGATAATTGCGTTTCACTTCGATTTCCTGCCCAATACCTTTCCAATCGCAACCGGCGTCGCCATCACATCCTACGGACAGCTGATATCTGGCCTGCTAATTGTTCTGTTTGGCGGGGCAGCATTCGCGATGTTATGTGGGCCGATTGAAAAACAGTCCAATAAGAAACCGAAACTCGCACAGACAATCACGGCGGCCATACAGCGGAATGATTTCGACGAGGTCATCGAAATCTGCAAAGAAAACTACGACGTCGTGAAACACGATAGACAACTGAAGTACAGCGGCGCGGCGGCGTTACTCGCAACCCGGCAGCTTGAAAAGTTCATTCCTTACGCCGAACAGATTCGCGAAGAGTTCCCGCACTTCCCGCCTCCTGCGATTTCACTGGCAACGGCTTATCTGGATCAGGGCGAGCCTGAAAAGGCACTCGACAGAATTCGCGGCATCGAGAAAAACCTTCATAAAGCCGACCCTCTTCCTGCCATCATGTCGTCTCGCGCTCTGCTGGCTCTTGGGCGACTTGATGAGGCGAAAGCAGAATGTGATCGAGGTCTTGAACTGGCACCGGATGATGTGTCGTCGATGGCTCAAGCGGCACGGGTGGCGATGGCGGCTGAAGAACTGGACGAATCCGACCGTCTGATTCAGCAGGGAAGCGATCTCCTTCCGGCAGAACCGTTGCTCATCGTTGCTCGGGGCGAGCGAGCAATCCTCAACAACGATCAAGCCGCTTTGCAGACGGAACGCGATGCCCTGGCGGCAGCTCTGCAAGGTGACCGGCTGCTCTGCCTTTACAACAGCCTCGCCCAATTTAATACGGCTTTGGGAGCATTTTCAGCGGATGAAGTCTGATTGCGACCGACTCGATACGCCGCCGTAGAAGCCTCACAATCGTGACCGTTCTTGCCATCAACGGCTGTCTATGGAACACTGCTGGTCCTGCAATGCTTTCCGCCGCTCTCACCCACCGGTTATGCCATGCCCGCCCTGCCCCGCCTGATGCTGCTTTCAGCTTTCGGTCTTCTGGCTCTGTTCTCTGGAATCAGCAGGACAGTTACAGCCAGCGACGCTGATGCTCCGGTTTTCGAACGGGACATCCTGCCGATCTTCAAGGTTCGCTGCGCCGACTGTCACAACGCCTCGGCTTCCAAAGGCGGGTTGGATCTTTCAAACATGGCGGGAGTTCGCAAAGGCGGAGAATCCGGCGAGTCAGCCGTCGTCGAGTCACTCGACGATAGCATGTTGTGGATCATGATCGAAGGCGGAGACATGCCGCCTGAAGGCGAAACGCCTCTTTCAACGTCTGACAAAGAAATCATCCGTCGCTGGATTTCGACCGGCTCGAAATCAACTTCCACTGCATCTGAAACTGTCGTCACTCAGCACGACGTTCTGCCCTACCTCTACACGCGTTGCGTCGTTTGCCACGGCGCGCGGCGCCGGGAAGCGGAACTCGACCTGCGAACGGTCGAGTCGATTCTCAAAGGCGGAAAATCCGGACGCGTCGTCGTGCCAGGCAAGCCGGAAGAAAGTCTCATTCTGAAGCGAATCCACGCGAAGGATATGCCGCCGCCGAAAGAGCTGATCCGTGCTGGCGTCAGGCCGATGGAATCGTCCGAAATCAATCTGCTAACCACTTGGATCGAACAGGGCGCGATCAAGTACGACATCGTTCCTGATGTCCAGACCGAAACTCCTGACCCCCTGGTTTCCGATGACGACCGAAAATTCTGGGCGTTCCAGTCGCCGGTCAAACCGAACGTGCCGAACAGCGAACAATCGCCGATCGATTACTTTGTCCTTCGGAAACTCGAAGAACAAGAATTGACTCCGTCACCCCAGGCCGAACGTCTGACATTGATTCGTAGAGTCGCTTTCGATCTAACAGGTCTGCCGCCGCAATGGAGTGATGTCGAACGGTTTCTCAACGACGATTCAAAAGACTGGTATGCAAACGTCGTCGACCATTATCTCGCATCTCCCCACTACGGTGAACGCTGGGGACGGTACTGGCTGGACGTCGCCGGGTACGCCGATTCCGAAGGCAAGCGATCGGCCGACCCGGTCCGGAATCACGCGTGGCGATATCGGGATTACGTCATTCGCTCGCTGAACGACGACAAGCCGTACGACCGGTTCCTGCTCGAACAACTCGCCGGAGACGAACTTTACGATTTCGAGAATGCCGACGCCGTCACCGATGAAATGATGGACTGCCTGGTCGCCACCGGCTTCCTGAGGATGGTGCCGGACGGGACGGGCTCGGACATTGTCGACACTGTCTCGGAACGCTTCGAAGTCGTCGCCGACGAAATCGAAGTTCTGGGTTCTTCCGTGATGGGACTGACGCTGCGCTGTGCCCAGTGTCATTCTCACAAGTACGACCCCATCCCTCAGCGCGATTATTACCGACTCGTCTCTGTCTTCCAGGGGGCGTACGACGTTTACGACTGGTTAAAGCCGACCTCAGTGGCCGGTCAGTCGAAACAGAAGAATCCCACTCGGCGATACCTCACGCAGGTTTCGGAAGAAACCACGAAACGCTGGCAGCAAGCTCGCCGCCCGATTGAGGCACAGATCGCCGCCGAGCAGCAGGAACTGGCTGACAGGGAAGCAGAATTTCGTTCGCAATTCATCGACGAAAAGCTGAAGGATGTTCCCGCCGAACTTCACGACGATCTTCGCACGATGCTGAACACACCGAAGAAGGATCGAACGGCCGAACAACGCACGCTCTCAAAGAAGTACGAGGCGGCGCTGACCGTGTCGGCGGATGATCTGGTGAAAAAGTACGCCGGCTTCAAATCGCTCAAGGCCGCGTCAGACAAGCGGCTCAAAGCCTTGCAGGCAACAATGCCAGCGGAACCGATGATCCGTGCCCTCTGGGATCGCGGCGAACCATCGCCCACCTGGATCTTTCGCCGCGGCGAATACACCAACCCTGGCGATCTGGTGGGGCCCGGCGTGCCGTCGGTGCTGACCGACGGTCGAACTCCGTTTGTCACCGATCCTTTACGTCCTGGTTCGACAGGCCGACGCCTGGCGTTCGCCAGGTGGCTGACGAAACCGGACCATCCATTGACGGCGCGAGTCATCGTTAACCGAATCTGGTTTCACCATTTTGGTCGAGGGATCGTTGAGTCACTCGGTAACTTCGGTCGAACCGGCGTTGCGCCGACGCATCCTGAGTTGCTCGACTGGCTGGCCGTTTCGTTCGTCGAGAATGGCTGGAGCTTCAAGTGGCTTCACCGTCAGATCATGCTCACCCAGACCTGGCGACAATCATCGACGCTGCGACCGGAAAGCGAAGAACGGGATTCTGACAATCGATGGTTATCACGAATGCCGCTTCGCCGCCTGGAAGCAGAGCCGCTGCGAGACAGCCTGCTGGCGGCTTCCGGACAGCTCGACATGACACCTCTCGGAACACCGGATGCAGTCACGGTCCGAGCGGATGGTCTTGTCACTACGAACCGATCAGAAGCCGGCTGGCGACGAACAGTTTACGTTCAGCAACGCCGCAGCACGCTGCCTTCCATTCTTGAAACGTTCGACCTTCCGCAGATGAATCCCAATTGTGTTGCGCGACCGAACTCGATGGTTGCTTCTCAGGCCCTGCACCTGCTTAACAACGGCATGGTCCGCAACCTGACGCTTGAGTTCGCTCAACGAATTGAGACTGAGGCTGGTAGCGACCGATACAAACAGGTGCAAGAGGTTTACCAGGACGCACTCAGTCGGAAGCCGACACCGGCGGAATCGCAGTTGGCCTTGGAAGTTTTGAGTCAACTCACCGCCGAATGGGAAAACCGCGCAAAGTCAGCTTCAAATGCAAACGATGGCTCAATCAATGATGAAGCACCTTCTGCAGAGACAATGGCACTGGCCAATTTCTGTCATGTCATCATGAACTCAGCCGAGTTCCTGTTTATTGATTAGCGGCGCATTCGAAAAATCAACGACGAAATGGATATGAAGAAATTTAAGCCACATAGAGCACAGCGTTCTCAGAGATGTTCACAGGACGATTTCTCTGAGACCATTTTGCACTCTCTGGCTTGAACCAGTTTCTGATCAGAACTCAGTCGAACGGACAAGAAGTAAGCTATGTCTCAACCTGACCGCCGAACCTTCATGGGCAGCGTCGCCAACGGGCTACAGGGAGCAGCGCTGGCGTCGTTGTTCTCACGAGACTTCTATGAGAGTCGGGTCGCCGCCTCGGAGACGCCGCATCGGGCTGTTCGACGGGCTTTCGATCTGACGCCGAAGCAAACTCACTTCAAACCACGGGCGAAGGCCGTTATCCAGCTTTTCATGCAGGGAGGACCTTCTCAGGTCGACCTGTTCGATCCAAAACCAGAGCTGGATCGAAATCATGGCAAGTCGATTCTGAAAGACATTGCGAAAGACCTCTCGTCGCCGGACGCAGCGGGCGGCCTGATGCGCAGCCCGTTCAAGTTTCAAAAGTACGGCCAGGCAGGAACGTACGTCTCTGAACTGCTGCCTCATCTGGCAAAGCATGTCGACGACATTGCCGTTGTCCGGTCGATGTTCAACACGCACCAGAATCACGAGCCGGCGCTGTTCAAGATACAGTCCGGCAAGCTGATGCCCGGCCTGCCATCGCTGGGTTCGTGGGTGACCTATGGACTTGGCAGCGAGAACCAGAATCTTCCCGCCTACGTGGTGCTGGATTCTCCGGAAGGAAGACTGCCGACGAATTCGGGGCAGAACTGGCAGTCCGGTTACCTGCCGCCGCTTTACCAGGGGACACGGATGAGGTCTCAGGGGACACCCATTCTGAATCTGAAACCCGAAACTGACGAACCATCAGCAGTCGAGCAACTCAGTCGCGATCTGCTCGGACGGCTTGACCGGATGCACAAAGCGAAGCGTCCGGGAGAACTCCAGCTTGACGCAAGGATTGCGAGCTACGAACTCGCTGCAAGAATGCAGCTATCCGCCAGCGACGCGCTCGACATCACGCAGGAAACTCCGCAAACACTCGAAGCGTACGGCATTGGTGAAAAGCAAACCGACGCGTACGGTCGACAATGTCTGCTTGCTCGGCGACTCGTCGAGCGAGGAGTCCGATTCGTCCAACTGTTCACACCCGGCCAGCAGTGGGACAACCACAGCAACATCGGCACGTCGCTTCCCAGTATTTGCGGCAAGACCGATCTGCCAATCGCGGGGCTGCTTGCTGATTTGAAACAGCGTGGACTGATGGACGATGTGCTGGTTGTGTGGGGCGGAGAATTTGGCCGCCTGCCAATTGCTCAGATGCGTGAGGGCAGCGATCTTAAGAAAGCTGGACGCGACCACGGACCGCCGGGTTTTTCAGTCTGGTTTGCTGGAGCGGGCGTCAAAGGCGGAACCGTCTACGGAAGCACCGACGAGATCGGCTGGAACGCCGCCGAGAACCGAGTCAGCGTCAATGACTGGCACGCCACCATTCTGCACGCTCTGGGGCTGCACAGCGACGAACTCTTCTTCGAGCATCACGGCTTCAAAGAGAAGCTGACGGGGGTCGAGAAGGTCCGCATCGTGGATGAGATTTTCTCGTAGCGAGCGTCCAGGCGTTCCTTACGAATTCCGGTCTTCGCTGCGACGTTTTCGCTGGCGGCGCGGTGCCCTGCCCCGCTGATCGTTCTCGACGGGAAGTTGCTGCTCACGACGATCGGCCTTGCGGCGATCTTCTTCTTCACGTTTTTCGAGCAGGATTTGCAGGGCCGGTGGCAATGGCAGGCTGTTTGGCATACGAAGGGTGTCCATCGGGGCGAGCGGTCGTCGCTGCGTGAAACGAGTAGAAATTTACTCGTTGCCTTCGTAGTACCACGCGTCCTGCTGACTGGGGAAGAAATACTCAGACGGTCGCGGATTTTCCTGCTCAAGATTGTCCTGCACGTCCAGAATTCGGTCCCAGCGCGGTTTCCGAGGAAGTTTCGTTGCGTCAGGCAGTGACGGTTCGACATCTCGTGCCGCTTCCTGAAGTGGCCATTGCGTGAGCGGTGTCGTCGCCCGGTGAATGTCGCATTGGTTCTTCGCGTCGTACATCGATTCGTAGGGGACGATGCGAGGAATCAGGGCGATGATAATTTCGCTGCGTTCGGTGGTCTGAACGCGTCGCTGAAACAGGCGGCCGACTCCCCACAGGTCACCCGCAATTGGCACCTTCGATTGCAGGTCGATATCTGTTTCTGTGATCAAGCCGCCAATAATCATGGCCTGACCATCGTGCAGCATGACCGTCGTTTGAACGTCGGTCGTTTCTTCTTCCGGAAGCCCCGTATCCGGGTTCACTCGCCCCGACGAAATCTTCGGGACAATGTTCATCAGAATCTGGCCGCTCTCGCCGATGATCGGCGTGACCGTCAGCACGATGCCGGTGTCGAGAAAGTTGACACTCTGCAGTGTGCTGGTTTGAGTCGTTGTCGTAACCAGGTAACCAAGTCGTTCTCCTACCTGAATCCGAGCTTCCTGACCATTCACGGCGAGAACTTTCGGCGAGGCGAGAGTCTTGGCATCGGTCGTGGTCTGCAGCGCTTCGATCAGCGTGTCGAGATCGGTCCCGTCGACGCCAAACAGAAATGCCGGACTGGCTGCCGGATTCGCAAAGCCCTTTGAACTAAGCGTGATCTTCGCCCCAGCGAGTCGCGCAACTCCCTGAAGATCCACTCCGTGTCGCAGATTGTCGCCCAGGTCGACTCTCAGAATGTGAGCTTCAATCAGCACCTGCCGAGGCGGCTGATCGGCCTGTGCGATGTACGATTCCACCCGCGCGATGTACTGCGGCAGATCTTCAACGACAATCTGCTCCTGCGTCTTGCGCTTATCCTGGGCACTTTGCGTGGTGACAAAGGACTGCCCAACCGGAGACAACAGACCTTTCACGACGGCATCAATGTCGGTACCGGCGACGTAGGTCAGCGAGAACACTCGCATCTCACGTCCCTGCGCGACATGCGAAACAGCCGACTGCTGGTCGAGTTTGGAAACCAGGATGATGTTCTTCTGCCGGATCCACGTGTAGCCGTTCACGGTGAGGATGGCATCGAGGGCGTCGTCCAGATCAACTTCAGCCAGACTGACCGAGATGGTTCCCGTCACCGATGAAGCCGTCACGATATTCAATCCGTGCTGTTCCGCTACAAGCCCCAGCACTTCGCTGAGCGGTGCTTCTCGAACGCTCAGTGAGATGCTGCTTCCCGAACTGCCAACCGCCAGGGTTCCCGCAGCATCGTTGATAGGAATTCGAATCTGTCTCCGTCCGCCGCGTGGTTCGAAATCGTCGCCGCTGAGCCGCTGAATCGAGACTCGGCCAGTCGGTTGTGAAGGCTGGCCCGTCTGAGCGATCGCGGCTCGCCCTGCCGTCTGACTTCGCTGTACCGGCAGATTTCCAACAATCACCTGTCCGGCAATGGACTCACTGCGGTCCCCCAGACTCCCGACCTGAACTCGCCCGGCACCTTCACGAGGTTCCGCAGTTGTGTTCGGAAACCACGCTGGCGAAGACGCGCCTTCGATGTTGACGATCTGGTCGTTGTTATGTTCGGTGAGTGATTCATCGAATGGTGGAAGCGAATGATCGAACACGGGAATCTCAGTCGCTTCCTGTCTGGTCACTGACGTCGAGAGTCGCCGTTGTTCATCACGCGAAGGTGAAGTTTCAATCGCTTTTCTTTCGGGAGTCAACGACTGGCGAATTTTCTCGAAAGGGTTCAGCGACTGGCGATCCGCTGGGCGGTATGACGATCGAGCCTCTCGGACCGGACGCTGCGGTTCTGAGCTCTGTGAACCTGAAGACGAGATTTTCTCAGCCAGCCCGGTCAAGGCAGACTTTGTCCGCGAGAGGAAACCAGTCGGCGGTTGCGTCACTTTCCGAACGTGCTGTGGTGTGCGCGCCCCGGCCGCAGCAGAAACCGTCTTCTCAGCGGCCACTGTTGACGAGGCGGCGGCAATAATGACCAGCAGAAGCGGGCACAAGCAGACGGCGGTCAGGCCACCTCGCCATGTCCAGCCAGAGCGGTGCATCCAGGCTCTCCGACAACAACCAGCCCACAACAGGCGTGAAACAATCCATGAATACAAGCCTCTTCGGCTCGACCGTCATGGATCGTCATTTTCGGAGCAATTCGTCCCGTGCGTAATGTTCGGTAAACACGTTCCTACCGGACTCCTGTCGGACGTGCCGATTGTGTGGACAGGGACAGGAGCTTAAATGGAAAAACCGAACAACTCTGACTGTCCTGATCGGCATAATCGGATTTACCGAATCACTCGACCATTTCCACGATGATGGCGTTTCGCTCGATCGCGACGATTCGTATTCCCTCCTCCAGTTGATCTCCGACTCGCATGATGCGTGAGTCGATCAACGCCGCCGCTCCGTTTCGCCCAATGGTTACGGCGCGGACGGGGTTCTCGATCGGGTCAGCCTTTTCATCCGCCGCGTCCGGAGAAAGGTGCGACTCAGCTTCCGGTTGTGAAGCGATCAACTGTTCCGCGGCCTGGAACCCTGATCGCTCGGCCAACGCCCCGCTTACGGAGAACGGGTCAAATTTCACCATGTCTTCCAGCTCAAACTGCGGCCAGTTCTTCCGCTGGGTTCGATCCTGACTACTGCGAAGCTGTCTGATGAGACCATCCGCTTCCGTCAGCGTCTGCTCTGACAGAGTGGCAGAATTATCAGCCGCTCCACTGCCAGCCTTGTCACTTGAGCTCGTGAGATTCCAGATCAGAATTCCGACCAGAACGGGAATCAGAGCAACCTTGCGTTTGTCGGTTGTGAGACTAGCGGCTTTCGGATTCATCGTTTTCCCCTGTCGGCTCTGAATTCACCGGAAGCGGCGCAAAGAAAATATTCACGGTCATGCTCACAGGATATGTCTCTTTCGTGCCGTAGCCGCCGTTGACCTGCAAGACCGTGAGCTGAGTCAACCGCTCAACCTTTTCGAGCCCTGCCAGAAAACGACACAATGATGCGTACGAAGCTTCAGCCGTCACATGGATGGATAATTCACGATGTGTTTTTCGATCGGTTTCGTCCCCTGGTCGAAACTCGTGAATCTTCAGTCCAGTCTCAGCGGCCAGACCTGAAAGCTGTGCCAGGAACTCGGTCTTTTGCGCCGTCTCCGGGATCCTCGTCATCGATTCTGCAAAAAGCAGCTCGGATTCGAGACGCCGCTTTTCCAATTCGACTGAGCCCTGCAGCACTTTACCCTTGCTGTTCATGAACTCCTCGGTCCACGTTGCCAGGCTTTGGACACGGGCTTCCTCCGCATGAAGCGGTTTGTAAACGACAAGGCCAGCGATCAGTGCGATCGTCAGGGCAACAGCCAGGCCTGCCAGATGCAGCGCGATACGCAATTTTTGCAGGCGTTTTTCGTTGGAAGAAGTTTCACTCATGACGAGATTCTCACAGGCTCCGCTTGAATCAGTACTGGCATTCCACAACGTACTGCCGAGCATTTCCGGCAACGAGTTGCACGTTGCTCGACGTCTGCAGCTCAACGGTTTCGAAAACGCCTGTTGATCGAAGTTGCGAGACGAACCGCGACAATGCCAGGTCGTCAACGGCGTATCCCTGCAGACCAAGTTTCATGCGAGGCGCATTCTGTGATGCTGAACCGACCGGCGTGCCACTCTTCACCGCTTCGCTTTGTGTGAGCTGGAAACTGTGCAGCTGAATGGTCCCTTCGACAGCACTGGTTGCCGTGCTGATCAACCCGATCAGCTGCAATGGTCTGTCCGCCGCCGATAAACAATCGACAAGTAGCTGACGCTGGTCAGCAATCTTCAGATTGTCAGCCATTTCCTGATTACGTTGAACGATCCGCCGAAGCGGTTCAGCACGAACATCGACCGCTGCGAATTCGGTTTGTGCGACTGCCAGAGAGGCGTCTTTATTCCAGCAGACAACTGCCCCAGCAACGGCCACGCCAACCCAGACACAGCCCCAGACCGGGACGATCTGACGAACGAGGAGCTTCTGACGAAACGCCAATGGCAGAATGTTAAGGTGTGACTTCATGATTGATCCGTCAGCAGCGAAAGGCCCGCTGCGACTCCAAACAAAGACATGTGTGTGAGTGTTCCGAGACTTCTGTCGATCTGCGAAGGGCGAAGTTGCCAGGGGCGACAGTCAAAGTGCAAGTGTTTCGATAAGCCTTCGCCAATCCCGCCGATCGTTCCACCGCCGCCGAAGATCCACAGTCGTTGCGGCACGAGTTCTCGATGCTGAAGATCGATGTACGAAACCGTTCGGCGAATCTGTTCAGCGAGACGCCCCACCTCAGGATTCACGGCGCGGCGAACAGTCTCAGCGGCGACATGCGAATGCGCCGCCCTGCTCATGGAAATTCCGCAGGCACTCAAGAGTCTCGCCGTTTGCAGCCAGTCCGTTCCCAAAGCCTTCTGAGCGGCCCTTTCAACATCAGCGAAACCGCAGCCACGCAGGACTCGCGTAAACCGCGGCTCTCCGCCAACACAAATCGTGAACAGCGGCGAGCCATGCCCCCAGTCAAGCGCGGCTACAGGTTGAGTTCGATCGTCGTCAACCAGATTGACGGCTCGCGCCATCGCAAACGGGACTCCATCAAGGAACTCACACTGTAAACGATGTGCGAGCAGATCGTCGGCACAACGAGCAGCAACACTCTGTCGTACCGCGAGTGCGGATACGCGATTCATCTCTTCAGCACTGCCTGAATCATCGGGCGACCAGAGATCGACGACAGGATGATCGCCAACGGGACAACTGGATTGATATTCGCTTTCAACCATCTGGCGAAGTTCGTCGTCAGACGCGTTCGGCAACTGGAGACTCCTCAGTTCGGCAACCGAAGTCGGCAGCGCGCAGGCCGCGCTGCGGCCTTTGAAGCCAACGTGGCGCAACGAAAGTCCGTCAAGGCACTCGCCAACGCCACCTGTTTCGATGAGGTCAGCCGTCAGACTCCGACCTGCCCCAACAGGGACAACACGTAGCGCAGTCAACTTCGACGTTGTGGATGTCCTGGTAAACTGCGCCAGTTTGATGACGCGTGAGCCAACATCAACGCCAATCAGTCCGACTTTTCGACGCAGTCTGAACTGTCGAAGACATGCCGCCTGGATTGTGGAAAGGTCAATCATTGAGCAAATTCCTAGTGCCGACCTGAGGCTGTTGAAACATCAAGCAGCGGCAACATGACCGCCATCACGACGAGGCCGACGACCGCTCCCATCACAATGATGATCAGCGGTTCGATAATTTTTGTGAGATCCCGAACCTTCTGCTCGCCTTCGTCTTCGTAGAACTCACCGATTGTGACCATGACATCACCCAGACGTCCGGTTCGCTCAGCCGTTGAGATCATCTGGGCGGCTCCGGGAGGCACAATCTCCGTTCTGGCAATGACTTCGCCGATCCCTTTGCCGCTCAAGACGCTGGATTCCATCCGATCAAACAATTCTCGAAAGAAGCGATTCTGGACTGACGTGCGGCAAAGTCGAATTCCGTCCAGCAACGGGATGCCACTATCCAGCAGCGTGCCAAGTAACCGGAATGTTCGACCGCTGAGTAACGGTCGCGAGGCCCCCTTCAGAAACCGCACGTTAACCAGAACGCCATCCCAGTAGCGGGCGGCCTTCTCTGTGAACCAGAACTTTGCCAGAGCGACGGCACCAATTCCGGCCACTACCGCGATCGCCAGGAAGTTAGCCCGAAGAAACGTTGCCGAATCAAGCAGCATCTGAGTGTGTACCGGAGGCGGCTCACCAAGCCCCTCGAACACCGTGCCAAACTGCGGCAGCACGATGAAAACGAGCGCTGAAAGGACCATGAAAGCGACACCAATCAGAACGATCGGATAGGCGAGTACGGATTTCAGCGTCGAACGCAATCGGATTTCGTGTTTCAGCAGTTGAGCCATCCGAAGCAGAACGTCGGTCAATGTGCCAGACGCTTCCCCGGCAGCAACGCTGGCAATGTAGGCATCGCCAAAGATGTTCGAGTGTTTCCCGAGCGCTTCCGAGATTGACTGCCCTGCCGACACATCGTCGTGCACCCGCTCAAGAATTCTTTGGAGTGTCTTGTTCGGGCAATCCTGAGCGGCCAGTTGCAGCGCTTCGCCAAGATCAACGCCAGCCTGACACATAATCGACAACTGCGACGTCAGCATCAGCAGGTCGGTTTTCTTCACGGAAGTCCGACTGAACTTCAGCCCTTTGGACAACGCCAGAACCTGCTTCGCCTGCCCTGACGCGACGGACATCACGTACAAGCCTTCTTCGCGCAATCGCTCACGCACATCGTCTGCCGAATCGGCGACCATAACGCCATTGCGTAGCGAACCGTCGGACGACTTTGCGGAAAACTGAAACTGCATGGTTTCGCCGGGAATTCTGCTGAGGTGTCGGTGCGGACCAGTCAGCACAACCGTTATTCAGTCGACGCCACCCGCATGACTTCGTCGAGACTGGTGCGACCTTCTTCGGCCGCACGAATCCCCTCCTGCAGGAGTGTCGAACCGCCACTGTCGAGGTGAGCGTTCCGCAACTGTTCGATACTGGCACCCTGGAAGATCAATTCCCGGATCCCGTTTGTTGTCAACAGTACCTCATAGATACCGGTCCGGCCTTGAAAACCCGTGTCGTAACACTGTCGGCACCCTTCGCCACGCACAAATTGTCGCTTGCGATCGCCGGTGTACCCAATGGCTTCAAAAACGTCCGCCGATGGATAATGTGGGTTACGACAGTTGGAGCAGACGCACCGCACAAGTCGTTGAGCAACGACTCCCGCCAGAGCCGCTGAAATTTTGAACGCATCAACGCCCATGTCGAGCAGACGTGTCACGGCACTGGCGGAATCGTTCGTGTGAAGTGTGCTGAGAACCAGGTGACCGGTCAGCGCTGCCTGAATGGCGATCTCCGCAGTTTCACGATCACGAATTTCCCCGATCATGATGATGTCCGGATCCTGCCGCAGGATTGATCGCAGCGCATTCGCGAAATTCATCTGCTTGGCTACACCGACCTGAATTTGATTGATCAGTTCAAGCTGGTATTCAACCGGATCTTCGACCGTGACAATGTTTCGCTCGATCGACTTTACGAGTTCGAGCGCCGAGTACAATGTCGTCGTTTTACCGCTACCCGTCGGTCCGGTGACAAGAAACAGCCCGTGCGGCCGGGCAAGCGACTTTTTCATTTTGTCAAGGACGTCTGGTGGGATGCCGAGTTCGTCCAGGTTGAATGTCACATTCCGCCGGTCCAGAACTCGAAGCACAATCTTTTCACCACGAACGGTCGGCAGTGTTGAAACGCGAAGATCGATCGCGCGTCCTTCCGCGTGCACATGAATTCGCCCGTCCTGCGGCATCCGGTGTTCGGCAATATCCAGTTTCGCCATCACCTTCAAACGCGAAACAATCGCCGGGTGAAACTCACGCCGCGGCTTCAGGACCTCTCGAAGCTGACCATCAACGCGAAATCGCACAGACGAATGCTTGATGCCTGGTTCGATGTGAATATCGCTGGCCTTCTGCCGGACGGCATGCACGATCATGTAGTTCACAAGGTTGATCACCGGACTGCCGTCGGCCATCGAACCGACATCCTGGAGATCAATTTCGATCGCCTCGTTTTCGACGGAAACCGATTCCGTGTCAAAGTCGGCAGTGACCGTGTCGACTCCAAAATCGTTTTCGTAAGCGCGCGGAACGACTTTTTCGATGGCCGCTTTCAACGCGCAGACCGGTCGAACCTCCAAGCCCGTGATTCGCTCGATCTCATCGATCTGCTTGAGGTTTTGCGGTTCCGCCATCGCGACGGTCAGTGTATTGCGAACCTTGAAAAGCGCGAGCACGCGCATGTCGCGTGCCAATGGTCGAGGAATCAGACGTACGACGGCGGGGTCGATTAAACCTTCGCGAAGCCGCACGGCGGGAATGCCCAACTGAGCCGCCAGGTATGGCAGCAACTGCTCTTCCTGTACAAAGCCCAGCTCAAGTAACGCTTCTCCGAGCCGCGTCTGTTTGGCTGATTGTTCGGATAACGCCGCGTCGAGTTCGTCTTCGGTGATCAACCCGGCGAGAATCAATTGCTCGCCCAGACGCATCGGCACCCTGCTTCGAAGCGCCGGCTGTGGTGAAAGGATTGTTGTTGCCGATTGGGCCCCCCCAGTCGGAGCGAGTAATTCAGTGGCGATTGGAGTGTTCATATCGTGAAACTCCCCACTGCTGAAATCAGGTCGTCAAAGACCTGCATCTTTCGGTCAAGTCCCGTGGCAATCAGAATGTCCTGGCAAAGTGCGTTTGGAGCGGCGAGCAGAAACTGTCCACCTCTTTGTAAAGCCATTTCGTGAGCATCCAGCAGTGCTTCCAGACCACGACTGTCGATAAGCGGAACTTCCTGAAGATTGAAAACCATTTTCGGCTGGCCACCCGAGAGACAGGGTTTCAGGATCCGCTCCAGCGCATCAGCATACTCCTCGTTCAACGGCTCTTTGCCGGAAACGATGTCGATCGCTCCTTCTCGCGAGACTTGAAACATTCAGCAGCATCCTGTTTTGTTGACGTTGAGTGTGTCCTGCCGCACCGTCAAATTCTGTAACGTTGCGGTGAGCCACGGCGCCCTGCGTCTTTCTTACGACTCACCAGCCTGAGCATCGAGGGGCAACGTCAGTGTGAAACGTGATCCACGTCCGATTTCACTTTGCGCGGTCAGACTTCCCCCGTGCAGCCTCGCGACTTCTTTTGCGAAGGCCAGCCCAAGGCCCGTCCCCTCGATGTCGCGCACTCTTGAGTCGCTGCTGCGGAAGAATTTCTCGAAAATTCGAGGCAACTCTTCCGCCGAGATTCCGTATCCGGAATCTTCAACATGAATCAACAACGTGCCTGGTTCGACTTCAACCGCGAAACGGATGGCCCCTTCATCGGGTGTGTACTTACACGCATTGCCGAGCAGGTTGACCAGCGTTGCAGAGAGTTTGTCTTTGTCTGCTGACAACTTCGGAAACCTCGCCGGCAGCTCGGATTCCAGCGTCTGTCTTTTTTTATTCATCTGCGGTCGGACGTGCTCCAGCACTTCCTTCAGCATTCGCTCAAGGTCGACTGGATGCTTCGTCACTCTCAGTCCGCCACCCTCCATCTGGCTGATGTTGAGCAGTTCGTCGACGAATCTCGCCAGTCTGGTCGCTTCTGAATTGATGATATTGCAGAACTCCTTCTGACGGTCGACGTCGATCCCGTCCTGAAGAGCCAGCGTTTCGGCATACGCTTTCAGATTGCACAGTGGCGTTCGCAGCTCGTGAGTCGCCGTGAACACAAACTGATTGCGAGCTTCTTCCGCAAGTTTCTGGTGAGTGACGTCGCGAATCTGCCAGACGCTTTGTCCGTCAGAAGCCGCAGTCCCCTGCAAAGGCACACACGCCACGCGCAGAATTCCGTCCGCGAGTTCAGCTCCGCGACGAAGTTCACACACAAAAGACGTCATGCCTCTGGAGAATCGATCGATCAGTTTCTCCGAGTCGCCTGACGCCGCTGCGATAATCACATCACAGACAGATTGTCCGGTGAGACTTCCAGAAGAGTTGACGCCAACTAGAGCGGCAAACGCAGGGTTAGCTTGAACGATGCGACCTTCAACGTCAGCAGCGCAGATACCATCAGAAATCGAATCGACAATCGCTCGCCATTGACCGTCCGCACCGCCGCTGGAATTATCTGAAAGTCGCAGCTCTAACTGACGCAGCAGTTCGGCATCACTCTCAGCTGAGAGGAGCGAATTCCACTGGTCGGCTTCCGTCTGAACAGCAACTGACATGGATACTACTTTCATCACTCACGCTACGAAGCTGAGATTTCTGCAAACCGGAGTCTTGGCAACTGGGACTTGTTCCAGCCTGTTGCTTCGTTACACGCCAGCTGTTTGCGGTGTCGAAGTTAAAGAGTGGATGAGCTCAACAATCTGAGCTGGGCTGAATGGCTTGTAGACGACTTCGGAAATTCCGAGTTCCCGTTCAAGTCGTGCAGTGTCGATCTCGTAACCTTTGGCAGAACACATCACAATTGGCGCGTTGGTGTACTCAGGATGAGTTCGCAACTGCTGAACCAGTTCTTCGCCATTCATGCGAGGCATCTGGTAATCGGTGATGATGATGTCAAACGAGTTCTCCAGGGCGGCTTCGAGCGCCAGCTCGCCGTCAGCGGCCGTGTGAACGTCGAACCCTGCCCGTTCAAGATTGAACTGCAGCACGTGAGCCATCACCAGGTTGTCTTCCGCAATGAGAATCCGCATTTGATTTCTCCTGTCCACGGCGCACAGATTTCTGGAGACACCTAATAGAAACAGGCCCCGACGCATTGACGCCGCGACCTGTTCCTGTTGACTGAAACTGTTCGGCCTCACGCCCGAACCGGCGGCTTTTCCCGCCTAGAGCGCATCAAAGCCGGTTGTGTTGATGATGAATTCGCCAGAAGTTTTGTCGTACTTCCAGCCGGTTGACCCACCAGCGGAAAGTGCCGTACCAGCCGTTGAGACGGTGACGTCGGAGTTGTTGGTTGATCCTGCAATCTGATTCGTCGGATACGCACCCTTCAGGAAATCTTTCAGGTCATTCTTGAAGTCTGCCTCAGTTCCCAGATCGCCGGGGTAAACACCGTTTTGAGCACGATGCAGTTCAATGGCGTCTCGAATGACGGCGAGCGACTGGATGGTCGCGTTTTCACGAGCATCGTTTGCTGTGTCGAACATCTTTGGCGCAGCGACGGAAGCAATGATTCCGAGTACCAGCACGACGACTACCAGTTCAACCAGGGTAAAACCGCTGCGACGTTTCCTTGAGTAGCTGACAGGCTTCTGCATGACTTGTTCCCCTCGATTGTTTCATAACTGCGTGCGGTGTGAAAACTGCCCCACAGGCGAGTCGGCTGTTCGTCCAGTGACGGTAACAGCTCGGTTCTATTTCGTTTTTCGCACGGCAACGCCGACTTCTCCCTGAACGTAGGTCGCATTTTCTGAATCAGCAAATGTATTTCGGCGAATTTGCGACTCGAAGAACGTGACGTAGAGTTGCGGAAGGTGATGCGCTGGCTGCCCGTTCAGAACGTTTCCCAATAGCCCAGTCAGTGCTGTTGTCAATTGACGTTCACTTGAGATTCCGCGCCGGGTCTGCCAGTGGCACACGTTCAACAGGTGAGTCGATATTTTTCAACAGGCAGCTAATGGGCCGTGCTTTGCGAGCCCCTTTAACCCCAGGCCAATTCAGTCAACTCGGGCCGCTAATCTGACAGTGGTATTCTCATGAGCGTTTCTGAACTGAGTACTCCGACCGTGATTCTGTCGAGCCAGGAAAAGCTTCTCGTCGACACACTCGACGCCGCCTTCGGTACTGAATTTTCGATTGTGGATATTGGCCCGGACCAGGGAAACGAACATGAAGGTCTTTCACTGGAGAACCTGTCCGAAGTCATTCAATGTCTGAATGTCCGGTCAAGGCACATTGTTGCCACCAGTCGGAACGAGGGGATCACCGTCGCCGAGCTGCCGGGGCAGGAATGTCTGGCCTGCGTCTCATCTCGCCAGGGCCGACTGATCAAGACTGCTGCTGGCATTGTCCAGGGCATGAATCCAGACAATGTATTGCGTGTCGCTACTTTCGCAGCCCGGACAGCAAAGGAACGGGACACAGCAGACAGAACTGCCGGGCAGCTCGAAGCGTACGCCGAGCAGGTCACAAGCTGCTTTGAGGAACTGGTCTGGCTGAGAGAATTGTCGCAGCAAATTGAACAGTGCGACGTAACTCGCGACGTCGGCTCGGTGGCAGAAACCGTTCTGCCAGCACTGGCACGACTCACGAACTCCGAATCCGTAGCCCTGTTGTCGCTGGACGGTGAATTCCAGGCTCCCACTGCGACACGACCGGTCAACGTTACCAGGCGTGCTGGCAGAGAGCAGCCGCTTGACGAAGTCCTCATCGCAATCGCCCGACGATTTGGCGAACAAGCCTGCAAGACACCTGTCGTCGTCAACCAGTTTCAACAGGACGATGCGGTCTTTAACCGATTTAATGTGCGTTCGTTGATTGTCATGGCCATTCAGCAGGAAGGGCATCTGCATGGCTGGTTGATGGCGATCAACCGTGAACCGATTACGCTCCCGGAGAATCACAGATACATCAATGAAGAACTCGGTCTGGGCGAGTACGGAACAATCGAGGCCGGGCTGATGCAGTCAGCCTGTACGCTGCTGGCGACGCATGCGCACAACGTAGAACTGTTTGTCGAAAAAGAACAGCTGGCAATCGGCACGGTGAAATCGCTGGTTCGTTCGCTCGAAGCAAGAGATGCCTACACCAAAGGGCACAGCGATCGTGTTGCTGGTGTTGCTCTGGTACTGGCAGAAGCCGTCGGCTACTCGGAAGAGCAGCTCAAAAAGCTCCACCTGACGGGCATCCTGCATGACGTTGGCAAAATCGGAATCCCCGACCACGTGTTGAACAAACCAGACAGGTTGACTGACGAAGAGTTCGACTTGATCAAGCAGCATCCGACGATAGGTCACGAAATTCTGCTGCCAGTCAAATCGCTGAGCTACGTGCTGGACGGAGTACTGCATCATCATGAAAACTTTGACGGAACAGGCTATCCGCACGGACTCGTTGGAATGGAGATTCCGCTCGACGCGCGCATTCTGGCCGTGGCCGACTCGTTTGACGCGATGACCAGTAACCGCCCTTATCGAAATGGTATGCCGTTTGAAAAGGCTCAGGCGATTCTGAAGGACGGATCAGGGACTCAATGGGATCCGACAATCGTCGACGCATTCTTTGCCAACTTCGACAAAATTCAGGCTGTCGTGGCCTGTCACAAAGTGTCGAACGCTCATGTCGAATCGATCGTTCCGGTGACAACCGGCAAGTGAATCCCTCCCCGGAGAGATCATCTTCCTTGCCGTTCTTTCCTGACGCGAACCGGGAGGCAAAAGCTATAGACATTGGGGACGGACGTCCCAGCGTTTGATCGCCTGCTGAAGCTTGCCTCTATTCTGAACGAGTCTGTTATGCCACTCCAACCTCGCTATTTCGAGGGTCACCTGAAGGTATCGTCAACCCCGTCGCGAGCTGCTGCGATCATCAATGCTGGCACGTCAGTGCTCGACGTGGCTCTGATGATGGAACAAAACGAATTTCGGTACGCCATCGTTCAGAACGAAAAGCGCGCAATCATCGGAATCATCTCGCGAGACCAGTTGAACCAGTACACCGACATGGTCAGCAACGAAGCCACCGATACGTGGCAGACTCGCCCCGTCGAAGATCTGATGACGACGAGACTGGCACCGACCGAAACTCAAACATCGACCGGTTCAATCGAAATCGCGGCGAGCGGCGACTTCTCCTGCATTCCGATTGTCGAACAGGGCCGAATTGTCGGAGTAATGACTCGCGACGACATCCTGATGAGCTGGGGGCGGCTGGAACCTGCTCTGCGCGAAGCTGGGACTGACGATGTGACTCAGCTTGCCAACCGAACGATGTTCATGCGGCGACTGAAAGAGGAATGGGACCGCTCAACCCGCAGCAAAGAACCACTGGCACTCTTCCTGTTCGACGTCGACTATTTCAAACAGGTTAACGATCTGTGCGGACACATGGCGGGCGACCAGGTTCTGGCCGCAGTTGGCAAGAGCGTGAAAGACTCACTGCGAAGTTACGACGTTGTTGCCAGAATCGGCGGTGACGAGTTCGCGGCACTCTGTTTCAACTGTAAATCCGAAACTATCGATCAGCCGATCTGCAGAATTCAGGAGGCCGTCCGTAACATTAAAGTCCCTGCCGGGCTGCAGCGAAGTCAACTCACGTTGTCGATCGGTGCCACAGTTGTTCGATCCGGATTTGCCGAATTGACGACGGATAAACTGTTCTCTTACGCGGATGCCTGTCTCTATCGATCAAAGACGGCTGGTCGGAATCGAGCCTTCAACATCATCCTGGACGAAACCAATTCGACGTCTCCCGAATGTGTCGGATACGCGGGCTTCTCTGAAGGAAGTGTCGATTACATCCTGCCCTCGGAACCCCCGCCTGGAAACGACGACGTAGACTTGAGAACTCGTTCTTCCACTTCCAGCTACATGTGAGCCGACGGAAGCTCACCAGCAGCACGGTGTGTCTTGACGCACCACATCGGTACCTGCCGCACTGGTGCGTCAAGACGCACCCTACGGAAAGTTCGTCGGACAGGCAGTATGGCATCTTAATGACGCGAAGCAGTTCACAACCTGAACGATTAACTGTTGCCCGATGCGGTTATGGTCGTTCGTTTCCCGCGGCGAGGTTGGATCGAACAAATCATCAAGCGTCGAATTCGCGTCGCGGGCTGTCGCTCATCGATCTGACAATCACCGTGCTCATCATGGGGGTTGTCGCTGCCACAGCCTCGCCGAAGTTTGCGGCGCTGCTGACATCCTACACCGCCGAATCGACTGCCCGACGAGTCGCGGCGGATCTGAATTACGCGGCCTCAGCCGCCGCTCAGACCAGTCAGAGTGTTACCGTCACGTTTGATGTTTCCGGAAATTCGTACTCGGTGACGGGCGTCGATTCGCCGGATCATCCAGGTTCCGCCTGGGTGGTTTCACTCGCGAATGGAGGGCGAAACGCTGAACTTGTTTCAGTGAACTTCGCCGCTTCGCAGGCGGTGACATTCAACGCGTACGGCCGCCCGAACAATCCTGGTTCAATCGTTCTTTCCTCGGGCAGCGACACGGCAACTGTCGTCGTCGACGCGGCAACTGGCAGGGCGATCGTGCAATGAACGTCACCTCGACCAGACAAACGACAACGCTTCACCAGCGCCGTCCCCGAGGATTAACTCGTCGGGGTTACACATTGCTGGAAATGGTCATCAGCACCGGAGCGGCGACCGTGCTGCTGGGCGGCCTGATGTCGACAATTGTGGTCGCCAACCGGGCATGGAGTCCTGACCTTAAACCGGCCATCAAGACCGAAGCCAGCGGGCTGACGCGTCAGCTCAGTATCGACCTGAGAAGCGCTCTTCGCTTCACCGAACGGACAGCAAAAGCCGCCACGTTCACCGTGCCCGATCGAGATTCTGACGGGCGTCCGGAAGTACTTCGTTACGCCTGGTCAGGCACATCAGGAGAGCCCTTAACCGTCAGCGTGAACGGCGGAACGGCACAGGTTGTCATCACCGACGTGCAAACATTCAACATGGACTACCTGCTTCGCTCGGTCACCGCACCCGTCATTCCAGTCAGTGGCCAGAGTCAAACGGTCGTATATATCTCCGAAGCTGACGCCGGCAATGGTGGAGAGGTCAACCGTAACGAACTGTCATCAGAAGACCAGCAACGGATCGTGGCAATCGAGTCCTGGGACTTTGCGGTTTCTGTCGTCAGTGGCTACGCGTCGGATACTGATTGGGCGGCGGCGATCGACAAGGCAGCGGCGATCTACGTTCCCGGCTCGGTCGAGGACGACGAGATCTCCCAGCGACTCTACTACGCCAACGTGGGAGTCGTCTTTGAAACTTCCAGCCTGCGTGATGATTCTGGCTTTGGCAATACTATCGATTTGTCGTCAACGACCGACATCGATCTGGAAAATACCCACCACTATATCACTTCGACACTGTCGGCTGGTCAGGTAAAGATCGTCAAGTCGTCGCAGCCGCTGATGTTTCTGAAGCCAGGATTCGGTCCCGATCTGCAGGTTCTGGCCCGTGGTGATTCCAAGCCCTACATGGCATCGCTGGCTGTTATCGAATCTCACGGGCGAACACTTGCTATTGATGCTGTGCCAGGGCGGCGAGTCCTTCTGCCGTGGGGAGCTTCATCAACACCTTTCGATCTGTTGACGGACGCGGCACGGACGATCATGGAGCGATCGATCTCCTGGGCCGCAGGGCTGGATTCTGTCACATCTCCCCAAAGGATTCTCTTCCTTGTGGACAAAGAGTTTGACCTGAAGGAAGAAGATTTCGACCGCAAGTTGATGTTCGAATCTGCTGGCTTCGAAGTGAGGCCATTGAATCAGGAGACTGAATCGAACCGACTGTCCAATGAGATTGCTGAAAGTGAGGCAATCTACCTGTCCAGCAATACGAACCCTGACATCCTGTTGTCGTCGATTTACAACGTACAACAGGGAGTGATGTGTGATTCGAAAGAGTGGAACATTGCTCTCGGATTCTCCAGCGATTCTGCAAGTTTCAAGGTCAGTAAACTCGCGATTGTCGACAGCGAGCATGAGATCGTCTCAGGATTTAAAGAGAAATCACTAACCATCGTCACCGACACACAGGAGACGATCACACCGTCTGGGACTGCCGCCAGCGGGCTTACGACCGTTCTTGGAATCTCGGGAAGCAGCAAGGGAGCCTATATCCCAGTCGTTGCTACATTGGAACGGGGGGTAACAAGAGTCGATGAAACGGTATCCCCAGGACGCCGAACTCTCGCGCCAACATTCAAGGCCCGACGCGAGCACTTCACGGCCAATGGCTATCGGCTTATGCAGCAGGCAATGGTCTGGACGGCATCGGCCCCGCCTGCTCCAGAGACGAGTTTCAGCAGTTCGTCATTCAGCCAATTTCTTCAAGGTCTGAACAGGTAGAAGTCGTCATGCGAAAACATCGAACAGGCATTCGTTGGCGTTCCGGACTGACGCTGGCGGAAGTGGCGATCTCGACGCTGATCGTGGGGCTGATGATGGTCGCCTCGTTGAAATCCGTTGGAGGCGTTTACACCACCTGGACGGCGGCAGCCGAAAAGCACGATGGTATCGCGCTGGCCGATCAGCTTCTCGAAGAGATCATGCAGAGCGAATACGAAGAGCCCGACGAAACTCCCATCTTTGGTGTTGAATCGGGCGAAAGTAGTGGAAATCGAAAAGACTGGGACGACGTCGACGATTACTTGTCGTGGAGCCATGTGCCACCGAAAACCAAAGGCAATGACTCGATCCCGAATTACGACGGCTGGACGCGCACGGCGACCGTGCAACTGGCATCGATCGCCGATCCGCTGGTTGTTCCCGCATCTGACGAAGGTCTCAAGCTGATCACCGTAACGGTGACCGATCCAGATGGAAATACGACCGTTCGAAAGGCGTTGCGGTCGCGCTGGGGAACGCTCCAGCAGGAACCACTGGTTGACAGCACCTGGGTAACGGAAGTCGACATTCAACTGACCACCGGCAGCGGAGCATCGATTCACGGCGCCGCCAGTCTTCCCAACGCACCGGAGGATCAGTGATGCACAGAAGAAATGAACATCAACCAATCAGCGCCCCGCCCCGCGCTGGTTATCTCTACGTCGCGGTGATGATCACCGCGACACTGGTCGGACTGGTCGGGCTGTCCGCTGTCAGCGTGGCGAGACTGAATCTCCGCACCACAACCCGGACGGTCGATTCGTCGAGCGCTGACTTCCTGGCTCAATCTGCCGTTGAACACGCTCTGGCCGTTTTGAAAAACGACCCCGCCTGGCGCACGACCTACCTCCATAATACCGAATATCCCTCGACGCCGATTTCGCTCAATGGCGGAACCATTACCTGGAAACTGGTCGATCCTGACACCTCGCTGCTCGACGACGATTCAGACACCGTTCGCATTTATGGAATCGGTCGGCAGGGTTCAGCGACTTCGGTTCAGAGCGTCCTGCTTTATCCAACAGAAAACCCGTTGTCCTGTACCGAAGCCGCTTTCCACTGCGCCGGTAGTGTCAACCTTGACTTACTCATCAACTGGACGACGGACGACGAAATCAGCAGCAACGGCAGCCTGTCTGCCAGCGCACTTGGCGCAAGCATCACTGGCAATGCATACGCGGCTGGCAGCATCACGGGCAGCATCAGTGGGACAAAGACATCCGGAGCCACGACTCGCCGAATGCCTGGCAGCAGCGTCCTGGACTATTACAAAGCTCGCGGCACCTGGGTGGACATCAACACGCTGCCTCTATCCATCGGAAAACGAGTGATCCAGAAAGCGATCATCAGCCCGGCCACCACACCGTGGGGAGCGACCAACTCGGCGGGCATCTACGTCATCGATTGCGGTGGGCAGAATCTGGAGATCAAAAACAGCCGCATTTTGGGCACACTCGTCCTTCTGAACCCGGGTACCGGCTGTCTGACATCGTCCGCCGTGCATTGGGACACCGTCGTTCCCAACCTGCCGGCTCTGCTGGTCGACGGCGATTTCCAGCTTGGACATACCCAGCCAAGTCTCAACGAGGCGAATCTGTCGACCAATTTCAATCCGGCCGGAACTCCATACGAAAGCAATTCGGACTCAGACACCACCGACGAATACGCTTCCGAAATCAACGGGCTGGTCTACACGTCCGGCAAGCTGACGGTGCTGGCCCTGTTGTCACGCACGAAGGTTAACGGCAGCGTCGTCTGTAACTCGTCATCGTGCAACTCGGCAGCAACGTTCAATCACAATTCGGTATTCACAAACTTCCCGCCGCCGGGTTTTGCTTCTGGCAGCCTGATGGAAAGCATCCCTGGTTCCTGGCGCCGCGACGTCCTGCCGTAGAGTCTCGCCCCTTTTGCGTGGAGTGTCCTGACGCACCGCGTCCGAAAATGAGCTGTCAGGCCGTCAAGACGCACCCGACGTTGCCTGATTTGCAGGAAGAGCTCGCTCCCTGAGTGGCGTCGACTTCTCTCGTCATTGATGTTTCACAAAAACAACATCGCTGTTCCCACCCCTTCCGGAACGCAATCCCTAAGTTTCGAAGGCAGAACCACTTCCAGACCGTCTCGAACTTTGCCCCGTTTGTGGCTCAGTAGTTGCGAATCAGGCAGGCTGACTCTCAAAGCCTTCTTCCAACGGGGATGCCATGCGACTCGCTCTGGCCGCCGCTGCGTTCATCTTCAGCTTGAACTGCCTGTCTGTACGTGCGGAAGAAATCGCCAATCGTCGACCGTCAAATCGAAGACCACGATCGGTAACGGCGATCCTCTACGACGGTCGGCAGATCTCTGGGCGCGTCGCCGCAACGACTAATAACGATCGGCTTGATCTGGTCGCCAGCTCAGAGCGTGTCCAACTGACTGCCCACCTGAGCTGGGATCAGGTGGTTGCGATCGACACGGGACGCCGTCAGGTTTCGGTCGAACGATTCCGCCAGCAGCTTCCGGAATTCGCGCTGCCTGCCGTGGTTTCAAACCGAGCTGACCTGCCGCCTCGAAAGATCCTTCCACTGCTGCAGGACGGCTCTAACGTGCCTCAATCGCTTCCTCGCCAGATCCCACGTTCGGTGCAGATCGACGCTCGGCTTACGAGCTGGGACACGGATGCCCAACCGGATGGACTGCTGCTGGAACTCTTTGTGCTGGACGGAACAGGTCACCCGACGATCGTTCCTGGACAGTTGACAGCAGCTTTGACCGGGCTTCGACAACAGATTACCGGCGGGCAGGAAACGTTGAATCGAAAGCCGCTCACCGCTCAACTTGAACGCTGGAACGTCCCTGTTCGCGTCAGTGATTTCGTCGACGGGCGAGCAATCGTCAAACTGCCGTTCCGCAACGTGCAACCGAACCGCGATCTGGGCATTGCTTCCGAAACGCTGCTTGAGATTTCGTTCGGCGTCCCGTCAGTGGGAGTTCTTAAAGCCTCACAATCAGACGTGCTGATTCGGCAACCGAGTTACTTCCGTGACGAACTGTTTCTTTCCACGGGAAACCGCCAGTTGCCTTCCGAAGGCCCCGCTCCGCCAACAACCAGGCGTCCGCCGAACCGCGATCCGCATCGCGAAATATTTCGCCCGACGTTTCAAGTTCGATAAACCGCATGGTGTGTCTCGACGCACCATGCGATTGCAGTGAAGCTACTTCGCGAGGTTGTATCGAACGACTCGTCCGTAGACGTTGTACTCAGTTACGAACAGGTTTCCGTGGCTGTCAAAATCCAGCCCGTGCGGAGCTGTCAGAATTCCCGTTCGCCAGTCACCCGGCTTCACCTTGTTTGTCGCCGTTTGAGCCTTCACTTCGTTGGCTCCCAGTTGCAGAACGGTTTTGCCCTCTTTGTCGAGCAGGCTGACCCGGCCTTCGATCTCGGCAATCGCGGCCAAGTCGCCGTGCACTGCAACGGCCGCCGGTCGCATCATCTCTTTGACGACGTTCAGCACTTCCCCATCGATCGAAAGATGAACCACTCGACGATTTTCCCGGTCGCAGCAGAGAATGCGCGGCGGATCGAAACGGTTGTCGATCGCAATTTTGTGACAGGTCTTGAACCCGTACGGCGCCGCCTTGCCTCCAAAGCTGTCGAGATACTTCCCGTTGGCATCGAAGCTGTGGATGATATCGCTCGAATAACCATCCACAGCAAAGATGCGACCGTCCGAGGCAACGTCAACGTTCGTCAGCCGTAGACTCGGCATCCCGTTTCTCATGCGAACCAGTTCGGGCGGAATCGTTGAACCGGCAATACTCAGCATAATTCGTCCGTCGAGCTGCATCTTCAGGATTGACTGTCCGTCCAGACGCGCTCCGTAGATAAATTCTCCCGCCGGCTCCTGGTGAATCACGAAGCCATGAAAATCCGCAGGAGCATTGGGGACATTTCTCAAGTACTTCCCGGTCGAGTCGAAAACCTGAATGCCGCCTCGCGCACCACCAACGCTCACGTAAACATCACCGTTCGAGGCAACAGCCACATCCCCATGAGCCTGGCCGATCGTCTCCATGTCCGGAGCTGGCTTCAGCCAGTTCTCAACCGCCACGTATTTCGGCTCGGCCCCATTGGCCGACGTCGCAGAAGCGGCCAGCATCAGGACAAACAGGGATGTGTGGAATGTATTCTTCATCGCTTTGGCCTCGCTGTGAATTTCTACCGCTGAACACAAAAAGATAACCAAAAAGCCAGGCGACTTGCATTCGCGCCGCCTGAATTGGCACAAGAATTTCCCGGCGGAAGCACTGGCGCTTACCGGCTCATCCGGCTGGTAGCCCCTTTACGATACGGATTCGCGCCGGGTAACATCCCGGCTGTTGCCGTCGTCAGGTCGATTCATGCTGCCTCGGCAAGTTACATGGATGCGGATTCTGCTTCGAAACATCACAGACGGACAATCGTTGGTTCGTTTCCGAAGCCTCAGGAGTGAGACATGCTCAGCCGGAATTCTCGCAGGCCGTCCAGCCTCGTTTCTTTCACACTGTTTCTCAGCGTGACCATTGCCGCGTTGCTCCACCCAGACTTCGCTCGAGCTGACGCAGGACTCGACGCCTACAATTTCGCACGAGGTCTCTACAAGGCCGAACGCTGGCTGCAGGCCGAAGAAGCGTTTCGAAAGTTTCAGACCGAGTTTCCGAAACATGAACAGATCCCCTTCGGGATGCTGTATCTCGGGTTGTCACAGATACAGCTGGAGAATCACGCCGTCGCCCGCGACACACTCGACGGATTCATCCAGAAGTACCCGCAGAACAGCGACATCGCTCATGCCAGATATCGGGTCGCCGAGTGCAGCTACTATCTCAACGAACTGGAACGCGCCGAGAAAGACTTCGCGGGTTGTCTGAAAGATTTCCCGAAGGATCCATTTCGTGAGTACGCCCTGTTCTATCTCGGCGATACTCAGAGACGACTTGGTAAGTCCCAGGAAGCTGTCGTCAATTTGCAGGCGTCGCTCGATCTATTCCCGCAGGGACGCATGGCTGCGGAAGCTCGGTTCGGCCTCGCTCAGGCGACCGAAGCCATGGGTGATTCGGCGAAAGCACTCCAGCTTTATCGCGATGCAGCGAGGGGCGCGCAGGCAGATCGCGGTGACGCCGCTCAGCTTGCACTAGCCAATTTGCTGTTTGCTCAGAACAAGTATCACGAAGCAGTGACTGAATATGAGGCGATGGGAACCCGGTTTCCGGAAAGTCGATTGCGATCAGTTGCCACCCTGAACGCTGGTTTCGCGCATTATCAGAACAACGACTTCCCCAACGCTCTGAGTAAATTCGATGAAGCAGCCGCCAACCCGACACAAGCTGTCACGGCAGGCTACTGGAAAGGTCTCACCCTGAAGGCACTCAAGGATTATTCAGGAGCGGCTCAGGTTCTGGCAGAGGTCGAAAAGAAGGCTGGCGAGTTGCCGATTGCTGAATCCGTCGTTTACCAACTGGCTGACTGCCAGTTTCGATCGGGCCAGCTGGCTTCTGCCGAAGCGAGCTTTCTGAAAGTGACACAGACGTGGCCGATGGGACAGTTCGCCGATCACAGTCTGTACTTTGCGACGGAGTGCATTCTCGAATCTGTACGCGATGCTGAACCCACCACCCGGACCGCGAGACTCAAAGAAGCAGAACTGCTACTCAGCAAGTTCGACCGAGACTATTCGACCAGCTCGATCCGACTGTCGCACAAGCTCCAGGAAGGACAGTTCCTGATGCTGCGTGCGACCGCCGAAGACATGAAGAAGGCCGCCGAGATCTACGATGCCGTGCTGAAAGCGACGCAGCGTCCACAAACTCAAGCCGAAGCCCGATACCAGCTCGCTCGAGTTCGTCAGGCCCAGGGCGACAGTCAGGGAGCACTGGAAGCCATTGCTCCACTGGCTGAGGCGGTGATCAAAGAACCGAAATCCGAACTACCCGAGTCTCTGATACTGTATGCGTTCCTTTCGCTCGAAGCGGCTCGCCCTGCCGACGCGTTGCTGGCGGCCAACAGCTATCTCCAGCATCACCCAACGGGACCGCTGCGAGACCAGGCTTGGGCTCACGTGGCGTCTGCAGCTGCAAAGACCCGCGACTGGACAGTCGCCGATAAGGCCGTCAGCAGTCTGCTCAACGATCATCCCGAAAGTCCGATTGTATCCCGCACGATTCTGAACGTGGCCGAAACCGCCTATGAAGCGAAACACTGGCAGGCCGCCGGTCGCTTCTTCGAGACGCTGCTTTCGCCGGGGCTCGATTCTCCGTTCCACGCCGCCGCACTTTCCGGGTTGGCGTGGAGCAAACTTCAGCAGATGGATTACGAAACGGCCGCACAGAGATTTCAGCAATTCGTCAAAGAACACGCGAGCCATGAGCTTGCTCCCGAATCCGGTTTCATGGTGGGTGATGCATTGCAACGAGCGCCCCGACTCAAAGACGCTGCCACTGCGTTCGAAGAGGCGTTCAAGAAATTTGCCCCGCACGAGCAGGCGTTTCTCGCCGGACTTCAGGCAGCCCGCGTGCAGGCACGGCTGCAACAGACCGATCAGGCAAATCGCATCTACGCCGCCGTCGAGGGACAGTTTCCCAAACGCTCGGAGCATGATCAGCTGCTCAACGAATGGGCCCTGGTTCTCTACGAAGCCGAACGGTACGCCGAAGCGGATGAACTGTTTCGGCGATTGACCAACGAACATCCAGAGAGCAGTTTTGCTGACAACGCTCGATTCAGTCTTGCAGAAAGCGATCTCGTCAACGGCAAGGTGCAGTTCGCGCGGGCGGCTTTTGAAGCGCTGGCTGCGGACGAAAAAGCAGACGCAGTAGTCCGAGAAGATTCGCTGTTCCGCCTCATCGGAATCGACTCAGACAATGAACAGTGGAATGACGTCGCTGCCTCCGCTGAAAAGTTCACGAAACAGTTTCCCGAAAGCCACTACGCATCCGACGTTCAATTCTATCGAGGAAGCTCGCAACTGAATCTGGGCGACTCGGAGAACGCCGAGAAGACGCTCGCACAGCTGGCAGACAGAATCAGTGATCCTGCCGTCGGACAAAGCCAATGGGCCAGTCATCTTTGGCCACTGTTGGCTGAATCTCAGGTTCGACAGAAAAAATACGACGCCGTCATTGCGACCGCCGAAAAGGCTCGACGCTGGAAGGCAGAATCTCCGGCGCACTACATGCTCGATGAAGTGGTCGGTCGAGCCTGGAAAAATCAGGCAAAGTTCACAGAAGCGATGGCGGCGTTTTCTCGTGTGATCGCATCGGAATCCGGCGCCCGAACCGAAACCGCCGCGAAGGCACAATTGATGATGGCCGAGATTCACTTTCTGAAAAAGAACTACGCAGCCGCTCGTGACGATTATCTGAAGGTCTACTTCCTTTATCAGTTTCCCGAGTGGCAGGCGCCCGCCCTCTTTCAGGCCGGTCAATGTGAAGAATTGATTGCTTCCAAAGAGAGTCTCGACGGAGCCCGGAAGTGGTATCAGACTCTGCGGAAAGAATTCGGTGAATCCGACTTCGCCAGCAAAGCTGCAGAACGGCTGAAGAAGCTCGGTAATGCGTCCTGACGTAAACTTTGAAACAGTCAGGAAGAACTCGAAACATTGCCGGTTAGCCAGGAAGTGTCATCTCGGCGGGCTGAGACCTTGCTGGAAACTTTTCGCTGGTCAGACCGTCCACCCGGTCGACAATCAGAGAAACAACACATTCCGTCGCAAGAACGGATCGAGGTTGACTCATGCGTCCGTCGAAAAACTCAATTCTGAAAGTCGCTGACCTGCATCGTGCAGCGCTGGCACTCGTTGTCAGTCAGGCGATCGTCATGGCGTTTCTGGTTGGCAGCAGTCAGGCCCAGGATACCGGTCCGACGCCCATTCCATCGTCGCCGTCTGTGGAGACGTCACCGCCAGACATTTCTGCGAAAACAGCCCCCGCCGTTGAAGCCGCTGAAAAATCCGGCATCCCAACGCACCCGGTCGAGATCATCCAGCAGATGAGCGGCTGGCTGGTCCCGTTTCTGATCGCCTCGATCATTTCGGTCTGGTTCACAATTGAACGCGTCGTCGTCCTTCGTCGATCGCGCGTGATTCCCCGCAGCTTTGTCGAACCTTTCCTTGATGATCTTCATAAAGGCAAACTGGACGCCGTGACGGCGGTAAGCCAATGCCGAAAGAACGACAGTCCTGTTGCAGCGGTGTTTCTACACGGTGTCCAGAAATGGGGCCGTCCGAGTGTCGAAGTCGAACAGGCTGTGATCGACGGTGGCGAGCGTCAGATTGGCCAGATGCGCCGTCACCTGCGAGTGCTGAACGGTGTGGCGACCGTGACTCCCCTGCTCGGATTGCTCGGCACGGTCGTCGGCATGATTCAGGCCTTCAACGATATTGCCAGTGCAGGAGCGATGGGCAAAGCCGACCAGTTGGCTGCTGGTATCGCGATGGCCCTGCTCACCACCGCCTTCGGACTCGCCATCGCGATCCCGTCACTCATTATGTACATGTATTTGTCCGGTCGAGTCGAAGCGCTCGTCATGGAAATGGACGCACTTTCCCAGAAGGTTGTCCGGCATGTTTCTGCCGAAGGACTCGCAGCAAGACCGGTCACCAAAAATCGACCGCGAACAACTCCTTCACCGGAACCTTCGGAAGCAGTCGCCTGACCGTCGGCCAGTCGACCACCTCACGAAAGTTTGCCACCGACTCAACCAATGTTGATGTTCGATTTGCCGTCTGGTCGAAATCTTTCACGGGAAAAACCAGTAAGTCGCAACGGGCAAAGTGATCGGTCATCGTTTTACCGGCGATCACTGCTGGCCGAATCCGCCACCGCCGGGAGTTTCAATCGTCAGGATGTCTCCGACGGAAACTTCCAGTTGCACTTTGCCGGGCAGTTCGACTTCGGATTCAGCCCCCGCTCGCCGCAGTCGGTTCTGCCCGACGGCGCCAGAGCAGCCACCTTCCAGACCGAAGGGGGCGTAGTCACCTCGCCGTTCGGTTAACAGCGAAACGGTAAGTGGTTTCAGAAATTCGATGCGACGCAGGATCCCGTCGCCGCCCCGCTTCTGCCCTGCCCCTCCGGACCCGCGTCGAATTGAGAACTCATGAACCCGAACAGGGTATCGACGCTCGATAACTTCCGGATCGGTCAGCCGGGTATTCGTCATGTGAGTGTGTACGGCGTCTGCGCCATCGGCGTCGCACGTCGCACCACTGCCGCCGCAGATCGTCTCGTAGTATCCAAAGCTGCCATCGCCAAACGTCAGGTTGTTCATCGTCCCCTGACTGGCCGCCGCCACGTTCAGTGCTCCCAGCAGAACGTCCACGACCCGCTGCGAAGTTTCCACATTGCCACCGACGATCGCCGGACAACGTGCTGGATCGTCGTCGGCCTGAGGGTTCAACAGGCACTCGGGCAAGACGATTCTGATTGGATCCAGCACGCCACTGTTGAGCGGAATATCTTCATCGATCAGACAACGGAACGAATACATGACTGCTGCCGTGACGATTGCTTTGTTCGCGTTGAGGTTTGACGAAAGAACCGGACCTGTCCCTGTAAAATCAACCGTGGCACAATCCCCAGCGATCAGAATTCGAACTGCAATCGGCGAGCCATCGTCCAGATGATCGACTCGCGAATACTCGCCGTCCGGAATTTTCGCCAGTGACATTCTCATCTTTTCGCTGGCCGCCTGTTGAATTCGTTCCATGCACGCTCGAACCAGACTCAGGGAGTGTCGATCGACCAGCTCTTTCAGTTGTCGAACTCCCGAACCGTTCGCGGCAACCTGCGCCGACACGTCCGAAATGTTGTTCTCGACCGCTCGACTCGGCCATTCGCCCGACAAAAGTAACTGCCGCAACTCGGCCTCTCGGGACACGCCACCGTCGACCAGTTTGAAGCACCGAATCAGGACTCCCTCTTCAGCCAGCGATTTCGAAAACGGCGGCATACTCCCCGGCACAATTCCGCCAATCTCCGAATGATGCGCCCGGCTGGCAGTCAGAAAGATCAGCTCACCGGTCTGCTCATCGTAAACCGGCGTAATGACGGTCACGTCGGGCAGGTGTGATCCGCCTCGAAACGGATCGTTGGTGACATAGACGTCCCCGGGCGCGAGGTCGGTCACATCGGCGAGCAACCGTTTGACCGTTTCACTCATCGCTCCAAGATGCACAGGAATGTGTGGAGCATTGACCACCAGATCGCCAGTCGGCGTAAAGATCGCACAACTGAAATCGAGGCGTTCTTTGACGTTTGTCGAAAACGAGGTCATCTGAAGCGTGACGCCCATCTGTTCGGCAATCGCCGCAAAAAGATTGTTGAAAATTTCCAGCGTGACGGGGTCAATGTCTTCAGGCCGGTATTCGGTCGCGTGACCTGAGACACCACTGGTCCGGGAAGCTGTTTCATCGTCGTCCGAAATCACAATCTCGCCACGACTGAGTAACTTCGCTGAGAATCCCGGCTCAATGACGACAGTCGACGTCGGCTCGCAGACAATCGCCGGTCCCGCAAAGTGATCACCCGGCTGGAGTTGCTCCCGTGTGTAGACAGGCGTGACGACAGGAGCCCCTTCAAAATACACCGTCGAAAATTCAGTCGGGGCCGGAACGCGATCGTCCAGAAACTGCGGTGTGTCAGGAGGATCAGGCATCGTCCCCACCACTTCGACCCGGGCGGCCACGATCTCCAGAGTCCGCCTCGAGTGACAATACCCGTACCGAGCCTGATGAAGCGATTCATAGGCTTCCCGCCATTCTCCATTCGTCGGCTCAAGAACGTTGATTGTCGACTCAACTCCCTGATATCGCAGATCGAGACTCCTTCGCGGATCTGAGATTCGTTCCTTCGGAATGCCTTCCGATTCGACTTCCAGTCGCGCAGCAGCAGCCAGTTCTTCGAAGCAATCACTGACCGATTCCGGCAGTCTGTTGTCGCTCCATGTTTTCAGAATCGACCGTTCTGCAAATCGCCGCACATCAGCCAACCCGATTCCGTACGCACTGAGGATCCCTGCATAGGGATGGATGAGAACGTTCCTGATGCCAAGTTCACGAGCCATCGCGCAGGCGTGTTGCGAACCCGCGCCCCCAAAGCTGACCAGAGCGTACTCCGCAGGGTCATAGCCTTTGGCGACAGAAATTCGCCGCAGTGCCCGTACCATGTTCGCGTTGGCGATCTTTCGAAACCCTTCGGCCAGCTCAACGGATTCGTAATTTGTTCCCAGCGGTGAATCGGCGATTTCATCGCAAAGCTGTTTCAGTCGTGCCTCGACAGCAGCGACGTCCAACGGAAATGGAAAGTGCTGCGGCAGCACTCTGCCAAGAAACACATTGATATCGGTAACCGTTAATGGGCCGCCCCGTCCGTAGCATGCCGGCCCCGGATCGGCGCCGGCACTTTGCGGACCAACAAACAACCGGACGCCGTCGAATCCGCAAACGCTGCCTCCACCGGCAGCCACAGTCTCGATGGCCAGCATCGGCGCCACGATGCGGACACCGGCCTTTTGTGTCTCAAACTCCAGCTCGTACTGACCATCGAAACGGGAAACGTCGGTGCTCGTTCCGCCCATGTCGAAGCCGAGCGACTTTTCGAATCCAGCCTGCCGAGCAACCCGCGAGAATCCGATGACGCCACCGGCAGGGCCGGACAGGATGCTGTCTTTTCCGACAAAGTGGTCGGCGTCTACCAGCCCGCCTGCGGAAGTCATCATTCGCAGAGAACTGTCGCCCAGCGATCTGCGGAGCCGTTCCACGTAGTCTCGCAGAATCGGGTTGAGGTACGCATCCGCAATGGTCGTGTCACCGCGCGAGACGATCCGAATCAGCGGTGACAAACAATGCGACGTGCTGATCTCTGTGAACCCGACGTCGCGAGCAATCTCTTCGACGAGTTGCTCATGCTCACTGTTCGCAAAAGCGTGCAACAGACAAATCGCGACTGATTCAACGCCGCTGTCGTGAAGCTGCTTCAGTTGCGTCCGAACTTCGTCTTCGTTCGGTGATTTGAGCACGCTTCCTTCGGCATTCATTCGTTCGTCGATCTCGACAGTCTGTTCGAACAGCGGCTCAGGTTTGTGAATTGCCAGATCAAACAACCTCGGTCGATCCTGATTTCCAATCAGCAGAACATCGCGAAATCCTTTGGTCGTGATGAAGGCTGTTCGCGCGCCGGTCCGAGTCAGCAGCGCATTGGTGCCTCGCGTTGTTCCAAGCCGAACCGAAACACGAGGAATTTTCTCCTGAAGCGACAGACTCATGGCTCGACGAATGGCCAGAATCGGCGCTTCTTCGCTGCCACCAAGTTCGTATCGAGTCCCCGGCGCCACCTGCGGCGGAAGCAACTGCTCAACTCCCAGAAGCCCGTTCTCGCTTTGCGACTTGCGAACGCGGCCCGAGTGAATAACCCGCCCGGAGTCGTCCAGAAAACGAATGGTGTAACCCGCCCAGAATCCGTCAGGATCGCCGACTCGCCCAAGATCTACAAACCGGTCACTGCCTGAAGTCTCCTCGACAATACCTTTGGTGATGCCCGAACTGAGAACCTTCAGCGTCGACACGGAATTGTCCGGTCGGCGATAAATGCAGTCGGTAAACGTGCCGCCCACGTCGATCCAGAATTCCCACTCAGCAGCCATCAAATTTTGTCCGTTCCGTTTCGTGTTTCAGATTTCGCAAGCCTGCTGCGATTGCGACGGCAGGTTGCCAGCTCTTTGGAAAACAGTAGAAATCCTGATTCGACGTGTGCGACCGGCTCTGTCAGTGCGGAATTGCCGACAACCAGATTTTGAAAGGTACTGGCAAAGCCAGTGCGACACGTTTTCAACCGACAGTCAGTCGGCTGATCGTCTTTCCCAGACGGCGGGGAGCTTTTCTGATGCCTCACCGTAGGTTTGAGAAACGACAAAGCCGCTTGCCTGAGACGTGTAGAAGATTCGACCGTTCGACACGACGGCGCCCAGACATTCGCGAGAGTCGATGGCAGGCCCTGTCGAAACCAGTTCGCCGTTCTTTGACAGGTCAATCATGTCCATGTTGGCCCCCAGGACGAAAGGTTCAGAAAGCGTGAACCGACAGCACGCATAGTTGTGACCAATGCTGCTGACGACTTTTCCGGATTCGCGGTCGAAGACGTTCCCTTTGCCGCGCAGCGCGTTTGAGAAGATGAAACGTTCTCCGACCGTGACGACATTCAACGCGGATGTCACGGCATCGGACTGCCAGACCAGCGATCCATCCCTGGCGTCCAGGCACCAGACGAACCGTTCGTCAGTGCCTTCCTTCGCGCGGTTGTAGCCGCCGATGTAAATCCGTCCGTCGCGAGAACTGAGCGTGCATTTTGACGTGAGGTAATACTTCGTGGTGAGCCAAACGACGTCTCCGGTGGCGGGATCGAGGCACGCGGTCAGGCCGTTGTTTTCTTCCGGAAGTCCTCGCCGTTTGCGCTGGCTGGAGGCGTAACCGAAGAAGGTCGAGTAGTACAGCTTCCCGTCGAGCATACAGATGCCGCAGTCGTTGCCGCCTCGACCATACTCAGAGAAATCTTTCTCCCAGATCACTTTGCCTGTGTCGAGATCCCAGGCCCAGATTCGCGGCCGATGATTCTTCGGGTAGTACGGATTGTCGTTCGAGTAGATAAAACTCATGACCTCGCGACCACCAAAGTCAACGGGAGTTCCTCCGAAGGTAAACGGCTTTTCGGATCCCTGAGCCGCATACTCGCCGGTGCCCGAGGCATAGATCGCGATGTTGCCATGAGCAACCGGCGGAAACTGCCGACTCCAACTGGGCGAACCCGTGAAAGGAGCTTCCCAGAGAAGTTTGCCGGTCGCTGCGTCCAGGCATCGCATCCGTGATTGCCGAATGCCGGCCTGGGGCACAAGCAGCTTCTCATTGAGATAAAGCGGCGACGTGAAGGACAGATAAACATCGGGCCAATAGCGTCTCCAGAGGATCCGCCCCGTGTCCTGCTCCACGGCGATGATCTGCCCTTCGGCAGTGTGCGTGTAGAGTCGCCCGCCGCCACAAACGGGTAGATGCTTGACCGTCCCTTCAAGCCGCCGAGCCCAACGCATTCTCAACGGAGTGGTCAGCCCCTGATCGTTGGCATTGGTTCCGCTGAAGTCTCCGTAATTAGTGTACCAGTCATATTTGCCATCAGCCATTGGGCCTGTCAGCGGATTGCGGACTTTCCAGACATTCAAATCCTGAGTTGGCAACTTAGCGTCGCCGTCCTTCGCAAAGATGTAGAGATATCCGTCTTCGGAACCAACGAAAACACGCCCGTCAGCAACCGCGACCGGAGCACTGATTGGAGCCTCAAATCCAGTTGCCAATGACCGAATCGCTCCGTTGCCCAGCGGCACGACGTACAGCTTTCCGTCGAGGCCACCATACACGGCGTGCTTCTTTGTCAGGACCGGAGGACAGATCGCTGCGGCAGGCGACAAAACTTCCGGCTCATCATTCTCCGATACGTGCCGGCAAAGTCCTTTCCCCTGCTCAGGGCGAACCCGGTAAACGTCACCATTCCGGATGCTGACCGACGAGAAACTCAACAACCCGGGAATGCGAATCGAAGTTTCCGTCCCCTTGACGAAGTCTGTCGTTAATTCGTTTCCGTGGAGCCGCAGTTTTTCGACGCGGCCCGCATTGTCTCGACGATGCCACTGTACATAGACATTGCCTTCCGAATCGGCACTCTGCCCGAATGTCGCCGGATATTCGGCGCCTGCATACGCAGGAATGATCCCGACGTTTCTCAGCGCTGGTGAGTCTCCTGCATCCTCGATGAAAACTGTCCTTCCACCTGCCGGTACGACAACCGTACTCCCGATCAGGCAAATGTCACGAGAGCAGACAAAGTGGTCCCGCCAGGTAACTCGATCCTTTCGATGAGCCAGCCAGTCAGCGCCACTCCAGCGATTCCCCGTGAAGTCGACGACCTCTTTCACAAAGTCCCACGTCCAGACGATATTTCCGTCGGGTTGCAACGCAAAGACTCGCGCGCCCAGCGTTGCGACGTAGACACGGTCCTTCCCGACAGCCGGGGCTGAGAAAACAGGCTCACGAAGATCGATCTGGTTGATAACGCTGCCGGTTTCGCAATCCAGCACGTAGTAGTAGCCGGCAGTCGTACCGACATGCAGATAGTTTCCGACCACCGCCGGAGCGGCGACGTTGTTACAGTTGCCCGGCCCGCCCTCAGTCGCAAACCGCCACTTCACTTTCAGCGAATCGACGTTGAAGGCAAAGACTGTCCCCGAGCCGTCGATCACGTACACCGTTCCATCGCTGACCACCGGTGACGCATAAATCCCGTCGGACAGGGCAAACGACGCAGCAAGGCCAAGCGACTCGGACAGAACTTCATCAGCAACATCTCCGGAGCGTTGAGCATTTCCCTGGAGTTGCGGCCAGTTCTTTCCAGCAGACGCTTCACCGTTGAGCATACTCAGGAGCAGAATCGTCAAAAAAACAAAAGTGCAATCACGTCGGCTCATGGTCTCTTCTTTCAGAAACTGTTTCATGGCTTATTGAAAACAGTACGGCTGGCTCCGTCAGTGTCCTCATCCAGTCAATGTCGGGAGGCGGATTCCCACTAACAAAGCCGAATGACACACTTTACTACGGAGCCGGAAAACGTCACGACAGGTCAAAGCAAATGCCGGGAGAACCACTTCTTTGTACGAGCCCACATTTCGTCAGAGAGAACGTGCCCGGCACCGTCTTCAATAAAGTATGAGAATTTTGTGACCGCACCGTCTGCGGCATACGCCTTCGCAATAAGATCAACGCCGCGCCGTGCTTCATCGATCGGCGAGCCACCATCGAGTTCGCCAAGATTCAGATGAAGCGCACGGGGCGCGATCAACGCAGCGATGTCCGGTGTGTCGTGTTCAGGAAAGATGCCGGGCACGAAGTTAGGAAAGCAGTGCAGCATGTGTTCGCGGTGCATCGCTGCGTAAGTCGGCAGGCAACAGTTGCCAACCAGACACTTCAGACGCGGCTCCCACGGACCGACAAGCCATGTATGAGTTGAACCCATCGAGTGGCCGTAGCATCCGATTTTTTCGTCAATGACTTCCGGTCGACTCTGAATGAAGTCAACGGCTCGCCGCATGTCGAGGATGTTTTTCCAGGCCATGCACTTCCCCCCGACGACATAACGAAGAAATTCGAACCGCTCGTAGTTTCCGCCTTTCAGCCTGCCCGTCGGATCCTGCCGCTCTTCGAAACAAAGGGCGTCCGGGCAAAGCACGACATACCCATCACGAGCCAGCGCAGCGCCCGTGTGGTGCATCGGATTACCGGACAAACCTGCTGGCTCCCCTTTTCCCAGGTGCCACTGCCCGGCGTGCTGGTGCCAGACGCAGATTCCGGGAGCCGGAGTATCTTCCGAAACATGATCGGGGACGAGAAGCAGCGCCGGAATCGCGTCACCAGGCTCGGCGTCGTAGTAGACCGATTCGATACGGAAACCGTCAGCCTTGATCGTTTCCCGATGTTGAACATTCAACGGGCACGGCTCTGGCCAGTCGCCGCCCAGACTCTTCAGAAGATGCTTCCGGAACTGCTCGTCTGCCATCGTTGCCTCGGTGGTCGGGTCGGGAACGTATTCAAAGGATTCCAATCCTGGATTGTTTGTGTCCTTGATAGCGGATTCCGAATCGGGAATCATCCTCACCCGTCGTTGTTTGAGAATTCCGTTTCCGCGAGGCCAGTCCAATGTCACGTCTAACGTCGATCCTGTTCGCCCTCTTTTATTCAATCGGCCTGCAATCCTGTCTGCAAACGGTCGTCGAAGGTGCCGAAAAGCCAAATGTGCTGTTTATCGCGGTCGACGATTTGAATGACTGGATTGGCTGCCTGGGCGGACACCCGGACGGTTCCTCACCGAATATCGATGCGCTGGCAAAACGTGGCTGCCTGTTTACTCGCTCTTACTGTTCGGCGCCGGCGTGCAACCCCTCGCGAGTCGCCATGATGACCGGGCTGCGACCATCGACAACGGGCATCTACGTGAATCCTCAGCCGTGGAAGTCGGTACTCAAGGATGTCGTCACACTGCCTCAACATTTCATGCAGCATGGTTATCACGCCGAAGGATGCGGAAAGATTTTTCACGGGGCGTATGACGACGACACTTCGTGGAATCGGTACCTGAAAAAAGGTGGCGATCCCAAGCCGACTCAAGCGGTCCTGAAGGACCCTCACAGCAAGGCAGGCAGCATCATCTGGGGCGTGCTCGACAACGAAGATTCCGAGATGAACGACTACAAGATGGTTGACTACGCCGTCGACTTTCTGAATGAGGAACACGACAAGCCCTTCTTTCTTGCCTGCGGAATTTACCGACCGCACATGCCCTGGCAGGTTCCGAGAAAATACTACGACCTGTTTCCGCCTGACAAAGTAACGCTGCCGGAAGTGCTGGAGTCCGACCTCGACGATCTCTCACCAGCCGGTGTGAAGATGGCAGGACCAAACGGCGACCACGCCAACATTCTAAAAACCGACAACTGGCGGTACGCGGTGCAGGCTTACCTCGCAAGTGTTCGCTTCGCCGACGAACAGGTCGGACGACTGATTCGAGGCCTGGACGAAAGCGAACATGCGAAGAACACAATCATCGTGCTGTGGGGCGACCACGGCTGGCATCTCGGCGAGAAGCATCACTGGCGAAAATTCTCGCTGTGGGAAGAAGCCTGTCGCGCTCCGCTGATGATCATTGCCCCTGGAGTCACATCAGCCGGCTCCAAATGCGGTCGAACGGTCGACTTTGTCGACGTCTATCCAACTCTGAGCGAACTGTGCGGACTCCCCATCGGCGATCACCTGGACGGTGAGAGCGTCGTTCCCCTGCTGAAGAACCCGGAACTTGAATGGAACCACCCCGCCATCACCTCACACGGCATTAAGAACGACGCCGTCCGAACCGAACGCTGGCGACTCATTCGCTATAAAGACGGCAGCGAAGAACTGTACGACCATGACAGCGACCCGGCAGAATGGACCAACCTCGCCGGGAAACTCGAATTCGACAACGTCAAGAAGGAGCTGGCTGAATGGCTGCCGAAAACTCACGCGAAGGAAGCCCCCTACGACAAGGGTAAGCAGCGATCGAAAACTCCGGGAAAAAGTAACAACCCAGCCCCCAAGAATCAGGCGGCAAAGTAGAACAAGACTGTTTTCGACGATGGAATTTCCTTCACGACGGAGATGAACGACGCAATGCGTGAACTAGAAGTCGCTCGACAGGCGGCACAAGTGGGCGGAGACATTCTTGCCGGGTACTTTCGGCAGGGTATTGAAATGCGGACCAAGCAGGACTGTGACTTCGTCTCAGACGCCGACGTTGAATCTGAACGGGCAATCATCGACGCCATCCGGTCAACTTTTCCGAACCACGCGATTCTCGGTGAAGAAGGGCAAAGCGGAACCGCAGAGACCCTCGACATAAACGCGGAATCGTTATGGGTGATCGATCCGCTTGACGGTACAACCAACTTCGCCCACGACATTCCGCATTTCGCGGTTTCGATCGGATTCTACCAGCGCGGCCAGCCGGTGTGCGGAGTCATCTACAACCCCGCACGCGGTGACTGGTTTCACGCTGTTCGAGGAAAAGGTGCCTTCGCGAATGATCGAAAGGTGAGAGTCGCTGACCATGCATCACTGAGTGATTCGCTGGTCGGAGTCGGTTTTTACTACGACCGCGGGGCGATGATGGAAGCCACTCTGGCGTCAATCCGCGACCTCTTTCAGCAGAAGATTCACGGTATCCGCCGGTTCGGCACCGCCTCTCTTGATCTCTGCCAGGTTGGTTGCGGTCAGTTCGGCGCATTCTTCGAGTATGAACTCTCGCCGTGGGACTTCGCAGCCGGTCGCCTGTTTGTCGAAGAAGCCGGTGGCCGCGTGACAAATTGCCGTGGAGATGCCCTGCCCCTGGCGAAAAGCAGTGTTCTGGCGTCGAACGGAAAACTGCATGATTCGATTCTGAAGATCGTCAGTGGAAATCTTCCCGATCAGGACTGGGACTGAAGCCACACGTTCGGCAGAACGCTCGTCATCTGATCTTCCCCGCAGGTACTTTACTCGTCCGGCCCTGGGCGAGTACCGTCTCCGCTGAAAGTATTCTGTCTAAGAGACTCTTCGAAAGAGAAACTGTGACTGACAACGCAGCCGCTGAAAGCATTGATGATTCCGATCTCCAGGCTGTCGAAAAGCTGGCAGACGCCGCCGCTCGTATTTCCGCAGAACTATCGCACGTGATCGTCGGACAGACTCAGGTGATCGAAGAACTGCTCGTTGCCATGTTTGCCGGCGGACATTGCCTCCTGGTCGGTGTGCCTGGTCTCGCGAAAACGTTGATGGTTCGAACGCTCGCTGACACGCTTAGCCTTTCCTTTAACCGGGTTCAGTTCACGCCTGATCTCATGCCGAGCGACATCACCGGCACCGAGGTCATTCAGGAAGACCGAACATCCGGAACGCGCGAGTTCCGGTTTATTGAGGGGCCAATCTTCACCAACGTTCTACTGGCCGACGAAATCAACCGGACTCCGCCGAAGACTCAGGCCGCTCTGCTGGAAGCCATGCAGGAGCACCAGGTAACCGCCGGCGGAAAGCGACACCGGTTGCAGGAACCGTTCTTCGTTCTGGCGACGCAGAACCCGATCGAGCAGGAAGGAACTTACCCGCTTCCTGAAGCTCAGCTTGACCGGTTCATGTTTCAGGTCTTCGTCGACTACCCCAGCGAAGAAGAAGAATTTCAGATCGTCCGACAAACAACCGCGACCACTGCAACGTCAGTCAAAGAAGTCCTGTCGCTCGACGAAATTATCACGTTGCAGCAGACCGTTCGAAAAATCCCCGCCGCCGATCACGTCATCCGATACGCCATGCAATTTGCCCGTCTGACTCGCCGCGAGAAAGGCGAGGTTCCGGAATTCGTCAACAAATACGTGAGCTGGGGAGCTGGACCTCGCGCGAGTCAGTACCTGATTCTTGGCGCGAAGGCACGAGCCATGCTCAAGGGACGCGCCTATGTATCGACCGAAGATGTCCGGGCGGTCGCGGCGCCGGTCCTGCGGCATCGGATCGTCACCAACTTTAACGCCGAAGCCGAAGGGATTACGTCGGATGAAATCGTTCGGAGACTTTCTGAACTGATTCCAGCCGGAGCGGCATCGGACAACGTCAGCAGTCGCATTCCGCCAGTGTTCAAGGAAGCCTGAGCCGCCCGTGGATGACTCGCCGAATTACCTCGCCCCCGAAACACTGGCTCGATTGAACGGGCTGGACCTGAAGGCTCGCCTGATTGTCGAAGGGTTCGTCTCTGGCCTGCACCGAAGTCCCTACCACGGATTCTCTGTCGAGTTTGCCGAACACCGCGAATACGTCCCCGGTGACGACCTGCGTTACGTCGACTGGAAGGTCTTCGGCAAGAACGATCGCTACTACCTCAAGCAGTTTGAGGAAGAGACAAACTTCGCCTGCAGCTTGCTGCTCGATACCAGCGAGTCGATGAACTACCGCTCGGCAACGGCGCCAATGAGCAAACTCGACTATGCCAAACACGTCGCGGCAGCCATCGCTTACCTGACGATTCAGCAGCAGGACGCGTCGGGACTGGTAACCTTTGCAGACTCGGTTCAGGACTTTATTCGCCCCTCCAGCCAGCCATCTCACCTGCGGCAATTGTTCCACATGATGGAAAACGTCAGGTCAGGAGGCGACACATCGCTGGGGCCGGTGCTGCATGATCTTGCCGAGCGGATTCGTAAACGCGGGCTCGTGATCCTCTTCAGCGATCTGTTCGACGATCCGGATACGCTTTTTATGGGTCTTAAACATTTTCGGCATCGACGACACGATGTCAGCGTCGTGCAGGTCATCGACCCGGCTGAGCAGGACTTTCCGTTCGAGGAACCGACGCTTTTCAAAGGGATGGAACAACCAGTCGAGTCGCTGACTGAGCCACGGTCCATCGCCAAAGCCTACCGCGCCGAGTTCGCGGAATTTCTCAGCACCGTTGCTTCAGGCTGCCGCAATCTGGGGATGAGCTATCATCTGCTCCGCACAGACCAATCACTGGGCACTGCACTGACATCGTTTCTGCAAGCCCGCTCCCGGATGGGACGAAAAGTCTGACTGACCCTGGCACTCACTCTTCGTCGGCGATTCCTTTTAGAATAACTAACGTGCGGTCATCCAGATTTCGACCACCGGTGTGAGCTTCATATTGCGTCCAGATATTCTCCAGAATCTCTGAAGCAGTTCCCTCGGTGTGACCTTCCAGAGCCGACAGGATTCCGTCGTTGCAGAACATCTTCTGAGACTCGCTGCGAGCTTCGACAATTCCATCGCTGAACATCACCAGCAGATCATCGGGGCCCAGCGGAAGCGAGGCGCAGGAATAATCGGCAGCCTCGATGACGCCAAGCAGCATTCCCTGTGACTCAAGCGACCGAACTTCTCCTTCCTGGACGACAAGCGGCGGCGGGTGCCCGGCATTCGAGTACGTGAAGAGTCTCGTTTCGTGATCATAAATTCCGATGATCAGTGTCAGGAACTGCTGGCATGCCGTCACGCGAAACAACGATCGGTTCACGATGGAAAGCATCTGATCGGGCGACGGAATCTGTTCGGGGTTCGCTTCAAGACACGCATGCAGTGCTCCCCGCGCCGCTGTCATCACGATTGCTGCCGGAATACTGTCGCCCGAGCCATCGCCAACCATGACCATCGTACGTTGCTCATCGAGTCTCACGACATCGCACAAGTCTCCGCCAACCTCACAACGGCTGCGGTTGCGGACCGCGATATCACAACCAGGAAAACGTTCTGCAATGTCGCAGCAATCCGCTGTCGCACTGGCAACCACATCCAGTTCCCGGACGAGCTTCTGACGTTCATCGCGTTCGGAATAGAGAACAATTCTCTCAAAGGTGTCAGCAATCTGCTGGCCAAACCCCTGCAGCAGGTGAATCTCCTGTTCGTTGATGTCCCGCTGTCGCCGATCGTAAAGCCACAGAGTGCCGACCGGCCCGGATTCGTTACCAACTCTCACGCATACAGCAGTGTTCATGTCCTCGGGCAGCCAGAAGTGCGGCGTCTCCGCTTCTTGTGTGACAGCACTGACGCCGATCTCAAGCGCTTCCAGGTCAAACGGCGACTGATTCAGCGAACGACGTTTGGTGGGGATATCGTTCTCGGCGATGTGATGCGACATTCGAAACCGAATCGAACGACCGTCCGGAGCCAGTACAAACAAAGCCGCACCTCGAAAACGCGGCAGGCACACGCTGGCCCGCATCAGAGCTCGAAGCCGCATGCGAATGTCGTGATCGTCAGGTTCCCTTGTTGTGACAAGAGCCCCGATCTCGGTTGCCTGGTGTTTGATCTGGCGTCGAGCGTTCAGGATCTGACTGGTCTGCGCAGCAAGCATTCCGGCCAGTCGGTGAGCCGATTCAAACGACAGTTTCGGCTGATGAATTCCCGGCACGTCAAGATGAAACGCTCCGACTTTGCGGTGCCCGTCCGAGATGTCCTCATGCCAGCACCAGTCGAGTTCGCGACGATCAAACCCGTTCTTCGCCTCGCCACTGTCTCTCAAAAACTTCAGCACCCAGCCTGTCGCTTCTGAAAATTCACGACAGATCCCATGCAACCAGTCATCGGTATTTGCAGCGCGTCGCTCATGACCTGTCTGAACTGAAGGCGGCATGGAGACCGTTTCTATCGTTGCATGGCGGATTGGTGTATGACGAATTTGCCGTTGGCGTGACCTGCGCAACGCTGGGAATCGAAGGTGCGAGTTTTCGTCTGCACAGGGTCGATCAGGTGACAGATACCGTTTCTGAAGAATGATTGACGTTTCAAATGCGGTTGTCCTGAACGACCCCGCAGGACTTTCTATCATCAACCATCGGCGTTAAACGGCTTCCAGGCTGAATCCGGAATCGATCCAGAAGCCTCTGCGCAACTTCCTGCCGAATTCGGCAACCGCTTCGGCGGATAGATTGGATGAAGTTCGAGAAACCGATGGCGATGATCGCGCCGGTATTGACAGCCTCAGCTGGCGTCATGGCCAACACTCAGGAGAAACCAGTGAATTTGCTTCAAGACTTCCCTGTCGTCATCGAGCTGCCTGTGCAATGGGGTGACCAGGACGCTCTGGGGCACGTCAATAACGTCGTTTTTTTTCGGTGGTGGGAATCTTCACGGATTGCCTGCGCGGAAAAGATCAACCTTCTGGGAACTGATCGAAGCGTGCGATATGGCACCGTCCTGGCGTCGATGACGTGCGACTTCCGAAAGCAGCTGGTCTATCCCGACAAGGTTCTTATTGGCGCGCGCATTGGCCGAGTGGGTAACTCAAGTCTGCATATCGAGCATCGACTGATCAGTCAGAAACTGAACGCAGTCGCAGCGGAAGCGGTATCCGTGATGGTGTCGTTCGACTTTGAAAAGCAAACGAGCAGCCCGATCAGTTCTGAGATTCGCGCTGCGATCCGAAAACTTGAGCCGCACCGACAGATCGAAGGTCTGGAGGCGTGAAGGTTATTCATAACCCGAAGCCTGAAGCGGCTGAGATCTTCTCAACAGATATCCCAGCAGGCTGGAACGCTCGTCACGCAGTTCCGGAAGTTGCGAACAGGTTCTGATTCTCCGCTGCCGGCGCTCCGCCAGATCAATCGTCGTAGTTCAGATTTCGTTTGATGCTGCGAGCCTTCGGAGAATCAATCCAGTAGAGCGGGTCTTTGTTCGTTTCTCGAGGGCGATCGCCTCGACCCTCGACGGCAACCTGGTCCCATTCGCTGCTGCCTTCGTCGGCACTCATTTGATAGTCCAGACCTTTCGGTCGGAATGCCGAAGTCATGTATTCTGAAATTTCGTGGACCGGCTTGAAAACAGCACAGCCAGACAATTGGACAAGCAAGGCCAATCCAACAAACGTGCGAAGAACTCGCATGAGAAGAGCCCCTGACTGGGGAGAGAGGTGGAGGGTTCGAGCGGTAGCGTTTTGTTTCGCAACGTCTACTTTTACTTCTTGTCAGCAATTTCCTGATTGATGAACAGAGTCAGGATCACCGTGTCACCCGACTTGACGCTGGTCCCGGCCGCGGGCTGCTGGTCATAAACTTTGAAGACGTCGCCAGCGCTGGCTGCGACTCGACCTTGTCGGAACTTAATTGTCAGCCCGGCTGCCTTCAGCGTTTTTTCGGCATCTTTCCAGTGAGCCCCCAGAACTCTCGGAAGCACAATCGGGCGAGCGACCGGTGAACTGTCAGCTACTCCGACAGCCCCCTCGCCACTCGTCTGCTGAATGGCTGGCATGTAAAGCGTCAAAGCAACAACCGAACCGTTCTCGACCGCCGTCTTTGGAACAGGAGTCTGTGACTGAACTCGATAAGTCAACTTTTCGGTTTTAGCCGGTTCGCCGCGAAGCATCTTGACTTTGTAGCCGGACTTTTCCAGCAATTCTTTAGCCTGATTGAAATCGTAGCCAATGACCGACGGAACCAACTGTCGCTGACCGGGCACAGCTGCTGGCTGTTTCCCGGCCAGTTCGCCGGGAGTTACTTCCGCCGCCTGAATGCTGTACTTGCTCAAGTCGGGCTGAAAGACGTCTTTCTCTTTCCAGAAGAAGTTTGGGAGCCATCCCTGCTTAGGATTCTTCGCGATTCGCGGGAACGTATAGACTGTTTCCCGACTCCCCGCCGGGTCCAGCATCTGAACGGCCATTGGCAGCATGGTTTCCCGCTCGATGCGGATTCTCGCCCACTTGTAGTTAGCGATATCCTGCTTCCATTTCGGGTAGACGATGATATCGATGTCTTTGGCATTCGCCTGAAGCAGCGTCATCGTATATCGCTGTTTCGCCTTCTCCGGTGGCATCCCGAACAAAAATGGCAAAGGTCCATCCATGATGTTGTTGCCGCGAGCCTCAGCCGGCAGCGGGTATTGCTGGGCACTTTTCTGAACTTCATCAATAACCAGAACCTGTTTGCCATCGCAGATCCAGCGTTCGGGATCGTCAGGTCTGGCCGTCAGTGTGACCTTCGTATTGTTGCTGGGATTGATCTTCGCGAACTTCTGCCCATCGCCCTGCTTGTCCGGCACGAGATCGATGCGGCCCTTGTCCGGCGCTTCGTAATAGAACTTTCCTTCAGCCCGGAAAGCTACTTCGAAAACATAGTCGTAGATGATTCGAACATGCTCACCTTCGAGCCGCGTAATCTGAAGCGACTTTTTATGCCATTCGCCAAGGATCTGATCCAGCTCCACAGCCTTCGGATCTGCCGGCGCCGCTTCCTGAGCGAGAGCGGGCAACGCGGCCACAAAAAACAGAGCGGTAATCGCCGTACCGAAAACAAGTCTCGTGAGAGATTCTCGTACCATGAGCGATTCGGATCCTTCCGTCTTGCTGCGGGCATCCTTGCCCGTTGAGTGTCAAAGTAGAATGGCAAGCGGCAGTCAGAACCGCCCGTATTCCTGAGTGTGGCTTCGTGTATCAAACGTGTCTTAATCAAACCGGCAGCCCCGATTTCAATCAGCGCGGCGGGAGTCTATCTCCTGCCAGAAAACGGGACTAGAGCATTCGCGGGCGTTAATTCCTGCTGAGAAGTTCGTGGCAATGGGGCCGAAGCCGGTCGATTGGCTCCGCCCTGAAACCCTCGTGAATCTATGGAATAGGCTGCCGGACGAATCGGCTGACGCTCCATCGGCTGTTCGGAGAATTGATCCGGCGGTGGATTCAGCGAACGCGGCTGCGCAAATCCCTCTGGTCGACTGTCAGGCAGATAATTCGAGCGAGGGCCACCTAACTCTGGAACCAGTTCCTGAAGCGACGAAGTCAGAACAGCGGCGTAGTAGCGATGCCCAGCCTCGGACAACTGAGTCGAATCCGACTGAAACAGATCATCCACCGACTCGTACCGGCGAAATATCGAAATCGCATCACACAATGGCAACGCAGTCTTCGTCGCGAATTCGACGATCGCTTCACGGGGGCCAGTCGTTTCAATCAGTGTGCCAGGGTAGATCCCGTTCAACTCAGGCTTGCGAGCACCGCGACTGGCCGTCGCCGATAGCTGCCACGGCGCCGGATGAGCAGCCAGCAGAAATCGAATGCCCTTTTGCTCACACAGTCTGGCCAGATGCAACAACGGAGACAGCGAAAGCTCAGTCTGAAGAGCCCACAAACTATTTTCGTCAGTCAACCACGAGTAGCGAGAGCGAGGGTCGTCGACGGACTGAGCGTTTGACATTCGCTTCTGGCCGATCAAATTCGAAATTTCGCCCTGAGCCCACTGCCAGCTGATGAAATTCTGCGTCAAAGGTTTTGTGACCGGCGAAGTGGAAAGTTCCGGTGCCGAACATAACAGAGGCTCTTCGCGGGAATTCAGCTCGGTCAGACGCCGAAATCTCCGATCGTCCCAGACATCAGTCATGTCAAAATGAGCGATGACGACATCCGGTTCCAAAACCAACAGTCGATGACGAAAATGCAGATAACTCAACAGCGGACAAAAGTCCGGCACACCCGCATTGACCACTTCGACTCGCCGCTTCGTCCGAGCCTGCAGTCGGTCCTGCATCAGACGACAGAAAGTCTGGGGCTCATCAACGGCGGTCCCCAGGACGGTTTCGTCACCCAGGCACAAAACTCGAAGCGTGTCGACCGGCTTTGGGACACTGATTTCCGAGCCACGCAGCCCCAGGCTGTTTGTTCGAAGCTCAACCGGCAAATGATCCCCCGCACCGGCCACGGTGACACGCTGCAAAGGCTCAAGTTCATGATGCGTGAACCACGATGGAACCGTTGCCAGCGTCGCCCTAACATCGCTCGTCTTCAGTTGCGAGCGGCAGGCAGTGATACGAAACGCGAACTCCACGACGCACGGTGCCAGGACCAGTACGAGTAAAGCCAGCGAAATTGGTTTAAGGCTCTTGAGAGTCCGACGGATCATCCGTTGTACTCGAAGGGGCAAATCAGTCCGTTTAGCCAAGAGCCGTCTGGAGTTACCAGAGCATCCCTGCGGCACTTCACTACAAATTCTGAGAATTTCGAAAGCCAAACATCCACTTCAAGCTTTCGAAGTCCGGGATGGTATCGGTCCCCGGAAAACGCCACAACACGATTCTGGCGAGCCTCGCCACACGCGGCTTGAATACAGCGGCCAGTTTTGAGCCTTCGAAACTCGCTGGATGCTCAACCGGCAGATGATGACAATGCAGGCCGGGAGCCCGATGCCGTACATCGCCAGACTGGCCGAGCCTCTGTTTTAAGAAACATCCATGACAAGACCCACCAACTCCACCCAATATTCTCGTCGTCAGCTGGTCAGCGCCGGTTCCCTGGGATTGTTTGGCATGTCGATGCCAACTCTATTGGCTGCTGAAAACGCGGCGACCAGCTTTCCAGCATCTTCACAAACAGGAAAAGCCAAAGCCTGTATCCTGCTGTTCATGTGGGGCGGACCAGGACATCAGGACACGTGGGATCTGAAACCGCACGCTCCCGCAGAAATCCGCGGCGAGTTTCAACCGATCCCCACCAACGTTCCAGGAATTCAAATCTGCGAACATTTTCCACTGCTCGCGCAGCGTGCAGATAAACTCGCGATTATCCGGTCAATGACCCACGACAATGTTAATCACACAACCGCCACTCATTACCTGCTGACGGGACAGGCTCCGCCGCCCAGCAACGATCTTCGTAAAGACTGGCCTCATATTGGCTCCGTCCTTTCGCAAATTGGACGCGGTAATGGGCCGATTCCGCCTTTTGTTTCGATGCGACCGAAGCTCGAAAACACCGTTCCGCGATTCGTTGAACAGAGCCACGGACAGTTTGCCGGCTGGCTCGGACCGCGATGGGATCCGCTGACCATCGACGCCAACCCGGCTCTGCCCGGCTATCAGGTGGGAGACATCCAGCTGGCCGATGACGTGTCAATTCGACGACTTGCCAAACGCCGCGACCTGCTGGAGTCACTTGAGACGGGACGATCGCGACCGGAGAGTGATCTGTCAGCAACACAGGCTATGTCCCGCCATTACAACCGAGCCTACGAATTGCTGACTTCCGCCGTCGGACGATCAGCCTTTGATCTCAACCAGGAACCTCCAGAAATTCGAGACCGCTATGGACGAAACCCGCATGGACAATCCGTGTTACAGGCTCGTCGACTTGTTGAACGCGGCGTCCCCCTGGTGACGGTGTTCTGGCCAAATGATGGGATTAAGAATGTCAGCGTCTACTGGGACACTCACAGCAAAGAATTCATCGACCACAAGACCCGCTTGATGCCGCCCGCAGATCTGGCATTCTCTGCACTGCTCGATGATCTGTCAGACCGCGGTATGCTCGACGAAACGCTGGTCGTCTGGACCGGCGAATTCGGACGCACACCAAAAGTCGGGCAACGAAACAGCGACGCAGGGGCTGGGCGAGACGGACGCGATCACTGGCCGAACTGCTTTACTTCCGTCCTGGCTGGTGGCGGAATTTCTGGCGGCCAGGTCTATGGTTCGTCCGACCGGCATGCTGCCTATCCGGCATCGGACCCAGTTCAGCCCATTGATCTGGCCGCGACGATCTATCATCAACTGGGAGTGCCAAGCGGGCTTGAGCTGATGGACCACCTCAATCGACCGTTTGTCATCTGTCCTGGCCAACCAATATCGGCGTTGATTTCATAGAGATGCAAAGAACTTGATGGCCTTGCGTTTCTCTGCAACCTCCCTTTTTTACGCTGAAGTGGCTGACCTCTCAGCATCTGGTTTTCGGGATATTATTCTGGACGTGTTCCCGGGTGCGGTGTTGGGAGCGTTCGGCTCGAATGTCACGAATCTGCCCGCAGAATTGACCCCATCCGCAGATCTGGATAAGTTCATCGTTGAAGTTGAGGCCTGCCAAGGTCGCAGCTGCTCCACTATGCCCTCCACCATAGCTCCTTCCACTGTAAGGATTTGCTCGCGCCGTAGCTGATAACCACTTAGGTGGTTCGCAGCCCCGAGCGACAAACCTGGATACTCCCGCCCCTGAGAATCCTACCTGGCACTGCCCCATGTCCGTACGCCTGACCTGTATTGACGCTGTCCCTTCCGCATCCGGCGCATTGATTACCGAATTGCCGGTGACAATTGGTCGTGGCGACGAGGCTGACATCTGCATCCGCGACACCTGGTCCAGTCGCGTGCATTGCCGACTGGAAGTTCGTAACGGCCAGCTTTTCATCGAAGACCTGTCCTCAAGTAATGGAACGCTCGTCAACGGCACTCAGATGGCGGAAGCGGCTTTACGAAGTGGCGATCAGATCACCGTTGGCATTACAACGTTCCGTGTCACATACTCCCGGCTGCCAGTATCACGGAATCCGATGTCGTCAGACCGAATGTTGGCAAAATCGTAGGTTGCGCCGACGCTCTACCTTAGACGCCATCCTGGAATTCCATGTCGCCGTGACGCACTGAAATGATCGCATGGAAACCGGTTGAAACGATTCCGAACTGCCCTGCTGACGCGGAAAGTAAAACATGCTCGCTAACGCGAGAGTCAACTGGTTGATCCTTAAAACCAGCGTCGAAGAGCGTCTGATTTATCGCGGCGATTTTGCGTTTGCTACCCTCGTCCGATTTCTGCCGATCGTCACGCAGATCTATCTGTGGGGCGCGATCTTTCGAATCGGAAGTGCGTCGCCACGTGGAGAAATGAATGGCTACCGCTATTCCGACATGGTCACGTATTACCTGATCGTGATCGTTGCGCGGGCGTTTTCCAGCATGCCCGGACTGGCCAGTGGAATTGCACGGGACGTTCGCGACGGGACGATCAAAAAGTATCTGACTCAGCCGGTCGACATGCTGGGATATCTGTTCTGGGCGAGAGTCGCACACAAGCTCGTTTACTACGCAGTCGCGATCGGGCCATTCGCTCTCGTTTTCTGGCTGTGCCGCGATTATCTGCCCGGCTGGCCGGACGCGTTTACGATCGTCGCTTTCGTCGCCTCATTGTTCCTTGGCTTCCTGTTCGGATTCCTGCTGGAAGCTCTGCTGGGACTTGTCGCGTTCTGGTTCCTGGAAGTCAGCTCGCTTCTGTTTATCTACATGATGTTCAACTATTTTCTGTCAGGACACATGATCCCTCTCGACTGGCTGGGTGACTTTGGCGTCGTGGTTCAGTACCTGCCGTTTCAGTATCTGGCGTACTTTCCCGCCGCGATCATGCTCGGCAAGTTTTCGCAGGCTGAACTGATTCGAGAACTCACTCTCGAAGTCTGCTGGGTGCTGGGCCTGCTCATTGCCAACCGAGTGGCGTTCTCGCGCGGAGTCCGGCGGTACGGCGCGTTCGGTGGCTGACCCTGGCGAGCAACGCTCGTGAACCTTTCGCGGCATGCCTGAGTCAGACCGGTCGAGCCCCACCAGCATTTAACGCCAGCTCGAAAAACTACGTCTTCCCCTGCCCTGAACCGTCGCCCTCCCGGACAGCTCCAACCACACCGAATACAATGCTCAAAAGCTCATCCGACAATCTGGTCCTGGAAGATTGCTCGACAAGCGCGAGCAACGTCTACGACCGTGTCTTCTGGTTGTGCTACGCCGGAAACCTGCTGATGGTCACCGCCAATGCGATGACGTTTCGCTTTGCTGACCTCGTCAGATTTCTTGGCGGGACCGAGACCACGACGGGGGAAATTGTCCAGGTCGGAATGCTCGGCGCGTTATTCAGTCGGATATTCCTTGGCCGCGCCCTGGATCGGTACGGAACGCGAATCGTCTGGTGTATCAGCACCGCAATGTTTGTCACAGGTTGTGTCGTCTTCGCCTTGTGCCGGGACGTGTCGTGGAGTCTTTTCGCCGCGAGAATCGCCTTTGCCGCAGGCGTTGCCGGGATGTCCACGGCAGCGATTCTGCACATCCAGAATCAGGTTCCACGAGCCCGTCGAACCGAAGTGGTCGGCAACTTTGGCAGCAGCGGATTCATCGGGATGGTGCTGGGCTCGCAACTGGGCGACCTGATCTTTGCCGTCACGGCCGAGAACCACTCGCGGTTCTACATCCTCTTTGGTCTTGCCGCACTGATGACCGTGGGGCACGGCGTCCTTGCTGTGATGATCACAAAAGGCGACACCCACACTCGCCCGCATGAAACGCCGTGGCCGCATCGCCTGGTGATTCGGTTCTGGCCAGGCCCGATCGTCGCGGTCGCTCTGATGATGGGTGTCAGCTTTACCGTGACGACCGTGTTCCTGTCTCGAATGGTTGCCGAACGAGGACTCGGCGGCATCGGCACCTTCTTCCTCGGCTATTGTTTTTCGGCGTTCATCTTCCGAGTCGCGTCGTCGACCTGGGCCGCCAGACTGGGACGACACCGCCTGCTGCTGGTCGGTCTGGCCGGACACGCAGCCGGCCACCTGATGCTGTCTCAGGTGACCTCGCAGTGGCAGTTGATCATCCCAGCGCTCACCTGCGGGTTCGGGCACGCGCTGCTGTTTCCTTCCGTCGTGTCGCTCGGCACCGAAACCTTTCCGCGCGAGTACCGAGGCACCGGCACCACCATCATCCTCGGCTTCACCGAAATCGGAGTCGCTATTTCCGCCCCGCTCCTCGGCTGGATCATCGACACCTGCCGAGCCTCCGGCTTCGCCGACCCGTTCTCCGCCATGTACTACGCCTCCGCCACCTCCGCCTGCAGCGTCGCCGCCTGCTACGCCTGGTCAACCCGCACGTCGGTCGACGAATTACTCACTTCGACCGATTCCCCTTCAACACGCCCCGCCGAGGACTTCGCCAGCAACGTCGATGCAGATGATCGAACCCTCACAGCAACACCTGCCTGCACTGGCGAAGACTCCAATCCGGCGCGATGAGGCGACGTCAGAAGCGGCTGAGCCGTCACCGTCGAGGCTTTCGATTGCCTGCCCTGAGGATCGCGTCCATCTTTCCGGACGCATGTTCCTTCAGATTGAAGCCCCACACTCTGCCGGTCTATCGGTAGATCGTCAGCCCCCGCTTGACCAACGAATTCAGAGCCGACACGTCACTCACCTGCGTTCCCTGGAGGTAGAGCATCTGGAGGCTGGTGAGATTGGCCAGTGCCGACACGTCGCTCACCGGCGTGTTGTTGAGCCAAAGCACCTGGAGACTGGTGAGGCTGGCCAGAGCAGACACGTCGCTCACCCGCGTCTCGCCAAGGTCGAGAGTCTGGATGCCGGTGAGGCTGGCCAGGGCAGACACGTCACTCACCTTCGCCCCAGGAAGACTGAGTCTAGTCAATCCGCAGGTCGTTCGATCTGCGGCGAAAGCGTCGCGAAGGTTGTCTGGATTGTCTATGTGGTCAGATGCCTTCAGGATCTCGCGCCACACACTGGACTTTTCACTTCGGCGGTATTTAGCGATCACAGCGGACGCTGATTCACCCCCGATAAATGCGAGACATCGGACGCAGGCAACATGTCGCGGCGCCGTCCACGCCGGATTATATTCAAGAAATGGAACCACCAGCTCGCCGGCGGAAGCAAGTTCCTTCGCATCGCCAATCTTCTTTGGAGGCACGATTTTCTTCAGCCGTTCCGTAACCGTCTGCAATGCGGCACTACCCTTGGGAAACCGTACGGCGGCTTCGGCGCAGGCGATGGCAAGGAGATACAGGCGGGCTCGCTGATTCTGCTCCTGATCTCCTCGCTTGATGACACCCAGTACAAGCTGCTCGGCTTCGGATTCGCTGGCGACTCCGGTTGCCAGAATCAGCACCTCACGCCATTGGTCGCGGTGGGCGTTTGTAATCAGCTCGCCCACGCAGCTTTCGGCGATTGCAGCGTGAGCGGCCAGGTACTCCTGAAACGTCCGGTGAGGAAAGTCGATGTGGCCTGGTTCGGGCTGACGCAGAATGCCGGACCGCTCGACAAACAGACGCCGCATCTGAATTCCCGTGATGCCCGCCGCGCTGTCACCCATCGACCGCAGCGATTTCTCCAGGCGTTCGTCGGCCTTCGCTTCATCGGCCATCGTCAGGTTGTTACGAATCAGCCAGAACGCCAGATCGGCCAGCAGAGTGCGTTTCTGCCGGTCGCCGAGATCCGGATAATCGTCGAGTGATATTTTTCGCTCAGTATCGCGGCGAAAGAACATGTCGATACAGGCACGGTATAGCTCGATCCGATCCGCCGGTAGATTCTTCACTCGGTCGCGGTGCAAAGCGCACAGCATCGCGCATAACAACGGACTGGTGGCCAGGCGGTGAATGGCCCGGTTGGACTTCACTGTTTTCAGCAAAGCCTCACTCAACTCGTCAAGTTCGTCTTTTTCCTCGATGGTCTGTACGCCTTCTTTGACGGCCTCGTGCCAGTGGCCGATGAAGGCGTGGACGTCGGGCGTGGTCATGTCCTGCAGCTCGGCGTCGAGAAATCCTTCGGACGTCAGCCAGCCTTCCTCCGCCGCGTAGGGCCGAGACGTGATGACGAAACGCGAGTTCGGATACTCGGCAACCAGCGAGTCGATCCACCGTCGGACGGTCTCCCGGTGCTCTTGCGGCATCTCGTCCAGCCCGTCGATCAGCACCAGCGCCCGACCACTTTCAAGCTGCCTCGCGACCCAGCCATTCGGCAAGGATTCAGTGAGCGCCACCCGGTCGATCAGGATTGGGAAGATCGATGGCAACGGCAGTTCCTTGCCGGCGAACTCGCGGAGCTTGACGAAGAATGGGACGCGATCGTTCCATTCGGCCAGTGCGCCGGTGTGGCTGCGCGAGGCCGTCATCACCGCGACCCATTGCAGCAGTGTCGTCTTGCCAGAACCGGCAGGACCACGGACGAACAGCCTTGCGGTGGACGCCAGCGCTTCGTCGACCGGCACGGTTTCGCGGTTGTCGAAATCGTCGTCGTCCTCATCAGGCGTCTGTTCTGATTCTGTCTGCTGCTCATTCAGGCTTTCACGTTCCACCAGAAGCGTCACGTAGGCAACACTCAGCCGGTATCGCTTGCTCGTGCTGGCGACGTCGACGCCGAAGAGTTGCAGTTCGTCCAGGCGGCGGATAACCGCTCGGCGGTATTTCTCTTCAAACGCGGCTTCGGTGGCCGAGTCCGTCTGTAGCGACGCTCGAATGCGTGACACTTCTTCGAGAATCAGGTCAGCCTTGCCGGTAATCTGGTCCTGCCGCAGCAGTACTTCAGAGAGCGTTTTTTCGGTAAAGCTGGGGAACTGACTGCCGAGATCCACGATGTACTGAGCCGCGTCATACAACAGCCGCTCGTACAGCGTTTTCTGGCCGGCATTGAATCCGCGTGTGGGATCGTTCGGAGGTGCGGCTCCAACGGGGACGGACGGAAGCGTGTGCTGGTTGAACCACTCGCTGAGCTGGCTGGGTTCCAACGAATGCTTTGCCAGCAGCGAGGCTCCGAATTCAGGATCGCTCACGCAGCGGTTCAGCACTTCACCGGCCACGTCCACGACGACTCGCTGCTGAGTTAACGACAGTTCGATGCCGGTCAACTCGACGACTTCGAATGCGTCCTGAGCAACTTTTTCGGCGATATCCTCAAACTGCCGAGCGCCGCGGCGGCGATCGATCAGATCCTTCGCCACAGTCCCCATGACATCGATCACGGCACCGGTTGCTCCGAGTGCTTCCGGATAATCCTTCAGCCAGCGTTTCAGCGAGCCTTTGGCAATCGCCGTCCCCACGCCGGTCACGAGGCTGGTCAGAATCGGTTCCATCGTTGTCGGTCCCAGATGTTCACATTGACGTCGGCATCGTAAATAAACCCGATCCGATAATCCAAACGGCATTTAGTATCGTCGTCATTGACGCAAGTCGGACTGATGATTGATCTGTGGCGAAGTAACATGTTCGGAATAACTTCCCGGAGCGCACCAGAATTCGTCAGGCAGAGCCAGACTCTGAGTACAGGTCGAGCCATTGATAGAAGGTCTTTCGTTGGCTGAATCATCAAGCATGAGTCGAATCCGATCGCGACCAGACAACGAGCCAGCGGGCAGCTAGAATCACCCGCTCGCGATAGACGGAAACGTCGTGCCGCTCACCAGGTGGGACGCACAATTCTGACAGCCATTACTGCCGCCGCATTGCTGGCTTACCAACGCGCAACCTCATGAGTACCACCATCGACCAGACAGTCAGCGCGCAGCTTCAACTAATCAACGCATCCTCGACAAACCCACAATCCTGTGAGACGAAATGACGCACTCACCAGAGCCGGAATCGGAGTTCATCGCGCAGCACGGCCACAGTCCTGAAGAAATTCAGAAGCGGCTGGCCGCTCCGAAAGGCCACAGCTATCTCCGCGACTTTGTTTACGGAGCCATCGACGGAACGGTCACAACGTTTGCCGTCGTCTCCGGGGTCGCCGGTGCCGAACTGGATGCGAGCATCGTCATTATTCTCGGAGCGGCCAACCTGGTCGGTGACGGCTTCAGCATGGCCGCCGGAAATTATCTCGGGACGCGGGCCGAACAGCAGGAGCGTGAGCGTGTCCGTCAGATGGAAGAGTCTCACATCGAACACTTTCCGGAAGGCGAACGGGAGGAAATACGGCAGCTGTTTGCGGCCAAAGGATTTGAAGGCGACGACCTGGAACGGGCCGTGAACGTCATCACGTCGGATCGACGTCAATGGGTCGACACCATGCTGACTGACGAGCACGGCCTGACGCTGAACGGGCCGGAACCATTGAAAGCAGCGGCGGCAACTCTGGTCGCCTTTCTGCTGCTCGGACTGCTCCCACTCCTGCCATTTATCACGCATTACGTGAACGGCTCGCCGCCTTCGCCCTACGCTGTCAGCACTATCCTGACGGGGGTAGCATTCTTTCTGATCGGCACGGCGAAGTCGCGATTCGTCGAACAATCATGGATACTGGCTGGTCTTGAATCATTGCTGATCGGCGGCAGCGCCGCCGTGCTGGCTTATTTCGTTGGCGCAATGCTGAAAGGCCTTGGCGTCTGATTCAGGACGTGCGATCGCGCCATGATCAGACCAGTTCATAACCATTATTCAGCCTTCAGCCACTTCCACAGCAGGATCGCTCACCATGGCAGACGGAAAGTCAATTTCAATTCTGCTCGTCGATGACGAAGACGAATTCCGCGACACGTGCGCGATGTGGATGTCTCGACACGGTCACGAAGTTGCAGAAGCCGCCGACGGCCACGAAGCGCTGCATGCCTGTGTCCGTAAGCACTTCGACGTGGTCGTACTGGATTTGAACATGCCGGGACTCTCCGGTCTGGAAGTCCTGGATCGACTTAAGGGAGACGGCGTCGATTCGGAAGTACTTGTGCTGACCGGCGAAGCCACGGTCGACACCGCGGTGCAGGCGATGAAACTGGGCGCGTGCGATTACCTCAGTAAACCTTTCCCGCTACCGGAGCTGGAAGAACGCTGCCGCATGGCGTTTCAGCAGGGGCTGCTTCGCAAGGAAAACCAACAGCTCAAGGAAGTGATTCGCCGCTCACGCCCGACCGGTCCAAAGATGATCGGCAATTCGCCACGAATGAAGAAAGTCTTTCAACTGATTGATCGAGCAGGGCCAACCGACAGAGCCATTCTGATTCAGGGCGAAAGTGGCACGGGCAAAGAGCTTGTCGCCAAAGCAATTCAGTCAGCCAGCCTTCGAGCCGACAAACCATTCGTCACCATTAATTGCGCGGCGTTGCCGGAGCAGTTGGTCGAGAGTGAATTGTTCGGTCACGAAAAGGGCTCATTCACTGGCGCGACTGACGCGCGACCGGGGCTGTTCGAAGTCGCAGACGGCGGCACACTTTTTATCGACGAGATTGGTGAGTTACCGCTCAGCCTGCAACCGAAACTCCTGCGAGTACTCGAAGACGGATCCATGCGACGCGTTGGTTCCCACAAAGAACGCCGCGTGGATGTCCGTATCATCACAGCCACAAACCGCGACCTCGCCACCGAAATCGCCGACGGAAATTTCCGTGAAGACCTCTACTATCGCATCAACGTCCTGACGGTCGAACTACCGCCGTTAAGAGATCGCGATGGCGACGTTGAACAATTGATTGAACACATTCTCGGCAGCAACTGGCACCTGGATGAAGAAGCAAAAAACTGCCTGCTGTCCTATCACTGGCCGGGTAACGTGCGGCAGCTCATCAATGTGCTCGAACGGGCCACAATTCTTGCCGACGATGGTGAGATCGCCATCGACGACTTACCACGCGAAATCATCACGTCACCCAGCTGTCCAGACATTGATCGAAACTCGATTGATCTCGACGTATCGGATTCTCGAGAACCAGCTGCGTCAGCCAGACCGGACACTTCCTCAAGCATCCGACTGGAAGATCTGGAACGAGCCCATGTCGTGCAGATTTTACGAGCAAACCACGGCAACAAAGCACAGGCTGCACGTTCGCTGGGAATTCATCGGCGGAAGTTGTACCGAATGCTTGATCGATTCAACGTCCAGCCCGAAGAGATTCATTCTCCCTGAACTCTGGCAACCGTGACGAATCCGCACACCAGGCAGCCGAAACGTGCGATCGGGCACGCCGGCACGCTCCCCCCGTCGACTGGTCCGGTCGCGACGCGCGCGTGTTTTCTTCGGTGACCCGCGAAAATACGAACAGTGGTTACGAAAGCGACTGTTGAGCTCGCCGGCCAGGTCTCACGGGATGTTCAATTCCAGTCTGGCATCGTCCTTGCTCTGTAAGCCTGCTGAGCCACTCGAAGCAGCAGGCTGCTGGCTACGGGTGGAGCCAGCAGAATCCGGCACAAAGCGTCCCCCCTCGGTTCAGAGTATCAGGAGCAGAGCGATGATTACCTTGAAGAAAATCCTTGTCCCAACAGACTTCAGCGAACACAGCAACAAGGCTGCTGTTTACGGCGCGGAACTGGCCAGGAAATTCGGAGCAGAGTTGCACTTGATGCACGCCATTGAGGCGACTCCCTTGATATACGGTGAGGGTGCGTACGTCGCTCCGGAAACAGAGGCGGAGATCGAAGCCGCGGTGACTGAGCAGCTTGAAAAGCAACTCGCTGGCTCGGCTGAAGGTCTGACCATCGTTCGCAAGATCGAGCACGGGCACCCCTTCGTCGAAACGATCCGTTATGCCAAAGAAAACGACATTGGGCTGATCGTCGTTGGTACGCATGGTCGAGGCGCTATCGCGCACATGTTGCTGGGCAGTGTTGCGGAAAAAGTCGTTCGCAAGGCGCCATGCCCGGTTCTGGCAGTTCGCGACAAAGAACACGACTTCGTCATGCCATAAGGAATGAGGGCGTCTGGCAAGTTTCAGCCTGCCATCGTGAAACTCGCCACCAGACGCATGTCTTCGCAAAAACGAAGCCGCCCCCTGCGGAGCTTGTTCTGGCCTGCAAAAATCACAGCCCCGTGCGGTTACAGGAACGGAGCGGCCAGTCGCGCGACGCCATTTCGCAATTTTACCGGAAGACTTCTGCCATTCAGCTGTTCCATTGTTACCAGTTTCGAGCTGGCCTTCTTTAACTCGAAAATCCGATTCAGCCTGCTGGAAAGCTCACGACTGTAACTCTCGATATTGAATTCAAAGTTCAGCCGCAGACTGCGGGGATCCCAGTTCGACGAACCCATGAGAACCCATTCGTCGTCAACAATGAGGAATTTGCTATGGTCGAACGGCGGAGAAGTTTCCCGGACCTGACAGCCTCGCTCAACAAGTTGCCAAAGCTGAGCATCGCAAGCCCATTGCACCAGCTTTTCGTTGCTCGTTTCTGGAATGAGAATTTCGACCGACACACCTCGAAGCGCCGCCACATTCAGCGCACTGATAAGCGCCGCGTCAGGAAGGAAATAGGGAGTGACAATCCTTAACGATCGTTCCGCGCAATGACACGCTCCCAGCAATGTCAGACGCAGCCGATCCAGTCGCAGGTCCGGCCCTTCCACGATACCTCGCGCAGCACAACTTCCTGTCGCCGCCAGCTCCCGATACCAGCCGTCTCCCGACAGCTCCTCGTTAGCCGCAAACTGCCAGTCATCCGTGAATGTGTCCTGCGTCTGTTTGACGATTGGCCCGCTCAGTCGAAAATGCAGGTCTTCCACCGTCACTTCGCCATTGTTCGAAGAGCAACAGCAACTGCGAATGTTCATCCCCCCGGTAAACGCGATCTCGCCGTCGATCGTCAGAATCTTGCGGTGATTTCTGAGGTTGGCATACCGAAACCGCCGGGGAAGCAGTGGCGGATTAAACGTCTTTACCGGAACGTCTAGAGCTTCCAGTGTCGTCACGATTGATGAAAACGCGTAGCGGGCTCCGACCGCATCAATCAGCACGCGAACTTCGACGCCGCGTTTCGTCGCTTCTGCCAGTGCCGTGGCGAACTCAAAGCCAACATCATCCGCGTCGAAGATGTAGGTACTTAATCCGATCGTTCGTTGAGCCGACCGAATTGCAGCCAGCATTACAGGATAAGCCTGGTCGCCTCCGGACAACGGTTCGATGGAGTTTCCGTATGTCAGCTCTTTACTCGTGACACGTTCAATCAACCTCGCCAGCTGCGCAAGATTTGAGCTGGTTTCGGGAGGCAACCCGGATGGGCCATCCTTTAATGTCATGAAGCCGTCAGTAGAAGAATGGTCCGTCCGCAACAACCTTGCTCGACGCTCAATTCTGTTGATGCCAAGCAGCACGTACAGAAACGTCCCCAGAAACGGAGCCAGCCAGATCACTCCAGCCCAGGCAATGGCGGCGCGTGAATCGCGTTTGTAGAGAACCACGTGACCCGACGCGAACAACGAAACGGCAACACTGACGGCAGCAATCACAAAGCCAACGATGATTTCAAAAGTGAGCATCATTCGAAATCCACGTCAGAGAATTCCAGCCAGCGCAGAACGACTACGTGGTCTCGCGCTTTCTTCGAACGATCCAGACGCTGCTTTCTGCATGGCGAATCAGCCGTCTTGAAACACTGCCGAGAAGAAAGCGATCGACGGCCCCTTTTCCGTTGCTGCCTGCCATCACAATATCCGCTTGCCACCGTTCAGCCACGTCGAGAATCTCTGACGCAACGTCGCTGGCTTCCTCAAGCTGCGTCGAAACGTTGCCGACTCCGGCGGCTTCGAGCAGTCGCGCAGCCGTGCCGAGAGCCTCTCGAGCCAGCTCTTCTTCCTTTTGCCACTCGGCGCTCATCTTCTGCAGCACATCGGCTCGGTACGAAGTCACAAGACTGTGAACCGTCAACAACTTCACATCGACCGAGCCTTTCAACGGCAGCTGAGCCAGCGTTTCTATCGATTCATTCGCCCCTGACGAACCATCGCACGTAACCAGAATTCGCAGCGGTACATGGCCTTCAGACGTTGCCGCATTCGAATGTGAGGATTCGCGAGCCACCAGGACCGAGCATGGAGCGTGACGCACGATTTTCTCGGAAGAACTGCCAAGCAGAAAGCGTTCAAGAGCATTCATGCCGCGAGCCCCCAGTGCGACCAGATCAGCCTCTTCCGACTCGGCGAGGGCGGTGATCTCACGAGCAGCATGTCCAACCACCAGCTTTTCCCGCACAGAAGCAAACTTCCCGGCCAGCTTCGCGGACTCTTTCTGCAGCAACGCTCTCGCGCATTCCTGCCGATCGTCATCCAGCGTTTCCCTTACGAGCGTCCCGAGATACTTGCCGTATGCAGACTCATAGATTTCCTCGAGCACATTGACGACGACGACGACGCTATCCTCGGGAAATGGAATTCGATTCAGTAACGCACCGGCCGCGCGGGATTGCGGCGATCCATCGACGGCACTGATGATCTTCATGGCAAGTATTCCTGTGTGAGTTCAAACGTGTGGGATATCAACCAGCGCTCTGAAGAACAACCTTCCTCAACCGTGACGTTGCAATGAGTGTGCCGTGTGCCCACTCAAAGAATGCGTCCGATACACGAGTGCGAAGTCGCGCACCGTGCACCATTGTCACGCTGAAGGCTCACTCCTGAAAGCGTTCCGCCCGACAGATAAAGCCACCGCACCGGCATGACGAAAGCATGACACCTTTGGCACCAGAATTGCGTTCGGCAATGCGTCACCGAGTCCCTTGATCTTCGAAGTTCAATACTGGAGTTTCGCCATGTCGACAGACACTCTTAATCGACCGGAAGTCGCGCCTTCCAATCCGTCGTCGAGTCCGGCCAGCACGGTCGAGCCACTTTTCAGTCGTGAAGAAATCCGACAGTTCGACTCGGACGACACCGAAGCTGGCAGGCGCATTGGCAAGATTCTGACTTCATTGTTCATCTACACGCTCATCGCAATGAGCGTCGTCATCTGGTGGACCCTTCGCACCGTCGGACATTAACCACGACGTCAGCGTCAACTCCCGATATCGGCACGAAACAACAAAGAGCGACCACTGACATCTCACTCGCGTTTCGTCCTGGTACGAAATCGGGAATTGGGCTCAAGTCTTTTTCCTGGCATTCGAATCATGGCTCTGAGCACGACGGCCAGTTAACCTCAGCCGTCTTGAAATCTGAAATCGTTAACGTGAGCCCAACTGACAGCCAGCCATGACGCAGACACACCAGGAAACTGATCGCTCAACGCTGTTTGCGTTGTATCAGGAGCTGCGTGCCTATGTCGGCTGGACCGATGCTGATGCCGAACAGTTGCCGGCGCTGAAGCGTCTTCTCGAACCGTCATTCGGGGCAGTCATCGACGACTTTTACGAAGAAATCGCTCGACATCCCGACACACTTCGCGTGATCACCGGGGGCGACGAGCAAATTCTGCGGCTGAAACAGACATTGCATCGATGGCTCACCGACCTGTTTTCCGGGCCATACGATGACGAGTTTGTCATGCGGCGTTTTCGAGTCGGGCAGCGTCATGTTGAAATTCGCCTCGACCAGTTCTACACAAACGTGGCAATGTCCAGAATTCGTGGAAGACTTCTTGAAGCACTCTTGTCGTACAATCTCGAATCACAATTCGACCGTGACGCCGGCATTCAGGCTTTGAATCGCATCCTTGATCTTGATATGGCAATTATCGACTTTGCCTACAATCGTGCATTCGCGGTTCGGGAACAGCAGCAGGAACGACTGGCAACTCTCGGACAAGTGTCTGGCGGTATCGCCCACGAATTACGCAACCCTCTTAATGCGATCCAGACCTCGGTCTATTATCTGCTGAATGCTCGCGACGCTTCGCCTGACAAAAAGCAGGAACACCTCGAACGGATCAGTCGACAGGTCGGAATCTCTGACAACGTCATCACGGCCCTCTCGCGATTTGCCCGATTGCCAACTCCAATTCTTCGCCCGATTGATCTGTGCGATCTCGTTGAACAGTCGCTGGATGCCAACCCACTTCCCGATAACATCAAACTTCAGCGAAACCATTCAGATTCCTACCCCCAGGTGGCCGGCGACCAGGAGCAACTCGCCATCGTGCTCGGCAACCTGATCCGTAACGCCTGCGATGCCATGCCGGATGGCGGGACACTGACGCTCACCTGCACAGAACTGGCAGCAGAAGTCGACGGCGAGTCTGCTCGGTTTGCCTTGTCGGTGACGGACACTGGCGGTGGCATTTCTCCGGATGTACTGCCTCAAATCATGGAACCGCTATTCTCGACGAAGACACGCGGTCTTGGCCTGGGACTCGCACTGGCTCAATCAATCATCAATCGCCACGGCGGCGAACTATCTGTATCCAGCGAACCGGAACACGGCACGACATTCACCATGATCCTCCACATAGCTGAAGCCCCTGTATGAGCTACCCTGCTCGCATTCTGATCGTCGAAGACGAACCAGACACTCGCGCTAATTTGTGTGATCTGCTGGAGCTGTTCGGATTCCAGCCATTCGCCGTTGAATCCGGTGCTGAGGCGCTTGCGCATCCGGAATTCAGCAGCGCCGAGGTAATCATTCTCGACAGGAACCTTCCTGATTTGCAGGCCGACCATCTGCTGCCGCTGATCCGAGAACGATTGCCACAAACAGACGTCATCGTGGCAACCGCACACGCCGACCTGGACGGAACAATCGCAGCGTTGAGGCACGGTGCGGCTGACTATCTGATTAAACCTGTCAACCCCGAAGCTTTACGACTGTCGATCGAGCGTTGTCTTGACCAGAAAAGGCTTCGGCGCGAAGCCGAGCAGTCTCAGGCAGCATTTCAGCAGCTTGTTGAATCGGCCGCCTGCGTCATCGTGCTGGCTCGTGCTGACAGAACAATTGCCTGGGTCAATCCATTCGCCGAACATTTCACCGGACGCAAGGCCGAAGATCTGACCGGAAGCGACTGCCTCAACACATTCCTTCCTGATAAGGACCGAAGGCGATACGAACTACTGTTTCAGTGGGTCGAGCGAGGTCGCAGCGTCGATGAGTTTGAGCTTTCGATCGAGTGTCATCCCGGGCAGCACCGCTGGCTGATCTGCAATACGCGACGGCTGGATGACTATCACGGCACTCCCGCAATCCTGATCGTCGGGCATGATATCACCGCTCGCCGCGTCGCTGAGCAGCGTCTGCGACTCCTCGACACAGCCATCACCGACCTTGAGGAAGGTGTTCTGATCTCGCAGGTCGGTGAAACATGGTTCGACTCGCGAATTGTGTTTGCCAATCAGGCACTCTTCACCATCACCGGATATTCACCGGAAGAACTCGTCGGCTGCACGTCGCAGATTTTCGAAAGTTCCGCAACCGACAGACGCATCGTTGAAGACTTTGATCGGCACCTGTCGGCGGGTGAGGCTATCACCCGGGAAATCGTGATTGATCGCAAAGGGGATTCTCAGGCGTTTGTGGAGTTGCACCTTTCTCCCGTCAACGACTCAGACGGCACACGAACTCACACGGTCGCCACGCTTCGAGATATTTCAGAACGAAAGCTGGCTGAAGAACGAGCGTTGCAGGCTGAACGACTGGCAGCAATCGGAACGGCGATGACCGGACTGGCTCACGAAAGCCGCAACGCTCTGCAACGCAGTCAGGCATCGCTCGACATGCTTTCGGCAATTATCGGCACTGACGATCCGGACTCGACAAAGCTGATTCAGCGCATCCAGCTCGCGCAGGATGACCTGCACCGCCTGTACGAAGACGTCCGCGAGTACGCTCGCCCGATTCGAGTCACCACGACACCGAAGCGGCTGGACGAGTTACTGCAGCAGGCCTGGGACGAGCTGATTGTGAAACGCGACGGTCGCAAGACGAAGCTCATCCAGCAGGCCGAGTCCGACGACTTGACCTGTCACGTCGAACCGTTTCTGATCCGCCAGGCGTTTCGCAACATTCTGGACAATTCTCTGGCAGCCTGCGAAGACCCGGTCACCATCACAGCCACCTGGCGGGACGCCATGCTCAACGGTCGGTCGTCGTTGCAGGTATCCCTCCGTGATAACGGCCCCGGACTGCAACCACACTCTCGCGAAAAGTTGTTCGACGAATTCTTCACGACAAAAACACACGGCACCGGCCTGGGCCTGGCCATTGTCAAACGCTTCGTCGACGCGCACTCCGGGACGCTCGTCGTTGGAGAAGTTGATCAGGGTCTGGAGCTTGTCATTACGCTCCCTAAAGCCTGACTCTCGCCCAGAGCCAACCGCTACAAAGTCGCCGCCGGGTGGTGCTTCGTTCGGGCGTCAGGATCCCGGCAAGCGATCGGCAGGTTCTCTTGCAAACTCTGACGGCCAACCGTTTGATTCCCATCTCTCCCTTGATCCGAAACAGCAAACTCCTCGCAGGCGAACGAAAGAATCACATGGCCAACTCCGCAGGCAACACATCCAGGAAACTCGCTACGGCAGCTCTGCTTGCAACATTGATCGCGACAACACAGGTTGCCACCGCGCATGCAGAGTCGAAATTTTCCGGTGAGAAATCCAACTGGCACGGCTTCGTGCGGCGCGACTTCGAAGTAGGCGAGCGTGCGTGCATCGTCGTGTCGCCGGAGAAGGCCGCTGACGGGAAGCCGTGGATCTGGCGTGCCCGATTCTTCGGCCATGAACCCCAGGCCGATGTTGAGATGCTCAAACGTGGATACCACATTGCCTATTGCGATGTCGGGAACCTGTTCGGGAATCCTCAGGCCGTCAAACATTGGGACGACTTTTACGAGTTCCTGACGACGAAGCATGGATTTGCAAAGAAGGTCGCTCTGGAAGGCATGAGTCGAGGCGGGTTGATCATTTACAACTGGGCCGCTGCGAATCCCGAGAAAGTCGCATGCCTTTACGGCGACGCTCCGGTGTGCGATTTCAAAAGCTGGCCAGGTGGAAAAGGCAAAGGAAAAGGCGGCGGCGGTGCATGGCAGACCTGCCTGAAAGCATACGGGCTGACCGAAGAGCAGGCATTGACATACGACCGCAACCCGATCGATCAGCTGAAACCGCTGGCCGAAGCAAAGATTCCGATCCTGCACGTTGTTGGCGACGCGGATGATGTCGTGCCGGTCGCAGAAAATTCTGCGATCATCGAGGCCCGTTATAAAGCTCTCGGAGGCAACATCACAGTGATCTCAAAACCGGGCGTGGGCCATCATCCTCACGCTTTGAAAGACCCGACGCCGATTGTTGAATTCTTCGTCAAACACACCACGGCAAAGTGAGTCGCAATTACTGGTAACGCTCGACGACTGGGAGTTCTTCGATCTCCAACCCACAGAAATCTCAGCCTTGCAGGGGGACTCAGCTTGGTGAGAAGCGGTCGAGCGGGCTTTCGTGGCGGCGCGGGTGGGATGTTTGCAGAGATCGGATTTGCTTTTCCGTTTGAGCAATTTCTTCAGACGTGTCATGAACTCGAAGCTCGAAGCTGGTTTCGTAGGACTCGCCCGGAGCCAGAGTGATGACGCGACCGCGTTCCCGCTCGAAAGTTTTCAGGTTCGGAAAATTCGTGCCAGGTTCCAGACCAGTGACATACCCATCAGCTTCTGCCTGCGTGTTTTTCCAAAGGGTGAAGCACGGGAGCTGCTTTGTGGAGAAGCTCATGCTGAGACCTCGATCGCCTTCAGCATTTCTGAGCAGCACCTGAGTCTGTTCTTTCCAGTCACTGATCAGTTCAAAAAAGAACGCTTCTTCAGGAAGCCCCGCCACTGGCCCGCCAAATTGATCAAAAGTAGCGACGCCTTTTGCCGAGTGTGCATCGCGCGGGGCGACTTCGGCAATCGGGGCAACAATCGTCGATCCTTCACCGAGAAACGGTCGACCGATATTCGTGTGGTAGAGCATCTGCAGTTCGGCAGGCGTGCCACCGATATTCGTCACAACGTCCTTCACAGTCACGGCGTTCGAGCCGGCTTCCGTCGAAACGGTCGATGTCAGCCGCAGAGCCGGAGCGAACATCATCGTTTCTTCAACGACTCCAGTGACACTAAGCGTGCCCTGCCCTTCGTCAGAAATCTCAACTTCAACGTGGTGCGCAGGGATATTGGCAATCTTGCCGTGCAGAGTAAGCTCGGACTCTGAGACGTTTCCGGTCTCGTCGACAATTCGATCAATCCCCGGAGGCCCGTTGAATGACAGGCCGCATCGGCACATCAGCTCGTTGAAACCGCCGAGCCAGCCGAGGCCACTTCGGGCTTCCAGGTTGACGAGACTCGGATGAACGGGCCGCGCGACGGGAGAATTCCAGCCAATCGGAATTCCATGATACTCGCCTCGCCAAAGCCCCATGCCTCGTGACGGCAAAATCGAAATCGAGAGTTCGCCATTGTTCAGATCCACCACGTCAACACCATCCGACGGTCCGCCGCTGAGCGTTCGCTTTGAAACCGACCAATTCTCTGACCCGGACAGTGTCACTCCTGACGAGGCATCGACTTTCCCTGCCTTCATAAACTCGCCTGAGTCAGTATCTGTCAGAATAATTTGACTAACGGCCATTTCAGAACTCCGCCCAGGAAGTCGATAAAGATTCTCGTCCGGGTACGATTCCGGACCAGCTCGCGGCACTTGAGCCACGCCATGTGAAGCTGAAACGTTTGAGTCTAAAGATCATCCCCGCTTCTCTTCCAGCAACCCGCTGTGCAGACAGGAGTGCCAGATCCGACGTTTGACGCAAAGTATTGATGTGGCTAGCATTTGCCTCGATTCGTCTGCCCCGGTGGTGGACGAGCTTTTCAGAAGTCGCTTTCGTGGACGACCACAACGCTTCTGCTCTTCTTCTGCGGGTTTCGTTGCCGAGCCTTCCTGGAAATGCTCGCGAAGCTTGCTGGCTGGTTCCAGAGGTTTTCCCTGGGAATCCAGCTCCGTTTTCGGGTGTTCGATTGCCCGCAACCGGCGAATAAGAGTGGGACAGAATCCTTGTTGGTTTCTTTCCCGGACGAAGTGTGAACACGCGACGCATTCGTTGCGGCCGGATAACGGCAAAGGATGAATTGATGCTGAAGATTAACGTGAAGGAAATGCTTGAAGCTGGTGTCCACTTCGGACACCGCACCAGTCGGTGGAATCCTAAAATGCGTCCATACATCTATGGTCGCCGCAACCTGATTCACATCATCGATATTAAAGAAACAGTCCGCGGACTCATGCGAGCACAGCAGTACCTGAAGAAGGTCGCCTCGCAGGGAAGCTTGGTCGTTTTTGTTGGTACAAAGCGTCAGGCTGCTGAGCCCGTGATGGAAGCCGCAACGGCCTGCGGAATGCCATATGTCTCAGAACGATGGCTCGGCGGAATGCTGACCAATTTTCGAACCGTCCGCGGTCGACTGAAGCGGCTGGAAGAGCTGGAACTGCTCGAGTCGAGTGGTGAACTGGCCTCGTACTCCAAGAAGCGACAATCGACACTGCGACGTGAATTCAAAAAGATCAAACGAAACCTCGAAGGCATTCGGAACATGAACCGAATTCCTGAGGCCGTGGTCGTGATCGATGCCAGTGCCGAAAAGAACTGCATTCATGAATGCCGTTTGATGGGAGTCAAAATCGTCGCCCTGATCGATACAGATTCCGATCCAGACTCCGTTGACCTGCCGATTCCAGGCAACGATGACAGCATTCGCTCGATTCGCCTGATCCTCGAACAGCTGGTTGCTGGCATCAACGAAGGTCGCGGCTCACTTCCGCAGGCCGAAAAGGCAGAGGCTGTTGAAGAGCCGAAGGCCGTTCCAAGCCTGTAATCGCTATAAAAAATCAGTCAACAGCTCGGCGAGTATGCTCGCCGGGCTGTTGGCTTCTGAACTCTGATTGGCGTCTCTGTGTCGAATAGCGACTGAATCGTCGCCGCGAGTTCAGATCTCGTTTCACAGTGTTCCCGTACCGGAAGGGATTCTGTTCGGGACAGCATTCTCTCGTTTTCATCCAGAAACCAGCAGAAGGAAATTCGACATGGCTGCAGTAACAGCCGCCGCCGTTAAGGCGCTGCGTGAAAAAACAACACTCCCGATGATGGATTGCAAGAAGGCGCTTGTGGAAGCCGACGGCGACGAAGCAAAGGCCATTGAAATCCTCCGCGAGCAGTTCAAGAAGATTCAGATCAAGCGTGCCGATAACGAAACGACCGAAGGTCTGATCGAAATTGCCATCAAGGAAGACGGCAGCGAAGGTGCAATGGTCGAAGTTCAGTGCGAGTCGGCTCCGGTTGCTTCCAGTGAAGAATTCCGATCCTTCTCTCGTCAGTGCGCCAGCCAGCTGCTGAACGGCCCTGGAGCCGCAACGGCAGAAGAACTTCTCACTCAGGCAGCACCAGAAGTTGCCGGCAAGACGCTGCGGGACCTCTGGGAAGATATCACCAACCAGATTCGCGAAAAGATTGTCGTCGGACGAATCGTTCGCGTTGCTGGCCCAGTCAACGGCTACGTTCACCACGACGGCAAGAACGGTGCACTTTTCCAGGCGGAAGGTGACTCTGGAAACCTTGACCTTCTGCGCGACGTTGCCATGCACATCACCGCGTTGCGACCAGCATTCTGTAACGCCGACAATCTGTCGCAGGAAGCCGTCGATGCTGAACGCGCAAGCCTAACAGAAGAAGCGAAAGCTTCAGGCAAGCCGGACAACATCGTCGATAAGATCGTCGACGGACGAATGAAAAACTTTTACGTCGAGCAAGGCGTGCTGACTTATCAGGCATTCGCCAAAGACGATTCCAAAACAGTCAGCCAGGCGCTTGCTGAATCCGGCTACAAAGCTGTCGGATTCACACGATGGTCACTGGGCAACTAGCAACGACAGTCGACCTTTTTGACGCTGAATAACTTCGAGGGACAAAAGACATCGTTCTTTTGTCCCTCGTTTCGTTGGGTCACTGGCCATCGTCGATCATGTCGCTAATCTTCCTGACGGTGACGCAAAACGAACGGCGTCGAGAACGGATTCTTCAACTGGAGATGAACGATGTCTGAGCTGGAAAGCTCTTCTTCCAAAGTATCGGGAGCAGCCTACAAGCGAGTCCTGCTCAAATTAAGCGGTAATTGTTTCTGCCGAAGTGGCGAGTCCGGCATTACGATGGCCGAGGTCTCCAGCATCTCGAAGCAGATTCGCCGAGTTCATGACACCGGCGTCGAGATTGCCATTGTCTGCGGCGGAGGCAACATTCTTCGCGGTCGGGACTTCGCCGCATTCAGCGCATCGATCAACCCACCAACCGCCCATTATATGGGAATGCTGGCAACCTGCATCAACGGCCTCGCCCTGCAGGACGCGCTGGAGAACGTCGGAGTGCCGACTCGCCTGCAGACGGCCATCCGTATGGAAGGTGTCGCCGAACCGTTCATCCGTCGACGCTGTGTCCGGCATCTTGAAAAAGGACGAGTCGTCATCCTCGCCGCGGGAACCGGCAGCCCATTTGTGACGACTGATACAGCAGCGGCTCTGCGAGCTCGGGAAATCGAAGCGGACGTCGTCCTGAAAGCAACGCGAGTCGACGGAATTTACTCCGACGATCCGGAAAAGAATCCGCACGCCGTAAAGTACTCCGACATTTCATTTCAGGATGTCCTGCAACAGGATCTGAAAGTCATGGACGCTCAGGCGATGCACCATTGCATGGAGCAGAACATCCCGATCGTTGTCTTCAACTACCAGAAAGAAGGCAACCTCGAACGAGTCATCGGCGGAGAGAAAATTGGCACACGCGTTGGCTGACTGCCTGCCTGCCTGCAGGTTCCGACGAAGTGACTCGTTTCGGCAACGCAACTCGATGCTGATCGCTCGCGACGTTGAACCTCGCCGTTCGGGCAGCAACAATTCGGTCGAGATCGACTCAATAAATTCAATCTTTCGCTATCGGAAACCCTTAAGGAATCAATCATGGACGCTGACGAAATTCTTCTCGACGCCGAAGAGCGGATGGAAAAAGCAGTCACCGTTTTCACCGAGCAGTTGTCAGGTCTCCGTACCGGTCGAGCGACTCCCGGCCTGGTCGACTCGATCCGCATCGACTACTACGGATCTCAGACACCGCTCAAGCAGGTTGCCAATATCACGGTCCCGGAGCCTCAGCAGATTCTGATCCGGCCATTCGACGCCGGCACGATGAATGAGATCGTCAAGGCAATTCAGTCGAGCGACGTGGGGCTGGCTCCGATGTCCGACGGACGTGTCATCCGACTGAACGTTCCGCCGCTTTCACGCGAACGTCGCCAGCAGATGGTGTCGCGGATCAAAGAATTCGCTGAAGACTCGCGAGTCTCCATCCGCAACATTCGCCGTGACGCGAATAAGCATGCGGACAACGCTGAGAAGGACAAATCAATGTCCGAAGACCAGCGTGACACCGTGAAAGACGATGTCCAGACGCTGACCAAGAAATTTGAAGGCATGATCAACGCGGCCGCTTCCGAAAAAGAAACGCAGATCATGGACGAGTAGCAGCACCCATCACGCCAGAACCGCGAGGCAGTCCCTCGCGGTTTTTTCGTATCCACCCGCTCCTGAGCAGCCAACTGTCAATCCACGAGAGCACTTTCAGAATTCGTTTTCAGCGTGCCAGCTCCTGCGCAGAAACCATGAAAATGGTCTAATTACTGGCGTCAACGTTCGCCAGGATCGCCGTTGTCAGCTCAAACGGCATTCCCGAAGTGAAGACTCTGTCGACCAGCGGATCAGCATCGGCAAGTCCATTGACGCCTTCTCCGCCGTCGATCACATCGGAACTACCGTTGCCGCTGATTCCATCGTCGCCTTCCTGACCAAGCAACGTGTCCGCAGCCGCGCCACCGGAGATCATGTCGTCTCCGTCGCCGCCAAGGATGGTGTCGTTACCACCCATTCCGTTGATCTGATCATTGCCGTTTCCGCCGACAATGCCGTCGTTGCCAGCCCCGCCGTCGATGGTGTCTTCACCGTCTCCGCCATCGATGGTGTCATTGCCGGTCCCGCCCAACAGCAGGTCGTTCCCGTGATCGCCGCGGAGCTTGTCGTTGCCGCTGTGACCTCGAAGCGTGTCCTGGTTTCGGCCACCGTCGAGCGTGTCATCCCCTGCTCCGCCGAGCAGAACGTCTTTTCCCTCGCCGCCAAAGAGGATGTCATCCCCACTTTTTCCATCCAGAATGTCATCGCCCAGACCGCCACTGATTGAATCGTTACCGTCGGCCCCGCTCAGAATGTCGCTGTCTTCGTTCCCTTCCAGAGTGTCGTCACCATCTCCACCATCGAGTGTATCGTTGCCGAAGTTCCCTCTCAGGATGTCGCGACCGGCGTCGCCGTTCAGTACGTCCTGACCGTCGCCCCCAACCAGCGTATCGTCACCATCGCCACCGCTGAGTGAGTCGTCGCCGGCACTGCCGCGAAGTGTCTCGTTGCCGGACGAACCGGTCAGAGTGTCATTGCCATTGCCCCCGTCGAGCTGGAGGTTCGCGACGCCGAGCATCGCTCCAGCGGCACTAATCGTATCGTCGCCGTTCTGCCCGTTGGCCGTAATCAGAATCGATCCGACGTTGTTGACATCGGTAATGATGATCTGGTCCGCTCCGTTGCCACCATTGATGACCAGCTCTTCCAGCCCGTTTGCGAAGTCCTGCAACGCGTTGGGCAGATTGAGTGTCGACCCGCCACCGGTCACGGTCAGCGTGCTGCCAGACTGACCGACCGTGATCGTGTCTGCACCGGATGTTCCTCGAACCTCAACCTGATCACGCCCATCTGTGCCGTCAATGATGTCCTGGCCATCCTGCTTCCAGACGATCGTGTCGTCACCTGCTCCGCCGTTAATGACGTCCGCGCCGCCCTGCCCGAAGATCGTGTCCTGACCATCTTCCCCGAAGATGCTATCGTCGTCGTTGCCGCCGTAAACAATGTCATCGCCCATTCCGGCTGCGATAAAATCGGCTCCGGCTGAGCCAGTAATCGTGTCGTTTCCGGACAGCGTCCCTGCAATGTCATCTCCGTAGATGAAGTCGGAACTTGTCCCGCCATCAATGAAGTCATTGCCTGCTCCACCGGTGATCGTATCCCGTCCGCCCTGCCCGTCCAGCTGGTCATTCCCGTTGCCGCCGTCGATCAGGTCAGCTCCTCCGCCGCCGTAAACAGTGTCGTCACCACCCACCGCCACAATGACATCGTTGCCACCGTTCCCGATCAACAGGTCGTCGTTCTCGGTACCGCCAAGGGTGTCGTTCCCTGCTCCACCGATCAGAGTTACTCCGGCCGTTGACGGAACAACCGTGCCATTGACGGGACCTGTTGCTGGTGCATTTGCGGCAAAGCTGTAGACAAAGAGTTCGTAGTTGCCTGTCTCAACTCCAGTCGCAGACTCAACCCGGATGTAGTAGGTGCCGTCCGTTGGAATCATCAGGTCGATCAGGATGGAATCTGTCGACTCGAATTCGTTGTCGTTGATAGCCGTACCCGCGAAATACGGAATCGCTGCGCCGCTGGCATCGACGACCGAGATCTGCGTATCAAAGAACTGAGTGTACCTGGGGGCAGTGCCCGAGCTGTTTGCAAAAACGCTCGACATCAGCTCCAGGTTGAAAAGCTGACCCGCGTTCGCATCGAACGAATACAAATCCACCTCGCCGGGCACCTGCAACGCTCCGACAACAGTTGTCGCGTCGACGTCAAACTCAAGACCGGCAAGGCTTCCCGTCAACTCGGTATTCGGAACGACCAGGTCTGCCAGCGAGACGGGCTGTGCCGTAATTGGAGTTGCATGCGTTCCAAACTGCTCCGTCAGGACCTGTCCCTGAAAACTGAAGAACGCCAGCTTCACGGCAGAGCGAGCCCCAAGAGACTGCCCGCTCAGTGCATCTGTTGTAACTTCGCCAGTGGCAGGTGAAGCCATAATATGACTCGTCGTTCCGATAGCTCCGACGGAGCCCGGGTAGGCCGGTGTGTAACCAGTCGAGCCAGGTGTTCCGCCAATCCCCGATCCAATCGGCCCGTAGGCGTCACCATGTCGGAGCCCCATCAGGTGTCCAAGCTCGTGGGCCGCCACTTTCGCGGTCAGTTCGACAAAGTTGGTACTTGACGCCAGAGGCTGGCCAACTCCGCCGAGAAGACCGTTCACGTCGACGACGGCATCGCCAGCGAGATTCTGATTTCTGAAATCTATCTCAAATGCAAAGCCCCCCGGTTGCCCGTCCGGCGGCAACTGATTCATCAGAATCGTCGAAAACAGCCCAAACACCGGACGAGTCTGCGTGAACAGGACCGTGAAGTTTCCATAGATATCTTCCAGCCGCGTTTGAATCGCGTCGCGTTCCGCCTGCGTGTAGAAATGATCGCCGACGAAGAAATTCGTTGCCGAATCGAAGTCAAGGAAAACGACCTGCTGAACTCCGTCTCCATCGTCTTCAATGACCGCCGTACCAAACGCGTCAATGACCACAGCGTTCGAAACATTCGCCAACTGCACAAAGAATGTTTCATTCGTTTCAGGAAGCGTGTCGCCAATGATCGGCACACTAACCGTCTGACTGACGACTCCCGGAGCGAAAGTAATTGTGGAATTCAAACTCTCATAATCGAATCCAGCGGTCGCCGTTCCATTGATGGTAAAAACGTCGGCAGTCACGGTCAGGGCGCTTGGTCGCGACAGAGTCACCGTGAATTCAGCGGTAGCTGTCCTTCCAAAGTTTCCTTCGACGCCTACTGTCGCGTCGGAAATCGACAGCGACTGGTCACCGGCATCCAACTGGTCAGCACCGTCACCGCCGTCAATGACATCGTTGCCACCACCGCCTGTCAGAATGTCATCGCCGGAATTCCCGAAGACAGTGTCGTCGCCAGGCGAAGTGGCCCGTCGACCGTCTCCCAGTACCAGGTCGTCGTCGCCACCGCCGAACAGCGAGTCGTTTCCACCTTCGCCGACAACTGTGTCATTCCCGACGCCGCCGTTTGCCGTGTCATTACCGGCGCCTGCGACGATGCTGTCCGCTCCATCGCCGCCAGAGATGCTGTCAGCGCCGTCGTGTCCATCAATCGTGTCATCGCCATCGCCGCCTGCCAGGACATCGTCGCCGATCCAGCCCAGAATCATGTCGTTGCCGTCACCGCCGTTGATGGTGTCGTTTCCGTCGGCTCCGTTCAGAGTGTCGTTTCCGTCGCCACCGTCGATCGTCAGATTGCCCTGACGATTGCTCGTGCCTGGTGTTCCCACAACGAAGTCAATCCAACTGGCGTAAGCGTCGACCCGAGTTGCCGAAGCAACGTCACCAATTGCGGCGTTGGGCTGCGAGTTGAACGAACTGATACCAGCAACAAACAGCTCGGTCCCAATCTGCACAAAGTTTGGACCGCCGATATCACCAGGAGCGATGTTGCTTTCCGTGTCGTTGTCGAAGCCCCATTGGATCAATGTTGGAGTCACGACATCAACCGGAGTCGTGCCGGAACGTTTTGTTCCGAACGTCATGTCCTGGCCAGTCGTACCATCGCCCCCCGCCCCGAAGCCGACGATCGTCAGCAGGTCGTTCACTGCCGGAGCGTTTCTGTACAACGGACTGGGGACAACGCCGGTCACCGCGCGATCCAGCTCGATAATGGCCAGATCGTTCGCCGAGTCAGTGCCGAGCTGTGTCGCGTCAAAGTCTGGATGAATGGTGATCGCCACACTGGCGAACGTGTCCGTCCCCAGCGTAAACCGTGCGTCCGTTGCCGCGAGTCCTGCCACATTCTGAGCGGAAGTCAGCACAAACCTCGGCGCAATCAATGTCCCGGTGCTTGAGCCGGCGATGGCGTTCCCGACAATTCCGACGGACTCAAACAGCATGGTGTCTGTGCCGTTAATAACGTTCGCCGTTTCAGTTCCAGCCAGCGCCCGCAACGGCGACGTCTTCAACGCTGTGGATCCAACGTTCAACGGATTTGACGGGGGACTGACCGGCGTAAAATTGATGATGTCATCACCATCGCCGCCAAACAGCGTGTCGTTCAGATCGAACGATCCCAGAATTGTGTCGTCCCCGTTGCCTCCGTCGACATAAACAGAAGTCGGCTGGCCAGTGACCGGATCGACGAACGAGAAGTCAGCAGCGATCACTCTGGAAAGATCGATCAGATTGCTGCCAGCTCCACCGATGACACGAATCGAAGAGATCTGGCTGGCCTGAACAGTGGCCAACCCCGAATGCGGCTGCCCGTTGATGAGCAACTCAAGGTTTCCCTTGCCATCGGCCGTTGTCCCAATCGCGATGGTCTCATCCGCGTCCGACAGAACCAGCAGCTCATTGTTCACGAGCGAGGCTGCGGCCGACAGATAGACCCGCTGCTCCAGATTCTCGGACGCAACAGACTGGGCCGCCCGGCGACGTTTTCCACGCCCGTTGAGCTTTCTGTCCAACAGTTTCTTCCAGGTGGTAATGTTCATAGTCCCTTCCCTGGACCGGAGCTATCTGCTGCTCGGATCGCTTTCCATTGTTCAAAATGAAATTACGGCGAAGGCACTCAGAGTTTTCCGACTCCGATTCCCCGATGGCTTCAAACCTGTCACTGATCTCAGCCCCGAAGACGGGCTCATGATCGGCAAAGGCGTTACCATGCGCGTAATCCCGACAACGGTATCGGTCGGAACAATTGGCATATCTGACACAACAGGTATCAACCGGCAGAACTGGAAGAACAGCTACACTCAACCTGACCGGCAAAGTTTGCCACCTTTACGCAAAGTCTCGCCGAACGCTCGTTACCGCGTCACATTTGTGAGAATTCAGACAGCCGACGCTCAAGAAGCCGATTTCTGATGACCTCACCGTCGCCGTACCCCGGATTTGAGCGAACAAGGCAGACGTAGAGCCCCTGCCCAACAAGGCGACTTTGAAATGACTACTCAGGCCGCTGGAGACTTGATCTGGACGATCAACAGCCCGTCGCTGATCCGGTTACCTACGGGAAATGGTTCCTCGAGCTGGCCAGTCTGCAGGGAATCCGACTTTGATCCCGAAGAACTCCATACCTGGTGCGAGTCCCATCGTCAGTATCGAGTCGGCAGGTACTTTGAAGACCTCATCCATTTCTATCTGCTGTCAGTTCGCAGCTTCGAGATCGTCGAACAAGGTCTGCAGATTGAAGAAAATGGCCGGACGATTGGGGAACTCGATTTTCTCTATCGAAATCAGAATGGCGAGTTGTGCCACTGCGAAACCGCCGTCAAGTTTTTCCTTCACACGCCTGAATCGAATGACTCGGGCAGCCATTTCATCGGCCCTAATTCTGCCGACAACTTTGAGAAGAAGACTCAAAGACTGTTCGAACATCAGCTCCGGTTGAGCGAGGTCCGTTTTCCCGACGTCAGTCATCGGGAAGCGTTTGTCAAAGGCCGGATTTTTTATCACCCCCTGACGCCGGCCCCGACCATTCTGCCCGAATTGCTCGCCAGAGATCATCTCAAGGGTTCATGGATTCGCGAATCGGAACTTGAGCTTCTTGGACTGTCTGATTCAAACGCCAGATTTCGCGTCGCCAGAAAACCTCACTGGCTGGCCCCGGAGCAGGCAGCCCTCGCCGACGAGACGCTGCTGACGGTCGACGGGATCCGCCTCCAGCTCGAAAATCACTTCACGAAAAAGCGAACACCTCAACTCGTCACTGTACTGTCGAAAAACAAGGAACAGTGGCAGGAGTCAGATCGAGTGTTCGTTGTCTCGGATCAGTGGCCTCACAACGTATCCTGACCTGCGGGACGACGCTCAACAGGCGATACCAGGAAGCAGAATCGTGGTCACTCGTCAGTGAGCAGATCGTCGACTAAAAACCGCAACGTCGCGACGCCAACTCTTCTCAGAAAACATCGACTGGCTGCTTCGACAGCCTGAACCTGCAGCGAAAGTAGCTCATGACTGATCGATTGCTGACCGGAATCCCTCGGCTGGACGAAATGCTGGGCGGCGGACTCCTACCCGGAAAACTGACAGTCGTTGTGGGCGCAACGGGGATCGGCAAAACGCAGCTTGGCATTCAGTTTGCGAGAAAAGGCCTGGAGCAGGATGGCGAAAACGGAGTCATCTTCGACATGACGGCTCGAGGTGACATGCAGAATCATGCCGACTACGCCGATCGCCTGTTTGGCTGGAAGCTGCGGGAAAAAGCCGCCGGCCAGAAAGTCCACGCTCACGAGGTCTGGGATCGGGAGACCGGACGCTTCGATTCGATGCACATTTTTCATCGAGCCGGTCGTCGAGTCACCATCAGCGATATGGAACTCGACGATTGGAAGTCATGGAAAGTCGACCTGCAGAAAAAGATTGTCGAAGCGATTGGCTTCTTTTACGGCAATTTCGTGCACGGAGTGCGACGCTGCGTCATGGACGGCATCGAACCGACTGACCGACCCAGCGACTCGTTTCAGTTCCACATGTTCGAATACATCTATCATCAGATCCTGCGCAAGGAATCCGACTGGGTGGCTCGCGACCTCTTCCGCGCTCAGTTTCGACAGAACGCGGAAACGATCGACAAGCACGCGTACAACCACGAAGACGTCGGCTGCCTGCTGCTTTACACCTGCCACGAAATGATGATCGATGAACTGATCGAACGCCGCATCGAATCAGGCGACGTCCTGTCCAACGCAAACACGATCATCCTGATGGGCAAATATCGTGACGGCATGAAAATGGGCCGAGCACTCTGCGTCGCGAAGCATCGTGGCAGCGCCGTCGATGAAACCATCGTCCCGTTCGAAATTGACGATAACGGCATTCAGCTGGCAGCTGACTAGCCGGACTATACTGGCCACCAATCATCCGCCTGGTCACCGATTATCCGACAACGCGGTCGGGCTATTGAAGCTCCGGCTCGGCGCGAACAACCGCTTCGCCGTCTGGATCGAACGTCACTCGAATAACATGAGGACGGCAGCAAACCGGACAATCCTCGACGTACTCCTGCGAGGAACCGCCGGTGCTGTCGAGCGGGATGATGATCTCTTCTCCGCAGGAATCGCAGACGTAGCTTCCGTCGTCCATCATTTCGCAATCTCCCTGACCTCGCACATCGTCTTCAATCTTCCGTGTGGCGATGAAATTCGACGTCGATCACGTCATTCGCAGAGGCTGAAGGCTGCCTGTTTTCGGCACCGGGCGACGCTCCAGGAAAACCAGCCCCGAATCCCTGCACACTGGCAGCTGCCTGGACCTTGATTGAATCCTGAAAACGCTTCCGCAGGAACGCTCGCACCGGAGGAACCAGCAAAGAAAAACCAACAACATCGGTCATCATTCCCGGCGTGATCAGCAACACCCCAGCAACGAAGATCATCATCGCGTCAACCAACGAAGCCGCCGGCATTTTCCCTTGCTGAGTCTCACGCTGAATGGCCATCCACGTTTGCAGCCCCTGTCGACGAGCGAGACTCGCTCCGACAAAACCTGTGATCAGCACCAGCCAGATAGTCGTCGCCGCTCCAAGTCGCTCGCTGACCAGCATCAGCAACCACAGCTCGATCAACGGCGTCAGAATAAAAAGCAGCAGCAATCGCCCAAACACAGTTCGTCCCCCGAAACTCAACACGTCAATGAATAGTCTGCTATGTCGGGCTGGACAGTGCCACCGACCAAGGCCATCGTTCGGAAGACGTGAAACGGGCCATCGAACTGCCAGATCTGCAAGAACACCTCTGGTGACGCCGGTTTATTTAGATGCTTACCGCATTTACTGCTGCGGCGCGACGGCTCGCGGCTGGCCGGGCTGTTCAGCTTCGAAGTGAGCATTCGAGACGGAAGCCGGACTGTTGGCCTCAACACCGTCTGTCCTCAGAATGCGTCCTTCCGTCGGAGCCTGGTGCTCGGATCGCGAAAAGATCGTACGCTCGGTGGGAAACGATTCGATGGTTGTGACGATGATCTTTCTCTGCTCGAACGGGCGTTGCCCTGGCACCTCAACCGTCATATCCATCTGCCGCTGTACGCGGCTCATCAGTGGCAGACCGCTGGCACGATCGATCATGCAGGAACCGGTTATTTCGCCCTTCTTCAACGAGATCGACTGTCTGGCTGCCGTCTGCTGAATGGGGCCAAGCTGCGAAGCCTGAATCGGTTCGATCGTTCCCAGAATCATGATCCCGGCTCGATCACGCGTGAGACTGCTCAGAGTGTAGCCCGTTCGCATTTCCATCGGCAGCGGTCGCATGATCGTGCGGGTTTTCTGCCACTGCTGGTTTATCTCGACCGCCGTCTCCCGACCGGTGGCTTGAGGATCGTAGGGCAATAGACCGATGCTTTCGTCGACGAAATTCGCGAACCCCTCGTCTTCCTGAGTCGCCACGATTCGTGTGAGCAGGTCATGTTGTCGATACGGCGGTGCATGCCGAACACATCGCTTCAGAAATTCGTCGAAATCGAGAACCTCAATGATGCGATTGTCGGCGCCAATCCAGAAGCTGAAACTGTTTCCCGCCAGCCCGTGATAAACCTGCAACGCATCGGGGACAGACTGCGGAGCTGCCTGAGAGTCGTACTCGGTAATCTCCCCGAGAATCTCCTGCGTATATTTCACCCGCTGATATCGAACTCCCAGCTTTCGACGACCGGCGTCTTCTTCGTCGACTGTGATCGCAAACATCAGCGTCAGATTCGACCGACTCGTCACCGGCCCGACTGACGATTCCTGCACCAGAGTCTGCTCGATCGTTTTCAACAGCGGAAAACGGTCGCCCACTCTCAATGAGAAGCTCAGATCTCCTTCCACAACTTCATCGGCCCCGGAAACAGTTTCAGACTCAGGAGGCTTTACCTGCGCTGCCCCCTGACTCAGAAACGGATCTTCGCCGTTCGAGGCAACGGGAATCTCAGGAGCTTCTGCACCACCGCCAAGCAATCCGTTGAAGGAATCCTGCCCACAACCTGAAAGACCAATGCTGGCGATCAGAAATGTTGCTTTTATCGTCATTGACAATTTACGAGTCCATTCTCGCATCACTCTCAAGTCCTTTTGAGATGCAGGGAAGCCAACAGCTAACAGCTAACAGCTAACAGCGCAGATCTTCGACGTCGATCGCAATCCAGGAGAACGATATCAGTTCAGGAAAGATCGACAAACACCGGTTCCCGGTAGTTAATGTGCGGATACCGACCGCACCGCAATAGCTTCGACACGACGAATCCACAACTAACATGACGAGCCTGCAATTCTTTCCCGCCGGCTCGAGCAGACTTCACTCAACACCTGAGTTCAGAACCCAAACTCGTCCGGATTGCCAGGACTTATTCAAGCCTACTGTCATGCCACTCGAAAACGTCACTGCTTCGAAGCGACTCAGTTACCGGGAGAATCCAGCGACACCTGAACTTCTCCATCCACCACGCGAGTTGTGAATGTGCGTGCGTTGAATTCCGGCCTCTCCTGATCCAGGTACCGGCCAGTCCGCAAGCAGAACTGCCAGTGATGAATCCGACAACTGACAACGCTTCCTTCGAAGGTACCGTGCGCCAAAGAGGCCCCCGCATGCGGACACTCGTTGCTCACCGCCAGAAACTCGCCATCAACGTTAAAAAGTCCGATCATCTGCCCATCAACAATGATCATTCTCGACTCACCTGGCGGCACCCCATCAGCTGAGCACACTGGCACAAAAGTCAAAACAAATATCCATGTCCAAAATCGCGACAAGAAACGGTCGCCAAAACAATCCCGGCGTCCCGGAGAATTTCAACATCGCGTCCTCTGACCAAATCCTTAAACAAAAAGGACGCAGCTCCATCAGGAACTGCGTCCTTCTGCTAGATCATAAACAGCAACGACCCCCATAGCACATCGACACACGCACTAGGTCGGCGGTCCATCCAGGTCAGATCCATCACCCTGCGTTGTAACACTCTCCATTTCTTTCTCAAGCCGTTCCATTTCTGCCGGATCCGTCGGTGGCTCCGGCTCATCAGGATTGATGTTCTCAGCAACCCTCGTTGCTGGACCACACCCCTGGACAGGTACGATTAAAGTGAAAAACATCAGCGCATAAAAGATTCGACAAACCATGCCCAAATCTACCCCTTGTCCAAAACACTACTCGAATTCCACTGCCTGGCCATCAGCAATGCGTGTCAGAAGACAGTAAGCAAAGTGATTCATATTTTCGCCCAGGAACTTAACGCCTCCGTCACCTAACAGGAAATGAGCCCCGCCAACATGAACACTCGATGCAACGCATTCGTGCTGACGGTCATCTGGCGTTGTACCACTGCCAGTCATACCAGGCACGTGCAGCCTGCCATTGATGTGATACCTCTCGTTGTTGATGTGGTTCAAATCGTTGTTTGGATGCGTTACCAGGAACGGGCCACGATGTCGAGCGCCCGCCCACATCATGCTTCTTGCATCCGGGTTGTTGCGATTCTGAATAACAACCGTCTCCCCCACAACAACTGTGTTCGAAAGGCCATCGGTCACGTTTGAGTAACGAGCAGCACCGTTATATCCAAACGCCCCATTCACCGGACCACTGACGGTCCCACCGTCAGGACCAGGCAATGAATGATTGACGGTCAACTGCCTGGTCCAATACTCCTGGCCATCCCAGGTTCGATGCGATCCGGCGATCAACCCATAATTCGTATATGCATGATTGGTCGCATGCCAGTGATCCTGGTCAGTGTGATTGGCAAGGTCATCACGCCCTTGATCAGAAGGGCAAAGTAGAACGTCAATAATCTTACTGTGCAGTCCCTTGTCGAAGTTCGGGTTCCCTGTCCCCCAACCACAAGCTAACGCCCCGGGCCCACCCGCGTCAGCTCGCGCCCAACCGGCTGTGGCGCAGTTGAAATCAAACTCTTCGTAAAGCGGTGCCTGATCAATATAAGGAAGCAGATACAGCCACGCGGTGTGGTTCTTGATATCGGGATTGTTACCTGCCGCGTGTCCGTCGTTCGCATGAGCACGGCCGCGGTTTACGTCACCTGGTGGCAATATGCTGTGGACATCGACGTAATTCGCAAGCGCAATTCCGATTTGCTTCAGATGACTCTTGCATTGGGCTCGACGAGCAGCCTCTCGTGCCTGCTGCACCGCAGGCAACAGCAGCGCCACAAGGATCGCGATAATCGCTATCACGACCAACAGCTCAATAAGCGTGAATGCTCGCCTTTTAAGGCATACTCTGACCATCGTAGATTCTCCGCAGAAAAGAAGGGACGACAAGAAACCAGGGTTTTTGAGCCGAGCTGCTGAAGAAATTCGATCAAGCTAAGACAGCCGAGACTAAACCCCACAAATGCTCCTTTTGAACCGATGGAACGAATTGAGAAGAATCTCAAAACCGAGAAAAACCATCGATATTCAGTGATATGAACTTCTGAGCCTAGCGATTGCTCCACCACCGCGTCAACAGTCACAACATGTTGGTCATCAGGATTTGACAATTCAATTTTCCGGCCTCTCAGGCGGTTGAATTCGGTGGCAATTCCGTCTGACAATTCACGGTTCCTCAATAGAAACCAAAGCATTGTCCCAACCACTTGAGCCGACTCAGCCACGCGATTTTTCAACGGCTCGTCGCGGCTTTCCTGCTTTGGTCGCGTCGCCCAGAAGTGGGGCAACGACCAAAGCAGGAAAGCTTGTGGCTAAGACCGGTTCCGATACGATCTGACGCGTAGATCTGACGTGAGGGTCCTCTCGGACAAGCAGACTGTTCATCGCTTTCGTCAGCATTACTTCAATAGTCTGGCAGGCAGAGAATGGCGCTAAGTCGAAGAATTCTGGCAGTCACTGCTGGCCTTGTACTTGTGGGCCTGCTAGGGTCGATCAGCCTGAAGGCGTACGTTCAAAGCATTAGCGACCAGCTTGTCAAACAGGGAGACCGGTCACTCGTCGTCGACCATGCCCCTGAAGAAGCTGAGAAAATGGCACGCTGGGTACTTCGCTTCACCCCGGACCATCATGACGCATTACTGCTTCTGGGCGTCTCGCTCAATCGCCAGAATCGGTACGACGAAGCGGCTGACGTGTTCGAGACAGCCAAACATACCGTTGACTTTTCACCGGACGCATCCTACGCACGCGCCGCATGCCTAATGCTTTCCGGGCGTTATCAGGACGCAGAAGTTGAACTTGTGACACTTCTTGAGAGCGTTCCCCACCATGATGATGCAAGGAATCTGCTTCGCCAGCTCTTGGAAAAAACGTACCGTTTTTACGACGCCGCGGCACTTGTTCAGAATCGATTTCACAATCAGCCCGACGATCTCCGCTATCTTACAGAGTGCCTGAAGGTCTCCGTCGCTTTTCCGCTCGGACAAGCAGTGGTGCCTGAACTTTCGGACTTTAACAAACGTCATCCAGCACAGCCGACTGTAATTGCAGGACTGGCTCGTGCTCACTGGCTGAAAGGCAACATCGCCGAGTCCGCAGCCTTGTTCAACGAATTGCTCAAACTTGATGAACTAACGCCAGGACAACTGGCCTGGGCAGCAGAATTCTGGGTTGAAGCAGGAGACATTGGCAAAGCCCAAGTGGCTGCGGCGAGAATGGACCTGGTGGCCAAACTTCAAGAGCATGCTGATCATGTAAAAGCACAGGCTGAATCGGCACGCGCATCGCTGGCGAGCAGTCAGGGAAATTTTGCAGATGCAGAACTCCACTTGACTCGTGCAGTCTCTCTGGCCCCGGATCAGGCCGAGTATTATCTGCGTCGTGCTGACATCAGGCGTCGACTTCGCAAAGTTGATGCAGCAATTGAAGACACCACTTACGGAAAACAAACAGCGCGAACATCCGAAGAACTAAGACGCCGATCAGGCCGAATCGAACTTGGAGAACTAACACCTGAAATCTGCCGGGAAGTGGCAACGCTGTACAATCAACGTCGTCAACAAGGAAGCCAGGAGATATCGAATGCCTGGCTGGAACTCGCCAACGCCCTGACTCCAATCAACTATTAGCAAGCTGTCTGCAGAATGTTCTTTTGTCGTCAACCAAGTGTCGCGATAAGAAATACCCGCCATGAATCGTTTTCTGCATGCAATATATCTGACGGGGATCTTTCTTCTCTTTGGAGGGTGTCATTCGCAAACAGACACCGAGCACATCGGTCATCCTCGCCAGGCTGATTCGACATCTACGAGTCCATCCAATTCAGCCAGGAAGTCACCTTTAACGCCGGGAGAAAGTCAGACGCTCCAGAATCCAGGCCACCGCAACCAGAATCTGTCCGAAGTCACGTTTACCGACGTTTCGGCTGAAAGTGGCCTGACGTTTCGGTACTACGGCAGTCCCAGCGAGCAGGCCTATATGACCGAGCAGAATGCCGGTGGAATCGCCGCATTCGATTACGACGGCGACTACTCTCCTGATCTATACCTTGCCAACGGATCACATTTTCAGAAACCAGCCCACAAGCCTGAGCATTCAAGCCAGTTGTTTCGCAACAAAGGCGGTTGCACGTTCGAGAATATCACTCGAAAGGCTGGGCTGGAGCTGTTCTCGTTCGGCATGGGAGTCACTGCCGGCGACTTTGATAACGACGGTTTTTGCGATCTTTTTGTCGCTTCCTTCAATGAGAATTCGCTGTTTCAGAATCAAGGGGACGGTACGTTTCTCAATGTCTCATCGAAAGCTCTTCCCAGTTCTAATGTATGGAGTTGCAGTCCTGCATTTGCCGACCTCGATGGCAATGGCACTCTCGACATCTACGTTGTCAACTATGTGGACTGGACATCTGACGTTGCTCCATGCAATCCGCCGAACGCTCCTCATTTAAGACGAACCTGCAGCCCAACCGCATTCAATGCTGCGGCAGACCAGCTGTTTTCGAATTCTGGCGAAGGTACATTTCAGGAAGTTGGTGAGTCATCGGGCATTTGCGATACAAAGGATGGCAAAGGACTGGCACTGGCAATCTTTGACGTGAACAATGATGGGCAACTCGACATCTACGTCGCAAACGACGCAACGGCAAACAGCCTCTTTGTCAATCAAGGTGGATTTTCCTTCCTGAACGAAGCCTTGCGTTACGGAGTAGCCGTCAGCGAAGATGGTGTTCAAGGTGCCAGTATGGGAGTCGGTGTCGCTGACTTTAACCGCGACGGCGAAAACGACGTCTTGGTGACGAATTTCAGAAACCAGGTGAATGATCTTTTTCAGTCAGTGGGTGATGCTGGGTTTGTTTTCTCTAACAGTTCGACAGGACTTGACCTTGCTTCTCGCAGTAAGCTCTCGTTCGGTACAATTTTCCGTGACTTCAACGGAGATTCACTTCCAGACATCTTCATTGCAAACGGGCATATCTGGGATCTGACATCACTCGGCGCACAATACGACTACAAGATGCCACCTAGCCTGATGCTCAACGAACAGGGTCGCAGATTTCATGATGCCTCATCCGAAGTTGGCAGCTACTTCAGAAAAGAATGGCTCGGTCGGTCGGCAACGTCAGCAGATCTCGACAACGATGGTGATTGGGATCTGGTTGTACAACATCTTGAGGCAGACGCCGCGGTATTAAGAAATGATAGCTCAATAGAGCCCAACAGTGTCCTCGTTCGCTTCATCGGGACATCCTCTTGCCGTGACCCACTTGGTTGCCGAGTGGAATACAGCCGCGATGGACAGACGTTCGTTGAACATATCCCATCAGGCGAAAGCTTTCAGGCCAGTCTCGACCCCAGGATTCTTATTCCCGGCACTGGCGGACCAAACATCAGTGCACTTCGCATCACGTGGCCAAATGGAAAACGCGAAGAATGGGAAAATATCGAGGTTTCTGAGCTATCTCAGCTTGTCGCGATAGAGTCTGGAAACGTCGTCAAACTGCCTCTGCACTGAGATTTAATACCGGTCGTTGTCTCTAACATGCACGCCAGGACAGAACAAAGCCGCATTGAATCCCTTACAGCTCTACTTGAAAAACACGCCGAACTCGTAGACCGTCGTTTTTGAGAATTTGTCGCCGGGTTTGAGGATAGTCGTCGGGAATGATGGCTGATTGACTGAGTCTGGGTAATGCTGATCTTCCAGGCAGAGGGCGGATCGGTGGGCGTATTCTTTGCCGCCCTTCCCTTTCTGGCCGTGCAGGAAGTTGCCTGAGTAAAACTGAATGCCCGGTTCCTGAGTGTAGATCTTGAGAACTCGACCAGACGAAGGATCTCTCAGAGTCGCAGCCAGTGCGTTCTCGCCGGTCTGATTACGCAGGACGAAATTGTGGTCGTACCCGAGCGCTGCCGTGTCGGTCAGCTCTTCGATGCGGTCGCCGATGCGCGTTGACTTACGGAAGTCGAGTACCGTCCCCTGGACGTTGGCGATCCTGCCGGTAGGAATCAGTGTGTCGTCCGCTGGTGTGTACTTGTCTGCTTCGAGCTGGAGTTCATGATTGAGCACGGTCGGCGAACCAGCTCCAGCGAGATTGAAGTACGCGTGATTGGTCAGGTTTACGGGCGTGGCTGCGTCGGTCGTTGCTGAGTACCGAATTGAGAGTTTGTTGTCGTCGGTCAGAACGTATCGAACGCTTACTTTCAGTGTGCCTGGGTAGCCTTCTTCGCCGTCCGGACTCGTGTACGAGAACGCGGCCCCGACTCCCCGCTTCGGCTCGATAAGCCGGCCTTTCCAGACAACCTTGTCGAGGCTGCGTTTGACGCCACCATGCAGATGGTTCGGCTCGTTGTTTATCGCAAGCGTGTATTCCTTCCCGTCGAGCGTGAACTTGCCGTTGGCAATGCGGTTGCAGACTCGACCGGTCGTGCATCCGAAGTACTGGTTGCCCTCGCCCTCGTAACCGGCCACGTCGTCGAAACCGTTGACGATGTCGGCAACTTTTCCGTCGCGATCCTTTGCTAGAATCTGCCGAATCGTCGCTCCTCTCGAGATCACAGAAACCGTCAGACCTTGAGCATTCTTCAGAATGAACTCGTCCACGGCCTCGCCGCCAGCCGTTTTGCCGAAAGATTTCTGCACGGCAGTTCCTTTGCCATCAGCGGCTCGTGAAGTATCTGCGGCCCCAACAACCAGAACGGCGAAAGCAACGAGAATCGTCAGAACGTTGGTCTTCATAATGCCTCATTCCCAAAGTTGCGGTCGCCGACACGGCGTTTTCAGCTCGATTGGTTAACTGCCCCAACATCAGATACGCTCTCAGCGTTTCTCGCCAGGAGTCGCGTGACAGTTCGGGACAGGGTGAGTTTTGCGACAGACGGCCAGGCGTGCAATCGTAGCCGCCTATTCTGCATACGCAGACGCATCGTCGACCAGTTTAATTTGATGAGGACGTCGCATCAGGCCGCCTGAGCCGGATGCAGACAGGAGAAGAACGTGACCGACGATGCCGCTGAATTCGAACCGGGCGACACTCCACCCGAAAACCCTGAACGAGCAGCGGGCCGACCGTTGCAGCTCGATCAGTTTCTGAAACTCTGCGGAGTCGTCGAAACCGGCGGCCAGGCCAAACAGCTCATCCAGGGGGGCGAAGTCGCGCTGAACGGTGAAGTGGAAACGCGGCGGCGCAAGAAACTATCGATTGACGACATCATCGAAGTCTTCGGTAATGTTCTGCCTGTCGCGGAATTCTTCAGCGCCGAGTGAACCTTGTCCGCCTATTTCTTACTTTGAGCCGCCTTGAGCCGTGACGCGTACTCGGGACGTTTTCGCCACTCGTCGAAATAAGGTCGGTACCCGTCAACGGTCATCCAGAAACGCGGCTCTGGCTCTCCATCCCTGACTCGACCTTCCGGGTAATCCTTTCCTGCCAGACTGTCCGCGATCGACTTGTCTTGAGCCGCAAGCTGCGTCGTCATCCGAGCAGCAATCTCAGGCAGGCTCTCGTAAAGATTCTTCGACTCCTTCGGGTCAGCGGCAAGGTCATACAGCTCGAAGGATTTCTTTTTGCCTTTCCCGGTAAGCAGCAGTTTGAAGTTGTTGTCGAGCAATGCCGAATCGCCGAAGCAACTGAACGAAATCGGCTGCTCCCGCTTCGACCAGTTTTCTGTAAACAGCCCCTTGAGACTCTGACCGTCCTGCGGCTTCTGCATGACTGAATCGGGCAGGCCGACGATTTCGGCAATGGTCGGAAAGATGTCCATCGCGACGGACGGAAACTCTGTGATGCGAGGTTTCGTGATGTGAGCTGGCCATTCAACGATCGCCGGAACGCGCAGCCCGCCTTCGTAGAGACTGCCTTTGAAGCCTCGCAGATCGCCGACCGTGCTTGGAGTAATCTTCGGCAGGCCGCCGTTGTCACTGGTGAACCAGACGAGCGTATTGTCCGCGATGCTGAGATCCCGCAGTCCTTTGCGCAGTGCGCCGATGCTTCGATCCATCGCGACGAGTTCGCCGTGCTGGTCTTTCGATGCGGTATCGAGATGAGCGAATTCTTTCGTATCTTCGTCGGAAGCCATGAACGGGTTATGCGGCGTGCCGTACCAGATCACGGTAAGGAACGGCTTGCCAGCCTTCGCCTGCCTGGCGATAAACTTCAGAGCCTCATCAACGATGATCTCTGAAGAGTCACCCTCGAACTCCACAAAGTCTCCCCGGCGACTCATGATCGGATCGCGGTCGAAGAAATTGGTCACCGACAACCACTCATCGAAGCCAAACACGCCGGGATTGTGCGAGTCCTCAGCCAGGATCGGAACACCGGGACCGCGCAGACCGTTAAGGTGCCACTTGCCGAAATGTCCCGTCGCATAGCCAGCCGCCTTCAACGCCTGAGCGATGGTCTTTTCCTGTCGCCGCAAGGCGTAACCATGACTCAGCACACCGGTGCGCAGGTTAGTTCGTCCGGTAAGAACGCTCGCCCGAGTCGGAGAACAAACCGGAGCCGCCGCGTAGTACCGGTCGAAACGCAAGCCGTTTGCCGCCATCGCGTCGAGGTTCGGAGTCTTCAGAACCGGATTATTGTAGTAGCCAGTCTGCCCCCAGCCCTGGTCATCCGCCATCACGAGAATGACATTCGGCTGACTGTCAGCCGCGGTGGCTGTTCGTTGAGCCGTACCGCTCAACATCTGAAAAGTCGAAATCAGCAGAACCAGTGCTGGCGCGATCCTGGAAAGTCTCCCTGATGTGACTGCATGATTCGTTAAGTAATCGAACATCGCGAATTCGTCTTTCACTTAGAGGTACTGACTTTTTAATTCGACGCGACAGCGTCTGGAACAAGCACCGCCTCATTGCAGATCAACTTTGAGCTTCCGCCAGCAGCAATCGGACCAGCCGCGGCGTCAAACGCTGAAACGCTCGCGCGCGATGACTGAGCTGGTTTTTGACGACTGAGCTCAGTTCGCCAAATGTCTGATGAAACTCGGGAATCAGAAAGTACGGGTCGTAGCCGAATCCGTTGTCCCCGCGAGCTTCATCGATGATTCGACCGCGACATGTGCCTTCTTCGGTCATCCGAATTTCTCCGGCAGGACTGGAAATCGCCACGTGGCAGGTGTAATGAGCACTGCGTTTTTCAGGAGCGATCCCCGCCAGCTCTTTCAGCAACTTCTGGTTGTTCCGCTCGTCGGTCGCGTCTTCGCCGCTGAAGCGTGCCGAGTAAACTCCGGGTGCTCCGCCGAGCGAGTCAACGCTCAGACCGCTGTCCTCGGCGAGAACCCATTCGTTAATTGCCGTCGCCGTTTCAGATGCCTTTTTGGCGGCGTTTGCTGCAAAGGTATCGCCGTCTTCGACCACTTCAGGAATGTCAGCGAAGTCGGCAATTCCGACGACCTGAATTCCATGCGGCTCAAGAAGCTGAGCGATCTCCTGCAACTTTTTCCGGTTGCGGCTACCGACGACGAGTCGTGAATTTTTTTTACTGGTCATGAATCCTGGGGACCGGTTGAAAGATTGAACTGAGCAGAGTGGGCAGTACCCACCAATAATGCCACGGTCGCTTCGAGACTGACTGGTGGGCATCGCCCACCAGTCAGTTACAACCTGCGGCGAGTATCGAGATTGTGTCGTTGTTCCAACTCGGAAGAAAGCAACCGCCACACGATACCTTGAGTCTGGCCTGACGAGATCGCGCGCGGCGGTTGCCGAATCAACGTGATCAGCTATCTTGCGGAAACGACTCTCAGCGATTCTCATCAGGGATACTCTCATGACCGCCCCATCATCGTGGATTTTCGACGTTAAGGCCGACGAGTTCGAGCAGCAGGTCATTCATAAATCTTCGGAAGTTCCGGTCATCGTTGATTTCTGGGCGCCGTGGTGCCAGCCGTGCCAGCTTCTTGCGCCAATTATTGAGCAGGCAGTCAACGAAGCGGCCGGAAAACTACTGCTCGCCAAAGTCAACATCGACGACAACCCCGAACTCGCTCAGATGATGGGCGTTCAATCAATACCCGTCGTCGTGGCCTTCTTCGAGGGGCAGGTGATTGACCACTTCCAGGGCGTGCTCCCGGAAGATCAACTGAAAGAATGGCTAGCGCGACTCGTTCCTTCCAAAGCCGCCGAATTATTCAAAGAAGCTTTGGAACTACTCGAGTCCAATCCTGCCGGCGCCGAACTGAAGCTGCGGGAAGCTCTCGAACTTGAGCCGTCTGACACGATCAGGATCTATCTTGCACAGACGCTACTCGCGCAGAATCGTGATGAAGAGTGTGGGCGAATTATCACCGAACTCGAGGCAAGAGGTTTTCTCGAACCGGAAGCCGAAAAGCTGAAGTCGCAGCTTGAAATGCGAGCTGACGCCGAAGAGTCAGGCGGAGTCCAGCAGGCTCGTGCAACTGCCGAAGCGAATCCCGGTGACCTGTCATTGCAGGTCGTCCTGGCCGAGGCGCTGGCTGTTGATAACAAACACCGGGAAGCCTTTGAAATTCTGCTCGCAGTCGCCACGCAGAACCGCGGCGGAGAAAACGGAGACAAGGCTCGCCAGCAGATGGTCAAACTGTTCGACGTACTCGGAGCCGGCAGCGAACTGGTCAGCGAATACCGCCGTAAACTCGCGACAGCACTTTATTAAACGCGATCAAACGCCGGAACGAACACGGAAAAGTCCAGTAGCAACAGCCTTCTTTTCAGCTTCACCCGCAGAATCTTCAGGCGATTGTTAGAGGTAAGCATCCAAGGATGATGCAAACTACATCATTTGCATAGTGCGGACTTGCAACAGCTAGTCGCCGTTCCCGCCGGCCATTCGGCGTCTTGTGGCGATGCATTCGCTGTCAGTCTGTTGCTTCACGAAACGAATCGCAGAACGTTTAAACCATGCCAGGTTATCCGCGGCGAAACGGTCACAGAGTCGACTGTCACCTCCCGGAGCGTCACACCCAGTCGCCAGTGCAGGCTGCATTCGCCACCTGGTGGCCGCGACATGCTGTCGCGAATCGCCGGACGCTCAGACTTCGCTGACGAGATCAAGAAACGAATGTCGGTGGCTTGTTTGCCATCCTGAAGACTCGTTCGAAAGGACGCGCCAAAGTTAAGGCTCATCTGCTACTACGGGGCAATACCCGTTACTTCGAACTCACCTACCCCCGCCTGGTTGACGCCGCTTCTGGCTAACCCGCCCCCCCCCTGAGTCTCAACTGGAAGTCCGAACCAACGAGGCGAGCATGAACTTAATCCGCCGCCGCTCACGGAAATCACCGATCTAACTATAGATCGCTTTCCAGGCTATCAATTGCAACCTCTGCATCCGCTCGAAAATCACGACCTTTGAAATGATCAACCAACTCCAGCACAGGCGGCCCGCACAGGAGAAGATAGACCGGCGGACTTAGACAGAAAATGACTGGCAGCATGATCTGCACGCTCAAACGGTTCGCCCGCTCTTCGACACGTCTTCGTTGAGCCTGACGGACAGTAGCCGAATAATCCTTCATCGCACGCGCAACGTTTGTTCCCAGCCGTTCAGTCTGAGAAACGATCGACGCCAACGACCTGATGTCCGGAACATCAATCCGGTCAGCGAAATGCTTCAGGGCCTGCCCCATTGACCCCGCCGAAGCCTGCCGACCAATGATCTCAAACTCAGCCGCTACATCAGGATTTGACTTTCCAATTTCGACAGCAACCTGATTCAAAGATGCCCGGAGTGGTACTCCGCCAGTCAGCGACATCGCGACCATATCAAGACAGTCAGGCAACGAGTCCTGAATACGAGTAACTCGGCTGCTCGCTTTCCACCCCAGTAAAACGCGGGGAAGACCATATGCAAAAATGGTGAGCAACGTTCCCGTAATTACAAGAATTCGGAGCAGCACAGCATCGTCCAGAGCCAATGCACCAGCAGCCAGCGTCAGTATCAACGTCATTCCAATTATAGAATTACGGAGTGCGAGATAGTGAGCCAAAGCGTCTCGGCGATAATCGCCAGCCCGCCTGAGATCGTGCCCGATTGACTCAACTTCACTGGATAACTGTGGGATTGACGCCGCGAGAGCTGTCACAACTGGGCCGCCTGCTGCCATCTGGCTGTCGGAACTCGCAGTTCTTCTCCGCAACAATTCCACAACCAGATTGCCGACGGCAAACAGAACGAACATTACCAGAAGGAAGCTCAGGAACGTTAACAGGTTAATAATCATCTCGTGTATCCTGTTACTGGTTCTGTCCACGAAGCATCTGCATCAGCCACACCAAACCCACAATTTCCAGAATCGCAGCTGTTAGAAGCAAAACGTTTCCCATCGGCATTTCCAGCAATGGCGCCAAGTGATCTCGATTAAAGAAGAACAGGATGATGAAAAGTAGCGGGCCTGTAATTCCAATAAATTGAGCAGAGAGACGTCCAGCTGACGTTGCAGCACGGATCTGCCTTCGATGACTCGCCCGATCTCGAACCACTCCTGCAAGATGCTCAAGGGTAGACGCCAGATTGCCGCCGGTCTGTCGGTGAACTGACAGAATCGTGGAAAGTACGCTGATATCTGAAACCGCAACGCGCTTTCCAAGTGATTCCATCGCTCTTGAAACGGAGACGCCCAAACCAATCTGTCGTGCGCACATTGTAAACTCTGGTCCGAGCGGTGCTGGTGTATCCGCCCCTGCCAGTGCAACAGCCTGCTCCATTGTCTCACCCGCGTGTACGGCACGTGACATTAATGCAAGCACATCCGGAAGCTGTTCTTCGATCTGGTTCAGTCGACGTCGTCGCAAAAATGCAAGAATTACCAGAGGAACCAGTAATCCCAATATTGCTGCCAACAGGCCAGGTACCGGATTTTTTTCGACTAGAAAAATCGAACCACCAATCAACGCCGCTGCCAGTACCATCAACAGCACGACGGCGACTGGGCTAATACCTGTCCCACTTTCGAGTACGACTCGATCGAAACCTGAATTAAATCGCTGCACGAGGCTTGAAGCACGTTCAGAATCCGCTGCCGACACTTGTCGCCTGATACTTATCGGCGTCGCGTCGCTGGCACCAGCAACTTGAAGATCTTTCAGGGCCATGCCTACTGCCAGAAACAGTGCAAACAAGGCCACAAAGACGACTGAAGAAACCATCAAACTGGTCAAGACATTACTCCACTGACTTCGATGAGTTACTGAACCACCAGTCAGACACGTTTACACCAGAGGCCTTCATGCGAGTTCTGCACCGAGGCAAGTATCCAGTTGACGAGAACACTCCCTCACTTGTCCCGACTTCCGCACGCTCGAAACGGAATACATCCTCAACCACGAAATCACCATTCTCAACTCCAGTGATTTCTGATATTCGCACCACTTTTCGTTCACCACTCTTTAGCCGGGCGACGTGAATAATCAGGCGAATCCCAGCCGCGATGTACTGTCGAACGACAGCCACGGGAAGATTAAACCCCGCCATCGCCGCCATCATTTCCAGACGCGCGAGAGCTTCACGTGTGTCGTTTGCATGAATCGTACTCAGCGAACCCTCGTGTCCGGAGTTCATTGCCTGAAGCATGTCTAACGCTTCGGCTCCTCGCACTTCTCCGACCAGAATTCGATCTGGCCTCATGCGAAGTGCATTGCGAACAAGCTGACGCTGGTCAACAGCGCCTACACCCTCTGTGTTATTGGCTCGCGTTTCCAGACGTACAACATGTCGATTCTGCAATTGCAGCTCAGCTGAATCTTCAATTGTCACAACACGTTCACCATCACCGATGAACTCGCTTAGTGCGTTGAGCAGGGTTGTTTTACCAGCACCAGTCCCTCCTGAAATCAGGAAGCTCATCCCGGCATCGACAGCACCGATTAAAAAATCGGCCATATCAGAACTGAGGGAACCATTCTCGATCATTGTGTCAAGCCGCAATGGCTCAGCACTGAAACGGCGAATTGAAAGCACAGGACCGTCAATCGCCAATGGAGGAACGACCGCATTAATTCGCGACCCATCCGCAAGTCGTGCATCAACCATTGGCGACGTCTCATCAATTCGACGTCCGACCTTTGCGGCAATGCGCTGGACTGTCCGCAAAATGTGGTCGTCATCGGCAAAGATTACGTCAGTGAGGCTAAGCTGGCCGTGTCGCTCAACATAGACCTCAAATGGACTATTGACGAGAATATCGGTTACTTCCGGGTCGCTGGTCAGCTTTTCAAGAGGCCCGAGTCCAAATACTTCATCCATCAACTCGGGAAGTAGCCGAGCTTGCTTATCAGCAGGCAGATGCGTTCCCTTCAGTTCGCACAGTTCCTGAGCAAGGACTCTCAGTTCACCGGCGAAAGCCTGCTCGTTTGCGATATCGACAACTGAAAGATTCAGAGACTCGACAAGCAATTCATGAATAGCCACTTTCAGCCGTTGAAAGTCCAGCTCGCCGGGATCGGGCTGCGACACAGAGTGTCTCAATTCCCGTTGTTCAACAGTGATTGTTGTCATTAACCTCTGCCCCTGTCTCAACCTGTCAGTTACCACACAACGAAGTGTGCTCGGTCATGTAGTACTGGCATCTGCTTGTGTTCACACAGCAAATACGTGTCCGTGTACTATTCCTTCACTCCACCACGAACGATCTCAACACGTTGTCCAGGCAGCGTCGCTTTGCTCAATCCGTTAACGAGTCCTCGCCCAAAATCGGTAACTGCTGACATTAGAGTTTGATTCGTATCTTTGTCGTTAATTGCTGCTCTTCGGAAATCCATTGCTAACAATGATGAATTGTTTGTACTGTTGCCGAATTGGACCACGGACGCCTGTTCTGACACACCTTGATCAGTTGCCCGCAGATCAGTTACTTCCCGTAATCCGGGCGAAGAAGCATTCGATACTTTTCTGTCTGGTACGACCACAGATACATTTTCCACATCGACTTCTTGTGTATCACTTGCCTGCTTGACCGGCCCAACCGGCATTGACGACTTGTTATTCGTTGAGCTGTTGCTCGCCTTAGTCGTGTTTTCGTTCACGCGAGAGGCAGTCCGATTAACCGTCGCAGCACGGCCACCGACATTAAAGACCAGCGTTTCACGGCTGCCACCATTGAAGATATCAAGCCGAGTTGGCCGAGCTGGTTCCGGAAGGTTCAGAACTTCAGCCAGTGTCGTCTGTGAGACGCCAGTTGTTGCTGCATCCTTCTCGTCGCTCAGAGACGCCATTTTCCGTTCGAGGAGTGGAAGCTCATTCATCAAGGCACCAAGTCGGTCGGCCTGCTCCTTGCTCAACTGTATGGAGTCGTCCAGCTGACCGATCTGCTTTAGCGCTGCAATATGCTGTTGAGTTCTCTCTAACTGTTCCCGCGTCGTTTCAAGTTCGCGAGCAATTTCTCCGATCGGTCTTTCACCGACAGCCCTGACGGCAAGTGTCATCGTCCCATGCCCTTCCAAGGCCTGAATCCTTCCAACTTCGCCAAGCGGCACGGCCAGAGTGACACGGACTCCCTGAGCGCTAGCGCCTTTACTGTCTGCGTCAGAACCAGCGGAAACGCGATCTTCAATCGCCAGAACCTTCAGGCCATCGAGAACACGCAGGGTCGTTTCCGGGTATCCTTCAAGAGCCTCTGCACGAAAGAAAACGTCGACTTCCGTTCCGGGCGAGACAAATCCGTCAACCAACGCGTTCTTGCTCATATTGACAGTAACAGCTCTAAATCCACGAGGAAGCCGGTCTGCAACACCAGGGCTAACGCCTTCCGGATAGAGAATATCAGCAGTAATTACCTGTCCGGGCGTCACATCAGCTCGAAGGGTTCTACCGACCAGAGTGTCAATGTCTCCGTAGGTCACGACATCCGATGTATTTGAACTAACTTCGTCAGCGTTTACCACGCGAACGTCACCCGCTCGTACGACTCGCCCCTCAACCAGTTCCGTCGTTGCAACGACGACAGGTGTGGCTTTCACACCTTCCAGTATTTCAATGACAGTCTGTGCATGTCGCTCAATCGGCGCCCCGCCATCGATCTTCTCTCCGTTCTCTGAAAGCATCTCTCCGGCCTCTGCGAGTGGACGCAGAGCGAGTGAAATCTCTCCCCGATCTTCCAACGCCTTCAGCATTGTCGCCTGCGACGGCTTTACAGCAAACGTTACTCTCGCCTCCTGAGTATCGCTGCTGCGTCGTGCAACTTCCGGCTTGCTTTGTGGATAAGGAGTCGCATCGACGGCCAACACCTCAATACGAGTCATCGCGGTAATCGTTGTCTCTGGAATATCTTTGGTGCCTTCTTCAAGCCCTGATGACCTGAAAAGCACATCAACAAACGTTCCAGGAGCGGCAAACCCGTCAGCAAATCCGGCTCCGCTGACTTTGACCGTCACAGCTCGCATTCCCTGTGGCAATTTCTCGGCGACCGTAGGTCCAGTACCTTCCGCATAAAGTTCATTCGGGCCAACTGTCGAACCGGTGAGCACCTCGGTACGCAACACACGTCCCTTGAGTTGTTCAACCCGATTCACAAAGGCTTTCTGAGCATACTTTGACTTGGAAAAGTCTGGCCGCGACATTTTGATGTTTGCGAAATCCGACTCTCGAATAAGCCGTCCCGGTTCGAGATCAGTGACGGCAACTGGAATCAGAACTACCTCCGCGGCGCTTGCAGGTGCTGCAACAGCGGTGGCATCCTCACGTTGTTCAAGAAACTGACGAACGGTAAACGCACCAGTCAATGCTAACAGTACTGCGACGACGGCCACGGCGAGTGTGCCAGCGCTTAAACGTGCCATATCAATTGCCTCAGAGCAGATGTCTTGTAAGTCGATAAACGCGTCAGCAACAACAGAGCCGTTGACAAGCGATGTTTATTCCACAGTTGCCGGAGTTGTGATACTCAGGCCTGCCGGTGGAGCTCCTGCTGGGTCCACCAGTGTCGTTGCGTCTGCAAAAGACCGTGTTACCGTTCCTCCTCCAGCGGTAACCAGATCATAACTGAACGATTGATCGATACTGTCAATCGCTACTGCCGTGTCGCCAAGCTCCTGAGACACTCCGTCGCGGTAGGAAGTTAACCCGGCGATCACTCCAAACACCAGCAGTAGTGTGGTGAATATGATCTCCATCGTGTAAACCGAGCCGGCCTCATCGCCGTACAATGACAAAATGTATTTCATTGTCTTAACACCCAAATCCGTATTGTCGGTTTTGTACCTGAACTCAGGAAAAGACAGAACTTAACCACATCCAGCAGCAGAATGCTGGTGATTAAGTCTCAGCTGACGGGATTGGTGCCTCGATGCTCAATCCAGCGGGCTCAGAACCTGTCGTGTCGGCCCCGTCGTTTTCATCACTCTCGTCAGCAAACTCTGACCCCGCCACGGTTCCAACGCCAACAATCGTGTTGCCAGCGTAACTGTAACTTTGATTGATGTTGTTAATCGCGAGGCCAGTGTCAGCAGCCTCCTGATTAACAGCATCTCGAAGTGACACATTCCCTGCGATAAGCCCGAAAACGAGAATCATCATCAAGAGAATGATCTCGGTCGAAACAGCGACACCAGCCGTATCGTGATAAAGTTTCTGGAAAAGTGTCATCTTCTTCAAACCTCTGTAGTTGTGTTCGAAACTGCTGCCCCACATCACTCGCGCCCGACATGTCGGACGCGAGTGAAAGTTGGACGACGTGAGACGTGTTGCCAGCGTCCGATTGGCAAAGCAAAATCGCTATGCGAGCAGACGTCGACTCATCTCCGCGACATTCGGCTTATGTCTCAGCAGCTGGAAGTGGAGCTTCCAGGCTCAGACCGGCAGGTTCTTGAGCCGTCGTGTCGGCGTTGTTTTCATCCAGCAGGTCGGCAAAGAGTGAGGCTGGAGTAGCAGCGTTGACGTTTCCATCGACACTGTTCGTGTTGCCTTCAAAGCTGTAGGTCTGGTTGAGGGAGTTAACCATCAGACCTGTGTCGCCCAGCTCCTGAGCAACAGCATCGCGCAGCGATGCCATACCGGCGATGAGGCCGAAAACGAGGAGCATCATAACTAGGATGATCTCAGTCGAGACGATGACCCCAGCTTCATCCATCCAAAACTTCTGCATCAAATTCATTTCACATCTCCAGAAACCAAAAGGTGTCGTCCTCAGGCTGCGACGCAACCCTCATGACATTGCGCCGCTGCCGACATGGAAGCAGTCGCGAAGGTGGGATCCGACGCCGGCGGTTCTGTTGCCGACGTCTCTTTAAAATTTATACACGCTGTCATTTCGTTGTTATTTCAGGCCCGCATCACTCGCGCCCGATGTATCATCGGACGCGAGTGAAAAAACCGGACGAGGTGAGATGTGTCGGCCCACGTCCCGCTGCAAAGTAGACTGCTATGCAAGTGAACGTTTACGCATCTCCGCAGCATTCGGCTTATGTTTCAGCAGCTGGAAGTGGAGCTTCCAGGCTCAGGCCAGCAGGCTCTTCGTCGGTGGTGTCAGCGTTGTTTTCATCCAACAGGTCAGCGAAGAGTGAGGCTGGAGTAGCAGCGTTGACGTTTCCATCGACGCTGTTCGTGTTACCTTCAAAGCTGTAGGTCTGGTTGAGGGAGTTAACCATCAGACCTGTGTCACCCAGTTCCTGAGCGACAGCATCGCGCAGCGATGCCATACCAGCGATGAGGCCGAAGACGAGGATCATCATGACAAGGATGATCTCGGTCGAGACGATGACACCAGCTTCATCCATCCAAAACTTCTGCATCAAATTCATTTCACATCTCCTGAATCAAAAGTGTAGTACTCGGGCTGCGACGCAACCCTCATGAACATTGCGCCGCTGCCAACATGGAAGCAGTCGCGAAGGTGGGATCCCACAAGGACTTTAAGCAGCTCATGTGCCGATTCGCGAAATTCAACTGAATTCTCCTGATGTGATCGATTTCGCGTACAATATTGACGTGATTCGCCACGAGTTTTTTGATTGCTGAAGTACCACTTAACGTGAAGCGAGATCCAGGGGTGTCTACCTGAGTGAGCAGTTGGCGCCGCGTGCGCATCCCCGCGAAGTCATGGCAACAGATCGAGTTCCACCGAGATCGCAATTCTTAATTGCCTGTGCGTCTCTCTCGTGTCCACGTAAAAATGGCATGAGCACATTGTTTGAGGTCGCGATGTCATTAACCAGCAGGTGACCACTTGATTTCTTCGTAACCGTTGTCGATTGATGGCAGCTTTTCACATTCTATTTTGCACGAGCTTCTGGCTTCACGAAGACGTCGCCAACGATGCGCCATCCGCTGTTCCAGCAATTGCGGAGGATTCTGGAGATAGCTCACCCGTCGACACGCCCGAGTCTCGATTTCGGGCTAGTCTTGCAACAAAGTAGAACGCGGCAGCGAGAACCAACAGGTTTCGGAACCCGGTCATCATGCTGAAATACTCGACCAGGCCCCCCGCCATTGCGCCGAGGAGATTAGAGGCCATGGCGCGATCTGCATCGCCTGCTCGGTTCAGACTGACGGCGAAGATCACGCCTCCACAGAACAGCGGAACAGAAACGAGGCAGATACTCGTCACTACTCTGCCGAGGGACGACAGAGACGTAAATTCAGCGACCGGGACAAAGAAGCTCACGATCAACATGACCGCCAGTGATGGGAACGCAATTCGAGAAAGCTTCTCCTGCCTGGACTCGCCAGCTTTCGCAACAAGCACGGTTGAGAGCAAGGCCATTACAAGAACGCCGGCAAATACCGCCGCATTGACACTCCACGTCGATCCCAGATTCACAGCCAGCACGCCAAGTCCGCGAGTTTCAAGCAGCATGAATGCAGCACCGAGTGCAAAGAAATGCGAATTGAAACCGTTGCCGCCGCGGCGTCCGGCAAGCCGAACCCCAACCGTTGATGCCACGGCGATCAAAGCCATGACAATCAAGTAGTCCTTCGGCACGGATGGTGCCCGCAAATACACGAACGGCCAGTCATCACGAAGCGTCAAAGTGTCAGCTGGCACTGGATCACCAGCACGGATTGAATCTCCAGCAACATACGAAATGCCGATCGCCTGAGGCATCGTCAGCATCACTGGCGGCTTGCCGAAGGCTGCAGCGAGAGTCGCACGCATCCGATCCTGGAACCAGTCGGTTCCGACTGCATGACTGACGACAAGGAGCCCGCCGGGCTTCAAGTGTCCCCGAGCCAGGCGAAACGCTTCCTCGGTGAAGACAAAGGAATCGAGTCTGACATTACTTCGATGGCTTAACAGCACGTGCGAGTCGATCAGGCCAAACACGACCATGTCGTACTTCTTCTGCGCTCCGGCAAGGAAGATTCTGGCATCGTTGAGGTGGACCGTGACACGGGGATCCTGGTAAGGATGTTCCGGGTGTTGATTTCCGAGAGCACGAATTTCCGGATCGATCTCGACAGCATCCACTCGCGTCGCGCCATTTCTTAATGCTCCGGCCACGTCATTGCCGGCACCAGCTCCCAGCACCAGCACTTCACCAACGTTTTGTGATAACTTGAACGGCAGATCGTATTGCTGTCTGAGTAGACCGAGACCGGGATTCTTCGCCAGTGCAGAGTCACTTAAATCAACCGGCGTCTGATATGAATCATCATTGACTCGGATCGTGAACCCTTCCTCGACCGTCAATTCTTTCAGCTCGCCGCGTTCCTGCTCGGTCAGTGTCGGTAACCACCATTCCTGAACGACGCCCTTTTCGTCATGAACGCGCAGCGGGCCGACTGTGATTTTCTGGTACGGCGACCAGATGGCGTCGGTCGTACTTTGCCAGGCAGTGAATGCGGCAAAACATCCGAATACCGCACCGGCAGCAATCCAGGATCGAGGAGCCTGTCGCAGTCCAACAAATGTGAAGCCGGCGGCAATCAGCATCCAGACCCACGGGGCCGGCGAGAAGCTCGACAGTGCTGAGAAAACGCCGATCCCTATCAGACTGCCAATCAGATTCAGGCCATAGCGCCAGAGTGGACGATCGCCCTGTAGAGTTCGCCCCACAACATGTCCGAGAGGCATAAAGCTGATCGCCAGAATCAGAAAACTGATTGTTAGAAATGGATACAACGGAATCTGCACACCGCGCGAACGGTATTCAAGAAACAGAAACTCGTCGGCACTTGGCAATACCTGGTAGATCTGCCCAAGTGCCGTCACTCCGACAACTCCGTAGAAAGCCAGAGGTGCTGACCAGGACAACCAGATGCTGGAAGCCCAGCGTCGATGAACCATCATTCCCAGGCCGAACCCAAGAAACGCTGCCAGCAACACAAAATTTGTGAAGTACCCCAGCACTCGAACCTGGCCGGGAACATACCGAATCACCGTCAATTCCACGAAGAGCGTGGCGGCGCCGGCCAGTGCAATCCAGAGCGCCGGAGTGTCCGTCGTAGAATTTGAATCGCGACTGACCTTTGTCTGTTCATTTACCATTAGTTGTGATCTTTCTTGAGGCCACCAGTCCTTGTGAATCTTCGTAGTCGATGATCCAGTCATCGCTCTTGCGCACGTATTGGGACAGCTCGATCTGTAGTGATGTGTCCACCACAATTGTTTGCACGTTGTAATCGTCGAGTCGCTGCTTAATTCCGGGGTGCCCCCAGCAAATTGCGCGATGATTCTCGTAGTGGACTGACGGCACGAGATGCAGAGAATTCGTGGTCATCATCAGCTTCATCTGACGCGGCCCCGCCCAGGCCAGCCAGTCTCCCCACCATTGTGGATTTGCGACTCGCCCCTGAGGCGCGGCCTTTCGCAGGTACATGGTGATCCCCAGCGGCGTATCGTCTTTGAACAGCTTTTCCGGCGGACGCGGTCGCCCCCCGAGGACAGGCTGACTGATCGGTGTGAAACTGAAGGCCAGCCAGACGAGCAACACCAGCAAAGCAGCCTGCACTCGCGACTTACCATTCAAAACCGCATGGAGCCGCTGAAGCCACGGCTTATTATCAACACGTGACATCAGGTCGCGCAATACTGGTAACAACGACAGCACCGCAATTGGCGCGTACCAGGTAACCATCCTTGTCCGAAGACAGACAGCGACGGTGAAAACCAGGATGAGCAACCACTCTGCCGTTGCCGGTCGCCGGTTGCGCAAAGGCAGCGTCACGAGAAAGACGACTGAAACAACAAAGACGGCCACGCTCGTCGCACCGAATAATTCGGGCGGCAACCATTCGCTGATTGACGCCATATTGGGGTGCGACCCGAATGCCAGAACGTGAAGCGGAAGTTGATACCCGTACGGATTTACAAGAGTTGCGACAGTCGCGATAGCCAGCAGTGTCAACAACTCGCGAAAGACTGGAGCATTTTTCAATTGAACGATCGACCGGTTCTGTCGCACACAATCAAACAGCTCACCAGCCACGAGAATCGCGATCACCACAATCCCGACGGCAAAAGAGCCATGCAGATTTACCCATAAGGAAAACAGCAGCCCCACCGTACAACGAATCCACCATTTTCGTTCAGGAGACACAATGGCGGTAACAGGTGACGGTTTCTGACGGGAATAACCGAGCAGGCGTGCCGCTGAAAGCAGTGCCAAAAGAGCTGCCAGTAAAAAATATCCGAGGAGCTCTGGACGAATCACAAGATGGCGATCCCACCCGGCCAGCCACGCGAGAATACTGCCGAAAACGGCCAGGCCCAGGCGTCTGGTCTGAAGGTAAAACAGGAGCGTCAGCATCAGGTAAGTAGACACTGAAACGACCGCAAACGCGCACGACAGTCGCTCAGGGCCACCGCTACGTTCTAACGCGCCGAACAGCAATTGAGAGAGCCACGCTGTTGCAACCAGCGGAGTTGCCTGAGCAAGGTCGACGAACGGATCCACATCAGGCAATCGCCCGTGGTCGATCATCCACTGGCCGTACGCAACATGCCCCCAGATGTCGGTATGCCACAGCGGGATGTAGCTGAAATAGACGAAAAACAACGCAAACCAACCGGTACAGAGCACGTACGACCACGGAACTTCTCCGTGGGATGCTGACAGTTCGGCGGTGGCGAGTTTTTCCTGCGACATGACTTCGACAGACCCTGGACAGCATCGGGAAGCAAATAGATCCTGAGACTTTATCCGTGCTCCCAGGCCGACGGGTGCAGCCAGTCAATCGATTCATCAATTGCGAACGAGATTCTTCCCCGCTCCACCAGAGGTGGCGGGAAAGTCAATCAATTCCTCATTGTCAGGTGGGGCAGTCAGCCTGTTGGAGCACGCAAAGCATCTGATCCACTCCCGTGTGTCGCAGCCGGAAGCAGCATGATTTTTGCGACGCGGACGGCACGGCGAAACATGCCTGTTACCTGATGATCAGCCGCTGAATCGGCACTTCAGGAATTCACACTGACAGGGCAGCAAGAGACAAACACACATCATCAGGCACCTTCAGAGCTTCTGAAGGCGCCCGCGATGTGTCTTCCATTACTCACTGTTGACAACAGACTTCAAAATCGCCGTTAGACCAGATCGATCCATTCGGCAAAGAGGTTGAAGTCGATGTCGACAACCGGCGTTGGAGCCGGATCGTTCTCGGTGTCGTTTTCAGGAACGGCTGGTGAATCGTCCGTAACCGCAATGAAGGTATCGCTACCGCTGGCGAGTTCCGGAACATCTTCCTGCGGATTCCGCAGGAGTTCATCCCGAAGCCCGGAAGCACCGAACAGGCTGTCAACAGTGTCCTGACCGAAGATGAAGTTGTTTCCAGCTCCACCATCGACAGCATCCTGTCCCTGCCCACCGTTGAGCGAATCGTCGCCATCCTCTCCAGCCAGTGTGTCGTGACCCGAGTTCCCCATCAGCTCATCGTTACCGATACCACCTGCCAGCAGGTCGTTCTGCGATCCGCCGCGAAGCTGGTCCTGACCATCTCCACCGCTCAGAGCATCACGACCGGCTCCGCCGTTGAGCACGTCGTCACCGTCATGTCCAATCAGCGTGTCGTTGCCGCCCTGACCAGACAGGGAATCGTTGCCGGCTCCACCGGTCAGAACGTCGTGCCCTGATCCGCCGTGGATGTTGTCGTCACCGTCGTTACCGACGAGGGTGTCGTCACCAGTGTTGCCCTGGATCACGTCGTTGCCGATGCCACCGTTGACTCGGTCATTGCCCGAGCCGCCGAACAGCATGTCATCCCCTGCCCCACCGTCAATCGAATCATCGCCCATACCGCCGTAGACAGTGTCATCACCATCAGAACCGCTCAGCGTGATCGTTGTTCGCTGGCCACTTCGGACTTCGATGCGGTCGTTGCCGCTGCCGCCGTCGATCGCGACTGAACCAGTCAGCAGTTGTGGTACGCCATCCAGGACGATTTCGTCATCGTCGCCGTAGCCGTGAACGAAGATCGCAGCCAGGTCCAGGTCACCGGATTGATCGAGGTCGATCCGGAAGTTATCGACGCCGTCGGTACCATTGATGGTCAGCGTCTGCGCTGCCGCGACGTTGATGCGTTCCAGAATTGTCTGGTTGGACTGAATCACCAGATAGCCGTCAAACAGACTGACATCAACGTGCCCGTCAGTGGCAGGCAGGTCGACAACCACGTCGCCGGATGCCGTTGATGTCGTGGCATTGACGGACTCGGGCAGTCGTCGAACTCCGGTTGGCAAAGTATTGGCCATCAGATCCGTCGGGTTCGAGACGGGGTCCAGATCTGGCTTGTCCAGAACATGCCCCAGTTCGTGCAGGACGACGGTCAACAGGTCGATATCGCCAACGGCGTGACTGTTCCCACCGGCGTTTCGTTGAGTCAACGAAGCCAGCGTGTTGAATTCGCTGTTGTCGTTCGGCGTTGGGTCAACGAACCATCCATGACCAGCAGCATTAAAGTCCAGAGACAGAACTCCGCCGGACAACTGCCCGACCTGCGTTAACGACAGGTCAGTGATGACTGGATAAACCAGTCGCAGCTGAGCCATTTGCTCGGCAGTTGCCTGCCCACTCGCTTCCCAGATATTCAAAGCGGCATCGAAGATGGCCGGCAGGTTTTCCTGCATGAGATCTGGTTCGACTGGCAGAGCCGGTCCAATGTCTTCCGCATCCAGCGTACCCGGCGCCGAGAACCGAACCGCATCCGCGATTGCAATGCGTCCTTGCGAATTAACCAGCTGCACTGTGACCGTACCGCTGCCAAAGGCGAATTCTCCGAGTTCGAGCCAGGTGGCACCACTAGCCATGAAGCTGGTCCCAGGCACGAAGTTGGTCGGAGTTCCAACACTAACCTCAGAAATGCTCGGATCGACATGCTGGTCGACAAAGACTGTACCGAGCAGCGTGCCGGCAGTTGTACCGTCGTAGATGCGGTACTCGGCCTGCGTCTGGGCGAACGCCTGTGCAAACCACGTCGTAGACACTCGCGAGGTTCCGGCAGCGATTCCCGCCGTCCACGTTGCAGTCTCGCCACCGGCGACTCCGCTCGTCACCTGACCGGCCATAAAGCCGACAGGTCGGTCAGCTCCCCACGGTTTATTGGCTGAATTGACTGACGAGAAGTTCTCGCTGGTATTATCGACGATCAGCGCAGTCGCTCCGCCGTCGAACGCGATTGCCACGCTGGCTGTTCCCGTCACATTGACTTCGAACGGCGTCTCGTCAGCATCGTTACTGGTGAACGACATTACTCCGACAAATGTATTCGCCGTTACGGCGTCGAGCTGCAAATCGAACGAGACTGAATTTCCGGCAGTGACCGTCGTCGCGGTGGCTCCGTCGAACAGGGTTGGTGCTGATGGATTCACCAGCGAATAGCCAGCCGGCAGTGTCAGCGTTGTGCCGAGAATAAGATCCTGGGACCCATCGTTGGTGATCGTAAATGTCGTCTGTGTCGGTGTGCCTACATCGGCTGTCCCGACATCAAACGTTCCTCCATCCACAACGTTCGTGGTCCCCTGAGTGACCCGGACTTCCGGACGATCAAGCAGCTCCAGGCGAACGGCGTCAGCGACAAGGTTTCCGGCACCGACAGCTGACAGAGTGACGGTCAGCGTCGTTCCGGACTGCACGAAGACATCGCCAATGTTGGCGAACGTTTCGTCACGATCCACGACCGTTCCGAAGATCGCGTTGAGCGCGTCTTCCGGAGCCAGATTCTGGTTGAAGGTCGCCGACCCTGTCGCACCACCTGACAAGGTGTAAGTCGCATTGGCAACCGTCGTCCCCGCGATTCCGGCAGGCCACGCGGCAGAGACCTGATACCGACCGTTGTTCTGCAGATTACTAAAGACCCATGTTGCAGTGTCTGTGGCAACGTTTGTGGTCTGCACATCGCCGTCAAAGCCAGGCGACGATGAATTCCAGCCGGTTCCAATCGGCGTAAAGCCTGCATCACCATCGTCGATGATCAGCGTGTCGGAAACCGTCCCGGTGACGATGATGTCAAACGGGTCTTCATCACTGTCGTTGTTGCCGATTGAAATGACGCCGGCAAACGTTCCGGCCGCAGCCGTACTGAGAACGATGTCGAAGGTGGCAGTCTGACCGGCTGCCAGCGACGTGCTGCTGAAGGCCGTCACTGTGTACCCGGCTGCCGGCAGGACGACATTCCCCAGCTCCAGCGGCGCGACTCCCTGATTGGTAATCGTCACGTTGATCGTGCCCGCAGCAGCGTCTGCTCCCTGAGCAATTTCGCCGAAGTCAATACGACCACCATCGGCGACTGCCGCTCCACCGACCGTCAGGGAGACTCCGATTTCAGCAGTCGTCACTGGTTCAACACGAATCGCGTCGGCCAGCACCAGGCCATTGGCATCAGTTAAACGGACAGTCAACTCAGTACCCGTGATCGTGATCGGATCGCCGAGGTATTCCCAGAACGCTCCATCATCGGCAAAGTCGTCAGGATTCTGCGACTGGTCGATCAACACCGTGGCCAGTGTGGCAGCAGCTGCTGTCGCTCCATCGTGGATGGTGAACGGTGCATTCGAGACGGCGGAATGTCCGCGAGTGGCCCATGTGGCCGCCACGCGGTACACGCCAGGAGTCAGACCGCTGATTGTCCAGTCTGCGGTATCGAGTGCTCCGCCCGGAGTAGTCGGAATATCGACGTCCGAACCGAAAGCGGCAGCTTCCGTTCCTGTCTGGAAACCGGAATCGACGTAACCGGCATCGCCGTTGTCGACGATGGTGACGTTGGTCACCGCGCCGGACACGCTGAATCGGAAGTCGCTCTGATTCGAATCGTCAGAAGTCAGCACGACGTCACCGAAGAAGTCACCGACCGTGTCGGCAACCATCACGACGTCAAAGTTTGCTGATCCACCACCAGCGATCGTGGTCGTCGTGAAGGTCGAAGTGAAGCCGTTCGGCAATCGAATTCCTGTCAGGTTCAGATTCGCATTTCCGTTGTTGGAAACCGTAATCGTCCTCGTGACCGGATTTGTCGGAGCGACAGTGCCAAAGTCGACCGTCGACGTACCGCTGGTCAGAGGCGTGACTCCCTGAGCCACCGCAATTTCTGACATCGACAGTGCGTCGAGTCGGATCGCATCAACGACAACAATACCGTTAGCGATGTCGTTGATCTGAACGACCAGAGTCGTTTCGCCAGCTGGCAGGGTGAATGGTCCCATCAGCTCTTCGAAACCGAACCCGCCAGTGGTGAAATCATCCGGTGCAATTCTCTGGTTGAGCTGCACGGTGCCAAGCAATGTTCCGGCGGTACTTCCAGCAAATACCGAGAACGTCGTGTTCGAAGCTTCAAACGCTCCCAGCACCGGCCATGTTGCTGACAGCCGATAAAGGCCACCAGGTGTCAGCCCGGTAAACGTGTAGTTCGCTTCATCCGTCGGGCTGCCGGCATAGAGTGAGGCAAAGGCACCACCTGCCGGTGTCGTTGGACTTGAGGCATCTCCGCCGAATCCAACTCCTGGCCGCACATTCGCTGGTGAGAAGCTACCGTTCGGTACAGTAAATCCGGCGTCATTATCATCAATGATCGTGGCTCCAGCACCAGCGGCAAGAACGTCACCAAAGACATTGATCTCGAAGAGTTGCTCGTCGAAGTCGTCCGCGTTGAATTCGATCGTGCCTGAGAACCGCCCGCCTGTTGTGCCGTCGAGCTGAACCTGGAAGACCGACGACCCGCCAGGAGCGATCTCCGTACTCGTGAACGATGTGGTCAGCGAGAAGCCAGGAATTGCGGCAACTGATGCCGCCAGTGAAGCTGGATCGACAAACATGTTTCGTGCGCCAAGGTTCTGCACGATAAATGTCTGCACGATCGGCGTCCCCGCTGTGGTCACACCAAAGTTCACCGTGGAGGTGCCATCGATCAGGTTCGCTCCGCCGTTCGTCACGGTGATTTCCGGATCGGTAATTCGCTCAATGCGAACCGAATCCGCATTCACGTAGTTGCCATTGGCGAACAGGTCTGACAGCTCTACGACCAGTGTGTTGGTCGTCACCGTGATCGGCGTCCCCAGATCTTCCCAGAACGTGTCTGAATCCAGGAAGCCGTCCGGACGAGTCTGCTGATTCGCCGACACGGACTGCAGCGACGTGCCACCGGCGGTTTCGTAAAGGTTGAAAGCAGCTGCTGTAGTTGCCAGAGCGTTGCCCGGCCACGTTGCCGATACTTGGTAAATTCCAGGAGTCACGTTGAATGTCCAGCGGGCCAGATCCGTGCCTGTCCCCTGCGTCTTGACCAGGTAATCGCCCCCGGACGACTGCCCCGTGTTCGAGAAGAGGTTCCAGACACCATCCGGCACCAGCACAGTGGCCGTCTGGATCGTTCCGTTTGGTACTGAGAATCCTGCGTCTGAATTGTCAACGAACTGCGGCGAGCCTGAGCCAGTCACAATAAAGTCAAACGGATTGCTGGTCGGAACGTCCGTTGTGATCGAAACGCGACCGGTCGCGGCACCGGATACACCTGAATCGAACTGCAGCACGAAGCTGGTTGAATCGCCCGGCATCAGAACGACCGCCGTCGCATCGGTCCCGAACACAGAACTCTGCGAGAGACTGAAGCCTGGAGGAGGCGTGATCGGACCAGTCAACGTGATATTGTTGCCAGCAGCCGAGGTATTCGTCAGCGTGAACGTTTTCGTAACAGGTGCGGCAGTCAGAGGAGCACCAAACGAAACAGTCGTCGTGTCATCCACGACGTTCGTGGCGCCGCCATCAGTCGTCACTGTCAGAATCTGATCCGGCAGACGTTCAATCCGGATTGCGTCCGCGATGACGGCCCCCGTGTTGCTGTTGTTGTTCAATTGAACGGTCAGAGTCGTCCCCGTCACGGCAATCGACGTGGCGATATCTTCGAACAATCCGCCGTCTGCTGACAGGTCGTCCGGAGTGCTCTTCTGATTCAGCAGTATGTCCGCAAGAGTTGCAGCACCAACGGCTCCGTCAAAGACACGGTACCTGGCTTCTGATGACAGGTTGTTGAAGATGCTGAGTGTGTCGCCAGCAAAATCCGTCTGTGGCCATGTTGCCGAGACGCGGTAGTTACCTGGGGTCAAGCCGGTGAATGTCCACGTCGACGTTCCGCCATCGCCGACAGAATTTGATGTGTAGTCGCCTTCAAATCCAGCACCGACGGTGTGACTCCAGTCACCTGATACAGTCGCGAACGCGGCGTCTTCATCGTCGATGATCGTCGAATCTGCGACAGCTCCGGCAATGCGGAAGCTGAATTCGTCTTCATCCAGATCGTTCGTCGTGAACAGGAAGTCGCCGGCAAAATCGCCAACAGTGCCCGCGTCCATCGTGATTCCGAACGTCAATGTCGCACCGGCCGCAATCGTTGTCGGCCCGGCAGCAAGCGTCGACGTGAATCCGGCCGGCACAGCACCAGCCGTTACCGTCAAATCGCCGATGCCGTTATTGACGATGCGGACAGTCTTCTCGATCGCCGATCCGACTCGAGTAATACCGAAGTCGAGTTCTCCGTTGCCGTCCAGAATGAGAGCTTTACCAACCTGGACTTCAATTTCCGGTCGGACAACCTGCGTGAATTCACCGGCTGAATGGGCAGCCGCCAGCCCGGCCGTCAGAGTCAACTGATTCGTGAGCACATTAACGGCACTCACCGTCACTGTTTCTGCCCCGACCCTCAGCTGGAAGTTTGGAGCCGGGAAGACCGTTGCGTCAACAACGTCCAGCGTCATCGCTCCCATGGCCGCAGCCGATGAAAGTTGCGTTGTTTCGATCGAAACCCGCTCGATGCGGATCGAGTCAGCCACAACCGTCTGACCGTCAGCCGGGTCGAGCACTACCGACAGCGAGTTACTGGAAATCCAGACCAGACCGCCGATGTCTTCCCATGTTGAACCAACGTCCGTGAAGTCGTCCGGTAGGGTCTCCAAGTCCATCAGTTCGCGAGCCACGACCTGATCACCATCCAGAATACTGAATGGAGCTGCGGAGCTGAGTTTGACACCGCCCGCGTCAAATGCCTGATCTGCCCATGTCGCTGAGACTCGATACAGACCTGGCGTCACACCATCAAACAGCCATGTGGCCGTGTGCGAGTCTGAGGCACTCTGCAGTTCGTACTGTGAACCTCCCGTTGCCGCAGCGTTCGGCACAAGGTCCCAGCCGATGCCTGGTGTCGGATGCTGACCATCCCCGGTCAGTTTGAAGCCGACGTCAGAATTGTTCAGCACTCGTGCCGGAGCATTCTCGAACGGCAGCAACGTTTCGATGTCGCGGTAGGCAACAGTCCCGACTCCGACTGCCGTCAGTGACAGACCGGTATCAAGGACGATTCGTCCCTTCGAATCGAAGTCCAGCGTGTCGCCGGCAGGAATCGGATCGGTACCCCCCAAGATGGTCGCGTTTGGAGGATTGTTGCCGTCGACGCTTCGAGCGACCGGTGGCGAGCCAACCGGGAAGTTACCGCTCAGCGACAACGGATCGATGAAGATGTAATCGTTGAATGTCGAGCCGATAAAGTTTTCGATGAAGCTGCTCGCCGTTTCCGGCTGAGGAATGACGGCAGCTCCAACCGCGTCAGGATCAACCGTCAGTGGCGTCGTGATACGTCGGAAGTCGACGGTGTTGGCCCCGCCGTCGCTATTGACAGTCTGCGGAGCACCAACTCCCAGGCCATCGCTGGTGATGTCCATGTCAAAGGATGTGGTTCCGTTACCGATACCAGCGGTCGCGAAACGGAAGTCGACGGTGTCGCTACCGGCGATGTCCTGAATGATGTCTGCACTGCCACCGAGTGGTTCGATCCGGAAGATATCGTTGCCACTGGTTCCAGCTCCGATAAATCCAGGAGTTCCTGGCAGAGCACCAGCAGCGGGTTCATTTGCCCGGAAGCCGCCACCGTTCAAGTAGTCGCTCCCCGGACCGTCGCCGAGGATGTTGTCGTCGTTGTCGCCAGCAATGAAGTCATTGGCAGAACCACCGATGGCGTTTTCGATGCTGTTGTCATCGGTGCCGCCGCCAGTTCCTGCAACAAGGCCACCGGCCGCACCGCCGTTGATATTTGTCGCGGTGCCGGTGAAGAGGTCGACAAGAACCGATGACGTGTAGTCACGGTAGTCGATGCTGTCATTGCCGCCAGCCCCGTCAACAAACTCAGAAACCGATGCACCGTCACGGAGGTCAAAGTGGTCGCTCAGACTTCCCCCGACCAGGTTCTCGAACGAAGCAAAAATCAGATCCTGCTCTGGGAACGTCGCAACAATCGGAACACTCAGCACCAGTGCTGTCGGACGTCCGACCGTTGTCGCACCACCGATTCTGGCATCAGCCGTCGAACGGCTGGCCACCAGATTTCCGTGGTCCATTCCCTGGAAACCGCCCAGGTTATTACCTCGTGCGGAATCAGCCGCCAGTGGTGTGTCAAACAGATCCCAGTGGTTGTTCAGATCAGCCGCAATCAGCGTGTCCCCGGCACCGTCACGTCCACGCAACGAATCGATGTTGGTGAACGTTCCGTTGATGCTGGTTTCCGAGCCGGTGAAACCATCGACCACGGTCGCCGTTCCAAGAGTCGTCTGCACGAAGATATGGTTGTCCCAGCGGGTTGAACCGTCGCTCGTGGCTCCGTCGTTGATGACCAGTGCCAGCGGGAAAGTACCTTCAGCGTCGGCTCGCAGAGTGATGATGCCGTTAGCCAGCGTCGCCGTGGCTCCGGTGAATGCTCCGTTGATCGCTCCCAGCAGGTCGTTGACCGTTGTCGTTGCGTTGACGTTCGCCAGCGTTGCCGAAACAGCATTACCAGTGGTGTCGACACCCGAAATGACGATGGTGTCGGCACCTGCACCGCCAGCACCGTCATAGTTCACTCCACCGACAGCTGCAGCGTTTGAAGCCAGAGCGTTCAGCAGCGTCGTTCCGACAGCGTTCCCGCCGCCGACTTCCAGCGTCAGCGCCGTAGCAGTCTGCAGTGTTTCGTTCGAGCCGCCCAGACCATCGTCGGTCACATTCATCGTTGGGAATGTCGTCGCTCCGGTGTTTCCGACTCGGTCGTTGATCGAAAGTGCCAGCGAAACCGGGCCGGTGGCATTTGCTGTGACAACCAGCTCGCCAGCTCCGTTCAGCGTCACCACGGCACCGTCGAATTCTGCATTGATCGCGTCGAGCAGATTCTGAATCGTCGTTGCCGAGTTGACACTGAAGTTGGTGGAGAACGGGTTCCCGTCCGTGTCCGTTCCGCTGATGACCAGAATGTCCGTCCCGGCGGCCGGGTAATCGACCGTGTTGTTGTCCAGGGCGTTGAGCAGTGTCGCTGTTGTTGCCGGTGCCGCTGCGACAGTGAATGCAGTCCCCGCTGTCAGCGTCACACTTGTCGGCCCGACACCCGTCAGTGTCACTGTTCGAGCAGTCGTGAACGCACTGAAATCGATCGTGTCGTTGTTAATGCCGGTGTTGGCTGGGACCGTCGGATCTGTTGCTCGCTCGTCACCATCCAGCAGGATGGTGGCTCCGGCCGGTGTGTCGGTTCCATTTTCGAAGTCAAAAATGTCCTGACCGCCAGCAGCGTAGATTTCGATGTTGTCCAGGTCATGCCTGATTCCACCGAAGTTCAGTTCCAGTGTGTCGGCGCCGTCGGTGCCGACAAAGATCAACTCGTTGATGTTGACGTTCACCGTCAGGTCGACGCCCGTGCCTGCATCGAACAGACCGTCGATTGTGGCCACACCGTCGCCGCCGCCGATTGACCCCGAATGAGTGAACCTCACGGTGTCGCCACTGGTGTCAGCCCGGTCGACGATCGTCAGCGAATCCGTACCGCCTTCGTCCTGACTGTCTTCGCCAGACGCTCCCGATCCAGCCGTCGGCGAGATGAAGATCTGTCCGAGAATCAGGTCAACAGTGTTCGCACTGTCACCAGCGGTGTCAGCACTGAAGATTTCAAACTGGTCGTCCCCGGCCCCACCGAAAATCGTCAGATCGACGGTCCCCGGCAGCGAGCGAACGTGAATTCGGTCTGCTGCTGTGTCCGTTCCAATTTGAGCCGACCCGGCTCCCTGACCGGCGTTACCGGTGTTGTCACCGTCCAGCCGCAGCGTCACAAGTGCTTCAGCACCAGCATTGGCCGGAGTCGCTCCGTCCACGCTGACCAGGTCGATGATTTCCGAGCCGGTACCGCCGTAGATTTCGACGTTTGCAAAACCGCTGAAGTTGGTCGTTTCGAAGCCGTTGTCACCCACGATCTGAGTGTCACCGTCCGCTCCGCCGACATCGTTGATTGTCAGCTGGTAAGTCGCCGGGGTGTCAGTTGCATCGATTCGCAGATCCCCACCAGCACCGTTGATGTCAATTGGCGAGAGATTTGCAAACGAGATGGCCAGGTTAATCTGGTTACTGACGTCGTCGACGATGCCGATGTTTCCGCTGTTTCCGGCGTCAACCAGATCCGAGAAGTACGAGAAATCTTTATCAGTCAGCAGGTCAAACCGCAGAGCATTGACGCCCGCTCCGCCTTCGAAGTGCAGCGTGACATGGTTGGCTTCGATATCCAGCGCACCGTTCGCATCAACAACTGGCTCGCGATCAATGTGCGTCTCAAAGGCAGTCCCCAGGTGAGATCCTTGTGAAACGCCGCCGTTGTTCGCCGTGTTGTTGATTGCTGGAGCTGCCAGAGCAATCGAGTTCATGCCGGCGTCTTCATCCAGCGTGCTGAACGATGGCAGACCGGCGGCTGTTTCAGTCAGCACGACCGTTTCGTCGTCGTCGGTTCCGATCACGGTCAGCGACAGAATCTGATCGTTCTGACCAGCGAAGACCTGCACGGCACCGGCACCGTCATCGATTCGAACTTCCACGTCACCACTGCCAGCGGCGTTCAGACGAATATCGACGGTGTCGGCTGTACCATCCTGATACCCCAGCGTGCTGGCTCCAGCGGCTCGCGGACCGACGATGCCCAGGTCAACCACCAGGTGATAGTCGGCATCAGTCATCGGATTGGTCGAGTCAACGGCGCTGACAGTTTCAATGCTCGTATACCTGACTGACTGCTCGGTCTCTGGATTCTGGAATGTGAATGTACCGGCAGCGGCATCGTCACCGACGTCCGGATCCCCAATCGTCAGAATGGCGTTTCCGCGAGTCACATTAACGAGGTCCAGATTCAGGATGTCGCCAGGAGGCACATCGGCATCACCGAAAACTGGCGGATTTCCGTTGACGACAAAGTCCGTCGTTGGCTGTGGACCGAAGTTGAACGTGTCGTTCTGGTCTCCGCCGTTGATGAACGTTCCCGCCGCAGCATTGCCTGCAGAGTTCGTCGTGATCACGCTGACGTCGGATGCCGGATCCGTAGCGATTGTCAGCGTTGCTCCATCGTTGGCATTGCTGGCTGCTTCAGCATCGCCTGCGGACGGGTCCATATTGAATGTGACTCGCGAAGCCGCTCCGGCAACAGTGATATCACCATTGACGACTGCATCGTCGCCCACGTTGAACGTGATGCTTCCATTGCTGGTCGTGCTGATCAGCAGGTCCGCTGTGTTGGCCGAGTTGCGACCGTTGACGGTCAAATCGTCAATGAAGCCGGCATTGTCGTTCAGCGTAATAATGATGTCGCCGCCCGACGTGATGTTGTCTGCCACGGTGATCGCCGACGCGTTCGTCAGCACAACCGTGCCGCTTGTGGCCGAGTTCTCAATGCCGACCCTTCCGTTGACTGTCTCAACCGTCAGCAGCGACGTCGCGAAAGCTGCCGTCGAGTTGTCGATCTGAATGTTGCCAGTCATGGTGTTCAACACCCCGATCGTGGTCGTCGTCATGTCGGTATCGATGGCGTTTGCTGAACCAACACCCCGGCGTGCCAGGATCGACAGCGTCCCGCCCGCTCCGATGACAATATCCGTGTCGGTATCGCCGCCATCAATGACGCCCCCTCCAGCCGTTCTGATGTCGATCGACGATTCCGTCGTGCTGGTCGTCTGAATGCTGCCCAGAGTAACGTCAAGATCCGCGTCGATATCGATCTGTCCGGTTCCGGCATTAATAACAGCCCCGTCCGCCATGAAGACGTCGCCGGTACCACCTGCTGTGTCGGCATCAATCGTGACCAGACCACTGGTCGACGTGACGTCGCCGGCTGCTCCGAACGTGATGTCATCAGTCGTCGTTCCACCATTCAGCGCTCGGAACGTCACCGCTCCAGTGGCGCTGTCGATGGGAGAATCAATCTGCACGGCAACGTTTCCACCGCCGCCAGTTCCGGTAACGGTAATGGTTGCTGCTCCGGTGGCGTCAATCGGGCTGGTGATGCCCGAGGCGATCTCGACACCGTCTCCGTTTGTGGCAACGCCGGTGATGGCGATGTTGTTTCCGGATGTGATCTGAGCGGAATTCCCAATCACGATCACGCCGTCTGAGTTGCCGCCGGTACCACCGGTACCGTTGAGTGTGATCGTGCCTGTGTTGCTGCTGACGATGGCAGAATTCACCGCGATACCGTCGTCGGTTCCGCCGATACCCGTCAACTGAATGTTGCCGGCGTCACTGGTGATGGCCGAAGTCCCGCCGCCGTCGATGCTGATCCCCATGCCAGTGGCAAGGCCGTTGCCGCCGGTGCCCATCAGAGTGATCGTGGCAGCATTGGTCGCCGTAATGTCGGCTCCGGTGATTTCCACGCCATCGTCGCCAGCGGTCGATATACCGGTGATCTGAATGGCTCCGCCGGTCGAGCTGATGACCGACCCGGCGTTTTCGATGATCACACCTTCTGCCGTGCCGGTGGCATTGCCGGTTCCGACGATCGTGATCGTTCCCGTCGCCCCGGTAACGTTGACGGTGCCGGTGTTGCCAGCCCCAGCGCCACCGATGTGAACGCCGTCGTTCCCGGCCGTTGTGCCACCTCGACCGTTCAACGCGATGGCACCGTTGGCTGTGGTGACTTCGGCTCCACCGTCAATCACAAGTCCGTCGAAGGCGAAGTTCTGAGCGACTCCCTGGTTGGCGTTCAGCGTGATACTCCCATCGGCTGACTGCACCGCAGCATTGGTCGATGTGATAACCATCTGCCGAACGGCGTCGCCGGTGATGGCTCCCGCCCCGACGGTTGAGACCACCGCGTTGTTCTGAACGAACAGGTCCGTGCCGGCATTGAGGTCGATGAACCCGTTGCCGCCGGTGGCCGTCACGTTGGCATTGATCGTCAGGTCATCGTCGTTGCCGCCATCGTTGGTGGCGGTCAGCGTGATGTCGCCGCCTGCGTTGTCGACAACCGGAGTATTGACCGTCAGCGGGCTGCTGGCGATCAGCGTGATGTCGTCGCCACCTTCGTCAGCAGCAGCATCGATAATCGTCACACCGACCGTACCGTTGACCGTTCCGACAATCAGGTGTCCGGTATTCGTCACGTTGATGTCGCCGGATTCGGTCGAAGCCGCAATCGTCAGCGATGCACCATTGGCCGCCGTGTCGAGCTGGCCGTTGGTATCTCCCGCGTCGCCGATCCCGGTTGCTGCCAGAAGCTGAGCCGTCGCGGCGGTGATGTCCACGTTGGCGTTACCACCATCGATAATCGCTCCGGCCACAGCGTTAATCTGAACTTCACCCGTCGTCACGAGCCCGCCCAGCGTCACGTTGACGTCCGCGTCGATGTCGATCAGGCCACTACCCGCATTGATGACCGCACCGTTGGCCATAAACACGGAGCCGTTGCCGCTGTTAGTTGTGTCTGCGTCGATCGTCACGATTCCGCTGGTTGACGTGACGTCGCCGGCTGCTCCAAAACGGATGGTGTCGTCGGCCGACTGGATCGTGACGAAACCCGTATTGCTGCTGATCGGCGAGTCAATCTGCACGCCATCTTCGGCTGCGCTGCCCGTGCCAGTCAGCGTGGTCGTTGCGATGCCCGTGGCGTTAACTGCCAGCGTGATCCCTGAAGTAATGAAAACACCGTCGTTGTCTGTCCCGGCCCCGGTTCCTGTGCCGGTGATAGCGATCGCCCCGTCCACGCTTGTCACGTTCGTCGAGGTGCCCCCGAGAAACACGCCGTAGTTATTGGTCGTACCGCTTCCGCCAGTACCACCGATGGTGATCGTCGCCGCGTTCGCTCCTGTTCCCGTCGACGAAATGGCCTCAATCGTGTCCAGAACAACACCCGCATTGCCGCTGCCAGTTCCACTTCCGCCGGTGCCGGTGATGAAGATCGCTCCGTCGACACTCGTGACGTCCGTCGTGGCGCCAAACACAATCACGCCGTAGTTGTTAACCGTTCCATCTCCGCCGGTGCCGTTGATCGTAATCGTTCCAGCCGTCGCTCCGCTGGCTGTTGAATTCACGCTCGCCCCATTCGTCAGAAACACACCGTAATGCACAGAGGTAGCTGCATCGTCACCGCCGGATCCGGTCAGCACAATGTTCCCGGTGCCTGTTGTCTGAACGACTGAATTATTAACCGTCAGCCCAACAAAGTTGCCAGCAACTCCGCCAGCGTTGGCCAGCATTGTGAGGTTTCCGTTGACAGTCTGGATCAACGTTGCCGCTCCGGCGACGCTGATCGCTCGGACTGCGGTTCCGTCGATCGTTCCGGCCCCGGTTGTTGTAATTTGAGCGCTGCCATCGATCAGGATGTCGCGGCCAGCGTCCAGGTCGAGGTTGCCGCCAGCGCTGGTGACGTCTCCATCGACAGTGATGACCAGGTCGTTGTTCGCATTGATCGTGACGTTGCCGGCTCCGGTCGACTGCACGATACCGGCGACTCGGATGTCAGCCGTCGCGGGAGCAGCACCACCTCGGGCAATGCCGATGTTGCCACCTGCCGTGACCTGAGCGTTCGCGCCGTCCTGCTGAATGTCGACGCTGTCGATCGGAGCGGCTCCAGCCCCTGATGCAAACAGGTCAGAACCAGTAATCGTGACCTCATCGACCGCGTTGATCTGGCCAGCCGTGGTGACCCGCACACCGCCCAAAGCGTCGGCGTCTGAATCCGCGGTCAGCGTGATGTCGGAATTTGCCGCTGTCGTCTGGACAGTCGCGTTGACGATGATGTCTCGCTGAACCGTCCAGTCGATGGATGCTGCCGACGTGACCGCAGCGTTGATGATCAGATCGGATGTCGCTGCATTCTGACCATTCAGAGTGATCGTGCCACCCGCCGCCGTCAGAGACGCGTTGACAACCACGTTGCCATTCAGCTCGACCGTCCCCGTCGTACCTGCACCGGCAGTCGTGATGGCCTGTGAAACGGTGATCGTGCCGCCAGCACCGTTTGAGCTGTTAAGCGTCACGGCATCGTCTGAAGTCGTAATACCAACCGTTCCGCCGACCGTGCCGACGGTGACTCCGTCGTCGTCGCGGAAGTTGATCAAGCCGGTCGTCGCGGCAGCGATTGTGTTGACGTCGTTGGTCGAACTGGACGACAGATCGAACGAGCCGTTGGCTCCCGCGCTGAGCAGTCTCAAACCGTCAGCCGTGATCATTCCCGTAGCCCCCTGAAGTGCTGGAGAAGCCGCCCCACCGGCGCCCAGATTCAGCGTCACGACTCCGTTGGTCGTGTTGGCCGAGACGGTTCCATCAAGCGTCATGGTGGCCTGATTGTCGTTGTCACCCACACCCGCATTCAGCGTCACGTCACCGCCGGCAGCAGTCGCCTGTACCACGCCTGTCGCCGCAATGACGATGTCATCGCCCGCGTTGAACGTCACATCACCCGCTGTCGACTGCACCGTCACGCCCGCGTTAACAGTCACGTCGTCGTTGGTGGCCGCGCCGGCGTCTTCCGTTGCGTTAGCCGTCAGATTGCCGCCGCTGGACGTGTTGACGGCAAACGTGACCGGGCTGCTGGCGGTCAGTGTTGTCGTGCCTGCTCCGACGTTGCTGGAAGTAGCCTGACCGTCGACAGAGTTGATCGTCAGTCCGGCGGTGTTTGAAATCTCGACGTTGCCCGATGTCGTATTGCTGAATGCCAGATTGCTAACGGTCGTTTCGAGAGCGTCTCCACTGCCAATGCCCGTCGTTGCTCGCAGAGCAGCATTCGCCGCGGTAATTTCCTGACCGGCTCCGCCATCAACAATGGCTCCGGTCGCCGTGATGATGACAGTGTCTCCAGTCGCGTCCAGATCCTGAATCGTGATGTCTCGTGTTCCGCCGACCGTTGTCAGCGTCAGATTATTCGCGCCGCCAGCCGTGGCTGTTTCGACAGTCAGGTCCCCAGCAGTCGCCTGAATCGTGATTGACCCGTCGTTGGTCATTGCGTTCAAGACTCGCAACGACCCAGTTTCGTCGGAAACGTCGATATTGCCCGTGCCAGTCACAGTTGCTGTGAGTCCGTGCGTCCCTGTAGCGAATCCATCAATTTCGATTGTGGCTGCATGGCCGATTCCGGTAACGGCCGTCAGGTTCAGATCCTCACCATCGATATCGACTGCACCGTCAACTCCTGATTCTTCGATCGCTCCGGCAGCGGTGATTGTCACAGCATCGCCAGCGGCATCAACAAGTCCGACAAGCACGTCACCGCTGGTTGTTGTCGTCAGCGTGATATTCCCGGAGCCGCCCGCAACAACGGAAGTCGCCGTCAGGTTAGCGCCGGTATTTTCGAGGTCGATATTGCCATTCGTCGTGACGCTGGTGAATGTCGCCGCACCACCACCGGAATTGTCAACGGTGATTGAGCCAGTGTCCGTGCTGATCGAGGTGTAGACGGTCGCGGTCGCCAGTGCATTATCGATATCGACATTGCCGGTCGTGGTGTCAGCCGTGATCGTGCTTCCGATCAGTTCCAGTTGAGTCGTGTTACCAATGCCGCTGGCGGCGTTCAGGTCGATCGTTGAGGCCACCACCAGACCTGCACCGTTGATGCCTGCGGCACTGGTAATCGTTACCTGATTGGCTGCGGCGCTTGTCGTACCAGTCAGGATTACATTGCCGCTCGTCGTTGTGGTCAGCAGAACATTGTTATTCCCACCAGCAGACACGCTGGTGCCAATCGTGAGGTTCCCGCCAGTCGCGTTCAGAGTGACCGTTCCGTCATTTGAGCTGACCGACGTCACGTTCAACCCACCGGCACTGTCAGAGATGTTGATCGCTCCAGATCCGGTTGTGGTGGCGCTGGCCAAGGTGGTGATCGTCGTGTCGAGGTCAATGCCTGTCGCGGCCGACGCCGTCAACGAGGTGGCAGTCAGGTTATTCGTTCCACCGTTTCCATCGATAATGGAACCCGCAGTCGCGGTCAGGCTGACGGTCTGGCCTGACGCATTCAGATTGTTCAGCGTCAGGTTGGTGCCAGCAGTCAACGTCGTCGTGCCACTGGTCGAAGAATCCGCCAGAGTCAGAGCGTTGGTATCCCGAATCGTCGTTGTTCCGCCACTGACGACGGTCACGTTGCCCTGGAAATCGTTACCGGCGTTGTTCAGGTTGATCGTTCCCGTCCCCGCCGTCAGGGTCGTCGTGCCGCCGACGATCACTGCCGCGCCGGTGCCGGTGATCGTTCCGGCGGTAACACTCAGATTTCCAGTGTCGATGTCTGTCGTTGCGGTCTGGAAGACGACGGAATCATCTGTCTCAGCGGTAATCGTCAGATTGGCATCGAAGTTGGCGTCCAGCCCCTGAACGTTAACCGTGTCCGCACCGGTCCCGGCTGTTGTGAGAATGGTCAGAGACGTTGTCGGATTGACGAAGTCGACGCTTTCACCCAGCGTTGAATCGATCCGGTTATCCAGAGCGCCGCTGGCGTCCAGAGTGATCGTCTCAGTACCGCCGGTGAACGAGAAGATGCGGTTGACGGCGCTGACATTGTCCGTGATCGGCTCGATGTTCGAGTACGTCGTGGTCTGTGTCTGAGCCCCTTCGGTGGCCACAAACGACCCACTGTTGTTGTCGACAAAATTGTGCTGCAGCGTGTCGATCTCCAGCCCGACCGAGTTGATGACGATGTCGTCGCCCGTTGTGTGAGCACCGCCGTCAAAGACGATCGGAGTTGTGAAGAAACCGCCGGTGCCGTTGTAGTTGACCGTCAGCGTGTCATCGCCTGCCGTGCCGTCGATGTTGACCTGCGAAACAGCTCCCGCCGGTACAGCCGAGACGACCACGCCACCAATCAGGACTTCGATGTTATCAATGCCGCCGCTGACTGTGCGGCGAACTTCAAACGAGTCGTCGCCCGCAGTACCGGTAATATCCAGCGGACCGGCTCCGACGATGACGACGTCATTCGCGTTCGAGCCACCAGCGTAGGTGATCGCTCCGGTGAAGTTTCCAATCGTGACCGTTGCCCCTTCCGCGAAGTTGGCGAACGTGCCGACGACCGCATCGGTTCCGTCGTTGTTGATGATGACCAGCTCTTCGCCGCCCAACTGAGCCGCACCCATGCTGGACAGATTCAGCGTGGCTGTTCCGCCCAGAGTCACCGTGCCGGTCACGTCAATCTGATCGTAATCCGTACCGGCGGTCGTGTACGGATTCTGAATTTCGATATCCAGTGTGCCGCCTGACAGATTCAGGTCGCCGGTTGCCAGAATTCCGGGGCTGTTGCCGGGAGCGGTGTTGCCGCTGGTCTGGCTGACCGGTCCAGCGATCGACCCCGTGCCTACCAGCGAACCGCCGCTGACAGTCACCTGACCCAGTGTTTCGGTCTGGCCGTTGACATCCAGCGTGCCACCGGTGGCCACAACGATCACCGTGTTGTCGCCGACAGAGGTTCCATTCCCCAGGTCAAACTCACCGTCTGAGATCTCCAGAGTCCCGGCTCCGGCATCGACGCTGGTCACACTGAGGGAATTCGCTTCGGTGAGGAACTGATCGCCGTCCGAAGACGAAGAATCAGTGACGAGGCTGGTTGCCGCCAGCGAAATCGAATCGCCCGTTGCTCCAATGTCGCCGGTGGTTGCGTCCAGAGTCTGCAGCGTGATTGCTCCGCCGCTGATGTCCAGCCCGACGTCCCCACCGTCGGTGATCGCTCCGGTTCGAGCGATCAGAGCAACGTCGTTCGTTCCGGCATTCAGACCGGTAACCGAAATCGAGCCGCCGACAATTATGATGTCATCCAGGAAGGTCGAGGCGTTGACATCCACCGCCCCTGTTCCCGCCACAGCATCCCCAATCGTGATCGAGTTGAAGCCGTCCTGCAGGAAGCCGAGTTCCGTGGCATCCAGATTCAACGTGCCCGTGGCGCCGTTACCTAAGCCGATCGTTGTGTTCGCTGTTCGTGGCAGGATCGTCAGATCGCCGTCAGACTCAACGCTGAGTGTGCCACTGAATGCAATTTCGTCGGCGTTAATAGTGATTGGCCCCGTCGCTGCAGGACCACCGATGATGCTTGTCATATTGGCGTCGAAGTCCGTCGCATTCGCGGCGTCCGCGGTGACAATGATCGGTCCGCCGCCGGTCGACAGAAGTCGTCCCGACAAGACAACTGCTCGCCCGTTACCCGTTTGAGTTCCGTTCACGGTCAGTGTTCCGGAATTCACGCTGACTACGCGGTCCGCTGACACACTCACACCGAAGTCAGACGTCGAATTCGACGCGGTGGTCCCGTCGAGGGTCACGTTTCCTGTTCCGGTTGCTGCGATGTTGCCGGCAAACGAGACGATAAGACCAATATCACTGTCTGATGTACCGGTGATGTCAATCGATCCGTCGACCGTCGTCACGGGCCGTGTCACTACGACGCCCAAAGCTCCATTCGTTCCGTTGCCCACAATATTGACGGTTCCGTTTCCAGTCGTCGTAACACCACTAGAGGTGGTCTCGACGTAAACCGCACTCCGATTTGATGCACTGGAACTGGAATCGCCGCGAACACTGATATTCCCACCGGCGGCAGTAAGTGTGCCGTTGACTGATACGCCGTTCGCCGTACTCGATGAAGCTGGATTGTTCAGAGGATCGGCCCCGCCGCCCAGCGTGATGTTGCCACCGCCGCTGTTGATCGTAGAACCACTGCCAACGTGGATGGAGCCGCCACCGGTGGCGTCGCGGTCCGAGTTCAACGTGACCGCGCCTCCAGCCGTTGAAATGTCACCTCCGCCGGATGACTGAATGCTGCCATCTGTAGCCAGTGACACAGTTCCTGACCCGGACGTGGTGAGTGCACCATCGATGCTCGTGAGCCCTGTGCCAGCTGTCTGTGTAATGCTCGTATTGGCCTCAACCGTTACATCTTCCAGGTCCAGATTATTCGCGTTGGTGATCGTCAGGCCGGCGATCGGCTGAGCTCCGCCGACCGCTCCCTGCAGATCCACATCCCCGCCCGTTCCGGCGTTGATCGTCAGCGAGTTGCTCTCTGCCACCGTGTCGTTGATCGTCCCCGTGACCGTGACATCCGCTCCGCCCGCGGAACCACCAGCATTGGTTGTGTCGATGGTCACGCTGTTACCCAGCACGACGTTGCCGTTCAGGTCGACTGTTCCCCCCTGAGTCGTGACGCCCGCATCCAGAGTGATCGTCTCGGCGGTGTAGTCCAGCGTCTGAGCCGCTCCAAAGCTCAACGCACTCAGAATATCGATGGTGTCCGTCCCGCCTTCCGCGTTGATATTCTCGACAGTCGCGGAAACGTTGAAGTCGTCATTCCCGTTCCCGCCCCTCAACACGAACGCCGAAGCCGCTGTCACGTTAAACGTGTCCGCGTCTGTACCACCCTGCAACGTCGCGAAGCCGCTGAAGGAAGCGGAGTTCGCTCCAACCGTGACCGTCGGAGTCCCGTCCAGATCCCACGTCGACACCGCATTCTGACCGGTCAGCGTGCCGCCGTTGCCGATGAAGACGTCAACCGCATTAAAACCGTTGGCGATACTGTTTTCCGAGCCGGTAAAGCCGTTCCCGAAGCCGCCAGTAAGAATCACGGCGTCGATCAGATCACCCTGAAGCGTATCAATACCGGATTCACCAAAGACAAATCCGCTGCCCGTAATGGCCGCGTCGATATCAAAGATGTCATTGCCGCCGCCGCCGGACAGCACAGATCCCGTCGAGACGGTCACATTAAACGTGTCTACGCTGGAGCCGCCCTGTAGAATCGCAAAGCCGCCGAAGGCAACCGAGTTGCCACTCACCGTGACCGTCGGTGTGCCATCCAGATCCCAGGTTGCGGTTGCGTTCGGCCCGGTCAGAGTCCCGCCGTTGCCTGTAATGGTCTCGACATTTGCAAAGCCACCAGTCACCGACGCTTCAGTCCCGTCCGCCCCGTTGGCGTCCAGTGTGGTAATTGTCGCGGCGTCGATCAGATCGCCCTGCAACGTATCATTGCCCGCTTCGCCATCAGCAGCACCCGTCAGCACAGCATCGATATCAAAGACGTCGGCACCAGTTCCGCCAAAGAGATTAAACGCCGAGGCCGCCGTCACATTGAACGTGTCCGCACTGGTCCCGCCCAGCAGAGTCGCGAAGCCGCTGAAGGCTACCGAGTTGCCACTCACCGTGATCGTCGGAGTGCCGTCCAGCCCCCAGGTCGCGGTTGCGTTCGGCCCGGTCAGAGTGCCACTGTTGCCGGTGAGCGTCTCGATGTCAGAGAATGAGTTGCCGCCGGTGTAGGTTCCGTCTCCGCCGTTTCCGTCGACCGTGTTGATTGCCGCACTGCTGCCAAGGGCCGAGATGTCCAGTGTGTCGCTGCCCGTTCCACCGTTAAAGGTCACGGGATCTGCCAGAGCGTTGCCGATGGTCAGGGTGTCGTTGCCAGCCAGCACGTTGAAGATGATCGAATTGATACCCGCATCCGGGAAAGTGACCGTCGCTGTGCCGTTGCCGGTCGATCCGGGGATCGCCGAAGCGTCGATCCGCAGCCCGCCCCCGTCCGTCAGGGTATAGATGCCGCCAGCGTGGCTGATTGTCAGGTTGTCTGCTGAATTACCGCCGTTGTCATCGGTAATGGTCACGACGCCGCCAGCGAACGAAACATCCGTGTCAGAAGGCGTGATCGTGATGGAGAATGTCTGGTTGTCCAGCGAGTTGGCGCTGGAATCGCTGACGTCGGCCTGGAACGAGTCGGTTGTGGTTTCGGTACCGTGGTGGTCGTACTTCAGCCGGTTGGCGTTGATGTCGGCCTGGGTGAAGGTTTCTGCAACGACCAGAATCTCAGCCTCGCCGTCCGGCATGTTATTGCCGTTGGCATCGATGTAGAGCGTTCCGTTGGCGGGGACGGCGTCCAGCGTGTACGTCACCGCCGCTGCGGCGTCCGTTTCGTCCTCGTATTCCAGAACGGCCATTCCAATCACATTGGCCCGGCTGCCTTCGTTGACCGTCAACCCGGCGTTCGTCGTCTGAGTGGGAGCCGTCGTGTCGCCACCAGCCGAGACGGTCAGCGTGTTTCCTGGTGCTGGAACCGTTCCTGCCAAAGCCGCGAAATTGAACCCGGTGTCGTTCGAGGCCCAGTTGGCAGAATTGCCGATCCGAGCCAGCCACGTTCCCTTGTCGGCTGCTGTGGCAGGGCCGTTGTAGACATAGTTGTCTACCTCACCAAGCGCCGTCGCGAGACCGTTGGCAGTGGTCGGTGCCGTCAGGCCGGGCGGGAGTTGCGAAGTTTGATTCCCGGTCAACCCACCCACATCCTGCCAGCCATCCGCAGGAGTCGTGTCAATGCCACTAAAAGTCGTTGCGTCGTTCGCGTTAAGTGCGGAGATAAATGTCGGGGCACTCTCGGTGTCATTATCGGCCGTCTGATAGATCAGAATCTGATCCCCGCTGCCCGTATCGAAACTTCCCACACCACTGAGCGTGCCAAAACTTGGTCCGATAAAGCCCGGTTCGTCGCGACTGATCCGGATAATCTCGCCAGCAGAGATAGTGCTCGCTGGAGTCGTCCAGGTGGTCACAGTTTCCAGACCGCCTGCTGGACGCAATGCCGTTCCTTCCCAGCCACGGTCCGTCAGGAAAACTGTCGTGTTGGCCGGAATATCCGCCAACGCGACGACCATGAAATCGTTTGTGTCGGCGCTGTAGCCCACCACCGCAAGGTCACCCGCCGTCAGATTCACCGTCAGTAGTGTGCGGTCTTCCAGCTGCTCGGTCACCTGAGCCACGTCAGCCGTCGACCACGCCTGACGCTGAAAACGACGACTGTCATTCGTCCAGCGAGGACCAACATTGAACGAGTGCCACAACCCCTCGCGAATATCACCACTCGGCCTGGCGTACGAGGTTGACGAAGCCCCCATTACTCCCGCCGGATGAGTGTAGCGGTTGCCTCTGTACTTACGGCTCAGTCGTCGACGGGCGCTGGCGTTGCGGATGCGGTTGGAAACTGTCGTCAGCCATGAACTAAGAATCATTCTTAATATTCCTTCAAGGATCCGGGTTCAAAGGTATTTCGTGAAGCCGGAACTCAAGGGCGAGTCCGACCGTGTTTCTGTCTTCAATTTCGCAGGCTGGGACGTGTCCCAGCAGGTTTCAAGTGCCTGGACAATTCCCAGCCTATGGATACTCGTGTGTTCCGCCGCCCTGTTGCCATTCCTACCAGGGAGGACACGCTGTGTCTCGTTATTTGCTCGTCCTGCTTGTTGTTTTCGTTCAAAACTGCAACACATACACAAAACAACACTGTCTACGTACATGGCCGTAGACGGTGGACAGTCAGCGCGAGTAGACACCGCGCATAGACCTCGGGCACTCCCGATACCGCTCGTAAATCGTTTCCTGAAATTGCCTTGTGATGATCCAGCAATACACTCTGCTCACTGACTGGAGGCTACTTTTGAATGTGATAGTTAAGTCATATACACATCTTGTGCCTGTCCGGATGATTTCGAGTCTTTTGTGATTATTCGATCACAGACCAGCCGAAATCGTCAGCAACAGCAGGCATCGCCCAATGTTTTGCCCGGCGCGAGAGTTACGGCCTGGCAGTAGCCGCTGCTGAAACCGAGGTTCAAACTCACGGCAGAAATGAGGTCACCCCCACAGAGCCGACGATTTGAAAACGTTCTCTGACCCTGGTATCGTGCCGGCTTGGCTGACCACGAAACACCGAGGAGCATCGGGCATGGATTCGTCGATAGAAAACGCAACGGCTCAAACTACAGACCTTGCCGAGCTGAAATCGCAGATTCGCAAACAGGCTCACGAAAACCGCCGGAATCAGGCGAACAAGGACGGGCTCAGCGAGACAATCGTCGCCCGGTTCATGGCTCTGCCTGAGTTTGAACGGGCCGGAACGGTGCTCTTCTACGTCGACGTCCGAGACGAAGTCCGCACGCGACATGCGTTTCAGGACGCTCTGGCAACAGGCAAAAAGATCATCGTTCCGTGGTGCAACGAAGACGGTGAACTTGAGCTGTTTCACATGGAAAGCGTCGACGAACTCGCTGAAGGCATGTATCGAATTCTGGAGCCCAAAACCGAACTGCGTTCTCTTGCCGAGAAAGCCGTTCGTCCTGAAGACATCGACCTGATTATGGTCCCCGGCGTTGGCTTCGACGAACGTGGAGGCCGAACCGGGCACGGCAAAGGCTATTACGACAAGCTGCTCGAACACGCTCGCCCCGACTGCCCGCTGGTCGCCCTGGCCTTTGACTGCCAGATGTTCCCGGAAATCCCGATGCAGTCTCACGATATTTTCATGGACAAAGTGATCACTGAATCAGCGATCCATGAAGGCATCGGTCGAAAAGACGAACTCGCCTGACATAGGCAGTTGGCCGCAACGCGGCGAGTGATGAGAATCCCTCGAAACAAACCCGGCAGCCTGTTGATCAATGCTGAGGCCACGGCTGGCTTGCCCGGCAGTGCGAGAAACACGCAGGAAACACAGCTGGACGAGCCAGCAGTGGCACCCGGCGGTAAGTAAGCTGTCACTGTCGGCGATCATTCCCCGGCGGCTCTGTTTGACATGGCCCCTCGTTGCAGAATCGATCAACTCGCTTCTTCTCGGTGACCTACTTTGCCGAATCGGACTTCAGCTCTTTGATACGAACATTGCGGTAGGACGCTTCGGCCGGTTCGCCGCTGTGAATCTGGACTCCGATGATGCCTGAGTCAGCGATGTCGGCGTCTTTCTCGACGTAGTCAACGGCCAGGTAACCATTCACTTTGATCTGAATGTGTGAGCCTTCGCAACGAATGACGAAATCGTTCCAGCCATCCTGCTTCACAACTTTTTTCAGCTCGGCCTGGTCGCCGACGACCAGAAACTTCCGACGACGTGACTCGTCGTAGAGTGCTCCCCAGATCAGCTCGTTGTCCTTCATCGCGCCGATGTCTGCCTGGAAACCGATCACCTCGTGATGGTTGGGGATTCGTTCAGAGCGAAACTGAATGCCGGCGTTTTTGCCTTTGCCTTCGAGCTTTGCCTGAAGACGCAACTCGAAATTGCTGTACCGCTTCTTTGTGCAAAGGAACTCGTTGTTAGGGATTCGTTCTTTCTGAGTCCCGGCGACGATCGCACCGTCCTCGACGCGGAACATCTTCAGGTTGCCTTCCCAGCCATCCAGCGTCCTGCCGTCAAAAATTGACACAAATCCCGGTTCGACTTTCTGGTCGGCAGCAACGGCACTTTGGTTCGTTCCAATCGAAACGGTACTCAGGCAGAAAATCAGAGTCAGATATCTCACGGACAGGGCCTTTCAGAAAGCGTGATGAGATTTCAAACTGGCGGCGCATTAACGTTGCCGCCAAGGAACTGCTGATTCGCCTCACGAATCTTTGCAGCCTCGTCATCATACAGAAATGGCAGGTAAACGTACCGTTTGCCTCTGGTAACGGGCGTCGCTTCGTGCAGAAGCGAGCATGAAAACACGACCGCTCCACCGGCAGGAGGCTTGAAGAGCTTCTTGCCGAACTCGGGAAACCACACGCAGCCGCCGTCGTAGTCATCGTTGAGGTTCAGCGAAACGGCGAACCGGCGATGTGCCGTTGCTTTGGTTGTGTTGTCTCGATGAGCCCTGAAGTGGCCGCCGTGCTCACCTTCGTAACAGGCAACGATGTATCGCTCCATCCGCGTCGCGTTGAACTGGTAAGCTCGTCGGATCTCTGGAGCCAGCCGGTCGTGAATCTTGAACATGCACTTCTTGCGTACGGCTTCATCCTCGACAACATAGTCCCGTCGCCGTTTTGTACCGTAGTCATAAACACCGACAGTCTTCCCGCCCTGGTCCCTCATGAATCCCGAATCTTCTCCTCCACGAGATTCATAAAGGCCAATCAGTTCTTTGCAGAACTCCGGCTCGAAGATGTTCGGCACAACCAAAACCGGAGCCTGCACGTCGGCATTCGAGTGCTCTCCAAAGCCCGGCAATGGACGCACAACATGCAGAACTCTGGCGAGATGCCCGACTCCGGAATCCTCAATCGGGACACTGGCGATTGTTCTGAGCCGCTGATCAAGAACCAACGTAAACGGTCGATACTGAAGAGTGGCCTGAGTCCCTGCCAGCCCTTTTGAAATCGCACCGTACCCCTGGCTGACGAGGTGCTGAAAGTCTTTGAAATAACGCACCCCCGGGACAAATTCTCGAACCAGCCCCTTCTCAAAATCAGCCGGATCGATGATCACCCCGAAGAAACAGACTCGCTCGTCGCTGAACTCTTTTCGGTGCAGCTCCACATCACGCACGACCTGTTGCGAACTTCCACGCGAAGTCGACCCCAGAAAACTCAGCACGACATAGCGGCCCGCCGCCGCGTTGAATTGAAACTGGGCAGTCGTATGCGTGTCAGCATTGAACCACGGAACCGGGTCACCCTTTGAATACGCCATCGCTCCGTCCTCGTCAGACATAAAAAGAACACTGATCAACACTAATAATCGCTAATCAAAGATTAGTGAATATCAGCGTCGATCAGTGTTTAAGAATCTGCATAGCCTGCGGTCTGGTGGCGTGCCGGCAGCACTTCGTTAGCTAACTTCCGGCATCCTCGTCAGCAGGATTCAGTGGACGCGCTGTCCGGGAACGGCTCCGTCGTCGATGTCGAGCAGGAAGACGTCTGCTTTGCCCGGGCCAGCGGCGCAAACCATGCCTTCGCTCAGGCCGAACTTCATCTGACGAGGTTTCAGGTTTGCCACGCAAACGACCAGTCGACCAATCAGGTCTTCTGGCTTATACGCAGCTTTGATTCCCGCGAAAACGTTTCGGGTTTCTCCGCCGCCCAGACTGAGCGTCAGATTCAGCAGCTTGTTGGCTTCCGGAACGTCTTTGGCCTCAATGACCCGGGCGACCCGCAGATCGACTTTCATGAAGTCTTCGATCGTGCACTCTTCGGACATCGGTTCGGCTTCCAGAGCTTCCGGACCGTCATTCCACCGGGATTCATTTTCGCCAGCATTGTCGTCAACCGGCTCTTCCACTTTGCTTTCTTCAACCATTGCGTCTACCTGTGCTTTCGTAATTCGTTGCATCATGTGCTTGAATTCGCTGACCGGCGTTCCCGTCAGCGGAGTTTTTGCGTCATCCCAGTTCGTTATTGGCGAGTTCAGCAGCTCACCTGCCTGTTCGGCCAGCTTCGGCAGGACCGGCTGCAGAAACACTGCCAGTTGCCGGAACAGGTTCAGCACGATCGAGCAGATCTCGCGGACTTCCGTCGCCTTTTCAGGATCCTTATTCAACTTCCACGGCGCCCGGTCATTGATGAACCGGTTGGCTTCGTCGGCGAGCTGGAGAACTTCAAGCATGGCCGAACTGAAGTCGCACTGCTCGTAGAATTCCGCAATCTGATCCGCCTTCGCTGCCGCTGCCGCGAACAATCCGCCGTCGTCTGGATACTCGTCGCACAGCGTATTTCCGCCAACGAATTTCGCCGAACGCGACGCCAGGTTGACGATGTTGCCAACCAGGTGCGAGTTCACGCGGTTAACGAACTCTTCCAGATTCAGGTCGATATCGCCCAGACCTGGTCCGAGTTTCGACGCGTAAAAGTATCGCAGACAGTCCGGTTCCAGATGGTTCAGATAGGTCGACGCCATCACGAAGGTGCCCTGAGACTTGGACATCTTCTCGCCGTCGACTTTCAGGAAGCCATGAATGTGGACTTTCTCCGGCAGACTGAAGCCCGCCGTCCTGAGCATGCCTGGCCAGAACAGCGTGTGGAAGTAGGTAATGTCCTTGCCGATGAAATGGTGAATTTCGGTGTCGTCGCTTTTCCACCAGTCATCAAAGTTTTCGCCCGTCCGATCGCACCACTGCTTCGTCGAAGCCATATAGCCGATCGGCGCGTCGAACCAGACGTACCAGTAGTTGCCGGGGCTGTCCGGAATCTCAAAACCAAAGTACGGAGCCGGTCGGGAGATGTCCCAGTCGCGCAGCTCTTTGGCTCCTTCTTCCGAACCAGGATCGCCCAGAAACTGGCCTCGCAGATTGTTCGCCACTTCCGGCTGGAGGTGCTTTCCCGACTGCGACCACTCATCGAGAAAGCTGTGCAACTGGCTGAGTTCGATAAACAGGTGCCGTGCCGTGCGAATCTCTGGCGTCGCTCCGGACAGCGTGCTCATTGGGTCGACGAGTTCCGCAGGCGAATAAGTTCTTCCGCACCTGCTGCAATTGTCGCCCGGCTGGTTTGGAGCGTTGCAGTCTGAGTTTGGACAGGTTCCCCGCACGAAGCGATCTGCCAGAAACATGCCCGCTTCCGGGTCGAACAACTGCTCGATGTCCTTTTCCTTGACCAGCCCGGCGTCGCGAATCGATTTCCAGATCTGACCGCAAAGTTCGCGGTTCTCAGGACTGTTGGTCGAGCCGTAATTGTCGAATTCAATGCCGAACGCGGCGAAATCACGCTGATGAGCGTCGCTCATTTCGGCGATGACTTCCTCTTCCGTCCGCCCCTCAGCACGAGCACGGATCGAGATCGCGGTGCCGTGCGTATCGTCGGCGCAGAAGAAGACCGTGCGGTTACCGCGCAGCTTTTGAAAACGCACCCAGATGTCCGTCTGGATGTACTCGACCAGATGGCCGATGTGAATCTGCCCGTTCGCGTACGGCAATGCCGCAGTCACGAGAATTCTTCGGTCGGTCATGGGGGTGTTCGCTTACTTGATTCCTGGTTGTGAAAAATTGTCGTTCGAAAGGTTGACCACGGAAGACACGGAATTGACGGAAAAGGTGCAGCCCCGCGAGAAACAGAATCCCGTGAGAAACAAAGTGGTCTCCCCGTCCTCAGCGGTTCCAGCCTCGATGACCTCTGCGTTCAAAAAAGTCGAGACAGAAATCCAGCATCCAGTCCTAACCGAAGTACTCAACCGCGTTTCGGAACAGCTTCAGTCCGTCACCTTCTCCTCGCAGTTTCCGACGCGTCCATTCGGGATGCTGTGTGGCGTGGATGAAACGCTCGGGATGGGGCATCAGGCCGAGCACTCGCCCGGTGGCATCACCCAGCCCCGCGATGTTTGCAAAAGATCCGTTGGGATTCACCGGGTATTTCAGCTCTTCGGTCAACCATCGGCTCGGACTGTCTTCGCTGTTCGTTTCAGCATGCGGAGAGCAGTAGCAGAGTGCGGCCTGGCCGTTCTGACGCCATGAATCGAGAATCGCCGGATCGCGGACAACGAGCCGGCCTTCGGCATGAGCGAGCGGCATTTCGATCTGATTGATGCCTCGCAGGAAGACGTTGTTGTCGCTCAGGTTGGCCAGATTCACCCACAACGAGGTATATCGACCGTTGTCGTTCCAGGTGAGCGTGGCTTCTGGTTCTGCGTCTGAGCCAGCAGAAATTCCAGCCGCTCCATTGGGAAGAATTCCGGACTTCAGCAGCGTTTGAAAGCCGTTGCAGATTCCCAGAACCAGCTTGTCAGCCGTCAGAAATTCGTGCAGAGCGTCGGACAATCGCCCTCGCAGATGGCTCGAAAAGATGACGCCAGCACCGATGTCGTCTCCGTAGCTGAATCCACCGGGAATACAGAGTGCCTGAAAACCGGCCAGCAGGGCGGGCTCTTCGAGAACTCGCAGGAGGTGGACCCGCTCGGCTTTCGCGCCGCACATTTCAAAGGCATGGGCGGTTTCGGGATCGCAGTTCGTGCCAGGGGCTCGTAAAACGCAGACTCGGGGCGTGGCCATAAGAAAACGTACACTTTTCGCAGGTGTTCGGAATGCAGCCGAGCCGTCACGCGACAGCTCACTCAGAACCGGCGCGAATCGTATTGAGACGGTAATCTCCCGACCAGTTCGCTGATCGAAAAACGGGGAATGGTCGACAGTTTCTGCTTCCAGCTGTCCGATCGCTGACAAAATTTCGAATTACTGGCCTGCGCCGCCGCCCGGCTGGCCGCCTGCCCCACCCTGCGGAGCACCAGTTCCACCCTGAAAGCTGAACGTCTGAATGTCCCGCAGCGTGTTGAAGAACGGGGCTACAGAAATCCTCACAAACCGCCTGTCGGCTGAAACGACCGCGTTGGCCGTCAAAGAAACTCCCTCGTTGATAAAACCAACGACCGGAGTGAACCCGATCCCCGCCGTGAAAGCTCCCGCCGGCAACCGAAAGCCTTGTCCCGGAGCCGCCCCCTGCCCTGCTCCGCCTTGAGGTCCCGCCTCTCTGGCCGCGCGTCTGACGCGAGCGATGATCTGCTGACGAGTGAGTTGCGTCGCGTCCTGACTGGTCGGCTGATTCTGCGGCTGCGGGCTCCGCTTCTGGCGACGGCCTTTCTCCAGCTTGAACGGGACGTTGACCGTTCTGGCATCGAGACTGACGACTGTTCGCGAAACTTGTTTCTCCGCTGAACCGACATGGCTGACGATTGTCACCACGCAGCGTTTACCGACGATGCTGCCGGCAATGTGCTCGATCTGAAGGTTGTACGTCCCCGGGGCGGCCTCGACGCAGATGTATTCTTCGTAGCAGTTCTCTCGGCGCGGGCCGAAACCGTCGTGAATATGCAGACCTCCAGATGCCGTCTTCGGCTCAACGACCGAGCATGACGTCCCCAACGGTTCCTTCACGTCCAGATCAAGATCGCCGTCGCCTGACCATTCGACTTTAATCTGCAAGTCACGACGTTCGGCTTGAGCGATCGCCGCCTTGAACTTTTTCAGCCGTTCCTGGTCGCCAGCTTTAAAAAGTTCCTGCTGCGTGTCCGCCGCTGCGTCCCGCGCGGCATCGTGACGCTTCTGAAAATCTTTCGTCCAGACGTGAGTCAGAATTCCAGCACAAGCCCACTCGGTCGCGTCGACATCTTTTGCTTTGCGGGCAAGCCTCATCGCCAGGGCGTACGGTTCCGGTCGAGTTGGATCGATCAACGCCGCCTGCTGATAGAGTTCCAGCGCCAGCTCGGTGCCGTCCAGTCGAGCCATCGTCGCAGCCGAAACCAGAAGCGACTCCAGATTCGTCGTGGTGAAGTCGATTCTGGAAGTGAGCGCCCGTTCGATTTCCTGCTGAGGGCGACCGGCCAGCTTCATCGATCTCGGCAGGACATCGTACATCCAGGGCTGCGATTGCCCCGTCGTGATGGCGGCCAGAATTAACGAAACATTTTCCTCGTGCTTGCCGGCCGCGTGAAGCTTGCCAACCGTGCGAACGATGTCACTGTCGGCAAATTTCTTTTCGGAAAAACGCCGAAACCAGGCGTCATCCGACGACTCGGTTCCCGCCTTCTGCGTGCGAGGCTGGGACTCATTCTGCCCGACGTTCGCCTCGCCAGCCGCCTTTACCGGCGGCACAACAGAAGTGGGTCGAGCGCCAGCAGCACTCGACCCTTGTTCCTTCTGATCTGTTGAGGTCGCTTCATCAGACTTGCGAATACTGCCAGCAGCCTGCCGTTTCTTCGCAGCCCCCGCAGTCTGACTCGAACCTACTGTTTTTTTTTCAGTTCTTCGATCGACTTATTGTCGAACCGAAAAACGGGAGCTTTCACCTGAGCGTAGCCTTCGAACGAAACCTGTCCGGTCGATGCAGACTCGTCGCTGGCCGATTCGTTGAGAATTCCGTCCAGGATTCCTCGCAGCACCGGATCAGCCGGTTGTTTGACCGGAGCTGCCTTGTCCGTTGTCTGTGAACTCATGCCTTTGGAAACTTGTGGAGGGGCCACACTGAAGGCACCTGCGCCACCGCCACCAAATCCGCCGCCTTGTTGTCCCCCCTGCTGCCCGCCAACTCCGCCAGCACCACCCTGGCCACCACCAAGTGCACCGCCGGCACCGCCACCAAGCGACAGAGCGTTAAGCTGGACCACCAGGTCACCCACTGGGTAAACGCGAGTCGACAGTTTTTCGTTGGCAACTTCGACTGTCGTAACCTTCATGACTTCGTCTTCAATCACGTAGGTCAGTTCGAATTCTGACAGCATGATTTTCAAAGCACTTTGCAGGGTTACCCCGGCCAAAGTCAGGTTGACCGGCTCATCAACCAGCAGTCCGGCTTCCTCAATCGCAACAACGTCCAGAATGATCGGGATTTCGTGGGTACGTGAAAGGAAGTCAACCACGTCAGTCAAAGGCGTATCAGCAAAATTGATCGTCGTCTGATCATCCAGAGCAGCCGTAATACGTCGCTCGGCTGTCGTCGCTTTGTGAAGGTCAACAGACGCGTACTGTTTTCGACGTTCGGTCAGTGCCTTCCAGACTTCCGGTCGCGGCCATCGAATCGGTGGCTCGTCCGGGAATGGAACATGCGATCGTTCGACCTGTTCGAGAGTTTCCAGGAACCGGTCAGCTCGCAGAGAACGCATAAAGAATGCCGTGTACAGCTGCCCGCTGGCCTCAGACACGACCTGAGCTGCCGTGGCAACGCTCTTGCCTGGCTGCAGATTGACGGCTTCTTCCGCCACGGCTTCCGCTTCAAGATACTTGTCCGGCTCGCCGTGCGAGGCGGTTTCGATCAACGATCGAACATTGTCGATCAAACGTTCGAGTCGGTCGTCGTTGATCGCGATGTCGTCGATCAATCGACGTTGTGCTTCGATCGCGGCCACTCGCTCCTGAGCACGGATTGACCGCAACTCGGACACTTCTTTCTGACCTTTCACATCAGCCAGCACGCCCTGAAGTCTCTTCGCCAGAGCGATCCGTTGATCCGGGTCGATGTCTTCGGCCGCTTTCACAGCACCGATTGCTCGTTTGATGATGCTGAGTGCCGCATCCGGATCCTCTTCCGCAATTCGACGTGCTTCCTGAATTGTTCGAGCGGTAATCGATTGAAACTGCTGAGTTTTGATCGCCTGCAGAACTTCGATTTCGGCAATCAGACTACCTGTCTGCAACTGAGTTGTCGCGTCAGCAGTCGGAGCATTGGGGTCGGCTGGCTGCGATACCTGGCTGATCGTCTGAAACTTTGCAGCCGACTTCGTCAGCCGAGCCGCCTGCTCATTCAAAGGATCCAGGTTGTGAATTGCCTTGCCGTATTCGGCAGCCTGATTCAAGTCACGGTTGAGCAACGCAGCGTCTCCCAGCGCAGACAACTGATCGATCTGTCGAGTAAACGCATCCTTCGCGGCGTTCAGCATCTGCTCACCAGCGAACGGTGCATCGACTGACGAATGCTCGACCCGTTGAGCAAGCGTCACCAGAAACGCGTTGTCAGCGTTCGCGGAGGCAGCATCGACTCCCCAGCGGACAGCATCCGTTCCAAACTGAGCCGCAACAGTCGCTGGAGCCTTTCCTCGTGTCAGATAAACCGTCGCTCGATCGCCTCGAAGCGGCAGAGCTGCGGCAGGCAGAAGCGTCGTTTCCTCTGAATCGACCGAAATGTCCGAAGGATAAACGACGGTCTGCTCAGCGGTTTGAGCGAGAGTTGCACCGAGAATTCGAGCAGAAGTCGCACCGTCGTCAAGAACGATGTTTCCGCCGGTCCAGTTGGCAAGAACGCCCAGCAGTTGCAGGTCGCGGCGAGGTCCGATCGCGTAGCTGTTGACGGCAACCTGACTGGTTCGAAATTCGTCGACCAGAGCCTGCAACCGAGCGGCTGGAATCAGGCGAAGCCCGCTGACTCCGTCGCCAATGTAAACGACCGATGCGTTCTTTGCTGTTTTTGCCGAGTCAAGTGCCGTCTGAAGTGCTCGGCCCAGGTCGGTTGCTCCAAGCGGAGCCCGTCGAGCGAGCAACGCTCGAGCACGATCAGCAGACTCTCCTTTTGTGGCAGTCAGCCCCTGCGTCAATTCTTCCGGAGCGACGTCGACGGCAAACAGGCGGAAGCGGCTGCCGTCAGCGAGGTTCGCCAGAAAGGCATCCAGAGTTGCCAGTGCCTGCACCCGGTGACCGCCGGTCTGGCTGGCCGAGGTATCCACAAGGACGATGTGGTCTCGAACGGTCAACGTGTCGGCAGACTTTGGAGCCCGCAGCAACACGGCCTGGACGGTGTCGCCAGACTCGGCACGGTACTGAAGCACTTTCGCCTGAGGAGCCTCTTCGGCTCTGACGGCTTGTGCAACACAAAGTGCCAGCGTGACTGACAGCCCCATAATCGCGGTGCGAGTGGTGCGGAACGGCATACTGATGTTCTCCGAATTTCGCGAAATCCGCTGATGCCGGACAAAATCGTGCGACATCCTGCTCGTTTGTAATCGTGTGTTCGGGGTCAAAACCCGAGTCGCAATCTGTTGCCCTCTGCCAGCCACCGGACCGGGATTTCGGATGCCAGTGTTAAGAGCCGCAAATTAAGACCTTTGGAGTCTACCCGCCGCAGCGCAACGTGGAGAAGGATTTTTTCCACATTCCAATCAGTTTCCAACGACCTCGAGCGCACAGCACGAGGAATGCTCAAGGTCCGATCCGAATTGGCAGGTTCTGAGGACACGACCAGTCCCACCGGATCAAACGACAAGGGACGACCTGACCTGTCAGTCAAACCTGACCGCTAACCGATCAACGATTAAATTCCCGATATTCAACGCAGCCGTTGCTGCCGGAGACGGAGCATTGCAGACATTGACCACTCGATCTGATTCCTGAATGAGGAAATCGTCCAGAAGTTTACCGTCGCGTCCCAGCGCCTGAGCACGCACGCCGGCCGGTGCGTATTCCAGATGCTCGCTGCGGATCTCTGGAATCAGCCGCTGCAGCGCTTTCACAAAGGCTGCTTTACTGAACGACCGCCACATCTCACCGCAGCCGGTCTTCCAGTTTTTTGCCGCCATCCGGATGAAACCTGGATAAGTAAGCGACTCGACCAGATCCCGCAGATTGATGTCCATCTTCGTGTAACCCTCGCGGGCAAATGCCAGAACAGCATTGGGGCCGCACTCGACACCGCCAAGGGCCATCCTCGTGAAGTGAACTCCCAGAAACGGAAACTGTGGATCCGGTACCGGATAAATCAGCGCTCGACAGAGATGTTGTGCGTCAGGTTTCAGTTCGAAGTACTCACCACGAAACGGAACCGTTTTCGCTTCAGGCTGCTGCCCACTCATCTTCGTCACGCGGTCGCTGTACAACCCCGTGCAATTGACAATGAATTTTGATTCGAAATCGCCTGCGGACGTCTGTACGACAGAACTCTCAGCCTGATGCTTCATCCCGATGACGCGAGTTCCCAACTGAATTTCCGTGCCCGTTGCGCGAAGCAGTTCTCCCAGTTTCTGACAGACACCGACGTAATCGACGATGCCCGCTTCCGGCACATGAAGAGCTCTAATTCCCGCCGTGTGAGGCTCCAGTTCGCGCAACTCGTCCGCGTCGATCGGTCGGCACTGGACTCCGTTGGCCTGACCACGTTCGTAGATCCGTTCGAGGTTTGAAAACTCCGACTCGTCAACGGCGACAATCACCTTCCCGCACAACTCATAGGTGATACCGTGTTCCTCGCAAAAGGCTTCCATCGCCTTCTTGCCTTCGCGGCAATTGACCGCACGCAGAGACCCCGGCTTGTAATAGATGCCCGAATGCAGAACGCCTGAGTTCCGCCCGGTCTGATGAAAGGCCAGCTGAGACTCTTTTTCGATCAACCTGATCTTCAAATCGGGATGCCGTTGCCGCAGCCGCCACGCGGTAGACAGTCCAACAATCCCTCCTCCGAGTACAACGACATCGCAAACCGGCATCGACGCTCCGTCCTTAAGTCCATACACCGACCACGAACTACCCAGGCACTCCTCATGGCGCAAGCACCCGTGGAATGTCACCGCTCAGCGGTCAGATTAATGAGGCAGCCGTCTCCCAACCAGCTTGCGTGCCAGAGTCGGAAGCCCCAAGGCATAACGTCTGCCCCTTATATTATTCTCAGCAAAAGCTTCCTCACATTCCCGCCGGGTCGGTGAACTGGGCTGCACGGAGACGAGCGACGAGTTTATACTCTTCGCCCCTCCCGAAACTCCCGCCGCACCGCATGATTTGCTATTTGCGGAATTCGCACCGATTTCACAGCACCGCGAGAACAACAATGTTCGTGCCCCCTCGAAGTTCGATTGGATTCCCGTCATCACTGCCGGTTGCCGCCTTCGCAGCCGCCATGATGCTTTCTCAAATGCTGAGTCCGACATTCGCGACGGACTCAGTTCCCGACGCGACCGACAGCTCGGCCCAGGCTAAATTTTTCGAAACAAAGATTCGCCCGGTATTGTCCGCTCGGTGTTTCAAGTGCCACGGCAAAGACAAGCAAAGCGGAGGATTACGCGTCGACGCGCTCAGCACCCTGTTAAAGGGCGGCGAGTCCGGCACGGCCCTGGTCGCTGGCAAGCCTGATGAAAGTCTGCTGGTTGAAGCCATCAACTGGGAATCGTTCGAAATGCCTCCCAGCGGAAAACTGCCAGCTGAAGAGATTGCTCTGCTGACAAAGTGGATCGCCGACGGAGCGTTCTGGCCCGAGCATGACGCGGTGTTGCGCGACGACGCACCGGCAGCGCCGAAGATCACGGATGAAGACCGCAAGTGGTGGGCGTTCCAGCCTGTCACCAATCCACCGGTGCCCACAGCTGATCCTGCCGGCTGGGCGCGCAATGAGATCGACCACTTTATTCTTGAAAAGCTCAACGCCGCCAGACTGACACCTGCCGCTGAAGCGGACCGCCGCACACTCATCCGCCGGGTCTATGCCGATGTCATCGGCCTGCCGCCAGGTAACGACGAGGTCGAAGCCTTCGTCAATGACGAAGCTCCTGACGCCTGGCAGAAAGTCATCGACCGCCTGCTCGACAGCCCACAATACGGAGAGCGCTGGGGACGTCACTGGCTCGACCTGGTCCGCTACTCGGAGTCCGACGGCTACCGCGCCGACGGCTATCGTCCCACCATGTGGCGTTACCGCGACTGGGTCATTAAATCGTTCAACAATGACAAGCCGTTTGACCAGTTCGTGCGAGAGCAGATCGCCGGCGACGAACTCGATCCTCACAACCCGGATGCCGTCGTCGCAACGGCGTACTGGCGGCTTTACCTCTACGAATACAACCAGCGCGACGTTCGCGGGCACTGGCGAGCGATCATCGACGAACTGACCGATATCACCGGCGAAGCCTTCCTGGGCATGAGCGTTGGCTGTGCAAAGTGTCACGACCACAAGTTCGACCCGATTCTTCGCGAAGACTATTTCCGGTTGCAGGCGTTCTTTTCATCCATCGAGCCACGAGACGACGTTCCACTCGCCACTCCCGCACAGAAGTCAGCCTTCGACAAACAGCAATCCGAATGGGAAGTCAAGACGCGTGAGCTGCGAGACCAGATCGACGCCATCAAAGCACCGTACCTCGCCCGGCAGCGCAGGTCGGCTGTTGAGAAGTTTCCGCCCGATGTTCGAGAGATCGCGAAGCGGCCAGAGACAGAGTGGAACTCGCACGATCGTCAGATCATGAACCTGGTGCAACGACAGATCGACTTCGAGTATGACCGCATGAAGCTGAAGGATGAGGACCAGAAGAAGGTCGACGCTTTGAATGACGAACTGAAAAAGTTCGACAAATTGAAACCAGCCCCCTTCCCTGTTTCGCTGACTGTGACTGACGCCGGCCCATCGCCGACTCCAACCGCGATTCCGGACGACCGACGACGACGTGACATTCTCCCCGGAATCCTGACCGTGCTGGATCCGGCTCCAGCTGAAGTCGTCCGGCCGGAGCTGGCTCCGGATTCCACCGGTCGTCGCTCAGCCCTCGCACGCTGGGTCACCTCGCCGGACAACCCATTGTCGACGCGCGTCATCGTCAACCGGATCTGGCAGCACCATTTCGGCAAAGGCATCGTCGAAACGTCCAGCGACTTCGGTCACCTGGGAGAAGCTCCCAGCCATCCTGAGCTGCTCGACTGGTTGACGACCTACTTCGTCGAGAATGGCCAAAGCTTCAAAACCATGCATCGACTGATCCTGAATTCAGCAACCTACCGACAATCTGCCGAGCATTCCGAAGCCAGAAAGTACGCCCTGACCGATCCTCGTAACCGCCTTCGCTGGCGATGGGATATCCGGCGGTTGGCTGCGGAACAGATTCGCGACGCCGTCCTGGCAACGTCGGGAGAACTTGACTCCAAAGCGGGAGGGGCCGCCGTCGCCGCTTCAACGCCAAGACGATCTGTCTATACAAAAGTTGTCCGCAACTCGCCCGATCCAATGCTCAAAGCATTCGACGTCGCCGACGGCTTCAACAGCACCGCATCACGCGACGTGACGACAACTCCCACTCAGTCGTTACTCATGATGAACGGGCAATGGATGCTTGCCCGGTCGGCAGCGTTCGCGAAACGTGTGGACCAGACCGTGGCAAAGAATCTCAGTCCGGGGTCGAACGTCGGTCATGCCGCAATTCAAGCTGCCTGGCAGTTCGCTCTCGGTCGGTCGCCCAGAGATTCCGAACTGGAAGCGGCCAGTCGCTATCTGGCGAGCCTGGGAGATTCTCCGACGTCTCCACCAGCAATTACATCAGTCCTCAACGCCACACAGAGCAAAGCGGCAGACATAAACGGCGACAACGCCAGCACCACCTTCAAGACTGCTGATGCCAGCAAACTGCCGACCGAAGATTTCACGATCGAAGCCATTATCGAGCTTAAGTCTCTGTATCCGGATGCGAGTGTTCGGACGATCGTTTCTCACTGGAACGGCGATACTGCTCATCGTGGGTGGAACTTCGGGGTCACCAGCACGAAGTCGGCATACAAACCTCGAAACCTGATTCTTCAATTGATCGGCGGAGAACCTCGCCAGGCCGGAACCGACAAACCAACGTACGAAGTCATCGCTTCCAACCTTCGCCCGGAACTGAACCGACCGTACTACGTGGCGGTCTCGGTCGACGTCGACACAACGTCGGATGCGGGTGTCACGTTCTTCATGAAGGATCTGTCGACACTCGACGCACCACTCCAAACTGCATCCATTTCACACAAAGTCATCGGCGACTTTCACAACGATCTGAAGCTGACCATCGGCGACCGCGACGGCACTCGACGCAGCCGCTGGGACGGCCTGATCGACAACGTCCGCGTGTCTCTCGCCAAGCTCCCCGCCGATCAACTCCTGATCAACGATGGGGCTCCCAGCAACGTTTCCGGATTCTGGGAATTCGACACCGTAGACTCGCCAGGTCGCGACAAATCCAAGGCAGAAAACCACTTGAGTGTCGCCACCAATTCTTCGCAATCGACCAGCGGCATCGATCTGAAAGCTCTCACGGATTTGTGCCACGTTCTGCTGAACTCAAACGAATTTCTCTACGTTGACTGAGGCTACCGGAACGGCTGAAGCCGTTCTACGCAGCATTTTCAGTCATCGGGAGCACGATCGTGTGGAGCCTTTTTCGTCTGTTGATGGACGTTTCGCTCCTCAAACCCATCATTCGACCAATCACCCGGTTGGTTGTGGGTTCGGTAGCGGTGCCAATGTTCCGATGGCTGCTCAAGCGGGTTCTACGTTTCGGTACGCTCGACAACGAACTCGAAAAAGATCTCGAACAGTGGTTTCGAGGTGCGTTGATCCTCCTGCTGGCCACTCAGAACATGGAGACCGCGCTGTTTCCCTGGGTTGAACCGGTCATTCATTCACGCTTCACGCAGTCTGCCCCGCTCGATCCATCAGATCCAACGTCGTCCGAGATGGCCGTTCCGTCCGCATCAATGCTCGAAGTCAGCCACAACGACTACGGCTGGATCCTGCTCGGCTTCCGAGTCATGCTCGCGATCGGGGTGATTCAGATGATGCCCGACCAGGAACTGTTTGCGCTGATGCACAGCCGGCCTCCAAAACATAATTTTGACCGAAAACAGAAATGGTGGTCACAGATCAAATGCAAAAGCTGGCCCTTTCTCAAAGGACACCTGTGTCTGCATCTGAATAAGTCGTCGCCGGTTTTCGCGATCCTCGCCGCTATCGCCCCCGGCCTGCCCGGCTGGATCTGTTACGGCGCGGCCGTCGTCCAGTACTTAATCATCGGTCTGGTCACGACGCAGGACAAAGCCCTGGCCGCGCTGGGCCTGCTCGACGCACAAGCCAACCAGCGTCGGCAGGAACTCATCGCCGAATTCGAACTGAACGAGGCACCAGAAGCCACTCAGCCTGAGAAACACGAGGTGAAGCCATTACTGGCCTGCAGAAAACTTCCCGCAACATAAAACGGATTCAGAGACTCAGCGAACCTTCACAAACACACGACGTAGTACAGTTCAGCCAGGGGCAAAAGTGGAGTGTTGCCTGTATTCCGGACGATACTTGAGAACACACAGCGACCTGCGACACATTTAAGTCAATTCTCAAGCTGAAATACGGCAAATTCCCGCATGCACGCTCCGGAACGACAATCGAACGGCGAAGTTCTGATCGAATTGCTACTGATCGAGCTGGGCGATGGAAACCTGCGAACTGAGGGACGACGCGCCTTCCGTGATGCCGTGGCCGCGTTTCCAGATCAGAATTCCGACGGCTGGTGGCGCTGGACGACGGAGTGCCTGGCGAGCCTCGGAAAGAAGTCAAAAGTTATTGAGGGCACACTGGCCGACGCGATGGAACTGGTTGACGAAGGAGCAGCCCTGGTGCTCTCCTCACCAACTGATCCTGACGACTGGTTCGCGGTCGTAGGTCACGAGAGGCGAAAATTTCGAGTCATCGCCGATGTCTCCAAGGCGGCGTCGCGTCGAGTTTCGCGCGGAAACCTGAAAGCATCTCTCAACCGATTCGCAGACGAAAAAGGCCGACTTCGGTTCGTCGCGATGGAGCCAGGTTTCGGGCGCCATCCGGGGCAGGAAAGCGGCGCCGAGCATCTCACGCCGTTTGCCCGGTTGCGAGCGCTGCTGCAGCCCGAATCCTCAGACATCGTGACGGTTTTCATCTACGCACTGATCGTGGGCCTGCTGACTCTGGCAACGCCGATTGCGGTCGAGGCCCTTGTCAACACGGTCGCGTTCGGGAGATTTCTGCAACCAGTCGTCATTCTGGCTTTGCTGCTGTTCATGTTCCTGGCATTTTCTGCGGCCATCCGAGCTGTCCAGACAATCGTTGTCGAAATCGTGCAGCGACGGCTGTTTGCTCGCGTGGCAGGCGATCTTGCTTATCGACTTCCGAGAGTCCAGATAAAAGAGCTGGACGGTGCCTACGGACCGGAACTCGTCAATCGTTTCTTCGATGTGGTGACCGTGCAGAAAGTTTGCGCACAGCTTCTGCTCGAAGGAATCGGTCTGGTTCTGTCAGCGATCGTCGGGATGGCTGTTCTGGCCTTTTACCATCCGTGGCTGGCGGGTTTCGATGTCATTCTGATCGCGATGATCATTCTGGTTGTCTTCGTCCTGGGAAAAGGAGCGGTTAATTCAAGCGTCAACGAATCGAAGAAGAAGTACGCGATGGCCGCCTGGCTCGAAGACATCGCTCGATGCCCTGTCGCCTTTCGAACAGACGGCGGCAGCGAATTTGCTCTCGAACGTGCCGACCGAATGATCCACGACTATCTGTCCGCCCGGAAAAAGCATTTCCGCATTCTGATGCGACAAATTCTGTTCGCGCTGGGGCTGCAGGCTCTGGCCAGTACGGCGCTGCTGGGAATTGGTGGCTGGCTGGTTGTCTCGCGAGAGCTGACTCTGGGGCAGCTTGTAGCCGCTGAGCTGATCGTGGCTGTGATCGTGGGTTCGATCGCAAAGCTCGGGAAGCATATGGAGAGCTTTTACGACCTGCTCGCGGCAGTCGACAAACTCGGACATCTGTTCGACCTGAAAATTGAAAGATCGGACGGCGGACTGACCACAGCATCAGCCGGTCCCGCCGCAGTCGAGCTGACCAGTCTGTGCTGCACTCCCGGAGGCAACACGCTCAACTGGCAGTTGAAAGAAGGAGAATTCGTCGCGGTGCTGGGCAACGCCGGTTCTGGTAAGAGCCGTTTGTGCGACGTCATGTACGGATTGCGTTCCCCGGAAAGCGGCCATCTGAACGTTGGTGATACAGACCCTCGCGATCTTCGACCAGACGTCCTGCGGCGCCGAGTCGCACTGGCCAGAGACGTCGAATACTTCGAAGGAACGATCGCAGAGAACGTCCACCTGGAGCGCCCGTCGATTTCATCCGCCGATGTTCATTCCGTCCTTGACCGACTGGGAGTTCTCGACGAGTTGCTGCTTCTGCCCGACGGTCTGGGGACATCACTTCCGGCGAACGGTGGCGCGTTGTCAAGCAGCCAGTTGCGACGGCTCATGCTGGCGCGGTCGATTGTCGGTCGACCGGGGCTGTTGCTGATCGACGGACTGCTCGATGGATTTTCCGACACCGAATTAACCGAAGTCGTCAGTGCGCTCACCAGACTGAAGGATCAATGCACGATTGTCGTCGCCACCGGTCAGCAGCGAGTCGCTGATCTCTGTGAACGAGTCCTCAGAATGACGACTGACCTTCGCGGTTCGGTTGTTGCCAACCAGGTTGCCAGGACGAAGCACGACCAGAAATAAACAATTGGCGACGTCGACGCTCGCACGTTTTCGAAAACAGGGATACCGACAGCCGCCCTCGATCACTCCACAAGAACGCCAGATCTGCAAAGTCTTTCACAATGTCAGACGAACAATCTCGACAACCCATGCTGGCCCCGGTGGCTTACAGCGAAGCGATGCTTCCAGCGTTGCGGCTGGCGCGTTCGTCACGGCTCGCTCGACGCTTCGGGCGAGCCCTTGCGATCATGCTGGGCGTAGCCGTACTTGCAACACTGTTCGCCCCCTGGCAACAGTCGGTCACCGGTAGCGGAAACGTCGTTGCTTACGCGCCACTGGAACGACAGATGATTGTCGAAGCGCCAATCAAAGGCCGAATCATCGACTGGGGCGACGGCATCGTCGAAAACGCGCACGTCAAGAAGGGGCAGGTAATCCTGGTAATTCAGGACATTGATCCAGATTACCTGTCGCGGCTGCAGGAGCAGGAGGAGTCTGGCAAACGACAGCTCATGGCAGCCAGGGAAAGTCTCGCGGCCGGACGGCGAAATGTTGAAGCCGCTCAGGCATCGATCGCGCCGTACGAAGCGCAGCTCCGAGCCTACCGCACCGTCCAGACTGAAATCGTGGCCGCAGCCGATCAATATGTGAAATCCGGCGAGCAGAAAGTTCAGGCCGAAACTCGTGCTCTCGAGGAAGCACAGGCCGGCTTCTCGCAGGCTCAGGCTGATTATCAACGTCAGAAAGCGCTCTTCGAAAAGAAGATTGCTTCCGAACTGAAGTTTCAGCAGGCCGAGCAGAAGTATCTCGAAGCCAAAGCCAAAGTCGGAAAGGCTGAAGCGTACGTCGCCGCCGCCAAAAACGAACTCGAAGCCAAACGGCGGGAACGGGAAGCCAAAGAGCGGAAGGCTCAGGTCGACATCGAGTACGCACAGACGTCCTTGAACAAAGCAAGCGCCGACGTGGCTAAAGCTCAGAGCGACGTCGCCAAAGCTGAAAGTGAAGTCGCCAAAGCCGAACAGAGCCTGACCAAGTTGAAGACGGCCGTGTCGCGCCAGCAGGAGCAGATTGTCGCCGCTCCGCGTGACGGATTCATCCTCCAGCTACTGGCCAATCAAGGCGCGGACATGGTCAAGGAAGGAGACCCACTCTGCACCATCGTTCCGGACACAACTGACCGAGCGGTCCAGATCTGGCTCGACGGAAACGATGCGCCGCTCGTCGAACCGGGCCGGCATGTCCGACTTCAATTCGAAGGCTGGCCAGCGGTGCAGTTCGCCGGTTGGCCGTCCGTCGCGGTGGGCACGTTCGGCGGCGAAGTCATTTCCGTCGACTCGACCGACAACGGTAAAGGCAAGTTCCGTCTACTGGTCGGGCCGGCTTCAGACAGCAGCGACTGGCCGTCTGACCGGTATCTGAAGCAGGGCGTGCGAGCCAACGGGTGGGTGCTGCTGGACGAAGTCGGACTGGGTTACGAACTGTGGCGACGACTCAACGGCTTCCCTCCCGTCGTCTCAATGGACGAACCTGCATATCGAAAAAGCAGCTACGACGACAAGAAAAAATAGCATTTCCTGTCTACCTCGGTGTGAGGCGTATGAGAGCTGACAGGAAGAGGCTGGACAGGAAAATTGAGCTCTCGTTCGCTGAGTTGTCACCCCGGACGAAGTGGTGATGCTTACGCGGAAACTTGAGGAAATCTCCCCTGCTTTCCGGAATTAGTAAACTTCGCTCCAGCCGAATGCCGATAACGCAGACGAGAGAAACTCTGCGATTACCTGTCGGGCGCCCGATTGCCTGGCTCTATTCCGCCAGTGAACTAACCGGCTGGGTGACTGAAGAATGCGGCAGCGTCTGCAATTACTGATCCTGATGGCCTCGACACTGACCATCGGCTGCCAGACGTCAACATCGCGGACGATGATCAAGCGCGAAACAACTCTGAGAACGGCGCCGATTTCGAAGGCTGCTCCGGCAAACGGTCCACTGACTGTAACTCAGAACGTTGCAGACTCCGGTGAAGCACCGAATGACCGCCCCCCATCAACCACTGTCGCACAGACCACTGAAACGCGATCCGGTTGGCGACCGACCGCGAAGTCTCAACCAGAAGTGGTTCAAACTGCCTATCACGAAACCAGCGACGCCCCGATTCTCCCGGCTCCGACGGATTCTGCTGCGGACTCGCAAGCTTCGGCTGCAGGTCACGTTCAACTTGCAGACGTCATCTCGTCCGTCCTGACGACCTACCCAATGGTGCAGGCGGCGGCTTTGCAGTTTGAGATTGCTCAGGGACAGATTATTTCTGCCGAAGGAGCCTTCGACACCAAACTGAAAGGCGCAACCGAGAACGGCGCACTTGGCTTTTACGAAACCTACCGTCACAGCGTCGGAGCCATTCAGCCACTCGCTAACGGCGGCGAAGTCTTTGGTGGCTATCGCGTCGGACGAGGAGTGTTTCAACCGTGGTACCAGGAACGCCAGACCAACGAAGGCGGCGAGTTCAAAGCCGGGCTGTCAGTCCCCTTGTCACGAAATGTGGGGATCGACGATCGACGAGCTGGCGTGCAGAAAGCCGGGCTCGATCTCTCCGCAGCCGATCCTCAATTTCGTAGCGAAGTCATCCTGACTGTCCGAGCCGCGTCTGAGGCCTACTGGGAATGGGTCGCAGCTGCCGCACAGCGACGCATCGCTGAACAGGTACTCGCCCTGGCAACGACTCGTAACGACGGCCTTCAGGAAGAAGTCCGCATGGGCGCGAAGGCGCTGCCGGATCTGAAGGACAATCGCCGCTCGATTCTCTCTCGTGAAGCAAAACTGATCGACACGCAGCGGAAGGTCGCTCAAACGGCGGCAAAACTCTCCATCTATCTTCGGACGCCAGACGGTGAACCGCGGACCGCCACGTTCGAAGAAGTCCCCAACTTCCCAAAGCCTGCATCACCAAATGAAGCCTGGCAAAGCCGTCTGGCACAACAGGCAATTGAGTCTCGCCCTGAACTGCGTGAACTTGATCTGGCCATCGAACGGATCGACGTCGACATCGCTGAAGCCGGCAACGACCTGCTGCCTAATGTGAATGCCGTGCTGGTCGGATCGCAGGACATGGGTGAGCCAACCAGCAAGAAGCGGGACAAGTCACCATTCGAGCTCGAAGCCGCACTGCTCGTCGATGTCCCGCTGCAACGACGCAAAGCCAAAGGCAAGCTGACGTCCCTGGAAGGCAAACGGGCTCAGCTTGCTCAGAAACGCCGCTTGTCGGAAGACAAGATTCGAACCGACATCGCCATCGCCTTCGAAGCTGTCAGAGCCGCCTATGAACGCGTGCAAAGAACCGCCGAGGCAAGAGACCTGGCCGACTACATGGCGGAGGTCGAACGCGAGAAGTTCAAAGCTGGGGAATCCGACCTGCTCAAGGTGGCTCTGCGAGAAGAGAAAGCCGCCGAGTCCGCCGGAAAAGCCATTGATGCCCTGCTCGAATACCAGCTCGGCCTCGCCCACCTCCGAGCCGCCTCCGGTGTCGACAACGGCTCAACCGTCGAATGGGCACCGTAGGCGAAACCTTCCGAAAGAGACGACCCAAGCCAGCAGCCACAGTAATCCTGGGTCCATCTCAAATTACTGATTAGACGCGGGAGCTGGCATTCAAGCCTGCCTGACTCGTCACTTGTTGAGCACGAGCTTGCCTGATTTCGTGACTCGCAGTCGGTAGACATCTTCGCCGTGGTGAATGAGGACTTCCGTCTGCCCCTTGAAGAGGGCGTCGCTTGTGATCGCAGCCTGAGACTTCCCCCCTCGCGTCACTTCGGACGGATCGTTGCTCTCGTTTGTCTGGCTCATTGGGCACGGTCACTCTCGTCTGATTTTTGAGAGATTTCAGAAAAAGTCTGAGATTCTGCCTTGCGACATTCTCACTGGCCGATAACTTATTGAGACTGCGTCTCAGTTGCAACCCGCTTAGCCGAAATATGAATTAAAACTCGTTAACTATCTAATCAGGCAAGATTTACGAGAGAGCTACGAGAATGCCAGACCGAGACAATCTCAAAGAATCGGACATCCATTCACGCATGCAGGATGCTGACACTGTGGCTCAGGTCGCGGATTTCCTGATCAAGTCGGACTCGAACGACGGTCATACTCTGAAGCAGATCGGGCTCGCTCTGAACGCTGCGGGAGACCTGCCTCGTTGCCAGGAAATCCTCGAAATGGCTCAGATGCTCGTGCCGCTTAGCGCTTCCACAGAGCTTGCTCTGGCAGAGTGTTATGTTGCGGCAGGAAATGCCGACCTGGCCATCGGACTACTGGATCACATTGCACGGTCGGCATCAGTTGAAACGGCAACCCTCCTGCGGGTCGCTTCGCTGTTCAAAGAAATCAACTGCAACCGAGAGGCCTGGCTGACCTGCCGCGAGGCCATACGCAAGTCTCCCGATGATGCTCAGGCCTGGTTCGACCTGAGTATCTACATGGGGCGACTGGGCTTTCCATTCTCGAAAGTCGAACGAGTAATTCAGCAGGCAATCGATCTGGAACCGGACAATGTCGTCTTCAGAGTTTCACTGGCGGCAGGATTGTTAAAACTCGGCCGCGAGCCACACGCCTATGCCCTGGTGCGGCGATTCGGTGAGAAAGAACTTCGCCAAATCTGCTGTTCGAATTGTCTCGAAAATCTCCGCGCCTTGTACGAACAGGCAGACGACTGGCAATGCGTAAGTCTTTGCAATGAACAGATTGTCCAGCGAAACATCACCGAAGCGCGAGGTTGCTGCGAAGCCCCCGAAGAGTAATGCATTCGCAAGTCGCGTCCGAAAAGAGTTCTGAAATGGAAACGTACCAAATCTTCCTTTTTCATCTGGCAATTTTCGTCTCGACCGGCGTTGCTGTTCTCCTTGTTCACCTGGCCGCTGCCTATGGCCGAGAGATGAGCCTGCTGTTTGAACTTCGAAAAATGAAGAAACCGCCTCAAAAGAATCCAGTGTTTGTTGATGTGCAATCTGCCCCTTTTCGCATGGGACAGGTTGCCGTCGGCTTTTTCAATAGAGAAAAATCTGCAAGCTCCGTCGGACGAAATATTTGACCGGACACGCAGAATTCAGACGGTGAGTGACCGTCTCCGCCGAAGCCAGCGACCAGCCAGCACAGCGCCAGCCATTAGCCAGCCACGACGGTTTTTTGCAGCGACACGAATCCTCGTTCGTTGCAGTTAACTATTGCTGACTTGATGGAAGGATGTGTCCAATGAGACGTCGAGCTGGATTTACGCTGATTGAACTTCTGGTGGTGATTGCGATCATCGCCATTCTGATTGGCCTGCTGCTGCCGGCTGTGCAGCAGGCTCGTGAGGCCGCCAGGCGATCGCAGTGCAAAAACAATCTCAAGCAGATTGGCCTGGCCATGCACAACTACCACGACATTTACAGCTGCCTGCCGATGGGCATGAATTCACAGGTGTATGGTCCCTTCGTTGCGATCCTGCCGAACCTCGACGCAGCCAGTGTTCAGACACTTTACAACTTCGACCTGTACTACACCGACCCGGCCAATCGCGAAGCTATCGACACTCGTCTGCCGGTTTATCTGTGCCCGTCGATGGTTCTGAAGCGCGCAGTACCGGAAGTCGCCTGCGATGAACCCGGCGCCCCAACAAGCTACGGCGCTTCAATGGGCACCAGCAATCTTCTCGGCGATGGATTGTTTGCTGGTTACAACGGCTTCACCGCGCCGATCCCAGTGAAGTTTCGTGATATCACCGATGGACAGTCCAACACGCTCATGATTGGTGAATTCAACTACCAGCTTGAGGACTATCTGTGGAGCGCTTCGCCATCAAGCTGTTCTGCTGATCCGAGCAGAGCAGGAACTCCACGGTGGGGAAGCCATCGCTGGGCACCCGGGTATTCGGGAGTTTCGCTGGGGCACACGTCAGGCGACTTTAACGTCAACACCGGTGCCAACCGCACCATGTGGAGAAGCGATCACACCGGCGGTGCCCACTTCGCAATGGGAGACGGCGCAACGCGATTCATTGCTGAATCAATCGATGCAGAACTGCTGGACGCTCTTGCCACGCGACAGGGCGAAGAAGAGCTGGGCGATTTCTAAGGAATTACGAGAAACGCTAGCAGGTGGGCTGCGCAATTCCTGGCACTGGGCTGTGGTGCGCAGATCGTCTGACCAGGCAACGATACTCAATCGACAGGAGACGAACATGTTAAGAACGAATTTGTGTTGGGTGGTGCTGGCTGTAATTTCAGCTTCACTCAGTGGATGTGGCGATGAAGTCGACAGACGCGGGCAACGTGTTGGTGTCTCGGGACAGGTCATAATGGATGGCCAACCTCTCACCAAAGGCCGCATTGTTTTTGTCAGCGACGAAGGTGAGGGAGCCGTGAAAGCAACCGCGCTAATTGAAAATGGAAAATACACCATTGATAAGACTCGAGGCCCACTGGCCAGCAATGCTCGAGTTGAAATTCACCCGGAGTTACTCGAACTGGGCGAGCTTGAAGTTGCACGGGGTGGCGATCGTTTCAAAACAATTGACATCAGGCCGATTGCAATACCACATCGTTACAACGCCCGTTCAGAGCTGACAGCTCAGCTCTCCGAGGATGGCGATAATGCATTTAACTTTGAACTGGCTTCGAAATAGAAACAACTGAAACAGCCGTTTAACAAACTGAAACCAACAACGGAGAATCACTATGAAACACATCGTTCTTACTCTGACGCTACTTTTAAGTCTTCCGGCAGTCAGCCACGCTCACTTCATCTGGGTGCTGACAGGTTCCGGTGAAAACGCTGATCGCGTGCAGGTTTTCTTTGGTGAAGCTACCGAGCCTGACGACCCAGACCTCCTCGACCGAATCATCAAGGCCGAAGCCTGGTCGGTCGGCGGTCGCGGAAAGCCAGAGACGCTTTCCCTATTGAAAGGCAAAGACGCGCTGGAAGCCACTTTGCCTGAGAAGTTGCATCAGAATGCTGTCGTACTGAAACACACTTATGGCGTCCTCACCCGTGGCCAGTCGTCGTTTCTACTCAACTACTATGCAAAGTCCTACCCGTTAGCTCTGCCCGGAACATGGCACGCCATCGAGGATAAAGAGCGGCTGCCGCTGGAAATCATTCCAACCCGTAACGGCAATACCACCGCTCTGCAACTCACATGGCAAGGAAAGCCGTCTGCCAACAGTGAGATTGTGATCGTCGGGCCGGGAATCAAAGACAAGCTCGAAGGAACAACAGACGAAGCCGGCACCTTTCGATGTGAACTGCCAGCTGACGGTGTGTACTCAATCCGAGGCAAACTTACAGAAGACAAAGAAGGCACACATAACGGAGAAAATTACGAATCGATACGTCACTATACAACACTAACACTCCATAACGTTCCGTCGAAGTTTCATAGTGAGAAACACAATCTGGCGGAACTTCCACTGGGCATTACCAGCTTTGGTGGAGCAATCATCGGTAACACGGTTTACGCCTACGGCGGCAACTATGGGTCGGCTCACGAATACACCAATGAAGAACAATCCAACGATTTGTGGGCGCTGAATCTTGCAGATCGATCAGCATGGAAAAAAGTGTCGACCGGTCCGCGTTTACAAGGGCTGGCAATGGTCGCTCACAACGGTCTGCTGTACCGCGTGGGCGGTTTCACCGCGATGAACAAAGAAGGTGAAGAACAGGATCTTCAATCTCAGGCAGGAGTTGCACAATTTAATCCGGAAACTGGTGTCTGGAAAGAATTACCACCATTACCGGAACCAAGGTCGTCACACGACGCTGCTGTTCTTGGCGACGTTCTTTATGTTGCTGGCGGCTGGAACATGCCGGGCGCCGGTCACGACCGAGTCTGGCATAAGTCAGCCTGGACACTCGATCTCAGTCAGGACGGCGCCCAATGGACGGCTGTCGCCGCCCCACCATTCCAGCGACGAGCGCTTTCGCTGGCAAGCTGGAATGGAAAGATGTACTGCATCGGCGGAATGAAAATGGAAGGCGGCCCGACAACTCAGGCCAACGTTTACGATCCCGCTACCGATTCCTGGTCGGATGCTCCCTCATTGCTGGGTACTTCGATGGACGGATTCGGAAACTCGGCATTTGCATGTAACGGTTCCTTGTTTGCCTCAACGATTTCCGGTTCGCTGCAACGTCTTTCAGCAGACGGCAGAAGCTGGAACTTTGTCGGGCAGTTCGATCATCCACGGTTCTTTCATCGAATGCTGCCGTGGAAGGATTCAAGCCTGGTCGCGATCGGCGGCGGCAACATGATGGTCGGTAAAGTCACCGAAGTGGATTTGATTCCTGTTCGGAAACAGTAACGAGGCCATCGACAACGGTGCCGGCGTGGTGAGTGGCTGATCGAACCTCGCCGGCACACTTTTTCTTAACTCACTTTTGCAATTGGCTCTTCGTGACGCTTCAAGGACAGGCATTATGCAGCGGTTTCTGATCAGGTTCGATATGCGAGTCAGCCGGTCGCTGATTCTGGTGGCACTGACTGCAGCAAGTCTCGCAGAGGTCAGCGCTGATGACTGGAAGAGTTTTCAGAACGGAGGAGTGCCGATCGCATCCGATGCCGGTTATGCAGCAGAGTGGTCACCGGAATCCGGAATTGCCTGGCAGCAGCCACTGGCTGGTTATGGCCAGTCAACTCCGGTGGTGATGGGAAACCGCATTTTTGTGACGTCAGTGTCCGGCGATCTCAAAGAAAGACTGCATGTGCAGGCCTTCGATTTGAAAACCGGCACCGCACTCTGGAAATTCGATACAAAGAACAGCTCTCCAGTGAAGAGTACAAATTATGTCAGCAAGGCCGCCCCATCACCCGTCTGTGACGGCAACGGCGTGATCGCCCTCTTTGAAGGCGGCAATGTAGTCGCATTAACAAGTGACGGTGCTCGCCGCTGGGAGCGTGACCTGGTTGCCGATTATGGTTCGATCGAATCACGTCATGGCCTGTCGTCGTCACTCGAACAGACGGAAGAACTCGTTTTTGTTTGGATCGAACGCAGCGAAGAACCTTACGTGCTGGCACTTTCGAAGAAGACGGGAAAGACTGTCTGGAAAGCGAATGGCCTGGGCGTGACATCGTGGAGCAGTCCGCGCCTGGTACCGGTTGGCGAGACTCACCATCTGGTGTTGAGTGGAATCGGCAGGATTTCAGGTCTCGATCCATCGACCGGGAAAAAACTGTGGGAATTTGACGGCATCTCCGGCAATTCGACACCGACGCCGGTTCCCTTGGGAAGTGGTCGTTTTTTGATTGGCGCAACGGTTGGACGCGGCGAGTCGGGTGGAGGAAAAGCCGCCGAGTCCAACGGTGTGATTCAGATTTCGGGATCACCTGCGGACGGATTCAAACTGGATTACGTCTGGCGAGCCAAATCAGCGACATCATCGTTTGGTTCTCCCATTGCCCATAACGGGCTCGCCTGGTTCGTTAACCGTGAGGGAATTCTCTACTGCCTTGATGCAAAAACCGGCGACCAGAAATTTGCTCAACGAACAGCCAGCAGTGTCTGGGCGACCCCACTGCTGATTGGCGATCGACTCTACCTGTTTGGAAAGAATGGTACGACGACGATTTTGAATGCTTCGGCTGAATTCGACGTCCTGGCAGAAAATTCGCTCTGGGAGACCGAGCATCCAGGGGATCAGTCTGAGTCCTCTGGCGAACCGGTTCTCTACGCCGCTGTCGCTAGCGATTCAACGTTGGTCCTGCGGCGAGGAGACCGCCTTTTTGCAATTCGGCCGTAATTCACAACGGACGGCAGCAAAAACTAAAGTTTCACTGCTCACTGGGTGGGGCATCTTCCTTGAAGACGCCCCACCCTCAACAGAGTGCCTGATCGCTCATAACGTCAGAAGGGACGGTTCTGATCGAATTGCATCTCAGAACCTGACGATCGATCTGATGCCAATCAGAAAGGCGGGCCGGGCTGGCTGCATCCCGGACGAAGCACTGGAAGTATCGCTCACGTTGATTGCGGGAAAGGAAAGCGTCGTTCACGCCAGATTCTGGTTTGTGCGCAGTCCAGTCGACAAAAACACCGGTTGCCACTGACACCGTTCCATCCAAGACGAAGCGGCTCATCCTCGTCCAATGAGGCTGCGAGGTAGATCTCGCCACGCTGTCCAGCGAGAGTCAGATTAGGCTTAACCGTCCCAGCCGGTATTACCGATAAGACCGATACAATGCTTCGTGCCCCACAACGCAACACTTGCCAGCCGCCAACACAGACGAACTCGGACATATGCAACCATTCGCGCAAGCTCTGGCAGGACTACTCTGCGGAATCGTTCTGATAACTGGGCGACCGGCACTGGCCGATGACAACGAGCTGCAGAATGCTCTCAACCGAATTCAGACGCTGGAAGAGCAGGTTTCGCGACTGAACCGGCAAGCCAGCACGAACTCGTCCGCTCACGCGTCTGGAATCGAGCAATGCGGCTGCCAGAGCAATGCTCATCTCGCTGAAGGCTGTGGCGCGGGGTGCAGCTCAAGCGGCGGAGGCTCCGGCAGTTCGGCAATTCCATTGAGCGTGGTTTACGACAAAGGCTTCGTTCTCAAGCCGGTCGACATCGAGAAGTCTCCGTTTTCGATGAAGATCAACAGTTGGATCCAGGCTCGACACAGCTACTTTGATTCTGACGGCCCGACTCCCGACCAGAACGATTTCGAGTTTGAGCGGGCACGGCTTGTGTTCAGCGGAATCGCCCTCTCCCCCGACCTGGAGTACTTCTTTCAGCTCGACGCGGACGACAACCAGACTCAACGAGTCGACCTGCTGGATTACTACCTCTCCTACGACATCGGTCACAACCAGTTCGATCTCGCCTCGGGGCAACTGGGAATTCGAGTTGGACGCTGGAAAATTCCGTTCAACAGATCCCGCCACACGTCCGGACTCAATCTGCAGTTTGCCGATCGTTCGGTGGCGGGCGTGTTCTTTGACATCGACCGTAGCGTCGGCATCAGCCTCTACGGAAAAACGGTTGAGTCGTGCGTTCCTGTCAACTGGGAGGTCGCCCTGACAAACGGAATCCGAACGAACGGCGTTCGACCGAACCGGGTCGGCGACATCGATCGTAATCTCGGAATCAGCGGTCGAGTCTACTCAGACATCCTCGGGAAGTGGGGCAGTGATTACGAATCTGACATCGCCTGGCACGAAGAGCTGGCCGTTCGAGTGGGAGCAGGCTTTGCCTTCTCACGTGAAGACATTGTTGACGGAGCTGTCGAAGCAACCAGACAGCGCGTCGTCGACAGCGGAGCCACAATCACCAGCATCCTGCCGGTGGGCACCGACGCTTACGACGTTGCCCTGTTCGCATTGAGTGCCGACTTCCGATACCAGGGCTGGTCACTTTCCACCGAATTTTACTTCCGTGAAATGACCAACTTCGGTGGAGCAGCCGTCCCCGACCTGTCAGATCACGGCTTCCTCGTCCAAGGGGGGTACTTCGTCGTTCCTAAGAAACTCGAACTGTTCGGTCGATGGTCGAGCATCGTTGGCGACTCGGGTACACTCGGAGCGGATGATCAAAGTGCCGACGAAGTCGGTGGCGGAGTCGCCTGGTGGATCAAAGGCCGCAACCTGAAACTCTCGCTCGACGTCAACCGAGTCAACGGAACACCAATCAACGATAGTGCTGTCGGCTTCCTGCCAGGCGATGACGGCCTGCTCTACCGAACCCAGCTTCAGTTTCTGTTCTAACGCCGCCACGTGAATGGTAGCCGTATCGATCACTCACTGACCTGCGCAACGCTCCGGCGACTTCAGAGCAACGATGCTCAGCCACGGGATCAAAAAACTGCTGAAAGTGCCGCCGGATCAGCAGGTCCGAACCGGGCTGCTGTTTCTGTTTTCGTTCGGCATGACCGGAGCGTATGTCGGAGCCCGATCGGACGCGGACGCCGTCTTCCTTGCGCGAATCGGCATTGAAAAGCTGCCAGCGATGATTCTGGTTTCGGCCAGCGGCGTTGCCATCGCCACCGCCGTTTACGCAAAGACACTGGCTGGCCTGTCGCTTCAACGGGTTGTCTTCGCAACGCACCTGTTCTTTGCCACGGCTACGCTCGCCCTTGGCTTGATGCTCGACACGGGCAACCGCCACCTGGGAATTCCCATTGCCCTCTACCTGCTGGCCGAACTGCGAGGCACGTTCGGCTCGATTCAATTCGCCACGCTGTTGAATGAGTTGTTTCGCAGCGCCGCCCCGGCAAGAGCTTCCGGAATCGCGAGTTCCGGCTCAACCATATCTGCCGTCGTTCTGGGAAGCCTGATCGGCTGGCTGGCCACACAGTTCGGCGCCACCAGCGTGCTCTACATGATCGTCGTGATGGATTTCGTCGCTGGCTTCGTCGCTCTGCGTTGCCGACGGAAGCCGACAGCCGCCGACATCAGCAACGCCCCCGACAACAATGGCGATGTCGCCAGTTCCGCTCAGCCAGAGTCGTCCGCTGCGGAGCTTGACGTTCAATCTGATCTACCCTTCGACACTCCGGCAAGTCCTCGCGAAATCCTGAAACAGGTTCCACTGGCAAGGTATCTGGCCGGGATCGTCTTCCTGAAAACGATCGTCGTGCTGCTGATCGAGTTCGAATGGAAATCTACAGCCGTCACGCACTACGCGGCCGAAGACGACCTTGCCAGCTTCTTCGGGATCTTTTACGCGGCGACGGCTCTGCTGACAGGCTGCCTGCAGCTTTTCGTCACGTCACGATTTCTTGCCCGTTTCGGCATTCAGGCCGGACTGGCTTCATACCCGGCCGGCGTGACGATGATTCTTTCGACGATCATTTTTTCCATGAAGTCGGCGACGATCTTCAAGTGTCTGACATTGGCTCGAGGCTGCGACGTGCTTCGTCGAAGTCTGACTGACACCGCATTGAACGTGCTCTACTGGCCACTTGGTCCGTCGCTGCGCCGGCAGGTGATTGCCTTGAATGGCGGATGGGTGAAACCACTGACGGAAGCCTTTGCAGCCATCCTGCTGATCCCACTGACCGCGACACTGTCAGATCGCGGCCTGGCAATGACGATCGTCAGTCTTTGCGTCGTCTGGCTGGCTGTGATTTACCGCGGGCGATACCCTGCCGCGCGAATCAGGAAGCAGCCGTGAGCACGTTTAAGGATCAGATTCTCTAACTGAAACACAGGAACCACTGCCAGTTCTGACGGTAAGCCTCGGCTTAAAATCTTCACACGTTCTTAACACAACCCTCACCGGTAACTCGCCGTCGTTGATCAACCTTCGCGCCCTGAGGGGCACGCAGGCCCAGGGATTTCGAGTATCCGACGGTGAGTGTTTCATGAGTTCAGGCATCCACGACGACAACCAGCCGAACAATTCTCTGCCGGTTGGTATGTCCATTCATTTTGCCGACCCGACGGCTGAAATGCTGGCCGCTCGGCCCACACTGCTTCTGCTGGTCCCCTGTCTGATCGCCGGAATCTGGCTGCTGATTTCCCACTGAGCCTCACTATGCCAACCGAAAAAGAGTCGCTGTGTTATCGCGAAGTCGATCCGGTCTCGAATCAATCGACCGAGCCTGAATTCACCGCCATTTTCCGGCAGGCAATGACGCGGCGGCGATCGTTGAAACATCTGGCCGGCTGGGCCGGGCTAACGACACTGGCCTTTCACCGCGAAGCTCACTCCGCCGCCAACTTTGGCCAGACCGGTCTGACCTTTCGAGAACTCGTTCGCGGTTTCGATGAAACGGCCCGAGTCGCCGATGGCTACAACTGGCAGGTCATTGCGGCGTGGGGAGACCCGATCCTGCCCGGCGCGAAGCCGCTGGACGTTCACCATCAGACGGGCGAAACACAGTCGAAGCAGTTTGGCTACAACTGCGACTACACCGCGTTCATCCCCCTGCACTCTGCTGATCCCACCGTCGAACGCGGCCTGCTCTGCGTCAACCATGAATACACAGACACAAACCTGATGTTCCCTGGTCTGAAAACCCGCGACGACCTTGAAACGCTGCCAAAGCAAACTGTTGAAGCCGAAATGGCGGCGATGGGGCATTCGGTCATTGAAATCGTTCGACAACCGAATGGTGACTGGAAACTTGACCAGAACGGTCGACTGAATCGTCGGCTGACAGCTCTCGCCACGCCCATACGAATCAGTGGTCCGGCAGCTGGACATCCTCGGCTTCGAACGTCGGAAGACCCGACCGGTCGAAATGTCATCGGCACGCTGAACAACTGCGGAGGTGGCGTGACCCCATGGGGTACCATGCTGATCTGCGAGGAAAACTTTGACGCTACCTTCAGCGGCGCTGCCGATGCGACTACCGAAGCCCGAAACCACAAACGGTACGGTATCGACGGCCCCAGTCGCTTCAGTCCGGCGTGGGCTAAGCACTTTCCCCGGTTTGACATCGAACAGGAACCGCACGAGCCCAATCGCTTTGGATGGGTGGTCGAATTCGACCCGATGAACCCGAACAGCCAGCCCGTCAAACGGACAGCTCTAGGCCGCTGCAAGCATGAAGGCGCGGGGATCATCACCAACCACGATGGGCGCGTCGTCATTTTCTGCGGCGACGACGAGCGTTTCGAATATGTCTATCGTTTCGTGACTCGCCGAGCTTTCGACCCTGAAAACCCGCCCGCAAATCGAAACCTGCTCGACGATGGCACGCTTTCCGTCGCACGGTTCGATGCAGATGGCACAGTCTCCTGGTTGCCGCTTGTTTTCGGCGCCGGCCCGCTGACTCCGGAACATGGTTTCGAAAGTCAGGCCGACGTGCTGATCGAAACTCGCCGAGCTGCCGATCTTGTCGGAGCGACTCCGATGGATCGTCCGGAAGACGTCGAACCATCGTCCGTCAACGGCTGTGTTTACCTGATCCTTTCGAACAATTCGAAGCGGTCAGCCGACAAGACTGATGCGGCGAACCCGCGTCCGAACAACAGACATGGCCACGTCCTGGAGCTGATCCCTCAGAAGACGGAGTCCGGATTTGATCACGCCGCGGAAACATTCCAGTGGAACGTCTTTCTTCGAGGCGGCGATCCGGCCAGCCAGATCGACGATTCGAACTGCCATGCGGAAGTGTCAAACGACGGCTGGGTCTCGTGTCCGGACAACGCGGCGTTCGATAGCCGCGGTCGACTGTGGATGACGACTGATGGAGCCAGCGAAACTGCTTCGACCGCGGACGGCATCTACGTCTGCGAAACCGACGGTCAGAACCGGGCCCGCACACGACTCTTCTTTCAGGGTCCGCGAGGATCTGAGCTCAGCGGTGTGTGTCTGACTCCGGACGACCAATCTCTGTTCGTCTCGGTGCAGCATCCTGGCGAAGAGGACGGGTCTGACTTTGCGAACCCGTCGACACGATGGCCAGACTTCGATACTTCTTTACCGCCGCGTCCGGCGGTCGTCGCCATCCGTCATAGAAACCGACACCCGATCGGCGATCGTTGAAGTCAGCGAAGTCAGCTTTGCGACTTCAGGGTCGGCGTTGCAACGGCGGCGTCCGAAGGCCAGCCGAGGGCGTGATGCAGCCTGAACTGGGCGACGTTGTAGTCGGTGACCGATCGCAGATATTCCCGCTGAGCCTGATCCAAAGCCTGCAATGATTGCAGGAATTCGATCGGCAGCCCCTGCCCTTCGTTAATGCGTTGCCGGTTTCGAGTGTACGACTGCTGAGCAGCTTTGACGGCCGATTGAGCGGTCTCGATCTGCCGGTGTCTTGAGCGAGTCTGGCTGCGCGATTCGACGATCTCTCGCGAAATACGGTCCATTGTTTCGATTTCGCGATAGCGTGCCTGTTCAATCTGAGCCTGCGCGACTTCCTGAGCAGCGACATCGCCTCGCCCGAAGTTACGCAGTTCCCATACGGCGGCGACATCAACATCGAACCGGTCATTAAAGTTACTGATGCTGTCACCCACCCCGCCGCCAAAGCCACCGTAGCTCATACCAAGCAGTACGCTCGGCAACAGCGGCGCGTACTGTTCACGCTTCAGTCGTTCACAGGCTGCCGCCACCAGTTGGCCGCTCTGCCCAACTTCCGGGCGAGACGACAGCCCGATAGCCACCATCTGTTGAACCGTCGGCTCCATCGAAACGAGCTCGATCGGAGCAACCTGCTGCTCAACCGGCACGACTCGCACCGGAGCATCCAGATGTAACACTTCCGCCAGTCGCGCTGAGGCAACCTGAACGGCTTCGTCCGCACGTGCGACGTCGTTCCGTCTGATCGCGAGCTCTGTTGCTGCCCGGTCAGCGTCAGCCTGAGCCCCCTGCCCCGTCTTTGCGAACGAGGTCGTCAGACGAACCAGCTCGGCGGCGTTGTTACGTGTTTCGGTCGCAATCGCTTTCTCCTGATGAGCACGCAGCAGCTCCAGGTAAGCAGTCGACGCTCGCAGCATTTGATCGTGGTACGTGCTCCACGAATCGAAATTGCTGGCTTCCAGATTCCGTTCCGCGATCCGAGGTGCGAACACCGCATCGCTGAGATGAAACTCAGCGGACAAACCGGGTGTGGGATTTGTCCCTGCGCCAACGGCCCGAGCTCCGAAACCGCCCTGCAGCGACGACCGGCTGACGTCAACAATTTGACCATTCGAATTCTGCAGCGTCCCTTCGTGACGGTTCAGGCTGACACCAGCGCGAATTGTGGGCAGCCACAAAGCCTCAGCCGCATCCAGTCGCGCGGATGCTTCAGCGATTCTTTGATGAGCGAACGCGACCTGAGGATTCTGGCCGGCAACCAGTTGCAAAGCGGTCGACAGATCCAGCTTCTGCGGATCGATGAATTCTTCGCTGTCGGTCTGGTCGACTGACTCAGACACTTCGGCAGCAGGAGCGGGAACCGGCGCCGGGACAAAGTTGACCGGCGTCAGGACGTAGCGGGAACCGTCGGCTCCGACAACTTCCTGTCCAGCGGCAGATGAAATCGGAGTCGCACGATTGTCCGAAAGAAGTCCCGGTTCCGCCTCGCTCGACGACGCGGACGAAATCGCATCAGCAAACCCCGCGCGAGAAGAGCCCGAAACCGACATCGCCGCCACAGGAGAAACTCGCGAAAGGTTAACCTGATGCGACAGCGCGCCGGTCATCAGAATGGGTGCGGACGCTGGCGTTGCGTTCTGCGCGGTGAACCTGCGAATGGCCACCGGAGTTTCCCGTTGCTTCGGTTCAGTCATGACTGACTGCGAGCTGACACTTGCACAACCAACCGGCAGCACAAACGCACTCGTTAGAAACAGTCGCCTCCAGCGAACTCGACGATTCTCACGATCAGGTTCAGCACTCATCGACCAGATCTCCCCCCGCCCCGTGGTACTCGCGCGGGTTCCTCGGCAAATGCGAGAACTCGGCACGCTTTCACCCAGATCGTCATCCGGCATTGGCAAAGTTCAACGATTTTGAGGTTCGTGAGGGTTCGGCGTTATTTGACGCCTGATATTGCTCCAGCTGAGTCTGTGACAAACCGGGAGTGGTTCTGTCTGCCCCGCCAATTCGATTGACGTCGACGTTTCACGTGTCCCTGTCGGCAGTTAGACTGATCTGCCTCGCTCTTCGACCGGCACGGATGCCGCTCAAACGCCGGCAGATGATGTCCCGCTGAGTGTTGAAAGTTGAAAATCCGGTGGCGGCTCCTTTG
>CAXBME010000015.1:0-195122 GCA_963976765.1 uncultured Planctomycetaceae bacterium
TCGCTCTTCATCCCACCGTATTGCTGACGCCAGCGATGGCACGTGGCCTCGGCGAAGTCCCAGACTGTTCGGAGTAGACCTTGGCCTTCTTTGGCATGTTCAGTGATCTCGTCCGGGAATGCAGAAACGGCACGGAGCCCCAGAGAACGGGTGTCGCTTCAATAGTCGCTCAATTCGTACGCGACGACAAATACGCTGACCGGTGCTGGCCAATTCTGCTCGAGCTCTGTGACGATCCTTCACCAGAAGTGCGTGCGAAGGCCGGAAGAGCACTACACGACGAGCGAGTCTTCGGCACAGCTGCGAGTCCGGAATTCCTTCAGACATTTCTGACAACGCAGGCCTTCGAAGACGACCCCGATATTCTGATTGACGCCCTTCAGGATCATCCGGGATCACTGATCCTCTTCGCCGATCTCGTTTGCGACACGGTGACGAAGTCTGTTGAGATCATTCGCGACCCGGAACGTAAACCTGACCGCCGAATTCCCATGATCGACAGACACCTCAGCACGGTGCTCCTGCGTCTCTACGAACAGGCCAGCGACAGCGAAAACGCGCACATTCGTGATCGATGCCTCGACATGTTTGACGACCTGCTGGAACACCGAATCACGTCCGCGAAGTCGCTGCTCGAAGAGATCAAGCGATAATGCCGAAACACGCCACCGTCGTAACTGCTTGACGCCATGCGGGTAACGGCGAAAAACGCGATCAAGTATCTGTTAGCGCCGGCTTCAGAGGGCGCGCCAATACCTTGATTGCGTTTTCGATTTGCAAGCAGCCTACCGTGAGAAATTAGGAAGTCGTTCTGCGCACGATCCTATGGCGAATTCTTTGGTCTTGCAGGTTCTGTCCGTGACTCGTGCGGAGAGTTTGCAACTACAATCTGTCGAACAGCTGAGTTGCTAAATCACTCTTCAATTCAACAATCGTTTCTTAGCTTAGAGGCTGACAATGAACTGATTCCAAAGCGGGAGTCTTTCGGGGTTTCGAGCACTTCAATTCAGTCGTCTGTCGGCCTCTTAGCAAAACCTGACGCCAAAATAATCAGGACCACCGGCAGAGCCGGGGGTATGAGGAAGGCCCCTAAAAGGGGCCGTGGGTTAAAGGTTAATCAACGTCGTCGAACAATCCACGCTCCTGCTCACGCTCGTGTTTATCCTGTTCCGCGATGTAACGACGAATCATCGCTTCATCCAATCCCACAGTGTTCACACAATAGCCGCGTGACCAGAAGCTTCGTCCAAATAATGTGCCACGCGTTCGGATCAGTTCCCGGTGAATCCGCACAGCACTCTTGCCTTTCAAATACCCAACCGTCATCGCAACAGAATACTTTGGAGGAATACTCAAAAGCAGATGGATGTGGTCCGGTTGGGCATTCCCCTTCACCAGCTCGACGTCCTTCTGCCGGCAGAGGTCTCGCAGAATCGATCCGATCTGTGACCGCTGCTTGCCGAAAAACACTCGCTGGCGATACTTTGGTACAATCACAATGTGATACTTGCAGTCCCACTTCACGTGAGTCTGACTTTGCCAGTCCTTCATGGCGATCCTCCTTTGGCCTTGCGGGGCCTTCCTCAAGGAGGATCGTCTCTTTTCTCGCTCGAAATGGCAGAGCCTTGTCAATTCTCACCGGCACAGCCGGTGGCTTAACGATGAGTTAAAAACTTTGCGGTGGTTTCATCCTGAAACTGCTCCGGTTTGCGCGATCGGTGCGTCAAAAATCTGACTTGAAACTCCACCCGGTTTGTGTCGACCGGAACGTTGAAAAGTGATGACAGGGGCGAGACGTGGCGCACATCAGTGCGTAATCGTTTGGATGACAGCGGCGATCCGCAATGAATTCTGACGATATCGAAATCGACATTCCCAGTGTAGATAGGTCAGATTCTTACCGATCTCAAATAGTCGACACCAGGGATCGTCATCAGTAGTCGAACACCGGGATCCTTCCAGGCCTCTTCTCGGAGAGTCGTTTCCTGCGTCTCGATTTCTTTGTCGACCGACTCAATGAGTCTCAAGTCTGACTCAATCAAGACCCGCTGGTCGGCCGGCAGGTCACAGTCGGCGAGCCAATGTTGGCCGACCTGGCTGAACAGAGTCTTCACCGGGACAGGTTCGAGCATGCCGGCAAGCACACTTTGGATGCGGTTCTTGAGACGCGTCCGCTCCGAGACCAAGCGTTCACGACGACTGGTCAGTTGACGAAGTGATCGCGTCGTCGTGTCCGGCACCCAGACGCTCAGTAGGTAGTCGCATCGGAGCAACTGCGCGAGCACTTCAACATCTACTTTATCGGCTTTTACTTTCGCCTCAGTAATGGCACTGGTCTTCATGGGATTGCTCACCACAACTCGACCGACGAATGGTTCGAGCAGGTCGGCGACCGCCCACGCATTCGTTGTGACTTCCAGGGCGATCACATCGGTGGCGGTGAATTCCTCTGCAAAATCGAGCATAACTCTACGGGTGCATCCGATTCGTCGACGAAACAGATGCGGTCCCGACTCGTCGATGGCACACACCTCAACGACCGTTTTGCGAACATCCAGTCCGATGAATTGCTTCATTTTCAGCTCCTCGCGTTGCGTGATGAATTGGGCGGGGCCACTCGGCACCTACCTCTCCGAGCTCGAAGCTCAACCGGGTGGGCCGTTGGGGTGGCCAGTTAAAAAAGCGGACTCGTGGTCCATAGGCTCTCTCGGCCGGCCCCCGAAATGAGCAGCCCGTCGCATCACAAGTCAGTGTCAATCATTCCGTCCCCGACCCGGTTCAAGCATCGAACCACGACCACCGATCAGGCTCAAGACACGTATCCATACCCGTTAAAAAAGCCACGGCGTACTTCGCAAGGGAGTAAATAGGCATGGATCAAGGAATACCGTGACTCGTTTTCAGTGACGTCGATGTATCGTACTCTCGATGTCAGTACGAGCGGATGCTGCAGGTGGCTGAAGGCTGGGCCCGGCTTGCGGGCTCAACGGTCGGCTCGAATCCGCACATCAACCAGGCAGGTCTACGGCGAGTCGCACGGGATTTATGGCAGTTATGAAATCGCTGATCGACTCACTGCGCCGAGCATTCCAAGGTCTTTTGCGTCGGACCACGCACCAACAGGAAAGAAGCATTATTGTGGCTGGATATCGTGCAATGCGACGTAAATGCAGGGGATGACGATGAGAATCAGGACGGTTGAGCTTAGTATTCCGAAGACGATCGACACGGCGACAGGAAGGAGTACTTGAGCTTGTGTGCTTTGCTCCAGTGCCAGCGGTAACAACCCTGCCATTGTCGTGGCGCTGGTCAGCACAATTGCTCGGAACCGAAGTCGACTGGCCTGACTGGCGGCTTCGATCGTCGGCGTGCCTTCGCGGCGGGCCTGTTTGAGAAACAGGACCAGTAGGATAGAGTCATTCACTACGATACCCGCCAGTGAAACGAAGCCAATCAGGCTGGGCATGCTGAGCGACATCCCCATCAGCAGATGCCCGAACACGACGCCAATCAAAGCCATCGGAATCGCAAACATCACGATCAGCGGCTCCAGCCAGCTTTCGAACTGATAACTCAAGATCGCGTAGATGCCAAACAGCCCCAGCAGGAACAAGTAAAGCATTGACGATCCCGTTTCGTCCGACGATTCGCGCTGCCCGCCAAACGAAATATGAACGTCGGGCAATTTCTCTTGCAGTTCTGGAAGAAATTCGCGGGAAAAAACATTCATCAATTGGGACGAATTGACAATCTCACTATCCGTGTTGCCGATCAGCGTCACGGTTCTCCATCCATCGGTACGGGCAATTCGCGACCAACCGTATTGATAGTCCACGTCGGCGACCGCCCCCAGCGGAACCTGTTTGCCACCGGCAAGCATGAACTGAAAATCGGCAAAACCCTGCAGGCTATTGCGATCGTCCTTTTCATATTGGACGTTGATCTCAAACTGGTCGTTGCCAATCTGCATGTCGGTGACTTTTGTGCCTTGATAGGCCGCGCTCAACTGGTTCGCCATCGAACGCACATTCAAACCAAGTGCAACGGTATCGGGTTTGAGTCGCATGCGAATTTCCTGTTTTCCCCGACGCATATCGTCGGTCAGGTCGTAGACGCCTTCATATCGAGCGAACCATTGCCGAGCCAATTCGGAAGCCGCCTTGGCGTGATCGAGATCGTCGGAAAGAAAGCGAACTTCGATCGGCCGACCTGCCGGACCTCGAGTTTTCTCGGCAATCGAAACGGAGATCGCGTTCGGGATCACGCCGACTTCTTCTCGAAGTACCGCGATGAATTCGGGTAAGCTGGTCGAGCGAGACTCCGGCGGCAGGATTCGTATCGTCACCGTGGCCACGTGTGGGCCGAATTCAGACGCGTCGGTGTTTTGGCTGAAGGTCGAAACGGTGGACAGAACCAAATCCGGGACCGTCGGCGTCTCTTCATTTGTGCCGACAACCGGCGGCTGGTTGGGAAAGTGTGCATTCGTTCGCTCGACCGCTTCGTTGATTCTTCGCACGATCGACTCTGTCTCGCTCAACGGAGTTCCCTGTGGCAGCAAAATCTTCGCATCGACCTCGTCACCTTCGATTTCGGGGAAGCCGACGAAGGATACGAATCCTCCAGTGAACATCGCGATTGACAATACGAACGTTCCGATAGTTACACCGATCGTCAGGTAACGCCAACGAATGGCCCAGTCGACCAGCGAGCCGAACAGACTTTCCCGAACCCAGTCGACCGCGTGATTGACACCGCGGCGAAGAAAGTTGACTTGTTGTGGATCGTGATGGTTCAGCGAGTGGCCAAGGTGAGACGGCAGGATCAAAAAGGCTTCGACCAGGCTGATTCCCAGCGTCACAATCAGAATGACGGGGACCACGCTCAGCACTTTGCCGAGGTCGCCACTGAGAAACAACAAGGGACCGAGCACACACACTGTCGTCAGAAACGAAGCCACCACTCCGCCAGCAACTTCGCTAACTCCATCGATCGCCGCTCGCATTGAGTCTTTACCCAGCGCAACATGACGAGCGACGTTTTCACCGATCACTATCCCATCGTCCATCAGCACGCCAATCGCCATCAGCATGGCGACCGACGACATCATGTTGACCGTCTGGCCGAACAGAGGCATTAGAAAGAACGCGGCCATGAACGAAACGGGAAGACTCATCACGACCCAAAAGCTGAGCCGCAAATTGAAGAATAGCCACAGGGTAAAAAAGACCAGAACCATCCCTTGCCACGCGTTCGTAAGCAGCAGGCTCAGTCGTTGAGTGATCAGTTCCGACGTGTCCGAAGTTACGACCAACCGCAGTTGCGGGTTGCGAAGTCGTTCGGCTTCAAGGAATTCGTAGAGTGGCTTGGCAACATTGATCGTGTCTTGCGATTTGGTCTTTTTGATTTGCAGAATGCCGGCTCGCTCACCGTCCAACCACGCTTTGTCTTCCGCGTCGGCGAAGGTGTCGACGACTCGCCCGATATCCCGCAATCGAATTTCAGATTTGCCCGGTACACCAGCAACCACAATGTTTTCGATCTCCTGCGGGTGCTGACGCTCTTCGACAAACCGCAGCAGGATATCTTCGTTGCTGGTTTCAATGGTGCCGACGGGCAAGTCAAGGTTCTGGACTCCGACCGTCGTTGCGATGTCAGCAGCAGACAGACCAAACCGGCGAAGCGCATCGCTGTCCAGTTCGATGCGAAGTTGCCGGTCGGAGAATCCTTCGACTTCAACCAGCGGGCTGACTGGCAACTGACGAAGTCGGCGTTTGAGGTCTTCGCAGTAGTCTTTCAGGTCTGCAGCCGGCATCGGGCCGCTCACGGCGACTGTCAGGACTGCGACACTTCGGTTGAGCTGTGTGATGATGGGATCTTCAGCGCCGATGGGAAAGTCGGTGATGGCTTCGACTTCGACTTCGATGTCACTGAGTGCTTCTGCGACATCAACGCCCTCTTCGATTTCGATCGTGATCGCCGCGCTGCCTTCCTGCGCGATCGAGGTCACTTTTTTGATATTCTGAACGCTGTCAATCGCGTCTTCGATACGCAGACAGATTCCTTGTTCGACATCTTCCGCCGACGCTCCGCGATAGATCATCGCGACCAGGACTTCGGATCGGTCGAAATCGGGGAACGATTCCTTTTGCAGGTTTGGCAGCGCAAACAAGCCCACGCCAATGAACGACAGCATCAGCAGATTGGCCAGCGTGCGATGATGAACGAATTTTTCCAGCATCAATTATCTCGTGACAAGGACGTATTGCAGGCAGCTTGTCTGCGGGCGAAGCCGGACGCGCACAGGCTGGCAGCCTGTACTACACCTGCCTCTACTGCACGGCAGCTTTCACCGAATCCAAAATTTCGCTGTCGTCAACTGGTTCAATCAAACTCCCTTCCACCGCCGGCGACGGATCCGCGATGACGACCTGCTCAGCGGGCGACAGGCCGCTGGCAAGAACGGCGACGTCTTCCTGAAAAAACTCGACCTCCACTTTCCGTTTCGCCAAGCGACCGTCCTTGTCCACCACGTAGACCGTGTCCCCGTGCAGAGACACACGAGGCACGACGACTCGTTCGCCGATCGATTCGCCGCGTAACGTCACTTTGCAAAAAGAACCATCGAGCACCGGCGGGCGAGGCCGACCTGCTTCAAGTTTTGGTTTGTTCGTCACGCCGATCACAACGCCCACTTGCCGAGTCTGCGCATCGACCGCTTCGCGAACTCGCAAAAACCGGCCTTCGTAAACCATCGTGGATGCGCCCCCTGAAATCTCAACGGTTGGTGTGACCCGAAACCTGTCTCGCATCATCTCCATCGTCCGCTCTTTTGGCGGCGTATGGTTGGCCGGTGGCAGTGCCAACAATCGAGGCACGTCCGTCCTGGGAATTTGAACTTCGATTTCGATCTCGGAGTCACTGATACCTTCAAAAAGTGCTTCGTTGGTCGCAACGAATTGATCGAGTTCCAGATCGACGTTGCCAATCCGCATCGTGAAGGGAGCCCGGATGACGGTGCGTTCGACATCGCGTTTCGCTTTCTCCAGTTGGGCCTCGGTTTGCCGAACACCCGCCTTCAGCACCTCGATCTGCGGGGCGATCAAGGACTTGCTGTTTTCCAAATCCTGAACGACTTTTTCCTGAGCAATCTGGGAGCGTCGCGTGGTGTCGACCATGGTCTGCGATTCGGCTTGGCGTGCGACCAATGTTTCAACTCGCTTGAGTTCGCGGTCGATCAACGACAGGGCCGATCGTTCCAAGGCCAGTGTCTTGTCATAGTTGGATCGTGTTTGTTCGAGCTGGGATATTTCGGCTTCTTTTTGTTCGATGGAAGCCGTGAGTTCAGCAGCGGCGGAGCGATAGTCTGCGTCCTCAATCTTCAGCAGCACGTCTCCAGCATTGATGATTGCACCCGGTCGAAGTTCTGGATGAACCTCCTGAATGCGTCCAGCGACCTGGGCCACTGCTCGCCATTTCTTCGCGTATGCTGCCGTGCCAAACCCAACGATACGCGGTTCAATCTGAAAAATCGAAGCTGCAATGACACTGAGGGCACGGGCGGATTCCGATTCCGTTTTGACCTTGGGCGGCTGACGAGTTTGAGTCAAATAAATGAGTGCGCCGACCGCCAGCGCAACCGGAGGAACGATCAACAACCGCTTTCCCCAAGCAGCAAGAAAGCTCATCATTTTTGAGCGTGAGTCGTTCGTCATAGTCGTTAAATCTTCCGAGGCGAGCCGCTTGTGAGGATGACGAAACACAATTGAACTCGTGTCTTGTCCGCGTTGAATGTTGGGGCAGTGAACGAGACAAAGAGTCCCTGCAGTGCGACAAATTTTCGGGACTCGCTGCCTCATCCATTACAAGAAAATTTAAGTTTCGAAATGTGTTCTAGCATTTGTGTCGGTCGATTTTCGTCAGAATCTTTTTCAGGACACTAGCGGTCTGTTGTTGCTCTCGATGCGAAAGTTCACTGACTGCTTGCTCTGAAGAGGCAATGTGCTCAGTCAAGGATTTTTCGACGACTTCGATGCCACGTTTGGCCAACTGAATGCGAACAGAGCGACGGTCGTTCGGATTGGGAACCCGTTTCACAAAACCCGCTTTTTCCAACCGATCGAGTCGATGTGTCATTGTTCCGGAAGAGACCATGACGACGTCGATTAGTTCTTTGGGCGTCATACCGTCTTTATTGCCACCCCAGCGAAGCGTCGCCAGCACATCGAACTCCCAGACCTCCAGTCCGTAAGGCCGCAGCAGCTCTTTCAGCTCGCGTTTCAATACGTCGGCAATGCGAATCGCGCGGCCAATGACTGCAATCGGACTGACATCCAGTTCCGGCCGCTGCTTCAACCAACGTTGCATCAGGTTGTCAATAAAGTCGTCGTGCATACAAAAATCGTACGCGTCATTTAGCTGCATGTCAAGTATCTCGATATGCAGCGAAATGGCTGTGGATGGTGGGGAACCTACCTGTTCACCAGGAATTTCAATCTGCCAGTTTGAATTTCTGGCAGCGCGGCCTTTGACGACTTGCCAGCAAAAGCCAGCGTCTCGGAGCAGATACAGTTCGAGAAGATGCTGCGGCAACCCATGAAAAACGGGCTGTGACGGGCGATACTTTTGCCCTTTGAAAGGCCCGAGATTCATGAGCACTTCAAGTTCTCAGCCTTCGGTTATCGGATGAGTGCTGCGGAAAGTCGATCGGTCTATCTGATCTATCTGAGTGGAGCGCTGATCGCTCCTTGGTCGTGGACGACACTGGCGACCTGTGTTGGTTAGGAGTCAACGCAATAATCTTGAGCGGGGTTGCAGTCCCGGCGAGACGAGCTAGTATTGTGGAGCACAATCGTTTGTGCATCGCCTTTCCTCGATGGATTTCAGCAGCGGTGTCGACTCTTAAACAGGTAGCAGAAAAGGCCGGCGTCAGCGTTTCGGTCGCGTCCAGATCGCTGAACGGCCACGCGAAGACGTACCGAATCAGCGACGCAACGGTTTCGCGCGTGAAAGAGGCAGCCGACAAACTGGACTTTCGCCCGAGTCAAACGGCGCGGTCACTTCGGCTGAAGAAAACAGGGTTAGTGGGCGTCGTGGTGCCGGACCTGTCGAATCCGTTCTTTGCTTCGATATCGCAGTCGATTGCTTTGTCGGCAGAAGCTGAGGGATACAGCGTCATCGTTGCTGACAGTCGCGAAGAAACGGAACATGAAATCCGGTTGCTGCAACAGCTTGAAGACCGACAGGTGGAAGCACTTGTCGTTTGCCCAGTAGGAACGCAGAGCACGCATTTGCAGCAGATCAACGAAGGCGGAACTCCGGTCGTGCTTGCCGATCGTACGTTCCCCGAATGCGACCTGGTGCAGGTTACCTCGGAGCATCGGGCTGGAGCGGTGAAAGCAACTCGCCTGCTCACCGCAAAAGGACACCGAGTGATTGGTGTGTTGCAGGGCTTGCCCGGAACGCTACCCAACGACCAGCGATTGAGCGGCCACGCGGAAGCACTGAAGGAAAGTGGTGTCGTGCTGGATCAGTCTTTAATCCGGGGCAACAACTTTACCGAAGCATCCGGTTTCGACTCTGCGAAGAAGTTGCTTACGGATCGTCCTGATATCACGGCCTTGTTTGCATTCAGTACGCCGAACGCAATGGGAGCACTTCGCGCGGCAAACGAATCGGGGCGTCACGTTCCGCAGGATTTGTCGATCGTTGGGTTTGATGACAGTCCCTATGCGGACCTGATGAACGTGCCGTTGACGACCGTGTGTCAGGACGTTGACAAGATTGGTCAGATAGCCGCCGATTTGGCGCTGCGAGCGGTAGGCAGTTCAAAAGGCAGGAAACGAAAAACACGGCACGACGTCAAGACGCGTGTTATCGTCCGAAACTCCATTTCAAGTGTGAGAGACTCATGAAACTACTTGCGTTGATTGTCTGTTGTAGCCTCGCGACGTTCGCCGTCGCGGATGATGGTGACGTCCGTCCTGTTCCCCTGATTTTCGACACGGACATTGGAAATGATTGTGACGACGTACTCGCCATGGGCGTCATTCATTCGCTGCAAACGCGTGGCGAGTGCGAGTTGCTTGCGGTCACGATCACAAAGGATCACGAATTGGCGGCACCGTTTGCAGACGTCGTCAATACATTCTACGGGCGAGGCGACATCCCGATTGGCGTATGTCGCAGCGGCGTGACGCCTCACGTGGGAAAGTTCAACGTTTTGGCTGCGACGAACGATGATGGGAAGGATCGGTATCCCCATGATTTGAGAAGCGGAAAAGACGCTCGCGACGCCGTCGACGTGTTGCGTGAAACGCTCGTCAGTCAGGAAGACGGCAGCGTCGTGATTGCGCAAGTGGGCTTCTCGACGAACCTCGCAAATCTGTTGAAGTCGCCAGCCGATAAGCACAGTGATTTGAACGGCATGGAACTGGTCAAGAAGAAGGTCCGATTGCTGTCCATCATGGCGGGGGCCTTCAGGCAGATCGTCGACAAGGAAGGAAAACTGTACGACCACAAGGAATACAACATTGTTAAAGACATTCCATCGGCCAAATCATTGGTACAAGACTGGCCAACGCCAATCGTTTGGAGCGGGTTTGAGATCGGTAAGAATCTGACCTATCCACACCAGAGCATTTTGCGCGATTACCGATACGTACCACATCATCCTCTTCCCGAAGCGTACACACTCTACATTCCGCCTCCACACGATCGACCGACTTGGGATTTGACATCTGTGTTGCAGGCGGTTCGCCCCGATCACAAGTACTTTGATCTGTCGGCTTCCGGACGAGTTCATGTTGCCGATGACGGTCTCACCACGTTCGAGGAATCCGAAGGCGGTCGCGATCGTTACTTGACCCTGAGACCGGAACAGAAAGGTCGGGCGAGCGAAGCACTTGTGCAACTTTCCAGTCAGCCCCCGGCGGGACATGCAGCAGGGGGCGGGAATTGAATTCCGAAAACGAAAACACGCCCGCGCCGCGAATCGTCGTTTGCGGTTCGATCAACATGGACTTGGTCGTTCGCTGTCAGCAGATTCCAAATCCTGGCCAAACGATCGCGGCAGAATCAGCAACTGAAATCTGCGGCGGCAAGGGTGCCAATCAAGCGGTTGGCGCTGCGATGGCCGGCGGGCAAGTGCGTATGATCGGTCGCGTCGGCAGCGATGCGTTTGCCGCAAGATTGCGAGCGAACCTTGAAGAGCATCAAGTTGATTGCAGTGCTGTCTTGCCCACCGAAAAATGCACAAGCGGACTAGCAGTTATCGCCGTCGAGCATTCCGGTCAAAATTCCATCATGGTGGTCCCGGGTGCCAACGGCAATGTTTCGGAGTCCGACGTGCGGGAACATCGAGCGATCATCGAGTCCGCCGATGTGTTGATGTTGCAGCTGGAGATTCCGATACCAGGCGTAATCGCCGCGATTCGGATCGCTAAACAGTGTGGCGTGCGCTGCATTCTTGATCCCGCGCCGGTTGCCGCGGATTGGACGGACGAGCTGCTGGATGTAGACCTCGTCTGCCCCAACGAAAGCGAGGCTGCGGCCATCACGGGGGTCGCGATCAAAACGCTCGAAGACGCTCGGTCTGCGGCACTGCAACTTCAGGCTCGAGGTGCAAAGAACGTCGCCGTGACGATGGGTGAGAAAGGGACCGTGTTGCTTGTGGAGGAAACCTTTCATCACATCGCCGCGACACCCATCCAGCCCGTTGATACGACAGGTGCTGGCGATGCTTTCGCCAGCGCCCTCGCCGTTGAGTGGGCGCGAACTTCGGATTTGCTGCTGTCCACTCAGTTCGCCAGCATCGCGGGCGCGTTGGCGGCGACGACGTTTGGCGCCCAGCAGAGTCTCGCCCACCGAAACGAAATCAATGCAATAAGGATTCAAACATGCATTTAGCAATGGGGAAGTCGATCGTTGTAGGGGTCGCCGTCATGTGTCTATTGACTGGATGCAAGGAGTCCTCAACAAAAGATACACAGGGTTCCGCGTCACCGAAGAAACCAAAAATCGCGTTGGTCATGAAATCGCTCGCGAATGAGTTCTTTTCTACGATGGCCACCGGTGCGGAAGAGCATCAACAGCAAAGCGGTGAATACGATCTAATCGTCAACGGGATCAAAGACGAACGAGATGTGAGTCGCCAAGTCGCTCTGGTTCAGGAGATGGTCGCCAGTGATGTCGATGCGATTGTTATCGCACCCGCAGATTCTCAGGCGTTGATTCCATCGCTTCGCCGGGCCATGAAGGCGGGCATTGTCGTCGTGAACATTGACAACAAACTGGATGCCGAGATGTTGGCGAAGGAAGGCCTTCAGATTCCGTTTGTCGGACCGGACAACAGAGCGGGCGCGAAGAGAGTCGGTGACCATTTGGCAACACAGCTTTCCAGGGGTGACTTGGTTGCAATCCTTGAAGGACTGCAAACATCCGAAAACGGTCGTGCGAGAAAAGCCGGATTTGAAGACGCAATGAAGGAAGCCGGCGTCACAATCGTGGACAGCCAATCAGCAGAATGGGAGATGGCAAAGGCCAACGGGATTGCTTCGTCAATGCTCAGTGAGCACACGGATATAAAAGCGATCCTGGCTGCCAACGACAGCATGGCCCTGGGCGTGATTGCGGCAGCCAAGAGTGTCGGACGCAGTGACGACCTGCTGATCGTTGGTTTCGACAATATCGCCGCTGTGCAAACTGCGATCCGCGATGGCAAGGTCCTTGCAACCGCCGACCAGCATGGCGACCAGTTGGCCGTCTATGGAATCGAGACGGCGTTGAAATTGATCGCCGATGAGAATGCGGAGATCGTCGATGTGGAAACGCCGGTCGATTTGGTCACGAAGGAAACTCTGGACGCGAAATGAAGCCGCTCTTGACGACGACGAACATCACCAAACGCTTCGGCACCGTAACGGTGCTCGAAGGCGTCGCGTTCGACGTGCGCGATGGAGAGATTCATGCGTTGGTTGGGGCCAATGGAGCGGGCAAAAGTACGCTATGCAAAATCATCGCCGGGTTACTGACGCCTGACGGCGGGGCGATGTCGATCACCGGCGACGCGTATCTTCCGCGTGACAAACAATCGGCGGAACGATCCGGGGTTCAAATTGTCCAGCAGGAACTCAATCAGGTTTCCACGCTGACGGTTGCGGAAAACATTTTTCTGACGCGAATGCCGAGAATTCTTGGAATCATCCGCAGGCGACAACTTGTCGATCGGGCGCGACAGGTGCTTGACCACTTCGGCTTGAATGATGTTGCCACCGACACGGTTATGGGAACGCTGGGGGTGGGCCGACAACAGATGATTGAAATCGCAACAGCACTGGATCGCCAGTGCCGATTGCTGATTCTGGACGAACCGACGGCGGCCCTTGGCGCACGCGAAACAGAGCGGTTATTCGAACGATTGCGAATGCTGCGCGATCAGGGAATTGGCATCATCTACATCAGCCATCGGCTCGATGAAGTGGCCCAGTTGTCCGATCGCATCACTGTGTTGCGAGATGGCAAACGAGTTTGCACGCGAGAAACCTCGTCGATAACTACTGACGAAATGGTTGACTTGGTGGCTGGCGAGTCCACCAGTGAACGCCATTCGTTTCAATCGTTCGCGTCGGACAAACCGGCGATGCAAGTCAACGGAATCACGGCTGGTATTGTCCAAGACGTTTCATTCACCGTGTGTCGCGGCGAGCGGCTTGGGATCGCTGGGCTGGTCGGTTCCGGACGCACGGAATTGTTGAGAGCAATCTTTGGGGCAGACACCGCCGAGCAAGGGACAGTCCAGTTCGGAGATCGGCCCCCCACCCTTTTTTCGCATCCCAGCCAAGCCGTCGCATCCTCGCTGGCAATGGTCACCGAGGATCGCAAGCAGAACGGCCTGTTGTTGCGTCAGCCCATCTGGTTCAACACTTCGATCAGCTCGCTGGGTAAGCGATTTGCATCGTTGGGAATCATCCGAAAAAAGAGCGAACGAGAGGCTGCGCAAAAGATGGCCCGCCAGCTGGAAACGAAGTGTAACGACATCGATCAGATTGTCGGCACGCTCAGTGGTGGCAACCAACAAAAAGTCGCAATCGCAAAATGGTTGATAAGAGACGCCGACGTTTTCTTTTTTGACGAACCGACCCGAGGTATCGATGTCGCTGCCCGCCGACGAATCTACCAGCTGATCGAGTCACTAGCACAATTGGGTAAGGCGATCGTCATCGTAAGCAGCGATCTGGACGAGTTGATGGAAACCTGCGACCGAATCGGCGTCGTATCCGCGGGAAAATGGATCGACGACTTTCCTCGTGACTCATGGTCGGCGGACCGAATCATGCAGGCCGCGTTCGCGGGATACCGAGAAGCGGAGACGGTTGCATGATCACGAAACAGATGAAAGGAACCTTGTTGCAGTACGGTGGCTTGTTGACGGCATTGGCGCTGTTGATTCTGGTTTTCAGTTTGCGAACAGACAGCTTCTTTCAGATTGGCACGGCGCGGTTGATTGCTAATCAGATTCCCGAACTCACCTTGTTGGCGGTCGGGATGACACTGGTGCTGGTCATTGGACAAATCGATCTGTCGGTCGGCAGCGTGATGGCGCTCGCCGGGGCCGTGCTTGGCGTTTTGATGGCGAAGCACGATTGGCCGTTGGGGCCCGCGATTCTGGCAAGTCTGGCAACCGCCGCGGCCTGCGGCTGGGTGACCGGAGCGATCTCGATTTGGTTCAGAATTCCATCCTTCATTGTCTCGCTGGGTATGCTGCAGGTCGCGCGCGGGGCAACCCGTCGATTGCTCGATTCCAAGACTCTGACCATCGGTTCGGACGTGGCGATGATCAGCGAGCCGCTGCCGGCAGTTGGCCTGTCGCCCGCGTTCTTGATCGCCATCGTAGCCGTTTTCGCTGTGCAGTTTCTGATCAGTGGTACGGTGTTCGGTCGCTACTGTGTCGCCATCGGCACCAATGCGGAAGCGGTTCGCATGTCGGGTATCCGCACGGCTCCGTACGCGATCGGCGTGTTTGTCATCAGTGGGCTGCTATGCGGACTGGCCGGACTGGCACCCACGTCATTGATGGAAGCCGCCGATCCGGGGGCGGGCAATGGTATCGAGTTGTCCGCCATCGCCGCCTGCGTGATCGGCGGAACCAGTTTGATGGGCGGGCGTGGTAATGCGATTAGCACGTTCCTTGGTGTGCTGGTGATCGCGGTGCTGCAAACGGGGCTTAGCCGCATGTCGGTCGAAGACGCAAACAAGCAAATCATCACGGGAGTGGTGATCATCATCGCGGTGTTGATCGACACCCTACGTCGCAAATGGGAGAAATCTGAATCATGAGAACCTGGCTCATCGCGTTGTGCATCTCGCTGTGGCTACCGGCCCTTGGTTGGGCGGATGTCCCTGCGAAGATTATTTTTGATACCGATATCGCCGGTGACGTTGATGATGCATTGGCGCTTGCCATGCTGCACGCTTTGGCCGACCGCGGCGAATGTTTGATCGAGGCCGTGACCGTGTCCAAGACGCATCCACAAAACGGACCGATGGTTGACGCGATCAATACATTTTATGGTCGGCCCGATCTTCCTATTGGTGTCACCAAAGGGAATTACCCACGAGAGAGCAAGTATGTCGAGCTGGCCGATAAAAAGGATCAAGGTGAATTCCGATATCCTCATGACTTGCTGAAAAGCTCGGATGCAACGGACGCTGTCGAAGTGTTGCGACAAGTACTTGCCGACGCGGAGCCGAATTCGATCTCGATCGTTTCGGTTGGACTTGCGGTCAACATCGCCGATCTACTGGACTCGCCCGCCGACGAGATCAGCCCATTGGCAGGCACCGATCTCGTTCGCAAAAAGGTCAAGCTGTTGTCGATCATGGCCGGAGCCTTCGACCCGGTGAATGGAAATGCACACTTTCTGGAAGCCAACGTCCGTAACCACATCGGATCCATGCAGCGTTTCGTCCAGTCGTGGCCGGCCGAAGTCCCCGTGGTCTGGAGCGACTTCAATATCGGCATTCGCGCCCGCTACCCGAGACGAAGCATCGCGAGAGATTTTGGTTACACACCGAATCACATCATTCGCGAATCGTATCTGCTGCACAGCGGTCCCGAACATGATCGCCCAAGCTGGGACTTGACGAGCGTGCTTTACGCAGTTCGCCCTGGCGATGGCTACTTTGGACTGTCGCCGACTGGATCCGTGTCCGTGGCGGATGATGGCTTCACAACGTTTGCGAACGATGAATCCGGATGTCATCGCTATTTGAAGATGAATGACATCCAAGCCGCACGCGTCGTTGAAGTCCAGCGAACCCTTGTCAGTCAACCACCATTGGCGACGCGTTGATGAAGGTCGTCGTGCGCGAGTCCTTGGCAACTCGATGAGTACAACAACATGAAAACGATATTCAGCGTCCTCACTGCCATCGTTACGCTTGGCATCGCAGCGGCAGCGGGACAGGCGGCTCCCCACGAGCGGCCCAATGTCGTCTTTATCCTTGCGGATGATCTCGGCTACGGCGACTTGAGTTGCTATGGCGCAACGAAAGTATCAACCCCAAATATTGATTCCCTTGCCAAAGACGGGCGTCGATTCACGGATGCCTATTCTCCGTCTTCTGTTTGCACTCCGTCACGATACAATCTGCTGACCGGGCGCTATGCGTGGCGAACGTGGATGCAATCGGGAACTGCCTGGGCCTACGATCCACTGCTGATCGAACCCGATCGATTTACACTGGCCGACCTCTTCAAAGCCCAAGGATATCAGACGGCACTGGTCGGCAAATGGCATCTGGGCTTCGGCACTCCCGACATGGAGGGATGGAGCGATGTGGTCGGTCCCGATTACAACCGCGAGCTAAGGCCGGGGCCGCTCGAAGTTGGTTTCGACTATTTCTGGGGATTTCCGCACGTCAGCCAGTTGCCCCACATCATCATCGAGAATCATCGCGTCTTGGGACTATCACCCGACGATCCGATTCAGATCGTGGCCGACAAGCGCCCGGAGCACCGACTGGACTACTTGAACCGCACACGAATCGGCGCTGCCAATCTGCAGGTGAAAGGCGGCGAGTCGGCCCGGTACGAACACGAGGAACTTTCCGATCGACTGACCGACAGAGCGGTGAAGTTCATTCGCGATGACTCAGGCGATCGACCGTTCTTTCTGTACGTCGCCCATCGCAATATCCACGGCCCGCTGATCCCCGCTCCGCGATTTGGCGACACATCTGGCATCGGAAAATACGGTGACTTCCTGAATGAGTTTGATGCATCGATTGGGAAAATTCTCTCTGCGATCGATGACAAGGGTATTCGTGATAACACGCTCGTAATATTCACCAGCGACAACGGAGGTGTCATCGAGTATCGACCGATCGACTATGCGTCGGTCGAAGGTCACTTTCCGAATGCGCCGCTTCGTGGGCAGAAGACTGGAGTCTACGAAGGAGGCGTCAGAGTGCCATTGATTGCTCGCTGGCCCGGTCACATTCCTGCCGGCACTCAGGACGAGTCTCTCATCGCATTGACTGACGTTATTGCAACATTCGCCGAATTCTTTGATTACTCGTTACCTGCTGACTGTGGCGAGGATAGCGTGGGTTTTCTGGCTTCGCTGAAGGGAACAGGCCGTGGCGAGTCGCGACGCAGATCAATTGTTTGCGATAGCTACACCGGAACGATGGCCATCCGCAGTGGCAAGTGGAAACTGATCCAAGGCCAACATGGCGGCGGAGCGAGGACTCAAAACAGGCCCTACTCAGACGAACTTCCTCCCGTACAACTGTATGACCTTTCAAAAGACATTCGTGAGGAAAGCAACGTCGCGGCCATGTTCCCCGCAAAGGTCAACGAGTTAACGAGACTCTTGCAGCAGACGCTCGCCCGCCCGTCCTCACGACTCGCGACGAAACCACTTGTTGACGAATGATGCCACCAATCCCGTTGAGCCAGTTTTTCACAACCATCGTCTCGAAAACAGCCATGAATTACTCACTCCCGCTATTGGCACTTTTGCTGTCTGGCTTCTCGACCGCCTTTGCGGATCGCCCCAACGTGATCGTCATCATGACCGATGACCAAGGGTATGGTGAGTTTTCCTGTCACGGCAACCCGATCACTCAGACACCGAATATCGACAAAATCGCGAGCGAAGGAATTCGCCTGACCGACTTTCACGTTGCACCGATGTGTACGCCGACTCGCGGTCAATTGATGACGGGGCTGGATGCGTTTCGCAATGGAGCGAGCAACATCAGCAGCGGCCGAACGCTATTGAAGGCTGATGCGAAGACGATCGCAAACCTATTTCAGGATGCAGGATACAGGACGGGAATCTTTGGCAAGTGGCATCTTGGTGACAACTATCCGTTTCGGCCAGAGGATCGAGGCTTCGACGAAACGCTGTGGTTTCCCTCCTCGCACATCAACAGCGTTCCCGACTATTGGGACAACGACTACTTCGATGACACTTACATCCGCAACGGAGAACGGAAGAAGTATCACGGCTATTGCACCGACGTCTTTTTCGACGAGGCTGCAACGTGGATTGCAAAGGAGGATGATCGCCCGTTTTTCACTTACATTGCCTTGAACGCCGCTCACTGGCCATGGTTTGTTCCGGATAAGTTTCGCGAACCGATTCGTCAGGCGATACAAGAGAATCCCGAAGTCGTTGAGAAACTGAACAAGCTCAAGCAGGGAGATTTGGTCAGTTTCCTCGCGATGGGTGCGAACATCGATGAAAACGTTGGCAAGCTCGACCAGCGTCTGAAGGAGTCAGGCATCTTCGACAACACGATCGTCGTTTTTCTGACAGACAACGGTAGCACCATGGGGCAGGACTACTTCAACGCGGGAATGCGCGGCAAGAAAACTCAGCTTTGGGAAGGCGGACACCGCGTCCCATGTTTCATCCGTTGGCCGGCAGGGGCGCTCGGGAAGCCGCGTGACGTCGCAGAGTTGTCTCATGTTCAGGACTTGATGCCGACACTTGCCGATTTGGCCAGCGTTGCCGGTGTTCCCGATCAACTTGATGGTCAAAGCCTCGCTCCCATCCTACGTGGTGAAAAAGAAAGCCTGGAAGATCGCATGCTCGTCATCAACTACAGCCGGATGCCCGGCGCAAAGGTACGGTACACCACCAAGAGCCCCGCGATACCAAGACGAAACGGCGCGGCTGTTCTGTGGAAACGTTGGCGACTACTTGAGGATCGTATGCTCTTCGACATCGAAAAGGATCCTCACCAGGACCATAACGTCGCTGCTGATCACCCCGAGGTCGTCGCGAAAATGCGCGCCCATCTCTACAAGTGGTGGGACGGTGTCAAAGACGATGTGAGAAAACCTCAGCGAGTGATTATCGGGTCGGATGCTGAGAATCCGATGATGTTGACCGCATGCGAATGGCTGGATGTGTTTGTTGACCAGCAACGACAGGTCCGCGACGCCGCACTGAAAAACGGGACATGGCATTTGCAAGTCGCGAAGTCGGGCACCTACCGAATCGAACTGCGTCGTTGGCCCCGAGAGTCTGGACTGAAGCTCACCGACAGTCTTCCAGAAACTCGTGTGACTGATGGCGTATTCTTGCCCGGAAAGTCACTGCCCATCAGGTCGGCAAGTCTGCGGGTGGGTGACAAAGAATGGAAGCTGAAGCCGCAGCCCAGCGAAGATTCATTCGTCACGGAGATCGATCTCGTCGAGGGGCCTATCCCAATGAGAGCGTCGTTCTTCGACGCGGACGGAAAAGAGATTTGTGGTGCTTACTATGCCTGCATTTTTCGGCAAGCAGAGAACGCCCAACAACCTTGAACTACGCCACGCTCGTGCAAATAAAAAATGCTTCATGTCACCCATCCCAATCCCTAAGTCCAAAGCGAACCGATGAACCCAAGTCTTTTACTTGTCGCGGCGTTGCTGCTTCAGATTTCTCAATCGGAAGTCTACGACCCACTCTCCGTAGACGAGGACGTGACGATTGTAGACACGCAATTTTCGTACGGTGACGACAACCGTGTCGTGCCTTTGCGACTGTATCTTCCCAAATCGACCGAGGCGGCCCCCGTGATTTTGTACAGCCATGGTCTCGGAGGTAGCCGAGATGCCGGTACGTTCGTCGGCAAACACTGGGCGGGCCGAGGTTACGTGGTTGCGACGATGCAGCACGCCGGGAGTGACCGAAATGTGATGGACGGAGTTCCCCTGCGGCAAAAGCTGGACGCACTCAAGAAAGCGGCGAATGCAACAAGTGCTCAGGCACGATACCGGGATGTGAAGGCGACTCTCGACCATCTCGATTCGCTCAACCAACCAGGTGAGAAGTACGCGACGCGATTTGATCTGACGAAGGTTGGCATGGGCGGCCACTCATTCGGAGCCGTCACAACACAAGCTGTCAGCGGACAGAAATTCGGGAGACGCGGAGAGCTGCACACCGACAAACGTATTGATGCCGCCGTGGCATTCAGCCCAAGTCCTCCGTCATTTGGTTCTGCATCCGACGCCTTTGGAAGCGTGTCGATTCCGTGGTTGTTGATGACCGGAACCGAAGACCAGAGCATGATGGCCCGAACGACCCCAGAGAAACGGCGAGAAGTCTTTGAGCACCTGCCGAAATCGGGCTTTTTCTATGAGCTAGTGCTTGACGGCGCTAAACATGAGGCGTTCGCAGATCAACGAGCCAAACGCTTCGGATCTCGTTCCAATCGCAACCCCAACCATCACAGAGCTATTAAAGCTATTAGCACCGCTTTCTGGGACACGTACCTCAAGGACGATGAAAAAGCCAAGTTGTGGTTGAACGGCAAAGACGCGAAGGACGTGTTGGAGTCGGCAGATGTGTGGCAGAAAAAGTAAGCGACCATCGTGTTGGCGTTTGCTTCGGAATCTGGCAAACACCTGAAGGAACGTTTCTCGGATTCGGCTTTGGCTGACCAGAAATTCACACCGTGCGACCAAGGAACTACGGATGTATCGAATTCTCGCTTTGGTCTTGCTCCTAATCGGCTGTTTTCTGCACGACAACGTTGTCGCTCAAGAGCCGGTCATTGATTTGCCAATCAACGTTGACAAGACTCGCGAACGCAATGTCCCGGTCACCTTCCATCTGCCGAAACCAAGGACTTCTCAACCGTTGGTCATTGTTTCGCACGGAGGCGCGGGCAGCCGCGATGGTTTATTTGCCCTCTCATCAGAGATCGCTCGACAGGGCTACATCGTGATGTGCCTGGAACACGTCACCAGCAATCTCGACGACATCCGAAGTCGCATGAGAAATGGAAGGCTCAGCTTTAAGGACGCTTTGATCGCTTGCGGTAACGACACGGTGCCGCGAAAAGATCGACCACTCGACGTGCGCTTCGCCATCAAGTTGGCCGAAAAACTCAACCGCGACGACGCACGATTCAAAGGCCGCATCGACGTGTCTCGAATCGCAATCCTCGGACACTCCTACGGCGCCTACACGACGATGGTCTGTTGTGGAGTGAAGCCAGTCAATATCGAGGAAGACTTGGCCGAGCCACGGATCAAGTTGGGTATCGCACTCAGCCCTCAAGCCGGTAACGGAAACTTCTTCGATAGCGACAGTTTCTCTGATGTCAGCGTGCCCTTCGTGGGGATCACGGGAACGCAAGACACCACCCACTTCATAGCGTCATTAGACCAACGCAGAGACTTCTTCAAACTCATGCCGAAAGGCGACAAACACTTATTGTGGATTCACGACGCGCACCACTTTAGCTTCTCCGATCCGACCGGCACTCAGCGACGAACGCTCATTCCACCGGACAAGGACGTAACAAACGCGTTGAAGGTCATCGTCCCGAAGGTTTTGGACTCCTATCTACGCGGTGAGCCAAAGCTGGACGGACCAACTCGCAAGGAGCTTGTCGAAAAGAGTCTTAGGGGAAGAGTGAGGGAAATCGAGTGGGAAGCGAATTGAGTGGGATCGGTACTGATCCTCATAGTGACTCGCATTGTGACTATGTCGATAGCGTTGGTTTTTGCCGACTATTTCTGTGAAGCAGCTCCTGTCAGATGCTGAAGAATGAAGTCGATGTTTCTGGAACGTTCCTCCGGGGGAGTAACCGCCAGAACAAGTTTGCATTCAAGACCAACCGCATCACATTTTTCTTTGACGGCAATGCTGTGAATTGGATGGTGAACAATATCGCCAGGCAATTCGTTTGGTCTCGGATTGACCAGCATCAGCGGCGAGTCGCATTTATCAATCATCTGCACCATGTCGATGCGTCGGCGCAGCTCGATACCCTTTGGGCCCGAGAGTTCATTCACTCCGATGCCAAGCCAGCCGGCAAAATCTTTCCGACTCTTCAGCGCCGTGACAGCGGACTCTTCCACCCCCAAAATCTTGTGCCAGAGCATTTGGTCATAGGTTGACTGGGTGCTTAGAGCGACGCCGCACTGTGGCTTGCTCGATTCCCTTGCCACTGCATCCGCCGAATCAGGGTCTGCCAAATCGTCGTGAAACAATGCCCAAAGAGTTAGACCTCCACCGGCCGAGCCGCCGACCATGGCCACTCTGTCTTTGTCGATGTTGTAGCGCTGAGAGTGATGGCGCAAAAACTGAATTGCCCGGAGTGCTTGAGGAAACACTTCTGGCCATGGCACCTGGGTTTTGAAGGGATAATTAATCGAAACGAAGGTGACTCCTTTTTCTCGATATTCCTCGACTGAACGGGAAGCCATTTTCTTGTCTCCGCCCGTGAAGCCACCTCCGTGAACAGAGATGACAATGGGAGTCTTCTCTCTGCTCTTTGCCAGCCAGATATCCATCACGCACCGTTCGTGATCTCCATATCGAACATCGGCATGGTCCGGCACGGGCACCGCGACTCTTGATGCATTGCTCCGGCGCAAACGTGACGTTCTGTTCTCCATACCGTTAGCGATAAATTTTCGCCATTCATCCCAACTCAATTCTCCGTCCTCGTTTGCGTCGGCTTTTGGATTCCGTTTCAGCATTTCCTTGAGCCGGGATTTCGCTTCCGGGCTGGATTGCTGTTTCTTTAGATGCGCCGCCAGTTCGCGTGCCGAAAGAATGTTGTCTCCATTGGTATCGCTTTCGTTGAATCGCTTTAGCGATTCAACGCGCCGATTTGGCACATCGTCGCGAGGCTTTGCTGAATCCTGACAGAATCCCGTGGCTGCGATTATCAACGAACTAAACAGAATGGTGATGGATTTTTTCATGTTTCTACTAACACCAAAGGAAGACTTTAGTTTCGGAAAATGATGAACAGAATCCAAAAGCAAGGGGCCACACACGGATCAGGGGCCGGATGAAGAAACTTGAAATCACCCCGTCGACACGAACTACTATCAAAACATCTTGAACGACATGGTCTCGACCTCGGACCCCGTGTGTTTCCACAAGGTGACGCCAAGGTGATCAACCGAAACTACTAAGGACCATGCATCTTGGATGCGATTCGACATTGTTCTACGTCAAACTCGCTGACGTTGAAGAATCTGCGACCTCCGCGTGCTTTCTACCCCACAAGCACTGATCCACGGAGAATCGTCCCGCTCCCGTCAGCACGAGAGTCGCGTAAACTGCTAAATAGCAAGCAGCGAGTTCCTTTTTCTGCCACGGATCGCTGCCGTGAACTACGAATGACGCAACGATCATCGTGAAAGCCAGAGGTATCGCGGCGAAACGTGTCCCGAAGCCGGCTATTAGCAACAGCGAACAACCGACCTCGGCAGCGATCGCCATCACCAAACTTAGACTGCTGCCCATGCCGATCGGATCGGGGAACTTGTCCGCCATCTCGCTAAATCCGGAAAGCTTCTGCCATCCGTGAACGAGCATGAAGCAGCCGAATGCGACACGAAGTAGCAGCAGCCCCGTTGATACCAATGTTTCTTTGTTCTTCAACATGAAATGTTCTCCGGTAAGTTGTAGGTTGTCTCATATCAGTTCATCTCGCGACGTGCTGCGATGACGTCGTCCGGATCAGCACGATGACCATATTGGCGTCTTGCCTGCGTCCTTCACGCCTAATTCGCCGCAGCCTTCACAGCAGCGATAACTTCGCTGGGCTCGGCTCGTTTTTTGTAGTCGGCGTCGAGGAATGCGTAGGTGATCTTGCCGGACTGATCGATGACGTACGTCGCCGATAGCGGCAACTCCATTGCATCGCTGCCGTTGTATTCAGGCAGCTTCAGCTTGTCGCGGTACGAAGGAACGATCGCTTCGGGTAATTGGAATACCAGACCGTATTTTCTCGCCAGTGAATTGCCGTTGTCGTGCAGTGCTACGATGCCCAGGTCGTTCGCGGCGGCCGTTTCTTTTGCCTTTTCGGGTAGCTCCGGTGTCAATACGACCAACTTTGCTCCGGCATTCTCGATCTTGTCCATGTTCTGCTGCATCACGCGAAGTTGAATGTTGCAATACGGGCACCAGCCACCTCGATACCACATCAGAACGATCGGCCCTTCCTGCCACAGGTCGCTCAGTTTCACGCTGTTACCGTCCCAGCCGGACAACTCAGTGTCGATCGCCTCATCACCAACCTGTTTGGCCGATTTCTCGATGCCGGTTGCTCGGACAGTTTCAATGCCCTGAGCGTATGTCTGACGAACGTTCTCCGGCAGTCGTGTTGCGCTTGCTGCCGCTTTTTCTTCAAGAAGTTTGGAAAGCATGGGTGTTTCTTCTGTTTGTGTTGCGTCGGTGGGATCCTCCTGAGCAAGATGTTCGCCTTGAGGAGTTGCACTTTCTGAGCATCCCGCCACCGCGCTGACTGCTATTGAGAGGAGGGTGATGACGACTGGTGTTGTTTTCATGTTTCTTTCTCGGGTGAGGAGTTCTTTGGTTAGGTGGATCTTTGAGCGCTTAGAGGCACCGTGTCGCTCTGTCCGTGTAGAGCCTGCGGAAGTTTGCTGTAGCGTGAGAAAAGATTGGCGGCTGCGACGACCACGATGGCGGTCGCGATATAGACGAGCGGCCACTTGGGATTGGACCGCAAAAAGAATTCCGAGAACAAAGCGCCAGCCATCGCGCCCGTTCCGTAAAGGCTGTTGAAAGTGAAAAGAAGCCTGGACTTTTCGTTGTCCTCCATCTTCAAAAGCAGGATGAGCGCATTCGTAAAGAGCGAGATGGATGCGTAGCCGATCACGAAGCCCGTTGTGATCCGGAAAAACGTTGGATCGATTCCAAGAGGTTTTGCCATATCAACAAACGCTGCCACGGAGACTGACCATCCCGCAAACTTTGAGACGGTAAACCGGACGAGGACCAGACCTGAAATGGAATTCAACAGGATCAGAAGTGGTTTCATGACAGAGTTCCTTTTTGGGCGATGTGGACAATGGGGTGTCACTTCTTTTCGTACGCATCATTTTGACTGATTGGTCAAAACGGTGCTTGAAAAATGAGGAGTCGTGCTCCTCATTGTCTCTCGACGCGTCGCTTACGAGATTCCTTACCGATAATTATTTGATTTTTGGTCCGTTCGTCCGCCTATGAAATTAGGTCAATGGCTTGTTGGGCAACCTGTTGCAATGCCGTTTTCCCGAACGCTCCGCGGCCCAGCACACGGATCCCAACCACCAGGGCAATGAGAGCCCTCGCAGCGGGGCGAGTTTCAACAGAATCGGGAATAATGCCTGACTCCTTCCCGTGACTGATTCGTCCTTCAAAAAAGGTGACGACCTCTTTGATCCCGTCATTGACAAGCTTCTTCACGTCATCGTCGTGTGACGGATATTCCAGGGCGGTGTTGAACAGCAGGCACCCTTTCTTGTCGGGATCGTTCAATGTCGCCTTCACTAACGAATCGAAAAACATCCCGATCGCTTCACGCGGATCATCGACGGTTTCCAGCATTCGCAGTTTGCTGGTTCGTCGGTCACTGCCGTATTTCAGCAGGCCACGCACGAAAAGATCGTGCTTCCCGTCGAATGCGTTGTAGAGACTCCCGCGTTTGATTCCCGTCGCATCGGTGATGTCGGAGATCGAAGTCGCGGCGTATCCCTTCTGCCAAAAGACCTCCATCGCCTGCTCGACCACGTCCGATTCTTCAAATGATTTTTCCCACGGCATTAATCAATCTCGCGAAGTGTGCCCCTAACTGACTGACTGAAGCGTACGCTGTTTTGACTAATCGGTCAATACTCGAAAAATTGTCAGATCATTGGTTGTGAATTCTGCGACAGAACGGTTGGATGATTGGAAAACGAGCAAAAAAGGGTGGCAAGACTTCAGAAAGTTATCTTCGCGACGATAACGTCACCGGCATAGCAGCCACCCTGGTAGCAAAGCTCTTTGCCTCCTCCAGCAAACGTTTTCTGAACAGGCCGCACGCCTGGCCATCCGGGACCATTCGTCGATCCGACCAGGTAAAAGGCCCCTTGCTTGTCCACGAAGCAGGAACGCCCGTAGTCGTAACTCTTTCCACCCAGGTAACTCGAATATATCAACTGCGAAAAATCAGAATTCAGCCTTCGGACTCGACACGATCATCCTGCTATGCCCCAGTTAATTTCACGCCCCGCCGAAGTTGATGGCAGTTTTCTCATTTCAAGTGAAGACGCAACGGCACTCTTTCAGCCAACCGATCAGCCGTTCGACAATGTTCCGCTGGCGATACTGTTCTTTGTCAAGAACCACCGGATGGTCGTCTCGATTTTCGTTTGTCTTCGATGGGACAACCAGTGTGACGCCCATTTCCAGGAACATCTCGTCGATCCAGTCAGCGCGATATCCCTTGTCCCCGGCGATCGCGACCGGCCATACCACCGCTTCGCCGTCTCCGGTTGTCATTTCGTCGTCGATGCCCCGTTGAGCAAAACGACCAGAGCGGATCGATCAGACTCGCATTTTCGTGAGCCTGGCCTGCAGAAATTTCAAAGTGAATCGGACACCCGACGGCACCGCAGGTCAGATGGATTTTTCTGGAGAAACCGCCTCTTGAGCGTCCTGATGCGTGATCGTTTGCCTCATTCGGTTTCAGTCGAAGTTGACAACGTGCCCTTATTCTCGGCGCGGGCGTCTTCCTTGGTAACGACTTCGCGAACCGGCTTGCCGCTTCGTGCGAAGGAAATCCCCTGTTGGCCCTTCGTATCAATCATCACGGCTTCGATGATCGGCTCGGTTACTTCCTTAATAGCGACCCACTCGACCAGGAAATTTGCTCCGCTACCACCCGTCGCATCGTCGCGTTCAACCAGAAACTCCGTCGTAGCGAGTGCCGGCAACCGCAGTGGTTTCGTCAGGTACGATTTCACCTCCTTGCCTTTGGTGTCAAAGTATCGCACTGACTTGACGACGATTTCGTTGTCGAGACTCGTGTTCCGAACGCTCAGCGTGATTGTCAACAAGTATGGGTCCCCGTCATCGTGATAGATGTGGGAATAGGCCGGCACGTAGACGACCTGACCTTGCACCGGATTATCAGTCAAGTAGTTCGTGTCACTATTGGCGACGTGCTCTTCAACCACTTGCGGCGGTTTGTATCGCAGTGAATCTTCGAACGAATCCAGTCGTCGATCCATATAGAAGGCGTAGAGAACCAACGGCAGCACGAACACGAGTACAGTGCCCGCAATCAGCAGTTTGAACTGCCACATGAATTTCTCAAATTCTTCGGCTGTAATTACTTTCGCCATGCCGTGCTCCAATTTAATGATTGCCGCAGGTGCCGAATCGCATCCGCAATCGAGGGGCAGACATCAGTCGTTTCTTAGACCCGTTCCACAACGCAAAGCAAGGCCTCGCAAGACAACGTAGAAAACTGGCGTGAGAAACAGGCCGAAAAGTGTGACACCCAGCATGCCACTGAAGACGGCCGTTCCGAGAACTTGCCGCATCTCAAATCCGGCCCCGGTTGCGATCAGCAAAGGGACAACGCCAAGGATGAATGAGAACGCGGTCATCAGGATCGGCCGTAAACGCAGTCGACAGGCATCAACAGCGGACTGAAATCGGTCTTTGCCTTTGTCTTCTTCGGCCTTCGCAAATTCGACGATCAGAATGGCGTTCTTACAAGCCAAACCGATCAGCACGATGAAACCGATCTGCGTGAGGATGTTGTTGTCCATGCCTCGGAACCAGACACCAACGATGGCAAACAGCAGGCATAGCGGGACGATCAGAATAATGGCCAGCGGCAGCAGCCAGCTTTCGTATTGGGCGGCAAGCGCCAAAAACACGAACAGCACCGCCAGCGGAAACAGAAAGACGATGGTGTTCCCGGCCTGCCGCTCCTGGTATGCAAGTTCGGTCCACTCATAACCAAAGCCGGGCGGCAGGTTCTCTTCTGCCAGGCGTTCCATCGTCGTCAGCGACTGTCCGGTGCTGAATCCTGGCAGCGTGGCTCCGTTGATATCGGCCGCCGGATACAGGTTGTACCGGACCAGTCGATCTGGACCGGCCGTGCGAGTCAGCTCGACAACTGAGCCAAGCGAAACGCTGGCCCCATGAGCACTTCGTGTCCGTAATCTCAAGATGTCGTCCGGCTCGTCGCGAAACTCTGGTTCCGCCTGAGCGGTCACACGGTAGGTCCGGCCGAGAAAATTGAAATCGTTGACGTACAGTGAGCCGAGATAGACCTGCAGCGCCTCGAACACGTTGCTCATAGGGACGTCAAGCATTTGCGCCTTCGTACGATCAACGTCGGTGTAAATCTGCGGAACACTCACGCGAAAGTTGGAAAATGCCTGAGCAATTCCCGGCTGCTGGTTGGCCTGAGTGACCATCGTTTCGTTAACCTGATTCAAGGCTGCGGTGCCCGCTCCTCGGCGATCCTGCACATACATCTTGAACCCGCCGCCTCGACCGATGCCGCGAACGGGCGGCGGCGGGATGATGAAGATTTGTGCTTCGTTGATCACCGCGACTTCGCGCCGAAGGTCGGCGACAATGTTGTCCACGCCGCGGTCTCGTTTGGCTCGCTCCTTCGCATCTTCCAGCGGGAGGAATGTCACCGCGGCGTTGGGGCTGATCGTAAATGTCGAGCCCGAAAGCCCGGCGATTCCGACCGAGTGAGCGACTCCGTCGATCTTGCCGCCAATATCCGCGACTCGTTTCGTGACTTTGTCCGTCCTCGACAATGACGCACCATCAGGCAGGCGAATACTGACGATTATGTAGCCCTGGTCCTGTTGTGGGATGAAGCCTGTCGGCACCATGCCGAAGCTGTACCACGTACAAACCAGCAAGCCCGCGTAAAGCAGCATCGTGACGGCCGTCATGCGAACCAAGCGCGAAACAATGCCAGCATAGATGTTGCTCGTCACGTCAAAGAAGCGATTGAACAGCCGAAAGAACCAGCCAAACAGGAAGTCAACCAGATTGCCAACGGCATTCTTTTCGGAATTCTTTGGCTTGAGCAGCAACGCACACAATGCCGGACTGAGCGTCAAGGACACAAACGTCGAAAAGGCTGTCGAGATGGCGATCGTTAGCGCAAACTGCTGATAAAACTTGCCGCTGATACTTGGAACGAACACCGTGGGGACAAACACGGCAATCAAAACCAGCGTTGTTGCGATCAACGCCGAACCAACTTCGTCCATCGCTTTATGCGTCGCCTCGCGTGGAGACAGACCTTCGGCAATCAGCCGTTCGACGTTCTCCACGACAACGATTGCGTCGTCAACGACAATGCCGATCGCCAGAACCAGACCGAACAACGACAGCGTGTTCAGAGTAACGCCCAAACTCTGCATGGCGGCGAAGGTGCCAATCAGTGAAATCGGGATCGCGATCACGGGGATGATTGTCGGACGCCAGCCGTGCAGAAACAGAAAGACGGTGAAGACGACGAACGCGGTGGTGATGAACAGCGTGTTGAAGACCTCATCGATGGATTCTTCCACAAAGTCAGTCGGGTTGTAGGCGATCTCGTAGCCGATGCCTTCGGGAAACTCTTTAGCCATCTGCCGCATCGTCTTCTTGACTTCAATCGCCGTATCAACAGCGTTGGTTCCCGGTCGCTGGTAGACCAGCACGGCAACGGCCGACTTTCCGTCCAGGTAACTCAGCCGGGAATAATCCTGGGCACCGAGTTCAATGCGAGCCACGTCACTCAGTCGAGTCACGCGACCGTCCGTGCCTCGTTTGACGATGATCTGACCGAATTCATCAGCTTCCTGCAGACGGCCCTGAGTGACGACGTTCAATTGAAACGCGCCGGTCTGGTCGATCGGCGGTTGCCCGATCACGCCGGCAGCAACCTGAACGTTCTGCTGCCGAATCGCCTGAACGACATCACCGGCGGTAAGATCGACGTGGTTCATCTTTTCAATGTCGAGCCATATCCGCATCGCGTATTCATTGCCGCCGGCTATGCGGATGTCGCCCACTCCATCCAGTCGCATCAAGGCATCGCGAACACTCAGGAATGCATAGTTGCTGATGTAGAGTTGTTCGCGACTGCTGTCCGGTGAGTTCAGATGAACCACCATCAGCATGTCCGGAATCAGCTTCGTCGTGGTGACTCCGATCTGGCGAACTTGTTCCGGCAATCGAGATTCGGCAATCGCCACCCGATTCTGAACCAGTACCTGGGCGTCATCCAGATCGGTGCCGAGTTTGAACGTGACGGTTAACTGCATCGTGCCGTCAGCACTCGATGATGACTCCATGTAGATCATGTCATCAACGCCGTTCATCTCCTGTTCGATCGGCGTGGCGACCGTGTCCGCAATGACTTGTGGCGTAGCCCCGGGATAGCTGGCCCGCACAACGATCTGCGGCGGCGCCACCGCCGGGTACTGCGAGACCGGCAGCGAAAAGTACGTGATCCCGCCCACCATCACGATGATCACGGACAGCACGGTGGCGAAGATTGGCCGTTCAATAAAGAAGTGAGGGAACTTCACAGCGAGCCTCGCTTCCGTTCATCGACCGTGTCTGTTTCGCGAGACTCTGGCAGTGGATCAGGCTCTGTAGAGAGCCACTTCTCTGGGGGAAGTGGTTCGTAGCTGTTCGGCAAACCATCTTCAACGACTTCGATTGAGCCTTCCGTTGTTTGAACTTTCATCTCGGGCCGGGATTGCAGCAGGCCCTCGATCACAAGCGACTCTTCGCCTGCAAGACCTTCTCGCACAACTCGAAGGCCGTGAACAATCGGCCCGGGTTTGATCGCTCGTCGCTCGATCACGTTGTTAACCACAATATAGACGTACTGTTCTGACTGATCCGTTCCGATTGCAGAATCGGGAATCAGTACCGCCCGGTAGGGAGCACTGCCAGGAATCCGAATCCGCGCGAACATCCCTGGAACAAGCAACTGGTCATCGTTGGAGAAAATGCATCGAGCCCGCATGGTCGCCGTGTCTGAATCAAACCGGTTGTCAACAAAATCCATGTGCCCTTCGTGCGGAAATCCGCTCTCATCGACCAATCCCAGGAACACCGGATTCTTAGCCTCGCGAGAACTTGCTCGTGCTCCGGACAGCGCCAATCGGATGTATTTCAATACGTCCCGCTCGTTGGCATCGAAGTAGCAATGGATCGGGTTGTCGGAAACAATCGTCGTGAGCAATGTCGACTGGCTCGACCCACCGCTGATGAGGTTACCATCGGTGACATATCGCCGACTGATCCGACCACTCACCGGTGATCGTATCTGAGTGTATTGGAGATTCAAAGTCGCTGATTCGACGTTCGTCCTCGCCGTTTCAATGGATGCTGTTGCTGTCGCAATTCCGGCATTTGCCGATTCGATTTTCGCGTTGGTTGCTTCAATTGCGGCGGAAGCCTGGAGCTGTTGGCTCTCCAGGACGTCCAGCTCGTCCTGGGAAATTACGCTACTCTCTGCAAGTTTCTTCGCGCGGGTCAGGCGGATGTTCGCAAGAGTCAGCTGAGCATCCGAGTCGGCCTTCTCGGCCTGTGCTTGCTTTCGTAATGACTGAGCTTCCGAAAGCCTCGCATGTGATTCTTCCAGCCGTGCCTTTGCTCCATTCAATTCAGCTTGAAACGGACGACGATCAATGATCGCGAGTAAGTCGCCCTGGTTGACCATCTGCCCTTCATGAAAGTGTGTCGATTCCAGATAGCCACTGACGCGGGCGCGCACCTCGACGGAATCAATCGCATCAAGTCGCCCGGTGTATTCATCCCATTCCACAATCTGCATGACTACCGGCTTTGCAACGGTAACCGGCGTCGACGACGGTACGGCTATTGACGATTGCGACTCGCGATTGCAGCCCACTACTCCGAGGGCGAGCGTCGCAGCCACAAACAGCATCGAGGCTCGGGGAATTTTCATAATGATGATCCGTTGGTCGTGAAATAAGCTTGAACTGGACTCAGTCTAGTCGTTTGCCTGCTACAGCATCAGGCAAGACTTTCCTGCGAGTCCGCTTCGGCAACGTTCTCGGCGAAACTCTGATCGGCAACGCCAATCTGCTGAGTCATCCGTATCGAAATGTGCGTGAAAGCGACCTTTACCAATGGTGTCAAAGATTGTCGATCCAACTAGAGACGGTGAAAGTGGCAATCTCTCTGAAACCAACTGCGGTAGCCCATGAAAAACGGACAGGGACGGGCGATACCGTCTGTTCTCTTTGCAAGAAGAGACCCCCCATGCCCGGCTTAGAACTCTCCATGATAGTTCTCACGAAGACGTCTCGACAGAAGCTATTGGAGACACAAGAACCGTTCTCACCGAACCTGAGTTAAGAGAAACGCTGGAGTCGTTTCTACGAGAGTTTCGAGACTCGTTTGCGGCCGCACCAGTTGACTGGCGGGAGTTGATCTACCGTGACTCAGTCGTCTGGCTTCAACGGCATGAATCTCACAAAGGAAGCGACGCGTCAGTGCAGAAGAATCAGGGCAGGCAATTGCATTTGAATCATGCCAACCTTCAGGGATTGCTGTATTCGGTTTGGGCGTGAATTGAAGGCTTCATCAGGCCACAAGGCCATCTCGTCGGTCTGCAGCGATCAGTGAATTCAGCAAGCCATCGGGAAGCTGGTTCAGTTTCTGGTAGGAGCCAAATTCGACAATTTTTCCGTCCATCAGACCGATGATCTGGTCGGCATGTCTGATCGTAGAGAGCCGATGGGCGATGATGATCACCGTCAGTTGTCCGCGCATTCGCTGGATCGACTCTTGAATGCGATTCTGGTTTTCAGCGTCCAGGTGACTGGTGGCTTCGTCGAGGATCAACAGGTCTGGCTGGCGAAGCAGTGCTCTGGCAAGAGCCAGTCTTTGCCGTTCTCCGCCGGAGAGTCTCACGCCTCGATCGCCGACGATTGTGTCCAGACCTTCCGATAGTCGAGCCACGAAACCATCAGCACCGGCCAACTCCAATGCCTGGTTCAGTTCTGCGTCCGATGCTTCCGGACATGCCATCAGAAGGTTTCTGCGGATGGTTTCGTGCAGGAGAAAAGTGTCTTGCGGGACGTAGCCGATCTTCTTTCTCCAGCCACGCAGCATGTCTTCCGTTAATGGCTGGCCGTCGACTTCAAGATGCCCGCACTCCGGCAACAACAGCCCCATCAACACATCGGCAAGCGTGCTCTTTCCGGCTCCGGAGTGACCGATGATCGCCGTTGTCTGATTGGGGCGAATGCTGATGTCGATATCCTTCAATGCCCATACCGGGGCATCATTCCTGTATCGAAACGAGACTGCTCGAAACGTGACTTCTGGCCCTCTGTGGATACAGACGCTGTTTTCTTCAGGGTGATTCGTTCCATTCCATTCAGACTCAGAAGTCGTTTTGGGCCGGTCTCTGCCACCAGCTTGCGTCGACTTTTCGATTCGATGTTCGTCTGAAGAAATTCCGAATTCCTTCTCCGCTTCACAGGCCGCCTGCAGTGTCATCATCGAATGGAAGGCCGGCAGAGTGTTCAGAATTTGCTGATATGCCGACTGGACGCGTCTCAATCGTGGGATCAGCCGTGAAAAAACGTAAGCCAGAACGAGAAGCTCGACGGCCGGAATCTGAAACCCACGCACAGCCACGAGTAGCATCACGCTGAGAAATACGACAGAGCCGATTCCAATCAGCATCGTGGTCGTGGCATTGAGTTTCTGGAAAATCAATTGCGAATTCTTCACTTCTTCGTTCGCCGAATGCACCGCCTCAACGTGCCACGACTCGCCGCCATGGCTCTTGATTTCCTTCATCCCGGAAAGCAGTTGCTCGATTGAGTGATAAAGCTCTTTTCCACCGCCGGTTTGCCGCTGACCAAGTCGTATCGAACTTCGATTGAGTTTCGCCCACAACGGCCAGAGCCCCCCCGCAGCACTGAGAGTTAACAGTGAAAACATCGGTGAAATACTGATTGAAACTGCGATCTGCACACAGACGAGCATCGTTGCCGCGACCAGCGACTGAAGTGTGGTGCATCCACTCGATACACGTTTGACGTCAGATGTCAGGGCGTGAAGGAACTCTGACTGCCGGGCAGTGAGGAAGTGAGACCATCGGCAGAACGCAACCGCTTCCAGAAGTCGTCGTTGCAGTTGAAGGGTCACATTGTGCTGCACTCGTGAGTTCAGCAGAGTCGTCCACCATTCGAGCAGGCCTTTTGCGGCAAACAGTACGACGAATACGGCCAGTATTATTTCGAGTGTCGGTGTCACTCCAGACGAACGAATGGCTTTCCCAAAAATTCTGGAAAGGCCACTACTGCTGTCCTGGGCTCCATTAACCAGATCCAGAAATGGAACAAGCAGCAGGATGGTCACCCCACTAAAGAGGCTGGACACGACATTCAGCCCAAGCATCAACGGCAGGCGTCGCCCCTGAAGAGTGAGCAGCAGCGCGACGTACTGGCGTAGCGACTGCCATGTGCTGCCATCAGGAGTCACCGCGTTCGCAGCGTTGGACTGCGTAAGACTGAGCCTGTTTGATTTACAGATTTTAATCTGAGGCGCGTTCGACGTCATACTTACAGGTGTCTTAGCCAATTGTTCAGCAGGTTTGACAGCGGTAACAGATCGCGGAACGTCCTGTAGAACGTCCACCTGGGTCAAGACGAAGAGTCATGATTCCAGCAATCTGCGGATAAATCTGCACCGGAAGTTTCCACTGACCGCATAAGGCAACACAGTTCAGACTGGTCTTGTGACAGTTTCGAGATAGAGATTATTTTTCCAAAGTCTCACCGTGAGGCGGTCAGGTTGTTTCAAGTTATGGATGCGAGATGGAGTCGAGGATGTCATCACACAACGGTTCCGATCTGAACATGCAGGCTGTGATCGCGCACTCGAAAGGTCTGGTTGCCACCGATATCGACGGTGAGATAGCCATCATGGCCATCGACAGCGGTAAGTATCACTCGCTGAACGCAACGGGCAGCCAGATTTGGAATGCCGTCCAACAGCCGCAAACTGTGGCGGATCTATGCGAATCACTGGCAAGCCAATATCAGGTCGACGAAGAGCAGTGTCGTTCCGATGTACTGTCGTACCTTCAGGACATGGTTAACGAGCGACTGCTTGAGGTTTCTGATGCTGTTGCTGCGTAAGCTGACATCGCGGCCGTGGAGCGAGCAATGGACGCTGCTCGAAGCGGTTTGCCTGGTGGCAGTTGCAAGGCTGGCAGTCCTTCTACTGCCCTTCAGATGGATCTCCCGCTGGGTTGGTCCGCGTTGTTCGGAAGCAGACGACATTACCGAGGAGCCTGCTGACGAAGTCTTGAATCGCGTCAGTTGGGCAGTAAAGGCGGTCGGACGTCGTGTTCCGTGGCGTTCAGAGTGCTTCGAACAGGCTCTAACCGCCTGCGCCATGCTGCGTCGACGTGGCGGTAGTGGTGCGGTCTATTTCGGAGTCTTAAAGAGCGGAGACGGTGAACTGGCGGCGCACGCGTGGGTTAAGTGTGGCGGCAGAACGGTTTGCGGTGGACGTGGACATCGGGCATTCACGGTTGTTTCCGCATTCGCTTTCGGTCGGCAATTGAGTAGTTCAAGGAAGAAGTCTCTGTGATGCACCACTACCAGTTATGTGGCTTGTCGATTCGTTCAGAATGGGAACTGGCCGGAGCAATTGCAGTTCCCGCAACAACCGGCTCGCAGGCCGTGATTAAACGTGGTGATGTTCCGAAATCACTTCCCAATGCCGTTGGTCGAGGAGGTGCTTTTGAGTCGGCTCCTGGCCGGTTGCTGTTGAAGGTTCCCAACGTGGGGCGGTTCCTGGTGCGGGATGGATGTGAGATTCTGGTGGCTCCCGAGCCGACGGCTCAGGCGTCCGAGATTCGGGCGTTTCTGATGGGGTCGGCCTTTGCCGCGTTGCTCCATCAGAACGGAATTCTGCCGCTGCACGCCAGTACGGTTGAGGTGGACGGTGAAGCGGTCGCGTTTGTCGGCCAGAGTGGTGCGGGAAAATCGACACTGGCTTCTTTTCTCGGTCAGCGTGGATATCCGCTTCTGGGAGACGATGTCTGTCCGATCCGCGTAATGCCGGGTCTGGGGCCTGTCGCCTTTCAGGGATTCATGCGATTCAAGTTGTGGGAAAACAGTGTGCAGGCGCTGGGGAAAGACTCCGCTGAGTATTCCCGTGTCAGGCCGACTCTGCAGAAGTACGAAGTCCCCGCCGAGCACCGATGCACTCAGCCGTATTTGCCGCTTCGCCGAATTTACGTGCTGCACGAAACGCGGGACGGGCAGACCGAGGGAATCGAGGAAGTCAAAGGGGTCGCGCGTCTGGCTGGCCTGGTGCATTACACGTTTCGGTCACGCTACCTGGCCGGGTTTGGGCTGCAGGCGGACCATTTTCGGATGTGCAGTGAAGTGCTCGGGCCAGTGCAGGTCTTTGAACTCAGCCGACCGTGGAAGTTGAAACGTACGCCGGAGATCATCGACTGGCTGGAAGATCAGTGGGGTGTTTCAACGATGAGTGCCGCGAGCAGTGCCGCCTGACAAACTCGTGAAGAGGAGACTGGAATATGTCAACGACGCTCACTCTTTCCCAGGAGACCGGGATTGGTGCTCCGACAACACGCCAGGGAATCATCTGGTTGGCTTCCTATCCGAAATCAGGAAACACCTGGTTTCGCTTTTTTCTGCGAGCCCTGCTTAACGAGAATGAGACCCGCGGATGTGAAATGGGGATGGCGAGTTCGCGGGAGGTTTTCGACGACTACACAGGCATCTGCTCTTCGGACTTGACGAACGATGAGATCGATTCTCTCCGTCCAGGCGTCTACGAGCAGGTCGTGGCAGATGCTGAAAAGTTACCGATTTTTGCCAAAACTCATGATGCCTGCACAAATCTGGCTGACGGTGAGCCCATGCTTTCCCGCAAGGCAACTGCGGGAGCCATCTACCTGATCCGTAATCCACTCGACGTTGCTGTTTCGTTTGCTTACCACTCGGGGCATGAGAACTTCAGCCAGATGCCGCAAGTCCTGGCGGATGGGCATCTCTGCGACCATGAGGACCGGATGGTTAAACAGTTGCGGCAGCAGATGTTTGGCTGGAGCGGGCATGTCCAAAGCTGGCTGGACAGTGATTTTCCAGTCCACTTCATGCGTTATGAAGACATGAAAGCCAGGCCGCTGGAGACATTTGCTGCCGCCGTGCGATTTGCCGGTCTGCAATGCACGGATGAAGAAATTCTGACGGCGCTGGAGGCCAGTGCTTTTGAGAAGCTGCAGGCCAATGAGGCCGAGCATGGGTTTTCTGAAAAGATGCCCCGCTGCAAATCTTTCTTCCGCAAAGGGGAAACAGGCTCGTGGCGGGAATCACTCAGCGACAGTGACGTTGAACGCATCGTTGATGATCACCAGGAAATCATGCGCAAGTTCGACTATTTGACTGATTCGAACAAAATCGTGTTCTAAAAAACGTTCTCCTCATGCAACGAAATCGTCAAATCCGATACATGCGGCAGGACCACCGTTTCCGTAACGGACGGGAGATGGTGCGTACCTACCTGGCCTGCCTGACTACCACTCACGAGCGCTGTTAGAAACTGATCGTTTGCAGGATGAAGCTGACACTCAGTTGAAAATGAATTGACCAGGCTGGATCAAGCGAAACGTCGCTCCGGGACTGCTGAACCCTCAGTAAACTGCTAACGCTAATCCTTCCGGACACGGAACCAGGAGAAACAGAATGTCGACACCAATGAGTTTTGATCATTCAAATAACAATGCCCACACGGAAGAAAATGGCGTTGCCCGCCCTGTCTGGGTGGCTCCAAAACGTACTTCGCTGGCCGTGCAACGTACCAGCGGCACCAATCCGGCGAGCAATCCCTACGAGCCGGCCGTCATTTCCTCTTTCTATGCGCCGACATCCTGAAGGCCAGCCGTTCGCGCGGAAGCGGAATTGCCGGCAGAGTTCTGCAACAGGCTGCAGACGCTTAAAAGTCCCGGAAACTTAGTCAGGAGAAGCAAAATGTCGACACCAATGAGTTTTGATCATTCGAATAACAACGGCCAAACGGAAGAAGACGGCGTTGTCCGCCCTGTCTGGGTGGCTCCCAAACGTACTTCTCTGGCTGTGCAGCGCACCAGCGGAACGAACCCTATATTTAATAGTGAGAATGCAGGCCCTTCGCCTAGCGACTATGCGCCGACTTCATGAGTGAATGAGGCAAGCGTAGATCGATCTGCCGTGCGTGACGAAATTGTGGCTGTCGGCAGTTTCGTTCAGACGGGAATCAGCGGGTGCGAAGTGGTCTTTTCGGAGCGAGCAGATTCGCCGTAGTATCGGACGGAGCGAATCTGCTGGACTCGTGAGAAGGTTCGTCAGTGAGCTGAATTATGACGAGTCACAGTCCAACGAAAGACCGCAGGCGTCCTGCGGAGATTGTGGAATTGTTTTCTGGAATGATGAAATGAAGTCACGTTCGAGGTACGCCCTGGCGACGGTGACAACCGAGCGGTTTCTGCCAGGTACAGCAACAATGCTGCAGTCGTTCCTACGGCTGACACCTTCGATGCGGATGGACCTTGTCGTTTTCTGTGACGAACTGTCGCCAGCCATTGAAGCGGAACTGGCCGGTTTTCCCCGCCTGCGTCTGCTGCCGATTTCCGAGTCGCTGAGTCAATCGGTCACTCGACTGGTAGAAGCGGTGCCTCGGCTGACCCCGCGCAAGGCCAGGTTTTATTCCCTCGATGTGTTCGGGCTGGACGAGTACGACCGCGTCCTCTTTTGCGACAGCGACGTGCTGTTTGTGGAAGACGTGTCTGAGCTGTTTCAAAGCGACAACGAATTGTGTGCCTGCGGCGAACGAACCTGGTACACAGATCAGACCAGAGACCCGCAAACGCATCGGATTCTTGACAAGGCGTCTCACGCGACTGAAGCACCACCAGCCTTCAACGCAGGATTGCTCTCGATCGGCAAGCCCTTACTGAATAAAACGGTCAAACAACGTCTGCTGGACGAGATGACGCCGGAACTCTGGCAATCAGGACAGGCCCATCACACAGATCAGCTCATTCTGAATCGAGTTTTCGCCGACCGGATACACATCCTGCCCGCGCCGTACAACTTTCTGCTGCTGCATCACGACGCGATCCTTCGCAAAGAAAACACTACTGTCGACCAGGCAAAAGTCATCCACTTCAACGGTGCGCCGAAACCGTGGGAAACCGGCGAAGCGATGCGAAAAGCCGCTCAAGACCCTGCCTGGCGTCAGGCGTTCGCGAAGTGGCAGCAGGTTTATCAATCGATCAACAGGCCGGAGTCCAGTCTTCTGGCGAGAGCGTAGGTATCCCACTGAGCTGGGAGTTCGCATGGGCCTGAAGTCGCAGGGGCAGGAACTGCCATCATCGGTGGCCCCCAAGGATAAACAGGCCGTCAGAACATGACATCATCTACCCGCTTCTTTGGCTCGCAGTTTGATCTTTCCGAGCAGGTTCAAACTCACCTGTTCGTCATCAGCCCGAACAACAGTGGGTCGACGTTTTTGAAGAATGTCCTGGCAACGTCTCGGCATACCTGGAATCTCGCTCGCGAGGGACAGCACACCAAAGGCTTTCAGGGGCCGAGCAGTCGCAGCGAGCGATTACCTCTGCTTTGGGCCGCTCGCCCGGAATGGATCGAACGCTTTACAGACACGACGAAGTTCAACTGGTCGAAAACGCGAGACTACTGGTATTTCCAGTCCGTGGCCCACGACTCAAACGCGACCGTGTTCGTCGAAAAGTCTCCCCCGTTTCTGCTGAACGTGGAGCAACTGTCGGAGAATTTCCGGGACGCCCGATTCCTGTTTCTGCTTCGGAATCCGTACGCCGTGGCGGAAGGCATCCTGCGCCGTTGTCGCAAGCGACCGCGTGACTGGTTCGAGCAACTGCACCCCGTGACGGCGACCGCCTGTCACGTCGCCCGCTGCATGCAGAAACAGAAAGAAAATATCGAACTGTTCGAAAATCAGGGAACGTTTTTTACCTACGAGCAGATGTGCGAGCAGACGGACGACGTGCAGCGGAAGATCCAGAAACTGGTTCCTCAATTGGATGATCTGCAACTGAATCAGCAGATCTCTGTCAAAGGTATGTATGACGAGCCACTGCGAAACATGAATGGCCAGCAGATTTCCCGGCTGACGGCTGACGAATTCCAGTTGATCAATCAGGTGTTTGACGAACATCAGGAATTACTAAGCAGTTTTGGATACGAGCGTCAGGACAGTTCGCAAAGTACGGATTCCAACCTCGCCGCCGCAGGTTGATTCGTCTGTTTCCGGAAACGTGTTCGAACTAGATTCCCTCATCGAGAGCAATAATTCGTCATTCCCGCGAAGGCGGGAATCCAGAGCGTGTCTGGCAACTGGTTGCCCGCCTTCGCGGGCATGACGGCTTGAGAGTCGAGAAGTCATTTCAGATACATTGCCATCGAAGTCATTACGCCGGCAAACAGCAACAGGATGAGCGGAATGGACTCCCTCTTCGGAATTCTGCATCGAGACGGCCAGCCCGCGTCGGCACGGATGGTCGAGCCGATGGCCCAGGCGATGTCAAAGCTAGGCTACTCCGGCAATGAGGAATACCGAGAGGGTTCCGTTGCTCTGGGAGCTGCGGTCGCTCATAGCCGGCAGACTTCGACCGTTCTGGTGTCCGATTCGCGACTGGACGACCGCCAGACGCTGTGCGAAAGGCTGAACGTCGCTGCTCCCGATCGGCGGGACATTACCGATTCGCAGTTAATCCTGGCTGCATGGCAGAAGTGGGGCGAAGACTGCCCTCGATATTTGCTGGGCGATTACTCGTTCGCCATCTGGAATCCCGGTACGCAGGAACTGTTCTGTGCTCGTGACCATATTGGTGCCCGACCGTTCTACTACTACTATGACGATCGCGTGTTCGTGTTCGCCAGCGACATCCGCGGTCTACTTGCCTGCCCGGAAACGCCTCGAAAACTGGATGATGCCTACGTCGCAGCCTACTGTCGACAGGTGACGTTCACGCATCCCTCGCGAACGTTTTATGCAGACCAGTTAAAACTGCCTCCCGGCCACACAATTACGGTGTCCACTGCTGGAACACCGCAACTTCGCGCGTACTGGACTCCGGAGGACGCCCCGGAAATTCGATTGAAATCAACAGAGGAATACGCCGAAGGACTGCAGGAACGCATTCGGGAAGCGGTCCGTGACCGGATCGGCAGTGAGAACGCCGTCGGTGCACACATTAGCGGAGGGCTGGATTGTTCCAGTGTCGCCGTCCTCGCCGCTCGTCAGTTGCGTCAGGTCGGCAGTTCACTGCAGGCGTTTGCCTGGTCCAGCCCTCACTTACCGGGCGAACCAGAGTCGACTTCTACACAGATCATAGAAGAAATTGGCCGACTCGAAGACTTTCCGATTCATTATCGTGCGCAGCTCAGTTCACAATGGTGGCTGCGCGATGTAAGTTGCGAACCGACGTTCGACATGGGCAGTGAAGTGGACGTAGGGCCGGATGCAGCCAGCCGTGGCGTACGTCTGATGCTTTCCGGCTGGGGGGGCGATGAAGCCGCCAGCTTCAATGGCCGAGGCTACTACGCCGAACAGTTTCGACACGGAAAGTGGGTGACGCTGTTGCGTGAACTGTATGCCCGCGGCAGGATTTCCTCGAATAGTCGTTTGAAGGGGCTTATTGGTATTCCGAAACAGTTCTGGGGGCGCGTGTTGACTCCACTGACTGCCAGTCTGGAATCACCGACAAAAGAATTGACGGATTGTTTCAACGACGACTTTGCGGCTCAGCTGTCTGAAGTTGTACCGTTGACTGTCGCCATGCCCAGGTTCATTGATGTGCGATCGACGATGCAGGGGCTGGTCAGCAGGGGGCACCTTGCTCACCGTATGGAGCACTGGGCCGCGCACGGTGCGGCGTTCGGATTGACGTACGCCTATCCGCTGACCGATCGACGCGTCCTGGAGTTCAGTCTTGGAATCCCCTGTGAGCAGTTCGTCCATGAGGGAAGGACCCGCATGCTGTACCGCCGCGCTGTCAAGGATGTCCTGCCTGCCCGTTCGATGTGGTCTTCGAAACAGGATCAGGCCGTAAACTTCGATGCGGATCACTGGCGGTCTCGAACCTGCAAGGAACTGACAACGTTCCTGAAAGATAGACAGACTGATCCTGATTGGGGGCACTGCATTGATTTCGAACGGACGCTGAACCGACTCAAGTCGCTGATGGCACTGGACAGGCCATGGGAGAATCGCGAAAACAAATCGCTGAAAAAAACTCTTCTGGCGGTTTCGGCAGAGGTCATGTATCACCATCACGTCTGCCAGACTCGCATACCGGTGGCGGCGTAGCACTGTCGCCCACAAGTCTGGTCCAGAAAGTTTCCAGGGAAGGAAGCACTGTCATGATCTGCAAACCTCGATCAATTCGTGAACTGGGCTCCGTTGATCTCTCAGCATTAATGCCTCTGGTTGATGCGATTCCAGAAGATATCTGGAACGAAGAGAACAGCCGCAAAGAAAACAGATTCTTCTGTTTTTCCCACACACGGCACATCGTCTTTCGATTCATGAAAGGCGCCGATCCTCGAAACTCGTATTCCAAACCATTGTGGGAAACCTGGAAGCCACACCTGCTGCCCATCATGGAACAGGTGACAGAAGCTTATGGATATTCGGTGCGTGCCTATCCCAAAGTGATGCTGGCAAGGCTGGAAGCCGGGCACGAAATCGACCGTCATCGTGATGCCGGTCCATCAAACTATCTGACTCACAAAATTCACGTGCCACTTCAGACGAATTCGGAAGCCAGGATGTACATCCGACCGGATTATCATCACTTACGCGTTGGTCAGGCTTATGAACTGAACAACGTGATTTCGCATGGTGTTGAGAACCACGGTAAGACAGACCGCATTCATCTGATCTTTGAATGCTTCGATCCGACAGCGGTAAACGTTCCGTGCGAGGCTGCGTGACCAGCGATGATTATCAATCACCAGTACCGGTTTATCTTCCTCAAAACGCGGAAGACTGCCGGCACGAGCATCGAAATCGCACTGTCGCAGTTCTGTGGCGAAGGTGACGTACTGACACCGATTTCCGAAGACGACGAGCATTTGCGTCGGCAGGCTGGTTATGCAGGACCTCAAAACCATCAATTCCCGCTTGCACGCATGCAAGGACGAGACTGGCTGCAATGGTGCAGAAGTCGACAGCGGCCTGGATTTCGTCGTCACGCAAGTATCACCAAAGTCCGGAAACATGTGCCTCGCGACATCTGGAAGAATTACTTTAAGTTCTGCTTCGAACGCAACCCATTTGATAAAGCGATCAGCAGGTACTACTGGAGCACGAGTGCCCCACGGCCAGCGATTGATGACTTCCTGGAGACTGCTCCACCATTACTGTTGTCGAACTGGAATACCTATACCGTCGACGATGAACTGGCAGTGGATTTCATCGGTCGCTACGAGAACCTCGTAGAGGAACTGTCTCAAGTGGCGAGTCGTCTTGGGCTGCCTGGAACGATCGATCTGCCCCTTGCGAAGGTCGGGGTTCGGACAAATCGAGACCACTACAGCAACGTATTGAATTCACAGGCGCGATCCAGAATTGAATCTGTTTGTGCCAAAGAAATTGCCGCTTTTAATTATCAATGGTGCGAGTCGTCTGAAGTTGAAGCGACAGGCCGTCCCAGCGTCTCAATCTGAAAATGGTGTGATGAATCAGCAGAATTCCGGCGGCGGCCAGATCCCATATATCCATGAACTCGCATCGTCAGTCCGCAAACAATGGAAGCGGGTGGATTATTGTGAATCATCGCTTCCGGACATCGCCGTCGAAGCGTTCGGCGCTGCGTCATTGCCAGATGACCTGAACCTTTCAAAGCTTCTCACCTGGGGTATTACGGCAGAGCCTCTGCCCGTTCAGGGAAACAACACCGGCTTCGGGAATCCTCCGATCTGCCTGCACCACGACGAGCGATTTTACATCGACGCGTACGTCTGGCGCGATAGCACGACAACGATCCACGATCACGGTTTCAACGGAGCCTTCTGCGTCCTCCAGGGAGAAAGTCTGCAAACGCGGTTTCGATTTCAAGCCGACGATCATCCCACAGCTTCTCTGGAGTTTGGCGACCTGCACGCAGCAGACTGCGAAGTCCTGAGTCGTGGCGACATTCGCCCAATCCATTCTGGATCGAAGTTGATTCACTCAGTCTTTCACCTGATGCATCCGTCCGTGACACTGTGCATTCGCAGTTTCCAGGACTCAGGAGTTCTGACTCAACGCGAGTACCATCTGCCACATACTGCCCATTTCTCGTCAGGAGCCTGGAAAAATAAACGTTCGCCACTGGGAAAAAGACTGGCGATGATTGAGTGTGGTTTTGGCTTACGTGACTCGACCGTAAAGCAGATGACGCATGAACTGGTGGCGGCTGGTGACTGGATGGAAACCTTCCAGATAGTCTCGATGGTGGCTACAAAGTCTGGTATCCACGAAGCAGAACCGTTGCTGGAAAAAATTGGCCAACGACATGGAGGTCGAGCCAAAAGGATTGAAAGTACGCTCCGGGAAACTTGCCGCCGACAGGAAGTGCTTGGAATGCGACAACTCGTTCGCAATCAGGATCAGCGTTTTCTGATTGCGTTGCTGGCGAACCTGCCGGATCGCCAGGCGATACTGAATCAGATCCGCCTGCGTTATCCGGAAGCCGCTCCTGCAGAGCAGATCGGCAGGATCTATTCGGGTATCGCGGAATCGCTGTCGGGATGCGTTACCGCCCCCATTGCGAAGATGCACTCATTGAATGCGCTGGCAATCCCTCACATGCTGCAAGGACTGCCGGACAATCTGGTGATTGCTCGGGTCATGGAAGAAGGTCGTCAGAACAACATGAAGTTTGACCAGACAACTGTGGAAGCGAGCGTTAAATCGTTACCAGACGCCAATCTGTTGAAACCACTTTTTTCTGAGCCGCTCGTGAAAGCCGCGTGAATTACAACGGCGACAGGACGTTCCGTCTTTCAGAGTCATTCTCAAACTGGAACGCTCTCTTGCGGATGGCCCATCGAGTCGCATTCAGCACCCATGATCATCTCTCATCACCACCGTTACGTTTTCGTCGCCGTACCGCGCACGGGCACACATTCATTGCGGCATGCACTGCGACGTCATCTGGGCAATGATGACTGGGAGCAATGTATTCTGTTCGAAAAAAAGACACTGCCGATCCAGCCTCTCGCCAGAATCGGTCACGGGCATGTGAGCTGTACGCAACTTCGAGCTCATTTTCATCCACAGTTGTGGAATCATTACTTCAAGTTCTGTTTCGTTCGGAATCCATACGACCGATTCGTCTCCGCCTGCTGTTTTGCGAATCGGGAGAACGATCGGATGTCGGATGACCCGCTTGGAACCATGAAGCGAACTCTGGACAGTGAAAAGACTCGGCAGCATTTCCTGTTTCGTCCGCAGTACGAACTGGTTACCGACTCAGACGGGCAATTACTGGTCGACTACGTTGGACGGTTCGAAGACTACCAGAAGCACTTCGAGTCGATCGCCCAGCAGATAGGACTGCCGAAGCAACAGTTGGAAATCGCGAATGCGTCTCCGCGTCAGTCCGATGAAATGTGTTGCGATGATGAGTTGAAACAGGGGCTTCGACAGGTTTACGAACGCGATTTCAAGTTGTTCGGTTATTAGAGCCTCTACCGCGTTTATAAATCTTCCGGCGGTCTTCGGCCACATCCTGAAACCACACTTGCCAGATGATTCCAACGGCTCAAATGCGGTTTGAGAATCCCCGCTTCAGCGAGATCATCCTGCTTCGGCAGGACGGCCCTGAACAGGCTGTCGACGAAGTAGCGAAAATTCCCTGACAGTTTCCAGCGAAGCAGACCAACGTTGGTTCCATTGATGTATTTTTCATCATCCGAATACAAAGCGTCCATCATCATCGATACAGGAACTTCAAGCGTACTTCGCCATGTCTCAAACTGATCAATATGCTGATCAAGTGGGGCTGTAAGCGAAAGATTCTCAAGCATCATTAGAGCGGCTGCGACCATTCGAGATGATTGTTGTGGCAACTCCTGAAGTGTCGAATTCCAATCTTCAGGACGAATTTTCCTGGCGGCCATCGCGAAGTCACACAGCCAGGACAATCGCGTGCAGCCATGTTTACAGGCATGAAAGGCCAGATACTGCACGGCCACATCCGCTGGCATCGTCGGAAAGTCTATTCCACCGACATGACAGGTCGTTGGTGAGGCAATCAGTTCCTCGAATGGCAGCGAAAAGAGACCAGCGTCCTCAGAAAGTCTCCAGTGGACGTCAACCGACGATCTTCCACCGGGATGAATCACGGTGTGCGACTTGAATCGTCTGAGAAACTGGCGAAGGCGCTTCCCTGACAGATTCTCGACAGCGGCATCAGCATTTCTGTAGCCAAGACTTTGGAGCACTTCCAGCGTCGGCACAAGATCGTCGGGCGTGATCAAGAGATCGAGATCGATAAACTGCCGACGATGAAGCCCGCCGTAGACGTCTTTGGCCAGAACCGGTCCTTTGAAGGGCCATACCTGAATCTTCTGATCCTTCAAGAGCGTCACGATCTGGCACAACTCCTGAACCAGCCGCTGATTTTTCCGAGCAATGGACAGTTGCCGTCTTGCCAACTGGTCTATGATTGGCACCGTCACACCGGTGTCTCGAAGTCCGACCAGGGATGCACAAACCAAAGGAGTAACCCGGTGGCGTCGCACCAGTTTCAGGAAGCGGTCATCGCTGAGGTTTGACAGCTCTTGAATCAGACGATCAGAAATCGGTTCATCGGCAATCTGATTCCGAACACAGCCGAGCATTAGCTGCCATTCCGCTGACAGTGTGTCGTTTCGAGATTCCTGCATTGCGAGAATTACTGCTCCCTGGGCGGTCCAAACGGCAAAGCCTTTCTATCGATCAATGCGAACTGCGACAACCCGGATTGGAACGAGTCCCGGTTTGAGAAACGACCGTGGTGGAGCATCGCGATCCAACGTTTTAGTCGTCTATGAAACCGTATGGTGTCAGATCACCAATCCAGCTATGACAGGAAAAACCCTCGCGAAGTCGGCAGGAGCCAAAATGCAACCAGATGCGAAGTGTCATGCGGACACCGGCAAAAGTGTGGCTTCCACACCAACGAACTCAATCACATCTGCTGAAACAGCCAGAATCATTCGGCTATTCGGCCTCGGGCTGCTTCTGCGAATGGTGCTGCTCCTGGCGTTCCACTTTACGGGGGTGGAGCAAACGCTGGTTCTGAGTAAGGACGCGGCCCTTTATGACCAGATGGGAAAGCAAATCGCGGAGTACTATCGAACCGGGGGAGCAACGGCCTGGCCGGCTCACGTAACTGGAACTCTCGATCACCTGTATGAGCACGTCGTCGGAGTCACCTACTACCTGACAGGCAATTCGATACTGGCTATCCGCCTGATCAATGCGATTTGCGGAAGTCTTGTAATTCTCACGACATGGAGGATGGCACGCTATTTGACAGATGCAAGGACTGCATTCTATGCCAGCCTCGGCGCTTGCTTCCTGCCGACTCTCGTCTACTACTCCTGCCTGCCGATTCTGGATGCACAAAGCACCTGTGCAATGAGTCTTGTGTTCCTTGGCATGACAGCGATGACGTCTTCCGGGAAACGGCGGCACATGCTGGCACTGCCAATTGGCTTATTGCTGACAGCGGGTTTTCGTTCTTACGTGGCATTCGTGTTGCTGTTTCTGATTCCTGCATCCTGGCTTGTGACCATCCTCGCCACGAAGTCACGACACGAGTTTCGTCCGGCATATCGGTGCATGCTCGTCGCCATCCTCGTTATGGCTGCGATTGGTCCACCTGCAGTGGCTGAGATGTACTCGAATTCAAAGGTAAAGAGAGCTACGAATGTAACCAGTTGGAACGGCATCAGGAAAAAGATGAATAGCGGACGAGGAGCGATCTATGAAAAGGGAAGTGTCCCAGGTATTGGCGAGTCATCTCTCGAAACAGTCAAGAGCGTCGCTACTGGGCTCTACTTCTTCGTTGTCAGCATCAACCCGACAAAGATGGGCAGTATCCGGCAATGGATGGCTCTCCCAGAGGTTCTTCTTGTCCTGTTCATGTCCCCGAAAATACTTCGTGGGTTCTGCACAATCATGCGTGACTACAGATTCGAATACTTGTCCGTCGTACTCGTCGCGCTTGCACTTACGATTGCCTATTCCACCGTGACAACAAACGCTGGCCCGTTGATGCGATGGCGACTTCAAGTCGCAAGCGTTTACATCACCCTTGCGGCCGTCGGATTTGCAAATCCCGAAAAGAAGCAACTCATCAACGATCAATGACTTGTACGATCCTGGGGGACAGTCAGGCACGAGGATTCGCTCGACACTGACATCCAACTGATGACGCAGCTATTTGATGCTTTCGCCCCAGCGTGATCAGTTGTCGCCGCACCTGTCGACAAAGCCGGAGCATTTTCAGCGATCTCTATTGTGCAGATGATCGGCGAATACGATCGGACAGAGGTGGTTCCACGAGCTGAATCGCCAACATCGTAGCGTCATCGTAAAACACCCAGTACAGAGCTGAGTTTTTCGGAACGGAACTGATCACGCAGTTACTGGAAGCTCGTGAAGAACGAGTGCTGCTGCGACTGAAAGCCCAACTTGCAAAGCTCGACCTGCTCATCGTCTACTACTCATCGCAGAAACGGCACTTCCCTCCGCACACAGTGAACCCATCCGCGGAACTGGAACTGGGATGTTTTACGATCGAGAATGCCAGGCCAGTCTCTGTATTCGATGATTCGACCAGGTTTCAGTTTCTCAGCCAACAGGATGACTGGCCATTTCCGGTTCACTTCATTCTGGCAAAAACCGAAATACGCCCGGTGAGTTGGCCCATCTACTGATTGAGGATGCTGATTTGGAGTATGGCTGGATTTCGATTCGCAATCGAAAGGAACGTGGCTGGCAGATCAAGACGGGACGCGAGCGGAATGTTCCGATCGGCCCGGAATCCACCAGTGTTCTTCGGAGAGTGATCGCGAATCGAATTACAGGTCCGGTGCCCGTCTATTACAAAAGTCCTCGGGAGAGTTCAGCACGATTGCCACCGGCTGACAGTGGAACATCCCCGACCCGCTGAGACCGATCAGACGACAAAGAACATTCTGGGAACTTGAATGTTCATCTTCGATTCTGACACTTCCGATTCTGAGACCTGACCGCATGGTTCCTTTGTCTCCCTCGTAGAGTCAGCCGACTTGAAAACACTGACGGTCGAGTATGAACCCGGCGACTGTGGCAATCCGAACGTGTTCTGGCTCTCGGCTGCGGGGACGGCGCGGGGCTTGTTTTTGCCTACGGAAAACTCACACCCTCGCAGGCTGCTTCGACGAGGGGAGGCACATTCAGGAACTTGCGTCCGACGACTCGTTTGCAACTCGCAGATCATCCGCGAGACTATCGAGCCCTCGTTTCGGGTGCTCTGGTCATAAACATTCGGAATGCCGAATGCGCCACTCATTCTTCCAGCGATGCAGAGCACCGATTCAACCAAGGCATGCTGGCACTGGTTAAGCCAGTGCCACACTATTTCAACCTGACGCCTCAACTGTCCGATTTCCAACGTACGGATCACAAGCATGTTTCGACTAACGTCCCAGAGGTATTCATTTTTCGCCGTGGCGATTCTCGCCGTGACTCTTGCGGCTGACGCTTCTGCCCAGACGACGAAGACGAAGAAACCACAGCCAAAACCGAAACGCTCGGCAGTCGTTGGTCCGGCGATCGGTGGCAACAAGGCGACGCCAATTGACCGAATCAAAGCAGCGGACGGTTTTCAGGTCGAGCTGCTTTACTCGGTGCCGGGTGAGGAGCAAGGTTCCTGGGTCAACCTTTGCACCGACGACAAAGGGCGAATCCTGGTCAGCAATCAGTTTGGCAACCTGTATCGAATCACGCCGCCCGCTGCAGGAATGACCATCGAGCAGGCAACAGTCGAAAAGGTTCCTGCCGAGGTCCGTGGCGTAAACGGAATGGTGTGGGCCTTCGGCGCTCTCTACGTCGGAGTTAACGACTACGAGCAGAAGATGCAGTCTGGCGTCTACCGGATTACAGACAGCGATGGCGACGATCATCTCGACAAAGTTGAGACCATTCGCGAGATCGATTCAAAAAGCGATCACGGAGTCCACGCTCTGGTTCCGACTCCCGATGGCAAGTCGCTATTTCTGATCACCGGTAACAACACAATTCCGCCCGAAATTGCGGACAGCTCGCCAGTCCGACAGGTCTGGGGAGAAGACCACCTGCTGCCGAGTTTTCCCGACGGTCGCGGCCATAACCGAGGCGTGCTCGCTCCGGGCGGAATCGTTTACCGACTGACGCCGGACGGAAAGACCTTCGAAGCTTACGCATCAGGTTTCCGAAACATCTTTGACGGAGCCGTAAACCGCGACGGGGAACTTTTCACCTACGACGCCGACATGGAGTATGACTTCAACACTCCGTGGTACCGCCCGACGCGAATCTGTCATGTCGTCAGTGGAGCTGAGTTTGGCTGGCGAAACGGAGCCGGCAAACGCCCAACTTTCTACGCGGATAATATGCCGCCGGTTCTGGATATCGGACCTGGCTCGCCGACAGGAATGACCTTCGGATACGGAGCGAAGTTCCCCGCAAAGTATCAGAACGCGCTGTACGCACTCGACTGGAGCTGGGGGAAACTTTACGCCGTCCACCTGAAAGCAGACGGCTCGACCTACACCGCGACGAAGGAAGAATTCGTCACCGGAGCCCCATTACCTATTACCGATGCGATCATCCATCCGCAGGACGGAGCGATGTACTTCACCATCGGCGGTCGCCGAGTTCAGTCCGGCCTTTACCGAGTCACTTATGTCGGTGATGAAGCAACGGATCCTGTCCGGACAGAACCTTCAAAGAGCAAAGATCGAGAAGCACGACATGCACTCGAAGCGTTCCACGGCAAACAGGATCCCACCGCGATCGACACCGCATGGCCGTACCTGTCGCACAAAGACCGCTTCATCCGCACGGCTGCTCGCACGGCGGTTGAGCATCAGCCAACGGACACCTGGGCAGACAAGGCTCTGACAGAACCTGCCCCGGCAAAGCAGGTTGAAGCTCTCCTGGCACTTTCCCGAGTCGCCGGCGTCTGCCCGCAGCACCGCACCGACCAGACTCCGCCAGTCGACACACAACTGCGTGACAGGCTGCTGACAGCGCTGGCCGCGATCGACACCGCGAAACTCAACCACGATCAGCAGCTGACGCTGGTTCGAACAACTCAAATCGCGCTGAACCGTTTTGGTCAACCGAGTGACGCTATTGTCAAGCAACTCATCGACAGTTTGGATCCGTTGTTCCCGGCGAAGTCAGCTGACCTGAACTGGCTGCTTTGTGAAACACTCGCCTGGCTGCAGGCTCCCGGCACGGCAGAGAAAAGCATGGCCCTGATCGCCGCCGCTCCCGCTCAGGAAGAGCAGATGCAGTACGCACGTTCGATCCGCCTGCTCAAGACCGGCTGGACTCCGGAACTGCGGACTGCGTACTTCGAATGGTTTCTCAAAGCCGCGAACTACCGTGGCGGCGCCAGTTTCGAAACATTTATCAAGTTCATCCGTGACGATGCCGTGGCATCGCTGACAGACGCTGAAAAAGAATCGATGAAGGATCTGTTGGCTAAAAAGGCCGAACGTAAGTCGGCTCTCGAAAACCTGGGCGAGTCCTTCAAGGGGCGAAAGTCCACGAAGTGGACGCTGGAGGAACTCTCGGCTGCGGCACAAACAGGACTGAAAAATCGCAACTTCGCCAACGGCCAGAAAATGTTCGCCGCCGCGGGCTGCTACGCCTGCCACCGATTCGACAACCAGGGCGGCATGACCGGCCCGGACCTGACTTCAGCTGGACGCCGATATTCGTCTCACGATCTGCTCGACCAGGTCATCAATCCAAGCAAGGTAATTAACGAACAGTTTTCGGCGATCACCGTCGTCACGGACGCTGGCCTTGTTCATACAGGCGTCGTCGTCAATCTGAACGGCGATTCAATGACGCTGAACACAGACCTCACTGACCCCAACAAGCGAGTCAACATTGACCGGAAAACGATCGACAGTTTGATCGTTTCAAAAACGTCGCCGATGCCAGCCGGCCTGTTCGACCGCATGACGAAGGACGAAATTCTCGACCTGACCGCGTACCTGATTAGCGGCGGCGACTCCAACCATGACTACTTCGCAAAATAGGAACGCTGGAGAAGTCTTCATCGTAACTCGTTGGCTCTGCTGGAGCGCGAGCAATGGTTCAACGACTGACCACACTTCAATTGGTTGTCACGCTCGTCTTCGCAGTTTCGGTGACTGCGAAGGCGTCGGAGCCAGCCTATCCGGTCGTGGTTAAACTCATTGGAAGTGTCATTCAGCAGTCCTGCTCAGAGTGTCACAACGCTGAAACGTTGGAAGGCCAGCTCAATCTCACGTCGTTGCCGTTTGACATGACAAAGTCCGACGTCCGCAATCGCTGGATTCACATCCACGACCGCGTTCGAGATCGCGAGATGCCGCCCGACGATGATGCTCTTCCAACAGCGGCTCGCGCGACTTTCCTGAAGCACCTTTCAAAGGCCATTCATCGCGCCGACCTTGCTGAAGTGGTTGAACAGGGACGTGGACCAATCCGACGACTCAACCGCGACGAGTATCAGCAGAACCTGCGTGACGTCCTTTCACTGCCGCATCTCGACATTCGAGACATGCTTCCCGAAGACCGCGAGAGCCAACATTTCAACAAGACGACAGAGTCGCTGGACATCTCCCGAGTCCAGCTCATTGCTTACCTGGACACAGCCGAAGCCGCGTTGAATCAGGCGATTGCCAGTGGTGTCAAGCCGCCTGCGAAAACCAGGTACCGCGCTGTCGGAGCAAAGCTGTTCCCCGGTCGGTCGACCTTCGGCAATCGTCAGGCGATGTTCTTTGCCAAAGGCTCGAAGGGAATTGACAACAACCAACTCGACGAAACACCGGATGACCCGGATGTCGAAATGGCTTTGTTCCGCTCCGCCCACTGGCCATACTTCGGATACCCTCAAGGATTCATCGCACGATTGTCCGGCGAGTATCGCGTCCGCTTGGCTGCCCGAGCTGTCCTGCAACAGCCAGGCTTCATACTGAAGCCGGCAACGCACCCCGTGCCGATGACGTTCCGGGCTCGCAAGCCGTCGGGGCCGGATGTTTCCGGTGATGTCCGCGCCACCGGCGGCCTGATCGACATCCAGCCAGAACAGGCAACGTACGAAACGACGATCCGATTGCGTGAACGCGAGACCTTTGAATACAGCCTGCTCGGCCTGCCGGTTCCGCTTGCCAGAAACGTCAACAACGGACCTCCGACTTACCGTTACCCTCCCTTTCCTGAAGGTGGCCAGCCCGGCGTCGCTTTTCAATGGCTGGAAATCGAAGGACCGCTCTCATCAGAAACCTGGCCACCGCAGTCTCATCGGGTTCTGTTTGACGAACTGCCAATCCGCGATTCGGTAACCACTAACGGCCTGCCCGTTGATGTGCTCTCCGAGAATCCGCCGGACGACGCAAGACGATTGCTTCGACGGTTTATCAATCTTGCTTCGCGGCAACCAATCTCCGACGAGATCATTCTGAAATACGAGCGACTCGTTCTTGCTCGATTGGCCGGAGACGATTCATTCGCCGCCGCCATGCTGGCCGGCTACAAGGCGTTCCTCTGTTCCGGACACATGATCTATGTCCAGGAACCAAAGCGTGCCGACGACCACTTTGCCATCGCGTCCCGACTGTCGCATTTCCTGACCAACAGCCGACCTGATTCGCAGTTGTCACGCCACGCAAAGCAGGGGCAACTCAGGCATGCTGACACACTTCGTGCCGAGACTGACCGGCTGATTGACGGAAGCGGCTTTGATCGATTCGTCAGGCACTTCACAGGCTACTGGCTTGAGTTGCGGAACATACACCGCGACGAGCCCGACATCCGTCGCTTTCCCGAGTACCGTTTCGACTCCTACCTTGTCGAATCAATGGAGCGTGAAACACAAGCCCTCTTCAAGGCGATGGTGCGTGAAAATCTTCCAGCCAGGGTGCTTGTCAAAGCCAGTTTCATTTTCGCCAACGACCGACTTTCGAAACACTACAACCTGCCGCTGCTCACGGGTTCAACGATGCGAAAAGTATCACTGCCCGACGACAGCCCGTACGGCGGAATGCTCACTCAAGCGGCGATTCTGAAGATCACTTCGAATGGAACGTCGACGTCGCCTGTCGTACGAGGAGCGTGGATCATGGATCGCCTGATCGGCCAGCCGCCGCCTGAACCGCCAGCCAGTGTGCCTGCCGTCGAACCCGATATTCGAGGTGCGACAACGATCCGCGAACTTCTGGCACTACACGCCGAGTCCGAATCCTGCGCCGGCTGCCACGCCCGCTTCGACCCCGTAGGCGTCGCTCTGGAAAACTTTGATATCTTCGGAAGCTGGCGAAGTCGTTATCGAAGCCTCGGGAGCCTGGAGCCCGACGAAAAGATCACCGTCGATCAAAAAAACAGCAGGATCGCGGGCATTGATCGAGCCGGGCACGACTTTTCCTACACGCTGGCAGGGACCATCGACGCAAGCGGCCAACTGCTCGACGGTCGCAGCTTTCAGAACGTCACCGAGTTGAAGGAAATCCTTGCCTCAAACGACCGTCAGCTTGCACGTAACCTGCTACACCAGTTCACCGTTTATTCGACCGGGACTCCGGTGCGTTTTTCTGATCGAGCGGAGATCGAAACGATGCTCGACTCGTGCGCTGACAATGGTTATCGCGTCAGAGACCTTCTTCATGCTCTGGTGTCAGGCAGAATTTTCCTTGGCCAGAGCGGGTGCGAGTAGCTTTATGAAATCACCACACACAACTCGCCTCGGCCCGATCTCACGCCGAATGTTTCTACGAAGCGCGGGGGTCTCCCTGGCTCTACCGACTCTCGACAGCATGGCGACTGCGTTGGGTAGCGAGCCCAACGCTCCCATTCCGCGTCGGATGCTGCTGATTTCAAACAATCTGGGAGTGCTGCCAGAACCATTCTTTCCCACAACAACCGGACGAGACTACGAACTCTCACCATACCTGAGCGAGCTTGACGACTTTCGAGACGACTTCACCGTTTTCAGCGGGCTGTCTCATCCCGATGTCGACGGCGGACACAGCACTGAGAACTGTTTCCTGACCGGCGCTCGCGGCCCGACGCGCAGCGGTTTTCGTAACACGATTTCGCTCGACCAGTTCGCCGCCGAAAAACTTGGACAGGTCACTCGGTTCCCAACGCTGAATCTGGGAGTCAACATCGACAAAGCCAACCGCAGCCTGGCGTGGACCCGTGACGGCGTCCTATTACCCGCTCAGGACAGCGCTGCGGCGCTGTTCAGAATGATGTTCGTGCAGGGCGATTCTGCTGCCGTCGCGAGGCAACTCCACCGACTGGAAGAACGAGGCAGCATTCTGGACACGCTGCTGGATGATGCCCGACAGTTCAGCAGTCGTCTGGGTGGTCATGACCGGAATCGACTCGACCAGTATTTCACAGCTGTACGCGAGGTCGAGCAGAGACTGCAAGCCGCACGTGAGTGGGAACTTCGTCCGAAACCTGAAGCCAGTCAGGCACCTCCAAATGATATTACTGATAGCAAACAGTTCTTCGAGAAGTTCGAGCTGATGCTGTCAATGGCTCAACTGGCGTTCGAATCAGACTCGACGCGAATCATCACGCTTATGGTCGACGCGTTCGCAACGCCATCGTTCAAGCTGCACGACAATCAGAATACCACCGACGGCTACCACAACCTCAGCCACCACGGACAGGCGGAAGACAAGGTCAGGCAACTGGAAGACGCCGACCGGCAACAGATGTCGCTACTGCGGAACCTGCTGCAGAAACTGGCCGACAGGTTGGAAGCCGGCGAACGACTGCTCGATCGCACGATGGTTCTCTTCGGCAGCAATATGGGCAACTCGAACACCCACAACAATACGAACCTGCCCGTACTTCTGGCCGGCGGCGGTTTCAATCACGGCCAGCACCTGGCCTTCAGCAAGGATAACAACAAACCCCTCAGCAACCTCTACGTGAGTATGCTGCAAAGGCTGGGCGTCGAGTCCGACAATTTCGCCAGTAGCACCGGCACAGTGACGGGCCTGGAAGCGTCGTCCCGGTAGGCGTTACTAAGAAATCATTTGATCAATTTTTGCGAGTCAGGAGACGAACGCAGCAAATCGCCTGTGCGACGGATCATCGAGGCTTGCCGCCGCCTCGTGCTTTTTCCGCTTGCTGGACAACATCGGCAGCAAAGGTGGGATGCAAACAGTCCGCAGGCGGTATGCAGAAAAGGATTCGAACGCTCTGCCGCGATTCGTTCTCTGGACGACGAACCGTTGAACCAGCCAGTCACGTTGCCGCTCGACGCCTGCTTTCCTCACAGGGCTTTGTCTCATCATAAACGATGGCCGCATCTGAATGGTCGCCCCTTCTCTGCCGACCCGCCTCGAATCTCGCGCTCCTGCGTGGCGCAACTTCTGATACTCTGTTGGCTGGCAGCGTACCGCGTGTTAATCACAACCTTCCGGGAAATTTCAAACCTCTCGTCGCAACAGGAAATCTAACGCCAGCCCAAGAGCAACCGGAATTGACGCGTTGATTGACGACACAGCCAGCCTGAAAGTGTCACACGTGACAATGGTGGTCAGCCGCGTGGGTAACGGGCAGCGAGAAGCAGCACTTCACTTGCAAATTCAAGGCCGCCCACGAACAGCCGAGCAATCAAACGAGCCCTGCCGGAAACCAGGGTAAGGCTGTCAGCGGCTCGCCCCGGCCACTCTCAATGAGACGTGAGCATCCAGCATCGAAATAGTTTCACACTTCGCGGAATCGTTATGAAAGCACTGGTGACCGGCGGGGGCGGATTTCTTGGGCTGTACGTCGTTGAACAGTTGCTCGACGACGGCGTCGACGTCCGTGTCATCTGCCGAAATCGCTACGAACGGCTGGACCAGCTCGGTGTCGAGTGTGTTCAGGGCGACATTCAGGACGCGGCTGTCGTTGAATCGGCCTGCGAAGGTATGGATGTTGTGTTTCACGTCGCCGCCGTGCCTGGAATCTGGGGACCGTGGCAGATGTTCCACGGAACCAACACCGTCGGGACGCAGAACGTTATCACCGGTTGCCGGAAACACGGCGTCCGCAGGCTCGTTCATACCAGCTCGCCGAGCGTGATTTTCGACGGGCACGATCACGTCGATGCGGACGAGTCCCTGCCATACCCGACGAAGTTTCTTTCGCACTACCCTCACAGCAAGGCGTTGGCCGAACAGGCGGTGATCGCGGTGAACGGGCCAGAGTTGGCCACGTGCGCGTTGAGGCCACATCTGATCTGGGGGCCTCGCGACACGCAACTTGTGCCGAGGCTGATTCAGCGAGCCCAAAGCGGGCGACTTCGACTGGTTGGCGACGGAACCAACGTCATCTCGATGGCATACGTCGAAAACGTTGCGGCCGCTCATCTGCAGGCTGCCAGCGTCCTGGAACCAGGCTCCGCCGTCGCCGGGCAAGTTTACTTTATCAACGAGCCACAGTCTGTGAACTGCGGCGAATGGATCAACACGCTGCTCGGCTGTGCGGGACTGCCACCGGTCCGGAAGCGGATATCGTCGAAGGCAGCGCACCGGGTCGGAGCGGTCTGCGAAGGTCTCTGGTCGATACTGCGGTTAAGCGGCGAGCCTCCCATGACCCGATTCCTCGCCGGGCAACTCGCCTCGTCGCACAGTTATTCCATCGACAAAGCAATTCGAGATTTCAACTACAAACCTCAGGTCTCAGTCGAAGAAGGTCTGAGGCGAATCGGACCCGAACTGAAGCAACTCGTCACGAACCGATGACGAGGATGAAGCTGGAGCACTCTCAGAATTCGACTTCAGTGTTCAGCAGGATGGCCATAACGAAAACAGTGACTATTCCGGGCACCAGTACCTGCACAGAAATCACGAAAATGGTCTATTCGCCTTTTGGCGAAATCGGAATTGTTCGCGATTTGGCGGCTTCAGATTTGCCCAGCTTCACGCTCAGCACTCCATCGCTCACCTCCGCCGAGACTTCTTCGTGACTGACGGGGACGGGCATCGGGATCGAATGTGAAAATTTTCCCTGCGGGCGATTGTGCAGGTGGACGATCCAGGCCGCGTCGATATCACTCGTCGGATGGCTGCCGTTGATGGTCAGCATGTTGCCAACAATCTTAACGTCCAGGCTTCCTGAATCGACTCCAGGAATATCCAGAGTGACAATAACGGCATCCGGCGTCTCGATGACGTCTGCCTGAGCCTGCCAATCACCAGATCGAATCCCCACCGCATCGAGTGCCTTCTCGCCACCGTCACGCAGCCTCGCGACGACTTTTTCGAGTTCTTCACGAATCCGGTCTGATGAGCCAAACAGTCCGCCAGCTTTTCCAAAATCGGTCACGGCCACGCCTCCAGTAGTTCATGAATGCAAAACTGCCGGGCCGATTGAAATCGTCCCGGCAGTGATCGTGCCTCGTTGAGGAACGGTGTGTCAAGCTTCGAATTCTCTACAAGCGAAGTTGTGCCTGACAGACCCTTACGTCTGGTATTTCTGCATGATTTCCAGTTCGTCGACGCCGGCCAGCGCGGAGAATCCGCCATCAACGATCGACTGGCCCAGCTTCGTAACGGTGCGGAAGTATTTCCCGGACGGCAGCTCGCCAGTGATCTTCTGCCGAAGAGTCAGACAAAGAGCATCGGCTGAGGCGCGGATGATCTCGTCTTCCTGCCGGCCTGCATAAATCGCGGTGACCAGCATGACAATCTGATTCTGAATTCGCTGCGAAAGATCGGCCATCGCACACTGACGGTCGGCCAGAGTCAGCTTGTATTTAAACATCAGGCTGTCGACCGTCAGCCGGCTCTTCTGAAGACGATCTGCTGCCCATTGAGCGTGCGCGGCAAGTTTCGGATCGGACAGACGAATGTTGGCTCGCGTCGCGCCGCCAAGCATCTGCTTCACTTTCCAGCCGAGATACGGCATCGTTGGTCCGGCCAAAGCCATCGCGTGTGCGGGGTTCAGCGGGTTTGGCGTTTTGATCCCGGCCTTCGCCAGGGCCTTGCCGATCGGTTCGAAATACTTCGTCCCGTGAACTTTGACGAGCGACTTGAAGAACGCCATGCCGAGCATTTCTCCTTCGCCCTCGTAGATGCACGGGGCGAGGAAGTCGTGAACGTTGTCGCCGAACAGGTGCCCTTTCAGGAACGACCGGCCACCGTGCGTCTTCATGAACAGCTCGATGGCCGCCTCTTTCTGAGACTCGCTGCCGAAGATTTTGGCAATGATACATTCCATTTCGCCGCGGTAGCCTTCGTCGAGCAATGACGAGCACCAGTCGGTCAGCGCGTCGCAGGCGACGATCAAACCGGCCATGTGACCAACGCGGCGCTGCACCAGCTCGCGAGTATCGATCTGTGCTCCGTACGTCTTCCGGAACTTCGCCCACGGCAGAATGTTTTTCAGCATGACGCGCATCGTGCCAGCAGCTCCGGCCACCAGAGCGACGCGTCCCCGATTCAGACCGTGGTAGGCAATCGTCAGACCGTCGCCTCGTCCTGGATCAAGCAGATTCGCGGCAGGCACTCGAAAATTGTTGAACTTGAGCCCGTTGTTCCATGAATGCTGCAGGGCATAGATCCCGTACGGGACGGTCTGGAACTGATCGTTTTCCTCCTCCGGAAGATCGGCAATCAGCACCGATGGCTTGCCTTCGATCAGACAGACGATCGCAATCGTGCGACCGGGAATGGCGTTTGTGATGAACAGCTTCTCACCGTTAACGACGTAGTCGTCTCCGTCGAGTGTGGCCGTTGTCCTCAGCGCGGTCAGGTCAGAACCGGCTCCGGGTTCGGTCAGTGCAAAAGCGGAAATGCGTTCTCCGCTGGCGAGTTTCGGCAGAATGCGAGCTTTCTGCTCCGCCGAGCCAAACGCCAGCAGCGGATCCACCGCGCCGATACAGCCATGAACCGACGCCGTTCCCGCGACCGTTGGATCGACCGTCGCAACACGCGTCAGGAATTTTGCGAAGGCAGAAAATGGAGCACCGCTGCCGCCGTGTTCCTGCGGAACGAGCAGCCCCCAGTAACCGGCGTCGCCAAGGCTGCCGAGCAGTTCGGTCGACATCTTGCCGTTCGCGTCGTACGCCGTGCCGGCCTGGTGCATGTTGCGGATCAGGTCGACGGATTTTTCCATCACCTGGTCGCAGGCCGGAGGTGTCGGTGATTCGTTCGGAGCGAACAGTTCGAGCGGAAAGGTGTCTCCCCAGACGGCCTGGTGACACGGACTGCCTTCCGTCCGATACTTCGCGGCGAAGAGTTCTTCGACCTGTTCGTCGGCTCGGTCGATGGCTCCGGTCTTGCGAGCTTCCTCCTCGCTCTTGCCGCTGAGCTTCAAAGCCGTTTCGACGAAGTTGTCCTTCTCTGGTGTTTCCGAGCCGGACTTGCTGGGCGTTGCGTCAGATGGCATTGCGAGGTCCTTTACGCTGGAGTCATCCTTGCGGACAGACAGGTCCGGTTGAGGAGAACAGCAGCCAGCCTCGAGACGGGAACGCGGACTGACACTGCCCCCTGGAACCGATGCTTGCCGGTCCGACTGGAAGGGTACCACGATCTGTTGACGTCACAGAAGATGAGTTTTCACAAGGTGATACGTTCTCATCGGATGGCTTCGCCGGACGAAATCAGCAATACCGGCTGCCCAGGCCAGTTTTGACCAGATGCACCTCCTGGCGGATCGATACGATCTCGCAGCGCGATTCGCGCTTTCGTGCCTGTTCCTACTTTTTGGCAGCGGCCTCTTTCGCTGGAGCGTCCTTTTTCGCAGACGGCTTTCCGGTCGCTTCGACTGTCTCGGCACTCGCATGCTGGACGGCGTTTTCCGGTTCAGAAAGCGGCTCCGGCGGACGAGCAAAAACAAATTCCTCGTCGAGTGAAATTGTTTGTCGACGGTCGTTTCTGCCCTTGTCACCAATCAACGGCAGCGAAATCTTGGCGCCGGCAAATCTTGTCTTTTCATAAATCGTGCCACTCTGAAACGGCCCGACTCCGAACAACCAGGTATCGCGAGCGTTGCTTCGAGCGGTCGCCACTCCCGACTGCCAGATCGGAGTGCCGGACGTGGCGTCGTAGGCGAAGACGGCGAGCTTTGTCGCGGCCATCTGGTAATTTTTTCGAGCAAACGAGATCTCCGGAATCGTCGGAACCGGGGGAGCTGTCGGCATGATCGCCGCGGCCTGCGAAACGATATTGCTGGACGGGATCCCGTAGGTCACTTCATTTTCATTCGCCCCGAGAACTCCCAGACGCGGCTCGACAACAACTTCCGCATCCTTTTTGCTTTCCACGAGAATGCCGCCAGCCGCGACGAGCTGATTCCGCACCGAGCTGAGGACGTAATCCGCATTCACAAACGTGGTTGACTTTGGTGAATTCACAAACTGAGCGTCGAGAAAGCAAGCACGTCCGCCCAGCGGCGAAAAGTCGATGCTGCGAATCGCCCGGTCCACGCTGTCCGACAGGATGAGCTGCTCGGTCGCCGTGTTGCGAATCGTCTTTCCGCAGCCCGTCAGCAAAACCATTGCAGAAAACAGCACGGTCCGGACAAGCCGCCTGCGGGAATGTGCAATACGAAGCATTCCAGTCAGCAGCGAATCTCGCCGCGCAGGAAGATCGTCATTCGGAATCCGCGAGGACTGACCGTGCATGGGCAATGAAGTGGAATTCAGGCTGGTTCGGGCAGGAGGGAATAAAGCCCGGAGGGAGGGATATCGCCGCTGGACTCTTTCCAGACAGACTGTGACACCAACGACAGAATCTCGACGACGAGCGAAATGTAGCCGACAAACGGCTCACAAACCTAGAGCGTTCTGAACAGCCAGTTCTGTCGCTGACGTGCGAAGATATTTCGCGAGGAGCCTGGTTCCAGCCTGCGAGAAGAAATTGCCTCATTTCCGGTTCGCCTGACTTCACACCGCGACGAAGGAGCAGAAAGCGGTTCTAACGAATCTGAGTCAGCTGGCTGGTCGCGGCGTCGAAGACAAACAGGCTGCGGTCAGGAAATGCCTCCGCCGCCAGCCTCGCAGTTTCTTCCTCGGTCGTGCGTGGGTCCGCCGGCAGTCGACCGACCAGCAGCGGACTGGTCAGCGACGGATGATTCGACACATAGTCGATGTGGCGGTCAGCTGGGTCGTGACGAACCAGCACCAGCGCCGGCAGTTGCTGGATCTGTTGTCGCAGTTGCAGCTGAAACCGGAAGTAGCGAATTCGCGAAAATGCCAGTTGATTGATCCCGACCGTCAGTCTGGAAACATTCTGAAACGGAGGGATCGCGACATTATTTGTCACGACACTGGCAACCAGCAGCAGCCCGACCCATGCCGTCATCCAGGGGCGATCGGTGTTTGAAAAGTACGTCACCAGAAGCTGCACGGCGGCGGCGACGATCAGGCACCACAGAACTCCCGATTCAAAAACGTAGTGCCAGTGAAAGATGCCGTCGTACCAGTATGGAACGTGAGCCGCGTGCAGCGACAGAATCGCGGCCAGGATCAGCCACCAGCGTCCGTCCAGGTTTCGCCACGCTCCGACCAGAAACACCGTCCCGAGCAGAACGACAGCCACCAGCCCGAGCGTCCATTGCCAGCTTGCCATCAATCGATTCTTGACATTCTGTACTGCAAGAGAAGCATCGAGGTTCTCGGCCCATCGGTCGTAGTTTTCGAGCGTTCGATCCGTGATCAGCGGTTGAGCCCGTTCGACATTGTTAAAGCCAAACATGTGCCGCGGCGTGAAGAGTTCGGTGTAGAGCTGGTAAGGAGTTCGGAACGCGCTGCCGGTAACGCTGGCGTTGCAGATGCCAGCGCCGACGAACCCGACCGCGAGCGGGATGGCGAAACCAGCCACGACTCCCGCTGCCGTGCGTCTGTCGTGCCGGGCATTTCGAACGAGCCACCAGGCAAGCCAGACACCGAACGGAAGTCCGACTCCGGCAGCGGTCATCGGACGGCAAAGCATCGCGAACGACAGGCCGACTCCAGACACTGCTGCGGCAAGAGCAGCTCCTCTGATGGCTCCAGAAGAATCGGGATTGCAGGCTTCATCCAGCAACCGCTGCATTCTGAGAAACGAGTAGATGAACAAGCCCAGCCCCACGAGCGTTGGCTGATGAGCAAGCAACAGATTCCCAAACAGAATCAGTCCCGGCGACAGAGCGGCCAGCAGCCCTGCAAGCAGTCCGACTCCGTTGCACAAAAGTTCTCGACCAATCAGAAAGACGAACACACAGATGATTGTCGTCGCGAGCCAGTGCGCAAGGTACGGCTCGCCGAGTATCAGGAACGGAGCGATCCACAGGCCGGTGCCGGGGAAGTAGCGGCTTGCGAAATTGCCTTCGTTCAGAACGTGCATCTGGTCGAACATTCGAGCCGCCGTCGGGTGACTCGGAAACGACAGTCTTCCGGTCGCAAACGTTTCCGCCTGAAACAGATAGCTGTACTCGTCGTGGTAGGCCGGCGGCATCTCGGCCAGCGCCGCCGTGCCCGATCGATATCCGGGAACCGCGAATTCCGTCATTGAAACTCGCAACACCGAAGTCGCCGCCACACACGCGATGAACAGTCCCGCAATAACGACCGTCAGTCGGCTGCCGCCTGGCGAGTTGCGCGGCGACTCGCCCAGCCATTTCCTGAGCCGGCCCCACAGCCTGGGCGGGCGAGCCATCAGCGGTTGCCGAATCAACCACATGACGGGCAGCAGAAGACAAAGCACGGCGTACGGAGTCGTGTCGACATTCATGTCGAACAGCCACGCCGTCCCCGGTTCACCGGTCAGCTCATTCCAGCGGTCGATCTCGGCCGGAACAATAATCGCCAGACAGATCGCACACCCAGTCACAAACCCGATCAGCACACGCCGCGACGAGTCGCGACGACTTGCCGCGCACTCCCGACTAGCTGATCCTTCAAAGGATGCCGTGCCGGAAGATCGACTGGATTCCTGACTCGTCACGCCAATTTAATTCCGGTTAACTCGATGAACAAAGCCACTTAACTCACGCATTTCGAGCCCGGGCCTGAAACAGAAAGATCACTGTCGCGTCATCGCTACCAGCTTGTCCAGACATGCGGCCTTCCAATGATCTGAATTTCTCAGATCAATGTCGCGAGAATTCACACCGGTTCCATTCGGTGTGAACGCCACGCCTGGTGGCGGCGGACGAACGATTCGCAGCCCGCTCGAAAGTTGTTAAAAGCTCAACAACCCAGGAGTCAAACTGCTGAATCCACATTTCAGAAAGACAGTGTCGACAGGGTCAATCAGCATATGTTTGGGGATATTCGAATGAAAAGTGACCAGGCAGACAAGACTCGAGATCGGCTGATTGATCTGCTGGACCTTGTGGTGCGGGAACAGGTGGGTGAATCGCTTGCCGATACGATGCAGCGGATTCGCCGGCTGGCGTACGAGCGACGTGCGGGCCTGCCTGATGCGGATTCGCGGTTAACCTGCGAACTTGCCAGCCTCAACCCAGTCGAAATGCGTGCAGTCATTCGCTGGCTCAGCCTGTACTTTGATCTGGCAAATCTTGCCGAAGATCTGCAACGAGTCAGCGTTCTGAGAAGCCGTGACGACGCGGCCCGCGCCAAGGGCACTCCACGTTATGAATCAATCGAAGCAGCGGTAACCGAGTTACAGTCCCAAGGGCTTTCGGCAGCCGAAATGCAGCGATGGCTGGATCGCCTGAAGATTGAACCAGTCTTCACCGCTCACCCCTCTGAAGCCAAACGGCGAACAACCCGGCAACTGTTGCGACGCATTCGAGAACTGCTGCCCGGCATCGCGTCGATGAACGCAGAATCAACGGAGGCCGAACTGCTCGCCAACCTGACTGTGTTGTGGCAAAGCGATCTCGTCCGACCAGATCGGCCACCCGTCATGAGTGAAGTAAGCCGGGGAGTTTACTTTGCCGCGACGCTCTGGAACGTAGTCCCTCAGACGTACAACGACCTGCGTAACGCATTATTCAGCGCCTATCCGCAGCATCACTTTGAGCTGCCACAGTTTCTTTCGTTCGGCACATGGATCGGCGGCGATCGTGATGGGCATCCGTTCGTCACAGCTGATATCACAAAGAAAACGTTTACCCGATTACGTCGTGCGGCCCTGGAAGGACACCTCGAAGAATGCCGAAAACTGCACAGTCAGTTCGTCATGTCCGACCAGCAGATTTCGTCGGCGCAACCTCTTCGAATCAAACTTCAGGACTGCCGTGATCGCTGGGCGGACTTGCAGGAGAGGCTCGCGCCGATATCCGGCAGAGAAACGTACCGGCAGTTTCTACGACTGCTGGAGTTCCGACTCGAACAGACTCTCGCGTCAATCGACGGCACCATAGCCAGAGATGGGCGATACGAGTCGGTCAACGACTTTCGCGGCGACCTTACTCTGCTCCATGAAAGCATGTCGGCAAATCGAGGCCGACGAATTATCGAGCAATACCTGCAACCCTGGATCGATCGGGTCGACACGTTCGGTTTTCACTTCGCTTCGCTCGACATCCGCCAGAATTCCGAAGTTCATCGACAGTGTCTCCTCGAAGTCATCGCTCAGCAATCTCAGCGGGAAACTGCGCCAGAGGATCTTTCGAATGACGGGTTACGGGGTGTTGTCTCTCAGGAAATGGCTCCCGGCATCATCGACATCGAACGACTGTCAGCAGCATCGCGGGAAGTTTTCGATACGTTCCTGCTACTGGCATCCGAGTACGAACACTGGGGCGTTCAACCGATTGGCGGCTACATCATCAGCATGACACACTCGCCTGTCGATGTGCTGACGGTTTTGTGGTTATGGAGAACAGCCTGGGCTCAGCATCACAAAGACGAGGCGAACCTGCCGGCGATGCCGATTATACCCTTGTTTGAAACGATTAATGATCTTCGCAATGCCGCGACAATTCTCGATGAGCTGCTCAACGTTCCGGTCTACCGTCGGTGGCTGACACAATCGGGGCGGCAGCACCAGACCGTGATGGTCGGCTACTCGGACAGCACGAAAGACGGCGGCTATCTGACAGCCTGCTGGGAACTGCACCAGGCTCAGGAGCAACTCGCCGCCGTCGCCGAGAAAAATCACATTGAACTGACCGTCTTTCACGGTCGCGGTGGTGCACTGGGACGAGGTGGTGGTCCAGCCGCTCGAGCCATCCGATCACTTCCTCAGAAAGCTGTCGCAGGGAAACTCAGAGTTACCGAACAGGGCGAGGTTCTCTCAGAACGTTACGACGATCCCGTCATCGCTCATCGGCATCTTGAGCAGATCATTAACGCAACGCTGCTGGTCAGTGCCGGCACCAGTCGAACCACCGAACCAACGTGGATCGAAGCGATGAATCAGTTGACCGAGACGTCATTCCTCGCGTACCGCCAACTGGTCGAGCACCCTGGTTTTCTGCATTACTTTGACCGGGCAACGCCGATCAGTGAAATCGAAACGCTGCCGATCGGTTCTCGCCCGGCCCGCCGTGGACAACGGAAATCGCTCAGTGACCTGCGAGCCATTCCCTGGACATTTGCATGGACACAGTCTCGACACATTCTGCCAGCGTGGTTTGGACTTGGAACCGCCGTCCGAACTTTTGTTGACACCACCGATTCAGACTGGTCGACGCTGCGAGCCATGTATGTCGAGTGGCCGATGTTCCGCGCGTTGATCGACAATGCCGAACTGGCGCTCGCCAAGGCGGACATGGAGATTGCGAGGTCGTACGCTGCCCTGGCCAGCGACGAGCCGTGCGAAGAAATCTGGAAGATGGTCTCTTCAGAATTCGAACGCAGCCGCGGGGCCATCATTCTCATTAAGGAGACCAGTGACTTGCTTGCCGATACCGAATGGCTCCGAAAGTCTGTGCTGAACCGCAACCCGTATGTCGACCCGCTGAACCTTTCACAGATCAACCTGCTCACCAGGCTTCGAAGTCACTCTTCAGAAGCCCCACAGGCCGACCCCGACTCTGAGCTGACGAACCTGGTGCGACTCTCGATCCAGGGAATTGCCGCCGGCCTGCGAACAACCGGATAGCAAGAATCGTTCGTCTGAGTTTCCAATGAGCCGCGAAGCTCACTTCGCGAGGATTCGGGTGACGCCGGAATTGTTGACACGGATGGGGGGAAGAAAGCCGTCGGGATCGGGAGTCGACGACGTCGTTTTGCTGACCGAGTCGGTGGTTGATGCGGTCGACACGGTGCTCGCGGCTGTTAATGAACTTCGCAGAGCTGTACGCGCGGCAGGGGCCATTGTGTGTCGGATCGGGGTCCGGGCAGCGAACTCGACTGTGTCAGCAGACTGACCGGGCGACGTGATTTGCGAAGGCGAAATTTGAGCGGACTTCCGATCCGGCATGATGGATTTCGCCGTGTTTGGCCGTACTGTTCGTGGCTTCGCAGGAGCAGACGGTGGAGCGAGCATATTCAGTGGCGATGGTTCGGGAATTTTTCGGAGACTGTTCAGACCATCGTTGTTGAAATTCGCGCTTCCGTCTGGTGCAGAGCCTGGCACGGAAGCATCATCCGCCGATGGATTTTCGTCGCTCTCATCTTCGACCGGTGGCGAGAGAGCAGACTCTGTCGTCATCGGACGGGTTGCTGGCAGCGGCCCGGCACTGAAGTAGTCGTCGTCGGAAGGTGTACTGAACGATGCTTCGACGAACTCTGCGGGTTCCGTGTGTTTTCGGTTGGAAGCATCAAACGAGTAGGTCCGCGATTTCGCTCGACGGTAGGCGTCGTAGTAGGCCTCGGGATCCCACTCGCCTTCGGCCATGTAGACATTGTTAAACGGCAGCAACGTTCCCTGGCGGTAGTGCAGGTTGGCAATCGCCTGGCTGTAGGCGACCAGCGATCGGAAGTAAGCGACTTCAGCTTCGGCGAGACTTGACTGAGCTCGCAGCAGCAGGTCCAGAGTTTGCGTGCCGACTCGGAATTTCTTCTCGAACAACTCGGCGCGATCTTTTGCAGCTTCGCGGCGGTTGAAGAACGTCTGCGCGGTCAGATACTTCTCGGCAAGTTCCTGAAACGCGCTGCCGACTTCGTGCGCGATTTCCAGCTCCTGAGCAGACAGCACGTCGCGAGCCTTCGCCAGACGCAGTTCGATGTTCTGCACCTGAGCCCTCGCCGAACGCAGGCCGATGGGCATTTCCATGATGAAACCAGTCGACCAGCCGGTCTGCTGGTTATCCGTCAGTGTGTCGTAAAAACTGCTGAACTTCTGGCTTCCGTTATGGTCAATCAGGTCGTCGCCGAAACCGTTGACCGAATACCCAGCCACAAAGTCCAGGCGAGGACGTACGAGGCTCGACGCGGCCAGCAACTGAAGCTCCAGGCTCTTGATGTTCCACTTGTGCCGTCGCAGTTCGACTCGGTTGGTGAGCGCATCGGCGACACTGCTGGCCCAGTCAGGATCGAGGCGGGCGGTCAGTGGTTCGTCACTCGGGCGGATGATCATTCCGTCATTCACCGACAGGCCAATCAGCCGACGAAGTGCTGATTCGTTTTTGTAGAGCAGGGAAAGGTTCTGCTGAGTGATCGCCTTTGTGTTGAAATACTGGTCGCGAGCCTGGGCTTCGTCTTCGACCGAGAACCCTCGCACGCCGCCAATTTCCAGCTTGCGTTTCGAATCACGCCATGTTCGCAACGCGCTGTTTCGAGCGGAGACATTTGTGTCGTAAATACGGTACTGGAGGTACAGCTCCCAGTAAGAATCTTCGACGTCCTTGACGAGGTTCGTCAGGTTAGCTTCGAAGTCAGTCAGCGAGATGTCCTGATTGATCCGGGCGATTGACACACCCTGAGTCACGCCGGTGAGACCACCAAACGAGGCCGAGATCGGGCCGGCAATTCGAGTGAACTCGGTCCCCGAACCAGCCAGCAAAGGATGCCGGTATCTTGCATTCACGTACCCCGAGTACGACGACGAGAACAGGCTGGGAGAGTTACTGCCGAGGTAATTGACCTCGTGGCCCAGCTCAAACGAACCGCCATACGCGAAGTTCTTGGAAAGCGTCGCGCTGAAGTTGCCAGTCTCGCCCACAAAGATCGATCCACCAGGCAGGTTATTACCAGCCGGGTTATTCTGCACCGACTCGTTGCGGCCCCACGTCATCTGAGTCGTGAAGTTGGTATCGAACGACGCCAGGGCCGATTCGACGCCGCGGCTGCCAAACAGAACTCCGGTCGACTGAATCGACGGGTCGTAGATCGAGGGTGCCCGTTCGGGGCTGGACAGAATCGCGTTGCCGGAAGAGTTGAACGATGCCTTCGCGCGAATCACAGTGCTGTTAAGGAGAGCCGTCCGAATACACTCTTCGAGCGACATATCGCGGATCTCATCCTTGTTGAGATCCATAACCGTCCGCGGCTCGTGCGATAATGTGACCTCGTCAGGACTGGCCTGATACACCGTCGGATAGTCAATCTTCGTGGCCTGATCGAGGTAGTAGTCCAACTCCTCGGTGCCGTCTTCCGGCGAAACTCGAGATTCACCGACCAGATACTGCAGATCACCCACCTTCGCGCAGCCACTTAGCAGGGCGACTCCACAAAGAGACATCAAAACACTTTTGAGCAATTTCAACATACCGAACCCCTGAAACGGCGATTATCAACAATCGAGCGACGCGCAATGACTGCGAGCCTCGACATAATCGCTACAGGTGGTATCGGCTTCCTAATCCGCAGACTTTGACGGTTCCTCGTTTTCAGGAGCAAACTCCTGGTACGGTTTGCCGAGGGCCTTCTTGATCAGGATCAGTTCACCAGCGTCGTTTCCTTCAATCGCGTGCCCGGCAAATTGCAGAACGTATCCACCGACGAAAGCGGCTGCCGCCCACATGGGTTGCTGCCAGATCAGCAGAACGATTGAACAAACGAAGGTCAAAGGCACCCCCACAACATGCAGAACCTGGTTCGCCCTGTTCTGGTGCCGAGCAACGTAATTAGCAATGAATCGAGTCAGCATCTCAAATGGATTCCGAATTGTATTCAGTCTGAAAAACCGGGCGTTTCCAGCATCACTCGGGCTGTTGAGATCTCCACCGAAGAAAGCCTTCAGCCACCGAACCGAGTGGAATTCACCCGAATTCTTATATTCTGATTTTCGTGGTGCAACTCATAAGCCAGCAAGGTCAGCCTGATCGGTACGGCTGGAATCGAGCGGCGTTTACTGAATCGATGGCGCCTAACCTCGCTGGTTTCACTGGATTGCGAGGACTATACTCCGCCGCAAACTTGGCTGCGGGAGTTACAAAATTCCCGGAGTCGGCTATTGAAACCCCTATGCGATGATAATGAGGAGAAATCCGAGATGCCGCCGAGTTCTGCCGCCACTGATCCGCAGGACTCGGGATCCGCAAACTCGGAGACATCCGAACGTCCACTGGTCAGTGACCGCACGAATTCGTTGCTCGGAATTCAGATCATTTCGTCCGGCTCGTACGTGCCGGAACTGGTCGTTTCGAACGAACAACTGCGGGACGAACGAGGTTTCGATCCGGACTGGATTAAGCAACGGACTGGAATTCTTGCCCGGCGACACGCACCGCCGGACGTCGCGACCAGCGACATGGCCTTTGAGGCTGCCAGAATCGCCATCGAGCGTGCGAACGTGAATCCTGCAGACATCGATCTGCTGATCATTGGAACGTTCACACCAGACTACTGTTGCCCATCAACCGCCTGCCTGGTTCAGGATCGCCTCGGACTCGTCTGTCCGGCTGTCGATCTGCAGGCTGCCTGTTCGGGGTTTATGTACTCGCTGGTGACAGGTTCTCAATTTGTCGCGACCGGTAACAGCAAGCTGGCATTGATCATCGGAGCGGACTGTAACAGCCGCATCGTCGATCAATCGGACCGAACAATCGCTCCGCTGTTCGGCGATGGCGCCGGAGCCGTTCTGATGACTCGTGGTGAGGCTACGCAAGGACTCATCTGCTACCAGCTCGGTTCTGACGGCAGTGGCGGTCCACTTTTGCAGTGCACCTCCGGTGGAACCAAAGAACCGAACACTCCGGAAGTCATCGCAGCTGGCGACCACTTGCTGAAGATGGATGGTCGCAACGTTTTCAAATGGGCGGTCAGAGTTGTTCAGGAATCGATTGAACTGGTCCTTCGCAAAGCGGGCATGTCCGCCGATGACGTCAGCCTGTTTCTGATCCACCAGGCAAATATTCGAATTGTCGACGCGGCGATGGAAAAGCTGGGAATTCCCGCATCAAAAGTGGCAGTCAACCTTGATCAGTACGGCAACACATCGGCAGCGTCGATTCCACTTTGCCTCGACGAAGCTCAGCAGGCAGGTCGGATCAAGTCTGGCGACATCCTGCTGATGTGTGGTTTCGGCGGCGGCTTGACCTGGGGCACGGCTCTTTACCGCTGGTAGGCAGAATCTGTTCTGGCGTTTCTACCGCGTTCTTTTCCGTCGAATATCGAATATTCGGCAAGGAATATCAAAATTTGAGAGTCTTGAAGACGCCGTCCTTCAAAATTCGTATCTCAATTGCAGTAATCAGACACGGTTCTCGGTAGAATCGCGTTTCGCTTTTCGGACTCGACAGGTCTTACCAGCCTGCTCAGTGTCCGACTCTTTACCCGGTGAGGATGGTTCCGGCCGACTTCTCACCCCAATTGCTTAACGCGGAATTCAGAGAAATGTCCATTCCAAAAGTCGCCATCGTGGGACGCCCCAACGTTGGTAAGAGCTCACTGTTCAACTGGCTTGCCCGCAAAATGATCGCCGTCGTCGACGGAACGGCAGGAACCACTCGCGACAGGATGCGGCATCTGCTGCACGAGGCGGACCGGTATTTCGAGCTGATCGACACCGGAGGGATGGGCATTGAAGATTCGGACGACCTGACGGACGACATCGAGAATCAGATCAGCATGGGGCTGCACGAAGCCGACATTCTGGTCTTCGTCGTCGACGGTCAGTCCGGCCCGGTGCCTCTTGACATGCTCGTTGCCGAACGACTCCGACACATTGACAAGCCAAAACTTCTGGTTGTCAATAAGTGCGACTCGTCACGCACGGCAGACGACATTGCCGAATTCTACGCACTGGCCAACTGCAACCTCGTCACGACCAGCGTGAAGGGAAATCACAATCGGCAGGGCTTGATGGATGCGATCCTTGAGTTGCTGCCACCCGCCACAGAAGCGGAGCTGGCCGATGGCACCGAGCAATCCGCCGAACCGGAAATGAAGCTCGCCATCGTCGGAAGAAGAAACGTCGGCAAGAGCACGTTTATCAACGCGCTCGCTCAGGAAGAACGAGTCATCGTCAGTGAAGTTGCCGGCACAACTCGAGACAGTATCGACCTTCGATTCGATGTTGACGGAAAAACGATTATCGCTATCGACACGCCGGGAGTTCGCAAGAAGAAAAGCCTGGCCAACGATATCGAATTCTACGGACTGGTCCGTGCACAACGCAGCATCCGCCGGGCAGACGTCGTGCTGGTGTTTTTCGATTCGCAGAAAACGATCTCGCGAGTCGACAAGCAACTCGTCGAAGAAGTGCTGACTCAATACAAGCCGTGCATCTTTGTGGTCAACAAATGGGACGAAGCGATGGCAGCCGGGATGACCATCGAATCGTGGGGCGACTACCTGCTTCGCGAGTTCGCGTCGGTCCGGCATGCTCCCGTTGCTTTTGTGACAGCGATTGAAAATCGCAATACACGAAAACTGATTAACCTCGCTCAGACCGTCTTCAAGCAATCGCTGACTCGGGTCGGTACTGGCAAGCTGAATCGGATTCTGCGCGAAGCCATCCTGCAGAACCGTCCGCCCATGCGAAAAGCCCGGATCCCGAAAATCTATTACGCAGTGCAGGTTGCAACGCAACCGCCAACGATCGTGCTGAAATGCAACGACCCCACGCTGTTCGACAATTCGTGGAAGCGGTATCTGCTGGGCGTCCTCCAGGAAAAACTGCCGTTCGCTGAGGTGCCCATCAAACTTTACATGCGAGCAAAAACTGCCGAGGAAGAACGCTACCCGAATCAGCTGCCTGAAGGCGTCGAGGAAACAGTCGAGAACATTTAATAAACCCCGGCCAATTCCCATCAGAAATCGAGTCGCAGATCGCCCCGGAAAAATGCAGATGTCCGCCAGATGCACTTCCGGTCGGCGTCCCTCCACAGAAAGTCTGCGGTAGAAACCTGTAGCCAGGAAATCAAAATGGATCGCAGTCAGCACGTACTGATTACTGGCGGAGCAGGTTTTATTGGCAGTCACCTTGCGCGAGAACTGTTGAAATCAGGCCGTCGAGTTTCAGTAATCGACAATCTTTCAACCGGGCTGCACGCCAACATCGCCGATCTGGAGTCTGATTCCAATTTCCGCTTGTACGTCGACACGGTCCGTGATGTCGCGTTGATGGAAAAGCTGATGTCCGAGTGCGACACGGTCTTCCATCTTGCCAGCGCTGTCGGCGTGCGACTGATCATGGAACAGCCTGTCGACACGATCGATACGATTTACCAGGGCACCGAAGTCGTCCTTCGTCTGGCCAGACGATACCGCAACCGGGTTCTCATCACATCGACTTCTGAAGTTTACGGGAAGTCTGAAAACGTACCGTATCGCGAAGATGACGACCGGCTCGAAGGTGCAACGACAAAGCATCGCTGGGCGTATGCCTGCGCCAAGGCGCTCGACGAATTTCTGGCGCTGGCTCATTGGAAAGAAAGCCGGTTGCCGGTGACGATCGTTCGATTGTTTAACACCGTCGGGCCACGTCAGCGCAGTCAGTACGGCATGGTAGTTCCTCGCTTCGTTGAACAGGCATTGCGAAATGACAAACTGGAAGTTCACGGTGACGGCAGTCAGTCGCGGTGCTTCTGTCATGTTCATGATGTCGTACAGGCATTGATTAAGCTGATTGACTCCGAAGCCACCTGCGGGCAGATCTACAACGTCGGCAGCACTGAAGAGATTTCGATCCTGCAACTCGCCGAACTGATCATCTCGCGTTTGCAAAGTTCCTCGAAAGTTGAACTTGTCCCGTATGACAAGGCGTACGGAGAAGGCTTTGAAGACATGCAGAGACGAGTACCGTCAATTGATCGAATCAACGAGACCGTCGGCTGGCAGCCTTCGCGAACGATTAACGACATCATTGACGACGTCGCTTCCGAACTTTGCTGATCTTCTGCTTCTAACGGTCGCCCGAATCCCTGCGAATGCTGGCCACGGTTCTGGTCTGTCATCAGGGTACCGACCTGCCTGCTCGGTAACGCTCAGGAATTACCGCATTCCGACGATGATTCTCCGGCACGCCGTGTGCGGATTGAATCAACATTGCCAGAAAGCAGTCAGTCCATTTGCTGCCAGTCAGTATTGCTGACCTGGTGGCCGCGGGAGGTTGCGGGCGAATCATGAAACAGTATTCAAGGACTTTCGGAAATGTCACGTCATCCGGTTTCGCCAGATCACTTCCCAGGAAGGAATGCTCCCCCCGAGCAGGCGTCCGGCCACGTAAACCGTCCGCGAGTTCCCGCCGCAACTTCCGCAGTGGCTGATCTGCAACGGCTCGTCGCTCTCGGCCCTTCTCAAAGTGACTGGCAAACCGAACTTGAAGTAGAAGCCGCTCGACTTTGCGGCGTCCCACACGTCGTCGCCGTGACCAGCGCAAACGTCGCTCTGCACTGCGTTCTGGCCGCCAGCAATCTGATGCCGGACGACGAGGTCATTATTCCCGCGTACCTGCCGCCTTCCATTCCGGAAGTTATCCGCCAGTTCAACGCCCACCCGATTCTGGTCGACATCAATCCAGAATCCGCTCACATCGACGCCGAGCAGGTCGCCGACTCATTGACCGATCGAACACGAGCAGTCGTCGCCGTAGACATTGCCGGCCTGCCGGTTGACACTCAACTGCTGACGCACGTTTGTCGAAGGCACCGAATTCTGCTGATCAACGATGCGCAGGCTCAGGTTCCTGGCATCGGAATTCGAGGAAACATTCACGAGAACCAGGTTCGAATCTATCACTGCCGATCTGAAGAGACGAACCTGCTTAGCTCCGGGGCGATCATCTGCACGATCGACGAAGCACTTGCCGAACGACTTCGCAACGAGATCACTCCACTCGATGAACTGACCGGCGAATCGCAACAGTGGGACGCCCGACGTTCGCTGCACTACGCCGATCGGATGACCGATCTCGCGGCAGCCTGGCAACTGGCAGCGTTCGGCAAAGTACGTGATGCGTGGCGGCGACGCAGCCAGATCGCGATGAGCTACACAGCCGCCTTCAGTTGCCGTCGTGAATTTCAGGTTCCTTACGAACGATCAGACGTCAATCACACGTGGCTGAATTACCCGTTGCGTCTGAACCTTCAGCACCTCGGAGTAACCCGCGACGATTTTACTTCAGAACTCCGCCGACGCGGCGTTGCGGTGACTGTTCCGTGCCTGCCTGTCAATCTGATGCCACATTACCAGGAACGCTATGGAGTCGCCGCTGAAAGTTTCCCGGTCGCCAGAAACGAATTTCTCCGGCGAGTCTGCCTGCCCATCGGTGGACGAACGACTGATGCGGACATCGACCGGGTTGTTGACACGGTGATGAGTTTTACCGACGAGTTGCTCGCACGACGAACGATGCCCATCGGTACAAGATAGGACAAATTCAGCCGGCACAGGATCATCTGATCGGTCAACCTCTCACCGCGCCGCTGCGATCAGAGATCAGTCCGCATGCTGGTCTGTTTTCCCGTCGCCTGATTCGCCAGCAATGTGACGACGCAGTGATTCCGCCTGCTCCAGGTAAACGCTGGCGTCTTCGTCGCTTTCGTAAAGAACGGCCAGCCCGTCAAGCAACTGCAACGCTTCATCGGTCTGTCCGGCCTCGACCAGCTCATTGGCACGATCGATCGTTTGCCCGGCCAGGCTGGCGTTGCCGCTTTGCAGTTGTCGCCGCTTGCTGAGAAATTTCAGACGGACATCAATCTCCCTGACGACTTCAGCGTTCTGCTCGTCATGAGCGATGACCGTTCGCAGAGCTTTCAGCAGACGAATTTCCCGCGAGGTGTCACTGTTACGCCGATATGATTTTGCCAGCCGCATGAAACGCGAAACTTCTCCAGATGCACCAGCGGCTTCAACCGCAATTTCAGATTCATCGTCACCAGGAAATTCTCGTTGAACTCCGTTCATCCAGAAGACGCCGCCGACAACCAGCAGGCCGAGGCACCCGACCAGAAACCAGGTATTGTCGAACAGTGCCGCGACCGGAGACTTTTCCTGCTCGCGCAGAATCTCTGCACGAAACGCATCGCGCATCATCGTGGCTGAGCCGGGCCCCTCGTAGCCGTCTTCACGAACTCGACGTCCCGCTTCGCTGGTCGCTGGTTCGAGCAGACCTGATGCGAAGGTTTCTTCGTCACTTCCTTGATGTCTGCCACGACCGGGAGCCGTCGCCGTTGGAGTCATCAAACCGTCGGATTCAAGTGGACGAGTATTGGTTTCATCTTTGCTGGCAAATTCAACGCGTTTCACAACTTCCTTCAGACGCAACGAAACCACGTGAGCGTCGCTGTAACGATCTTCGGGAGATTTCTCGAGCAGTTTGCAGACAACGTCTTCAAGAATTTTCGGGATGTCAGGAGCGTACAGAGTCGGTCGATCAAAACGGGCGGTCGAATGCTTCTGAATAATCTCCACTGCGTTTTTGCCAGTAAAAGGTGGCCGGCCAGCCAGCATGACGTAAAGAACGGCTCCCAGAGAATAGAGGTCGCTGGCCCTTGTACAACGCTTTCCCTGAGCCTGCTCGGGCGACATGTATTCCGCCGTGCCGATGATACCGCCAGTGACTGTCAGTCTTTGAGCGGCAAAGACCTGAGCAACACCAAAGTCAGTCAGCTTCACAACGCCGTCGTCACCGATCAGCAGATTCGAAGGCTTCAGATCACGGTGCACGACTCCGGTGGCATGAGCGGCCTTTAACGCCGAGCAAATCTGAATCGCAATATCGACGGCCTGCTCCCATGGAAGTCGACGGTTGGCCAAAATGCAATCGGTCAGCGTCTCGCCTTCGACATACTCCATCGCGAAAAACATCTGATCGGTCGCTTCGTCATGCCCACTTTCAAAGAGCCTGACAATGTGCGGTCCAGTGAGTTTCCGCATGGCATCGATTTCGCGTTCAAAACGGTCGACCGTTCCCGGTTCACGAGCGAGCGACGATGGCAACACTTTCACTGCCGCTTCAAGGTCTGTGTCAATGTGCCGCCCGAGGTACACCGTCCCCATGCCACCCGAGCCGATTTTGCGCAGGACTTCGTACGGACCAATTCGATCCGGGAGTGTCGGTTCGCTTGTTTCGTCCATTTGAAATCAACCTGCTGAGATTATGATCGACGCTCAAAAATCACTGCGTCGACGCGGCAAAGGATCAAAGATAAGAACAACGCCTGAAAGAATGAGAATCTGTGTCGCCATGATCGGTACACTTCAGCCCGGCGCCAATGGGCGATCACATTGCAAACTTCAGGGAAAGAGCAACCTTCAGTGTCAGATCTCCTGAAAACATCATCGCCGGATGAAATCCGAAAAGCCTGCCGGTCAGGAAAATGGACGACGCAGACGTCGGGACTTGCTCCTGGATTCGCGCAGGCCAACCTCGTGATTCTTCCCCGTGAGGACGCTGCCGGGTTTCGTGAGTTTTGTGAGCGGAATCCCAAACCCTGCCCACTGCTGGAAGTCACCGAACCCGGTTGCCACTCGCTGACCCGGTTATCGCCCGATGCCGACCTGCGAACTGACCTGCCGATGTACCGGGTCTGGCGTGACGGTGAACTCTCCAGCGAAATTACAGACATCACCGAGTTCTGGCGAGCCGATCTAGTGAGCTTTCTGATCGGCTGCTCCTTCACCTTCGAAGCGGCTCTGATCGAAAACCAGATTCCGGTCCGTCACCTCGAACTCGGCAGCAACGTTCCCATGTTTCAGACAAACGTCCCTTGTCAGCCATCTGGAAAGTTTCACGGACCACTGGTTGTTTCGATGCGTCCCTTGAAGCCGGCTCACGCGATTCGAGCCGTACAAATCACCTCGCAGTTTCCCGACGTTCACGGAGCGCCGGTCCACATCGGACTCCCGCACGACATCGGAATTGCCGATCTGCAAAAGCCGGATTTCGGAGACGCGGTCCCGATCGCTGCCGACGAGCTGCCCGTCTTCTGGGCCTGCGGCGTGACTCCTCAGGCTGCGCTGATGGCGGCGAAACCCGATTTCGCCATCACGCACAGTCCCGGCTGCATGTTCGTGTCCGATCTGAAAGACGAATCCCTGCGCCGCGTTACCGTATAGGCAGCTGGTCGTCCAGGCGTAGAGTGCGTCTTGACGCACCGATACTCTCGAACATTCTGGCGGCAACAGGTTACAGTCCGAAAGTCGGCATTCTGACGACACCCCAAAAAAAGAATTCGAATCTCCAGCAACTGGCCAGAAGGACAATCGCTGTGAAACTTCTCCGTGAGCTGACAAGACGTCAGCACGAACTCGGCTGGTTAAGTGACGACACGCTGCGTGAAATTGCGAAACAGCAGCGAGTCCCGCTTTACCGCCTGGAAGGTCTCGTCAGTTTCTACCCGAGCTTTCGACGAACTCCGCCACCCCGCAAAACCGTGCATGTGTGCCGCGACGTCTCGTGCGCGATGGGCGGCTGTGCAAAACTGAACGCCGACCTTCGAGGCAAGTTCGCTGGCCAGGAAGACGTCGAGATCGTCGAGGTGTCCTGCATCGGTCGCTGCGAGGTAGCTCCAGCCGTTTCGATTAACGAAATTCCGATTGGCAACGCGTCACTCGACAATCTGCTCCCGCTGATCGATGGCTCACAGCCGCTACCGAACAACGATCCGACTCAGACGCCTCGAAAATGGAAGTGCGATCCGTACCTCAAACCGAAAGACCGATACAACACCGTTCGCTCGCTCGGTGCGGGAAGCAGTGAATCTGGCACCGAAACGCTGGGCCGATCGTGCATCGACGCTCTGAAAGCATCCGGCCTGCGTGGCATGGGTGGAGCCGGTTTTCCGACGGGGCGGAAATGGGAACTCGTCCGCGGTGAGAAATCTGAAACGAAGTACGTCATCTGCAACGCCGACGAAAGCGAGCCGGGCACGTTCAAAGACCGAGTTATCCTGGAAGAACTGCCGCACCTGGTCATTGAAGGGATGCTTCTGGCCGGGCTGACGATCGGCGCTGAATCCGGCATCGTCTACCTGCGGCACGAGTATCAGAAGGAGCAGAAGGCTCTCGAAGCAGCACTGAAACACGCTCACGAAACAGGCATCCTCGGAGACAACGCCTCCGGTACCGGCAGACGATTCGACATCGAAATCTTCGTATCGCCTGGCGGCTATATTCTCGGAGAGGAAACAGCACTGCTGGAAGCACTCGAAGACAAACGCGGGGAACCTCGTAACAAGCCGCCGTACCCGGGAACTCACGGACTGTGGAGCAAGCCGACGCTCATCAACAACGTCGAAACCTATGCGTTCACAACATTCATCATGTCCCGCGGCGCAGACCGGTGGATTGATCAGGCACCCGGCGATTATGTTGGCCTCAAATTTGTATCCGTGTCTGGAGATGTCAAACAGCCAGGCGTTTACGAGATCCCGATCGGAACGACGGTTGCGGAACTGATCGAGCTGGCAGGCGGAATGCGCGACGGTGTGACTCTGCAAGCGTTTCTGCCGGGCGGTGCGAGTTCCAACTTTCTGCCGGCCGACAAGGTCCACACGCCTCTGGATTTTGACGCGATGAAAGCAGCAGGCAGTATGCTCGGCACCGGAGCCGTCATCGTAATCGGCGATCAGCACGACCTGTTTGAACTGGCGACCAATATTGTCCGCTTCTTCCGTAATGAATCCTGCGGAAAATGCGTCCCGTGCCGAGTCGGTAGTCAGAAGGCCGTCCAGATACTTGAAAGCGTCGCGTGTGGTCAATCTGAAAGTTCCGAACTGACGATCCTGCCGGAGCTCGGCGACACGCTTGAGCAAACATCCATCTGCGGCCTCGGTCAGGTCGCATTGAACCCAATCCTGTCACTCATGAAAAACGTTCCTGAAGCAGTGCCTCAATGATGAACCTCAACACAAAGCCTCAAAGCCGTAGCGGCTTTGCGTTGCTCATCCCTCGGGTGGCCCAGCCTGAATGGCTTGGCCGCCAGACTACTCAACCACTCTAATCATTCACTGAGACGGCATGATCACTCCAAACTCCGACCAGCCAAACATCACGCTGACGATCGACGGCCAGCAGGTCACCGTACCCGCCGAAACGACGATCTGGGAAGCCGCTCGCGACGCCGGCATCGACATTCCGGTGCTCTGCCATTCCGAAGGCATGAATCCGGTCGGCGTTTGCCGAATGTGTGTCGTCGATGTGGGCGAGCGGGTGCTCGCGCCGTCGTGCATGCGCGAATGCCAGCCTAACATGACAGTCGATGCGTCGTCGCTGAAAATCGAAAAGCATCGGCGGGTGCTGACCGAACTGCTACTCAGCGAACATCCGGTACCATGTGCTCGGGAGCTGTCCTCAGGCGACTGTGAACTGGAAGCTCTCGGTCGTCAGTTCGGGCTGCTGCCGAGTAATCCCTCAAAAGCTCGTGACGGCGCAAGTGATGAGGACGCCGGCTGCGTCGGCCCTCCCGAACGATTCGCACCAGCCACCGCGACACTCGACGATCACGACGGCCGCGCCGGCTGGCGAAACTTCGATAGCAGCTCGCCGGTGATCGCCGTTGATCATCAGGCGTGCATTCTGTGCGATCGCTGCGTCCGCGCGTGCGACGACATTCAATCGAACGACGTCATCGGTCGCAGCGGCAAAGGCTTTGCTGCACAGATCGCCTTCGACCTGAACAACCCGATGGGCGACAGCACCTGCGTGTCGTGCGGCGAGTGCGTCAGTTCCTGCCCGACCGGCGCGCTGGTTCAGCAGCAGATTACTCTGCCGATCATTCCCGCCGACGAAATGACATCGGTCGACAGTGTGTGCCCTTATTGCGGAGTTGGCTGCGCGATCACCTTTCACACGGTCGACAATCAGATCGTGATGGCCGAGGGCCGCGAAAGTCCTGTCAATCACGGACGCCTGTGCGTGAAGGGGCGATACGGCTGGGACTACCCGATGCACCCTCAGCGGCTGACGAAGCCTCTGATTCGAATCGACGGTGCCTATCCCAAAGGTCCGCTTTCCAGCGAGGTCGCTCAATCCGTCAGCCGACGAGCGGGCGGAATTGTCGACTACGCCGAAGTGATGCCGGCTTTTCGGGAAGCATCGTGGGAAGAAGCTCTCGATCTGATCGGCAGGAAACTCGGCGACATCCGGGACGAACATGGCAGCAACGCGCTCGCCGGCTTTGGATCGGCCAAGTGTTCGAACGAGGAAGCCTACCTATTTCAGAAACTGGTCCGCGGCGGTTTCGGAACGAACAACGTTGACCACTGCACGCGGCTTTGCCACGCGTCGTCTGTCGCGGCTCTGATGGAAACAATCGGCTCCGGAGCGGTCACCAACGTTTTCGCTGACGTCGAGCGATCCGACGTGTGCCTGATCACCGGCAGCAACGCCACGTCGAATCATCCCGTCGCGGCTACATTCATAAAAGACGCTGCCAGGAAAGGCATGAAGCTGATCATGGTCGACGTGCGGCGTCATGACCTCGCCGATTTCTGCACACACTTTGCTCAGATCAACCCCGGCACCGACGTCGCCTTTTACAACGGAATCATGCACACGCTGATCTCTGAAGATCTGGTCGACCACGAATACATCGCCGCCCACACCGAAGACTTCGAGAAACTCAGAACGCTACTACTGTCTGACTACTCACCGGAAGCCGTTTCGGAAATCTGCGGAGTTCCCGCCGACGAAATACGAGCCATCGCGCGAACAATCGGAGGAAAAGACGAGAATCAATCGCCGAATGTTGAGCGACAAAAAGCCAACGATCCCTCACCCCTTAGCTCTCCACCGTCAGCCCTTCCTCGAATGCTCGTCTTCTGGGGGATGGGCATTTCTCAGCACACTACCGGCACAGACAACGCTCGGTGCCTGATCTCGCTGTGCCTGATGACCGGAAATGTCGGAAAGCCTGGCTCAGGTCTGCATCCACTGCGAGGTCAGAACAACGTGCAGGGTGCCAGCGACGCCGGCCTGATCCCGATGGTCTTTCCGGATTACCAGCCGGTCAGTGACGCGACGATCCGGCAGAAGTTTGAAACGGCGTGGGGAAGAACGCTCGACGATAAACCCGGCCTGACCGTCGTCGAGATCATGAAAGCGGCGCTCGCCGGATCGATCAGGGGCATGTACATCCTGGGCGAGAACCCGTTCATTTCAGATCCGAACAGCAACAAAGTCCGGAAGGCATTGTCGGCTCTCGACTTCCTGGTCGTTCAGGACATCTTCCTGACCGAGACCGCCGAGTTCGCCGACGTCATCCTGCCGGCCAGCAGCTACTTCGAAAAGTCCGGCACGTACACCAACACTGATCGTCGCGTTCAAGTCGGTCGTCCGGTTCTGGAATCACCTGGCGAAGCTCGCGAGGATTGGCGCATCATCTGCGACATTGCTGATCGACTTGGCTTACCGATGAATTACGAATCAGCCGCCGACGTCTTCGCCGAGTTCACATCGCTCACCAGCAGCTACGCCGGTTTGTCGCACGAGAATCTCGGACCAACCGGCAAGCTCTGGCCGTGTCCCGATCCTGAAACGGGCGACGGAGTGCAGATCCTGTTCGGCGAAGGCTTCCCCACAGCAACCGGTCGAGGCCGCTTCGTCCCCTGCCCTTACCTGCCGGCCGACGAACTTCCCGACGAGGAATACCCATTCGTTCTGACGACTGGCCGAGTGCTCGAACACTGGCACACCGGCAGCATGACTCGCCGCAGCTACGCGCTGAACTCGATCGAGCCGAACGCCTTCGCCGCCATGCACCCGTCCGACGTCGCCAGCTTAAACCTGACAGCTGGCTCCCTCATCAGCGTCAGCAGCCGCCGAGGAACCATCACCCTGGCCGTCCGCTCTGACGACTCGATCGACCCTGGCTCCGTCTTCATCCCGTTCCACTTCCGGGAAGCCGCCGCCAACATCCTCACCACCGACGCCCTGGACCCCTATGGCAAGATCCCCGAATTCAAATACTGCGCGGTCAAAGTTGAATGGGCTTCTGAATCCGCTGCGAACATTTCGTAGGGTGCGTCTCGACGCACCATTGAATTTGTCCCGACTGAATCTGGTGCGTGATCCCCACTGAAAATTTATTCTTTCGGGTGACACAGCCTGCTCGCAATCTGTTTCGCGCAGCGACAAGAGAAACAATCACCACGCAACCAGCCCAACCTCTCGCGGCTTCGCCACCCCGGTTGCAAGCAACCGCTGCCACCCGCGTTTCCAGAGTTGTAGGCTGGGACTCGTCCCGGCTTTGAGGAATTCTCGGACAAGTTCCCAGCCTACGTCACTGCTCGCCGGACGCGACGCCTGACTCTGAAATCTCCGGCGCAGAGTGGCTACGGGGAACTCGCGTGGGTGAGGGATGCCCCATTCGATTCCGCTGACGAATCAGGAGACCTATGCACGAGAGGCATTCAGCAAAAAGTTGTGAGTTCAAAGATGTGCTGCGAGCGAACTTAGTGATGCTCCGGCCATCCCCAGTTATGTCACCCGATGCCTCATTCCGGACTGATCCCTTTACTGGTGTCTCATGCTGGATAGTTCGGGTGCTCAGCTGTACGGTTTCAACTTCTCTGACAGTTTTCGGTCGAGTGTCTAATTCGTTGTTCGGAATACTCCAGATGCGCATCAAGTCGGTTGAGCCTCGCCATTTTGGCCCGTTCACTAAGGGGCAAGTTATAGAACTCGACGAATCTGTCACTGTCCTGACTGGCGCGAATGACGTCGGGAAGTCGGCGTTATTGCGGCTCATTCAACGATTCTGTGAAAAGACTCCAGCCGAGGAGTCCGACGTCAATCGCCAACGGCTTTTTGATTTTTCTGGTGATTGGAAACAAGACCCGGAGATCGGTGCAGTATTCAAGATCTCTCTCGGAGAGGGTGACAATCCGGCGGCATGGTTCGTAACTCCGCGAGATCTCAGGGGGGGTACGGTAGAAGTTCAAGTGAAAATGCAGCCGGAAGGTGGCGGAAGAAATATAAAAGGTGCCGCTGGTGGCCAGGTAACGCATAGCAAGCCAAGCGGTACCATGAACAATACGCCCCATGCGATCGTATTGCCGCAGGACAAATTGGGGATCCGAGACATTATCCCTATCGATGGGCAAAATGACGTCGAAAACCAGTTCCTAAAAGCTGCCTTCGGCGAAGTTACAAGGGAAAAGTTGGAAGCGATGAATCCGCTCAACTTTAGCTCTTATGTGAACGAAGCGGGTGACCGAATCAGCGATAAAGCTCGGGATATTTTGCCTGTGGAACTTGGGTATGCGTTTCGCTTCTCCAGTCTAGACGGGAAGCGAGATCAGATTGCAGTTGAAATTTTGGATGCCAATCGCGGTTACACGCCGATCGGTTACCGTGGAACTGGAGCAAGGAAGCTCTTAACCCTACTCGGCATACTGACCTCAACTGGCCTGGACTCCGGCAACCATGTCGTCCTGTTTGACGAGCCGGAAAATTCGCTTCACGCCGATGCGCAACGACGTCTGCGGACTATCCTTGAGGCCGTTGGGGCAAAAGAAAACGTTCAAGTGGTCTACTCGACCCATTCGCCGGTCATGATGAACCCACTCTATCCGAGCAGGACTAGAGTGCTTGTTCGCGATTCAGTCGACGGTGTGGCAACAACGAAGGTCTCGACACCTGCGACTGACGGAAACTATCTCAAAGTTCGTACAACGCTTGGGATGTTGCCATCGGACTCGCTGTTGTTCGCTGATGTCGCAGTGATCGTTGAGGGTGATTCCGAATGCAGAGCAATCCCGATACTGTTGTTGCGACTTAGCGCAGACGGGAAAGAAGGATTCGAGGATGTCGAAAGACTGCTCGCGAACTGCCATTTTGTGAACGGTGGCGGTGATTCGTTCGACAAGCTGGCGAGAGTCGCAACGTCTCAGGGTTCATCGCCCATCATATTTCTCGATGGAGATAAACAACGACGTTCTCGGAATCTGCCAAATACTGAAGCGTTAAACGGTGTACCTGTGGTGGAACTGTCGGAAGGTCTTGAACTGGAAGATATTGTGCCACGAGAAGATTATCTACGTGCTGTTGCCGAGACGCACGAGCTCGACACAGAGAAAATCACACCTGATGCTTTCGCGAAATGGAAAACGGATACGGAATTACCGAGTTACTTCGCTCAGAAAATGTTCACAAAGCAGATCGACGATTGGCTCGTTGCTGAATTCCAATCCTATCTGAGTAAGCCCAAAGCTATGGAACAAGCTGCCCGCGTCGTCGATCTGTCGAAAGTTAGCGAGATCGCCGCTTTCCACAATTTGTTGCTCGAAGTTGCCAAGGCTGGAAGGTAATCCATTGCGGCAACTGTGGTTCTCCGGTTGCTGTCGGAACGAGGTGGAACAGACAATCGTCTTTAGATTGACTGGGGGTGTCAGCACAAGAAGTTTTGCTTGCAATGGCAGTGATGCCGGGACCGTCAGACTGCCTGGTTGGAAGCCGTTGATCGCGTCAGCGTCAGCTGCCGCCGAGGAACCATCAGTCTGGTCGTGCGCTCCGACGATTTCATCGAACCGGGCTGCGTCTTCACCCCGTTCCATTTCCGAGAAGCCGCCGCCAACATCCTCACCACCGACGCGTTAGACCCCTACGGCAAAATTCCCGAATTCAAATACTGCGCCGTCAAAGTCGAAAAAGCATCGCCCCCACAGGAAGCCGTGCGGGATTAATTGGCAGCGGTCGGGGCTTCTTCTTCGGATTCAGCGTCGCTGGTTGCGGGAGCGTCTTCGGCGGGGGCCGGTTCGGAAGAAGAAGGCTCAGAGGAGGAAGGTTCGGCGGGAGCGGCGGTTTCACGGACTTCGGAAGTTGCCGTCGTTTCAGCAGGCATTGGAGTCGCTTCGGTCGAGACTCCTGCCCCGGCATTGAGCCCTGTCGCTGGCGTGACTTCTGGCTTGCCTGTTGCTTCGGTCGGGGCAGGCGTCGGGACTGCGGTCGATTCGCTCTTCTCAGAAGCTGCGGTGTCAGTCGGCTCCGACGAGGTTGCGGAACTGGCTTCCTCAGGTTTCGGAGGTGCGGCGGGTATCGTCGCGTCGTCTGTTTTTACTTCGGTGTCCGCCGCTGGCGATTCTTTTGGTGGATCGAGTTTCGCGATGACGATGCTTTCCCGAAGGTTCTTACCAACGTCCAGGCGGATGGTTTCGTTGGCCTGCTGCATGAGCAGGAAGTCATTGCCGATGCTCAGCACGACGGCGTTGAAACCGGCATATTTCAGATCGTCGCCTTCGTGCAGAACCATTCTTGTGTTGGTCGATTTGTCGCGGAGCCAGGCTTCCGGAACAGAGTCCGCAGCGACAACGCCTTCCATGAAGGTAAACTGAGCTTTGTCATCCTGAACCGTCACCTTGATCGATCCGGTGGCTGTTTGAGCCGGAGTGCCGGCATCGGTCACGGTGACATTGATGGTAACTTCGCCCGGTTCGCCGGTGGCTGGCGGCGTGAATGTCAGCTCTCTGGTTTCAGCGTTAAAAGTCGCTCCCGCAGGAGCACCGTCGGCAAGCGCGAACTTGAGTTCTTCGACAGGAGTTTCCGGGTCCGTTGCTGCGAGTGTTGTCGTGATGGCCTGACCGAGTGTGGCGACCAGATTCTCTGGTAAGGTGATAACCGGCGGCTTGTTGACGTCCGTAAGGCTTAGCTTGAACTCATCTTCAATCGGTTCACGGAGCCCTCCACCGGCAGCGCGAACTTTGACGGTAAAATCTCCAGCGGCGAGTTCGGCAGGCGGTTCCCAGTTCAGCGTTCCTGCTTCAAAGGTCATGCCGTCTGTCAGTTCAGACAGGACTTCGAAGGCAACTTTTTTATCGCTGGGGTCGGCACCAGTAACTTTTGCGGAAAGCGACAACTTCCCGCCGCGCCCGACGCTCTTTGAACCAATCAGGTCCAGACGTGGTCGATAAGGAGCCGGCTTGGCGAAAGGATTCTTCTTGATCAGCGTGTCGTACTCGGTGATCACGACGTCTTTGAAATCGGCATGTACGACCGACAGTTCGACGATGTCTTCCTCAGCCGCTTCTACTTCCTGACCTTCTTCCAGTTCAAGCAGCAGCTCTTTGCCATCAATATCGGCGACACTGTAATAGTTCTGGCCGATCCGCAATTCGAATGGTGCGGCATCGGGGAATCCTTCGACTGAAGTCAGCTCGATTTTTGTCGGGCCGTCGCCGTCGCTGACAGACGCAATTGCCGAGCGAGGAAACAATGTTGGTCCTTTTTCCGGAGCGTCACGCAGCGCGATGGCTTCTGTCGTGATGCGAATGGTCAATCGCGGCCGCGATGAATTGTCCTGAGCTTCAGCGACCATGCTGGTAATTCGGTGCAGCACGTTGGCCCGATGAAAACGATAGAGGAATGTGCGTAATTGCTCGATCGTGCCTTCGCCGGTAACTCGCAGTCGAACCGCGACGTAGCTGTTGTCTCGCGATGGAGAGATTCGTTCCGGAGTGACTTCGGGGGCTTTGAATTCCGCAACGATTTCCGCGAGGTCAGTCAGCCACTGCTGATAAGCCAGCGCGCCTTGAGCGGCATTCGATGACAGGCTTTGCTCTTTGAACTGAGCCATCGACTTAACATTGGCGAGTGCAATATCAAACTGCCCTTTGGCCTTATCAAGTTTTTCAGTGGCCAGTCGCAGCGCAGTTTCCTGCTGGGCAACCGGGCCACGGAAGGCCTGCCAGATCCACGGCACGACGACAAATGCTCCGACGCTAACCAGAAGCACCAGGCCCAGCAGTTTTTCGCTTCGTTTCATGTATCACGTCTCTGTCGCGAAGGACGGGTGACGATGTAGTTGCCGTCTGCCTGAATGTCCGAAGTTTACCGACGATCGAGCCTGCGTCATTCGTCATTTTTTCTGATCAATAATCGAGGTCAGCTCTGGCAGAGTGGGCACTGACCACCAATCACGTGAAGCCGTGGTCGGTAGCCCCCCGGCTGATCGAAAGTTCGATACGAAATGCCATTCGGACGCCACGATCGTCAGCCAACTCTGAACATGTCAATCATAGCGTCAGAATCACGCAGCGTCTGAATCAGATCGTCGCTGGTCGGGCTCCCGCAGCACAACGACAAAACTCCATCCATAACAAGGATTTAGCGGTCCATCAGCGGGGAACGCGTGTTTGATTACTCACGAGCAAATTCCGCGGGATCTGCCAGAGAGTCATCGGTCGAGCCCCAGAAGGAAGATCTGAGTCCTGAGTTCTGAATCCACTGTCTGCAAACGAGTTCAGCGTGTGGAATCAATTCTGGAAGTACAGATCCGCTTTGAGAGGGAAATGTGCCGGCAACGAAGCCAGCATAAGGCCATACAACCCGGATTTAACAGCCTCAATGGTTGAAAAACGAGTCTCGTAAGGAAGGTTGCATGGACGTACCGGTTTGTCACTTGTGACGACCGAAGTGACTGAGGCCAGTTGATGTCAGAGTCGTTGAACGTGCGAACGCGGGATTCGAAACTGTCGACAACAGGTCTGGGTAGTGCTCGACAGGACGGTCTGGCACTGCGTTCTGATCGTGGCGGTCTGGCAGCCGTGGATGGTTACAGGTCGTCCGGCAGAAGAGATTGAACGAGTCGTCAGCAACGAGCTGACGCTTGTTGCTGTTGCCGCAGAAACGGAGCTAGCATGACATCGTTATGCGACATTCCAGTTCAAAGCATGATTCCTGACCGGTTTCTGATCGGGCAGCGTTTGTCTTCGAATGAAACTCAGGGCATCCTGATGACGAAATTCTCCAAAGTTCTCTCGACTCTCCTCGTGGTGATGACTCTGGTGTCGCTCACCGCTTTCGATGCGAACGCACAGTTCTCCCGAGGTGGCGGCGATCGAGGTCGAGGTGGTCCTCCCGGTGGAGGACGAGGCCCCGGTGGAGGCAGCAGCCCGCTCGAACTGCTCGGTCGAGACGAAGTTCGCGGAGAACTCGGCCTCACCGAAGATCAACAGAAGGCGATCGGCGATTTGCAGGCGGGACTGCGCGACAGTCCTGAATTCCGAGACATCATGGATCGAGCACGGTCAGCCGGCAGCGACGATGAACGTCGAGCCATCTTTGGCGAAATGCGGACAGTGATGGATAAGAAGCTTGATGCCATCATCAAGCCAGAGCAGAAATCGCGACTGACCGAACTGTCGCTCCAAAGGCAAGGGTTACGAGCGCTCGCAGATCCCGACACGGCTGGCCAGTTCAACATTTCGTCAGACCAGCAGGCGAAGATCGCCGAGTTGAATCAGAAGTACGAAGAAGAGCGGCGTTCGATCCGTTTTAATCGTGACATGAGCGAAGACGAACGTGATGCCAAATCAGAAGCGTTGCGTGTCGAGTTCGAGAAAAATGCGTCGGGGATTCTGTCTGCTCAGCAGCGGAGTGCTTTCGAGCAGAAGCAGGGAAAGCCTTTTGCGTTTGCCGATAGTCAGGGCGGAGCACCATCCGGACGTCCCACGACAACTCAAGCCGCTCCGACAGCGCTAACTCCTGCGGCCATCGCGCCCCCAACTCCAGAAACGCCGCCTGAAGGTGAAACTGCAACCGTTTCATTTGGCGGAGAAGCAGGCGAGGACGGAGCACCCGTTAAAGAGCTGTCTTTCAATTTCCGGTACGCTCCCTGGGCGGATGTGCTGACGCTTTTTGCGGAAGCTGCCGGCCTGACGCTCGATCTGAATGCTGTCCCGCCGGGCTCGTTCAACTACCGCGACAACCGCAAGTACACACCGATGCAGGCTCTCGACGTCCTGAACGGGTATCTGCTTCAGAAGGGCTACGTGCTGGTTCGTCGCGATGAATTCCTCGTCGTGGTCAACATCGACGCCGGCATCCCGCCGAATCTTGTTCCGACCGTTCCTCTGGAAGAATTGCCAGCGCGAGGTCGCAATGAACTAATGACCGTGCTCATTCCACTCGAAGGGATGACCGCTGAAGAAGCGGCTGTTGAAGCTCGCGAGCTGCTCGGCCCTCAAGGCAAAGTCGTCGCTCTGAACAAGGCGAACAAGCTTGTCGTGACCGATATTGGCAGCAACCTTCGGCGAATCCACGGACTCATCACAGGTTTCGTCGTCGAAGACGGTGACAAGATTTTCCGTCGGTTCGAACTGGAGCATATCTCCGTTCTTGATGCGGATGCTGTCGTTCGCGACCTCTTCGGACTCGGAGCACGCGGCGTCGAAAACGTAAGCGGCTCGTCCAGAGGCAGCTACGATTCCCGTTCACGATACGGCAGCAGCAGCTCCTCGTCGTCAAGAGACCCTCGTTATGGGACACCGGCACCGGCTGATGCAAATGCAGTCGTGACGCTGGCGATTGACGAGCGCACAAATTCGCTGCTGGTGACCGCCAGCCCGGCGAACATCAAGATCGTCGAAGAAGCAATCGAAGCAGTCGATCTCCCGCCGCTGCCCGGCGCCGCGAGTCGGTCCAGTCGAGAGCCTTACCTTGAGGTCTACCAGCTCGAAACAGCCGACGCGATGGAAGTCACGAAGACGTTGAACGTGCTCTTTCCCGGCACGATCCTGAACGAAGACGGTCGGACGCGACGAATTCACATTAAAGCAACCGAGGAAATGCATCGCGACATTGCAGCAACCATTCGGCAGCTCGACGGCATTGGTGCCGGAGCCAGCCAGATGGCAGTCATTCCGCTCGGAAGAATGGACGCCTACACCGCGACGACGTCGATCCAATCGTTGTTCTACGCGGATGGAGACGGCGCTCCGGTCGTGCAGCCGCATCCTTCCGACAATGCTCTGATTGTCCGTGGCACCAACGAGCAGGTTACGCAGATCAAGCTGCTGGTCACTCAGTTGGAACCGGGTGAAGCTGGCGGGTACGGCGGCGAAGGGAATCTCCGAACAATCCCGCTGGGCGGTCGTGATCCGGAAGACTTTCTGCGAGCACTGGAGCGAGTCTGGAACGTCCGCGGTCGTAACCCGATTCGAACGGTAATTCCGTCGGCCACCGGAGCCATCCGCGATCGAAGAATTCCGTCGACCACTTCTCCGTTCAGCCCGGAAGAACCAAAGGCAGCTCCAGCAGGCAACGACACCGAACGGCCCGCTCCCACGAACCCTCCGAAAGAAGCTTCGAACGACAAGCCGAACCAGTCGGCAGGACGAGCGGCGCCTTACGAAACTCAAGTCGCAGCCCGACTGGATGCTTCGTTTCTGAAGTCGGTGCCTGACGACCTGGCGTTCGCTTTCGCCGATGACCCGTTCAGCGAAGTTTCCTTCGCCGCCGATTCACAGGACGATGCGGCTGCTGGCAGCAACTCCGGCGATGCAGCCTCGGACAAAGAACTGCAGCAACTTTTTCTTGACCTGAACACGACGAAAGCCGGACGGGACGCCGCCCCATCCGACAGCAACGCTCCGATCGCGATCACGATTCAGGGCGGTAATCTCGTGATTGTTTCTGAGGACGAAGCAGCTCTTGATCGGCTCGAAGATGTCATCGCCTCGCTCGCTTCGGCCATGCCGCCAAAGACTCAGTGGACGGTGTTTTATCTCCGCTCGGCAGACGCCACTCAGACGGCGTCAATCCTTGAAAGGCTGTTTCCAACGAGCTCGGTTTCGACTTCAGTAGGCAGCAGTTCGGACGGTGGTTTTATGAGCGAACTGTCCGGAGGACTGTCGTCGATGGGGCGAGGCATCATGGGAATGAGCGGTCTGGATTCCGTTCTGTCAGGGCCGCAGACTTTGCGAATCATTCCTGACGTGCGTTCGAACTCGCTCTTCGTCAGTGGCCCTCCGCACCAGATCGATGAAGTAGAAGACGTTCTTAGAATCCTCGACGCGTCTGAACTGCCGGAACAACTCCGCGATCGTGCGCCGCGATACATCGCGGTCAAGCATGCGCAGGTTGACGAAGTCGCCGAGATCATCCGTGACGTTTTCAAAGAAGAGCTGACCCCACCTCAGCCCGCTCAACAGCAGCGAGGTGGCGGTGGAGGAGCAAACCCGTTCGCCGCCTTGATGGGTGGTGGTGGAGGATCCGCCGCGGCTGCGAAAGTGCAGATGACGCTGGGCATCGACTACCAGAACAGCCGGCTCTACGTTTCGTCGAACGATCCAACATTTCAACAGGTTCAGGCGATGGTTGAGGAAATTGACTCAGCCGCGCTGGAAGCTCGACGAGCCATTCGAGTCGTACCGCTTCAACACGCCAGCTCGGCGATCATTCAGCAGACCATCGGCTCGCTGCTGCCTCGCGTTAAAGTCAGTTCAAGCTCAACCAGCAGCCGCGCCTCGTCATCAGGCGGCGGCAGCTCTGACTCGAACAACGATGCTCAACAGCAGGCCGCAGAGCAAATGCGGCAGCAGTTTATCCAACGTGCCTTCCAGGGGGGCGGGTTCCCCGGTGGAGGCGGAACTCCTGGTGGAAGCGGTCGGTCCAGTGGCGGAGGTGGAACCCGAGGAGGTGGAGGATTTCCTGGCGGCGGTCGGTCTGGCGGCGGAGGGCGTCCAGGCGGTGGTCGATAAGTTGAGATTCTGTCGGTTAACCGTGGATCGCGTTGCGGGAATTGTCGTCTCGGAGCGACTTTCTAAAATGCAAGATGAACGGCGGTCCGCGTGACGCGTTCGTCAATATTCTCAAACAAATTGCGTAACCTTCGAGATCTACTACCCTGTTAGGAGCGGTCGGCGTCGGACGAATTCGAGACTGAGCGGGCTTGCCCGTTTGCACACGTCGCGGCCAATGATTGAAACAGTAGACCTGTCTTATCTATCTGCGGGCGATGATTCATGGAAATCAGCGAAGTTCTCATCCGACACGGCCTTTTGACGATTGATCAGGGAGATCAGGTTCGGAAGCAGGCGAACGGCCATCGGTTCGATAAGGCTGTCATCGAGATGGGCCTGTTGACCGAAGAGCAGACGCTGCGAGCTTTCGCGGATGAGCTGGGGATGAAATACGTCGAGCTCAAAAATTTCACCATCGACCCCGAGCTGCTCAATCTCTTCCCGACGTCGACAATCTATCGGCACTCGCTGTTGCCGCTGCGTCGTGAAAACGGTCGCGTCGAAGTCGCTACGAGTGACCCGTTCGACCTGGAAGCTCTCGACGAACTCAGCTCTCTGAGTAACCTGCGGCTGGAGCCAGTGCTCGCTCGGCACGACGACGTCGTTCAGTTCATCAAAGAAAAGCTCGGCGTCGGCGGCGACACGATCAACGAACTCGTCAAACAGAAAACGGACGACGACGACGATTACCTCGCTGAAGCGTCGCGAGCCGATGGTGAACTCGCAGAGATGGCTCAGCAGGCGTCGGTCATTCGGCTGGTGAATGAACTTCTGCTGGAAGCTCTGCAACAGCAGGCGAGTGACGTTCATATCGAACCCGGCGAACGCGGCTTGCGAATTCGTTACCGCGTCGACGGAATGCTGCGCGTCCAATCTGTTCCTCCCGAGATCAACCAGTTCTTCGCGGCGATCGTCACCCGCCTGAAGATCATGTCCCGTCTGAACATCGCCGAGAAGCGACTGCCTCAGGACGGACGTATCGAACTCAAAGTTGCCGGACGCGACATCGACGTTCGAGTTTCAATCATCCCGATGCTGCATGGCGAAGGCATCGTCCTTCGAATTCTCGATAAAGGCCGCATGGTCTTTAACCTGAGCAGCATGGGCATGCCGGACCCGATCTATAAACCGTTCCAGAAACTGATCAGCCTGCCGCACGGCATCGTTCTGGTCACCGGCCCAACCGGTAGTGGTAAGTCGACGACGCTTTACAGCGCGCTCAACGAAATTCGCAGCCCGAATACAAAAGTCATCACGGTCGAAGACCCGGTCGAATACCAGCTCGACGGCATCAGCCAGATTCAGGTTCACAGTCGAATCGGCCTGACATTCGCCGCCGGACTTCGATCCATCCTGCGTCACGACCCGGACGTTATTCTGATCGGCGAAATTCGAGACTACGAAACGGCTGAAGCCGCGATCCAGGCATCGCTGACTGGTCACCTTGTTTTCAGCACGTTGCACACCAACGACGCGGCCAGTTCGTTCACCCGGCTGGTTGACATGGGCGTCGAACCCTACCTCGTCGCCAGTACCGTCGAAGGTGTCATGGCTCAGCGACTGGTTCGCCGCCTGTGCCTGCACTGCCGCGAATCTTTCCACCCGAGTCCCGACGATCTGCCGAAAGATTTTCCAAACCGGGACATCAAAGAACTTTTCCGCGCCGTCGGCTGCCGCGAATGTGGCGACACGGGATACTCCGGCCGAATTGGTGCCTATGAGCTGCTTCTCAGCGACGACACGGTCCGCGAGATGTGTGGCGAGCGAGTCAGCTCGACAAAGATTCGCCAGTATGGCGTCGAACATGGAATGGTCACTCTCCGCCAGTGTGGATGGCTGCACGCGATGAACGGTACAACGAGCATCGACGACGTCCTCCGAATCACCAAAGGAGACATTGTTTGAAGGCAGCAAGGATGAAGGCATAAGGCTGAACGGCCCTCTGCCTTCTGATTTCATCCTTCAACTTTTCCTCTTATGCCAGAATTTCAATACACAGCGCGAGCGATGTCTGGTCAGGAAGTCAAAGGACTTCTGACGGCTGGAACCGAGACCGAAGTGATCTCGACGCTCTCTTCGCGCGAACTCTTTCCACTCAGAATTGAACTCGCCGAATCAGCTAAGAGCGATGATCGACTGCGTGGGCGACGAGTCAAAGCTCGCGATCTGGCCACGTTCTATGCTCAGCTTAGCGACCTCCTGCGGTCGGGCGTGCCACTGTTGAGATCAATCGAACTTCTTCAGCGACAGTCACGCAACAAAGTTCTGAAAGTGGTCCTGCAGGAAGTCCGCGACGACGTTGCCAACGGAACGCGATTGGCCGACGCCTTGAGACAGCATTCAAAAGTCTTCTCCGAACTGGCAGTCAGTATGGTCAGAGCCGGCGAAGAAGGCAGCTTTCTGGAAGACGTGCTGCGGCGCATCGCCGACTTCACCGAGCATCAGGAAGACCTGAAGGGCAAAGTTGTCGGGGCGACGGTCTACCCGATGTTTCTGACCGTCATCGGAGGCGGGATTCTGACAATCATGATGGTCTGGTTCGTGCCGAAATTTGAGCCAGTGTTTCAGCGGCTGGAAGCTCGCGGCGAACTTCCGTGGGCAACGACAGCCGTCGTCACCATCAGCGACACGCTCGCCAATTACGGACTGGTAGTGGTTGGCCTTCTGGCGGCTGCCGGGCTGTTTGCCGTTCAGTATTTCAATTCAGACGACGGTCGCATGGTTCTTGACCGAGCGAAACTCTCGGTACCGGGGGCAGGCAGAATCTATCGCAGTCTGGCCATTGCCCGTTTCTGCCGAATACTGGGAACACTGTTGAGCAACGGAGTTCCGATTCTCAACTCGCTGAGGATCTCAAAGGACGCGACTGGCAACAAAGTTCTGTCTAACGCGATCAACGACGCCAGTGATTTTATTTCCGCCGGTAAGTCGCTCGCAGAGCCGTTGCGGGCCAGTGGTGAATTCCCGGAAGAAGCTGTCGAGATTATCTCAGTCGCCGAAGAAGCCAACAATCTGGAAAAAGTTCTGGTCGATATCGCTGAGAGCATGGAGCGGCGGACCTATCGCTATCTCGAGCTATTTGTACGATTGCTCGAACCAGCCATGCTGCTGGTTATGGCGATGCTGATTCTGTTTGTCATGCTGGGGCTGTTGTTGCCGGTCCTGCAGAGTTCGAATGTTCTTTGATGTCCCGCTTCGGCCCTTCATCGGTGAAGGGCCGTACGAATTAAAAACTAAACACCAAACTGATTACCCCGCCCCGAGTGATTCTCGGCTTGCCCACCGAAGGAGAAAGTTCCAATGAGATCTCAACGAAACAAAAAATCAACGCGTCGAGGCTTCACGCTGATCGAAGTCCTCCTTGTTCTGGCAATCATCGGTGTGATCGCCGCCTTCGCCGTCCCTCAACTTCTGGGTCAGCAGCAGGGGGCGATGATCGATGCGACGAAGATTCACATCCGAGACTTTGAAAAGAACATTCAGATGTACGCCGTCAAGCACGATGGCGTGTACCCGACTGGCGATTCTGAAACGGTCTTCAGTATGTTAATGCAGCCAGGAACTGACAAGTCAGGCCGCGAGTTGCAGCCATTCATCGCCGAAATCCCGAAAGACGCCTGGGGAAACCCGCTCTACTACGAATACCCGCCGAGTGGTAATCGCCAGGGCTTGATCGACAAGCCAGCAGTCTGGTCAGCCGGGCCGAATCAGCAGGAAGGCGACGAAGACGACGTCATCAACTGGGCTCAGGATCTCTAAGCCATTCACTCCATCACGTAGGGTGCGTCGAGACGCACCCTACAATTTCCAGTTGGTCAAAGTTTGTATCGATGCAACGTTTTATTGTCAGAAACTCAGTAGCTTCACGCAGCGGTTATACGCTGATTGAGATCATGCTGACGATGATGGTGCTGACTATTCTGACCTCACTGGCAGCATCGCCGCTGATGCAGAGCTGGCGCGATCAACAAACCGGATCGGCAACGGAAGAAGTCAGAGCGTTGCTGGCCGGAACCCGCATTCTCGCGCTGGACCGGGACGAAACCTGGCAGTTCGTGTACGAGCCTGGCGGGAATCATTACCTGCGAGTTCCGTTGACGGCAGCGGCAGACGAATCGGGAAATGGGACGGCGAACCAGGGCAAATTCTCCGACACGCTGCCCGCTCAAATTACGTTTGCAGAATCAGGCGGCGCGACGGGTTCAACCGTCTCGTCCGAACTTCTGAATGGACTGGCAGACGCAGGCGAGTTGAGCGGTGTTTCCTGGTCGGCTCCGATCCTGTTTTACTCAGACGGAACATCGTCCGAAGCGGAATTTGAAATCGTTGATACTTACGGAAATTCGCGGACGGTCTCGGTGCGGGATTTGACAGGAGGCGTGACAGTCAGGGAAGGCACCAGCCTGTAGCAAGGTGACCAATGAAGTCGGCAACCACAGAACATGCGAGGACGCTGACGCCAGATTTCAGGATCCGGCGAGGGTTCTCGTTGTTGGAAGTGTTGCTGTCGCTGGCGATCTTCCTGACCGCGTTCGTTGCTTTGAGTCAGCTCTCGTCGAGCGGAATGCGGACTGCTGTCGCCGCTCGCCTCGAAACAAAGGCCATCATGCGATGTGAATCGAAACTCGCCGAGATTGTGGCAGCTGTCGAACCGCTTGAAGCCGTGACAGACCAGCCGTTTGAAGATGATGTCAACTGGACCTGGTCGATGGAGACAGTCGTTGGTCCACATGCCGATCTTCAGAACGTAACGATCACGGTGAAGTACGATGGCGAGAACCAACAGGCGGGGACCAGCTATTCGTTGTCGCGACTGATTCGCGACCCGATTGTCTACGAACTGGCGGCAGCCGCGGCCGCTGCTGAAGAAGAAGCTGCTCTTGAGGGGGACGGTCTGTGATGAATCGTCCGCCCCTCTCAACTCGTCCCAACCTCTCGGCAGCCGACCGAGTCGGTCGTCGTCTGCGACGAGGCAGCCAACGAATTCGCCACGCGGCATTTACGCTACTCGAAGTCATGCTGGCTCTTGGCCTCACAGCGACGCTGTTGACGGCCGTCTATTCGGCTCTTGAGCTTCACTGGAGGTTCTCAACCCTGGGGCAGGTCGAAGTCGAACGGGCTCAGATTGCGAGAGCCATCTTCACGAAGATGTCCGCTGACATTCGATCGACGATGTACGCACCACCGGTCGACGAGTACGTGCCCGATGACACTTCAGACACCGGTGACGACTCAGGCACTGAGTCGTCGACCTCAGACGCTGACGAATTTCTGGTTGAACCCATCGTCGAAATCACCGATCCGGCTGAGGCGTACTCGGGAAGCAGCATCGGAATTTTTGGCGACGCCGTTTCGCTGGTTCTGCACATCAATCGACCCTATCGGCGAGACGCAGTAACGGACGGGCAAATGCTCAATCCGGCTTCGGAAAGTAACCAGAAATCAGTGTCGTATTTTCTAGCGGGGGGCGAAGGTTCGCTGGCGTCGATGGTGTCCGGCCAGTTTCAAACGAAACAGGAATACGACGACGGTATCGACGGACTGGCTCGGATGTCGGGTGACCGGTTTACGCTGACACTGGCTGACCAGCAGGGAGATATGATTCAAATGGCGTCGCAGACGAAGCTGCTGGCGGAAGAAATCAACTCGCTGTCATTCGAGTATCACGACGGAGTTGAATGGCTGACCGAATGGGACAGCGACGTCCAGTTGCGTGTTCCCAACGCAATAGGAATCACAATCGGTTTTCGAGAACCGTCATATCCCGAAGGATCAATCCTTTATCACCAGCCAGGCGAATCAACGGACACCTACCGAATCGTTGTGCCGCTGGTTGTATCGAGTCCATTTGAGGGGTTGGTCTATTGAACCTGATTGCCTCTCATCCTGAAGCAACGAATCCTCCAGCAGAACGCTCAGGTAGCGTCCTGATTCTGGTTCTTGTCGTCATCGCGATGCTGACGCTGGGTGCGTACAGCTTTTCCGAGATCATGATTTCCGAAGCGGAAGCGACGTCGATGTACGGTCGGCAGGCAGAAAGCCGAGCGTTTGCCGAATCGGGCATCGAGCTCGCCGCAGCCGTCATTGCAGTTCCTGAGTCCGAGGAAGATGCCAGCCTCTACCATAACCCGAATCGGTTTCGTGCCATCCTGATGCGGGAGTCTGATAACGCGCGCGGGCGCGGTTACTTTTCCGTGGTCGCCCCCGTCGAAACGGACCCCGCAGGAACGGCATTGAGGAATGGCCTGGTCGACGAATCAGGTCGCCTCAATCTGAATCGACTGTTGAACTTTGAACTGGACGAAGACCAGTCGCGCGAGATGCTCATGTATCTGCCTGATATGACTGAGGAAGTCGCCGATGCCATCCTCGACTGGATTGACAGTGACGAAATCCCTCGGACATACGGAGCAGAAAGTGACTATTACACTTCGCTGGAACCTCCGTACGAAACCAGAAACGGAGCGATGGAGTCAATCGATGAACTGCTTCAGGTCGCTGGCGTCACGGCTGATCTGCTTTACGGTGAAGATGCCAACCGCAACGGCAAGCTCGATCCCAACGAAAACGACGGCGACGCGAGCGAGCCATTCGACAACGCGGACGGCGTACTGCAACCGGGCTGGGCAGCGTTTCTGACAGTGAATGCCCGCGAACTTAACCAGCGAGCCGACGGGGCAGCAAGAACCTACATCAACAACGGAGTGCTCGACGAACTTTACGATTCCCTGGCCGAAGAGTTTGACGAAGACATCGCTCAGTTTGTTGTCGCCTTTCGAATGAGCGGACCGTACGTCGATCCGAATGATCCGGCAGCTCAGGAAGCTGCAGCCGGTTCCACAAACTCGGGAACACCGACGACCAGCTCGGACGACAACTCAGATTCAAACTCACGCGATGGTGGGACGAGTCAGAACTCGCAGGGGTCACTGGTCGAGGCTGCCGCTGCCATTGGAAACGCGCTTGGCGGCAACGCACAGGGCTCGGTGACTCGCGGAGGCATGGACCTCTCGAAAGGAGCGAAGTACGACCTGAAATCCCTGTATGAGCTGATCGGAGCGCAGGTCGAAGTCGAAATCGAAGGTCAGAAGCAGCTTCTCAACAGTCCATGGGCAGCAGATCCGGCATCCATGCAATCTTACCTGCCGACATTGATGGATGCACTGACGGTGGTCGAAGGTCCGGAACTTTCCGGACGAATCAACATCAACCAGGCTCGGATTGAGATTCTGCTGGGCATTCCTGACATGACGGAAGAAATCGCTCAGGCAATCACTTCATCGCCGATGATCGGAGCGGAAGGTGAAGCACTTGCCGAACTGGCAGCTCAAAGAGCCAACACCGGCTGGCTGGTCTCTCAGGGGATCGTTGACCTGCCGACGATGATCAAGCTCGACCGGTTTCTTACGGGACGAGGCCACGTCTTTCGTGCTCAGGTAGTCGGGTTCTTCGAAGACGGCGGTGGCTACACCCGCATCGAGGCAACCATCGACTCAACAGAATCACCAGCCAGAATTGTGGCGGTCAGTGACCTGACAGAACTCGGACGCGGATACACAACGGCTGAACTGACAGGAATCATTGACGACGGAACCAACTGACGGTTCTTCAAACATTCACGAAGTCATCCACGGTACCATCAATTGCGGCATGGGAAACGGCGTTCCAAAGCTGGCACCGATTACCTGAAGCGGTAACAGAAAAAGAAAGAATAACCATGTCTGATTTCCTGGCGATTGACCTGGAGCCGCATCGAATCTGCGGGATCGAAGCTTCCGTCGAACGCGGCTCGGTGAAGATTCGCAAGAGTTTTTCACTCAGCGTTCCCGAGTCCATTTCTGCCGATGATCCGCAGGGACTCGGCGAATGGCTGAAAGGCGAACTGCGTCGCGAGCGAGTCTCTGCCAGTCAGGTTTGCATATCGCTGCCTCGTGAGGACGTCCTTGTTCGACACCTTGAGATTCCCGACGTCAGTGACGAAGAACTGCCGGATCTGGTCCGGTACCAGTCGGCAGCCAGGTCGTCGATTCCATTAGACCAGTTGACGCTCGATTTCCTGCCGCTTCCACGCCGTGACGATTCGTCAGTGCGCGACGTGCTGGTTTCGACCGTTCATCAGGATCGGATTAAACGTCTTAGAAAAATCTCAACATCAGCCGGATTGGAGCTTCAGTCGGTGGGTGTGTCATCAGTTGCGACGGCAGGCATCGTGGCACTGGAAGAACAGCGGCTTGAGCACAGTACCGGCGAGATCGCCGTCGCCGTCGCTCAACACGGTGAGCGAGTTGAGATTTCCATTCTTGGCGAAGGACACCTGCACTTCACTCATTCAACCCAAATGACGGCTGCGGCCGGACCACCAACTCCGATCCTGGCTGAAATCAGTCGCGCACTTGTCGCCCTGCAGAAAAGACTTCCCGATTCACAAGTCGTCCGTTGCTGGATGGTTGGGTCGCCGGACGAAAACGCAACACTCGGTGACGCCATTCGGGACCGGTTCGGCTGTGACATTAAGCATCTTGACCCGTTTCACGGTCAAGGCGTCACACTCAGTTGCAAGCCTGGCGACGGCACTCATGGTGCGTACGGCGGGCCGATCGGGCAGCTCGTCAGCCACTCACTGGAAGTTTCCTGCGCGGTCGATTTCCTGAATCCGCGACGGGCACCAATCAAAAAAGACTACTCGCGGCACAAAAAGCTGGCCGGAGTGGCTGTCGTCGCGCTGCTGCTAATCGGAATGTTCGGTTACCGCTCTTACGCCGTCGCAGAACTGGAGAAGGAAGTCAAGCTGGCAACCACCGGCGAGAAAGACCAGAAAGACCTGCTGAAAGAACTTGAGCCGCAGGTAAAAGTGGCTGCTTCCGTTGGTGAGTGGGCGGCGACCCGCGTCAACTGGCTGAAAGAAGCCAATAATCTGGCAGAAACTATCGACGGCACTGAACGGCACTATCTGGCAAAGTTGCAGTTCGGCGAAGGGACTCGAAAAGAGCGAGGAACGGTCACTGCTTCCGGGTATGCGAAAGAACGTTTTGACATCGAAGGCTTGAATGCCGAACTGATGCAACGAGCTGATCTTGAGGTAAACGCGAAGCCGATTAAAAAGTCAGGCCGCGATGGAGACTACCCACAACAGTTTGACCTTGATCTCAAACTGAAGCATCCGGAAGTGGAGACAAAAAATGAGCAGGCTTCAAACAGTGGTTACTCTCTTGATTACCGGTTACGCGATTGAGTCCGCAGTTGCCCAGCCCGGTCGAGGCGGTGATCCTTCCGAAATGGCAGATCGCTTCTTTGGAATGATGGATCAAAATCGCGACGGGCGTCTCGACGAAAATGAAACTCGACGAATCCCTTCGCCCATGCGCGACGCCATGGAGCGAATGGGAGCCGACTTTCGCCGTGGGATCTCTCGAGATCGTTTCGGTGAAATGCTGCCTCGCGCCATGGAAGAAATGCGTCGCGGCCGAGAGTCCGGTGGCGGCTTCGGTGGACCTCCTCCCGGATACGGAGGTGACCGTGGCAGTGGAGATCGGGATCGGGATCGGGATCGGGATCGGGACGGCAGAGACGATCGTGGCGATGGCCGCGGCCCCAGCGACTACCGGCGAGATGACGATCGGTCGCGCGACAGCCGGTACGGATCGAGTTCGCGCGGCGATAGTCGCAGCCGTTCGAGTCGCAGTGCTCCAAAGCCTCCGGCACGTGTGACGATGGACCTGCCTGAATCCTGGAAGGTCGCGGATCTCGATAAAGACGGCCAAATCGGTCTCTACGAATGGGACCGCCTGAAATACAGAGAATTCTTCGCGCTGGACCTCAACGGGGATAGCCTGCTGACTCCCCAGGAGATTTCCCGATCCTCGGGAGCAAGTCCCGCTCCATCAACAACAGTCATGGCTGCGACGACGGTTCCTTCATCGCGATCGACAACGACGACGTCTGCAGCAAAACCAGCTGCGGCAGCGCCTTCCGGTGCGCCGCTGGCTGCGGCTGAATATGATGAAAAGAGTGCTGAAGGCCGCTGGGCAAAATATGTCTTCAGCCGGCTGGACAAGAATAAAGACGGTTCACTTTCCGAAGACGAATGGAACGGCAGCGCTAAGACGCGAGACAGCTTCAAGAAACACAACGCTCAGTTGAGTTTTCCAGCCAGCTTCGAAGCATTCGCCGGCCTCATGGTCGCTGTACAGCTAGCCGACCGAAAGAAATAGGCCGCCGACAAGCACACGGCTTACCTGAACTCGAAGCACGATTTCTGATCAGTGTTTAACAGGCTGGAACAAGCTCAGCGCAGTTCCGGCATTCTCGTGCTGCCGGATGTGCACAGGAAGCATGAAAATGGGCTAACCATTGGCGCTGCCAGGCTTGCTTCCAAAAAGTGAAGTCACTTCCTTCACTCTCGTAATCGTCAGGCGACCGCCCTGTTCGCTACCAGTCCCCGAGATCGTAATTGGCGTCCCGCAGTGGTAGGCGAGGTTGAAGTTGTGGAAGTCTTTAAAGTCAACTTCAATTCGTACCGATGGCTTGCCATCAACATCAACGAAAAACAGTTTTGCTTCGTCCAGATTGTCTGACATCCGAATACGTCCCTGCGCGGTGATCTGGTTGCCTTCAACCTTGACCCAGCTTTCGAAGGGACGCTCTCGCCACGGTGAAAAGTCGGACGAGTCCAGACCGGCCAGTGCGGTACTTGAACCTGCGTACGATTCCGGTTCGACGCCAAACTTCTGCAGAAGAGCTAGATGCAGTTTTCCGAGCTGTTGATTTTCTGAGTACCGCACGTAGCGACCGGTCTTCAGGATGCCACCACCTTTGCCGGCAAGAATGATGGGAATGCGAGTCGCCGTGTGGTTGTCGCTGTGCCCCATCCCGGATCCAAACAGCACGACGCTGTGGTCGAGCAATGTTCCGTTGTGATCTTTGAACGACTTCAGCCTGGTCAGCAGGTAATCGAATTTCTCCATATGCCAGCGGCTGATCTTGAGCAGCGCTTCGAGGTTCTCGCGGCTGAAGTTACGGAAAAAGTGTGACAGATAATGGTGTTGCTCTTTGATGCCGAGAAAGTCAAAGATCATGCGGCTGTTACTGTTTCCGAGCATGTAGGTGACACATCGCGTCGAGTCAGTCCACATGGCCAACGCGATGAGGTCGATCATCGACTCGGCCTGCTCATTGAGATTTGCAGGACGTTCAGGTCGTTTGAAGTTCGAAAAGTCCGACGTCGACGACCGAGCCTTCATATCCTGGAGACGCTTTTCGGTTTCCCGAACAACGGTCAGGTATTGATCGAGCGTTGCCCGGTCTTCGTGCCCCGCTTTTCGCGTCAATGACGTTGCATCTTCCTTAACGCGGTCGAGCAGACTGGCCATCTCCTGTCGTTTTTGCGGATGACTGAGCGGATTTCGAAACAGCCGATCAAAAATAAGCTGAGGGTCACTCTCGCGAGGAATCGGTTGCCCGTCGTGGTCGTACGAGATGTAGCTGCAGCCAATCTGGTTTGGAAACAATCCTTCAGTCGTCAGTTCTAATGAACGATGCGGCGTGTCTCCGCTGATCCTGTCTGCAATCAACTGATCGACCGACGCTGACTTCGTATTCCTGTGGTGGCCCGATAGAAACCTGCGAGTTGAATTCGCATGTGAGGAGAAACCAAAGTCACCCATGTTGTCGAGAATGAGCACATCGTCCTTGTGCTTCGCGAACGGCTGCATGAGCGGCGACATGCGGAAGTCCGTCTCAGTTCCGCCGCTGATATTCCAGGACGGAGGATGCACGCCGTTTGGCTTGAACAAAGTCATGAACCGAACGGGCGGTTTTTCCGTCGCCGATTCTTTCGCAGTCGCCGTCATCAGATTGAGAAACGGCAGCGGCAGTGCTGCCCCGGCAGTCCCTCGCAGAAACGTGCGGCGATCGATGTTCCAGTTCATGCTCAGTTCCTGATGACCGTCTGTTGAAACGGAAGGCTCATTGCCACCTGATGAACGAGGTCTCGGTAGGTGCCGTCAGTGGCGACGAGTTCGCTCACAATTTTATCGACCGTCGGACGATCGAAGATTTCCAGTTTACGACAAAGAGCGTATGAAAGCGTGCGTTCGACGATGTTTCGAATCACTGGTTCGCGCTGCGTTGTGACCAGAATCTGCTTCAGACCAGCGAAGTCTTCGAACGATTCCCCCGTCGGAAGTTTGCCCGTTGTGTCGACTTCGGCGTTCTGTTTGTAGTCCGGACCGTCGTATCGTTGCAGCGCGAATCCCAGCGGATCGATCCGGTCGTGACAGATTGCGCACGTCGCCTTGCTGCGGTGCATTTCGAATCTTTCGCGGAACGACAGCTTTTTTCCCGGCGGATTGGCCGGAATCTGTCCGACGTCAGCGGGCGGTTCGGGAAGCTCTTCACCGAGAATCCGCTCAAGGATCCAGGTTCCGCGAATGACCGGCCCGCGGTTCATCTCGAGGATGCCCGGCATGGTAAGAATTCCGCCGCGAGTCTTCGTCGCGACGAGTGAGATTTTCTGATTCGGTACGATTTCGACCTCGATGCCTTTCTGTTTGCGGTACGGGACCATCTGTTTCGAATCGGTTCCGTAGAACTTCGCCGTAAAAGGATTCGCGAAGGCAGTCTTTGAATCGATCAACTCCAGCAGCGGTCGGTCATCGACAATCAGATGGTACATGTAGTCGATTGGCTGCGACCTCAATGCTTCCGCTTGAGGAGGGTTGTCAGACTGTTTGGCGATCTGGTCGAGCGTCAGCCATTGCTTCGCGAAATCGTCGGCCAGGTTAATCGACTTTGGCGAGTCAATCATCCGTTCGATCTGCGCGGCGAAGACGTCTGATTCTCCGAGAGTCCCTACCGAAGCTAAGTCCAGCAACTCCGCGTCGGGCATGTCGCCCCAGATAAAGTACGACAATCGTTCGGCCAGCTCGAAGCTGTCGACCGGCAGCTGTTCTCCTGCTTCGCCCTCCATCATCAACCCGCGAAACATAAAACCTGCCGACATCAGAACCGCTTTCAACTCGATCTTGAGAGCTGCCTCCAGATCGCGGCTTTGTTTCACGGCGCTGATGATTTCTGCGAGCTTCGACTCCGGAACACTTCGCCGAAACGCTCGCGGAACGAACGATCGAATCAGCTTATCGGCGTGTTCGATCTGTATACCTGTCTGCGGAATCGGTCCCGTGATTTTTTCAAGGACGGCTCGTCGCTTCTGCGAGAGTAACTCTTCCAGCCCAACATCGGCGAGGTACGAATACTGATCCCACAGAATCGTCGTCAAAGGATTGCCGTGAGTATCGTTGCGAAAGCCGCTCTTCCCTGGCGGGTCTGTCTGCAGAAGCTTCATAACGAGTGACTTTTCAGCAATCGTTTGCTCCGCCTCGATGATCGCCACTTCCAGATCAAAACCGAACAGCGAACGCAACGTCTTGCGATATTCAGTCGCGCACAGACGACGCGGTGTAAAGAAGCCAGGATGAGCATCGACAGAATCAACCTCAGCCTGGTACCACTTCAGAAGCTCCTGGCGTTCTTCTTCGGTTGGCTGTGGAGAGTCCTCGGGAGGCATCTCGTGGCTCTTGACTCGACTGATTGCCGACTCCCAATGCTCAAACCGTTCTGCAAAGTTGGAAGCCGTCATCGTTGAGAGATCGACATCCCCATTAGCCTCTTCACCGCCACTGTGGCAGTCGATGCAGTACTTTTCCAGAAACGGCTTGATCTCAGCTCCAAATAGATCCGCTGCCAGAGCGGTCGGACCGTCGGCCAGGAACAGACAAAGGATCAGCAGAAATAGTCGCACGGCGCGAAACCTCAGGTGGGAATGGTCTGGGCGAGACGTTCGAAATCGCCCATGGAGGGACCGGCAATCCTACTGAATCACGTGATCATTTTCAGCAACTCACAGCAAGTAAGTCCGTGTCAAGATTCACTTTCCATTCTTACGCTGAAATGACTGGACTGATACGGTGGGCGTTTGCAGAAAGTCGCCTCGAACACCTTTCCAGAGTATCAGACCTGTGCGTGTCAGGAACCGATCAGTTGCCAGCCTTGCGCCGATGTTTTTGCGGCGGTGACTCGGTCAGTTCTTCAAGGCCCGGAACGTGGTATGGGTGTTCCGAGTCAACTTCAATCTTCTGCTGGATGTGCTGCTCGATAGCTCGCAACTGGTCAATGTCCTCGGCCATGCAGAACGTGAACGCGACACCTTTCTGGCCGGCTCGTCCGGTTCGACCGACGCGATGCACATAGCCGTCGCAGTCCTGCGGCATGTCGTAATTAATGACGTGCGAAATACCGTCAACGTCAATACCGCGCGAGGCCAGATCCGTGGCGATGAGTACCAGAATCGTCCCCTTCTTGAACTCTTTGAGAATTCGCGTGCGGGCATTTTGAGACTTGTCGCCATGAATCGCTTCGGCCGGGATGTCACGTTTCTTCAGGTCCTTTGCGACACGATCGGCTCCATGTTTGGTACGCGTAAACACGAGCACTCGACCAACCGGGCGGCGAATCAGAATATGACTCAGTAGTGAAATTTTCTTTTGATATTCGACATGCATCACCTTCTGCTCAACCAGATCGCTTGTCGAAATGCCTGGTTTGTCAGGTGTGACATCAATGCGAACCGGCTTGTGGAGTAGCTGGTCGGCCAGTGCGACCGCTTCCGGCGGCATCGTCGCGGAGAAGAACAGTGACTGCCGTTTCGGAGGCAGCAACTTGACGATTCGTTTCAGGTCAGGCAGAAAACCCATGTCGAGCATCCGGTCGGCTTCGTCCAGAACAAAAAACTCCAGCCGGTCCAGTTCAACATGTCCCTGGTTAAGCAGGTCGATCAAACGGCCCGGTGTCGCAACCAGAACGTGGACGCCTTTTCGCAGTGCTCGTACCTGAGGATTCTGATTCACGCCCCCGAAGACCGTAATCAGACTCAGATTCATCTTCTTTCCGTACGCGACGAAGCGTTCAGAAATCTGCGTCGCCAGTTCACGAGTCGGCGACAACACGAGCACTCGCGGAGTGCGCGTATTCATCGGTCGCTTTTCTTTGCTGATGCGATGCAGAATGGGAAAGGCAAACGCCGCCGTTTTTCCAGTGCCAGTCTGAGCAACTCCCAGAATATCCCGCCCCATCATAATCTTCGGGATGGCTGCTTCCTGAATCGGCGTTGCCGTGTGGTACTGCTCCGCCGCAGCCGCTTTTACAAGTGGTTTCACAAGGCCGAAGTCCGCAAATGTTTTCTTAGTCACCACGATGAGTCCTGAGTTGGTTTCCGCATGAATTGAATCGTCGAGAGTATGTCGAGACTCGCTCAGAGAAACAGTGAGAGACTCAATGGGAAAGAAATTTCACCACAAACTTTGCGTCTTTGCGCCTTCGCGGGAGTTCTTTTGGGTCTGGCGTGAGTGTTCCTGGTCAGGCGGTGCCGGCTTTGTGCAGGTCAGCTTTGCCTGACGTCGTCCAGATAGGCGCCGGGTGGGACCGAACAGGTTGCCCCGGTTCGGCGGTGGGGGCTTCGATCGGGCGGCAGCGACGCAGGCTGGGGCGCGACCCAATGGTGTTCAGCAGTTTTTTGCGCCATGAGGAGTGGGGTGTATTCTCTTTGATTTTGCGAGGGAATGTATTGTGGCAGGACGAGCATCCAGTGTCGTTCGTCGGAGTTCCAGAGACCTGTCGGAGTTTCGAGCGGCATTCAGCGTCGCTCCGTTAAAGCCATGGGGTCGCCGTCGGCACGGTCAGACCAGAATTTCTTTGATCACTCGCGCCGGCTCGACGCCCGTCAGGCGACTGTCCAGCCCCTGGTGTTTCACTGAAAAGCGGTGAGCGTCAATCCCGACGCAATGCAGCATCGTCGCGTGCAGATCCCGGACATGGACAACGTTCTCAACCGAGTTGTAACCGAGTTCGTCAGTCGACCCGTAAGAGACTCCGCCTTTGATGCCGCCACCGGCCATCCACATCGAGAAGCCTTTAATGTGGTGATCCCGCCCTGCTCCGCCCTTCCCCTGGAACATCGGCGTACGACCGAATTCGCCGCCCCAGATAATCAGTGTGTCGTCGAGCATGCCTCGCTGTTTGAGATCCGTCAGCAGCGCCCACGTCGGACGATCGGTCAGCCCGCAGCACGTATTCATGTACTGGACCAGGCCGCCGTGATGGTCCCAGCCTCGATGGTAAAGATGAATAAATCGCACACCTCGTTCAGCCAGTCGACGAGCCAGTAGACAATTCGAAGCGTAAGAACCATCGCCCGGCTTCGCGCCGTACATGTCGAGCGTTTCTTTCGTCTCACCGGACATGTCGACCAGTTCCGGCACCGATGTCTGCATCCGAAACGCCATCTCCATCGCGGCAATTCGAGTTGCAATTTCCGGGTCACCAAGCTTCGCGTTGCGGTATCGATCAAGCTGCTGGATCGTCTCAACAAGCTGTCCCTGCTGCGCCGCCGACACTCCTGCCGGGTTGCGGACATAGTTCACCGGGTCACCGCTTGAGTTGAACTGAACTCCCTGGAAGCGGCTCGGCAGAAAACCCGCTCCCCACTGCCGCGAGGCAATCGGTTGAGGGTTTCGTCCGCCAACACTTGTCAGCACAACAAAGCCCGGCAGATCTTCCGCTTCGCTGCCGAGTCCATAATTCAGCCACGCTCCCATCGAAGGCCGACCGTTAAGCCCGGTGCCGGTATTCATGAATGTATGAGCTGGATCGTGGTTGATCTGTTCAGTCACCATCGACCGAATGATGCAGATATCGTCCGCCATTTTGCCGTGCCACGGCAGGAAGTCGCTGATGAGCTGGCCACTCTCACCATACTTGCGAAACTTTGTCAGATGCCCCTGAACCTTCAATGCCGTTCCCTGCAACTGAGCGATCGGCTGCCCGGCGGTGAACGACTCCGGCATCGGCTGACCGTTCATTTCGTCAAGCTTCGGTTTGTAATCGAACGTCTCAAGATGCGATGGTCCTCCAGCCATGCAGAGGAAGATCACCCGTTTAGCCTTACCGGCGAAGTGTGGAAGTCCATCAGCCTCGCCGGAACCTGCACGGGCGGAAGAGCTACCAGCCATGAGAGTTCCCAGGGCCGCCGCTCCAAATCCCACTCCGGTGTTGGAAAGAAACGTGCGACGGTTGACGCCTGTGTGATCGAGCATTGAACAATGTCCAGAATCAAAAAGGAGATCGCTGTGTGGTTTCGAACTGTGGGTGGCACCGGCTGTTCGCAACCAGAGCGGCGAGGCCGCAAGAGATTATTCACAACTCGGTGTTACCACCCACTTGTCACGGCGCGACACTGGTTGAGAGAAACTGACGCCACTCCAAATATTACCTGCTGTTAGTTGCGAGTGGTTGTTTCACCAAGGGTCAATATCGCCCTCGCGACGGTCGTCCAGGCGGCGTGTTCAGAAACGGAAACCTGTTCCGGTTGAGGCGAGATCCCCGTCGAAACCAAAGCGCGAGCTGAAGCTTCGTCGGTCCGAAACTGCGAACGTGATTCGGCCAGAAGCTGCGTCAACAGTTGCCGCTCAAAGTCGTCCGGCACTCGTGAAACGGCCAATCGAAATGCCTCATCCAGTCGAGACCTGTCATCGCTCGCGCCAGCCATAATGCGTGCAGCAAACGCTCGCGCGGCTTCAACAAAGGTTGGATCGTTCAACAACGTCAGCGACGCCAGCGGCGTGTTGGACCGAGGTCGCTGAGCGGTGCATTCTTCGCGCCGGGGGGCATCAAACGCTTTCAACATGGGATGCAGAAACTGCCGTTGCCAGTGCACGTACAACCCGCGTCGCCATTGTCGATCATCGTTGTGTTGAGCGTATTTTCGCGTCGGAAAGTTCAAGTGCCGATAGTAACCGATGGGCTGGTAAGGCTTCACGCTGGCACCGCCGACCTGCTGAACCAGCAGTCCGCTGATAAATAGCGAGTTGTCGCGAATCGCCTCGGCCGACAAACGAAATCTCGACTGGCGCGAGAACAACCGATTCTCTGGATCAGCCTCGCGAAGCTCGCCACGGACCAACGACGACTGACGATAAGCTCGGCTCGTCGCGATCAGCCTGAGCATGTGCCGAACGTTCCATCCACTCTCGACGAATTCAATCGCCAGGTTATCGAGCAGTTCCGGGTGACTCGGCGGCTCGCCCTGTCCGCCGAAGTCGGTGAGATTTCGAGCGAGTCCTTCACCAAAGAGCAGATACCAGAACCGGTTCACAAACACGCGAGCAGTCAGCAGCCCGTTACCGTTCTCCGCATCGGTCAGCCAGTTCGCCAGATCAAGCCGTGTCGCTCGTTGGCCACCGGTGTCGAGCTGTCCGAGAAACTTCGGGATCGCTGATACAACAATCGCCCCGCTATCGTCGAGCCAGTTGCCTCGCGGAAGCACTCGCATCGTGCGAGGTTCAATCGATGCCGAAATCATCGTTCGCCGGGCGTTCCTGCTGATTGATTCTTTCGCTTTTGCCAGCTCAGTAATCGTCGCCTCAAGTTCTGATCGTGCGGCACTGCCGCTCGTGAGTGCCGCAACTACTGCCTTCGATTCGCCGATCTTCTGATTCAGTTCTTCAATACGAAGCCGTTCCCGCCGAGTCAGCACGACAATTTCCGGCTCACGTTTCGTCGGCAGCGAATTGCCACCCGATTTGAAATGCTTCGCTTCGTCGAGGTCCGCGAAGAATGCTCCCATCGAGTAGAAGTCTTCGATCGTGTACGGATCGAATTTGTGGTTATGACACTGGCAGCAGCCCATCGTGCCACCCATCCAGACTTCCGACAGATTGCGGATTCGATCCGCCGCGTAAATGGCGAGATACTCCTTCGGCTGCAGCCCGCCTTCGTGAGTCGTCTGCAAAAGCCGGTTGTAGCCCGAAGCGATCTTCTGATCGACCCCCGAACCTTCGACCAGGTCACCGGCGATTTGCTCAGCAGTGAATCGGTCAAACGGCATATTCTCGATGAAGGCATCAATGACCCAGTCGCGGTACGGCGAAATGCTGTGATCCTGATCGCCGTGATAGCCCACCGTATCCGCATAGCGAACCAGGTCCAGCCAGTAAGTCGCCATCCGCTCGCCGTGCTCGTCCGACGCGAGCAGCCGATCAACAACCTTCTCCCAGGCTTCTTCCGACCGGTCATTAACAAACGCGTCAACTTCTTCGGGAGTCGGCGGTAGTCCGGTCAGGTCGAACGAAATCCGTCGAATCAGCGTGACTCGATCAGCCTCGGGCGACAACTTCAGCGATTCATCGCCAAGACGGGCGGCGATGAAGCGATCAATCCAGTTCGATCGTCCGTCAACGGCGACGTCCGGCGGTACCGTCTTCACTGGTTTTTCGTAGGCCCAGTGAGCCGACCACTTGCCACCGCCCTGAATCCAGCGTCGCAGCAGATTGATTTCTTCAGTTGTCAGCGTCTTGCCATGCCCTGGCGGCGGCATCTGCTCGTCGGGATCGCTCGATGTAACTCGTCGCAGCAGCTCACTTTCTGAAGGCTTGCTCGGGACGACGATGTGGTCAGCATCCGGAGCAATGTCGAGTCGCAGTTCCGCCTCACGAGACTCCTCGTCAGGGCCGTGGCAATGGAAACATCGATCCGACAGAAGCGGTCTGATATCTGTACTGAACCGAACGTTACGGCCAGGAGACTGGGCCTGCGTTCTGTCACCCACACCCATGACAGCGAAAAAAAACGGCAACAAGAGAACTGAGCCCCACCCCAGACCGTCTTGACGAGCCTGACGCAAAGTCACTGAAACACGAAGAATCGCAAAGAGAACAGGAATGCTTTCACGAATCTTCAACTTCGAAAAGAGTGAAGAACAGCGTGTTGGCCCCTTGTAAATTCCTTTGCGAAACTCTGCGTCTTCGCGTTTTTGCGTCAGAGGACAATTCCAGGTCACGCGTCCACCTCCAGTCGTCGAGACGTGTCGTCTTCATCCTGCGCGAGAAACTTCTGAGCAGCCGATGTGGGTCTTGCTCCGATTTCTCGAATGGCCGAATCTGGCAGCTTATCCAGAGGCGTGTACTGCGGATGGTGATGTTCGACGTACGGGTCGTTGTGCTTTGTGTTGTAACAACAGATCAACCCCCAGCGAGGATTGTCGCTCAGGTTCGCATCCGAACGATGCAAAAGGTTCGAATGAAAGAACAAAGCCGTGCCGGCTGACATTTCGCAATAGACGAGGTCCAGGACTTTCATGGCCTCGTTGACGCGTTCCAGGTCGGCGCCGGTTTGCTCACCTTCGAAGCCGTGCTCGATGCGACCCATCCGGTGAGAACCTTTCAGCACCTGCATGCAGCCGTTTTCTTTCGTGCATGGATCGACGGCGATGAAAACGCTCAACATGTCTGGAAACAAACAGCCGTTCTTGTACCAGTAGCCGTAGTCCTGATGCCATTCCCAGGCACCGCCGACCTTCGGCTGCTTGGCACTCAGCTTGGAGTGGTAATGGTAGACCTCGTCGCCGAGCAGTTGTTCGGTCGCATCGACGATGCGTTCGGAGCGGGCGATCGTTCCGTAAATGTCATCACCCGGGTGGTTCCAGAGTGAGAGATTCGTCTTGCGGCCCGCAGCGTCTCGAACGGCCATCGCGTGACTCTGCAACGTTGCGTCTTTGCGACAGGCTTCCTGCAGAAGCAATGTTTCTTCGGAGTCGAGGAAACTCTCAATAAAGAGGTAGCCGTCCTGATTGAACTGCTCGACCTGCGCAGGGCTCAGCGGTGCTGCCATCTTCCGGTCTCCCGAATGTTAAAAACCACGGAATTCACGGAAAGACACGGAATACCAATGCAGTATTTTCTACCGTGCCCTTCCGTGAATTCCGTGGTTCATTATCGCGATCAGCCTACCGTTGGCCACTCACCCGAGAAGACTTCAGTCGCCGGGCCGGTCATGTAGACCTCGCCGCTTTCGGCCCACTCAATTTCCAGGTCGCCGCCGGTCAGTCGAACCAGCACTTTACGATCGAGTAATCCCGCCAGAACGCCAGCAACAACCGACGCACACGCGCCGGTTCCGCAAGCCAGAGTTTCACCGGAGCCGCGTTCCCAGACCCGCATCACAACTTCTGAGCGGGACACGACCTGAATGAACTCGGCGTTGATTCGCCGAGGAAACGCGTCGTGAACTTCGACCTTCGGTCCAATGTTCAGAACCCAGTCGTCGTTGACTTCGTCGACGAAAGTGACGGCGTGAGGGTTACCCATCGAAACGCAGGTCACTTCCAGAGTTCGACCGGCAACTTCCAGAGGCACCTTCACCGGCGGATCACCGACAAGCGTCGTCGGAATTTTGGCGCTTTCCAGGATCGGCTCGTCCATGTTGACTCGAACTCGATCAACCTTCCCGTCAGTCACCGAGCATTGCAGAGCCAGCAGGCCTCGCCCGGTTTCAATCGTCAGTTCTTCTTTGGCAGCGATGCCGTGGTCGTAAACAAACTTTGCCACACAGCGAACGGCGTTGCCGCACATTTCGGCTTCCGAGCCGTCGGCGTTGTACATGATCATCCGAGCGTCAGCCCGTTCCGAAGGAGCGATCAGAACAAGCCCGTCGCCACCGACTCCGAAATGCCGATCGCTGATCACCTTCGCGAGTTCTGCAACATCGCCAAGTTCGACCTGCTCGAAGCAGTTGACGTAGACGTAATCGTTCCCGGCGCCGTGCATCTTCGTAAACTTCATCGCCGTTCTCTCCACGTTTTTCCCTTAAGAATTTTCGACATCTGAGTCTGATACAAAAGCGAGAGTTCTGGTTCGCCTGACGGGCGTACTACCAAATCGAAAGCTCTACATCGGATGATCTTACCAGAACCAGACCAACTCCCAGATCACCTTAAGCAAATCGACAAAGGGCTCTCTGAAGATCAGGCCAAGCGTTCCACAGATAATCGCTCCAAAGAGCACCGTGTCGCCAGGGAATAACCAAGTCCCCTCGATTACGAAAACACATACGCCTAAGCCTGGACCACCACCTACCAGAGCCCCGGAAATCGCGCTGACGATACGGTCAAGACGCTCATGCTCAGACCTTTACGAAAACGCCTTCGCGACAGCTTCCTTCGTTTTGGCCAGGCCCGTTGTGACGACCTGTTCGGCGTCCTGTTCCCAGTAGCCTGGGTTGAACAACTCCAGTGAGAGCACTCCGGCGAAGCCGTTGGCAGCAATCATCTGGAAGATATCGTTCAGCGGGGCGACTCCATCTCCGGGATAGACTCGGTCCTTATCAGAAATCGTATCGCGCGGCGGGTCAGCCGGGTAATCGTTGACGTGGAAGCAGTGAATTTTTGAGCCAGCGATGGCCGCCATGCCCGCGAAGTCAGAACCGCCTTTGTAGATGTGGTAAACGTCCGGGAGGATGCAGGCGTCTTTGTGGCCGGCTTCGATCACCGCGAACATGGTCTCGCCGAGTCGCGAGAGATTGTCTGAGAACCCCCAGACCTCCGCCTGAGGAATGACGCCCGTCTGATCGCCGACTTCGAGCAACGCGCGGTAACGCTCGGCCACTTTGAACAGGTCGAGCTTCGGCGAGCCTCGATGAGCACCGACCGGAGGAGCGGCGATGTGTGTTCCGCCGATCGTCTTGAGCATGTCCATATCGCGTTTGGCGACTTCGAGACCTTCTGCTCGTTTGGCATCGTCGTCGACGATCCAGTTGGCAAAGCCGATCGCGCTTTCGACTCGGAGCCCGTGATCAGCGATCCGCTTGCCTAGATCTTTCAGGTTGCCGCCGTCTTTGACGTAAGCTTCCAGTTCGCGAATCCACGGCTCGATGCCGTCGTATCCGGCTCTGGCCGCCAGTTCGACTTCCTTCACGATGCCAAGATTCTGCCCGCGAATCGTGCTCGTGTTGAGGCAGTATCGAAAATCCGGTTGCTTTGATTTTGCCTCGGCGGCGAGGGTGGAGCCAGTGGCTGCAACAGCTCCGGCAACGATCGGAGCGGCGATGAATTCACGACGCGATACAGTCACGACAGGTCTCCGATTGAGTGCGATGAAAGGTCTAGTCGGATGGGCACCGCCCACCAGTTTGGATGAGCAGGCTGGTTCTCGGCCCAGCTTGAAAAAATTACAGGGACGAGCCCCAGCCGACGGTGCGCATCGAGCAAGTGGGCAATGCCCACTCTGCCGCTAGAACGATTCCTGGATTTCGAGGTTCGGCAGCGCTTCGATCAGCTCATCCTTGGCGGCGGAATCGCTCGAAAGCAGGGTAGTTCCAATCTTCAGTTTTCTTAATTTCTTCAGCTCGACGAGAAACTCGACAGCACTTCCGTCGATCATGAAATTCTCGTCCAGCTCAAGCACTTCCAGGTTTTCCAAAGCCGTCAGTGGCTCCAGCGACTCAGAGTTCAAATCCGACTCGTTGGTCAGGTCGAGTTCCCTGAGTGTCGAGATTCTTGAAATCGCCGCGACCCCCTCACTCGTAATGCCACACTGCTCGACACTCAGAATCGCCAGGTTTGGAAAGCCATAAAGTTTTTCGATGCCGTCATCGCCAACCACCGTGTTTGTCACGTCGAGTTCGACCAGATCCTTCATCCCGGCGAGATGATCGAGTCCGGCATTGTTCACGACGGTTTCGCGAAGCAGCAGCGTCTTCATTTTCGTGAGGCCCGCGATGTGAACCAGCGCGTCGCCCTTCACAAAATTGAATCGAACGTTGAGCATCTCAAGATTCGTCAGACCAGCGATATGTTCAAGGGCTGGCCCTTCAATGTTGGTATCGTTTTCCAGCTCCAGCACCTTGAGCTTTTTGCAGTTCGACAAAGCTTCCAGCGAAGCACCAGTCAGACGCGTATTCTTGCTGATGTTGACGTTCTCAAGATTCGGCAACGTGCCGAGCAACTTGATGCCTTCGTCAGAAACGCCAGGACACTCCTGCAGCTTCACGGCCTTCAGCGACTTGATCTCGGAAAGGGACTTGATGCCTTCGTCGCCGACATTTGTAAAACGCAGATCGATGTCGACAAGACTCTTGAGTCCAACCAGATGGGCAAGCCCAGCGTCAGTCACGCTGGTTCGCCGAAGTCCCAATGCTCTCAGACCGGCAACCTTTGAAAGCGTCTCAACCCCCTTATCCGTGATGGCAGAGCTTGCGGCATCCAGCACCGAGAAGCTCGGCAGCTCAGCGAGGTACACCATTCCGGCGTCGCCGAAATTTGGCCCCTCAACGATCACTCGCGATACTTTCGGCAGCCCCTTCAACAACGCCAGATCTTCGTCACTTGTTTCCGTCTTTCGGAAATCGGCCAGTACAACATTGCCGTTGCCGTCGACGTCGAGTTTGACTGACTTCTCTTTCAAAGCTGCCAGCGATTCAGCATCGTCGACCTGGGAAACCTCGGCGGCAGAAGTCGCCTTTTCGGTCGGGGCGGTGCCACCAGGTGCGGGACCGGCTGTCGGTTTGCAACCCGCGACAAGAAACAAACCCGCAAACAGGAACAGCGAGGTCAAGGCTTTCATAGGTACAGAAATCCGTATCAGAGTGTCAAGAATATCGGGCGGGACAGAAAAGAGCATCACGACCGGGCATCACAAAACTCAACTCAACCAGACTCGAACTAACATTCAGCAACGATTGAGTGCGACGCAGCCGCTCGTCTCCGGGTCAGGTTGGAAAGGAGACTCAAGGTGGGAACGGGCCAGAGTACCTGCCGCCCTTACTGATCGCAAATCAGCGAGCGACTCAAACAGGATGTCGAGAGTGGCAGACAGTTGATCCTGAATTCCACCTTCTGCGACAAGGTTCACGTCGAGTCGTTGGGCGCGGCATTTAAGACTGCTTATCATTTTGTCATTGGCGACTCGTTTTGCGGCACGCCGAGTACATGACAAACCTCAAAACCAGCTTCGGCCTACCAACGACTTTACCTCATTGAAAAGGACCATGTGTTATGCCACGCAAGTCGACACGTCGATCATTCATGCAGACATCCGCTGCTATTGGCGCGGGATTCTGGACAGGACACAGCCTCACACCGGTTTTCGCACAAAGCCGCAACACTTCTGAAAAGATCAACTTCGCGTCAATCGGCGTCGAAGGAAAGGGGTCAAGCGATTCATCGGACGCCGGCAAGCACGGCAATATGGTCGCCATTTGCGATATCGACGAGAAGCGACTCGAAAAAGCCGCCGCTCGGTTCCCGGATGCGAAGAAGTTCGTCGACTACCGTGAAATGCTCGCCGAGATGGGCAACAAAATTGACGCTGTTACAGTTTCAACTCCGGACCACAGCCACGCTCCGGCCAGCCTTCTCGCCATGAGCATGGGCAAGAACTGCTTCACACAGAAGCCGCTGACCTGGTCGATCTACGAAGCCAAACTGATGCGCGACATGGCCAACGATAAAGGCGTCGCCACTCAGATGGGTAACCAGGGAACGTCCAACAACGGCCTGCGAGAAGCTGTCGAAATCGTCCGAGCTGGAATGCTCGGTGAAATCAAGAAGGTCCACGTCTGGACGAACCGCCCCGTTTGGCCGCAGGGCAAAGGCCGACCAGAAACTGTCGAAGAAATCCCCAAGGGACTGCACTGGGATCTGTTCCTCGGCCCAGCTCCGGAACGCCCCTACAATTCGGTTTACACGCCGTTCAAATGGCGAGGCTGGCTGGATTTCGGCACGGGTGCTCTGGGCGACATGGCCTGCCACACGGCCAACATGGCTGTCATGGCCACCGACCTTTTTGACGCAAAAACCGTCACCGCCAAATCGACCGAAATCGGCGAGCAGTTTCCATCGAACTCAACGATCGAGTTCAACTTCGGTGCTCGCCCACGCGGTGATGGCAATGGGAACTGGGGGCCGGTCGACCTGCATTGGTATGACGGTGGAAACCTGCCAGCACAGGATCTGCTGCCGGGCGGCAAATTCTCTTCAAGCGGCTCGATCATCGAAGGATCTGAGCTGACACTCATTTCGCCGGACGATTACGGTGCAGAATTCGCGCTGTTCAAAACGGGCACCGCCGAACCCGTTTATATCACTCCCGGTCTGAAGGATGAGAAGACGCAGATTCGAAAACTGGGCCTGAAGCTGACGGTCAAAGGCGACCCGCTGACTCCACCGGAGCCAACGCTTCCTCGCTCGCCTGGCCACTTCAAGGAATACGCCATTGCGTGTGCTGGTGGTCCGGCTGCCATGTCGAACTTCAACTACGCTTCGCGTCTGACTCACACCATCCTGTTTGGAAACGTCGCGCTGCGTTCCGGTAAACCTGTCAACTGGGACGCCGAGAAGTTCACCTGCGGCGATGCCGAAACTGACAAGCTGCTTCACCGCGTTTACCGTGAAGGTTTTGCGACCGTGCCGTCGCTCAACTGGCAGCCAAAAGGCTAGTCATCGAATCCGTTGAGAACCTGCAACGGGCGACTGAAGGAAACTTCCGTCGCCCGTTTTTCGTTGCTGGAAGGTCGCGGCAATTGTCACCACTGAGTAAAACTGACCGATCGAATTCGCCACGACGCCTTGCCTGGACGAGACTCGCTATGAAATATTTTTCACGATTCGCTTGCCTTTTTGCAGTCGTCACTTCGTGCCTCTTCAGTAACTCACCGAGTCCCTCTCAAACCTGCTCCGCGGGCGAGCGGCCCAACATCATCGTCATCATGTCAGACGACATGGGCTATTCGGACATTGGCTGCTATGGCGGAGAGATTGAAACTCCAACATTGAATGGGCTTGCCGAAAACGGGTTACGGTTCACGCAGTTCTACAACACCGGTCGCTGCTGCCCGACACGAGCTTCATTGCTGTCAGGGCTGTACCCGCACCAGGCTGGTATCGGCCACATGATGAACGATCGCGGGCACGACGGTTACCGCGGCGACCTCAACAACAACTGTCGTACTATGGCTGAAGTCCTCAAACCTGCCGGCTACTCAACGTACGGAGTGGGCAAGTGGCACGTCACAAAGCAGATTCAGCCCGACGGTCCGAAACATAACTGGCCCAGACAGCGAGGCTTCGATCGGTTCTACGGAACAATCACCGGTGCGGGAAGCTTCTTCGATCCCGGCACACTGACGCGCGATAATCAGAACATCACACCGTGGACGGACTCAGATTACAAACCTCAGGAGTACTACTACACAGACGCGATCAGTGACAACGCCGCGAAATTCATTCACGAACACTGCGAACGGGAACCCGACAAGCCGTTCTTCATGTATGTAACTTACACGGCTGCTCATTGGCCAATGCATGCTCTGGAGAAGGACATCGCCAAATACAAAGGTCGATACGACGGCGGCTACGCTCCGATACGGAATCGTCGAGCGAAGCGTGTTGTGGAACTTGGACTGGTGAGCGAAGCGTGCGATCCCGCGCCGCTGATCGGGAAGTGGGGCAACGTCGAGCATCAAGCCTGGGAAGCTCGCTGCATGGAAGTTTACGCCGCCATGATCGACAGCATGGATCAGGGTATTGGTCGTATCGTTGGCTCGCTCAAGAAGAACAACAAATTTGACAATACACTGATCGTCTTCATGCAGGACAACGGCGGCTGCCAGGAAGGCAACGGACGGCAAGGAAACTTCCAGCGTCCTGTTGCCGCATCTCTTCCAAAGATTCCCGCAGATCAGATCCGCCTTGATGTCGTCCCGAAGCAGAACCGCGCTGGAGTACCAACACTTACTGGCCCCGGCATTATGCCCGGCCCGGAAGACACTTACATCGCTTACGGGCTGAACTGGGCAAACGTCTCGAACACACCCTTCCGCGAGTACAAGCACTTTGTTCATGAAGGCGGCATCTCAACGCCGTTGATTGCTCACTGGCCGGCAGGCATCAAACGTCGAGGCGAACTTGAGCATCAGCCCGGCCACTTGATCGACATTATGGCGACGTGCGTCGATCTTTCCGAAGCCGAATACCCGGAACGAATTGGCGAAAACACGATCACACCGCTGGAAGGCGTCTCGTTGAAGCCGGCCTTCTCGAGCAAGAGGCTTAACCGCAAGCTGCCGCTCTTCTGGGAACACGAGGGAAACCGCGCGATCCGCGACGGTGACTGGAAACTCGTCGCGAAAGAGAACAACCCCTGGGAGCTTTACGATCTCAGAACCGACCGCTCCGAATCACACAACCTTGCAGCTGAAAAACCTGAACTCGCCAAAGAGCTGGAAGCCAAATGGGATGCCTACGCAGCACGAGCAAACGTGCTGCCGCTTGGCACCTGGCGAGGAGCAGCGAAGAAACCAAAGACGAACAGGAAGCAGCGAAAGTTCTCGCTCAAACCGGGCGACAACCTCTCCAGCGAAGTTGCCCCCTTCATTGAAGATCGAGCGATCAGCATCTCAGTCGAGTTAAAAAAACTCGGCACCGATGGCGTCATGGTCGCCCATGGAGGAACGGCGGAGGGATACTCGCTCTATCTGAAAGATGGCACCCTGACGTTCGTGACCCGGCGAGGCGGGAAGCTTTCGAAAGTTGCTGCCGCTCAGAAACTTTCCTCTGAATCCACCCGAGTTGAGGCACACCTCAGCAGGGCTGGCGCCGTGACGCTGTTAATCGACGAGAAGCCTGTCGCGACTGGAAACTTTGCCGAAGGACTGCCACGACACCCGATCGACGGGTTGCAGGTTGGCTCCGACGAAGGCGGCTTTGTCGGCGAGTACAAAAGCCCGTTTCCGTTCAACGGCGAAATCGCGAGCGTGACAATCGAGTTGAAGTAGGTCAGGCTTCACCTGACGAAATCTTCGTTCGGCTCATACCGAAATTCCGCGACCACGAGCTACTCAAAAGCACGAAAGCAAAGCTGACAAAATTCACGGCGGCGGTTGGGCCATACAAAGGCATCAGACAGAAACTTTTTCGGCAGTTTTGTGAACCTCGTGGTTCCACTTAAAAACAAGGCACTCCGTCAGGCAGAGCCTCACCTACGGAAGATTGACCCGCATCATGCAGAAGACAGAACAACTCGGTGGTCTGAATTGCCACACCGTCCAACAGGTTGATGGGCAGGACCCCGAACTGGTGGTCATTCTCTGTCACGGATTCGGCGCCCCGGGAACCGACCTTGTCGGGCTTGGTGGAGAGCTGATGCGATGTCAGCCCCGGCTGATGGAGTCGACTCAGTTCATTTTCCCGGAGGCTCCGTTGTCGCTGGAAGAGTTCGGCTTCTACGGCGGTCGCGCGTGGTGGCCGCTGGACGTTGCAAAGCTCAACGCGGCCATCGAAAACGGTGAGTTTCGAGACCAGCGAAAATACAACCCGCCAGAACTCGTCGACGCTCGACGGTTGGTGACTGCGCTGATTGACGAAGTTCGAAGCCGAACAGGCTTGCCTGCATCACGGATCGTGCTGGGAGGATTCTCGCAGGGGTCAATGCTGGCAACGGACGTTTCGTTACGACTCGATGAGACACCGGGAGCGCTGTGCGTCTGGTCCGGCACTCTGCTTTGCGAAGAACAATGGCGCGAACTGGCAGCCAAACGAGGCCCGCTGAAAGTTCTGCAAAGCCACGGAACCGTCGACCCGATCCTGCCCTTTGAAGCCGCGACGTGGTTGAGAGATCTCTTTACCGAGTCCGGCTTCGACGTGAACTTTATCGAGTTTCCGAATGTCCACACGATCCCTCGCGAGGCCGTTGATCAGTTCGCCGAACTGCTGGTGTCGCTGCTCGACGAATAGCTTCGCAACCTGCCCTGCGATTTGTTTTAGCCTGCGAACTTCAGATCAGCCGGCGCGATAGCGACCGAGCATCGTGGAAGTACCTTCTCGAAGGTTCTTCCAACCGGTGCTGAACCGGACAGCCTGTGACGGCTGAAAAAACGTGAACGCCACCAGCACCAGACCTGCCGCCACGACCAGCGACATTGTTCGCAACTGGTGGTCCGTCGCAAAGGCGACCAGAAACGGCTGGTACCACTGCTCCGTTGATTGCGGTGTTGCGGCGTACCGTCTTTTGATTCGGCTCTGCAAAGTGAGGCTGTCCTGCAGGGGAATCAGTTCTTCACCCGGCCTGGAGGCGTCAAGATCGATCCGCGCCAACTCTTCCAGCAGCCCGGGATCCTGTTCGAGAGATTCGGTGATCTTGCGGAGCTCAAACACCTGCCGCTCTAACCTGACAAGCTCGGCCTGAGCGGTCACATATTCGTCGTCCAGCTCGACGTAGGCCGACAGCTTGGGAGCCATCGCCACGCTGCCATATAGAATTCCTGCAACCATAAGTTGCCCCCAGAACAGAAACGAAACGAACCACTGCAACAACGACGGCTCGTGATGAGCATCGCTGGAACTTTGAGTTCGTTTTGTTCTGCTTGTCCTGGGCATAGGCTGTTGAACAGAGGATTCCAGGAATTGATTGTGATTCCGTCGGTCAGGCTTACTACGTCAGACGAAAACAGCCCGACTGTCCATGACAGCCGGGCTGATGAATTTCGTCTGATTTAATAAACGAACCAGTATTGCTGGGCCTGAGACGACTAGTTGATCGTCCCACCGTATGTCGCGGCACCACCCAGAATCTCTTCGATGCGAAGAAGCTGGTTGTACTTGCAGATACGATCCGTACGACTGGCCGAACCGGTCTTGATCTGACCGGTTCCCAGCGCGACCGCCAGGTCGGCGATCGTGTTGTCTTCCGTTTCGCCCGAGCGATGACTCATGACGGAAGTGAAACCGGCCCGATGAGCCATCGACACGGCCTGAATGGTTTCGGTGAGTGTTCCGATCTGGTTGACCTTAATGAGAATGCTGTTTGCAATGCCCTCGTTGATTCCACGAGCCAGTCGCTTTGGATTCGTCACGAACAGGTCGTCGCCAACCAGCTGGCATTTACTGCCGATCGCTGTGGTGAGCTTCTTCCAGCCATCCCAGTCGTCTTCAGCCAGAGCGTCTTCGATCGAGCAGATCGGGTACTTCTCAACCCAGCCGTTGAGCAGCTCGATCATCCCGTCGGAATCCATCTTCCTGCCGTCCAGCGTGTAGGTGCCAGTGGCTTCGTCGTAGAGTTCGGTCGAAGCACAGTCGAGAGCAATCTTGACCTGATCACCGAACGTGTAGCCTGCTTTTTCAACCGCGTCAGCGATGACAGAAATAGCTTCTTCGTTCGAACCCAGATTTGGAGCAAAGCCGCCTTCGTCGCCAACGGCCGTGCTGAGGTTCTTGTCGTGCAGCACTTTCTTCAGGCTGTGGAAGACTTCGGCACCACAGCGCAGAGCGTCGCTGAAATTATCGAAGCCCAGCGGCATTACCATGAATTCCTGGAAGTCGATCGAATTATTGGCGTGCTCACCACCGTTGATGATATTCATCATCGGAGCCGGCAGACAGTTGGCACCAACACCGCCGAGGTAGCGGAACAGCGGAAGCAGGCTGATCTGAGCACCGGCGTGAGCGCTGGCGAGCGAGCAGGCCAGAATTGCGTTTGCCCCCAGACGTGACTTGTTTTCGGTGCCATCCAGGTCAAGCATCGTGGCATCGATCAACGCCTGGTCGAAGACGTCGAGATCGATCAGCCGAGGCGCGATTTCGTCATTGACGTTCTGCACCGCCTGCTGAACACCTTTGCCGAGGTAGTAGTCTTTGCGATCCGTGTCACGAAGTTCGCACGCTTCGTGCTTTCCCGTGCTCGCTCCACTGGGAACGGCCGCGCGACCGACCTGGCCATCTTCGAGAACAACGTCGACTTCGACGGTTGGGTTTCCGCGGCTGTCGAGAATCTGTCGAGCGTGTACGCCTGCAATTGCACTCATGGCAATCAACCTTTCATTAGAACTCAGTCTGTCAGTGTGTCGCCTGTGTGATCCCGAACCGGTTCCTGAGCCCACTTGAAAACGCGACTCTGGCGAGCCTGGAACCACAGGCGGCGACGTGTCCGGATACAAAAGCCCGGAATGTCAGCACGTCAATTCACGCAACTGCCAGCCGGCGATCCTCGCCTGCCAGGACAGCAGCGGTCTGAAAATGGCAGAATCTGCCACTTGAAGCCTTCGTGAGCCGCGAGTTGTAACAAAGTTTGACGCTGAATTCTCCACTCACGCCAGCACAGCAGACAGTCGGAGCCAATATCCCAATTCGAACAAAGAAATTCGAAGGAGGGCGACAAACTGGATTCGCTTCAGAATTCGTCATTCCGTGTTCGATATTCAGCGATTCGCTGCTGTCGGGCGGGCACCGCCCACCCGACGATTACTGCGATTACTGATTTCCCTGTCGCCAGTTTCCGTCTATGTACCGCCAGCAGGTTTTGTTGGGGGCTTCGTCTCGGAGGCTGGCCGGCAGACGGTGAGGTCGAATTCCATCATAGGATTGCAGCATCGAATACCGGTAAATGGATTGCGGCATACCCACAGCCGTGAACACGGGATGTCCGGTCGCGGGAAACGGGCCGCCGTGGTTCATTGCCGGAGAAACCGCGACCCCCGTCGGCATCTTGTCGTTGAGCAACCGACCAACCTTCGTCCGCAGGGCCGGAACAATCCGATCGTAGACCGCGTCGTCGGAGCCGTCCGCCGCGCTGTAAATGCAACCGGTGAGGTTTCCTTCGAGCGACTCAGCAATCTGCTCGGCCTGAGCAGCGTCCGTCGCGATCACAAAAAGTGATCCGTTGCCGAATGCTTCGGCCTGAAGTGCTTCCGGGTTTTCCAGAAACTTCGCACCGGCGACTTTCAGCAGCGTATTCCGGCAGGAAAATCCGGTTCCGCCTCCGGATTCGCCACCCGCGATCAGCTCCGCGCCGGCTTTCTTCAGCGCCGCAACTCCCGAAAGAAAGCTCTTCTGGACGGCTTCGCTGAGAAACGTCCCGACCGGTGCCGCCGAGAATTTTTCGGCAACCGCCGTCACAAACGCGTCTGTCTTTTCTCCAGCCAGCAGAACGACCATGCCGGGGTTCGTGCAGAACTGACCGGTGCCCATCAGACAGCTTCCAGAAAACTCACCGGCAATTTCGTCGGACCGCTCAGTCAGCGCGCCGGGTAGAACGAAAACCGGATTGATGCTCGACAGTTCGAGATAAATCGGATTGCCTGCTTTGTCGGCCGCTTCCTTCAGTCGAAGTCCGGCGGACCTCGAACCGGTGTAGCCGATGGCTCCGACGTCGGCGTGGCCGACAAACCGGCAGCCGTCGTCGTGGCTGGTTCGATAAATCAACTGCACGAAGCCGGCAGGCATATCGGTTTCCTGAGCGGCGGCGAACGCCTCTTCGGCCAAAAGCCGAGTCGTGCCAGGATGAGAGGAATGCCCTTTGGCGATGACCGGATTTCCGGCGGCAACGGCGGCGGCAAAATCTCCACCAGCAACACTGTTAAAGGCGAACGGAAAATTGTTCGGACCAAAGACGGCGACCGGGCCAATTGGGCCGTGCATCGATCGGATGTTGTTTTTCGAGTCGATCGTTGGGTTAGCCCAGGATCCTTCGCGAGCGGCCTTCGCTGCCTGGCGGAGCTGATCCGTCGTGCGAGGCAGCTCGCCATCTTTCAGTCTCGGCGAAACCGGCAATGCCGTTTCCTGGTTTGCCATCGCGACGAGTTCGTCGGCTTGCGCTTCGATCCGAGCGGCAAAGCATTCCAGGAACGCCGCAAAACGTTCCCCCGACCAGCCTCGCATCTCGCGAGATGCTTCGCGTGCGGCGACGATTGCCTGTTCGACTTCTTCCCACGGGCTGACCGGATAGTCGCCGTCGATCGGTTCGCAGGTCGCTGGATTCACCGCCTGGAAATTTTGCGAACTACTGGACGCTCGCCATTCGCCATTGATCAGAACGTTGTGCAACATGAGGTATCGTCTTTCAAGAGGAACAGCCGAAGCCTGAAGGCTTTGATCGATCAAGCCTACATTCTTCGGCCGAAATGGGCCGACCGAAATGCCAAGCAGCTACTACCTGGCCGGGCGAGCTCCAATGTAATTTTTCGTATTCAGCTTCGGCCCGCCAACATTGGCATAGCCGGTACTTTTCTTCAGTGTCAGGAAGTCTGGACTGTTTTCGTCCGTCGATGAAAACTCGATCGACGGCACTCGCTGATGGTCTCGCCCAATAATTTCGCGTTGCCCGGCCTTAACATCGGCGGCCTGCCTGCGGTCAGACCAGTTCTGATCCACGCCGCCGCCGGCTGCCGAAAACACACTGTCAAACTTCTTGTCATCAAAATCCTTTTCGACAAGCAGTTCTGGACCGTTCACCTGAGCGAAGAGATTTCGGTGGATCACCAGTCCGCCCGAACCGGCCAGGCCGCCTCCAGCCACTGGCATCTGATTGATGATCATCCCACCGCGGCTGCACTTGTAAAAGGTCGTGTTGAGTACCTGGACATCTTTCAGAGTCAGCGGTCCACCACGAAACTCAATCCCGACCCCCGCATCAGCGATGATATTTTCTCGCATTTCAACGTAGTTGACGTCAGATTCGAACAGGAGACCTGCATCCTGCGGCCCCAGCATTCGGCAGTTGAGCAGCTTAATTCGACCAGTACCGTTTTCACCTTGCGTAAAGTGAATGCCGGCGGTGGTTGTGCCGGAGCCTCGCAGGTCAATCTTCTCAAGAACGATTTCGTCCTGACTGAAACCGAGTGCTCCCTTCATGGCGATGCCGACTTTTGAAAAGCCTGTCACGTTCAGATCTTTCAGCGCGGATCGATTCAGATATCCCGACATCTCGATCGCGACATCTTTTCCGGAAGCATCAACATCGAATCCGACAATGCCGAGGTTCTCGACACCAACCAGCCTGATCGCCGGGCCGCTGCCGGAAGGCACCAGTTTTGCTCGCCCAACTCCGCTGGAAAGGATCTGAATTCCTGGCGGGTAAGCACTGCCCGAGTTGTCGACGACGATCGCTTCGTTGTAAGTCTCCCCGCCGATCACTTCGACTTTGCAGCTCGTGCGGCGCGAGCCGGTGTCGTATCGCGACTTGTTCTTTTTGAGATAATCGAGGGCGGCCGCGATTGTCGAGAAGTCTCCGCCCGGTCCGACCTTGATCGTTGATCCCAGTACTCTGCCGCTGCTCCCACCAACCGCTGACGACTTCCCTTTACCTGCCGACGAATTTCCCGCCGATGAGCTTTTTGATTTCGAGTCGCCGGACGCTGTCTTCTTTGAGCTGGATTTGGCGTCGCTGCCGCCGGTGAAAGCAAAGTACGCTCCGACGCCAGCGACCAGCGCAATGAGAATTCCGGCGATGATGGCAACCGGAGGCTTCTTCTTCGCGGACGATCTCGCAGCCGATACCGGCGGCTGCGCATAACCGGTCTCGGCGGCAAACTGGGATGGCGGTGCGCCGAACGCTGGCGTTTCGGTCGGAAACGCGGGCAGTGCCGACTCTCCAAACGTCGGTGCCGATGCGGCAGGATCAAAAAGCGGAGCGGGCGATGCCGACTCAACTCCGGGAAACATTGGAGCTTCGTCGGCAGGAGCTGCAAATGTCTGAGGCGAAGCAGGCGGCGGCTCGACGGGCGACGTCAATTGCGGAGCAGCTGGTACGGCAACATCCGCGATTGGAGTTCCTGGAAAAACCGGAGCGTCGTTCTCAGCCGGCTCGAATGAAAACTGTTCAACGGGTGGAGCAACCGGCGCAGTAACAACGGGCTGCGCTGCCGGCACGATGTCGTGATTCGCATCGCTTGAAGGCTCGATCGGATTTACGAGCGTCGCGTCGGATGGAATTTCGGTGGGAGTGTTTCCGGACGGGACGTAGTCCTGAGTCTGCTCCATCGCTGACATCGTTGCTTCAGCAGGATCGTCCACCCCGACAACGCCCTTTCCTGTCGGAGTTCCACCAAGCAGGCTGGGATACGCTTCTTCGTCATCGTTCCCGATCGGTGCCGGCAGAACGGAAGCGTCAAAGTTCGCCAGTGGTTCAGCCGCTGGCGACTCATCGTCCCAGCCCAGCAGATCGTCTGTCGCTACTGCTTCGACCGGTGCTGATTCGGGTAGAGTCGCCGGTTCAAACACCGGCGCAGCAACCGGAAGATCTACGACTGGTTCCGGAATCACTTCCTCAGCAACTGGCACGGCCTCAGCGACCGGCACGACATCGTCGGCGTCAGCAGTGGACTCAACGGCGTCGGGCTGAGCGGCATCGGACTCTGTGACGATCGGCGAGGCTGGCGTTGGTTCGGCAAACGCTGGAGCACCAGCGTCACTGCCACCATCAAAACCGGCGAGGAATGCTCCAAACCCGGGATCAGCTCCGTCGTCGGAAGCCGGTTCCGGTTCGGCAGGAGCCGCTTCAACAGGAGCAGCCGCAGCAACGATCGGGTTTTCAGGGGGCGATGCCACCGGATGCGAAACGGGAGACGCCACCGGAGGCGAATCCGATGATACCGGAACCGGCGGTGCCGCAGTGGCTTTGGCAACATCCGGCGTTTGCGTTTCCAAACCTTGCAGCTGAGCGTCACCGCCGGTTACCACCTTTGCCACCGGAGCGGCAACATTCGGTGCAACCGCTTTGGCGACCGGGACGGCAACAGCTTTCGCCACAGGCAAAGCTCCCCCGGAGGCTCCAGCATCGGACTTGAAAAACGCGTCCGGGTGAGCGTTTCGCCAATCAGCAGTCGCGTAAATTTTCAACCAGCGCGCGAATGCCGTGGCCACTTCACCCATTGTCTGAAAACGCTCGTCGGGCTTTTTGGCCATCATGCGGTGGACAATTTTATCCAGCTCCACACCGCGTGGCGTGTTTCCGATCTCCGGACGTTCTCCCGCCAGTGCCGGCGGCTCTTTAGTCTGATGAAACATCAACCGCTGAGTCAGCGTCCCCTCCCGAAACGGCGGATAGCCAGTCAACGCGAAGTACGCCGTGCAGCCGAGCCCGTAAATGTCGGCTCGATGGTCGGCAGTGTGACTGTCCATGGCCTGTTCAGGGGCGAGGAAGTCCGCAGTCCCCAGAACTTTTTCGTCATGAGCAAGCGTCAACGGATTGTCGTCCGTGACTTCGGAAAATCTGGCAAGTCCGAGATCCAGAACTTTCACCACTTCAGAGCGGTCGATCAGCAGATTTCCAGGTTTTACGTCGCGGTGAATCAGTCCGTTCTTATGAGCATTTTCGAGTCCCAGCGCGGCCTGCCGGAAAAACTCGGCGGTATCATCCAGTGACAACGGGCCTTTGTCCTTGACGCAGTCGTGGAGACTTTCGCCGTCGACATATTCCATCACCAGGAAATGAATATCCTTGTCACCTTCGGTCTCGTGGTCGATATCGTAAGCGCGAACGATGTTCGGATGATCCAATGACGCCACCGCGCGAGCTTCACGATGAAAACGTGCCAGGTACGACGTGTCTTCGACCCGTTTGATCGGCAGCACTTTGATCGCGCACTGACGACGCATCAGCACATGTTCGGCCAGGTAAACCGAACTCATCCCGCCTTTACCGAGCAACCGCCGGAGCCGGTATTTTCCGAGCGTGAAACCTTTGTGTTTTCCGCGAAGCAGTTTCTCAGCCTGCCACTCCGTCAGCAGATCCCGTTCAACCAGAGAGTCGGCCAGCGATGACGCTTCCGCAACGTTGTGCCCCTGAGCTTCCAGGCTGTCGACTTCACGTTGCAGCCGATCCTCTTCCACGAGGCCGCTCTGCTGGATCAGACTGAGAAATGATTCGGCGCTGATTCTTGACATGGTGACTCTTGCGCGAACTGTGCGGCATGATTGACCGCGAGTTCGAGCCAGGCAATCGGAAGAGTTTCCGAGGACGAATTCTTCGCGGTTAAAGGCGCTAAACTACCAGCCAGTTCAGCGGCTTTCCAGCTACCCTGGTCACTTCGGCAGTCTCGACGCGGCTTTCCACAAGGCTCGAACAAATCGGTCGGACACCTGAAGGACGACCCAGTCTCAAAATGGCGGCACACTCCCCGCGACGCAGGTCCGGCGGACGAAGTGCGGAGTACGTCTGCTACTTTTGCCAATCCCCAGCTGCAGGGCGCCCAAGCCGATATTCGACAAAAGGAGCCTCGCAGGGATTCCCGCTCGCAATGTGGAATCGCCCCTGATTCGGCTCGGCGATGATCGCGGCGACCGTCCGGCCGTAATTTGGCAACATGCCGTCGCCCGGCCCTCCGTGCGGATGCCTGCAAATGCTGACGGGATATCCGTCATGGTCGGCCAGGATCGACTTCATCATGCTGACGTTGAGCCGCCCGGCATCCTTTTTGATCAGACTGCGAATCCGATCGAGCCTCGCAAACGAATCCGGCAGGGTGGCCGCGTGATTTTCCGGGCACGAGTGAGGCGTACAAAGAAAATGATTCGAGTGAGCGATGAAACCTTCGCCGGTGTCGCTGATTTCCGTCGGACCATCTGCGGTCAACTCGACGTCAAGAATTAAACCCGAGCCGTCGCAGAGAACGTAATTGCCGCTTGAACAAACCGGATAACTGCCCATTAAACTGCGAACTGCTGCGAGATTCTGTTGCTCAAGAATCAGACGTTTAAGTGGATAGTGCGAAAGCCCCGGACGCCAGGGTGGGCCTCCGCCGAGTGAATTCGCAAAGTGAGCAACACCGCACTCGTTCAAGCCGTGATAACCGAGCATCCCTCCAAAGGTCCACATAATGACCTCAGGACGACCTTCCGGCTGCAGATGCAGCACGTAGGCAAAGTCTCGCACCTCGTCGGCCATGTCACTGGTCTGGCCAATCAACGTTTCACCGTTGGCCGTAACGTCCGGCCCCAGCACAAACGTCGTACACGCTTCGGATAAATAACCAGCCAGTTCACCGCGAAGCTGACAGGCCAGCGCCGAATCGGGTTTGATTCCGGCTCCTTCCGCCAGGCCGCTCACTTCTTCCATCAGGTGGGAACAGTGACGATTCAGCAGCGGCAGGAAAGTTCGAGCCTTTCGTTCGAGCTGGGACTGCGTCATTTTGAACGTTTCGCACATCCAGCCGACGAAGCCAGCAATTTTTGTTCGAGCCTGCTCGCCATGCTGCCGCCCAAGTTCTCGCGGAGAACCAGCCGCATCAATCAGCGGATACCGAAAAGTGTTTTCATCCAACAGCCGAGACATACCAGCTCCAGCGAACCAGCAACTGACGAGCCAGCCTGTTCGCTCAATTAATCAAAATGGAGAATTTTGTCTCTGCAAAAGCCGTCGCGAGAAGTCGTTCACCGGCCTGAAGGCAAGTTCGACAACGCAACATTCGGAAGCCAATGACCTGCAAGTCGCTAACCGAAATTTCCACAGTGGACCCAGGATCATACCGGTTTCAATCGTCCTGACGATCAAGCAGCTCCGATGCGATGCTTTTTTATCGTGGACTGTAGAATTCCATGCAGATCGACCAGCCCGATCTCAATTTACTTCGCAGCTTCCAGCCCGGGAAACACACCAGTGCCGGCGATCAGACCGTCTTTCATGTAGATCTGCCGTTTAGATCGGCGAGCAACCTCCGCTTCGTGCGTCACCATGATGATAGTACGACCTTCTGCATTCAGTTTATCGAGCATTTCCATGATCTCGGCTTCGGTCGTCGAGTCGAGATTTCCGGTCGGTTCGTCGGCCAGAATGATCTTTGGATCGCTGACCAGAGATCTGGCAATCGCGACCCGCTGCTGCTGACCGCCCGAAAGCTGAAACGGTCGATGCGTCATGCGGTCGCCCAGCCCGACCATCGCGGCCAGCTCGCGACACCACTCGCGATCCTTCGCCGAAAGTGCAGGCGTGCCTTTCCGATAATGCAGCGGCACTTCGATATTCTCCAGCACCGTGTATTGAGGCACGAGGTTGTACGACTGAAAAATAAACCCGATCATCTGATTGCGGATGCCGGACAACTGGTCGTCATTGAGCTGCGAGACCGGCGTGCCGCCGATGATGTACTCACCCTTCGTCGGTCGATCGAGTGCGCCGAGCAGGTTCAGCAGCGTGCTCTTGCCACTTCCCGACGAACCCATAATCGCGATGTAGTCGCCTTCGGGAACGACCAGCGAGACGCCCTGCAGCGCTTTCACGATGTGGCCGCCGAGGTCGTAATATTTGTGAATATCGATCACTTCTGCGGCATTCGCCATTGGTGAATTCCTCAGTAGGGTGCGTCTTGACGCACCATTTTTTCGCTGGCGCGTCGAGACGCACTCTTTAACCAAAGCCAGCCAATGAGAACACGGCAAGTTGCCTGCTCGTTCGCTACCATTCACGGATCTGCAATTCCTGTCGGCTTGCCACTGATGATAAAGACATAGCCTCCGCAATACTTGTCTTCGATACCGTGTCGACACGCCATCGGCCAGGAAGTCATCCCGACGGGCTTATCGCAACGAAAAGTCACTTACCGAGCCAATTATCCGACGTTCAAAGCCGATTTGCCTCGCGAATTCGTACTTTCGTGATACCGGAGACTGGTGATTGCAGACGATTTCGTGTGCAATCCCGACGTGCAGGAATGATTTACAGTATTGGAGAGTTTCTTGAGTCAGTCAGATACCCCGGCAGGTCCCCTGTTTAAGGACCTTGGTCTCAGCGACACGATGTTGAAATCCCTGAAGAAAATGGGATTCGAATCACCCAGTCCGATTCAGGCCGGGCTCATCCCCATTGCCCTGACCGGCAAGGATTGCATCGGACAGGCCCATACAGGTACAGGCAAGACTGCATCGTTTGTAATTCCCGTTCTGGAACACATTGATTACGACTCCAAACGGCCACTCGCGCTCATTCTGACGCCGACCCGTGAACTCGCTGAGCAGGTCGCCAACGAAGCCCGCAAACTGTCAGCCAACCGGAAAGTCGGAGTTGTAGCGATCGTCGGTGGAAAATCGATCCGCACGCAGGTCGACGAGTTGAACCGCGGCGCACAGATCATCGTCGGAACTCCGGGGCGGGTCATCGACCTGATGAACCGCCGCTCGCTGGATCTCTCCACGCTGGATTTCGTGATCCTCGACGAAGCTGACCGCATGCTCGATATCGGCTTCCGCCCGGACATCGAAAAAATCCTTAAGCGATGCCCGGCTGAACGCCAGACTTTGCTGCTGTCTGCGACGCTGCCGCCGCCGGTCGAACGGCTTGCTCAGAAGTACATGAACGAGCCGGAGATGGTCGACCTGTCTCAGGACGCAGTCGTCACCCGGCAAATTGAGCAGTACTACATCACGGTCGACGAAGACCGAAAATTCCCAACGCTGGTCCGGTTGCTCGCTCAGGAACGCCCGCAGCAGGCGATCGTCTTCACTCGAACCAAACGCCGAGCCGACGAGCTTTACAACAAGTTTCGCGTCAAGCTGCCGAGTGTTGAGACACTGCACGGCGACCTTCAGCAACGGAAACGCGACAGCGTCATGAAGCGCGTCCGTGCGGGCGAGGTCAAACTGTTGATCGCCACCGACGTCGTAGGACGAGGCATCGACGTCAGCGGGATCTCGCACATCATCAATTACGACGTGCCGGAATTCTGCGACGACTATGTACACCGCATCGGACGAACCGGTCGACTGTCATCTGACACGCCGGGCATCGCCATTCTGTTCGTGACTCGCGAGCAGGGCGACGAGCTGACCCGTATCGAAATTCGAGTCAACAACATGCTCGACTCGTACAAGATCGAAGGTTTCGAGCCCGCTCGCCCGGTCGCTCCGACAAAAGTCGCCGACCGCACCGGCCCGCGAACCCGCTTCGGTCCGTAATCCAGCAGCCTCTTTGCAAACGCAAACCGCAGGACAGCTCCGCGCCGACACGCTACAAATGGTGTCCAGCCTGCTGGTCACGCCCCACGATCAAAAACATCACAGCGTCTGGATGATCGCGCGACAGAGCCCACCAGATTCAGAGTGCTCGTCGTACCTGGGGATGAACTCGCGGCGTCCTCGATGGATAAAACCATGATCACAGTCTTCATCCCGCCACAGTTTCGCAGCCTTACCAACGGTGCTGAGAGCGTTGAGGTTGAAGCGTCGTCCGTTCGACAGGCGATCGCTTGCCTTGACGAGCGTTTTCCCGGCATCGCCGATCGTCTTTGCACGGCGGATGAACTACGCCCCGGACTGAGCGTCTCGGTCAGCGGGCGAGTCAGCGGACTGGGGCTGTTTCAAAAAGTCTCGCCCGGTGGCGAGATTCATTTTCTGCCTGCGATCGGCGGGGGGTAGTCGCTTGTTTCGCTTGAGTAAGCCGCTGCTGGCTTGCCCGGTTGCAACGCACGATCAGAACTCGCTTGAACCAGAAATGCGAAAAGGCCTCGCAGCCCAAACGGGATGCGAGGCCTTCTCAGTCTCTCTTCTCATACACAAGCTACGCTACTCGTGTCTCATTGAGCTTTGTGCCGACAGATTTTTCCCGTTGAGATAACTCCCCGGCACATAGCTGACTTTGTCGAACGGAACGGAAACGTTCACGGTCACGAGGTCTCGCGCCTGAGCGTTCTCAATCAGATCGTTCGGGTCATCGTTTCCTGGAGCGGCATCGACAGTGATGGTCACCGTGACGTCGCTGGCTGCCACATTGATCGAGTCGTTGAGGAACCCCTCGACCCAGGTTTCGACATCATTATTTGTTGAGCCGTCGATAATCCCAAGCCGAGTCGCCTCCCTGGCCGCGTTGGTCACCATCTGGCTGACCATCATGGCTCGTCCGAATTCGACGATACCAAGAACGACGGCGAAGAAGATCGGCAACACCAGTGCCATCTCAACCAGGGCCGCGCCACGGCGGTTGTTTCGTCGATTTATTAGCTGTTTCATAGTTTGATTCCTCCCGCCAGAACGGTAGCTCATGAAATCTGCGACGTCGGAATCGGCGACTACGGTAGCGATGATTTCAGCTCCTGCTCCTTCAATCCTGCAACGTTGCCACAAATGTCACGTTATGCCGGTGGCTGAAACCTCAGTAGCTGGTTGGGAGGAGTTTGAGCGGACGGTCTGCTGCAATCTCCTGAAAGACCTGCATGAGCTGAGCTTCGTATTCGGCGATCGTGCCACCGCCCGGCACAACAAAATGTTTCCCGCCCGTAATCGTGGCGAGCTCTTCCATCAGGTCTTCGTCAGCTCCCAGCCCCAGAGCAATCGCCATGATCTTGATCTTTGACGACTTGCAGAGGTTGGCCTGTTGAACTGCCCAGCCCTCCGGGTTATTCGAAGGACGATTGGCAACGCCGTCAGTCATCAGCACGATGACTCGATAGGCATCTTGTCGACCATTGTTTGCAAGTTCCTCCCGAGCCACTTTCAGTCCGCCGCCGATGTTTGTCATGTTGTCGTAGTGAGCCGCCTGGCGGTTTCGGTACAGGGGCTTGATCGAAGCAATGTCGTGCGTCAGGCCACTTTCGAGGTACGCACCGTCTGAACTTGTGTGGGTGTAGACTGTCAGGCCAACCTGATCGTCCGCTTCGACCTCCGTGATGTAATCACAAAGAACGTCCGACGCATTCTTCGCCGCGGTCAGAGGCTGAGTCGAGCAGACCGACAGCCCCGGCGTCTGAGAATACAACGGATAAGATTCGTTCCAGTAGTTGATCAGGCATTTCGTGCTGTACTTCGCTCGGTAGGTCGCCTCGTTGACGTTGCCACTGTCGTTGACGTAGTCGACAAAGCTGGTCCACGATCCAGATGGGTGCGGATAAGTGACGGCGTCGAGTCCAAGATGAGCAACAATGTCGGCATCGTCGAATTCGAACCGCTCGCCAGCATTGTCTCCTGAAATCGCGATATTGTTGCCTGACTCGACCCAGACTCGGCGAATCTTATTGTTGTCGTTAAAGACGCCCGTCGTTCCCGAAAGATCGTCGAAGGTCCGATAGCCTCCGCTGCTGTCTTTAAGAATGACTTTCTTCAGATCAGTCGTCGACGTGACTTCGACAGAATTGCGACGATATTCAACAGTGATGTGCGGAATGTTGTTGGCGGCATCTTCCGGTACGCCTTCAACCGTCAGGTAGGTCGGAGCGTAAGGCATGTTGCCGTACGCGGGCTCGCCGAGCTCTGTCCACATCGTGTCGATCGCGCTGTTGATCCACGTATGTCCGAGTTCATTGCAGTTTTTGAACTCGGTGTCGTCATTCATCGAGCCAGAGTAATCCAGCACGAGAATCATGTCGCGAGGCTGGTACGTCGCAACCGAACCAACTTTCATGATCACGTTGTCCTGGTCGATGGCCGGAGCAAAAAACAATGGCAGTTTTCGGTTTTCGACCTGCCCGGTCACCGGGTTCCAGACATCGTCCAGCCTGCCAGTGACTCGTACAATGTTGTAAGGCACAGCCTTTGGCCCGAACGAGAACACGAATGCTGAGTTGGCTGCGTTCCAGTCACGTCGACCAAGTTCGATATCGATACTCGGGTCGAGCAGCAGGCCGGAGTGATTTCCGACAGCATTCAGGCCAGCAACTTCGCTGGCGGCGTTCTTAACATTCGTCTCGACGGCTGTTTGATCGATGTTCGGATTCAACTCCATCGCTGCGGCCAGCGTTGCTGCATCGACCGCTGACTGCAATTGCCCCTTGGTGACGGACAGGTAGCCAATGTCGATGCTGAATGCTGCAAAAGCAAAAGCCATCGTGAGCACGAACGCCGAGAGCAGGATGATGTTCCCGCGCCGGGAACCCGACTTAACGGGGTGTTCTGAGCCGTTGATTTCGATTATCTGCATCATCTCAATCCCCTTGCACCGGAAAGGTGACTTCGGTCGTTGTTCGATCACGCGTCCATTGCTGACAGCGGCCCGCTGTTGAGTCGCCTGCTCCGTTTGTTTCAAAACTCTGATCTGCTACCTTCACCGGCCCGCTTTCGACAGACGTGGCAGGTGAATCAGGAACCGTCATGCCCACCATCTTCACAAAGATCATCAACCGGGAAATTCCGGCCGACATCGTCTACGAAGACGACAAGGCGCTGGCGTTTCGAGATATCAATTCGCAGGCTCCCACTCACGTGCTCGTCATCCCGAAAAAAGAGATCGCAGCGTTAAACGAACTCGAAAACGAAGACGCCGAGCTGATGGGGCACCTGTTTGTCGTTGTGCGAAAAGTCGCTGCGGACCTCGGACTTCAAAACGGCTACCGCACGGTGATCAACTGCGGAACTGATGGGGGGCAAACGGTGGACCACATTCACATCCACCTGCTTGGGGGCCGAACACTTTCCTGGCCACCGGGATAGCGCAACTCTTTTGCTGACGGCAACTTTCTGAATTCGAAGTAAACGTTCAACAGTTTCGACATTACACCAGCAGCCGCAAATCGTGTTGCCACGCTGCATCATCGGCGTTGCCTGAAATCATCAGGCAACCTCACCTGGCATGTTGCCATCCTCGAACATCCCCTTCCTGACAATGACGGAGTGACTTCAGTGAAAACCCGCCAACTCGCCGTATCGGCGTCCGTAGTTCTCATGCTGGGAGCGCTGCTCTCGGCAAACTTTCAGAAGCAACCAGCTCCGGCCGCACAGATGGCTGAAGCCGCCAACGCGTTCACCGCGACGCTGACCGATGCCCAACTCGCCAAAACGTCGTTCGGATTCAGCGACGAAGAACGACTCAACTGGCACTACATCCCGCGCGAGCGGAAAGGACTGCCAATCCGAGACCTCGAAGGCGAAGCCTTGAAAACCGGACTCGCGCTGCTTCGTTCCGGCTTGTCCGAAGTCGGTTACGACCAGGCTCTCAACGTCATGAGCCTCGAAGAGCTGCTCTACCTACTGGAAGGCGGCACGAGGGAAGAACGACGCGACAAGCGTGACCCGAAGAAGTACTACATCAGTATCTTCGGAAAACCGGGCAACAAGGGCTCCTGGGGCTGGCGAGTCGAAGGGCATCATCTTTCACTGAACTACACAATCGTTGACGGCGAACTGGTTTCAACGACTCCTGAATTCTTCGGAGCCAACCCCGGTTTCGTCGATGCCGGACCGGGCCGCGAGATCCGGGTCCTCGGGCCGGAAGAAGACATCGCGCGGCAGATCCTGAAGCAGTGCTCGCCGGATCAGGTTAAGAAGTGCTGGATTTCGAAAGACGCTCCGAACGACATTCGCAGCACAGGAACCACGCAGCCAGACACCAGCGCCCCCGTCGGATTGGCTCTGAAAGAAATGTCTACCGACCAGAAGAAGCTGATGGCTGACCTGCTCACCGAATACCTGCAGAACATGCCGGCGGACGTCGCCGTAGAACGTCGCCAGCAGATCAACGATGGCGGCAAAGACAACATTCACTTTGCCTGGTGGGGCGACAGCGAACGAAACGCTCGCCACGCTTACCGAGTTCAGGGGCCGACGTTCCTGATCGAGTACAACAACACGCAGAACAGCGCCAACCACGTTCACGCTATCTGGCGAAACATCGACGGCGACTTCAACCTGCCCGCGAAATAGTCGATTTTTCGGCGTCTGCATTTCAGAACGCAGAGGGCGTAAAAGCTTTCGCAGAGAAAAAAGGAGAACGATCTCCCCACCTCTGCGAGCCCTTTGCATCCTCTGCGTTCATTTTCATTGAGTTGGCAGTGCGGACACTCCGACCGCCATCACGAGGCGCTGGTGGACGGCCGCCTCTCTGACCCCGTGCTGACGGCCTGCCACGCAGCGATCTTCGCGAACGATTTGCATGAATGAACCTGATTCTGTCAAACCGAAATCCTGCTGCACTCCGAGTCGGAATTCGACTGTTGAAATTTCAATGTCGGGTGCCACCGTTGGCTTGCCCAGCAGTGATCCGTCACAGCCTCCCTGCACAGCTGGGCAAGCCAGCAGCGGCACCCGTTCGCAAGACGTCGGTCCCACCGCGGGGACGCGCGTCACCGATGTCACGGCGTTGACCGGCGAAGGCATGGTCGAAATCCCAGGCGGCACCTTTCTGATGGGCGGCGAAGGACCGGAGACCTGGCAGCAGGATGGAGAAGGGCCAGTTCGTGAAGTCTCAGTTGATTCGTTCCTGATCGATGTCTGCGCCGTTTCGAACGAGCAGTTTGCGAAGTTTGTTAACGCGACGGGTTACGTCACCGAAGCCGAACGTTTCGGTTGGTCGTTCGTTTTCCAGCTTCACATTACAAAGAAGCAGCGGGAACTGCTTCGTCAATCGAAAGCCGTCGCCGGCCTTGAATGGTGGCTCGCCGTTGCGGGAACATCCTGGCAGCATCCAACCGGACCTGACTCAAACATCGACGACATCCTCGACCACCCGGTCGTGCAGGTTTCGTGGAACGATGCGCAGGCTTACTGCCGCTGGGCCGGCAAGCGGTTGCCGACGGAAGCCGAGTGGGAGTACGCGGCTCGCGGAGGACTCGAACAGAAAATCTGGCCGTGGGGAAACTCACTGTTGAGAAGCGGAAAATTCCGCTGCAACATTTTCCAAGGCGACTTTCCCAGGAAGGACACCGGTAAAGACGGCTTCAAAGGAACGTGCCCTGTCGACACTTTCGAACCCAACGGGTACGGCCTCTACAACTGCGTTGGCAATGTCTGGGAATGGTGCCAGGACTGGTTCAGCCCGACCTTCCACCAGATTCGCACCGATCTTCGTGACAACCCGACCGGTCCGCCGTCAGGTACCAACCGAGTTCAACGCGGTGGCTCGTACCTCTGCCACGATTCGTACTGCAACCGATACCGCCTGTCCGCCCGCATCGGCAACACCCCCGACAGCTCAGGCGGCAACCTGGGATTTCGGTGTGCGCGGGATCTGGTCTAGCAGCGCCGACGGAACATCAAAGAGAAAATCGCAGAGGTCGCGAGGTGTAACGCTGAAGAACGCCGAGTTCTGCAGTTTCGCTGCGTCATCCTCTGCTAACTCTGCGAATCAAAATTTGACACGAAGTTTACTGAACGAGGAACGTTTCAAACTGCCAGAGGTCGTCCCAGTCGTCGACTGAATCTTCGGGAACGGGTCGCCAGTCTGAAGGTTGTGAGACGACTGGTCCCAGGTAGGGCCGGGCAACTTTCATGATCTCGTCGTGCGGCAGATGGTCGGGCAGGTTCACACCTTCATTGGGGTTTCGGATCATCCAGGACACGCAGCCCAGGACCGAGCACGCGACCTGCAACGTTGTCGGATTCTGCCCTCCAACGAGCTCGCGAGTTTCTTCGATGTCGAGCAGGCTGCCACACCACCACGCTCCGTAGTCATGCCCCAGCAGCAGGCACCCGAGTTCATCGCGACCGGAGATAATCTCGTCGGTCATGATCCGATGCTTTTTCTGCAGCTTCAGATCTCTCATGTTCAATTCGTGGAGCGAAGCAATGGCCGCGTTGGTCGGACAGTAAGCGTAGTGAACCGTCGGACGATAAAGCACCGCGCCATCGTCGTCATGAACTGTCAGGTAGTCCGAGATGCTGAAGGCTTCTCCGTGACGGATCACCATGCCAATAATCTGACCGCAGGGAACCCATGACTTGACCCAGGTATTCATGCCTCGGCTGTCGAGGAAGATCTGATTCTTTGGTCCGGCGTCGTGCGTGTTGGCGCCCGGAGGAAGGCGTTTCTCGTGAGTGCCCCATCCCATCTCAGCCGGAGCGATGCCTTCTTCGTAGAAGCCTTCGACGCTCCACGTGTTGACGAACTCGTTGACGCGTTTAGGCTCTGACGCAATCTGAGTGTCCCGCTCACTGATATGAATCGTGCGAACGCCCGTCAGCATGGCCAACTCGTTGAATTCACCGGTTTCCATTGCCGCTTCGAGTTTCAGCACGCGATCGTCGTCCGGCTTTTCGTCGATGATTTTCTGTGCGATGTCCAGCAGTGCCATCTTCGTAAAATGGGAAACCAGTCCGGGATTGGCTCCATGATCGATGACAGCGGTCGGGCCTTTGCGATTGTCCCAGCTGGCGATCAGTTTTCGAAGATTCATCTGACGGCGATAGAGCGTGAAATCGGCTCCGGACTTTTCGTAGGGGTCCCATTCTTCGACGGATGTGTTGACGTATCGAACTCCGCGATGATGGCACCAGTCCAGCATTGTCAGCGTGTCGACGTTCCAGGACAGATCGATAAACAGGTCGCCGTCGTCCAGCAGTTCGCTCAACACTTCGTCGTAGTTTTCCGGAGTGACCCTGCCGATGCGGTATTTGACTCCAGCCGTGATCGCTTCAGAAATTGTCTCACGGTTATCAACCATGTCCATCACGGTAATGCGATTGGCCGGGCAGTTGATGTGTCGCAGGATTAGAGGCACGGTGCACTGTGAGACGCTGCCGCAACCAAGAACAAGGATTCGACCATCAAAGTCGATTGCGTTTTGAGGCATGATCATGATTCAAATTCTTCCGCTTTCGTGTTGCCGACGCGGGCTTGCGCGCCGAGGTCTCCTGAGTTTCATGGAAATGGAATGCGAGCTCCCAGGTCTCGCAGTTGAGGGTGGAACAGCGTCCGGCATCAACAGGCCGGGTGCGTATCGATACACGCACCCGGCCTCTCAAGCGATTATTAATCGATTTCGACGACGCGAGCGATGTCCAGACCGTTAAAGCCAGACGCACTGGCGGAAGTATAGGCTCCCATGGTTGGAACCAGCAGCAGTTCGCCGACTTCCAGTTCCGGGAGTTCCTGGTCGGTCGAAACGACGTCGTGCGAATCGCAGGTTGGGCCGGCAACGATACAGGCCGAGCGGGGACGCACATCGGCAGCTTCGGCAATCAGTTCGAAATCGGAGTAGTCAAACAGTTTGCCAGAGAACGACCCGTAGATCCCTTCGTCAAGAAAATACCAGGGCAACCCGCCTCGAACCGACTTACCGACGACACGAGTGATCAGTGTGGCGGCTTCGGCACACATTCCACGGCCAGGCTCGGCGATGATCCGAATCGGCAGGTCGCCGAACGTGGCATCCAGTGCCGCTGACAGATGACGGCAGTAATCGGACAGCGACATTACGCCGGTGCGGTACGGAGCGGGGAATCCGCCGCCGATATCGAGGACTTCCAGCGGTGCTCCTGCAGCCACACATTGATCCCACGCCAGACGGGCTCGGGTCAGCATCGTGCGGAAGTCTTCCGGATTCAGGCACTGCGATCCAACATGGAACGAAAGGCAGCGAACATTCAAGCCTTTGCGACCGGCTTCAGCAGCCAGAGCCGAAGCGTCGACCGGATCGCAGCCAAATTTTGCCGACAGGTTGATGAGGCTTGATGTCGACGCCGCAGCCAGCCGCAGGATCACGTTGACGTCCGGCGTGTAGCGAACCAGCTTGTCGATTTCACCTGAGCAGTCGACGGTGAACCATCGCACGCCTTCGTTGTAACAATCCATCAGATTCTGAATCGTCTTGCACGGGTGTGTGTGGATCATCTGGTCCGGGCTGAAACCGGCCAGCAACGCCGATTGCAACTCTCGGTACGAGCAGACGTCGACGGACGAGCCAGCCTGAAACAACGGACGCAGGATGCTGACGTCGGAGTTTGCCTTCGCGGCGTAGAACATTTCGACATTCGGCAGTTCGGCTTTCATCGTCTGATAAGTATTCGTAAGCGTCGACTTTGAAATGACGATCGTCGGTGTTCCGTATTGTCGAGAAAGCTCGCGAGCCTGATCGAACGACAGCACGGGTTTCGAAAACCGTACCGAGTGATCAGCGACGGTACGGACTGGAAGCACAGCGGAAGTTGCGGAAGAATTCATAGCCTGCCCCTGATTGTGAGGAGGAGATTGTTGACGGAGAAGAAGCGGAATCGTCTTTGGAGCTGACTGAAAATCCGGACGACGAGAGTCAAATTGCAAGACTGTGACTCGACGGACCGGTAGCTCAGGTCAGTTTCAAACAGCAGCCGTAAAGCAAATCGCTGCTGCCAGACCAGCACTCTTCCCACAATTCAGGATGAGTGAACTCTGGCGTCGCCGACTTGTGCAGACCGCGACCGCAGCTGAAGCAGTTAACTTGAATCACGCAGCGAGCATGCAGCAGGCCCACATTACGAAGCTGAGCTGCAGGGATGCCGTCGGAATTACTCTGCCGACTCAGCAGCGAGGTATCATCGCTGAAGAAACGCAGGTCTCAGTCTGGAACGGACGATCCGAGGCAACTGAAGTCGGCAGCGGAGCCGACCTAAGCAACTGCTGAAATCGCCGGTCTTTCTCAAACCGAGCAACGATGACAGTGTCAGCACGAGCGTCCGGGAAGCGATTCCGGATCTGGAAGTCGAGCGAGCAATCAGTCGTTTCATCAGGCCGAGCGGCAACTGAACGACGGGCAAGCCGACGAGGCGCGACGCAGTACGGGCAGAATCTGCCTCAGCGGTCGCTGACCAATCTGGGCTAGAGCTGCCCGCTGGCCGAATTAAGGAGAAATGGTTTTTCTTCACGGAACATAAAACCTCCAGGGGTCTATGCTCAAAATTCGCTCTGACTGTCCCGCGGGACCTTCCAGACAACACAGTCTGGCAAAGCGAAAAAACCGCAGCCTGTTTCCAAGGCGGCGAAGTCTACGGATCCGCCGTCACACATTCCACACCAAAAGGGGGAGCCAATCTGAGAATCTCCCAAAGAGTTGAAACTACCGTTTGTTTCGGTTGAAGCTGAGTCCAGCTTCAACCGAACCTGCAAAATTTGAAGTATCGACAATGGTTGATTCGATTTCCTCTCAGCGTTCGAATCCATAGGCTTCCCGATCGACACCTTATCAACCCACCACTTTGCTCTCAGGAGTACGCCCCATGAAATGCCTGCTTCGAATTCCTCGATCCTTCCTCCGAATTGCGTTGCTCGTGTCCGGAGCCTGTTTACTCGCCATCCCGTCTGCTCAGGCCGCCGTCGAGCTGAAGAAAGACGATAGCTCGAAAACAGTCGCCATCATTATCAATGGGCGGGACTTCTCCACTTACAACTTCGCCGATACTCAGCCCAAGCCGTACATGTGGCCGGTGAGAGGCGGTGACGGCACGGTCATCACTCGGCCGATCATCACCGACCGTTCGCAGGGTGACCATCCTCACCACAAGGGAGTGTGGGTTGCGGTGGACGAAGTGGGCGGCGTCAAGTTCTGGGCAGAGGAAGGCAGGATCGCAAACCGCGGCGTCGAGGTTACAGTCGCGGCAGGCAACCCGGCGAAAATGAAAGTCACCAACGACTGGCTTGATCCGGAAGGCAAAGCCGTCGTGCGGGAAACCACAACGATCAGCATCTGGGAGAACGGCTTGCTTGGTTACGACATCGCCTTCACCGCGTCGGGCGAAGAACCGGTCGAGTTCGGCGACACCAAGGAAGGTCTGTTCGGCTTTCGGATGGCTGAGTCCATGAAGGAAAAAGAAGGCGGCCGAGTCGTTAACGCCGAAGGCGCGAAAGGGACAGTCGACTGCTGGGGCAAGCCGACTGGCTGGATCGACTACAGCGGCGAAGTCGATGGCAGGACATTTGGAGTAGCCTTGTTCGATCACCCGCTCAACTTCCGACCGTCACGTTACCACGTGAGAAACTACGGACTGTTTTCGATCAGTCCGTTTGGCGAGAGCGCTTACACGAATAAAAAACGTCCCGCGCAACCCTACTTCCTGTTCCCTGGTAAGGAACTGCGTCTGCGGTACGCATTGTTCGTTCATGACGGCGATACCGCGTCTGCGAACGTAGGCAAGGTGTACCTCGATTACCTCGCATCCGGGATGTAACAGTTCGGTAGTTTAAACCTGGCAAAACCCGGCTGAATGACTTCAGTCGGGTTTTGTTTTTTTGCCCAGCTGAAGTGAAATTGTCGGCGGAGTGACGGCTCACCTGACTGACCGTTACTGCTTCTCGCGACCGAAGACCGCGAATCGGCCATACGTGACATATCCGTTCGCAGTGTCACGAAACGCGGCGCATGAACGAGCGGCGCCTGAGGTCCGACCGGGACTAACACGCATCGCCGGTACGGCAGGTGCAATGGTGAGTGCCTGGGGATTAACCAGACATTTTCCGGGTGATTGCCAGCGCGTTTTGCGAACCAGGGTCGATACTTGGGGTGCAACACGGTACGCACCACCGAGCCCCTTCAACTGCTCGCCACACTTGGCGCCAGCTCAATCGCTCCGGCTCGCGTATCCAGACAGACACCGCCACTTTGAATCGCCCCTCTGGAGTCGTCACATTGAGCCACTCTCATCTCGTCGTACAGCACCTCATGAAGCAGATGGAATCCTGGCAACCCGGCCAGAACCGTCGGGACTCACGTCCGGAATGGTTGACCGGGTTGATCGAGGAACTCGCAGACATCTTTGAACCACTCACTGGTATCGCCCGCGTCGGTTTCGATAGCCGCCTGGAAGAAGAATCATGGGTCGTGCGGATGTATCTGGGAGCGACTGAGATCGTCGGTGGGCCCCGCGACGGCCAGACTCAGTCGATGCCGTTCGAGCTGGACCTGCAACGCCTGGTCGCTCGGTTCAAGAATGTCGACGAATTCTTCTGGAGTGTCTTCCCCGAATCCGCTGCCGACGTCGACGAAGCACAGGCCTACATCACGATCAGTGGTAAGGTCGATGACCACCCGGTGCGGTTCCACATGTTCGCCGTGCCTCCGGAAGACGTCGGGCCCGGGATGCGAGTCTATCCTGACGGACGTTTCGATCCGGTTTAACCAGCACGTCTCGCGCTGATTGCTTCTTGTTTTGCGCCGCGTGCCAGACGTTGAATCTCCTTCCGAATCGCTTCGTCCCGATCCGGTAAATTGTTGCGGGCTGTCCACCGCAGCAGTTGTGGCGTCCAATCAGGCGGTTGAGATATGAAAAGTTGCTGACTTATTTGCTGACAGGAAGCGCGTCTCCAGTGCTTCACTTCTCAGAGAAAGCCCGCCAATTTGGCGGGCTTTTTCTGTTTCTACACGCAACCTGCTGTGTCAACTGACGGTTCTGCGGTGATAGACTTCACGTCGATCATCAAAGGAACCAACGAGATGCTCTTCAGCCGGCTGCTGCAAAACCGAACGAACCCGCAAACGTCGACACTGCCTCCGTCGAACTACTGGCAACGGCTGACGTCACGCCGAGCTGTTCGGCGAAGCTGGCAGACAGAACAACTGGAATGCCGCCTCTTACTGACCGCAACTCCAAATGGCGACAGTCTTCGTACTTACCGACTCGCCGTGTCCGCGACTGAAGAATACACCGCATTCTTTGGTGACAACCGAGTTGAAGCTCAGCAGGCAATCGTTAACTCGGTTGCCACGTTTAACGAGATTCTGAATCGCGAACTGAATGTGCATCTGGAGCTGATCGACAACCTCGATATTGTCTTCGGGGGAGACCATCCGTCATCAGATCCGTTTACAACGCTGAGTGCCTCGCTGGGGCAGAATCAGACCTTGCTCGATTCTGTCATCGGCTCGGCTAACTATGACATCGGTCATGTGTTCGGCACATTTGAGGCTGGCGGACTGGCGACGGTGAATTCAGCCGGCATCGACGGCATCAAAGCTCAGGGGGCGTCCGGAACTTCGAGTCCAACCGGATCCGGGTTCGATCTTCTGGCCATTCACGAGTTCGGCCATCAGTTCGGAGCGACGCACACGTTCAATTCGAGTGACCCGGCGCGGATCCCTGGCACTGCGTACGAACCTGGCAGCGGATCGACCATCATGTCGTACGCGGGGATCCTGCCGCCGGTCTTTCAGGAGCCTCCATTCGGCAACAACCTTCAGAACAATCCCGATGATTACTTTCACGCTGCCAGCATCGACCAGATTGTCGCGCATCTGGAAAACCTCGACACCGCAGGCGTTGGAACAATCACGTCTGCCGTCAACCAGGTTCCGGTGGTCACAGCCGGCAACGACTTCATCATTCCTGCCGGCACGCCGTTCAGCCTTTCGGCCACTGGCACCGACGCGGACGGCGACACACTCTTCTACAACTTCGAGCAGATGGATCTGGGAGCGGCTCAAAACGTCGACCCGCTTGACGCCGACAACGGCTCCAGCCCGCTGTTTCGATCATTCGAGCCTGCTGTGGCCGATTCGTCCGGAACTTTTACGCGAGTGTTTCCGCAGCTCAGTGACATCCTCAGCGGGACCCCAACGAAGGGGGAGCAGCTTCCGTCGACGAATCGGTCACTCAATTTTCGAGCAACGGTGCGTGATCAACAGGGAGGCACAAACGGTGACGACGTGCTGCTGACCGTTGTTAATACGGGATCAGGCTTCGAACTCACCAACCTGAATTCAACGACCACGCTGATCGGTGGGACCAGTCAGGAAATCACCTGGGACGTGGCCGGCACGACAGCCAACGGAATCAACGTCAGTGACGTCGAAATTCTGCTGTCGACCGATGGCGGCCTGACGTTTCCGCATTCACTCGCGACAACGGCGAACGACGGAAGTCATTTCGTCACTCTGCCGAACATCGACGGTGCGATTTCAGGTGCGAGCGGTGGGGAACATCTTTTTCGACATTTCCAACGCCAACGTGACCATTGCCGCCAACGCGGCTGCACCTGGGGTTTCGATCGTTGAATCCGACGGAGGGACATCCGTCGGCGAAGTATCAGCCGTCGGGGCGGCCACGGACACTTACACGCTGACCTTGAACACGACTCCTGCCAGCGCCGTCGAACTGACCGTTACCGGTGACGCCGACGTTCTGGTCAGCACGAACGGTTCGACATTCAGTAACTCAATTACACTTTCGGTAGCAGACACCTCGGCACGAACAATTTTCATTCGAGCATTCAACGATGCCGACGTCGAGGGAACTCACACAGGCACGATCACGCAGACAGTTTCAGCCAGCTCTGACAGCAACTACCCGCTCGGCCTGTTGATCAACAGTGTGATTTCAACCGTGATCGACGACGAACGAACACCGCTGGTGGCGGTTGATTTTCAGCAGTCCGGGGAATCGGTCCCCGCGAACTGGACCGAGATCAACGAAACCGATGCAGTATTCTCCCCGAAAACATTTAGCGATCTAATCCGTGAAGATGGCTCAACGACAACCATCGACCTGACCGTTGGTCAGTTTGATTCACTAAGCCGCTCGGTCGGGCCGTCTGACCCGGACAGCTCTACGGTACCAATTCACACACCACCACTCGCAGGTGCTGGCGGCGTTTATGGTTGGCCAAAGAATTCGGCAAACACAGTTATCGCGAACTGGAGCGGGCTCGCGCCAAACGAGAAATACAATGTCTACGTTCTTGTCGCCGAACGATTTGGCGGCGGAACGGACATCAATCACACCGTCACCATTCTGGGAGACGGCAGCGACAACCCGGTTCCGTTTGTCCAGACAACGTCTGGCTTTGGCGGAGAGTTGCAGATTAATAACCAGCAGGGCGATGATTCCCAGCCGCTTGAGAATTTCGCTCTGACAGTGACGGCAGATTCGTCTGGCGAAATCGACATCCAGCTTTTTCGTGACGACGGAGTCAGCTCAAACGTCATCTATCTCGGTGCTGTCGCGATTCAGCACGCGGTCACACCGACCAGCGAACCGCCGCTCTTTGCCAGCGTCACGTTCGACAATGGCACAGGCCAGTTAGCAGTAAACACCGCAGACTCAGACAGTGTCATAATCAGCGCGACCAACGGACCGTCCGGAACGGTTATCGTCAACATTAATGGTGTCGCCAACACACAGTTTGGAACAGTTGCTCCGAGTTCTGTTCAATCGATCGTCGTCAACGGTATTGGCCCCGGAGCTCACCTGATCGATCTCAGCACAGTGTCGCCAAGAGACTTTACGAATGCTGGTGGAGTTGGCATTACCATTCTGGGAGCTGCTGGAAACGACACTCTGTACGGATCAGGATTTGGTGACAGCATCGATGGTGGATCGGGCGACGATCTGATCCTGGGCGGCAGTGGTGGGGACAGTGTCAGTGGCGGAGTGGGTAACGACTTCATCATGGGCAACTCGGGACAGGACACGCTCCTTGGAAACGACGGAACTGACACCATCTTCGGCGGCGGAGGGAGAGACTCCATTCGCGGCGGAAACGACGCGGACCTGATTCGAGGCAACAGAGGGCGGGACAGTCTTTTCGGAGAAGCTGGCGACGACACCATCATCGGCGGAGGCGGCCCGGATTCAATCTCCGGCGGCGATGATGCCGACAGCCTGATCGGCAGCAGCGGCTCAGACGGGATCAATGCCGGTGCGGGGGACGACATTGTGAACGGACGCGGAGGCGCAGACACGATTCTGGGGCTCACCGGGAACGACACGCTCAACGGGGGCAGTCGAGGCGATATGCTCGTCGGTGGCGACGACGATGATGACCTGACTGGGGCCGGCGGCACAGACACTCTGGCGGGCGGCGCCGGGATGGACACAGTCGATAACGTCACTGAAATCGACGAATCATTTGCCGAGAGCATGTTCGCGGCGCTGCTGGCTTTCACCTGAGTTGCCGTCGTGAATTCTCGACAAAGCTTCGAGTTTTCCGTCAGTTGTGACCTGCGAAGCGAATCAAACAGGACAGTCGCAGGAGCCGCGTTCAGTCAGCGACGACGAAAAATCACAACCTGCCAGACCTATCGAGGATCCTTTGCGCCGGCCAATCGGTGCACAGCCTGCCACTCTTCGTCCGTGACCGGCACGATCGATAGTCGCGATCCTTTTTGCATGACGGCCATACCGGATGTGACATCGTCAGCCTTGAGGTCGTCTCGCGTCACCGGCGTCTCAAACTTCTGAATGATCTCGACGTCGACCATGAACCACGTTGGTGCCTCGGGGTTGCTCTTGGGATCGTAGTGCTTGTCCTTTTTGTCGAACGCGGTGTGATCCGGATAGCCAGGTTCGACAATTCGAGCCGTCCCGACGATGGCCATTGGCTTGGCATTGCTATGATAAAAAAGAACGCGATCGCCGACCTGAATGTCGTCGCGCAGCATGTTCCGGACCTGGTAATTCCTCACGCCATCCCAGTGCGTCGACCGGTCTTTGACGAGATCATCAATCGAGTACGCATTCGGTTCCGACTTGAACAGCCAGTATTGCCGCTTCCGTTTCTTTGCCACGTGATCACCTTCGAGACTGTAGTTTTCGCGGCCTGACGTTACTCGATCGCTTTCGAGACCGGTCCCAGGAGAATCAAAGCCGTGGTGAAATAAATGACGACTCCCAGCACGTCAACCAGAGCAGCGATCAGCGGATTCGACATCAAGGCGGGGTCCATGCCCAGCCGCTTAAAGCCGATCGGCAGGATCACTCCAGCAGTGGTGCCGAAAACAACCATGATCATGACTGTCACGGCAACGACGACCGCTTCGAGCAACGGCACCATGCAGATGGCGACGGCAAACGAGAGCGTCATCAATGCACTTCCCAGTGTGATCGCCATTCTCAGTTCGCGCGTGATGATGAAGTATTTATCGCGACTGGTCATTTCCGTGGTGGCCATCTCGCGAATGATCAGGGTTGCCGATTGAGACCCGGCGTTGCCGCCGCTCGCGAGCACCAGCGGAATAAACGCAGCCATCCAGATATACGATCGCTGCAGATCCTCGTAGCCCTGCATGACCCACGCCGTCAGAAAAGCCGCCGCCAGCAGAATCACCAGCCAGACGCCGCGTTTTTGAGCGAGTACCAGAAATGGCGTCGTCATGTAGCTTTCATCAAGCGGTTGAATGGCGGCCTGCATCTGGGCATCTTCGGTCGCTTCCTCTTCCAGCACATCCAGAGCGTCGTCGAGCGTGACAATTCCGACGAGCCGATGCAGATTGTCGACAACAGGGATCGCCAGAAAGTCGTACCGAGCCAGTTCGCGGGCGACGAACTCTTCGTCATCGTCCACTCGCACAGAAATCACGTCGCGGTGCATGATCTCGGCCAGCGTGGCTGAACGCCTGGCCTGAATGAGTTCTCTCAACGAAACGATGCCGTCCAGCCGCCGGCCTTCGTCGAGGATGTAGATATAGTAAATGGTCTCACTGTCTGGCGACTGGACTCGCAGTTCGTCCAACGCCTGAGAAACAGTCATTTCTTCCGATAAGGACGCGTACTCGGTCGTCATGATCGAGCCAGCGCTGCCATCGGGATACGAAAGCAGTTTGCGAATATCGGCACGCTCAGCCTGAGCCATCAGCGGCAGCAGGCTTTCGACCTTTTCGTCATCGAGCATCTCTAACACGTCGACGCGGTCGTCCGGAGCCATCTCTTCGATCAGTCGCGACAGCTGCTTCCGGTCAGAAACCTCGACAATCTCAACCTGCAGACGAGGTTCCAGGAAGCCAAAGATTTCAGCCTGCAGCTCAGCCTCGCAGGAAACCAGAACACGCCAGAGTTCGGCAGGCTCCAGTTCATCGATCACTTCCGCTACGACCGCTGGATGAAGCGCCTCGCAGAAGGCGCGCAGACCATCATCGTCGTTTGCGTCAAGCGTCATGCGAAGATCGGGAAACAGCAGCGATCGATAGAACATGGAGAGTTACCTCCGCAGACCGTTAACGGAACAGTCCGCAGGAGAAAGCGAATCGGAAGTCCGACCGCGCAGTGCTCGCCGGAATCGAGGCGGATGATACGGTCCCGAACCAGTCCGCCACAGCTCCACGGAAAGAGTCTGCGATAATTCACAACAAATTGATCAAACCCGATAACGCTCGGGCGGCAACTCTCATGTGTGCTACTGGCACTGCCCAGTGCAGCAGGAGCCATCGCTGCGACCTGCTGAACGAGCGGAAACACAGTCAGAGCCTGTAGCAGACAGCTTGACAACCAGACGGCACCTGGCCTGTCGCTTGCCTGCGGGCGTGAATCGCTTAGCGCGAGCAGACACTTAAGCAGCGGCAGCGATTCCGCTTTGTTGTCCCCAGTCGTGAGCGGCGACGGATTCAAGAATCATGTCGGCGACTTTCAAGGCATCGAGCGCGTCCATACCGCTGCACGACGGCTTCGTGCCTCTGCGAACGCAGTCAACGAACTCTTCCAGTTCCGCCGTCAGAGCGTCGCCTTCCGCCACAACCGCTTTTTCGACACCAATAAACCGACCGAAGATGTCAGCCTTCAACTGCTCGATGTCGGCCCCCGGCTCGCGTGCCAGTTCCAGCGGCGAACGCCCGTATCGAAGTGCCTCGGTCGGCGAGTAACTGGTGACCTCGCGAGTCTGCAGGTCGACGTTCACACAACCAAGCGGGGACCACACCTGCATGCCTCGCCGTGCGTCCGGATTCACGCGACTCGCCGTCAGGTCGGCGATTGCTCCGTTTTGAAAGAAGAGCCTTGCGTTGACGATATCTTCGTGATCGCTGACGACATTGACACCAAACGCCTGAACGTGCTTAACGGGCGATTGGACAAGATCAAGTACCAGGTCAATGTCGTGAATTAAAAGGTCGTGAACGACGCCAATGTCCGTCGAGCGAAACGGGAACGGACTCACCCGCTCAGCACGAATGTACTTTGGACTGCCGCAAACTTTTCGCGCAGCAACCATCGCCGGGTTGAACCGCTCAACATGTCCCACCTGAAGGACAGCACCGTTTGCAGCCGCCAGATCGACCAGCCGCTTTCCTTCGGTGACTGAATCAGCCAGAGGTTTTTCGACCAGCACCGGAATTCCGTGTTCGAGGAACTCGCCAGCGATATCGCCATGCAGCGTCGTGGGCACAACGATTGAAGCGGCATCAATCTCGCCGATCAGATCCCGACCGTCGGCCACCCAGCGTGTGTTGAACTGCTCGGCAATGGGACGACCGATCGCTTCGCGAGGCTCGGCGACGGCCACCAGTTCGACACCCGGCAACCCGGAGACAATCCGAGCGTGATGCTTCCCCAACGCTCCAACACCCACAACCATTACTCGAAGATCGCTCATGATGATTTCTCTCAGTAGAGTGAGCATTACCCAGCGTGTGACAGTTCCAGTGGGCAGTACTCACCGCGTGGCTGTTCTGGTGGGTGGTGCCCACCCTACGGAAAGCCGACATCTATGCCGCTTTCGACTGTTGTGAAGCGGCGGGTGCCGCATTGCGGACGGCTTCGCGAGCACGGCCCTGTTTGCCGGCACTTTGCTGCTCGATCGCCGTCAGCAGCGTGTTCAGTTCCAGAGGGATGATGCCTTCCAGTTCGTCTGTCAGAATCTTTCGAACTTCAGGAATCCGCTTGTGTTCTCGAAAAACCAGTCGGTGAGCACGTTTGATAGTTCGAATCGTTGGCTCGGAAATTCCCGCTCGACGCATCCCGATGACGTTGATCGTGCGAACTTCCGGGTTGTCGCTTCCGCAGGCCAGCATGAACGGCGGAATGTCGGTCGGCACTCGACAGCCGCCACTGATAAACGCCAGTCTGCCGATCGTCGCAAAGTGATGGACGACGCTGTTGCCGGAAACGATTGCTCGATCGTGTACGTGAACGTGGCCGCCGAGCAGCACGCCGTTGACAAGAAAAGTATTGTTGAAGATGTGGCAGTTGTGAGCCACGTGGGCATTGGCCATCAGCATGTTGCCGTTACCGATGCGGGTCCAGTGGTCTTCCTTCTCGGCTCCGCGACTGACAGTAACGCCTTCGCGGAAGAGGTTGTCGTCGCCAATCTCGACTCCCGTGTCAGCATCGGCTCGAAAGCTGACATCCTGAGGCTCTCCGCCAATGACACAGTTCGGCCAGAACCGGTTTCGTTCGCCGATGATCACTTTTCCCTGCACGACAACGTGGCTGTCGAGCTTCGTGCCGTTGCCAATCGTGACGTCGGGACCGACGACACAGAAGGGGCCGATCTCAACGTCATCGCCGATTCGAGCGGACTGATGCACGTCTGACAAACGTGAAATCTGTGTTGGCATAGGGACATCCTTGTCCTGAAGTTTGGCCTGGTGTTTCTGCCGCAGGGTGCGTCTCGACGCACCATCGATTTGATTGACGAGCATGGTGCTTCAAGGCGCACCATGCCAACCTGTTCCAGCCTGCGAGATCATATTTTCAAGCAGCCCGAGATTCGGTTTCCTGATCGGCACATGCATCCTGCAGTTGCCGCATAAGTTCGTGGTTTGTCTGATGGCCGGTTCTCCAAGCGTTAAAGTAACCCTGTACGTCGCAGCCGGTCAAAGCGAAGTCGCCGATACAGTCCAGAATCTTGTGACGAGCACACTCCTCGACAGCTTTCAGCTCGTTCTCGAAAACACCGTCAGCGGTGAATACGAGCAAATCTTTTGCTGTAGTTCGCGGACCATATCCGAGGGCTTTGAGCGAAGCGATTTCCGTATCGAGGATGAATGTGCGCGCGAAACAGATTTCGTTGACGAACGATTCCGGCGTTACATTGACAGTGTAGTTTTGCGAGGGAATCGGTGAATTCGGTTCGTAGTCGAGCACGTAAGTGATCGTCTGCCCTGCAACGCCAAACGGTCGAGCATCGATCGTGCTGCCATCTTCGGCGGTGACGTGGAGCGGCTTGGGAACTCGCAGTTGAGCCTTTCTGGCCGATTGCTCTTCAAAGTCGGCAGTCAGCAGCGCATCGACAACGGCTTTGCACGATCCGTCAAAGCCGGGAGTTTCGGGAGCGTTGATCTCGATCAGACAGTTATCTACCTGAAGGCCAGCCAGTGCCGACATGACATGTTCGACCAACTCGACCGTTGCACCATTGCCGGAGATGCCTGTTCGACGCTGTCGCGGAACGAGGAATTTGTGAGTGGCGGGCACGCACGGCTTGCCGTTCAGGTCGACTCTTTGAAAGACGACGCCGTGATTTTCCGGCGCGGGCAGGAAACGAAGCCTGACATCGGCTCCTGTCAAAAAGCCGATGCCTTCAGCCGTTGCTTCTCTGCGAATCGTTCGCTGATTTCTGGAAAGCATAAAAAACTCCCGGCATGGCATCTGCCGGTGAAAATGTTCGGGTTCAGCCCTTCGTTTCGATCGTTCAGCAACGTTGCCGGTTCAAAACGCCGTTCTGAATCAGACTCCTGATAAACACAGAAAACCGGGACTTCCTCCAGCGAGGAAGTCCCGGGCAGAATCGTGGTCCGGAAAGCTGTGTGACATCTCTCCTGTCTGCCGCCACCCGACGCCTCGTCGCGACAGGGACCGAGTCATCACAAACTACTGACGTGCCGGACCCGTTGCTGGTTTCGTGGCCGCACGTGGAACAGCCGGGTTGGTCGGCGTGTACTTACGGTTCAGATAGTCAATCACCGCGTCAGTGATGTCGTCCTGAGGTCGGTGGTAAATCACCAGCTTGTTCAGACCGTTTGACAGGCTCTGAGGATTACTTTCGTCAAGCGGGGCACTGTTGAACCGCATGACCATCGAAAATTTGAAGTGCTCGGCGTAAAGCTTGATGACTCCCACTGAGTCAACGTAAATGTCCTGGAAGATTTCGGCTTCCTTACGCTGGTAAGTAAGATTGGCAACCTTCCGTTTAGTCTCGAAGTCCGAACTGAGCTGAGCGAGGTCTGCTTCGCGTTTGATGTACTCAGCACTGCCTGGCTTCAGAAGCTTCAGTTCTTCTTTGACCTTTTCAGCATCGGCCGCAATCTTCTTGGCTTCGGCCAGAGCGACTTCCATTTCAGCCTTCAACGACGCGCGCATGTCTTCAAACTTGTTGTACTCTTTGAAGACGCGAGCCATGTCGACCAGACCGATTTTCACCGGTGCGGCTGGAGCGGCGGCGGCAGGTTGAGTCTGGCCCATGGCCGGGGCAGTCAAGCCGATGCAACATGCAAGGGCGACGACGGATACAGTTTTCTTCACGGCTGATGCACTCCTTTGCCTTGCCGGACGCGCAGGACGGATCGTCAATTCGATGCGGCTGCAGAACGGGCTTCCATTCCTCGTTTCAAAGACGGTTCTTCACTGAACCGATGCCTTCACAGGTCGCGGTATTCTGCATAAGTCTGGATACGGGTCAATATGGATTGTGACCCGGCCACGGCAGGACGATGGGCAGGTTCAGGATGACCTGCCGACGCTGCGTTTGCCATGTCCTACGAGTGCGGATCGGAATCGTTCGGCAGTTCCGAGTGATCCCAGAAGCAGTCAAACGTCAGCCACAAGGCTCGCGCGTACCGGTGAAAAAACATCGGAAACAGGACAAACCAGACGACCAGCGGCGGCACGACGTAGCTGTTGGGATAGTCCAGCGCGACGTGAAAGAAAATGTACGCCACCGTCAGCGAGGCCGCCGTCCACCCGTAATTGATGTAGGACGAGCCGAGGAAGTAGCCGGGTTCCCGTTCAAACTTGAAGTCGCACTCGCTGCACCGTTCATTCATCCGGAAAAAACCGCTGAACAGTTTTCCGACTCCGCACAGCGGACATCGCAAACGCAACGCTCGTTTGTATCCGATTTCTAAAGGCACGCGTGCCACAGGACGTCTCCGTAATCTGCATCGTCAGTCGTTTTCCGACTGAACCAGGAACTCACTTAAGGCCAGACTCTCGCGATCAGAATCGTCAATCTAACGCGTCTCCTTTCGACGGAACATGCTGCAGTTCACTTCCCGGCAGATTACGCACGACAGGATGCTCCGGAAGATGGCTTCTGGTGACTGCCGCATGCGTCTGGTAGATTGACATTCGCGACGTGTCAGTCACGATTCCCGTCCCTGCGCTGGTGGATCCCGTTCGCAGGCACGCATCCAGAGACACTTCCGTGAGGTACCGGGCATGGCTGTTGACAACAAAAAAATGGCGGCAGATTGCTTTCGGCGAGGCACTGAAGCCATGCAGAAAGAAAACTGGGACTACGCCATCCAGATGTTTCTTCAGTGCGTGCGGATGGTGCCGGACAATCTGCTGTTCCGACAGACGCTTCGAGGTTGCGAAAAGAAGAAATATGGCAACAACAAAAGCGGCGCGAAGATGAGCGGCATGAAGCTGATGGGGCCGCGAGGTCGTATCAAGAAGGGGCAACTCAAGAAAGAGTGGAACCTCGTTGACCAGGCCTGCGAAGAAGGTCTCGCGATCAACCCGTGGGATCCACAGCTGAATGCTGACCTGGGCGAAGCCTGCATCAAACAGGAATTCAAAGAGATCGCCGTTTACGCCTACGAATGCGCCGTCGAAGGTGATTCCAATAACAAAGAGCTTTTGCAGCATCTCGCTGAACTGTACGAAGCTCGTGGCGACTTCCAGGTCGCCGTGACTGTCTGGGAACGCATCTGCCGCGTCGACCCGAACGATGGTGCTGCTCGAATGCGAGCCAACCAGGCGGCCACAAAGCAGGTCATTGACCGCGGCGGATACGAAGGTGCCGACAACACCAAAGGGGTCATGGCCGCTCACGAAGTGGCCAAGCGGCTTAACATTTCAAAAGACGGTGCAGCCGACGGTCCCGGTCAATCGGAAGAAGCCGACCTGCAACGGGCGATGCGGAAAGAACCAGACAACAAAGACCACTACCAGCGACTCGGAGACTTCTACAAACGCAGCGGGAAGTTTGACGAAGCCGCGCAGATGTTTGAAAAAGCCGTCGAACTTTCTGGCGGGGACGTCAACATCAAGGAGCAGGTCGAAGACGTCCGGCTTGATCAGATGCGGAAGAACATCGATATCGCCAAATCGAGAAGCGCTGGTTCAGAAGAAGCCACGCAGCAGGTCAAAGACCTGGAAAAGGAACTTCACCTGCGCGAAATGGAAATGCTCCGCGGACGAGTCGATCGATACCCTGGCGACTTGCGATTGAAATTTCGGCTGGGCGAAGGCTTCATGCATGAAGCGAAATTTGCCGAAGCGATTCCGTTGTTCCAGCAGGCCAGCCGCGACTCACGCATGGAAGCAAAATGCCTGGCGTTTCTCGGCAAATGCTTCATTCAGGAAAAGAAGTATCCGCTGGCGAAACGGCAATTCGAAAAGGCTGCTCCGAAAATCGACGTTCACGACCAGGAAGAGTTGTTCCTCGAAGTTCACTACTGGCTTGGTCGACTGTGCGAAAGTTCCAAAGACAATGAGGCTGCGGAAGAACATTACGGTGAAGTGCTGGCCGTTCAGTACGAATACCGCGACACGCTGAAGCGGCTCGAAGGGCTGCAAGGCGGCTAAGGCTGTTGAAAATTACTGACTCCAAATTCAACGTGTGCCAGTGCGACATTTTCTGCAAACGTCGACTGCAAACAGCACTGGCAGAGCCAGTGGCACACACGAGCTGAAACGACGACCTTCATGCCCAGCCTGACCGTCGAGAATTATCTCAAAGCAATCCTTCAGATCGAGCTGAAAACCGGCGCGACGACGATCTCGACCGGTCGACTGGCGGCGGCGCTGGATGTTTCGCCGGGCACCGTCACCAGCATGCTCAAGACACTTGCCGAGTCCGGTCACGCGACCTATCGCCCGTACGAAGGGGTGACGCTCAGCGAGACCGGCAAACAAGTTGCTTTGAAGGTCGTGCGGAGGCATCGGCTGATCGAACTATTCCTTGTGCAGACTCTCGATCTGACATGGGACCAGGTTCACGAAGAAGCCGAGAATATGGAGCACGCTGTCAGCGACTTTCTGGTTGACCGGATCGACGACTTTCTCGGACGACCGGACGCCGACCCACACGGCGATCCGATCCCTGCTCGCGACGGGGCACTCCGTGGGGAAGGACAGCAGACGACTCCGCTGGTCGAGAACGCTGCTGGTTCTCAGGTTCGTTTTGCCAGAGTGCTGAATCAGGATTCTGATTTCCTGCGACATCTGAGCGATTCCGGACTCGAAGTCGGATCGGTCGCGACGATTCTGGAAGTCGACTCGACCGCTGGCGTTGTCACGCTTCAGTTGCCGACGCGCGAGACAACTCTTGAGCACTCCGTCGCCGAGCATCTGCTGGTCGAAACGATGTCTCAGGCCGTCACAACCGACGCACCTTCAGACGGGACTGACCGGTGAGTGAAGCCTCCGAAAAAGCTGACTCAAACCAGCCAATCAAAGAGAGAAGTATCGGTCGGATACCTGCTGAAGGAGCGTTGTTTGGAATTGACTTTGGCACGAAGCGGATCGGCATCGCGATTTCCAACCCCGAACAAACAATGTCGATGCCGCTGGAAAATTACACACTCCACAAACCCGATCTGGATGCAGCGTGGTTAAGGCAACTCGCGCGAGGCTATGGAGTCAGAGGGCTTGTCATCGGTCTGCCCGTGCACATGAGCGGCGACGAAGGCGGGAAGGCAAAGCAGGCGCGTGAGTTTGGTCGGTGGGCAGCGGAAGCAACAGGGTTGCCAGTCACCTGGTGGGACGAGCGTTACTCTTCGTCGGTCGCCGACATGCGAATGGATCAGTCGGGAGTTTCGAAAAATCGACGCAAGAGCAAGCGCGACCAGTTGGCCGCGCAGGTTATCCTGCAGTCGTTTCTCGATGCTGACGACCGGGACGCGCCCCCCTCGTCGTTCACCGACTGAAGAACTCAGCATCGTCGCGCGTCAAAGGTCGGTCCTACCGAGGGACCCGCGGACGTTCGACTTCTTCGGCTTCGGCCTCTCCCTCACCGTCGCCCATCCTGAAATCTGCCGAGTCAAAGGCTGGAGCGCTGGCGCAGTACGGGCAGGTCGTCCCGTAAATGATGCGACGGCAGCGGCGACATTCATGCGGCCCCACCTGGATCGGTCGAAACTTGATTCGCTTATAAATCAGATAGGCAAACCCCATCGCGATGGCGACCGTCGGCCCCCAGACGACTTCTCCGAGCAACGTCCCGAAAGTCATCGGAAACAACCACACGAAGACGGACCCGCACATCAGATAAACGAAAGCCACCACCCATCGCTCGCGGTTGTTGTCGGCTTCACGAGCGGCTGCATTAATCGCCTCGCCAAACTCTTCGCGAAGCAGTTCGAACTTCAGTTCGCTGATCAGACCAACGTTTGCCGCGTGCACTTTCGAAAGCAGACGCTGCACGCTGTCCAGAAGACGGTAGGTGTCGTCAAAGTTGAACTCACCCTGGTGCGCCCAGCGGTTTCGAAATGCTCGTAATTCGGCGACAAGACTTCGCTCAAACAGATTCAGCTTGCGACGAAACACCGAATTCCACTGATCCCACATGACGGTGAGCAGCGCGTGCGCATCCCACTTTTCAATGTCTTCGTCCAGCTCTGTGTGAGAGCGATCGTTGCTGAAACTCTTGCGTGCTTCGGCAAGCCATTTGTCGCCGTGCACGGAACGCAGCTGACTGGAAACAAATGGACGGAGGCCTGCCGTCAGAGTGTCCAGTGCAGTTGTTACGTTGTCCTGAAAAGTATTCACAGGGCGACCAATGAAGAGGGGAGAGTTGGTGAGAGCAGAGTTGCCGTGCCGCTTCCAGCGTCACAACCTGGTCCGATTCGTCCAATTCTGCACTGCCGAATGATGGGGCCCTTACTTTCAACATTCCTTCAGAACAGCACTGAAGCGATGCGGCAGACTACGAATTGCGGCATCCCGCGACCACAAGAGATGAGCCTGTTCGATTGTAAAGCCTGGAAAACCTGAGAAGGACAACCGTGTGTACAGTTATTCGGCGTTAGTTCTTATTGAACGGCTCGACCGAAAGCGCAGTTCGTGCGGGGCAGGTTTTGAGTCGAGTTAATTTCTGACAAATTCTCTGTCGGCGTTATGAGTCAAATCTGATGCCCCGTCCCCTGCGAAGTTTTCAGACAGAACAGAGACGAGGCATTTCGACACCCAAAATAAACAAAAAAAATTCAACCGAACAAATCCTGACGAATCGAACCACTCAAGGCTTACACCGTGTTCAGCTGGCGACGCACCCGTGACGTAAAACAAAAGCCTCGCCGGATTTGAATTCCGGCGAGGCTTTCTTGCGGATTGTCGGTAATGTGCCATGTTCCAGACTCTACATCTTCGATGTCTGGATTCGAGCAATGTTAAGCAGCCACCTTCTGGGCCCCAGGAAACGGCAGAACGAATGGGACCCCCTGCCGCCGATCGTCGCAGGCCTGAACGAAAGCCTCGAACAATTGCATGTCCAGCCGCGAGGCCGTGTCGTTTTCAGGATGCCATTGAACGCCGTGGCAGAACCAGTCTGGGTCGGTTGACTCGAAAGCTTCGGTCACACCATCGGGTGTCCGTGCCGAGACGCGGAACTCGGGAGCGAGCATGCCGACAGCCATGTGATGCTGGCTATTGACCCGAATTTCGCCCGGTCCGTAAATCTCGAACAGCATCGAGTCCTCTTCAATTTCGATCAGATGCCGCAGGTTCGGCTCGACCGGATCACGATGCTGAAGCGGCTGTTCGAAGTCTTCCGGAATGTGTCTCAGAATTGTGCCACCGCAAATCAGATTCATCAGTTGCATTCCCGAACCAACGGCCAGGACGGGCAACTTCCGCTCCACGACCAGCTCGCAAAGGCGACGATCAAACAATTCGCGGCGAGAAGGCATCGTTCGAGAAGCGGGATGCGGATCGTGTCCGGCCAGTTCCAGATCGAGGTCCAGATGACAACCGCTGAGCACCAGCCCGTCAATCATGTCGACAATCGCTTCGATGTCTTCCGGCTCTTCGAATGGCGGAATCATAATGGGAAGGCCGCCGGGGCAATTCCGCGCTTTGTTATTTCCAGCCGTCTGAATCTTCGAAGCCGTCACGCAGTCGTAGTAGCCGGCGTTAAACCAGCTCAGCGCCCCCGCATCCATACGAGCTTCGCGAAAATCGCCATTGATTCCGATGATTGGTTTCTTCGACATTACTTTTGTTACCCCTGAGTGTCTTCCCTGAAACTTCCCGCACAGACAACAAATCCGCACGGGACCGTTTTTCACGAAGCAAGGAGCTGCGACAAGCAGGGTCGCCAGGCAACAAACGAAACGACTCACGTCATCACCACAGCCGATGACGTGCCGAATCCATTCGATGCCGTACGAACCATTCCTTGATTCGCGGTCGATACAAACTCCATTCTCGATCGACCAGTGCTTTGCTGACGATCCTCTTTCGTCAGGTGCCGAACATCCGACTTCCAGCCGCTGTCCTGCCAAAGCGTGCGGGATCGTATCGCGAGGCAACCCCAATACAAGCAGATCCCCGATCTTGTGTTTTTTATTCCTGCGACCACAGCCAGTAGTGTCCCATCAACGGGCTTCTCCCTGGAAACGGGGACGTGACTGGATTCGCATTGCGGATTCTTTGTGGTTACGTTCATTGTCTCGAAGAAAACGGCAGCCTTCGCCCGGCACAGCCTGCCCCACCGTGCGACACGTCAAGGAGCATCATCGTGAAGTCCAGATCGTCAGTCCTGCTTTGTTCTGCGATGTTTTTTTCTCTGACTTTTCTGAGTTCAACAGCGATAGTCTGTTTTGGCCAGTCAGGTCCAGACGACCATTCGCTCGCACTCAAAAAACATCAGGAACTGACCGCCAGGCTGCAGAAGGCTGCAGAAGAACTGACGAAGAAGCTGCTCGAAAAAAGTGCAGACCGGGTCAGCGTTCTGTCGCAACGCGGTGACGCCTGGTTCTTTCTGGGCGAGTTCAAAAAGTCGGTTGCCGACTACGAAGAGATGGTCGAACTGGATCCGGAACAGGGAGACTCACACTGGCGGCGAGGGATCGCTCGTTTCTATGCAGGCCAGGTAAAGGAAGCTGCCGAGCAGTTTGAAGCCTACCACTCGTACGACGACATCGACCGCGAAAACGGCATCTGGCGATACTTCTCGCAGTACCGTGCCTACGGACAAGCCAAAGCGAAAGAAGGCCTGCTGAAATATCGGAAGACCGACCGGGAACCGTTTCCAGATGTTTATCGACTCTTCTCCGGCGACACGACTCCGAAGCAAATCCTTGAGGCTATCAATCAAGCCGAGATCAGCCAGGACGAACGTAAGAAGCGACTGTTCTACGCTCAACTTTACATCGGCCTGAACCACGCCGTCGAAGGCCGCAACGCAGAGGCCATCGTGCATCTGCGTGAATCAACGGCCAATCAGTGGGGTCCGAACGGAGGTTACGGCCCGCGATACATGTGGCATGTCGGGCGTGTGCATCTTGACCTGCTGCTTAACGAGCCGGAAAAGAAAAACTCGAAGAATGACACGCAACAGACAGCCTCACCGAAAGGCGGACGTTGAGTCATGCACGTCGCAATCATCACCGCTGGCGGCGCGGGAATGTTCTGCGGTTCGTGCATGCACGACAACACGTGGGCTCGCGCGCTGCGGGACGCTGGCATCGACGTGACGCTGATTCCGACTTACACGCCTATTCGAGTTGATGAGGAAGACCTGAGTTCGCGGCGTGTTTTTTTCGGCGGAATCAACGTTTACCTCGAACACAAATCGAAACTCTGGCGCAGGCTGCCACGATGGATGACGAGATGGGTCGATCATCCATCGCTCATTCGATTCGCCACCCGATTCGGAGTGAGCAACGACGCTGCTGAACTCGGCGAACTGACACTGGACATGCTGGATGGCGAGCTTGGTTCTCAGCGGCGAGACATCGACGAACTGGTCTCATTCATCGCTAACGATCTGAAACCGGACATCGTCTGCTTCAGCAACGCCTTACTCGCCGGAGCGGTACGATCGCTTCGGCAGAAATTCGGCGGCAGGATCTTCTGCACATTGCAGGGCGACGACATTTTCCTGGACGGTCTGTCGCCTGAGCATCGTTTGGGAGCGATCGAGCGAATCAGCAACCGAGCTGTTGACTTCGACGGCTTTCTGGTTCACAGCGATTATTACCGGGACCACATGTCTGAAATGCTGCGACTTCCGACTGAGAAGTTCACCCGCATCCCGCTCGGGATTGACTTCTCCGGGTACTCTCCCGGTACGCGACCTCGTGACGATGCGAGTTTTCGCATTGGATACTTCGCGCGGATTTGTCCGGAAAAAGGACTTCATGTCCTGGTCGAGGCCGTTCGCAAAGTTCGCATCAGTCATCCACACGTCAGACTGATCGCGGGAGGGTATCTCGGAACTCGAGACGTCGCCTACTTCGAGAAATTGAAACGCGAAGCTGCTGATCTGGGAGACGCGTTCGAATACATCGGCAGCCCGGACGATCAGGCCGGCAAAGTGGCATTTCTGCAGAGCGTCGACGTTCTGTCCGTGCCTGCCCCGTACAAAGAGCCCAAGGGAATCTACGTTCTGGAAGCGCTTGCCTGTGGAGTCCCGGTCGTACAACCCGCACATGGTGCCTATCCGGAAATGCTCGCCGCAACTCAAGGTGGGTTGCTCTTCGAACCAGGAAATGTCGACGACCTCGCCGCCAGGCTGAACAGCCTGGTGACCGATTCAGCAATGCGTAATGAACTGATTGATCGAGGAAGCTCGCTCGTCCGAGAGTGTTACAGCCTGACGGCGATGAAAAATGCCACCGTGTCCGCGTTTGAGGCTTTTCGGCACAATGCGACGGATGTCATTTCGACTGACTCCTGACAGGCCGGAAACTCCTTGAAGCAGAGATTATCGGGTGGTAACGTTACGCGACTATTCTCTGGCACTTCTTAAGGTATTCTTCACCTGCGGGCTTTCAGGCAGCAATCGTCGACACATCTAAGACTGTCTGGTCGGTGTTCGGAACAGCATTCCCGAGACGTAACAAATCTCGACGCTTTACCGATGTTGCATTTTTGAAGCAGTCCGACTTCAGTAAAAACTCAATTCTGGTTTCCGCCCCGGTTCGACAGGTTTCTCGTGGTGGCAATTCACAAATCGGTGCTGTACCGTTTGACGGTTCACTCTGGCAGAAACCGCACATGCACAGCGTTTTCACCTCGTCGGATCGCTGTCGTTTGAAGGAAAGCTTCGTGCGAAGAACTACCGATACCAATCGGATTGTGAAACAGCTTTGCCGCGCATGCCTCGGCCTCGCTGTTGCGGCGACGTTTGTGACGTCTTCCGTCAGTCCCTGCTTCGCACAGCCTGTCGACACAGGCTTACCAAAAGGCTTTGCACCGCCGCCGCCGATACCGCCAGAGGTGTCGATCGAAAACCCACTGATCACCGAGGACGAACTCACCGCCTGGAAGCCGAAGCGGCTGGACTTCCAGGATGCACTCGGCAAAAAACTGACCGGTGATACTCAGAAAATCATCGATGAAGGTTTTCGCGTGGCGGTTCATGAGATGTCGGTGGTCGAGAAGCGGGACGAATTGACTGATCTTCGCAAGTCGATTGTCAGATACATCGACAACTATGTGGACGTTAAATACGAAGACGGGAAAAAGTTCGCCTGTAAGACGGTCGTCAAATATGCAAAGACATTGCTGGATGGCAACCTCCATGTCCGCATGCACGCCGCGCTGCTGATCGGAGCGCTGAATATCTCGCCAGAAGTGCCCGGCATACGACTCAAACCGGCGGTGGCCTATATCGATGGCCTGCCAGCACTGCTGGACGTTATCCGAGCTCCCAAAGATGGCATCGTTCAACCCGAGTCCGTCCGCATTCTGGCAGCTCTGGGAGCCCGACGATTACTGGCCGAAGGGCGGCAAACACTCAAAGTTAACAGCAAGATTCCTGTCGACTGCGCACAGCGGATACTGGCTGAACTTCGAGAAGGCGGCTCAGACTGGTACCACCAGCGGCTGATCGAAGCGCTGATCGAAACAGCTCTGCCAAGCGTCCCGGACGCTCAGAATCAACAGCAACCTCTGATCGTCGAAGCACTGGCGAAAATTCTGGCCAACCCACAACGATCAAATCAGCTTCGCGCTCGAGCTGCTTTTCTGATGGGGAGAACACCGATGCCTGGTGGCCTCCAGGCAGCACCGATTGCCTACTCGATTGTTAAGCTGACCCAGAAGATCGCGACCGAGGTCAACCAGGGCCGGCTCGCCGGAGAAGCGGCAATCTTCCAGATCAACGACATCTACCTGTCATTCGTTCCGCAGTTCAAAGGCGAAGCGACAACGGACGCTCGAAAGGGCGCCGGGCTACTTTCAACGCTCAATCAGAAGCCGATCACGGACGCTCATAAAGATATCAAGCCCATCGTCCAAACGATTTTTCGACAGTTCCAGGCGGCAGGCACGAAACAATTCAAGGCGTCTTTCCCACCAGGTCTGATCGGCAAACTGAATGCCTGGCCGAAACCCGCCGACATGGCACTTGCCGCTGGCCGGGAGTCAACGGAAAAGCCGCTTGCCCCACCCGCCGCTGCGGCGAGGCCGGGAACACCGTCGGCTGCACCGCCTCAGGCAAATCGACAGAGCAACAATAAGCGGCCAGCCAGTTAGAGACGCCGTGGTCTGATTCGGGGAAATTGCTGCCGGGAATGTTGAATCTGGCGAACAGCTTTGCAAGCTTGCCGGTAACCATAAGAACCGCGTCACTTTAGACTATTTTCATGGTTTCTATGCAGGAACTGGCCCTTGGAATAACCCTTGGTTTCTCTAATGGGCTCCTGCAGAACACCGAAAACGAATTCTGAGAGTGCTTTAGACCATCATTCCTGTCGTTTGCGGATCGTTGACTCCGATTCGGGCAGGGATACACTCTTGATCTCCGCTCACGCGTCCTGCGCCTCTTCGCGGGCATACCGAGTGGACAGCTTTCGATACCAGATCTTTCCGATTGCTGATTCCGGCGGGCTTCCTGCCCATCGAATTGCGCGTCGGCATCCAGAAGAATATCTTCCGGAGGAAGTCTGGTTACCCCTGACCAGTTGAACTGGCTGTCCCTGCCGACTGTTGCCCAGGCTCCCTGCAAAGACTCTCACGCGGTCAACCCGTCGAGTGTCAACTGAGCATGCAGCTTTCCTCTTTGTTCCGGACAGCCTGACAGTAACCGCGAGAGTACGTTCTGATGGCCCAGTCCAAAGACCTCTTTGACGACAGTACTATGACGTTCGGTGAGCACCTTGAGTGCCTGCGAACTCACTTGATCCGAGCCATTATCGGCCTGGCGATCTGCGTCATTGGTGCGTTGTTTATCGGTGACCGCATCGTGGCGATCGTTCGATCGCCAATCGATTCGGCACTACGAAAAGCTGCCGAAGGAGAAGGCGGCTCGAAGATCAAAATTGAAGACGACATTGCCGACGTCACGATGACTGATGTCTGGCAATGGATTCAGGAAAGCGTTGGGCTCGCCGAACCTGCGACGGAGGCTGAAACGGATGGCCAGACCCCCGACGTACCCGCTCAGACCTATTCGTCGATCGATACCGGCAACACATTCGACCGAACGATCGAGATCAGCGTCATGCCATCCGAACTCGCGAAGGCATTGCACAAGTACAACCCGGATGAATACCCGGCTGCAAAACAAGCTTCCGGCGATGCCATCGAAAAGCCATTCACCATCCGTATTGCAGCTCCCGAGTTTCAGCAGCTCGAAGCGGTTATCGAGCGTCAAAGCCAGGCGGTCACGTTAAATGTCCAGGAAGCATTCATGACGTACATCAAGGTCGCCTTTATTGCCGGCCTGCTGATCGCCAGCCCGTGGGTGTTCCGAGAAATCTGGTTGTTTGTCGCAGCGGGTCTTTACCCTCACGAGCGAAAGTACGTTTACATCTACTTGCCGATGAGTTTGCTGCTGTTTACCGGCGGAGCCATTTTCTGCTTTTACGCGGTGTTTCCATTCGTGCTGAAATTCCTGCTGGGCTTCAACAAGCTGCTGGAAGTTCAACCGCAGATTCGGCTGTCCGAGTGGATCAACTTCGCGGTGATGTTGCCCGTCATGTTTGGAGTCAGTTTCCAGTTGCCTCTGGTCATGCTGTTTCTCGAACGAATTTCAGTCTTCGAGATTGTCGACTATCGCGAGAAGCGTCGCATGGCCATCCTTGTCATCGCGTTTCTGTCGATGATCCTGACGCCAGCTGATCCGATGAGCATGTTGCTGATGATGTTCCCGCTGATTCTGCTTTACGAACTGGGCATTATTCTCTGCGGCTTCAACCCACACAAAGCACAAGTCGAAGGACTTGACCCCGTTTAAGCACTTTCAGAAGTCGTTTTCAGTGTTCTGCCGGATGCCACAGAGAAAACGATGGCTATTCCGGGCGCCAGCTCCTGCACAGAAACCATGAAAATGGTCTAACTCCGGCCATGAATTGACTTCCGCATGACAAGCAGCGAAACCGACAACACCCGGGCAGACATCGGCATCGTCTCGGCGTTGCCCATTGAACTCGGCCAGTTCATGGACCGATGCGAGCGGGTCAAGCATTACAAGGGCGGCGACTTCACCTTTCGGGGTGGTCGCTACGACGGTATTCGGATCGTCGTGGCGGAATCCGGCATGGGTTACGCACGAGCCCGCAAAGCCACTCAAGCCATGATCGACGCTCATACTCCAAAGTGGATCCTGTCGAGTGGTTTTGCCGGAGCGCTGATTCCAACTATGAAACTCGGCCAGATCGTCATGGCGAACGAAATCGTTGACCAGCACGGCCAGCAGACGTCCATCAACCTGACGCTCCCCAGCGACGAAGCCAACGGGCTCTACGTCGGCAGAATCCTGACGGCTGACGAAATGGTTCGCACGGTCGAGCAAAAGAAACAGCTTCACGAAAAGCACGCGGCCATCGCCGTCGACATGGAAAGCCTGGCAGTCGCTCAGGTCGCCGCCGAAACGAAAACCGGCTTCATGGCCATTCGAGTCATCAGCGACGACATGTCCACCGACCTGCCATCCGAGATCCTGTCGATCATCGGCGACACCGGGGCAGTCCGAGTCGGAGCAGCATTGACTTCGCTCTTCAAACGCCCGGAAAGCCTGAAGGACATGCTCCATCTGCGGACCAACGCCCAGGCCGCCGCCAAAAGCCTCGCCACATTCCTGGACGGAGTCGTCCATCAGCTTCACGATGCCTCGTAGGTCAGGCTCAGCCTGGCGAAGTTCCTTAACCAGCCGCCTTTTCAAGCAGCAGGGAGAAGCCCCTTACAATCAAGTTTCGGATTCTGCCAGACAGGGGCTGACCTGCAAGTGCCCCTTCTGAAAGACTCCGCGCCTTGCATCCCAGGAGCGAGTGCTTTCTACTGGTTACTCCCCGAGGAAAAGCTGTTTCCCACCACAACGTCACACTCCACAGAACCTCATCTCGATGGCTGACGATCTCGTCTTCATGATGGGCAAATACGAAGCCCGCGTCCCGACTGACTGTCTGTACTCGAAGACCCACCTGTGGCTTCGGAAAGACGGTTTGCGGTATCAGGTAGGGTTTACGGCGTACTCGGTCAGGCTGTTGCAGGACGTTTATTTTCTGGATTGGAGCGTCGATCCGGGCACGCAGGTTTTCGAGAAACAGGAAATCGGCGAGGTCGAAAGCTCAAAAGCACTCTCAACGTTATACGCACCGTTTGATGGTCGTATCGTCGAATTTAACGAGCAACTGCTGGACGACCCATCAGGAATCAACACAGACGGATACGGCAACGGATGGCTGTTCACGTTTGAGACAGACGCGGAACCGCTGACGCCGGAACTGTATCTTGAAGTGCTTGAGAGCGGCTGGCAGAAAACCCAGAATATGCTCAAGGGGCAGGTTAACTGAACGAGCGACTGCCACACGCTCGGTTTTGAACGTTCGATGTTGAGCGTTCGATGTTCAATGTTCACAGAGGCAACTTTGATGGCAGGTCAAAAAAAACTCACCGTCGTGATCTCCCAGCATCAGGGGAAGAATCCGGTGAAGCGACAGCTCGAAGAAGAGCTGGCGATGGCCTGCATGATGGATCCGGAAATCGAAGTCTCGATCATCCCGAACCTCTACGACCTCTCGCACGACCATACAGGGATGCTTTTCCTGCAGGGCATCCGTGGCGACATCGTTGTGCTCTCATGGCTCTATCCCCGAGCGACGCAATGGATCCTCGACCGAGCTGGCGTGAAAGGTAAAGCGGGGACTGTCTTTCTGGTCGGAGACGATGAGGATGATGAAGACGAAGAAGCCGCCTCAGAGGAAAAGCATCCGGAAGCCATCGGCACGCTCGACGTCCCCGACCGACTGATCTACAGCGTTGACCTGCGAGCTTCGACAGACCCAAAGGAATTCCTGGCCGAGATTCGAAGGATTGTCGAAGTCACGTCCACCGAGACCGTCGACCTGATGAGCTGGATTCAGGGCGAGCCAAAAAAGGAACAGCTCGAACGGTATCTTAACCCGCAGGAAATGCTCGGCATCGGCAACAGCAGAACCGGCTCCATTGCCGAAGTCGAAGCCGAAGAAAAAGTCAGCCGGCGCTGGTACCCGGTCATCGACTACGACCGCTGCACCAACTGCATGGAGTGCATCGACTTCTGCCTGTTCGGCGTTTACGGCGTCGACGCGCTGGACCGAATTCTGGTCGAGTCTCAGGACAGTTGTAAGAAAGGCTGCCCCGCCTGCAGCCGCGTCTGTCCGGAAAACGCCATTGTCTTCCCGCAGCACAAAACGCCCGCTATTGCCGGAGCCGCTGGCGAAGTCGCTGGCTTAAAAATCGACCTGTCGCAACTCTTCGGCGGCGGAGACGCCATTGAGATGGCCGCCCGCGAGCGAGACATCGAACTGGTCCGCGACGGTCGCGACGCCGTCGGTCTGGCCGTCGGGATCCCCAAGCGTCAGACCAACGCCTGCGGCATCCGAGACGAACTCGACGACCTCATCGACGGCCTCGACGACCTGGACCTTTAACTCTCGACACGTTCTCCCAGATGCAAGGGCCGGCACGGCTCAGCCCTTGCTGGGGTCCATTCGTAGCAATCGCTGAATGAGTGGAGTGCTCTTAGAGCGGGCTGCCTGCGGATTGATAAGGGCTGTTGACCGACGAGGGGCCTCGTGTCACTGGTATCGGTCCCGGCGCGTACTGTGAATTTCCAGATCCGATTCGTTGCGGTACTGAGTCGTATTGCCGGGACATGCTGCCACGAAAAGACGGACCGGTGGCAGCAGGCATCTGTGAATCGGCGCTATCGTACTGACCTCCGCGGACCGACACTCGATCATAAGTGTTGCCGGCACTGCTGGCCCTGGGTAAAAGTCTCAGACTCTGGTATTGGCTGAGCGGCAGCCGTTGGTAATGGCTGGTTGCCATTTCCGCAGACTGACCGGGCGGAGGGACTTTTCCGTAGTTCGCTCGCGGGCCATTTGCTGCTATCACTTTTTCGAAATGAGTTATTCGATTCTGGTGGTATGCAAGTTTCGACTGCAACGGTTTGAGTTTCGCACGAACCTGCGCTTCCTGTCGATTCAAAACATTCAGTTGTGAACTGAGTGATTTGACGTACCCGGTTTGAACCTTGGCTTCAGTTAGTAGCAGCGATCGCTGTTGCCGGGTTGTTCGGAACTTTGAACTGAAGATGTTGTACGATTTAGGAATCGCCTTCCGCTTCGCCAGAAGTGCGTGGGTACCTCGAACCGCCAACTCGCGATCAAGCTTGAGCTGCGTCGATTCTTGTTTCCTAGCTTCTGCCATACCAGTCAGGCGAGAGACGGTTGGATTCAGATTGCCAATTTCCGTTTTCGATTTAATAAGCTTCTTCTGGTGCCACTGACTCACCTTTTGTGGACTGGGCCGAAACAGATTCATCACTTTCGACCGTATACTCGTCTTGGGAGCCGGCGGCCTTGAGGTGGACCGCGGCTTCGGTTTAGGACGCAGAAATTTTGGTGGCGCCCCGTAGGCCGTTCCGGCCACAACGAATGCAGCAAGCATCGCAATGCAGGCTGCTGACTTCTGGAATGTCGTCAGAACTGAGAACATGACAGGTTGCTTTCAATCAAAGGCGTTCATTATTCCGAGGCTGTGGCAGGTTCCGTAATCGCATGCCAGCCGTCAGCTCCAAGCATCCATGTAGAACCGGTAATCCGCTCCAGACGCACGACATCAATCGAATCTCCATCAGCGACCATCTCGATGTCATAATCACCGGGATACAGTTCGGTCGATTCCCCAATTTCCATCCACGCTCCTTCGTCCAGAATCCAGACTGTTCCAATACGCGGCATAAATCGGACAACCTGAACACCACCCTCAAACTGGGCGAGTCGGATGTCATAGCTTTTCGGGTAGGGAACGGTCGCAATTCCTCCTGAAGAACTCACCATCGTCAGTGTCCCGAAATCTTCGTCGCGAAAAGTCTCGACGGAGTGCAGCGTCGCCTTTGCTGTTTCGCTTTCCGCAGATCGCACGGGCAGAACAGAACCTCGTATGGAACTGACGACTGACAATGCCGTGTTGTCGGCAACAGGGGCAGAGGAATCTTCTGCGTTCTGGCTGATTCCAGGTTTGACCATAATCGCGGCGATGGTGATTGCAGAAACAAGAGTGAGGCAGATACGTTTTTCCATGAGTGTGTCCTTGTAAAAAAGTGTAAATCCGCAAGTGAAACTCCGCAGACGAATTATTTCGTTGGCCGTCTGAAGTACCACTTGTACGTTGATTGCGCCGCCTGCTCGGCCTTGGTATTCATCGGACGGATATAGACTTCCGTCCTGCTCTGGCCTCTACCGCCAGTTAGTAAGGAGTAACCACTAGTTTCAGACTGTGGGTCTGAATACGGTTTGCCCAGATAAACCGCGACATCGTAGATAACCGGCCCGTCACCGACTTCATCCGGACTCTTGAGAATCTGCCATTTGTAGCGACTCACCGGTGGCACATTGGAACGAAGAGTCCACAAGCTGCTTTTACCGAGAATTTCTCTGTCAGCGACCGTCCCGCTTGTAACGAGCCACGAATCATCTGCCGTCGGTACAGCAAGACATACGATGTCGCCATACATCAATGGAGTACGGTCACCTGAATGATTTTCGGTAGACCGCAGTGCTTTCCAGAGGAAAGTTTCTCGTGCGACCTGATGCAGTTCTGACGGTGGATTGTTCGTAACAACTGGAGTCAGGCCGTTGTCTGCTCCCCTTCCAGTCAACCAGCTTCCTTCCCCCGCCTGAAGGTTGACCTGGTCGCCGTACAACACGGAGTTGGCGCGTGTCATGCGCAGCTCAGGAATGACTTCAGTGACGGCCTTGACCGAACTCGTGCCGGCAGGCCATTGCTTCACAGCGCATTTGTCGCCTTTTATGAGGTACTCGTGCCTGCCGATTGCCATAGCAGCGTCAACGCCATTGCGAAATTCTTCTGGCCAACTCAGCATGCTGCGAGGCTTCGACTGTTTACTACCGTCCTTTTCGAGATCATAAATGAGGTATTGAGAACCTTTATAGAACACAAATCGATCCCGCGAGAAGCCTCCACGGCGCGTATCCAACTGCGGAGACGCGGCATCAAGACCACGCTGAAAATTCTCTGGAAGTCCAGGAAAGCGTTTCGAAATCTCCACTGGCGGAATGACCTTGTTCGTCTGGTTACTTCCCTTCTGCAGCTCCAATTCAAGAACTTTGCTGCCCGAAAAAATAAACAACCCGGAACGATATCCCGCAGGCGTCGAGATATATGGGTTCGAAGCGATAGCGTCGACACGCCCTCCAAAATATTTATCGACAGGGACGGCCACCTGGACCGGTTCCGGCATGTTTCGTGTATCACCCGACTGGTCGATGTAAGGCTTATCTTTTGTCGCCCACGTTCGCATCGCCTGGACTGGTCGTCGTCTAAACGGCAGATGAACCGAGTAGCGATATCCTGGACCAAAATTCGGGTCATCAGATTCCATGACGCCCGTTACCGGATATTCGAAGTACTGGTCGGCACCCGCACCAAACACCGTCGTCCGAAAGTTGGCGAAGTTGACGTCCATTGCGGATATTGGAGCACGCTCGCTTCCACCATTTCTACGTTCCGGCCACCGCACCATTTCCACCGTGTGACTCTTAACAATCAAGTCTCCTGCCTTTGCCAGCAGTTTACCCGTATCGTTGATCGGCGGCGGCCCCTGAATGCCTTCCCACCAGTACTTGACTGTGAGCTCCAGCGTATTCTCTGAGCTCTTGTGTGACTGCATCTTGATAGTAAAAGTGTCGGCGGTCTTTTCGGTCAGCCGATCAACATTCTCCCATTCGTTCAGACGCCCCTGACCTTCACCCTTGAAACGATCCTTGTTCTCCTTAACGGCTGCCGCAAAGCTCTCGACAGCAGCGGCAAATCTGCTCGTGTCAACATCACGGTCACTGCGTCGAACAGCCTGATGGTATTCCGTTAAAGCATCATCCAGTGCAATTCGCACACTCAGAATCCCAACTGGCCAGGCCGCCCCCAATTGCCGGGACAACTGAATCGTCGAATCGACAGCTGGATCAGTCCGCCCTGCTTTGATTGCCGATTTCAGCTGTGTCATCTGCTGATCGAACTTCGAATCAAAATCGCTCTTGTCGAGTTGTTCAATCAACGACTTGATCGCTGCTTTCTGCCCGGCAAGTGTCTGAGGTGAAAAGTTTGCGACATCAGTCGGAGCCGCATCCAGGGGGCGCATATATTCGCAGCGCATGGCAACACCGTCACTCCCCTGATCCTCAAACAGATAGGGATCAACAGACAGCGCAAGACCGGCTAACGCTGTACCCTTTGCAGTGTTGTAATACTCGTAAAGATCAATATTACATTCGGTCGGTATGTCAAACTTGAACTCTCCGTCGGCAACCAGATTGGGGATTCGTTTCTTTGCTTCCACCAGTCTTCTGGCAGCATCTGGATCGTTTCCGCTGAATTCAGTCTGATCTCTGCGAAAGGTGATCCCTGCAAAGCCACCATCGCGTTTCACTTCTTTCCCTGAGCTGTTGTCATAGTAGAATCCCCAGTTTTCGAGCTTGTTTGTTACAAGATCCAGAGGTGTTCTGTTCTTCAGATCGAATGTGGCGGGGTACGGCGTTCCGACAGCTGGCGTTTTAATTGACGATTGCCAGACAGTGAACGGCCCCTGGTTAAGTTTTGCCAGGGGATTCCCGCTAGCATCCAATTGCTGCTGTTGCAGGCCGATGCTGATTCTGCCAAAGAAATCGAGATTCGTTTCGCCTTTGAAGTCGGCCCGCAAACGATCGAGTTTCACGTGAAGAGTTCCGCTGCTCTTTGGGGCGGAGTATTCGTATTCCGCATCACTTGCGTAGTCGAAGCCCTTTTCTTCGCGAAATGTCGAACGAGCCTTCCTGGCCCTCTCGCCGAGCCGCTGCTGCACATAACTGCGAACCGCCAGGTAGATCTCTGGATCATCGAAGTAAAGAGGTGAGAGCAGTTCGTAGATTGGGCGCAGATCCATCAGAATCGGCACGGCAGTTTCAAAGCCTACTCCTGCCTGAACAGAACGACCGTCTGCCGCCAACGTCGTCGCCCCACCAACTGCTTCAACTTTCACATTGTCTTTGGAAATGCTGCGACTTTTACCGACCGTTTTCGAATAGGTACCATCGACTGTCGCCTCGAAATTCGGAGACTGCACGTTGCCTTGCCGGAAGCTCAGTCCCGCATCCACATTTTCACTACGAACTTCATCCAGCCCCTCACTGTCCAGGGTCTCGGTCATACTCAACATGCCGCCGTACGTCACGCCGTGCGGATAATGCGTTCCGTATTTGTCAAGCAGGCGGTCTGTATTCTGTTCAGTCAAGTCTCTGGCCAGACTCATTACATCTGCAACGAAATTCTGATGCAGTCGCACCTGCATACGATCCATTGAAAGTGTGGCCAGTTGAGCATAGCTCCGCGACATGGACTTCACGCTCTCGCTGAATTCGTTCTTTGTAAGTTCCCTTCCATAACCACCGGAGACACCAACAGATGTCGAAGCTCCCATCGCGTCACCGATGTCACCTCCCCACCCGGCTTTAATTCCAACACGAACCCCCCATGATTCGAGAAACTGTTTATGGGAAGAAAATGTGGCGTTCTGCCACGTCACCGATGACTTCGGAAAATAGATGACGTGAAATGAAAGCGGAGCGATGACTCCTGATTGATCCCTAAACCATTCCGAACCACGTTCTGTAGGCTCAACAAAGACATACTCTTTCAAACCGTTGTCGCTGCCCTCACTCAGCACAGGATTCAACGACAACAGGTCGTAACCTCTGGAGCTGGCACCTGCCTTGACCATGTTGCCTGCGTCCCACCCACTGCCGGAAGCAACACGATTGCCTCTTCCCCGATCTTCCGGGCGTTTCAGTCTTCCAATCCTGGGTTGATCGAGGCCGATCGTCAGTATTCCGGCAGACCAGGTAATATTCGCTGCTGCACCATCAATTGATGAGAAGCGCAGATTCTGTCGATCTGTGCCGTTGATATATCCAATCAGAATTCCATTTCGGTAGACGTAATACCGGCCATCAAATTTCGTTTCTTTGACAATTGTAAAAACAGGACGATCGTGAACACTGCAAACTGGGCCTAGAACATCAAATTCAGGCCCTTTGCCAGGTTGCCTGACAGTCGGTCGCACCGGGGCGTAAACATCGTTGGGAACTTCATGAACCCAGCTTCCTTCCAGCGGATCATTCAATTCAATGGTAATCGCTGACGCGGTCGTCTGGCTGAAAGCGATAAGCCCGTTGATTGACGGACTCTCCGCCTTGACGGAAACACCAGGACCTGGAAACTCAACACGCCGTTTCAATGACTGTTCGTCGTAAATCCAGGGAATCGGAGGCATCTGCTCAAAGAGCGTCGATGCGAACGGAGCAGCCCAGACTCTCAGCCCACCGAATGTCCCATAGAAAGGCCCGACAGAGTCTTCCACCGTCACCGCCCTCAGGGTGCCGAATTGATTTTTCAGTTCGAACACACCGGTGACACTCTCGGGCATCCTGCCGACCCAGATCGGATCAATGCGAGTTGAAGCGTCTTTCTGCAATACTTCAAGTGCCATGCCCGGGAACGTTCTTCGCTGTAAACCAGGAACATCCGCCACACCGTGATGGACCTCCGTCTGATCCTTCGTAAAGACAACTGCGAGGTAGTTTGCAGATTGTGGATATCCGATTTCAGCAACATCCAGAAACGTGCTTCCCAACTGAAGAACAACAGTGGATCCTTTTAAATACAGACCGTAACGAGCATCAAATACGTCTTCCTCAGCCTTTCCAGTCTGCATTGCCTTCCTGACGGTTGAACCGCAGGCGACCAGGCAGGCGTAAGGCTTCCCGTCCTTCAATTTGACATCACCTGGACGAAACCAGAATTCAACCGTCCCGCTGCCGTCAGGAAACGCAAGCGCTTCATCAGGCTTTGATTCGATGATCGACCTGACATCCGTGAGTGTTGGCACCTGATGAGCAACTCCTGCCTCAAACTGCGCCTGGGCCGAGCCAACCGAAAGCACTGTGAGCATTAACAATTGAGCGACCGAGCAAACAGTGGACAACACCGGAAGTCCACCCCGACGGGCCTGGTGGAATTCATCGCGATTGAACGAAAAAAGATGCATTGCCTGCCCTCAATACGAATAAGAAAAGTTGGCGCCGCTATTTCAGATGTCACCCTGCATTTAATACAGCGCTTTTCACTTTCTGCCCGTCTGCCCGACCGTGACAGCTAAATGAGCGACTCACTCTTCGCGACAACCTGAAGAAGAAGATGCTTTTAAAGGCAGCCCGAGACTGCGTACCAGCTACTGGGAAATGTTCACACGTTTGCTGCCTGGATTTCGGATCGAATAGATCCGCCGACGTGTCGCGAAATTGTTCGCACTGTCGAAAATTGCGTTCTCCTTCAGATCCAACTGCAAATCACCGGCAGAACTTCCCAGATAGATGATGTCCACACTTCGACGCTGCTCAGTCCAGTCCCGTTTTCCACTGTCGACGGCACTCTCCTCTCGCCACTGCCCTGGTCCAGTCTGGCGAAAATACCCAGCGAGCGTCTCCCCGGTGTACTTCTCCACTGAAGTAGCATTCAGCCCCGTCACTTTGCTTCTGGGATTCTCGATGAAGCAGTGAAACTTGAAGGCGTCCGAGTCACGAAAGCGATGAAAGACCTGACGCTGATGAACGTCCAACTGAAGCGTCTGTTCGCCGTGCCTTAAAAACACAACACCACCTGCACGCTTCCGTTCTTCCCAGACCTTGGGGGCGTCGTTCAAGATCTCCTCGTGCCAGGTCGTCTCGTTGACCTGACGAACAAGCCCTTCCTGACGCCCATTATTCTGTTTCTGAACGGACGTCAGATTGGCGATCGAGATCGGATTCCTCAGCGAATAGATTCGGGATCGATTCTGAAAGTTACTGTCACCGTAAAATACTGAACCGCTACCCAAATCCAGCAGCATGCCTGCTGCGCCATCTGCCAGATAGACCGAATCCCCTTCTGCACGCTGCTCTGTCCATTTTCGTTGCCCGCCGTCAATCGAGCTTTCCTCAAGCCATTTCCCAGGCGCAGTTTTTCGAAACGTACCGACAGATTTTTCGCCCGTGTATTTCTCAACGTTGATCAGCGACTTACCGGTAACGACTCGATCACCCCCAGGAGCAACGAGCCGAACCGTACGCACAAGGAACTGATCACCCTCTTGAGCATTCACGGATTTCGCAGCAACACCGCCGACAACGACCGAACAAACGACACACCCCGCCAACGCGTAACCAATCACAGATGACCGCTTGCTGAACCAAATGTCGCGGCAACAATGACAGGCTGACCGAGGCATAAAACTTCTCCATTCAAGCATTTGTCGATTAACAAACAGCTGGACATAACTCAGGCCACCACTCTCCAGGACGCAGCGGTGACCGCTTTCAGTGAAAGAGCTCAGGCCGGAGAGCGGCCAGACTGCTAGAGGAACATCGCAGCGATCTCACACTTTTTTTTTCGGACGAATCTCTCAGCACGGAAATTGGTTGATGGCAGCCGAATTCTCGAAACTTCTTCGGTGTACGCGAGAACCGACTAAGGGCAGCACGTCACGCTGCAACGCTCCTTGAAGCAATGAAGAGCGGCCCGTTTGGCAGTGGTCGATAACCGCTCCTGGAAGTTGTAAACTGATAAACTGCTTTACCGGTCCGTCAGGACATGGTGCTGTCCAGGACGTGCCTCATCGAGTCCCCCCAGCTATGCCAGTCAGTCGCGAAACGACCTCATTCACACTCCTGAAAGGCTTGTGTGAACGAGACACGAAACAATGGGATCGCTTTGCAAAGCTCTATACACCTCTTGTTTACGAGTGGTGCCGGAGAGCTCGCGTCTCGAAATCCGACTCGGCTGACGTCGTTCAGGAAGTCTTTGTGGCTGTGTCAGCAAAGATTGACACGTTTCAACGAGACCGGATTGGCGACACATTTCGCGGGTGGCTATGGGGAATTGCTCGACACAAGATCAACGATCATTTCCGTCAACTCGCCAAACGCCCCGCGCCTGAAGGAGGTACGACAGCGCAGATTCGCATCAATCAGGTGCCACTGGAATTGCCGGAAGAGTATGACGAGGCTCAAGTCAATGACGACAATCAATTGATCTATCACCGGGCTGTTGAAATGTTGCGAACGGACTTTCAGGAAAAAACCTGGCAGGCATTCTGGAGGGTTGCCATCAACGAGGAAGCCGCTGGCAGCGTCGCACAAGAACTGGAGATGACCGTCGGAGCTGTTTACAACGCCCGGTACAAGGTGCTGCGACGGCTTCGGTCCGAGTTCGACGGACTGGTCTGACGGCCTGTTTCGAAAGAAATTGTCCCTGGCTGTGAGACTTCTGCGATGTACTTAAGGACGGAGTCGGTCTGTTCCGTTTCCCGCGGCTCTTGATCGTTGAGATGAATCCAGAAATCCTCGTTCAAATGCCCTCACAATCCTGCCCATCATCCGAACAGCTCAGTCAGTTCAACGCAGGCGCGCTTGGCCACGGCGAATCTGAAGGCATTGTTGCGCACCTTGATGAGTGCGAGTCCTGCTGTCAGATGCTTCTTAATCGGGATGGGGAATCTGACCCGTTCATCCTGGCACTGCGAGGTCATGCTCCGAAATTGCAATATTGCCACGAGCAGGTTGCTGCTCTCGCGTTGCAGAAAGTCTGCGAAATCGCACGCGAGGTATCGTCGTCACACTCTCCCGTTTCAGATTCGATGAGCGACGCGTCTGAATCGGATACCGTATCCAAGCTTGAAAATCTAAGTGAATACCGGCTGTTTGAGCCAATCGGTGCGGGCGGGATGGGCACTGTCTACAAAGCCCGTCACATGAAGCTTGATCGACAAGTCGCCGTCAAAGTGCTGCCACAAAGATACATGAGCGACTCAACAGCCATTGCTCGCTTCGAACGGGAAATGCGAGCCGTTGGTCGGTTGAATCACCCGAACATTGTTTGCGCTATGGACGCTCGCGAGGTCGATGGCACTCATTTTCTGGTGATGGAGTTTGTGCCAGGGAACAACCTGTCAGATCTGATTGCCGAACGTGGACCGCTTCCGATTGCTGATGCCTGTGAACTCATTCGGCAGGCAGCTGTCGGCCTGCAGTACGCTCACGATAACGGCATGGTCCATCGTGACATTAAGCCGTCCAATCTGATTCTGGCCCGCTCGGAACATGATGATTCTGCAGTCGTCAAAGTTCTCGATCTGGGCCTGGCGTTGCTGGATGATGCACATTCACCAACCACCCCAGAGGTAACGGTTTCCGGGCAAGTCATGGGCACTCTGGATTACATGTCGCCAGAGCAGTGTCTCGAAAGCCACACCGTTGATGCACGGTCTGATGTCTATTCCCTGGGAGCGACTCTGTACAAATTGCTCGTCGGCGAAGCACCATTTGGGGACCAGAAGTACGACTCGCTGGGAAAGAAAGTTGCGGCAATTCTGGAAACAGCACCTGAGTCTGTAGAGAAACGTCGCCCGGAAACTCCGGCAGAACTCAGTAACCTGATCGACCGGATGCTGCGCAAAGATCCGAAATGCCGCCCGGCGACTGCCGACGATGTTGCGTCCGCACTTCACCCGTTTTCCGTTGAGCATGCATTGAGTAACGCCTTTGCCCTTGCCCCGGCGACGCATCAGCGAGCCCATTCGGCCTCACGAGAGTCAGGTGAAACGATGGCCGTATTCTCGGTCGACGACACAGATCAGGCGCCCCCGGCCGTCACCCGTGGCGGTCGGAAATCTCATACTGAAGAAGATCCAGAAAAGCCGTGGCGGTCGAGCGAATCGGCAAGAAAACGCAACTTATCGATTGCCGCAGGGATCTTCGCCGCATCATTACTCCTTGCCGGAGTGATCTTTTTTGTGAAACTGGGCGAAAAATACGACGTGCAGATCACCGTCGAAGACCCCGGTATCTCATTGAAAGTAGACGGCGACAGCTTCGAATTCACCGGAGTTGGTTCACCTGTTCGGCTCTCTGCCGGCACTCACAAGCTGCTTGTGAAACTCGACGGATTCGAAACGGAGACCTACGAATTTACTGTCAAAAAAGACGGTAAGAATGCATTACACGTCGCAATGGTTGATGAAAAGCTTTGTCTTTTCAGTGACGAAAAACGTCCGGGCCACGTTTCCAACGGCAATGCCCCTGAAGAGGGGCAAGCCAAACACGAATCATCTAACACCGGCCGCCGGCCTGCGAGCATCGGAGTAAACGACGCGCAGGGAGGTGGGGATTCGAAAAAGTCTGTGGGTCTGGCAGAAGCTCAAAAGTCGACCAGTTCTCCCGGTGGCTGGATGCTTCGGTTCGGAGACCGCAGTGTGGGCGTGCGTGGTGCCGATTTCGGGTTTGTCGCCCGAAGAACACCAATTCAGCATGATCAGGATTTCACGGTCGAATTCTGGTGTCGACTGGGAGATCGCAGCAAAGAAAGGACATTCTGGCATCCTCCATTCAGCTTTGGGGTTCTCAAGGGCCAGGCCGTTGCCCGCCATACGCCTGCTGACAGATCCCTCCCGATGACGCAGATCGTTGGTCCAGTAATCACCAACCGTTGGATTCACTATGCGATGGTCATCGAAGACACCGAGATGAGGCTGTACGTTAATGGCGACCTGTCAGCTTCTGCGATCATTTCGGATCGTGACGACACCTGGACGGACATGCCTCACTTCGGTTTCAATACTGATGGAATGATTGACGAAGTGTGCATCTCAAACGTCGCACGATATGGGAAAGAGACTTTTTCGCCAAAACACCGATTCGTACCTGATGACTGCACGCTTGCAATTTTTCACCTCGACGAGGGCCACGGCACTGACCTCGTAGACGCATCAGGCAACACCGTCGGAACCTGGGCAACCGACTCTGAGGGATTTGCCAGGCTTAAGTGGGTCAAAGCGGACGGTCCGACGGCAGTTGAATCTACGAATCATCAGAAACCAGTTCGAAGGCCACTTGATTCTGGTCAAGAGAAGAGTTCGATTAAATAACTGTTCCGCTTCTTCGGCCAGGTTTTCGAACAGAATCATCGAGTGTCGCGGCTTGAGTCGAATGGCAAAAACAGCCCGGGCGGTTCAGTTAACCATCCGGGCTTTTGGTTTTGACTTTCGGCGATCGACCGCCAACTGCCGAACGTGGTCGACGGCGTTAGTTTCTCGAAGAACGACGAAACTTATTTCTCCTGGGTTCGGTGAGGTTTCTTCGATCGCTTTCGTGCATTCCTTTGCCAGCCTGGCGGATTCGCAGTCGTTGACCGGTTCCGGGAGCGGCTGAGAGAAAAGCGGCAAGTCGAGTGGTCATCGTTTGGCTGGTGTCAGGTGGACGGTCTGGCCGTCAACCTGGTAGGCGATGTTCTGGGGAGGGAACATCTTTTCGAAGACTTCCTGAGCGGTCAGTTCTTTGGCTTCGAGCAGGATTTGCTGGTCGAGTCGGATGTCGGCCTGCATGAAGTCGTCGGGGTCGTACTTGAAGGTAAAGCCAGCCTGCGCTTCGAGAGTCTTCATGAAGGCTTCGAGTGGTGCGGTCGCCTTAAATGTAAAGACGGTCACTCCGCCGCCGACCATACGCTGGTTGGGGCGAGGATTTTCAGGGCGACGTTCCGGAAAGATCAGTTCTTCGACGCTTTCTATCTGCTCGACCGTGCCGACAACGGAGACTCTGCGGCCGGCAATCTGACGCTCGATTGCTGGCAGTCGTCGTTCCAGCTCAGCCAGAATGTTCAGCTCAGTGCCCCGCTTGAGTGTGAACTGTCTTTCGATGCGCGGGTCGACCGGCATGTCAACGATGCGAATTCCGTCCCGGCTGTTCGTCCATTCGAAACTCAAATTGAACTGAGCGAGCACCATCAGCAGCAACTGAGTTGACGTGCCTGACGGAACCGTCGCCAGCCCCCAAAGATCGTGCGGCACCTTATCAGCCGCTTCGATGTTCAATGCGTAACGACGACCGATTTCGTCGAGCAGTTCGCGTGGAGTAGTCAAGTCCGGCCAGGTCAACGTTTGCCGTTCCAGAAGTTCGAAGCTACGGCGAGTTGCTGGAGAAGTGTCGACGCTGATCGTCGTGGCGCGATTCGACACGAGTTGCGAAGCGACAATCTCTTCGACCGTGCGCAGCCGTGACGCGACCTCTGCCGGACCGACGTAAACGGTGTTTCCAAGGATGCTGATGTCAGCTCGAACTTCCGTCGCGATCAGATTGATCAATGCCTGCAGGCTGACATTCTGAATCTGCAGCGTCAGTTGCTGTCCCGGATCCATTCGTCGATCCAGCAGGATGGAGACCGACCGTGTCTCGGAAAGTTGACGCAGGCCATCCCGCAGATTCTGTCCCTGCCACGCGAGCGAGATCGTCTTTGCGAGCGCATAGTCGAACTCGCGACCGGTCAGAAACTCCGAAGTCACGTTTGTCAGAACTGGTGTGTCTGGACCAGGCAGCGGCTGCGCGACGGCGGACAGACTCAACATTGAGGCCTGCAAAACGGCTGCAATCAGCAGAAAACGACATCCCGTTACCCCGAAACGTTCATTCAGGACGGGCGGAAAGGTGCCGAGTGTTTGCTGGAGAGGCGTCATAAGCGTTGGTACGATGGCCAGACTCGTGGCGGAAGCTGTTGACTGAAGAGTAGTTTCGACGTTTCCGCATTGTGGGTTTCGCGTTCTGCCCGGGCAATGCTGATGTGCAACTGGCAGGAAACATCGCCGCAGCAGAATTGAGATGCGGTGCGACTGCTGGCGATCCTTCCTTACACACGCGTTGATACGGCTTCGAGCTTGCAGCCATGAAAGACTGATTCAGATGCTTAAGACTCACGCTGTCGGAATCGACCTTGGCACAACGTACTCGTGCATCTCGTACCTGAACGAGCATGGTGAACCCGTCACGCTGGCGAACCAGGAAGGCGAACTGTCGACTCCGTCGGTCGTCCTGTTTGACGAGGGCGGCGAAGTCGTCGTCGGAACCGAAGCGCTTCGCAACGCCGTCGTGAAGCCTTTGCGAGTCGTGCAGAATTCGAAGCGGTACATGGGCGACCTCGAACACAAGTGGGTCGTTGACGATCGTGCCTACACACCGATCGACATCGCCACACTCGTGCTGAAGAAGCTGCTATCCGCAGCTGAAGAACAGATCGGCAAAATCGAGCAGGCGGTCATTACCGTACCGGCCCAGTTCAGCGACATTCAGCGTCAATGGGTCATGGAAGCCGGCAAGCGAGCAGGACTGTCCAAAGTTGACATGATCAACGAACCGGTTGCCGCCGCGCTGTGTTACGTGCTGGGCACCGAAGGGTTGTGGTTCACCGAGCTGGCTGAAGAGCAACGGATCATGGTGTACGACCTCGGCGGCGGAACTTTCGACCTGTCGCTGGTGAAGTATCAGAAGAACGAAGTCAAAGTCATCGCCAGCAGCGGAGATCTGAATCTCGGCGGCATCGACTGGAACCGCACACTGCTCGACGCCATCGCTGGTCAGTTTTCTAAAGAATTTAAGGTTGACCCTCGCAGCGACCCGGAAAGTCTGCAATTCCTGGCCCTGGAAGTTGAGAACACAAAACGCAGCCTGACGGTCCGACCGAAAGCAGCGCTCACGTGTCAGCACGCAGGACACCGCAAGTCTTACCAGATCGAGCAGGGACAGTTTGAGTCACTGACAAAGCCAATGGTGAAGCGGACGTGCGAACTCACTCAGGCCATGCTTAAAGACAACAAAATGGGCTGGGCTCACGTCGACGTCATCCTGACCGTTGGTGGTTCGTCTCGAATGCCGATGATCCGAAACGCGCTGAAGCAGCTCGGCGGCCGAACGTTGAACACGTCGCTCTCACCCGATCAATCGATCGCGCACGGCGCGACCTACTACGCCGGGATGCTGCTGACGAATAACGACTTTGCGAAGTCAATTCTCAACGAAGACGTCAGCGCCCGGCTGGCCAGTATCAAACAACAAAGTGTTAACGCTCGAGGTCTTGGCATTCTGGTTCGTGACAAGAACGACAACAAAGTTCCGCACTATCAGATTCCAGCGAACACTCCGCTGCCGGCATCGATCACGCACCAGTTTGGCACCGTGTCTCCCAACCAGAACCGTGTGCACCTGCGGATTGTCGAAAGCGGCACGAAGGCTGATGATCAGTACGTCGAACTGGGAACCTGCATCATCGAAGATCTGCCGCCGGACCTGCCGGAGAACTCGCAGATCCAGGTGACAATTTCTTACGACGAGCAGGCTCGTGTTCATGTCTCGGCGACAGACGTGGCCAGTGGCAAGAAAGCAACGACCGAGATCGTTCGCGAAGGCAGTGTCGTTGTGAAAGATGGCGTCTCCACCAGCTCGGCAGCAATTCCGGCAGCAGCGCCGGAAGTCACCGGCTGGCAATCGACAGGAATTAAGACGCCGGTCGCACCGCGTAAGGAAAACAACAGCCCGCCACCGGTTCCAAAGAAAGCTCCGTCAACGTCCCGACCGGTAACTCCCCGACCGGTCTCGGGTGAAATCGTGATCGAAGAATCCCGCACCGGCCCGGCCTCCCGTGAGATTGATCTGGGAAAGGCATTGCTCGACGACGAACTTGAAGACGCCGGCATGCCCGTCCCGCTGTGCAACAAGTGCGGCGAATCGCTCGACCACCGTGGAGGCTGCCCGGCCTGTTCAAAATCAAGAACGTCCGGAAATGCAGCGCCGGGTTCCGCCAGGCGTAAGGTCAAAGTACGACCGACGGCGGGAGGTCCGACTTCTTCCGGCAAGACTCCACGAACAACCACGGGAGAGCAACCTCGAAAACGAGTCAGCAGCGGTCCGAAAAGCAGCCCGGCTATTCCGCTTGACGATAACGAGATTCTCGAACTGGAATTTTCGGACAACGCCCGTCCGAAAAAATCGCCTACGACCGAAACACGTCGAAAGGTTCAGCCGAAGAAAGTTCGCTCCGGTGGTCCCTCGGTGAAAGCTCCGCCACTGCCGCCTTCGCTAAGCGAAAAAAAAGACAAGTCCGCCAATTCTGGAACTCTGAAAAAAGGCGGACTTGCCGCGGACGGTGAAGATGAATTCTGGCAGCTGGTCGACGATTAGCCGCAACGCCGGACGATGAAGAAGGGAATGACCACGGAATTACACGGAAGAACGGTTAGCCCTGCTTTCCGTGAAATTTCGTGTCTTCCGTGATTTGATCGATCCTGTCGGAGCTGTTCGTGGATCGTTGTTTCACCGCAGACTGGAAGTCTGTCGGTCTTCCAGAGGGTTGACCGTGATCACTCGCAGGTGGTTGATGTTGATTTCCCACGGGCCATCGAACGATTTCGCTTTGCTCAGGAAGCTCTTCAGTCGACCGATTTTCTGCTCGTCGGTGACTTCCAGGGGGTGATCGTTGCCCGGCGCACGCCCCCAGATGATTCGCGATCCGCCGTCCGTATTGACGACGAAGCGAAGCTCTTCGTAAACGACTTCCGCGGTCGCTCGTGGTGGTACTTCAACCGATTGAAGTTTCCACTCACTCCAGTATGGAAACAGAACGACGGCCAGCCGAGCGGCGGCGGTCACTCGCTCGTCGCCCCAGGCGGAGCCGACTCGGGCCAGTGGCGGAGTCGTCATGCCGGTGATCTTTGGATAAAGATTGATGTCCGACGGCGGAAAGTCTCCAGGAGGCAGCAGAATACCTTCCGCATCGACGGGGTAGTGTCCGTCACTGATGCTGACCATTGCGACCGGTTCGCGAAAGTTGAATGAAACTTCAACACGAGCCGGCACAGAGACCTTCACGCTGACAGGCTTCTTCACCCAGGGATGCTGTTCAAACGCGGCGGCAATCTGCGCGGCGAGGTCCGGCTTCAGAACCGAAACTTCGTCGGGAATTTCTGCCGCTTCGATAACCTGATCGACAAGAGTGATCGGCACCCACCGCGGCAGATCCGGAACTTCAATGTCCCGCGTTCGGAGTCGGTATTCTTCACGAGTGGACAGGTCGGGCAGCACGCGAGCCACAATCGGCGTGAGTACGACCGCCGCTCCAGCAAGGGCTCCCCACAACAGAAGACGAGGTTGAAAGATGGTTCCCAACAGTCGGTCCTTCAGCGGCGGCTCGGGTGGAGCGGCTTCGGCTTTTTTCCGTCGAGTTGCCTTCTTTTTCTTCTCAGTCATAAATCAGGGTGCCTGCGCGCAGAGAGACTCTTCACGGCGAAACACAATCGCCCTGTTCTTCAGTTCGCCGGATTTCGCCGAACCGTTGACTCGCGATGGTCGATTCGCCGCAGTTTTCGCTGAACCGAGCACTCTGGGCGGGCAATTCCGGCAGCACCGGCCCTGCAGATTGTGCTTCGGACGAGGAATTTGAGAGCCACTCTGGCTGGACAACGATTTCTCGACATTGGTTTTCGTCGAATACCAGCACTCCGGTTCTGTTTCACCCGACCTGTCCCGAGGCTATTATCCCGCTCGGAAAATGGGCGGACGCAATGTGGCGACCGCCGGAATCAACTGTCTCCAGACTGACGCCCTGCCATCATGTCTATCGAACAGGCTGAACAACTCAAGACAGAACTCACAGACAAGTGGGTCGTCGTTGACAAAAACGTTCCCGAACTGCGGCGGTTTGCCGGCCTGACCGGAAAGGTCAAGACGGTCAACATGAACTGCCAGGCTCTGGTCGAATTCCACGGCCAGGAAGACATCGGCTGGTACGACATCGGCACGACCTTTCTGACCGTCGTCGACAAGCCGGTTGAAAAACCGAAGGCCGAAGCCGCCGCGCCCAAGGCACCGGCTGGTGGCGCGAAGAAGCCCGCCGCCGGAGCATCCCCGCTGGACATGATCCGCAAGCAGGGTGCCCCTGGAGCGAAGAAACCGGCTGCCGGTGGTGGTTCGCCGCTCGACCAGATTCGCAAACAGGGACCGGCCGGCTCAAAGCCTGCTGCCGCTGCAGCCGACGGTGGCAAGAAACTATCGCCTCTTGAGCAAATCCGTCAGCAGGGAGCCGCGGGCAGCAAGAAAGCGGAAGAGCCGGCCGCCGAAGCCGACGCTCCAGCAGAAGCACCTGTCGAAGAAAAGAAAGCTCCCGCAGCTGGCGACAAGAAACTGTCACCGCTTGACCTGATCCGCAAGCAGGGACCGGCCAAGGGTTAGTCAGTCGCTTTCCGACGGTGTTTACTTAACGAAATTCAAAGGCCCGATTCCACCAGTTGGAGTCGGGCTTTTTTGATTCTCAAAGCACGTCCGCAGCGAATCAAGCACTGACGCAAAGGAACTGCCGAATGCCATTTTTCATGAACCGGCAAACGAGTTGAGTTTCCAGCGGTTGCATGCCGGTCAGCGAGTTGGAAGCCGTGGTAAGCTGTAACGGTTGAAACAGTGAGCTGAAAGAGTGGGGTTGCCTGCTGCCGATCGAGGTCGAAACGGAAGTTTCAATGACCTGACTGGCAAGGAAGCCTCATGTCTCTGTACTGGAAACAGTTTGCGCAACGTCTGCGCATTTCTTCTCCGAGTAGTAATACGACCGTAACCGGCTCCGCCGCTCTTCGCCGACTGCTCGCTGTGTGCCTGCTTACACTGGCTGGTTGCGAAGCCGCAACCGCCGTTCTTGAGACGGTCGACCAGCTTCAGCAAGCCTCAACTCCGTCGGCGGCGGCAATCTCGACTAACCCCGACGACGTTTCGAACGACGTGCTGACAGCTCCGCCGATCGGCGGAATGCAGACAACGATCAACGGACCGGTTGCAGGAAGTGGCGAACCGATTTCTGTCTGCTCGTTCAACATTCAGTTTCTGGGCAACTCGCGATCCCGCGACGACGCGGCACTGGCCAACGTCGTCGCCCCGTACGACATCGTCGTTGTGCAGGAGCTGGTTTCGCCGCCGTACGCGGGAACTTTCCCGGACGGCACGCCACTGAAACCTGATTCCGAATCTGCCAAATTCTTCGACGCGATGCGCGGGCACGGATTTCAGTATGTCATCTCCGAAGAAGACACGGGCTCGGGCGACACCATTCACCGTAACGGATCGTCGACCGAGTGGTGGGTCTCTTTTTATAAGCCCAATCGAGTCGTTCCGGCCAACGATCTACCGCACGGATTCCTGGCGGCTGACCGTTCGAACCATGACTACTTCGAACGGGTGCCGTACGCGTTCGGTTTTCGCACGCTGGAAGCAAAACTCGACTTTGTTCTGATTTCCGTCCATCTGCAACCTGGAGACGGCCCGGCCAATCGCGCTCGTCGGGCGCAGGAGCTGGGGGCAATCTCTGCGTGGATTGCCTCACATAACCAGGACGAGCACGACTTCATCATCCTTGGCGATATGAACATCGAAAATGCCGCCGAGCTGGCAGCAGTCACTCCGCCAGGATTCATCTCGCTCAACGACGAATGCCGACCGACCAACACGAACGTCAACTCGCCGAAACCGTACGACCACGTCATGGTCAACACGACCTGGACCAGCGAAGTCGACCAGACGTACGACATGCAGGTCGTCAATCTGCTGGAAGAACTTCGCGACGACTGGCACTTCACTGATCCGTACCCCGGCGAACCTTATAACCACAACGCCTTCCGAGCGGTCTACTCAGACCACCATCCGATCGTCTTTCACCTGACCGTTCCCGCAGCCGATGACGACGGAACTGTCCGCATCGCGATCGCTCAATAAAGTGGAGCGAACTTCCCTTCGTCAGAAAGTGCAGCAGCGGGCTTGCCGTCAACGATGCGTTGTGCAAACTGGTTGTGTTCAAAGCAACGTTTCCTGTCGGAGCGGCAAATGGCAACCTCAAACAGCCGAAGTGGGTGTGCTGAGTTTCAGCGTGAAACAGGCATCAGCCGTCGTGGATTTCTGAAGGCGGGCGGTCTGGGACTGACGGGTCTGACACTGACCGACCTGTTGCGACACGAGGCGCAGGCCGGAGCCGACGCGAAGAAAGAGAACTCGGTAATCATCCTGTGGATGCGCGGCGGACCGTCTCAACACGAGACGTGGGATCCGAAAATGGAGGCTCCGGCCGAATACCGAGGCGGGTTTGGAGCAACCTCAACAAACGTGTCCGGGATTCAGATCGTCGATCTGCTGCCAAAGTGCGCGTCGATCATGGATAAGTGGTCGATTGTTCGCAGCCTGCACCACACCAATGCCGGACACTCGGCGGGCGATCAGATTCTGTTCACAGGTCATCCGCCTGGACCGAGCCCCGACGTCAACATTCACCCGAGTTGCGGCTCGATCGTTTCCGAGCAGCTCGGTCATCTGACTCCCGAACTTCCTCCGTACGTGGCCATTCCCAGGCAGGTACCAGGTACGGACTCGGCGTATCTGGGCGTTGCGCATAAGCCCTTCGAAACGCTGGTCGACCCAGGCAACGACGGGCCGTTTGAGCTGAAGAATTTCTCACTGGTCGAAGGCATCAGTCAGGGACGCTTCGATACTCGCAAGAGTCTGCTGCAAGGCTTCGATCAGTTTCGATCGGCGGTCGACACGTCGGGACAGATGGATTCGGTCAGCAAGTTTCATCAGAAGGCGTACGGCATTCTGAGTTCCGACAAGGCTCGCCATGCGTTCGACCTCGACGCCGAGCCAGACGACATTCGCCAGCGATACGGATTCATTCCGAGGTACGATCCGGGTGACCCCAGACGGTGCAGTGCCAACGCTTTCTGCCAGCGAGTTCTGCTGGGGCGACGTCTTGTCGAAGCCGGCGTTCGGCTGGTCACCGTCGACTGCCGCTGGTGGGACACCCACGTTCAGGGTCTGGACTCAATGAAGAATGGCTTCCTGCCTCGCTGGGATCTTTGCTATTCCGCGCTGATCGAAGACCTTGATCAGCGAGGCATGCTCGATACAACAATGGTCGTCGCGTGGGGCGAGTTCGGTCGCACTCCGCGTATGAACAAAGAAGCCGGACGAGACCATTATCCGAATGTCTTCAGTGCGGCACTCGCTGGCGGACCAGTCAAAGGTGGTCGAGTGGTCGGCTCTTCTGACTCCAAAGGGGCGTTCCCGCTGGACAATCCCAAGTCACCGCAGGACGTTCTGGCGACCATGTACCGCCACCTGGGCATCGACACCGAACGGCATTATCTGGATCACGGCGGAAGACCAATCATCACCCTGCCCTTCGGAAACCCGATCGACGAACTTTCCTGACCGACGCCGCGCCACTCCTCGTTGACTCCACACCCGAGACTTTCGCATGAACACCGCTGAGATTACTCCCGCAACGCTGGCCAGTTCCGTCGTCTCCGTCCCTCCGCTGGCTCGGAATGCGGATTACTCGTTGAACCACGGAGAGAATCAAAAACTGATCCGGCATCTGGAAGGCGGCGGAGTTTCGACGTTGCTCTACGGTGGCAACGCAATTCTGTACCACGTTGCTCCCAGTGAGTATGTCAGTCTGCTGGAAATGATGACCGAGCTGGCTGGCGAAAACACACTGATGATCCCGTCAGTCGGACCAGCCTACGGAACGATGATGGACCAGGCCTGGCTGCTGCGGGAGTTCGATTTCCCAACTGCCATGGTTCTGCCGACCCGTGACGTCGTGACCTCGGCAGGCGTTACGCTGGCGGTGAGAAACTTTGTCGAAGCAGCTTCCCGGCCAGCGGTGCTTTACATCAAAAATGACGGCTTCATCGAAATCGGCGACGTCAAGAAACTGATGGATGACGGCCTGCTCTCATGGATCAAGTACGCAGTCGTGCGTGAGGACACGTCCAACGATCCCTACCTCCGCGAACTGGCGAACACCGTCGGCACCGAGCGAATTGTCAGCGGAATCGGCGAGCAACCAGCCATCGTTCATCTGCGAGACTTCGGCCTCAACAGCTTCACGTCAGGTTGCGTTTGCATTGCTCCGAGCAAGTCGATGGCCATGCTGAGAGCGATCAAAGCCGGCGACTTCGAAACTGCCGAGCAAATCCAAGCAACCTTCAAACCACTGGAAGACCTGCGAAACTCCATCAACCCCATCCGAGTCCTGCACACCGCCGTCGCCCTCTCCGGCATCGCCAACACCGGCCCGATCATCCCGCTGATGTCAGAACTCAACGCCTCCGACCGACCAGCAATTCAAGCGGCAGCCGCGAAACTTCTCGAAGCCGAAAGACTGTAGGGGGTGACAAGCCTGTTTCACTCTTTGATCGCTGCCGCGGCGAGTGTTCCGATTCGGCCGGCGAGGGAGTTGACGGAACCTTTGCCGTCGGGATGGACGCGGTTGCTCAGGAAGATGACGAACATTTCCTGAGCAGGATCGATCCAGAGAGCGGTGCCGGTGAATCCTCCGTGACCGAAAGCGCCGGCCGAGAACAGGTCGCCGCGGTTGGATGAGTAGCCGGTTCGGCGGTCCCAGCCCAAAGTTCTGACGCCGCTGGACACTTCCTGCGAGGCCTGCATCAACTGGCAGGTTTCGGATTTAAGAATCCGTGCTTCGCCAAGGACGCCACCGTTTACCTGCATCTGGGCATAGCGTGCCAGGTCTTCGGCGGTTGAGAACAGGCCGGCGTGTCCGGCGACGCCGCCGAGCTTGTAAGCCCGCGGATCGTGGACTTCACCTCGCATCCATTCACCGTTTCGTTCCTGGGTGGGGGCAGCTCGAAGTTTCAGATCGGCTGGTGGATTGAATCCAGTCTCGGACATGCCGAGCGGCTTGAAGACTCTTTCGTTGGCAAACTTGTCGAGTGTTTTTCCGGAAACACGCTCGACGATTTCTCCCAGCACGATGAATCCCACATCGCTGTAAATGAATCGTGAGCCGGGTTCCGCTCGCAGGTCCAGTTCGTGGATGCGGCGAAAGGCGTCAACACGACCGTGCCCGTAATCGTTGATCGAGTTGTCGGGCAACAGGCCGCTCTGATGCGTCAGGAGTTGCCGGATGGTGATGACTTCTTTGCCGTTGCTGCCGAACTCGGGGATGTACTTCACCGCTGGGGCGTCGAGTTCGACAAGGCCATCCTCAATCAGCAGCATGATGCTCGTTGCGGTGGCGATCGGTTTGGTCAACGACGCCAGATCGAACACCGTGTCAGTCGTCATCGGGACGACGTCCGGTTTCACCTGTCGCGCGCCATAGCTTTTCCGCCAGACGATCCGGCCTCGATACCCCACCAGCACGACGCAGCCGGGCATCCTTTCGTCACGCAATCCTTCTGCGACGACGTTGTCGATCGCTGCCAGCCGCGATGCACTTAATCCACAAGCGGCGGGTTCGCCCTGAACGAGCCCCGGCGGTTCGGCCAATGCTTCGGCAGCAGGCACGAACAACAGACAAAGACTCAATGCCGATCGAAACATGACGTCATGGCTCATCGTAAATCTCCGCTCGAAACAAAACCGCGACCGGGTCAAAGAAAAAGCGTCTGGAATGCTGAATAGCAATTTCCAGACGCTCGGGCGACTGAGTCGCGAGACTGAGTAACGCATCGTTCAACGGGCCGGGCTACCGGACCAGTCGAGGTTGGTCGCCGCCTCTTCCGATCCCTCGATAGATTTCGAACAGACCATCGAAGTCGTTGTCACTGACATGGTGATACTGCCCGCCGGTCGTGTCCGCTGCGTCTTCGATCGCCAGCGACTGGGCGTTCGCGCCGAGAGTGATCCCGTGAATAATGATGTCATTCTGCCTGGCAAGTTCGGCGTAGTAGTAGATCGAGTCGATCGGGTCCGCTCCTGGTGGTTCCGTTTCGTTGGCCTGGCCGTCAGTCATCAGAACCATGACCTGCTCAACCTTGTCCCCCAGGTCGTCGTATCGTGGATTAGCGACGAACTCTTCAATAGCCACCCGCATGCCACCGCCAATGCAGGTTGTTGAGGCATAAAGATTCGGTATCAGTTGGGGAATCCTTGCTCTGACGGGCTGAAAGTTCGACAACAACTGTCGTTCGAGCCGGCCGGACAGACGAGTTTCCCCTCCGTTCCCGTTCCCGTTCCCGTTTCCGTTCCCGTTTCCGTTCCCGTTCCCGTTCCCGTTCCCGTTCCCGTTCCCGTTCCCGTTTCCGTTTCCGTTTCCGTTTCCGTTTCCGTTTCCGTTTCCGTTTCCGTTTCCGTTTC
>CAXBME010000016.1:0-192001 GCA_963976765.1 uncultured Planctomycetaceae bacterium
TCTGGAGCTTCGCTGCCGTCATCAACCTTCTGAAGTGATTGTCAACACGACCTAGAGACCAACCGAAAGTCACAAGAATTTCGCCAGAATGGTGTTTCTGAAATCGCACTCAGAAACGCTGACGTATCTGTGGATCGAAACCGGCCTAATAGAGTCCAACGGCGTTTCTCCACACCACGAACCGACATCGGCGCGATTTTCGTGAGCTAAATCCTCACCTGCCTGCGACGGCTGTCTCCCGTTTTCGGGAGCAGCGTCATCTGAACTTGCGACCTTGCACACTCAGAGCTAGATTCCGCCCCACAAAGCCGCCGTAGCTCAGTTGGCAGAGCGACGCTTTCGTAAAGCGTAGGTCATGAGTTCAAGTCTCATCGGCGGCTCTTTTTTATGCGCTGACGTAAATCGCGTAACCACTTGCTCAGACTTTGAGTTACGACGACGATTGCCACCTGACGCCGAATCAGCTTCATGATCGTCTGTGAGGCATGACAACTCCTGATAATCCCCGAGATCGCTTGTCTGAGCAGCAACCAAAGCGGCAACCACAGAATCTGTGCCTGTTGCTCGCTGCTGTTTCGGAGACGACGGCGACGGAAAAGTCGGGAGCCGTTCGACCGCCGCAGCCATATCCGGCATGTCGACGTGCGTGTAGATATTCATTGTCAGGTTGATGTCACTGTGCCGCATGAGTTCCTGTGCCAGCTTCGGTGAAACGCCGGCCTTTGCCAGATTCGTCCCGAACGTGTGCCGTAGACTGTGGAAGTCGAAAAACCGGCCTTCTTCGTCCTGATAGGCAATCCCGGCTGCCTCAAGGTCGCTTCTTAGCATCACAGATGCTTTTTCAGGCCACGCCCCCGGCCAGAGATACTTCTTGTCGCCGATCCGGATTGAGTCGGCATTACGACGCGTTAGCAGCTCGTCGAAGTATCCACGGAGCAGCTCGGCCAGATCAGAACGTAATGGCAGCTTCTCATCCTTGCCTCGTTTTGAGTAGGCGGCTGCCAGGGAAACATTCGGAACAGGCGCGTCGAGATCGAAGCTGCCGATTTTCAGCTTTGAGAGTTCGCTCGCCCGTAATCCCGTACTGACCGCACACAAATACAGAACAGCTCTGTCCGTGCCGCTCAAGCCCCGGATGGTGTCATTATGCAGCGTCGCTTTGAGAAGCATTTCAAAGTCGCGATCCGATGCTGGCCGTCGAACATGTTTGCGGTTGAGGTCTTCTCCCACATTCAATTTCTCAAGATGCTTGAACGGGGTTTCCATCATCCGCTTGTTTGTAACGAGCCAGTTGGCGAACACTTTGATTGCCATCAGATAGTCATTGCTCGCGTAAAAGCTGATTCCTGCCGCATCGGGGATCGGGCATTGGCGAGAAAGCTGGCACTTGAACTGGGTTTGAAGCCAGCTTCGGATAGAAGACCAGTCCCACTTCGCCGGCGAACCCTGCCTGGCTTGAATGCTGGATTCTGGGAGTCCGAGCCGCTTCAGAGTAGCCACAGAAGGTTTCGGTTGCCCGGTGTCAGCCACGATCTCCGCAGCCTGCTTGAGACTGATCTGAGATACTGGCACCGGTTTTCGTCGTTGCAACAGGTACGCCTCTACCTTGCTGGCATCGAAGTCTGATATCAAACTGAAACCGCATTCGTCGATAATCTTTTTGATGTAGCTTGTCTGTTTCGAAATGTACTTTTCGCTTTTGTTTCTGGCTTCCAGACCCGTCTGATAATCATTGAGGTGCTCAACCAATGGAGTATCGCGATGTTTCGCGTATGGGTCGGAAACGTTAGCTCTTTCTCGTTTCAGGATGCCAGCGAGCTTCTCCTGGGCATCGTCCTTGTCATCGGTACTGAGCGATTCCGATCGTTTCTTACCGGTTCTGGAACAGGTCCATTCTGCTCGATAGGTCTTTGACCGTTGCTTCTTCCGCCTCGCTCCCGGAGTTTCCCGAGTTACACGTTTGCCATCGCTATCGACGTAACGAATAGAAACAGGTCGGTAGATTCTTGCCATCAGAAGTTCCTTTCTGAGAACGCAGGCTTTGCTCCTGGCGTTCCTTTGCGGACTTGTCGACCTTCCTTGTCGATGTAGCGGGTAACTGTCGGTCGATACAGCGTCATGATCAGTTCTTTCGATAGAACGGACGACTCAGAGAGAATCAACACAGCAGAACGCCGAGTCTACTTCTCGGAGGATGAAAATTCTGGTCCAAGTCAGATTTCAGGTGAACGTCGTTTTGTGACGCTTGATAAACGCAGACAAATCAATCGAGATCGCTGAGGGAATCTGACCAACCTTGCCGTGAAGCTGGATTGTCGTCTTGCTCAAGTTGAGATGTGTCACAAGGTATGCGGAATCTCAGCAGCGCGCAATTGCTATCAGGCGTTATCAGGACGCTTCGAGCGGTCCGTCCAGGATTGTAATTCGGACGCATTGCCCCGGAGGACGTTGCACGCTGACGAGACCAGCCGACTCCAGAGAACGTAAGGCAGCCGTCACGGATCGATCTTTCAGGCTGAATTTGCCCTTCAATTTAGCAGTCAGTCGCAGGTCGTTCCTGGTGCCTTCAAGTCCTGCCTGAAACCACAGGCTGAGTCCGAGTGGCAGAGCTGTTCTTCCTGGGATCTGCATTGCTTTCTGAAACCAGGGAAGCGGTAGCGGCCCCATGATGAATGGCACCTTCTGCTTCCTCTTTGCGGGTTTGCAGACAGCTTTAGTTTTCGTTGTTGCTTCCTGGGAAGCTTCTGGCTGTAGTCGAATCGAATCCAAATCGAAGTCCATATTCTCTCTTCCTTATCTACTCTCTAAGAGACTACTTATAAGACTAGGCGGGGTAGCAGCCTGTTGCCGAGGTGGTCAGCAGTGGCTTGCTGGGGTCTGTAGCAAATTCGGGAGCCTGAGAGGCTTCCAGTTCTTGGAGAATCGAGGTCACCGTTTGCCACATCGAAACGCCACGTTCATCGACGTAGCGATCAGGCCAGCGAACGATCCTGGCTTCAGCTCGCAGACTGAACCCAAACAGAACCCGTTCTGATTCCGTACGCATCACTGATTGCATTTCCCGTACTGCTTCGTCGATATCATCTACAGCGGCTTCAATCAGAACGGCATCGTGAACCGGGGCACAGACCAGGATTCCACACTCCGTCGCCCGCCAGCAAGCGAGTCGCAGCATCTCAGCTCCGTTCGCCTGACACGGGAAGTTTGCCAGACTGCGGGGATTCGCATCCGAACCCGCTGCAATCTGCCAGCCAAACACAGTTTGCAGATTCCCATGCAACATCGCTTGATCAACAGCAGCTTCTGACCATTGCCAGAATTCCGGGTACGTCTGACGATGCAGTCGCAGCAATTCACGAGCAACGACAGGCGGTTCTCCTAATGCCTGAGCCAGCGAGACTTCTCCCATCCCGTACTGCACAGCCAGGGCACAGACTTTGAACTGCTCACGTTCTTTCGGATGACTCTTCTTTGTGGCATCCGAAGGAACTGCTCCGGCCTGTTTGGCGAAAGTCAGGTACGGGTCACCGCTCGAATAGGCTTCCATCATGTTCCGGTCACGTGACAGAGCCGCAGCGATGCCGAATTCCTGCTGACACCAGTCAACGTAAGCGACAGCCCGGCCCGGTTGCGGCTTGATCAGACTCCGCATCCAGCAGGACGGTCCGAAGATGAACCGGGAAGTGCTCGGCTGGTTCCGACCTGTCTTCGAACTGAATGCTGACAAGTTGCAGCGATTCCGCCCGTCTGTCCCGACAGCAAGGTCATTCAACCGGAGTTGTCCCATTGCATGACGCAGTTCCCGAATTGGCCCGACCTGCTCCGGATAGAGCTTCGCCATGTTGCTGAATGTGTCATCATCCAAAGCCAACGCTCCAGTTGGCAGTTGTGGCCAGTGAATGCCATTCTCAACAAGGTAAGCAGCCCAGCGGTCCACATTGAACGAGCCATTCTCGTAAACGCCGTAATCAGCATCGACTCGACTGATCAACTCTGCCTTGATCGCTTCCCAGTGCTTGCGTAACAGCGAGAGAGTCGGCATGTCGATCGGAGCGCCGTTCCACTCCATGCGAGCCACAGCGGCCATGTAGCGGCCTCTCCACAAGGCCCGCGAGAGATCAACCGAAGGCAGCATCTCCCGCAGCAGACCAGTCATAGCGTCCACATGCGACTGGCAGTAATCGAGCAGCGCGAGTTGCTCAGATTCCGAGTACGGTCCGCCTCGCCTTGCGAGTTCCTGCATGGATAGGTTTGGCGCTGCGTCCATCGCTGACAAACCAAAGTAAGCCCGTGCTCCCATCAACCCATTGCCGCAATGAGTTTCTTTTCCGTTCGTGAGATTTCGGAACTCGACGAATAAGTCGAGAATTCGCTCCGGCAGCGACCAGTTCAAAGCGAGGTGGCAACCTAATTCTTCCGACGCATTGAACGCCACAAACAGCGTCTGTGATCCTACACCGAACGGCAGTCCGTCCGGTCCGTTCAATTCATGATTTCCGTCGATCCATACCCGCAGCAGGCGGTCTGAGAACAGCTCTCGCGCCACTAGGCAGAGCGGAACAGGCCGCTCGCCCAGTGGTGCTGAGAACTCGAACTCGACCAGCCAGACCGCAGAGAATCTCTCTTGCAGTCTGTCAGGCATCAGATCTCCCCTCGCAGTCGTCGCAGTACGGGGTGATTGATACTACTGATAATTCGACCCTTGAACGCCAGCCCGATGAGATCCTTCAGCGACAAATCGACCGGCCAGTCAGGTTCCGGAATCGCTGCCGGAGCCACGTGCGTCGAGTAGTTGCCCGCGTTCAGGTTTGACGTGACTTTAAGCCACTGCTTCTCAGCCAGTTCAGCAGCAACAGCGGCAGATTCATGCCATCGATTCCAATGTCCATCCGAACGCGGCAGCCCAATTGGCCACACAAACGGCGCCGGGGAATTTCGGCTGATGCACGTCCTCAAACAGGTTGGTTTGACATCACTCCGCAACTCGTCGCAGAGCTGAGGGGTAACAATGAAGATTTCTTTAGTGGCTGCGTCCGTGAAGCAAGCCGTTTCAATTCGCCACTCATTACCCGGACGAACCCGGATGAACTCCTGCCGATTTGGTTTTCTAACGGCGATGGTCGACAGCATTGGCTTCACGCCGTTATCGGCTACGAAGTCCTGCGACAGCCGCAGCGAATCCAGGTCATCAAATGGATCACTCTTGCCTGATGCCCGATCCTTCGGAGCATCGTCAGATTTCCCGAATTCTCGATTCGGGCTGTGATTTTCTCGTTCAAACATCTTACTATGCCTTGTAGTTACTAAGACGGAGTTGCTTCGGAATTGGTCGCCTGGCAGGGCGGCCATTTCCATTGATGCCCCCGGACTCCAGTCCGGACTGCATCGAGATCACTCAATCGCTGACGTTGCATTCCTTTGCCTGAGATGCCTCATCCTGAAGCAAGTAGCGGTTCTACTCCGCTACAGGTCCACAGCCCGCTTCCAGCCAGTCAAGGATCCCCGTCCTGGGGTTTCCCGTACGCATCCGCCAGCGAACGGTGCGGCCAATCTTGACGGAACTCGGGATGAGTCCCGCATCACAATGCCGCCAAATCGTCGGCTTACTCAGTCCTGTCAGATCGGCCACATATTCGACGCCGACCAGACGTTGCTCATCAGGAACACCTGACGTTCTGCTAACCATTTACTTTTTCCTTAGATCACTCGTCCGTGAACCAGTCGGTGATACGCGCCGACCAGTTAGCTCCGCTCGCTGAAGCAACCCAGAAAGGCATATCGCGACTCTGAGTGGCCGGAATTCAGCCCTCGACAACAACGTGCCGGATAGAGGCTCTGGCCAGCGGAGGCCCACGGTTGCGTTGTGGCATTAGCCCGCAAACCGGAGCCCTGTTTCGGCATGGGGTTTCGGAACGCTCTCCAAGTCGTGTGCTCCAACACGAGTTCTGGACGCAATTCACATATTCACCGACAGCCCAGACGGATCGGTGGTCCCGCTTTCGGGCGACAAGGAACAGAGACTCGCCGTAGCAACCAGGCTCTGGCATGAAATGATCCGGGAAGATCAGATCAGCAAGTCGCCATCGGCACAGAGTGCTTATCGTTGCCGTTCGGTAGAATCTGTTGACTGTGCTCATGCCGGTAATTCTAAAATCACCTACAGAGCAACATGAGTCCGGTTCGGGTACCTAGTTAGGTCGACCAGTACCGGTTTGGGTACCGGTTTGGGTTCTGGTTTGGACCACGGACGGTGGCGGGGCATCCGGTCGAAAATAACCGATCTTGGAATCGAGTTGGATTAGACCAGCATCGCGTAGTTCCTGAAGTGGCTTGGTCTGATTGCTCCGCAATTTATACAGCCTATTTTTTTCGACCCCACACTTGTCGGCCAGCGCTTGAACTCGCATCGATTTTCCATTGAGCACTTCAAGAATTTGCTGCTGTAAAGGATCCAAGGTTAGACCACATGCAGCGTCTGTCGATTTATTTCCAGAAGACACTGTCACTGGATTCATCAGTTGTTCGGTGTCGAATTTCGGTACGTCCTCTCGCATCGCCGCTGGTGCTAGGCAAATCAATTCAGCTGGAATTGTGAAGTTATTGCGGAGCATCCAATCGACAGCCTTCACATCTGAAATCGTTTGAATCGTCGAATACAGTTGATAATTCTTAAAATGCGAATGGATCGACCCTAGCGTCCATGTTCCATCTGGATGACGAAATAAAATCGACTCGATGATTTCCGGCGACATCGCGTCGAAGGCACAGTCTTCAATCTTCTGCAAAGACGTCCGAACTGGAAGCCGTTCCGAAGTCCAATTCGTCCAATACTGGCACTTGGATCTATTAAAGAACCGAATTTGGCCCGTGTCCAAATCGAAGACTTCAGTTGGGGCCGAGTACGTTTCCAGTGCACGTAGAGCATCGCATTCGGGTGGTGTCTCGCCTCGGGCCAAGAGCAATTGTATTGCTACAGGCTCGCTCAGGACTTCACTACCTCTTATGTCAAAGAAATCCCAGTGTACCCAACATCCGTCCGGCAGCCATGACAGTACATTCGCATTCTCAGAACGTTCACTGTAGTCAATCCAATGCTCTCGTGCTTCTGCGAGCGCGAATGACTGCTCAGCGCCGGATCGGTCGACAAATCTAATCGGTTTGTCCCCATTTTCACCAAAGTGATCGGGTAGACACACACGAAATTCGTCAAATTCGTCATCCAGCATTGCCAATCTGTTTCTTCAATAGTGAGCTATGCGTCAGGCCCATTTTCTCGAACAAAACAGTTCATGCTGTCTTGTCGTCCATCCGAACTCCACAAGCTACGTTTCATCGTCACTGACCGGTTCGGATTCGTCGAGCCGCAGTACATCGTAGAGGGCGTCTGTGTCACGCTACGTCGAAGCGGCGAGCGCCAGCCGTGCTCAAGTCGATTTATGGAAGTACCAGCTTTGGGATGTGCTTGTTTGTCGTGCATATGGCTACGCGAAACCCTAAATCATTTTCCCGAGAGTCCGGAGTCGCCTTGGTGCGTTTTAGATCAAGGTTACACATCAATTCTTTGCCACTTCGCTGATAAGTTAACCCCTGTCTTCTGAAGCGCCTTAACGCCGCTTTTTGTAATGCGGTTTTGGTCCAGAATTAGGCTTTCAAGACTACTGAGGTCAGTTGTTGCCAAAAGTTCTGCACCATCGTCGGTAATCTCTCCGTACGTCAGATTGAGCGACTTCAGCTGCCGTAGTCTTCCTGACTCGATCAATTCCACGATTCCATTGTCGCCAAAATCACTATCGTATAACGATAGATTTGCAAGCGATCCCAAGTATTGCGAACGGCAGATCGCTTTCAAATCATCAAGATGAATGCTCGGAATTTCCTCTTGCCAACCGGGCTCTTCGTCCCATCGGTCTTCATCGGATGCAAACAGACTGACAGAATCAAGATGCGTGAGCGAACTGTTGCTCGCAAGAATTCGAATTGGGAATTCTCCCAGACGGCTTTCCACTTCCGTCTTCGCGGTGAGGCATTTCAGGTGAGGCATCTTCAGCCTGAAAATGTCAGTGTGGTTTAAGTTTTCGGTGAAAAGTATTAGCGATTCTAATCGCGGCATGTGCTTTATGAGACCGGAAAGGTTCTCTGCTCGCATGCGTGAGGGAGGACACCCGTCGGGCGCCGTGGGGATAGCTAATCCAGTTTCCGGGTCAATCTCGTCCGGTTCAAGGTCGTCCGGGAAAATGTCGTCCGGGTCCACGTCGTCCGGGTCAACGTCAGCCTGCTCACTGCGATACATATCATGTGGATACATGATGCGAAGTGGTGGCGAGTCTGTATAAGTATCGGAAACTGTTACATCTTCGACTGCAAAGTGACGTAGATTTTCGAATTCGACACCTTGGAGCATTGCAAAGATGGCGTTGGCGTCGCCGTTCCATTTGTGCCCAGCGTCGAACTTGGTTAGATCATTCAACTCTTCGAAGTCTTCTCGATCAGGTACGCCATTTACGATCAAGTGCCGGAGCATGCCGACGTGCGGTAAATGCTTAAGAATGTAAGCAATGCGCGGCGTTAAAAGTTCCACTTCCAGAGTGTCAATAAATCCACGACGCCAGTCTACTGTGCACCCGTTGCCAGTTACACGGAATCCTGATGGCGTCTGGAAGGCGTCAAAATCTGGATCGTCGCCTTCGAGAAGCAGCACCGTTAATCCATCCTGCCCGTCTCGAAGATGCTCAATAAATTCCAAAAATTTCTGCTCTTCTAACTCCTCTGACTCAGCCGGAGATAAAGACTTGTCTATGCGGCGAAGTTGAACGTTCATAAACGCACCTCGGGGGTCGCCACTTTTCTCCAGCCAGGCTGCAAAGTTTGTATAGCGGCTAAGGTCGTCCGGACTCTCACGAATCGCGTTCAGGAACTGTTGCTGGTCCGTTAGATACGCCTCACCTGTTTGTGTGTCTTTTTGAAGGGCGTCTGCAGTATTTGCGCCAGTACGTGCAGCTCGATCGTTACCGTGTTCGGGCATGTAGCATATCCGATCAAGTTGGGGCGATAAGTAACTTGTCGTTTCGTCGGGGTTGCTATCGCCTGATTCACCGTGGATAAAAGCACTGCAAGTTCACTGATCCTGTCGTTTATTCCGCCATCACGTTGACATTTTCTTCTGGCTCGCTCGCTTGTTTGCTGCCGTTTGTATCGTAGTCACCGAACGCGGTTCGGATCATGAAAATTGCGGTCAAGACTCCTAACAACACTAAAGCTCAAGACTTCCATCGGTGCTCTCTTGTTCGTGAGTTGGCGGACACGACTCGTTTCGACATGTACCCACATGTCCAAAATCGGCTGTGCCCATTGGGCAGTTTAAGTCGCAGACCACCGAGAACGAAAACAGACGTATCTATACTCTGATGAGGTTTACGACTTGTCAAGCGAACCCGTGAAACGGATGTTTGCAAGCGTGCCAGGTCAACCGCACAAGATCGGCCAGGCCGTTCTTCTGTTGGCGGGGCATCTGCCAGCGATGGCAAACCGAGGTTATGGCACTGCTTAGCCTTAAGCTCGGTGTCGACTCGCACCCGAAACACTAGTCCTCAGCCATCGTCGCAGTAGACTTTCCCAGCTTCGATCTCAATCGTTTGGAAGTCTGCGAGCGGTAAAAAGCGAACCATTGCCCGAACAGTGAACGAGCAGGTACCCCATTTTACCCTACGAAATGTTCGCATGTCTCCCAGCGTTTCCGCGATGACACGTAAACCTTTGGAGGTTTAATTGCGTCCAAGGCATTTGCCGGTGATCGCTGACAGTGGCGGTTCCAGTCGCAAGGCACACTGAGAGGCTCTGTCGTCGCCGTAGCAGCGTCTTGACAAGTTTTGCGAAACAGATTCCATCGATGGCCCCGAGGCTCTTAAATCGAAGAGTTTCGCAAAGTCTGGCGTAGGATGCCCCGGCAACTCTTGCTCAAGCGTGAATAAATACATGACCGCTGACTGGCGGTCTACCTACATGCCGGAGGTCGTTGTGGGCGAGGCATCAGTTGCCTCTTGCATTTATGAAATAACAACGCGATTGAATTTCACGACGTCGCTTCTTGCCACAGTTGATGTATTCTCGCTCTAGTCTCTGGTGTTGCATACACTGATTTATGTTCCGCCCCAAGAGAATCAATAACGGTGTAAAGCGGGTGAGAATTCTCGGGAGGGTCTTCAACCTTTCCTTCCACGTAGCGTATAGTGAGCGGCCACCGCGATTCCGCCGACTCTGCCCATTGACGTACAATCTGGACAATCTGGTCTTCGTTAACAATATGCTCTGATCGAACTTTCGGCAGATCTTCATGTGGGACTAAGAAATGTAGCGACTTCATGAGCTGGCCTTTTCTCGTGTTTTTCTAGTTGTTCTGCCAACTTGGAACAAAGCTGTTTCATTACTGGATAACAGCTAGGTTCAGCAGATTCCAAAAACAGACTTTGGTTTGCGTAACGCGTCAGCCGCAACGCCTTGTTCTGCACGCTGTGAAGAATTGGACTTGACGTTGTTTAGCGAAGTAAAATCCACGACAGAATGTCAACAATGGATTGATTGATAACCTAAATTCGACGGTAGATGTCATGACTAACGAATCGGTAATAGCCAGCTGCGACACCAAAAATGCAAATGACAAGCTTGTTGAGCATTTGAAGACACGAATCAGCGATTCTACATTGTGGATAGACGGGACTGGCCCAGCAGGACATGTACTCATTGCAATGCTAAGGCAGCAGAAGGTTCCTTTTAACGTGCTCAGACTGGCCGATTGCAAGACTCTACGTGAATTGAAGTCGTAGACAGAATCCTATTTTCAACGGCATCCGATATTGAATGAATTACACGAGTGACAACATAGAATTTGCTGTTGTCGATTGGCGGAGCTGCCCAATTTGACGGGTCGATATGTTCGCCAGCTGAGATTGCCGGAAAAGGCTTTAGCGAACTTGCACTGAAGATGCAGTCGCCGTTGTAGATTTCAAGGTGATACTCGATCGGAAGAAGGTGATCATTCATTCTATGGACCTATTATTTCACTGCCCGGCAGGACACTGGCCGAGCTAGCCTCAGAACCGATTGTGAATCGTCACTTCGATCAGCGGTAATTCTGGGGATGCGGCTGCCTTCGGACTACTCAGTACGCAGCCTGACACTGACCCGCTCTGCCGGAGACGTCAAGCTGAGTGTGCGACCGTAAACGGCAGTGAAAGTACGGTCACACATGCCGCGAGTCAAGCAGGTCGAATCCTCACGTCGATTGAACGCGACTGCTTAATCGAAAGCGGTTTGATCCAGTAATCGCGGAATCAACCAGACACAGAACGTTCTCAACGCTCTGAGATTGCACGATTGGCGTTTGCCATAAGCGAGATTGACGACGATCACTCTCCACCAGGCATTCAGCGAGATGCCCGTTGCCTGCTCCAATGCAGGAACCTACGTTTATGGATTATCATCGGAGCAGATCACTTCGTACGCCTCAAGAATTTCGCGAATCCTCGCCCTTTCTTCTTGGCCTACCTTGTGATCAACCGAGGTATTGTCTCCCCAGTATCGAATAGAGGCAACGTCTTTAGCGATTGCCAAGGCCTTAAGCATTTCCAATTGTTGACCGACGGCAATGAAGTTGTACTGCTCAACACAGTTCGAGCCGACAACTTTGCGGTTTACTTTACTTGGGATGACTTCAAAGACTTCGTCATCTGCACGGATTTGGTATTTCCTAACAAAGAGCCAATCGTCCGACACATACTGCAAGGTAACAGCAAACCCTCTTGTTCCCGATTTTGTCTCGAACATTCCGACAAGAATCTGGTTTGTCCATCGAGTCGGTGTTGATCTATGCGAGTAGTGCTTCATGTCAGTGATCGAATCCAGCTTCTCCAGCATTCGAGCAAGACGGAGTTGTCGTACCTCAACCGGAACCACAGATGCGCTGCCTCGTTGAAGCGTGAACGTAGATCTTTTCGTGCCATCGTTTCTGACGAAACTGTATCCTCGCAGCGGGACACGTATGTTTGGGGACAGTTTCCGGAGTGCTGTCAAAAATTCTTCGACCGATGAAATCTTTTCTGTCCCAAGTTGTGTGATAATATCGCCAGGTTTGAATCCGGCTTCCATTGCGGGGCCGTACGGGTCAACACTGACGACAGATACGCCGCTTCGAATACTAAGCTTAAAGTCGTTTACTCCTTTTCCTTCTTTCTCGTACAGAGCTCTCGTGTAGTCAAGATCTGCGACGACCAGTCCGATTGCTGGGGCAGAAAGGGCTGGCAAATCAACATCGCTCGCCGTCACCAACGGAGGTTCGGGAGACGTATATTCGGAAGCGGTAGATGTCAGCGGTGTTGAAGGCTCTTCTGACACCGGTGCAGCATTCGCCAAGGTCATCAGGGACCTTTTCTTTGCCTCATCGATTGCATTCCGTATGTCGACGCTCGATACCGCAAAATTCAAATTCTGACCAGTTGTCAGAGTCCACGTGTTAATTCCAACAACCATTCCGGAGTTGTTAATCAACGGACCACCACTGTTTCCGCTGGATATCGGAGTTGTGGTTTGTAGCCACATTCCTTTGCGTCCTGTCCTGAATCCCAGTTCCTCAAGGTCACCGGGGCTTCGAACAGCACTGATGATTCCCTCTGATGCAGAGAAATCGAGCCCTTTCGGCGCCCCGAACGCAGCAACTCTTTCCCCCTTGCGAGGTAGTTCCTTGGAGATTGGAATTGCCGTCAGATTCGTTGGCGATTTGCATTGAAGAATCGCAATATCGAAAGCGGGATCTGCAAACAAGGCCCCTTCAATCTCGAATGATCGTCCGTCGACAAACGTTATCTTAGCCACAGTCGCTCCTTCGATGACGTGGTGATTCGTGACGATGAGGCCAGTTTCACTTGCAACGAAACCACTTCCGATGGCAGCAGTATCAGGTCCTTCGACATCTATACGAACTACTGACAATTCGACCTTTTCGATGAGATCCACGAGTCCCATTGCAACCGGATTCTGTGAGTTGGCTGCGTCGCTCGCGACTGATTTAACAGCAGCCTTCTTGTCGGACGTTTTCGAATCGGGTCGTTTTACAGGTTCACTATCAGTTCCAACGACACTGTTCGTAACAGCTGTTTCTTTCGCGATTGTAGAGCCTTCTGAGGAATCATCTGCGTGGATACTGTCGTTCTGATTCGCAGAGCGGGGACCAGAAACATTGCCTGATTCCCGCTTCAAATCCGTCGGTACAGAATGCTGATTTTTCGTGTCTTCCGATAGTGTTTTGAGTGCCTCGTTGTCGGTTCCGAGGTTTCCGCTAACGACAACAACAAGCAAAAAGACTGAAGCAATTGCGGTGGCGAAAATCCCAACGCGATACTTTGAGGACGAAGCGGTCGAATCCACCTCAGTGATCACGGCGTCTACAGCTTCATTCGACGTCTCTAGCTGTTCGGATTTCCGAGGCGTCCGTTGTCTATCCTGATTCGTCAGCAGTCCATTAACTCGTGCAGCACGCACCCATTCGCCATCCTTGCCTTTCCGGACAGGCGTGTTTCGGTCGATCGTTCCGTCCTGGACTGCCGACAACATCTCCGCGCGAGTCACTGGGCCAATCGTGACCCCATCATGATTGAAGTAATACTGCGATTTGGCTGCCATGATTCCCATCCATACCATACGACGTCAACGTGTTACGCCATTGCCAACAGTTCGCAAAGTGTCCATCTCCTGTGACAATTGTTCAAGCTCATTCCCAAAATGGAGCTGCTGCGGTTGCGTGAATCGTGAACGAGTAGGTATCCCGCTTAATTCCGTAATGGAAACATGCGTACCAATACGGCATTTACATCGCAACGTCAACCATATGGAGGCAAATTGCGTCCAAGGCATTTGCTGGCGATCGCTAATAGTGGAGGTTCCAGTCGCAAGGCACGCTGAGAGGCTCTGTCGTCGCCGTAGCAGCGTCTTGACAAGTTTCGCGGAACAGATTCCATCGATGGCCCCGAGGCTCTTAAATCGAAGACGCGCGCGGCGCAGAATGTCTGTGAACTGGCCGGAGCCAGGAACCTACCCATCGAGTCAGTCCTTCGCCCACATGGACCACCCGTGAAAACAGCCTTGGCTACTGACGCTCCCACGCGGAACAGCAAGAGCCACCGATGCGAAAACAGACCAACCGTTTTTTCGCCGCAAGTTTTCTGAGTGGTCGATTAACACCAAAACGCATCGAGTCACGGAAAAACAACTCCCCCCCCCCTTCCTATCGCTGACGCGGATCCGGGACGGAGTCCATCAGTGTGAGGGTTGCGAATTGAGAACTCGCAACGGCTCGGAGTTCCAGAGCAGACGCATCGACGTCTCCGGAATCAGCCTGAGAATTATCCGTTCGACGACTGCCGGATAATGGCGAGCACTGCATTGCGGATCTCGTTGCTGAGTCCCGGCCAGAGCTGAACGACCTCGCTCAAGTCATCAGGAAGCGTCACAGACTCGCGATCGCGCTCAGGACTGCCGAGTGCAACCATTGGCGCAACCACACAATCCCGATCGACGTAACTACTGACTGCGTCATCTATTGCAACTTCTCGGCGACGCTTTCGTAAAGCGTAGGTCATGAGTTCAAGTCTCATCGGCGGCTCTTTTTTAAGTCTATGCTGGATCACGACTTGTGATCACCTGCCGAACGACGGCGGTGCAGCAAACGTCCTTGTTTACGCGCTTTCATACGCGCTTTCTCACAAGGAGTTGCTATGCCACGTCGCCCCAAAAGACCGTCGTACGCGTTTCACAAGGCGTCCGGTCAAGCGTACGCTCGCCTGAATGGCCGAATTATTTACCTCGGCAAGCACGGCAGTCCGGAGTCAAAACATCGCTACGATGAAGTCGTGGCCGAATGGCTTACTGGCTCGTTTGAGCGTTCATCCTGCAGCGACCGGTTTCGAACCGGGAACCTCGATCGTTCACAACGCCGCTCAACACACCGATCAGGCCGTAATTGTCTGCATGGATGTCAGCGATTTCTTTCCTCAGACATCCGACGAACGAGTCACAGCCTTCTTCCAAAGAGTCGGCTGGAATCGAGAAATGGCAGAGCTACTGACAAGGCTGACGACGTGGGAAGGCGGGCTTCCTCAAGGAGCACCGACCAGCCCACGAGTCAGCAACCTGGTCAACCATGTGATGGACGCTCGGATCGAACGATTCGTGCATCGCCGCAAAGGCACCTGCACAAGATACGCGGACGACATCTGCATCAGCTTCCCAAAGGACTATCCGAAACGCATTCGCGGAACGGTTCAGATGGTAGCACGCCACCTCAAGGGAGTTGGCTACCAGATGAACGAACAGAAAACGCGCATTCTGAGGCAGCATCAACAGCAGAAAGTGACCGGACTGGTCGTCAACGATCGAGTCAACGTCCCTCGCCGCATCCGCCGCAAGCTACGAGCCATCGAACACCGCCTCAACACCGGACAACTCGCGACGATGACGCGAGAGCAACTCAATGGCTGGAAGGCCTTGCTCGCGATGGTCGAAAAGCAGCGAGACAGTGATCGATAAAGTTAACCAGGTAGGCCACTGGCTTCGCCAGTGTTTGAAACCGGCTCTGCAGCGTGCGTCTCGACGCACGCCACGAGACTAACCGACCTCTGCCATCTCAAGATCGACTCCGGCAAAGGCTGGCAGTTCCTGCAGCTCTGCTTTGAGCATGCTTTTCTGGACTGACGACAGATTGCTGAGTGGAGCTCGGACGGGACCGCAGTCGATGCCGAGGAAACCCATCACCGACTTCGCAGCGGGCAGGAATGAGTACTTCTGGAGTGTTCGGATCATGCGGACAGCTTCGTGCTGGCCGGTTCGAGCAGCGGCGATGTCACCGGACTCGAACGAATTGATCATCGCCCGGTAATGAGCAGCAGCAAAGTTGTAGGTGCTGCCGACTGCTCCGGGACAGCCGAACATCGCTCCGGCCAGCATGAACTCGTCGCAGCCGAAGAGAATTTCGAACTCACCAGTCTCGGCACTGTTGCCGCCCAGGTGCAGACATTCCTGGAGCGCAACGAGGTCGGGGTTTGTAAATTTGAGACCTTTGAGATTTGGAATGCGGTCTTTCGCCTTCGTCAGAAATTCCGGCATTGGTAGCCGGACGTCGGTCATCACCGGAATGTCGTACAGATAGAACGGCAAATCGCCAGCTGCAGCAGCCACGGGAACACAGCAGTTGATGAGGTCGTCAACGGTGGCCGGCTTCAGGAAACTCGGAGCCATCGAGGCAATCGCATCCGCGCCTTCGCTCTGAGCGTGAGCAGCCATCTGTCGAGCGTCTTCCACACAGTTGTGTCCAACCTGAACGATGACGTCGATATCGGTTTCGCGGCAGACGTCGATCCATCGTTTGGCCAGATCGAGTCTTTCAGGAACGGTTAAAGAAAGACTCTCGCCCGTCGTGCCCGAAACAAAGACACCCGCGATACCGGTTCGCGCGAAGTGCTCAGCCTGTCGCTCGACGACTGACAGATTCAACGATCCGTCATCGTGGAAGGGTGCGTGAGGTGGAGCGATGAGTTCGAATGTTCCGGCCATGTGGACTCCGGGCAGGTGAAACAAGCAGGTTGGACGTCGTCTGCTGGGCAGGATGATTTTCTGACGCAAAGGCGAGGAGACACCGCGGTTCGCAAAGGGAATTCATGCTGAAGCTGCTTATGTGAAACTTTGCGTTTCTTAGCAACTTTGCGTCTTTGCGTCAGACTTTACAAATGTTAGAGCATCTCAATCAGGTTACACGCGCCGACGAGCCCGGGCGCGTCGGCGGACAGTATCTGTGAGGATGTTTTGAAGTCCAACGTTGTGAGAAACGGATTCTGCCGAATACCCGACGATTGGCTGTGGAGTTTACGACGATCGGACCGGATCCGTAGAATCCGTGCTTCTACTTCGAAATGTCCTGCCCCGTTATCCTGCTTGGTTCCTGCTGACGGCTTCGTCCAATCCAGTCATGAACTTCCCGCCGGCGACCTCTCCACCGAAAGCTGATGAATGACGGCTGAGATTCACTCATCGCTCTCCGCGTTAACCGATTTCGATTTCGACCCGCGAACTCGCGTGGTCTACGGAAGCGGTGTGATGTCGCAGCTGGGCGAACTGGCAAAAGAACTGGGCAACCGAGCACTCCTCGTCACAGACAGAGGTCTCAAAGATGCCGGCCATGAAGATCGGGCAATTGCGTCTCTGAATGAAGCTGGCGTCTCAGCAACGACCTTCGACGACGTGCATCCCAACCCGACGACAGAAGACGTTGACCGCTGTCTCGTCGTTGCGAAGGAAGCCAATGTCAATCTGATAATCGGCCTCGGTGGCGGCAGCAGCATGGACTGCGCCAAGGGCGCCAACTTTCTGCTGACCAACGGCGGACGGATGGAAGATTACTGGGGAGTCGGCAAGGCCACGCAGCCGATGCTGCCGATGATCGCCGTGCCGACGACTTCGGGAACCGGCAGCGAGGCTCAGTCTTTTGCACTGATCGCCAATGCAGAAACTCACATGAAAATGGCATGTGGCGATAAGAAGGCGGCCTGCCGAGTCGCACTGCTCGATCCGGAACTCACTGTCACGATGCCGGCAACGGTGACCGCGGTGACGGGCATCGATGCCATCAGCCACGCTGTCGAAACTTACGTCACCACCAGACGGAACACCGTTTCTCAACTCTTCAGCCGTCGTGCCTGGAGTCTGCTGGCGAAGTCGTTTCCGCGCGTGCTGGAAGAGCCATCCGACCTGGAAGCTCGCGGCGGGATGCTGGTCGGTTCGCACTTTGCTGGAGCGGCGATTGAGAACTCAATGCTTGGAGCAACGCACGCTCTGGCCAATCCGCTGTCGGCACATTTCGGTTTGACACACGGCGTCGCAATCGGCGTCATGCTGCCTCACGTCGTGCGGTTTAACGCTTCGGTCGTGGGCAATCTTTATGAAGACCTGGCGACCGACGCCGGGTTATGCGAAAGTGGAGACCCGTCAGCGGCTGAGCATCTCGCTCAGTACCTGACCGTTATCGTCAAAAGCTGGGGACTGCCGACCAGCCTTGCGGAATGCCATGTCCAGACGGACCTCATTCCAGCGATGGCAGAAGAAGCCGCAAAACAGTGGACCGGAACATTCAATCCGCGTCCTGTCAGTGTGAACTCATTTCGGGAGTTATACGAATGCGCCTTCAACAACGAGACAAACTGAAACACTTAAACCGCCGTGAGTTTGTCGGGCTGTCCGCTGGTCTGGCAGCCGCTGGTTTGATCGGCACATCAGGCTTTACGGCCGAAGCCGCTCAGAACGAAACCGGCGAAACGGCGTGGCCGTCCTTTCGCAACGGCAATCAGTTGCGAGGCATCGCGACGAGTCCGCTGCCCGATAAGCTCGACCTGTTATGGAAAGTTCCGGTCGATGATGGAGTCACCGCGACGGCGGCCATTGTCGGCGATCGCGTTTTCGCGGCCACGTACGGCGGCGAGTTGATCTGCCTGGAACGAAAAACCGGCGAGCGAGTCTGGACTTACTTCTCGGAAGAAAAGAAGAAGCCAACATCGTTCATCCCAGGCTTCCAGGCATCGCCCACCGTGACGGGTGAACTGGTTCTGATCGGCGACGAATATGGAGTCTTCCATGCGGTGGATCGAGCGACCGGCAAGCTCCGATGGAAGTACGAGACTCAGGCCGAGATCATCTGCTCAGCCGCCATCGTCAAAAACCGGATCATCTTCGGTTCGTACGACGCGACGCTGTACTGCCTCGAAATGGACGGCAGCGAGGCCTGGAAACGCGAGACCGGTGACCGCATTAACGGCTCGCCCGCCATCGCGGGAAACATCACATTCGTCACCGGCTGCGACCAGCACCTTCGAGCCATCAACATCGACAGCGGCAAAGAAGAATTTGACCTGGAACTCGGTCATTTCATGATCGCCTCACCCGCCGTCGACAAGTACATGCTTTATGTGGGCACGCACGAAAGCGACTTCCTGGCCCTCAACCTGGAAACTCAGGAAGTCGTCTGGCGATTCAAAGACGAAACTCGTGAGTTCCCGATTCATTCGTCGGCCGCGCTCACTGATGATCGGATCATCTTTGGCGGGCAGGACAAACTTCTGCACTGCCTGGAACGGAAGACGGGCAAAGAACTCTGGAACTTCGCCACGCGCGGACAGGTCAATAGCTCTCCGGTCGTTGTTGGCGGGAACCGAATCTTTGTCGGATCCAACGACGGCTACGTCTACGAAATCGGCCTGGACGATGGCAAGCAACGCTGGAAGGGAAAAATCGGTCGATCAGTCACCGCGTCTCCAGCAGTCGGCGAAGGATGCCTGGTCATCGGAGCCGAAGGTTCCGAGGGCGAGATTAGTTGCTTTGGAGCAAAAAGCTGAACCACGTCAAATTACATCGGCAGGGTGCGTCTCGACGCACCAGGTAGTTACGCAATAGATGGTGCGTCAAGACGCCCCCTACGACTGCTAATCAGTCAGAAACATGCTGAAGTTATGGAACCACGGAAGACACGAAAAATCACAGAAGACTATTTCCCTCTTCCGTGGTTTTCCGTGTCTTCCGTGGTTATTCATTTCAGCATGCCAAAAGCATGGCTCGTGAGCCTGTCATGCCTGCTGGCAGCTGTTTTCCTATCAAGTGCCGATGCCCAGACATTTGATCCAGCTGAGCGTTTCGTGGGTATGCTCAACGACGGGACACGGATCAACGCCGACTCGCTTAAAGACTGGCACGACGAAAATGCTCGACCTCATTTCGCGGGCCGCGCAATCTTTGACCAGAACAATCCCGTGCGGTGGATCATCGACCGCGCTGTGCCGATCGCCGAAGAACCCATCGCTTACGTCGAGATGTTCGGCGGTGACCGTCTGCCTTGCCGAGTCGTCGACTATCAACGCTCCGAAACGTGGGCCTACGAATCACTCGCTGAATATCTGATTGTCGAGCCATTGATTCAGGTCGACTTTCCCAGCCGATCAACGACGCCATTCCTGAGAGTATCAACCGACTGGCTGAAACGCGTCGTCTTTGATGAGAAGGCCGGTGTCCCATCGGCGTGGCATCCGGGAACGGTTTTCCTCCACGACGGAAGCCGCATCAGTTACAGGGTCGTTCGTTGGAGCGGCGGCGGGCTTTCGCTGCTGACTGAATCCGGAGTGAAAAAGCTGCTGTTCTCGCAGGTCGCCGAACTGCATCTTCCACGCCGCGATGACTGGAATGTCTACTTCGAGCAACTGGCCGCGTTGACTCCAGATCTGACGTCGCGACTCATCCAGGCTGAATCATCCAGCGGGCTGCGTATCACCACTTCGACTGAACGATTCATCGCAAAGCACTCCGGCGACCAGAACAAATCTGAAAACTGGTTCCCGCTCCTGCATCCAGCATGGAGTCTTGACCCAATCACATTGCCATTTCACACCGTTCGAAACTGGCGATTCTTCTGGGCCGATCAACCGCCAATGACGCTGTTCGAACCCGGTGCTGCGCGAACCGCCCCAGTCTTCAGCACCGGGTGGAGCTGGGTTCCGAACCTCAACGTTCAATCCAGCCCTCTGACAAATAACCGCCTGCTCTACGGATGGGGATTCGGAGTTCACGCGCCGACCTCGCTGGAATTTCCGTTGCATCCAGTGGTTCGTCAAATCCGTAGCCGAGTGGGACTTGATCAGGTCGTCGGCCCCGGAGGATGCGCTCGCGCCGAAATCGCGATTCAGTCAAAATTGACTCAGCCCTTTTTCAAGAGCCAGGTTTTTATCGGCAACGAAAAATCCGCTGACAGCGGCTGGAAGAATGTCAGCGTTGCCGAAGGGAAATCTGATCAGGTTGTCCTCACCGCGGACCCAATCGCGGACAATCCTCCGAAAGGTGCCGACCCGTTTGACATCAGAGACTGTCTCAACTGGCTGGAGCCGGAATGGAAACTCGACAAACAACAACTCAGCCGGGAAGTTTCTCAGCGATCAGCTGACCGATTACCGGCCCTGGCCGATTGGACCATCGCGTCTGAACTCGCCGTGCAATCTTCGGACAATTCAGCAAACGACAGCGACGAATCAACTGACGCCGCTCCACTCCTGATCAGAAACTTCCAGGACAGGATCGTCCCCGAGGACGAGCGGGCTCGGCTGATGATTCGGCCAGCAAACCAGTTCACGGTTTTCACGCAGCAGCGGCAGATTGAAAAGAAGCATCGCTGGCTGGCCGTTTGTGTCAGCAAACCCGCCGCCAGTTCAGATCCCACGACAGTCGTCGTGCGCATTGACGGGCAGGGAATGGTCGAGACGGAAGTTCCGGTTCAATCGTCTCGTCAGGATCCGGATCCAATCCTCGTTCCAGTTTCAGAGTTTCAAGGCTCGAAGCCAACAATCCAGATCGTCCTGCTGGCAACCGGCGAGAACTCGTTCGTCAACTGGCAAGGTACTTTCCTTTGCGAACGCCCACCCGGAATCGTCCCGCTCTTCGACGAAACCGATGACATTATTCAGCACTTGCAGGACGGTGAGGGTGAAATTTCTCTCTCAACGATCGAACCCAAACACGGAAACTATTGCCTGAAACTTGCAGCAGGAGATCGGTCAGACGCCGAAATCCCAGGCTTCAAATTCCCGATCCACGAACATCCCAGGCTCGGGGAATTCCGCTACCTTCGCTTCTCCTGGAAGAAAAAGAGTGGCTCGCAGATCGGTTTGCAACTGGCTCACGACGGGACGATTGGACTTCCTGAGAATGCGTTCGGTCGAGGCCAACCACGAGCCTTCACAGAAGGGATCGCCAGAGCCGCACTTCAACGTCAACGACAAAGTCCCCGACGACCGGTCTCGGGAGCAAGTCGAGGAGCTCAGTTCGGCTATCAGTATGATGCAGGCAGCGGCGACCCATCGCAGCCGGTTCTGCGGCTCGACCGTAAGTTACCAGTCGACTGGCGACTGATGGGGCGAGACCTGTTCGGTGAGTTCGGCTCATTCACACTCACCGGTTTGGGATTCCGCAACTCTGACGACGAGCCCGCATGGTTTGATGAAATCTATCTCGCTCGAACCCAGAACGACTTTAACTGGATTGACGAAGTGTCCGGCCTGAAGCAGCCATTCCAGAGTGACGATCCCAATCTGCTCGACGAAGCTCGTACCCCGCTTCACTACGGGCAGTTAATTTCGAAGGTTGCGCCACAATTCACGACTCAGTTATCCGGAGAGCCGGTGCAGTTGCTGCGCGAGTGGCAGGATCGGCAACAGGCTATCCGCACGATGCCTCCGTCGAAAGAAAAGCCCTGCATTCTGAAAGCTCCCGTCTCGGTGCGAAACGGGAAGAAAACAGTCCTTAGAGTATCCGCGGGCCGCTACCCCGAAGGAGACTGGCAACTCGTCGTCCGAGCCGCCGGACAGGAATTGTTCCGCTCGATGGTCGATGCAAACACCGCCAAAGAAGGCTGGCTCGACCGCGACGTCGACCTCTCTCGCTTCGCGGGACAAAACGTCATCGTTGAAGTTTCCAATGAAGCGACCGGCTGGAACTACGAGCACGCCTTCTGGCATCGGCTCGAAATCGTTGAAGAGTAGACGATTACTAAGTCGGGCACGGGACGCCTTCGCGCTCCATCAAAAAGTCTCGTTGTTCTCACGAAAAGACGGTAAGGATGCTGGCCGGCCGCAATCTTCCCCTTTGCGGCTTTGCGTGAGCCTTAACCCGCTTGCCGCTTGCATCGCCAGCTTTCAGCATCCAGCAGCGTTGCAAAACGAATTCAGCGCACGACTGCGTTAATCGTCACAACCCTACTGATTTCAGGGGGAAAACCATCCTTAACTTGCGCCTGTTGCCTCCCCGCAACCTATTTCGAAGCGTCGGCCAAACATCAAATCAAAAGTCAGTTGCTTTTTTGCAGCCAGGGGATGGCACGGTGTCCAGCGAATTATCGAATATTGACGACATCGTCAGCGACCTTCGTAAAACCGCTTCGACGAGTGAGCATTCGAACTGTGGGGGTCACTACTTAAGAACAAGGAAGACCTGAGTCGCCTTCGCAACGACCTGGAACGTGCATTGAGTGTTCGCGACAAGTCGATCATCCCTCAGCAGGAAATGGACCGACTGATATTTGCGGAAGCTGACCAGCGTGAGATGGTCGACGCGATGTCGCAGGCTCTGGAAGAGCTGCGACATCGCGTCGAAGAGAAACCAACAGATGAGCAGACGGCATCGGACGACGGAAGAAGTCTCGAACAACTGCGGCCAGTTTTCGCACGCATCGACGCATCGGAAGCATCACGTTCGCGGCTGATGGAGAATCTGGACGAAGGTAGGCTGTTAGCGCCTGTCGACGGCGTCGTTGTTCGTTGTGACCAGGCAGCCGGACAAAGTCTGGGACAACTCGAAACGGTACTTGAACTCATCGATTCAGATTCGCTGATGGCGACTTTGTACGTTCATCAGAACGATTCGCATTCGATGACTCCGGGAACGCGAGTCACCGTGACCGTGGAACCGCTCTCGCAGCCGGTCGCCTGCCGAGTCTTGCGTTCGCGAGAACGATTCGAGTCGGCTCCGGAATCCGTCGAACGCTACTACCGCAAAGGCGAACCACTGCTGCCAGTTATTCTTCAGCCGGAAGTTGGTCCGAGAGATCGAGGCATCATGCGACACGGAGCGATCGTGAGATTCGGGTGGTTCTCGTCTTTGCAGGCGGAGCGTCCTGACGATGCTCGAATCGCGGCTGTTGACAACTGATTGCCGACAGACCTTGCGAGGCAATCGGGCAAATTCAGAGTGAGCTGATTGTGGATATCAGACGCGTCGGTGTGTGACGTGTCGTTAAGTTTCGATCGTTGCCAGAGGAAGAACAGGCAATGACGACTGTTGACTCAAAGTCAGTCGTGAGTAGCACAGCACAACGTGTTGCCGTCGGGCCAGAAGCATCACAGGCAAAGGCCGGCGGTGCGAGTATCGAACAGGGCCGGTCCAAATGTTCGGTGCCGCTGTCGGCCTTTGTTTTGACAAGCGACGGGCACATCGCCTCACAGGAACCGTTTGCTGCCGTCGCCACTTCCTGTGCAGGTGGCTCAGCAAGGCTCGCATTTGGCCGGGAAACGATTCTGGCTCATCCGTCGCTCGTCTTTGGAGTGTCAACGCCTGATGGCCGAACCTTGTTCGCCGGATGCGTGATAACTTCTCACGAAGTTCGCGAAGACAAAGTTTACTGCCAGATCACTCGCGGCGGAGTCGTCGAACTGGTTCTCGCAGAAGAAGCTCGAGTACCAGCGTTGAACACCGAATTCTTCCAGTACCGATTACCGTATGCTGACTCGCTCTATGAGAGCTGGACTCGTGCAGGAATTCTGAAACGCACCGTGCTCGACCGCATTCTGGTCTGCGGCAAATGCCGATCGGTGGCGACGTTCAGGTTCGCCTGTCGGCAATGCGGTTCCGAACGCGTCTCGCAATAGATGCTGGCTCACCATTTCGCCTGGGCGTTCGTTGCGCCAGTCAGCGAGTTTGAAACAATGGAAACGCTCAAGTGTCCCAACTGCCGGACGAAGCACCTGGTAGCGGGCACGGACTTCGAATTCATGCCGGGCGACAACGAGTGTGATGTTTGTGGTTGGTCCGACCGAGAGTTGGAACAGACTGGACATTGTTTGAATTGTGATTCTCGATTCGCGGCTCACAAAGCCGTCGAGCAGGAACTGGTCGGGGACCATGTTGAACGGCTGGCATCTTTGGCTAACATCGCTGATCTGGGACGAAGTGGCGTTGCTGCTGCTGGGCATGTCCCTGCTTGACGGCCCGCGGTATTGCGTCGCGACGGCGATCACCTGCCTCTACGACTGGATGTGCGGCATCAAACGATGGCTGTACCCGGCACAGCCCGAAATCGAATTCTCGCATTGCCCTTCCGTTTGCGCAATGGTCGTAGGATTCAATGAAGGCTCGGGACTCGGAGCAACGATCGAATCGATCATCGGCACCTATCCGCGTCTTGAGATCGTTGTTGTCGACGATGGCTCTGACGACAACATGGCTCAGGTCGGCAGAGCTTACGCCAGCAGGTACCCCGGCATCGTGCGATGTCTTTCTCGACCGTGGCGAGGCGGCAAGTCGTCAGCGTTGAACATCGCAGTGACACACACAACTGCGGAAGTTGTCATTTGCGTCGACGCGGACTCGCACCTGTCCCGTGACGCTGTCTGGGAAATCGTACAACCATTTCGCGACGCGAACGTCGGAGCCATCTCGGCAACGGTGTCAGTTCGAAACTGCTTTACAAACTTCGTCACCTGGTTTCAGGGGCTGGAGTATTTGCAGTCAATCTTCGTTGGAAGACTGGTCACCGCGAGACTGAACGTCCTGCCGATTGCTTCGGGAACGTTGGCCGGCTTTCGTCGAGAACTACTGGGCGTCTGGGAGGCTGGGACGTCGGTCCTGGCGAAGACCTCGACATGACCGTTCGCACCCGGCGACTCGGCTACCGAGTCACGTTCGCTCAATACGCGTTCTGTCATACCGAAGCACCGACCACCTGGAAGGCTCTTCTGAAGCAACGTCGACGCTGGGAGGGAGACGGTCCGGTCCGTCATTTCTCGCGAAAACACATCGACATGGCCAAGCCATGGCACCGCGATTTCAAACTGTCGAACATGCTGATGTTTCTCGACGGGCTGACATCCAACCTGCTCTGCGGCTACGGCATGGTGATCTGGACTGTGATGATGCTTCTGCATCCGGATCTAAGGCCGGATCCATACGCATGGATGACTTTCTACATAGTCAGCGTCATTGCAGAAGTCATCGCGCTTGGCCCACTGATGTACTACAGCCGGCAACGAAAACATGACGCCGTCGTTGCCCTGGCATTCCCGCTGATGCCTTTGTATCGAATGCTGCTCCTCGGAGTTCGGATCTTCTCAAACACTGCCGAGATCATCTGGCGAAAGTCATTCACCGAACCACACGTTCCACCGCACGTTCGAGCCGTTACCTGGCGGTGGTAAACCGCTACGTATGTGGCTTCTGACCTGGTCGAGCTCAACGCTGGCCAATAAAAAGCCTCGCCGAGACAGTAAAGTCCCGGCGAGGTTTTGATTCAATTTCCAGACCGTCGACAAACGGAACAAATCAGGCTGCCTTAGCAGCAGCCTTCTCTTCACGATTCATCAGCCACAGCAGAACCGGGCTGGCGACATAGATCGAGCTGTACGTTCCGACGAGCACTCCGACGAGCAGGCAGAAGGCAAACCCGTGGATACCTTCACCACCGAACACGTAAAGAATCGCAACAACGAAGAACGTTGTCAGCGAGGTCAGCAGCGTTCGGGACAGAGTCTGGTTCAGACTGGTGTTGATCATTTCCGGAGTCAGATTCGGGTTCTTACCTCGGACTTCTCGAATCCGGTCGAAGACAACGATTGTGTCGTTCAACGAGTAACCAACGATTGTCAGGAACGCCGCAATCATCGGCAGATTGATCTTGAAATCGTACAGGCCAAGCAGAGAACCCAATGCTCCGCCGCTGGCCAGCGAAGCCAGCGCCACAATGCCGAGCACGACAAGGACGTCATGCACAAGTGCCGCGACAGCAGCAAGTCCAAACGTCACTCGATGGAAGCGGAACGCCACGTAAATAATGATCGCTCCCAGACTGATCAACATGGCGACGATCGCCTGATTCTGCATCTCCCCACCGACTGACTTGGCAAAATTGCTGACCTCTTCAAACAGCGGCGAGTTATTCATCTCATCCTGCATCGCTGCCAGAGCGGTCGCCAGGTCTTCCTTCTTCAGCTCCTTCGAAGCTTCAAGCTTTACGGTGCTGAACTTCTTAACCTGACCTTCCTCAGCATCAACACCACTGCCAGAGATCCCAGTCACGCGGAAGAGATCGCCGGGGCTGCTGTACGTGCTTCCGCTCAGCTCTTTAATCGCGTCTTCAAGATTTCTGGATGCCGTGTTGATGGTGATTTCGTCGCTGAAGGTCAGAGTTGTTTCCACGCCCCCCGCGAACGCTGACTGTTCGGGGTCAACCTGTTCCCCTTCGGCCGGTTCAGGCGCGGCTGCGATTTCGACCAGTTCTGTGCTTTCAACCGAAACGGTTCTCAGCTCCATATCGCCGAGTGCTTTCGCAACACCGGCTTCGACTTCCTTCGATTTCTCAACAGTCGTTCGAAGTCGCCACCGTCGACCTGAATCTGACTCCTGGGTTTCGTCTTCCAGTGTCAGTCTTTCGACAGTGATGCTGGCATCAAACTCGGCTTCCAGATTACTGCGGAAATCAGACAGTTTGTGAGCTTTCTCGAATTCGAACGTGACCATCGTCCCGCCACGGAAATCGATATCGAGGTTGTCTTCGCCACGGGAAACAAAGCCGGCCATTCCGGCACAAATTACAAACAGCGATCCGAAAATCGCCAGTTTCTGCTTCCCGATAAAATTGAGACTTGGCGACTTGACGATCGACAGCATCGGCAGCTTCTTGAGGATCCGTTTCTGCTCAAGAATTTCGAAGACCAGCCGGCCGAAATACAGAGCCGAGAACATACTCATCACGATGCCGATGAAAAGTGTCACCGCGAAACCTTTGACCTGATCGGTCCCGATCATGAACAGAACGATCGCGACAATCAGAGTGGTCAGGTTCGAGTCGATAATGGCCGTGAAGGCTTTGTCGAATCCATTGTGAATCGCCATGCGGATACTGGCACCGCGTGCCAGCTCCTCGCGGATTCTCTCGAAGATCAGAACGTTGGCGTCCACGGCCATCCCGATCGTCAGGACGAGCCCCGCCAGACCTGGCAGCGTGAATGTGCCCTGCACGAAAATCATCGTGCCCATAATCAGCAGAATATTCAGCAGCAGACAGAGGACTGCGATCAGACCTGCCTTCAGATAGTAGATCGCCATGAACCCGATCACGACCGCACAGGAAAGCTCGATCGCGAAGATGCCTTTGTTTCGAATATCAACCCCCAGCAGCGGGCTGATCGTGAATTCGCTGATCGGATCCGGAACAAGTGGAACATCGAGTGCCCCCGCGTTCAGAACACTGGTCAGTGAGCGGATTTCTTCACGAGTGAAGTTGCCGGAAATCTGACCGCGAGCCCCGATTGCTTCATTCAGGCTGGGAGCCGACTGAATCTTGTCATCAAGCAAAACGGCCAGCCGGTAACGCTTCCCGTCCTTCAGAGGTTTGTGATCAGAGGTCAGATCGAGAAACCGGTTGGCTCCCGTCTGATCGAAACTGAAAGCAACGACCAACTGGCCACTTTGATCCATCTGCTCGTTGGCTCGAACAAGGAACTTACCAGTAACTTCCTTTTCTTCAGGACTGACCACGACCAGCACCTGCTCGATTTCCGCATCCGCCTTGCCTTTGCGCATCCGATGAACGGATGGAAGCAGCTCTCCGCCGCCACGACCGACTTCTTCGCCTTCGGCAATGTCCACCCAGCGAGCAACCGTCCGACCATTCTCAACAACTGGATTCACTTCCGTTGAAAGTGCGTTCGCCAGCTTGATCAGCGAGCGATGTTCAGCATTGTTAGGCGTCGCGAGGATTTCGAACTGGAGAGACCCCAGTCGAGTGATCCGGTCTTTCATCTCGTCGACGTAAGCCTGGTCCGCTCCCGGAATAATGATTTCGATCCGGTCTGAACCGACTCGGCGAACGGTGACTTCTTCCGTACCGGAAGGATTCACTCGGCGGGCGATGGCACCAACCATATTGTCGATCGAGCGGTCTACATCCTTGCCGGATTCTGTCGCGGCATTCATGTCGACCTGGTAAACGAGGTTCGTTCCCCCGGCGAGGTCAATACCCAGTCGGAAGCAATCGCCCAGCGACTTCCCCTGAGCGAGCTGGTAGGTCATCGGCACAACGGCGATGGCTACACAGAACAGCACCGTCCCGATGCGGCTGCTGAAATCTTTCAACCGAAACGCCTTGGCGATCACCGAGCCAAGAATGAACGGCAGGAACATGACCGCAAAGATCAGCCAGAAAATCAGCCAGCCGGAGGCCCCCGCAGGAGTGGTGGCAGCTTCGACAGCCTTTTCTTGTGCAAGAAGCAGAAACATCGATCGGAATCCTTATCGACAATGAGGGTAACCATCAGGAGCGTCGCCAGGTGCCGGGTTTGCTTCCTTCGCAGATAAAGCAAAAGGCCGGCAGGTGGCATCAGGATTTGGCCGTGTCGTCCTTTTCGTCGGTCAAAACTGAACTGATGGAGCTGCGTCGGAATTTAATACGAGTTGAATCATCGACCTTCAGAGTGACCTCTTTACCATCGGTTGAGACTTGCGCCACCGTTCCAATGATGCCTCCCGCGGTCACGACCCGGTCGTTCTTCTTTAAGTTTTCCAGAAACTCTTTGCGTTTTCGTTCTTCAGCAGCGCGAGGACGAAGCAGCATGAAATAATAGAAAACCGCGATCATGATCATCGGCGGGAGCAGACCTCCCCACGGGCTTTGCGTAGCCTTAGGGTCAGCAACGGTCTCTTCTGCCAGCAGGAAAGCGGATGTTAGCCAGGAATGCATCGACGTCGTTTTCTCAATAGGTCAACGCGAACAGCCAGTTCGGACGACCATCGACGGACAATCCGCACAGAATTCCGCTCGCAACTGACAGGGGTGGCAGGCATCTCGCTGGAAAAATGTTCGAATCCAGATTCGAACGACTCCGGAAAAGCGATCTTCAGGGATGCAAAAACTCTGCCCTGAAAACGACTTACCGCCAGACCTGCCGAAAAGAAGGGCGGTATCTTAGGAAGACGCATTCCACCGGGCAAGTTGAACGGATCGAAACTCATCCCCTCGATCCTCACGAATCGCCTGCCGCATGTCTCGCATTAACTTCTGGTAAAATGCGATGTTATGCCACGAGAGCAGAATTGGCCCCAGCATCTCTTTCACCATGAACAAATGACGCAAATAGGCTCGCGTGAATTGCTGACAGGTCGGGCACTCGCACTCGGGATCGAGTGGCGACTCATCAAGTTTGTACTGTTCATTACGAATCCGAAGCTTCCCGAGACTTGTAAACGCCAGGGCGTTGCGGCCATTTCGAGTCGGCATCACGCAGTCAAACAGGTCGATCCCGCGCGAAACGCCTTCGATCAGGTCCGTCGGCGTCCCGACCCCCATTAAGTAGCGGGGACGGTCTTCCGGCAGGATCGGCACAGTGAAATCCAGCGTTTCGTACATCTGAGGCGGTGCTTCCCCGACGCTCAGCCCGCCGACCGCGTAGCCGGGAAAGTCGATCGGCAGCAAAGCCTCCGCCGAACGCTCCCGCATTTCTCGATCGATTCCGCCCTGCACGATGCCGAACAATGCCTGGTCGTCACGCCGATGAGCATCCCGGCAACGTCTGGCCCAGCGAGTCGTCAGGTCGACCGCCGCCAGCATCTGCTCGCGCGGAGCGTCGGCCGGAGGGCACTCGTCGAGACACATGATGCAGTCAGCGCCGAGCAGCTCCTGGATCCGCATCGCACTCTCAGGAGTCAGTTCGAGCAGACTGCCATCGAGGTGCGACCGAAACTTCACCCCGTTTTCATCGAGCTTCCGCAACTTCGCGAGACTGAAAACCTGGAAACCGCCGCTGTCGGTCAGGATCGGGCCGTCCCAACTCATGAAGCCATGCAGGCCGCCGAGTTCCGCCACGACTTCCGGCCCCGGTCGCAAAGCCAGGTGATAGGTGTTCGCCAGAACTTTCTGCACACCAACCTGCCGAAGCTGCCCCGGAGTGAGCCCCTTCACCGATGCCAGCGTGCCCACCGGCATGAAACAGGGCGTCTCGACAGCGCCGTGTGGCGTCGTCCAGATCCCGGCCCGAGCCGACGATCCAGCATCCGTGTGCTCAAGTTCAAACTCAAAATGTGACAAAGTGCCCATGACCCCGCTGAGTAGAGTGGGCACCGCCCACGAGAATAGAGTGGACACTGCCCACCAAATGAAAACGTCTGGTGGGCAGTCCCCATCCACGAGTCACTTTGTCAGCTCAGCTCTGCCAGCTCAGCATGAACCCGGTCGAGCAGTTCTTTGGACTTCTGGATGCCTTCCCGTTCCGGCAGCCCCTGCCCTTCATACTCGATGCCGACGTAGCCGTTGTAGCCGGCGTCAACGACGATCTTCATCATGCGAAGGAAGTCGGTTTCTTTCTTCCAGCGGCTGTCGATCGTGACGAACGGGCGGCTGTCGTCGAAGTCGTAGGTTTTGGCACTGACGGCTTTGGCGTAAGGCATCAGTTCTTTGGTACCGGTGTAACGGTCGTACCAGTCGCCTTTATTTCGGTCGATGCCAAAGTTGCCGAAGTCCGGCAGCGTTCCACAACCTTTGTGATCGACAGTCCTGATGACTTCGGCCAGCCAGGCACCGTTCGAAGACAGCCCGCCGTGATTTTCGACGATCACGCTGATGTCGTGCTTCGCGCCGAACTCGGCCAGGCTCCGCAATCCGTCCGCCGCCAGCTTGACCTGCTCCTGGTACGTGCCGCCGCTGGCCGCGTTAACTCGGATGGCGTGGCAGCCGAGAAACTTCGCGGCTTCCACCCATTTGTGATGATTTTCGACAGCCTGCTTCCGTTTCGCTTCGTCGGGGTCGCCGAGCTTTCCTTCGCCGTCAACCATGATCAGCAGGCTGTGGACACCTTCGCCCTCGGCTCGTTTTTTCATCTCGGCGAGGTAAGACTCGTCGCCGGCTTTGTCTTTGAAAAATTGATTGACGTACTCGACGCCGTCGATATCCCACTCGCTTTTCGCCGTCTTTGCGAAGTCGAGATTGTCGATTTTCTTCGCAAACAATTCCTTGTGCAGTGACCACTGAGCCAGCGACAGCTTCCAGAGTGGCTTTTTCCGGTCGGCAGCAAACAACGATTGAGTCGCCAGGCCCGACCAGGCAAGACCGGCGGCGGCAGCGGTCGATACGAAATCACGTCGATTCATCGTGGTTGTCATCTGAAAATTCTCATCTTTAGAGTGTTGTGAAGTGAGTCCCACCGCAAATCCGCAGAGACTCCCGCCTCTCGAATAAGGTTCCCAGGCAAAGTCTATCGAGGGGCGGATCGAGTTCGCCAGACAGGGCGATCGGATGCGTTCAGCAATTCAGTCCCGTCGTCCAGGACTTGCAGCTCAGTTTAGCCGGCGTGCCCAGGGGGAGACCTGAGAATAGACGACTCGTTCAGACCCCGGACGAACGCGTTCGACCTTTGGCCGAAGTTTTCGCTGGCGGCCCAGAAACGCGGTAAGAATCAGGCCGACCACGAAGCCGCCGATGTGTGCCCACCAGGCGACTCCGCCCGCAGCGGCTGAGGCACTCGCAATGGCTCCCTGGTAAAACTGCATCAGGAACCAGATTCCAAGAAACAACGGCGCCGGCAGACTGAGCACCTGCAGAATGACGACTAACGGAACCAGAGTCAGCACCCTCGCCCGCGGGTAGAGCAGCATGTAAGCGCCCATGACTCCGGCGATCGCGCCGCTGGCTCCGATCGTGGGAATCAACGACGTCGGCCCGGCCAGGTAATGAGCCCCGCTCGCCGCGACGCCGCACAGCAGATAGAAGATCAGGTACCCAATGTGGCCATAACGGTCTTCAACATTGTCCCCGAAGATCCAGAGAAACCACATGTTTCCGAAAAAGTGCATCCAGCCGCCGTGCAGAAAAATGCAGGTCAGCAGCGTCGCCCAAGCTGGCACGGCAGCCGGGGGAAACGGCGTTTCATCTTCGGTCCGGACAAGCTGAATTCCAAACGGTGTCGGTACGGGCTGAAGGACGATTGTATTTTCTGACAGCGAACGATTGGCAACCCGAGCCGGAATCATGCCGTACTGATCGATGAGCGACGTCTCGCCTGGCTGCTGTTTCACCTGCAGAAAGAAAACGACCGAGCAAATGGCGATCATCAGATAGTTGACTACCGGCGTCGTTCGCGACGGGATGTTATCTCGAAGTGGAAGCATGACGTGTCCGTCGTTTCACGAGTTGGTTCTGCCTGTCACCATTGAGCACGAGCCGTGAGTTTATCGTGCCGAAGAGTTCGTGCGAGTCGGCATTCTTTTCTTGCTGAGGTGCGAATTCCGGCGTCGTGTTTAAGATGCGACCTTTCCTCTGACCCGGCCACCATGCAGGAGAATCACGTTGTCCCGAAAACCAACTCTCATGAGTCTGCTGGCGGTTCTGATTATCGTTCCCGCGAGCGTCGGCGCTTCTGAGGCAGAGTTATCAACCAGCGATGGTCAGGCTGCGATGAAGAAAGCGGTGTCATTCTTTCGCCAGAAAGTCTCGGCAAGCGGCGGGTATCTCTGGCAGTACGCGAGTGATCTTTCCGAACGCGAAGGAGAGCAACAGGCTTCCGTGACTCAGGTCTGGACTCAGCCGCCGGGAACTCCCTACGTCGGTGAGGCGATGCTCGAAGCATACCTGGTCTGCGGAGAAGACTACCTGTTCGATGCCGCTCGCGATGCCGGGCAGGCGCTCGTAAAAGGACAACTGGTGTCGGGAGGCTGGGATTATCGAATCGAATTTGATCCGAAAGAACGCAACCAGTCGGCCTACCGGGTCGACCAGACAGCGGCAGGCAAACCGCTCAGCGAAACGCAAAGGAAGGCATTGCTGAAAGCGAAAAACGTAACGACGCTGGACGACGACACGACACAGTCAGTGCTCCGCTTTCTGATGAAACTCGACAGCGTTCTGAAACAGCAGGACAAGTCGATTCACGAATGCGTCGAGTACTCGCTGCAGTCATTACTGAAAGCTCAGTACCCCAACGGAGCATGGCCTCAGCGGTACAGCGAGTTCCCGGACTCCGCCGACTTTCCGATCACGAGAGCGTCTTATCCGAAGTCATGGCCACGCGAGCATCCCAAAGAGGACTACCGCAGTTTTTACACGTTCAACGACAACACGCTCGCCGACTTGATCGACACGATGTTTCTGGCCGAGCAGCTCTACGATGACGCACGCTACGGTGCGGCTGCCCGTAAGGCTGGTGACTTCATTCTGCTGGCTCAAATGCCCGAACCGCAGCCAGCGTGGGCTCAGCAGTACAACGCGGAAATGCATCCAGCCTGGGCCAGACGCTTTGAACCAACCGCCGTTACGGGCGGAGAGTCTCAGGGAGTCATTCAGATCCTGCTCACACTGTACAGCCACACGCACGACGACAGGTATCTGGCTCCGGTCGGCAAGGCACTGGACTATCTGGAGCGATCGACACTGCCTGATGGTCAGCTTGCCCGCTTCTACGAACTGAAAACCAACCGGCCACTCTACTTCACTAAGGACTACGTGCTGACCTACGACGACTCAGACATGCCAACGCACTACGGCTTCAAGGTGAGTTCGAAGCTTCCCCGGCTGCGAACTGCGTATGAATCCGCACGAAAGGCAGCCCCCGACGCTGCCCCTGTCTGGACTGCGAACCGATCGGCTCTCAAGCCTTCCGGCAGCCTGAATCAGGCGGCTAAAGAGCTGGTCGAGAAGATGGACTCGCGCGGCGCGTGGCTGGAAAATGGCAGACTCAAAGCCAAAGGCAATGACGACCGCTCGCAGAAAATCATCACGACAAAAACGTTCGCGACAAACCTGCGAACGCTCAGCCGTTTTGTCGGAAGCATGAAGCAACAGGCGAAGTGACCCGACCTGCTGCCATTGTCTGCCGAGTCTGTCAAACGAAACACTGACGTCCCATCATGGCGCCAGCCTCCCTGCGAATCGGCAGGCGGCCCCTTCGCTTGACATGTCCTGCCTGTTTCCAAACAACTCAATCTCCTCACCACATGATCAACCAGTCTGGAGTCCCCGATGAGTCCTGAAGAAAAAGCAAAAGAACTCGGAATCAACTTTCCTGAAATTCCGAAGCTGTACCTCAACCTCTGCATTCGCACCGGCAACCTGTTGATGACTTCTGGCCACGTCAGTGACATCAAAGGAAAACTCGGAGCCGACCTGACGGTCGAAGAAGGCTACGCGGCCGCGAAAGAGTGCGCGATCAAGATTCTGCAATCAGTTCATCACGTCCACGGAACGCTGGACGGCCTGCGGGTCATCAAAGTATTCGGCTGCGTGAACTCGACGCAGGACTTCACTGACCAGCACCTCGTGATCAACGGCTGCTCGGATTTCTATCACGAAATCTTCGGAAAAGATGGCGACGGTTTCCACGCACGCAGCGCGCTGGGTTTCGCTTCCCTTCCAACCGGCCCCGGCGTCGAAATCGAAGCCATCTTCGAAATCAAAGACGCGTAGTTCCAGCCTGTTGACGTCACAGTCTGAACCATGACTGAACACGAACTGTTACCAGAATGAGTGCCGACTGGGGCTTATGTTGATTGGTCGTTCGTCGCATGCAGCGACAGACGGTCAACCTTCATCATCAGCAAGTGGACGTACGAACTTCGAAACGTCAGCCGCCAAATCGGCAACTCACGCCGCACGGTGAGTTTCTGATTCGTGTGCCTGTTCTGAAACGCCTGAAATCATGGTTGACGACGCCGCTGGCCCACTGAGGGCGTAATCAATGATGCCGTGAATCCGGTATAACGACTCCATCAATTTCGGGCTCAGACGTAGCAGCCGCACGGTTGCTTTACGGACATGCCTGAGCGCTGTTCGAAACAGTTCTGCGGTCCTTGTGGCATCGTTGCGATATTTGCATCGGTAGTAAGCTTCGGACCAGCCAAGGTGGTAATCGCGAAGCCGCGTCGTACTCTTGGAGGTTGGCGTCGATTCGCCGATGAGATGCCGAACCTCCGTATTCGGAGCCAGCACCAGCAGATGCCCGGCGAGTCGAGTCTTTGTACAGAGATCAGTGTCTTCGTAAAACAGGAACAGGTTGGGATCAAAGAATCCGATCGCTTCAAATGCGGACATCCGGATCAGCATACAGTGCCCGCTAAGCTGCTCGACATGATGAGGATTGACTTCGCCCGAGGCATAACGTCGGTAGCTTGACTCATCGCCTGACATCGAACCTTCAGCGCCAGGACCGACGATAGCGACATCGGGATATGTGCGTAGAATCCTGACCATCTCGGTCATCGCATTCGAATTCAGAAAACAGTCCGGGTTCAGAACCAGCACAAACGGCGTTGTGATACGCTCAAGATTTGCATTGTGGCCACGTCCGAATCCAAGGTTTCTGTCGCTGGCGATCAACTCGACGTGGGGAGAGTGTTTTTTTATGAATTCAGCCGTTCCATCCGAACTCGCATTATCAAATATCCGGACACGCACCCCGTCCGGCAGCGAGTCCAGACACTCACCGAGAACATTCCGACTGTTATAGGACACAATGCTAACAGTGATATCCAGGTATGATTCACAAATTGTCATCAGAGATAAATCCATAGGTGTCAGTGCTTCCGTGCAAGAATCTCGAAAGTTACTCCGGTGACAACTTCAGGCCAACATCACTCTCAATACCTTTCGGCGAAACACGCTGCCCCCAATGGTGGACGCCAGCCAGCGACGAAATGCCGCCTGTCAACTGAAGTTCAGTCCTCAAACAACTAACCGTGCCGTTCTCGCAAAGCATGGAAGTTAACAGTCCAGGGAGAACCTGCTTCGCCCATTCGCGGAAATGCCGAAAATCGTTGCTCTCACCGCAGTCGCGAAACGATTTCGGGCCTGTCAGTTTAAAGCTTTTCAGAGTGCGGACTCCCGGTGGGCAATCATGTCTTCCAGGTATACTCTTCACGAAGACGCCACCTGCCTGGGAAAACATTCGCATGCTGCAAACGCCGATCTATCTGGATAATCATGCGACGACCCGGTGTGATCCGCGGGTTGTCGAGGCGATGCTGCCGTACTTTTCGGAAGTGTTCGGCAACGCGGCAAGCACGAGCCACCAGTTCGGCTGGGATGCCAGAAACGCGGTCGACGAAGCCCGCCAGCAGATTGCATCCTTGTTAAACACTAATCCTCGAAGCGTCGTGTTTACGAGCGGAGCAACTGAAGCGTCCAACCTGGCGATTAAGGGAGTGATTCAACCACTCCTGCGAGCTGGCGATACAAAGCGGCCTCACGTTATCACAAGCGCCGTCGAGCATCGCGCAACCCTCGACCCTGTAAAACGGCTGCGACGGACAGGTGCAGACGCCACTGTCCTCCCTGTTGACGAATTCGGCCAGGTGTCTCCTCAACAGGTGGCCGATGCCCTGCGTGATGAAACATCGCTCGTGTCGATCATGCTGGCAAATAATGAAATCGGGACGATCAACTCGATTGCCGAAATCGCCGAAATCTGCCATGGCCGAAACGTGCCGTTGCATTGCGATGCCGTTCAGGCTGTCGGGAGAATTCCGGTTGATCTTCAGAATCTGAAGGCCGATCTGGTCAGCGTGAGCGCTCACAAACTGTACGGTCCAAAGGGCATCGGAGCACTGATTGTGCGACGTGGTAATCGGCAAGCCCGACCGGAACCATTGCTGGACGGCGGCGGGCACGAGAACGGCTTACGCAGCGGCACTTTGCCCGTGCCATTGATTATTGGTTTCGGACACGCCTGCCTGCTTGCTTCGAATGAGTGCTCTGACGAAGCAACGCGTCTCAGAAAGTTGCAGGATGAACTGTGGGAGCGACTCAGCACACAGCTCGACGGACTGCATCTCAATGGTCATCCAACGGAACGACTGCCTGGCAACCTGAATGTCAGTTTTGAAGGCATCGACGGTGACGTCTTGATGAACAGCCTGACTGAAATTGCGGTCAGCTCTGGTTCAGCCTGTACCTCGGCGGAGTCTGAACCAAGCCACGTTCTGCGAGCAATCGGGCGGAGCGATGAGTTAACGCGAGCCAGTCTGCGTTTCGGAATTGGCCGATTCAACACGTGCGAAGAAATTAACTTCGCTGCTGAATACGTCGTCAAAACTGTGCAGCGTCTTCGGAATTCTTCGTCGGCGAAACATCGGTGAGAGAGCTGCTTCCGACTGCGGTGACTCCCGCCAGCGACGCGAGGCGCGCATAATCCTGGCCCGCTAGCGTCGGACGTCGATCGACGATCCGTTTTCCATCCACCGTTGAACTGCGAGGAGGCACACATGGCAACCGCAACAGAACAAGCAACGATCGCTACACCGAAAGTTCGCCAGACGAAAATTCTGATTGGCGGCGAGTGGCGAGACGCAGTCAGCGGCAAGACGTTTCAAACGATCAATCCCGCCACGGAAGAAGTGATTGCCGAAGTGGCCGAAGGCGACCAGGCTGACATCGATCTCGCCGTGAAGGCTGCCCGTCAGGCGTTCGAGTCTGGACCGTGGGCCACGATGGACGCTCGCGACCGAGGCCGGCTGATTCATCGACTTGCCGATCTGATCGAAGAAAACTTCGACGAACTGTCGGCGCTGGAAACACTCGATAACGGAAAACCAATCGCAGACGCTCGAGCAGCGGACCTGCCACTGGTCATCGATTGCCTGCGGTACTACGCCGGCTGGGCCGACAAGATTCAGGGCGACACGATTCCGATTCGCGGCAACTATCTGTGTTACACACGTCGCGAGCCGCTCGGAGTTTGCGGACAGATTATTCCGTGGAACTTCCCGATGCTGATGACGGCGTGGAAGTGGGGACCGGCTCTCGCGGCTGGCTGCACGATTGTCATGAAGCCGGCTGAGCAGACTCCTTTGACCTGCCTTCGCATGGGCGAACTGGCGATGGAAGCGGGCTTCCCTCCCGGGGTCATCAATATCGTGCCGGGTTACGGGCCGACCGCCGGAGCATCGCTCGTCAAACATCCGGACGTCGACAAAATCGCGTTCACGGGCGAGCACCTGACCGCTCAAAGAATCATGGCCGACGCGGCGATGACTCTGAAACGGCTGACGTTCGAACTGGGTGGTAAAAGTCCGAACGTTGTTTTCGCAGACGCCGACATCGACGCGGCAGTTGCGGGTGCGGAATTCGGGCTGTTCTTTAACCAGGGTCAATGCTGTTGCGCAGGCAGCCGAGTCTTTGTCGAAGAGTCGATCAAAGAACAGTTCGTTGACCGGATCGTTGAGCGAGCGGCTGCTCGAAAGGTCGGCAACCCGTTTGACACATCAACCATGCAGGGACCGCAGGTCGACCAGGCTCAGTTCGACAAGATCATGTCTTACATCGAAAAAGGTAAGTCCGGCGGGGCGGCCTGCGTGACCGGCGGCAATCGAGTTGGTGACAAGGGCTACTTTATTGAGCCAACCATTTTCGACAACGTAACCGACGATATGGAAATTGCCGCGAACGAGATCTTCGGGCCGGTCATGAGCATCCTTTCGTTCAAAGACATGGACGAAATCATCGAACGATCCAACTCAACGTTCTACGGACTGGCCGCAGCGGTCTGGACTCGAGACATCGGCAAGGCTCATCGGTATGCGAACTCGGTGAAAGCAGGAACCGTCTGGGTCAACTGCTACGACGTCTTCGACGCTGGAGCCCCATTCGGTGGGTTCAAGATGAGCGGCATCGGTCGCGAACTCGGAGCAGCCGCCTTGAACAACTACACCGAGCTGAAGACGGTGACTGTCAGTCTGGACTGAAATGTTGTCATTCGAATTCCGGGCGGTCGACGGTGACCGTCCGGAATCGCGTTCGAAAAGTCGAGTATCAACGGAAGTGGCGAGTCATTTGCTTCACGCAAAACTGCAGGTGGATTCCGTCGAAATCAGCGTCCTGCAGGCCTTAACTTCGGAAAAATCAAGTAACAACCAAGCTGGTCCTCGCGAAATTCAGGACTCAGTTGGTTCTCGATTTCTTAGCTGCCTGGCAAGCCGGCAAAACTGATCGCCGCGGTCGACGAAGCTTTGAAACCAGTCAAAACTTGCACAGCCTGGCGAGAGCAGAATGACATCGCCGGGTGACGATTGTTCGACGGCCCATGCGAATGCCTGTTCAAAGTCCGGACACGATTCGACAGGCAGGTGAGCGTTTGCGGTTGTGATGCCACTCTTCAGCGTCGGTGCTGTCTGGCCGAGCAGCGACGCGGCTTTGGCTCGTTCGGCAATCTTCTTTGAAAGGTTTGTCAGGTCGATCTGCTTGTCGTAGCCGCCGGCCAGGATGACGACGGGTTCTTCGAATGAGTCAAGAGCGGCGATGGTCGACTCGGGCGTCGTCGAGATGGAGTCGTTGTAAAAACGCCGACCTTCGAAATAGCCGACCAGCTGCAATCGGTGAGGCAACGCTTCAAATTTTTCAAGCCCCTGTCGAATTGCAGTCTCCGATGCGCCAGTAAGCTGAGCCGCAGCAACGCTGAATAAGGCGTTCGAAAGATTGTGGCGACCACGCAGCGTGCACCAATCAGCAATGGAAAATTCAAGAATGTTCGGCTTCTGATTGCGTTGGAGAATATGGGCCGTACCGTGCCGGTCGAGCCACGCCTGCATGGCATCGTGTTTTGACAACACGTCATCAGGCGTATTTTCAGAAACAAAAGTCGTGCAGGCAGAGCGAGGCCACGTCGCAATGTCAGAGTCATCGCCGTTGAGAATGCAGAAGTCGTCACTCGTCTGCCATCGAAGAATCGTTTGTTTGGCGCGTCTGTATTCGTCGAGTGTGCCATGCCAGTCGAGGTGGTTCGGCGCGAAGTTCGTGATGACGGCAATATCCGGCCTCGCTTTAATCCGATCCAACAGGTGCAACTGAAAGCTGCTGAGTTCGAGGACGACCCAGTCTTCCACGGAAATTTCGTCGACATGCGGCAACAGACTGCGACCAATGTTGCCTCCAAGCCAGCAGCGTTGCCCGCTCGCCTGGACAATCGAGTGAATCAGCGCCGTCGTTGTCGATTTTCCATTGCTCCCTGTGACGGCGATTACCCGTCCGCGATTCAGTGACCAGAACAGGTTCATTTCTGAACTCAGAGGGATTCCCATGGCTTCGATCTGCTGGACGATCGGATGGCAAGGCGGGACAGCCGGGTTGACGACGACGAAATCCGCGTCAGAAAAATGCGACCAGTGATGCCCCCCAAGTTGCCAGTCGACGCCCTTCAAATCATCAAGCTCGGCCATCGTGACTTTGAGCTGTTGGGCGGAACGCTGATCGGAAACCCGGATGATGACGCCTCGTTCAACGAGGAACCGAACAGCCGCCGCTCCACCTCCAAAACCACCGAGCCCCATGACGGTAACTCGTCGGCCGGCGATCGCTGTCAGATCAGGAGTTGAATGAGGCTCTTCCATGATGCATGGATTCTGACGCCCTCATCCGGAGATGCAATCTCCGTCGCCGGTTTACGGTTTCGTCAGGGAGGCTACTATTTGCCTCGTAAACTGGACAGAGGGTTTGTCCGGTCGGACGTTCGATCGAGTGTGCCACAGGCTCTGCCAGTGATTTTCAGTTTGCACAGGCAAAGCCAGTGGCATTCGGCGGCTGTTCGGGATCGATGGTTTGTGCCATGAGTAAAGAAGGTTGGTAGCGATGCAGTTTTCTCAGCGAGTTTTCGTCACCGTCCTTCTAGCCGCTGCTTTTCTGTCAGGGCTGACTGGCTGGTCGGAAGCGGCCACGGATTATGGCAAGCCGAACATCGTCATGATTCTGGTCGACGATCTCGGATACGGCGACCTGAGTTACATGGGGGCTCCCGATCTGAAGTCTCCGCACCTTGACGGACTCGCCGCACGAGGTATGAGATTTTCGAATTTCTACGCGAACTGCCCGGTGTGTTCTCCGTCGCGAGCGGCGCTGCTGACCGGTCGTTATCAGGCCCTCGTCGGAGTGCCAGGCGTCATTCGAACTCACCCTGAAAACAACTGGGGGTACCTCAGCGAATCGGCGACGCTGATTCCCGAAGTGCTCAAACCAGCCGGGTACCACACCGCGATTGTCGGTAAGTGGCACCTGGGGCTGGAGTCTCCCAACACGCCGATAGATCGAGGCTTCGATCATCTGCACGGATTCCTCGGCGACATGATGGACGACTACTACAACCATCGTCGGCACGGCATCAACTACATGTTTCACGACCGGACGGAAATCGATCCGAAGGGCCACGCAACGGACCTGTTTACGAAATGGGCGATCGACTACATGACCAGTCGCCAGACGGAGCAGCCGTACTTTCTTTACCTCGCGTACAACGCTCCACACACGCCGATTCAGCCGCCGCCGGAGTGGATCGACAAGGTTAAAGCCCGCGAGCCAGGCATTACCGATCAGCGAGCCAAACTCGTCGCCCTGATCGAGCATATGGATGCTGGCATCGGGCAGGTGCTGTCGACGATTGAGCAACAAACAAAGAACGGAGGTCGACCAACGATCGTTCTGTTTTCCTCGGACAACGGCGGGCAGATCGAAGTCGGAGCGAACAACGGACCGCTGCGGGACGGCAAGCAGAGCGTCTACGAGGGCGGCCTCAAAGTTCCAACTTGCGCCGCGTCGTACGGTTCGGACCTGATCAAGCCGGGATCGTCGACCGAATTCCAAGCGATGACGATGGACCTGTTTCCCACAATCTGTGAACTCGCCGGAGTAAAGATCAATCATCACATCGAAGGACGCAGCATCCTGCCAACGCTTCTCGGGAAGAAGCAGGAACAACTGCGAGGTGAGTGGTTCTTCACGCGTCGAGAAGGCGGGACTCGCTATCAGGGCAAAACAATCGACGCGGTGATCCAAGGGCCGTGGAAGCTCCTGCAGAACAGCCCGTACGGCCCTTTCGAATTGTTCAACCTGGCCGACGACCCGCAAGAAACGACCGATCTCTCACAGAAAAATCGAGCCAAATACAACGAGTTGTCAGCGGCACTTCGAAAGCAGATTCAACGTGAGGGCGCTGTTCCCTGGCAGAAGCCGGAATGAATTAAATAATCGTAGATTCGCAGGCCGGGACTCGTCCCAGCTTCGTTTCAACGTTGATGAATCTGCCCGCAAACCAATCGAATCCGCAACTCAAAACTCTTTGCTGGGTCACGCCCCAGCAGCCTGCATGAAGATTAAATCCGTCATGAAATCTCTCATCGTTTTACGGCACGGAAAAGCGGAGAATCCTGGTGGTATGTCCGATTTCGATCGCTCACTGGCCGGACGAGGAACTCGCGACGCGGTTCGTGTCGGCGAGGTGCTGGTTGAAAAAAAACTCGCGCCCGAGCTGATCGTCACTTCCACCGCCAATCGCGCGCACTCGACCGCCAGACTTGTTGCCGAAGGCTGCAACTACTCGGGAGAGATCATTCCGGTCGACGATCTTTATCTGCCAACTCAGTCTGCGATCCTGGCAACCGTTCGAAACATTCCGGAAGAGCACTCGCGAGTCCTCATCGTCGGCCACAATCCTGGCTTCGGCATGTTCGCCATGAAGTTCGGAAGCGGCGTCGACGAATTCCCAACCTGCGCCTGGACTCACATCGGATTCGACGTTGAATACTGGGGCGAGGTCACGCAGTCGACCAGATCAGAAGGTCTCGACTTCTGGTGCCCGAAATTCGAATCGAACAGGAACTACTGAATACACTACCGCAGGCTTTCTTACAGAATCGCCATCGGGTCACGGCGTTCTTCCAGGGTTCCTCGTGTGACGCCAACTCGGTTGGAAGCTTTGAGCTGACTCCAGACTTTCTGGGGAGATATCTCGCCGGCAAGAAGCGAGCGGTAGAGACTGATGATTGAGCTGACCTCGCTCGATTCTGAGTCCAGAAGCTCAATGCGGAAGTCGCGGACGCCAGCGTTCAGAAGTTGAGGGATCGCCTCGGCGGCGCTTTGTGGGACGGCGTTAAAGAGTGTGTTGCGACAGCCGACGTCGGCGGTCAGCGGGTGTTCCATGCCGACTCGATCCCGGAGTTGGACAACGTGATCGTCGCACGGACGTCCGCAGTTGTGTTTGTTCGTGCCGGGTGAAAGAACCGCGCAGAAAACGCAGTGCTCCATGTGGAACATTGGCATGTGCTGGTGCACCACGACTTCCAGCCATTCGGGAGGCGTGGCCTCGACAAGGTCGAGTAACTGTTCGCGGTTCAGGTCGTAGGACGCTGTAACTCGCTCCGCTCCCTGATCGATCAGAAACTGAGCGGTCAGATCATTGGCGATGTTCAGTGAAAAGTCAGCGACAACTCGGACACCTGCATTTGTGAAAAATCGCAGCCCCGCGAAGTTCCGAACAAGAATTCCGTCGGCACCATGTTTCAGCAGAGCTTTGAAGATGCCCATCTCACCGGGCTTCTGAATCCGCGGCGTGGCGATGAAGATTTCGGCGGATGCGGCATGGGCGATCTCGACAGCCTGGCGGTACTCGCGAATGTCCTGAAAGTCGACCATCACGCTGCTGATGCCCGCTTCAAGCACACTCTGAAGTTGCGACAGCGATCGACAAAGAACCCGCATGTGTGCCCCCTGCTCTTCCGAACGCAATCTGGAAACCCGCGTGGACAACGTCGCTCGCAAGGCTGTCAAAGCAGACTCGTCAGCGATGCGTCGAGCCGGTCGTACTGCCGATGTCTCTTCAAGCTGCTGAACCATCGCGCGACGCAACCCGCCCAGGACACTGAGCGGGATCATTGGCGAGCCAGTGATCGATGTCGTCAGCTCTTTGAGTTCGAAGACGGTTTTTCCGAGCCGGCTGAGTTGTTCTTTCAGGACATCTTCAGTGAGCGGGTGACGGCGAGCTTCTTCCAGAGGAGACTCTGATTCGACGCTGCATATGGCTCCGTTGGATGCGGAACCTTCGATACGCAACGGCTGACCGACCGCCGCTGAAACGTTCAGATCGACGGACACTCGGCGTTGAGGCTTGCCGGACGAAAACGTCTGACGCAGCTTCTTCGTGAGTTGCGGATCGTCGGTTTTCCAGACCTGCTGACCAGGCCAGAGTTGATCGAGAGTCAAAGCGCCGTTGCCGAATTCAAGTTCGACAATGCCGCTTGAAACGGTCTCCGTTAAGCGCTGACCATTGCGGATGACATGGAAAACCCGCCCCCCCTGTTCCTGATCGCTGGCTCGGTCACCTTCAAAAACGACGCCGTCACCGGCGGCGATGGGTGATGCGAGTTGCACCGCGATACTACGGTCGCCGACGGACTTCACTTCGCCCAGGAAGACTCCTCGTTTGGCCGAGCTGAGTCCGGGAACCAGCATTTTGTGATCACAGCCGCCGAACCATCCGGGCGAAAACCCTCGCGAGAAAGATAGCTCCATCTCACGAACAGTCTGCTCTGAAAGCTGGACGAGCTGACCATTGACCGCCGACGTGATGGCCTCGTCATAATGCCGGGTGATGTTGGCAACGTATTCGGGTTGCTTGAGTCGTCCTTCAATCTTGAGCGAGCAGATGCCCGCATCCATCAAGTCGGGAATGAGCGCATAAGCAGCGAGATCCTGTGGACTGAGCAGGTATTTCACATCGCCAAGGTCGATGTCTTCGCCGTCGCAGATCAGGTCGTATGGCAGTCGGCAGGCTTGAGCACACTGGCCGCGATTGGCGCTGCGGCCGCCGAGCGATTCGCTGGTCAGACACTGCCCCGAATAAGCAACGCAAAGCGCTCCATGCACGAATGCCTCCAGCGGCATGTCGGTCCTGTCGTTAATCGAGCTGATTTCCTTGACCGAAAGTTCGCGCGCCAGGACGACACGCTCGATGCCCAGTTCCGCCGCGACTTCGATGCACTCCGCACTGGTCAGGGTCATTTGCGTCGACGCGTGAATCGGCAGATCGGGGCAGGTGGCTCGAATCAGGCGTGCGAGGCCGATGTCCTGAACGAGGACTGCGTCAACCCCCGTTTCGGCGAGTTTACGAATGAGCGGTTCGACAACTTCCAGTTCCGACGGAAACGTCAGCGTGTTCAGCGTAACGTAGCCTTTAACGCCTCGCCGATGCATGAAGTCCATCAGCTCTGGCAGGTCGTCAGGATCGAAATTGGCGGCTCGCGCTCGAGCGTTAAATCCACAGTCGAGGCCAAAGTAAATCGCGTTGGCACCGTTCTCGACGGCCGCGCGAACGCAGTCCCAATCGCCGGCGGGAGCGAGCAATTCTGGACGCGTGGAAGTGCTTTTGGGAGGTGCAGAGGGCACAGTTGGTTGAACTCGTAGATGCGGAATTGTCGGACAGGACGGAGAATTGACGAGTCTAACGAACCAGCGGTCGACATTCCGCTTCACGAAGAACGCCTTTTATTTACCCATTGACTGTGTCGAAATGTTCGACCACAGAAGGCACGGAAAACCAAACGATTTCCCGCGTCTTTCCATGAATTCCGAGGCCAAACCCGACTATCTGAATTCGATGTAAACATCGTCAGCGTTGACGTCTCGTTAAGGAAATCGTTCCATGAGGCACGGGGATATTGTTTTGCGGGAGACGACGATGCCGAATTTTTCATTCCACATACTGAGCTGGCTGATCGCCGTCGTTGCTTTTGCTGGCAGTCTCGGCGAGGTGGCCATCGCGCAGAAGAAGGCAAGTCCCGCCAGATTCGCCGTGGACCTCGTAACTCTTGATTCTGGCAACCGTCTGCGTGGAGCGTTTGCGGGTGTCGATGCGGATGGCGTGGTTTCGATGGCCGTGCAGCGGGAGTGGCTGAAGAATTCGAAGCCAGTGTTTTACGAAGAGGTCACTCACAACGAATCGACCGAAGCGAAAGCGGCGGCGACTGAGTTGCGGGCCAGGATCCAGAAGTGGCTCGACGAGAAGCCGGAATCCAATGCGGTCGTGACATTCCTCGAAGTCGAGCGGGAACGCGTCGATGAGCAGCTCGCAAAGTTGAACGAAGCTCGCGGCGGTGCCGGAACCAGCCAGTTTGTCATGCTGAAGTTTCCACGTCGCGAAGCGAAGTACTCGTTCGCTCAGTCGACTGAAAATCGGCGTATCGCGATGCTGGCCTGGCGCGAACGTTTTCCGGATGTCGAAACACGAGAGGCCGCCGATCTTGAGCAACAGCTCCGTGAACGGGGAATCGATCCGGCTGTGGATTTTCCTGACCTGGCAGGTCGTCTACCGGTCGTTCGGCAGGATGAAAACGAATGGGCGGCTCGGCGGGCGGTGATCGAATACGAACTCGTCGGCAAGCTCGACTTCCAGGGAATCGGGAGTGCCCTTGTTCGAACCGACGGGGGAGCCGGGAAGGTTGGTTTGGAGCAACTGCTGCCTCAAATTCTGCCTCAACTGCTGCAGGATCAGGTCGGCGGGCAACTCGCAGACCTGTTGCAGGAGCCTGGCCTGCCCCGGCCACGAGGTGCCGAAAACTCAACACCCGATCTCAGCGGAGCCATCCGTGAGGCCGAACGCGCTGGTCGAAAAGGTTTTCGAGTAACGACCGTGGAACTGAATCTTCAACGGAAGCAGGCAAAGGTTGAAACTCGCTTCGTGGCGAAGCTGTCAACAGGCAAGTGGGAAACAATCTGGCACCACAATGCGTCGGGTGATCCGTCGAAGCCTCGACCAGACGCCCAGCGGCAGATTGAGAATGATCCGCAGGTTGCAGAAGCTCTCAAACTTGTAAAGTCGCTGGGGCTGGGAACAGGCGGGCAGTTACAAACGGCGATGAATTTCGGCGCGGCCACGATGGAAGCTCAGAAAGCGGCAGACCAGGAGTTCTTCCGATTTCTCGACCGGTACTTCCAGCGTCTGGATGGGCCAGCCCTGAAATGGTCATCGGGCGACCACTCTGTAAATTAGCCTCGCTTAACCCGGTGTCCCCTTCCAGTCACGAGCAGCCACTCGCGATTAAAAAATCCTCAAGCAGAGAAGCCTGGATTTACTCTGCGGACTGTGTGGTCCCTCAACAACCGAGTCAAATACCTGAGGTATTTTCCGCACATTGTTCCGACCTGGCAATTTGTCAGGGCCGATACTTGTTGCGCCGCGGGAAACAACTCACATCCCGAGTAGAAACAGACCGAGGTTTCAGCCCTTTGTGGACTGATTGGCTCCAGGCAGAAACGGTCTCAGGATGAGTTTTCAGCGGCTTGAGCAACTCCAGTTCTCCGGCAGAAACGTCCGAGGTTTCCGCGAGGTTACTCGCATCGCCCCAGGTGGAAACGGTCCAGGAACTGGAAGCTGCCCTTTGAATACGCCGCCCGGTTCCGTACCGCGATCGGCGTCTTATTCTGCGCAATGAGACTGTTTGTCTGGCGGCATTTTTGTCTGGCGGCATTTGACCAAGGATACCTTCTGTCGGGTGTGATCAGTTGAGCAAACGATTCGGCTGGTGTGCCGGATGTCGCCCCGCGGAGTCTGTAGCCATCTGGATGGCTCGCCGATCTCCTTCGCCAGCGAACCTCAATGCCGTTCGGCCTGCCGGCCGCACATTGTATTTCTCCATGTTCAAACAGCTTATGGTTCAAACCGATTATGGTGTCAGAACCAGGCCGCGATTTTCGTCGGGGCGAGCCCGGTGCAGCGAACCCTGGCAACGTCCTGCGGGTGTTCGCGGGCCCTTGGCGACGAGTAGCTCGTCCTTCGCAATTCCCACAATGCCGAGCGAGCAATCGACTTCGTGGCGACCGAGCATGCGAAACTTCGCGTCCGTCCTCAGCAGGATCTTCGGCGTCCCATAACAACCGAACCACCACGCTCCGTCGTGAAAAGTTGCCGTCTGAATCCCAAGCATTGTCCAGCCACTTTTGATGACGTGTCTCCGAGCGAATTTAAACGCCGAGTCGTATTCGTAAACGTAGTTCTCTTCGACGCCATCCGGCAATCCGCCGACGACAAAGAAACGCCCATCCATGACACCGATTCCGCCAGCTCCGTGGAAGACTTCCTGAGTTTCGTGTCTTGCGATCAGGTCGAGGGTATCTGCGTTGTAAATGTAAACCCACGAATCGGCATTGCCTTTGGGGTCGTTGAATTTGCCAAGGTTAACCGCCACGTAGATCTTCCCGTTGAGGAAACAGAGATCACCGTGATGATTCGCGACGTCAACTTTTTTCTGGACGCGGCCGCTTCGGTCAGTCTTCACAAGTTCGGTGGTGAAGGACCAGTAAACCGAGTCTCGCTCGTTCGTACAGACGCCCTGAAGGTGATGCTGGTAGTCGCCGTCGCACCTCACGTTTCCAAAGGTCGGGCTCTCGTCCGCAGCCCGCAGTGGTGAAGTGAGGATCGGCATTGCTGAGCAGATGAGAAAAACAATCGCGATGGCTGGCTTCATGGATGAACTCCGGTTTTGAATCTTCGTCAGAATTGTGTCTTCCCGCCGGTCGGACGATGGCAATTGCAGCGTCGCCGATTGAGCTTCGCGGGTGTCTGAAACTTTCCGGTATCTGAGCAGCCACGTCGATCGTCCAAGGCCACTGGCAAACTCAGACATCGTAACACTGACCGGCTTGGCGGCGACCATCAAGGCTTGTACAGCGAATGGGATCGCTCAATGTCCATTCCAGTCGCAATTCGGATATGCTTTTTCGGAGCGTCACACCTGCACGATTATTTGATTGGCTCTGGCCTGATTTTGCACATGCCGGCAATCAGACAGCGGTGTGCCGCGAGCATCAGAAGTGTCTTTCCTGAATGCCTTGAGATTGTTCCAGACTTGATGGGCAGATCATGTCGAATTCGGCTGATGAACTGATGGACGACAGCGACGACGAGCTGGCAAAGGATCCACCGTCGCTGCCAAAGGAGCCAGGCCAGTCGATGGATGCAACCCGTCCCTACGATCCAGAGACTGACCGGGATTCCAACGCAGACTTTGTCGTTGATTCGGTTGTGTACAGAGAGAAGCCGCCAAAGTCACTGGGCAAGTACACCATTCAGGAACGGATCGGTGCTGGTGGAATGGGGGTTGTCTGGAAAGCCATCGACCCCGACCTGCAGCGCACAGTGGCGATCAAGGTTCTGGGGCCTCATCTTCGGCACAGCCAGACGGCGCGCCGGCGATTTCAGCGAGAGGCGCGAGCGGCTGCCGCCATCAGTCATCCGAATGTCCTGACGATTCACGCGGTTGAGGAGCACGAACATGTACCATTTCTGGTCATGGAATATGTTTCCGGGCTGTCGTTGAAAGAGTACGTCACCGAGAAAGGCAAGCTTCCTCACATGGAAGTTTTCCAGTTGGCCTCACAGATCGCACATGGACTCGCCGCCGCTCATGCCCAGGGGGTAATTCACCGCGACGTGAAACCTGGTAACGTCATGCTCCACGAAGGTGGCACGAGGGTACGTTTGACTGACTTCGGTCTGGCTCGAATCACGTTTGATAATTCAGAGCTGACGTCGCACGGTCAGTATGTCGGCACCCCAGCTTACATGCCGCCTGAGCAGTTGCGCGGTGGCAATGTCGATACGCGGGCGGACCTCTTCAGCCTGGGGTGCGTTATCTATTACATGCTTGTGGGCTATTCGCCGTTTCAGGGGCGAACTCAAGGTGAGACAATTCACCGGATTCTCGGTGACGAAGTTGTCTCTCTTCGTGAAGTTGACCCAACAGTCCCACCGTTTCTGGCGGACCTTATCGAACGGTTGCTGAATCGCGATCCGGATTTGCGTTACCAGTCGGCATTCGAAGTGGCCGATGTGCTTTCGAAATTTCTCTCGCAACTGAATCGGGCGGCAACGGATGATCTTTCGGCCGTGCTTTCACACAATCCGGCATCGCGTTTTTCAGCCGGCAACCGTACGCCGTCAAAATTGAAGGGCCGAGTCGTTCTGCTGTCCATGCTTGCTGTCGCGGCTTGTGTGGCATTCTTCGTTCTGCCGGAAGTGATCCGGAACAACGGGCTCGAGAATTCAGACCTGGTCAACAATTCTCACTCAGCTGGAGGCACCCCTGTCATCCCGGATTCGCAGCTTCCGACGGGAACGCCAATCGTTCCTCAGCCGGACCTTCCGAAACTGGCCGAGATCACGGTGTCCCCCTCGACCGAGTTCCAGACAATTTCGCAGGCCGTCGCGCGAGCCGCCAGCAATTGCACGATCAAAGTGACTGGCTCTGGCCCTTATGCCGAATCGGTCAAGATTGCCGGAGCCGATCTCGACGGATTGAAACTGGTCGCTGACTCGCGAACGCGCTGGCTGACTCCCGATCCCCAGAAAGAGCACCGCGTTCTGACCATTGAAAATGTGCGAGATGTCGTGATTCAGGGTTTCGATTTCGAAATCACGGAAGCGACTGGCCGTGCTCTGCATCTGCGAGGCACGACTGGCAACGTCACAATACAGGACTGTTCGTTTCAGCACATGCAGAAAGAACATCGTCTGTCACTGGCGCTGGCCGAATCGGAAATGCCAGACGCTGCGGACAGAATTCAGTTTCTCAACTGCCGATTCACTGCCGCCGAGGGGCCCGTCATGTGCCTGGCTCTTGGAGGAAGCAGCGGAGGCTCGATACGTGCAGAGGCTCGAAACTGCCAGTTTTCGTCACCGGGAACTCACATCATGGTGACCAGTGCCTGTCGCAGTTTCACTCTGGCAGAGAACATTTTTACTGGAGGCAGCAACGCCATCAATCTGAGCTATCGGGAATGGTCACCGGATGCGCAGGTCGAAATTGTGAACAACACGTTCGTGGAAACTCGTCACTGGTTCGGTCTGATGGACTCTTTCCGCGGAGAGAGCGTGCCGACCGGAAAGGGCACGTCGCGAATCTGCAATAACCTGATCCTCGGTGGCGAGCGAATGCTGGGAGGTGAAGATCAGTGGCAGCACGTCGAGACGTCCTGGGCATTCGACGCTAACTGGTGGGAGCCGTCTGCTTCGACTCGACCGAACGCGGGCCGCGACGGTCGAGTCGCTGAGTTGAAAGACAACCTCAACATACCGAATCGGGACAAGTCGGATCTGCCAGACTACCTGCGTCCCGCGCCGGGATCGATCCTGTTTGAATCTGGCTGCTGCGAAGACCTTCCTCGTTTCATCGGTGCAATAGGGCCTGCCAAATGACTGATTACGACTTCTCTTCCGATGCGTTTTCTCAGCCGCCGGTTCCGATGCGGTCAGCTCCCGGACGAGCATCAGCACCGCGGCGAATTCCGGTGTTCATCCAGAATGACTATCCGGAATTCATTGATGGCGACGACCCGGAACTCATGACGCAACGGTCGGCCAGATCGCAGTCGACCGACCTGATGCCAAGAGTCAGTGACTACCCCGGCGACTTTCAAGCCAGCCATCAACAAACGCAACAGCAACGTTCACCAGAAAGTCGAATACAGAGTCAGACGCAGCAGTCTCAACCGAAGACTCAGTTTCAGGACGTTGACCTGGAGTCCTCGGAAATTCCAGACAAGCCGCTGGACATGGTTTGTGTTGGTCCCAGCTTTCAGGTGGGAGGCGTGCACCAGCACACGTTGGGGCTCGCTCGTTTTCTGCATCCCGACCGCGTTCGATTAACGCGATGCTTCGTGACGAGCGAGCGTCCTGAGCACCTGCCCGAGCCGGGAACGTTTCCGGTGCCTGTCGAATATTGCAGCATGGCCGACCTTCCAAAGCGAACAGCAAAGTACGACGTGATTCTTGCCTGGGGAGAAGGGTACAACGGTCGGCTGGAATCTTCCGGACCGCTGCGAGTCTTCCTTGCACACGGCGAAAGTCTGTGGACTCGCAAAGGTCTCGAAGGCAGCGATCAGGCGGTTGATCACGTAATCGCCGTCAGCAAGCGTGTTCGAGATCGGGTCTGCGAAGGCTTTCCAACAACAACCATTCTGAACGGTGTCGACTCGGCGAGGCTCGGTCAGACTCGACCAGCCGACGACGTGCGGAAGCAACTCGGGTTTAGTCGTAACGATTTCGTCATCGGCTCGGTCGGACGCTTCACCCGTGAGAAGCAGATGCATCTGCTTATCGAAGCCGTCGCTCGACTCCCGCAGAATTTCAAGTTAATGCTGGTCGGTTCGGGACGCCGGGAAGACGAACTCATGCGGCTGGCCAACGAGCGGATTCCCGGTCGGCATGCCTTCATTGCGGCTCACGATTATCTGGGCGATTACTACCGCGCGATGGACGCTTTCAGCCTGGTGTCTGCTCACGAAGGCTTCGGTCTGGTCATCCCCGAAGCCATGATGTGCGAACGTCCGGTGATCGTCACCAACGTCGGCTGTGTCCCCGAAGTTATTCGCGACCGGATTAACGGCATCGTGGTCGATTCGACTGCCGAATCCATCGCCGCCGCCGCTCAGCTTCTGCAGGCTCATCCCAACTGGGCGCGAGGCATCGCAGTGGAAGGCCAGAACTTTGCGACACGACATCTTCACGCCATGAGGATGGCTCAGCAGTACGAAAATCTGATCTGCAATCTGCACGCTCGCCGCAGCTCGAATCTTCGTCGGGAAAGTGCCTCGTACGGGGTCGTGCGATGACGGTCCGCATCACGAATCAACTGTTCGATACACACCCGATCGCCGCACACTGTCCGGGCCCGCTGCATGACCGCTGGCATCACTTTGCCCGATCCGTCATGGCTCAGCCACAGCGGCAGCTGGCTTGCCCCGACGTCACCGTTCTGACGTGGAACACCGGCGAACGTAAGGCTCGACCAAACAAGCCGTGCGGAGTTTTCGAGCGAAGTCTCGAACTGCTCGGCGTTCAGCCTCAGGTGCTGGGGGCAGGCAGGTCGAACTGGAAAAACCGCGACAAGTTCGCGCTGACGGCGGCAGCTCTGAAACAGGTCGACACTCCCTTCGTGATCGGTGCCGACTCGTGCGATGTCGTTTTTCTGGACAATCCGCAAATCGCCGTCGAACGATTTCAGAACGAGTTTACCTGCGATCTCCTCTTCAACGCGACGGGCTCGCGCTGCTGGCCTGAACTTCCGGAACTGGTCCGTTTTCAGGAAGGGCTGCCTCTGGCAAAGGCCGCTCAGAATCGGCACTGGATCAACTCGGGGTTGTTCATTGGCCGGACGGAATTCTGTCGCGACTATTTTGCTCAACTGACCAATGAGCCTCCCGAACCCGGCTACGAGTTCTCTGACCAGGCCGTCGTGATGCGAACGTGGCCGCAGTTTTATCCGAAAGTTCAAGCCGACTATTTCTCTCAGATTTTCCAATGGTTCAACGAAGAACTGTCGGTCATGCGTCTGGAACGTCCAGTCTCGCCGCGACAGAGTCAGTTGTTCTGCTGGCTGCGACGGCTGCAAGGTCCGATCACCGGTGCGGAAGTCGGCGTCTTTGGCGGTCACACTTCCGAAGCGCTGCTGCGCGAGTTTCCTCAACTCAAGCTGTGGATGGTCGATCCGTGGCGACCGTACGACGGCGAGTCCACTCTCGGAAGTCAGAAAGCGGAAGCGTTTCAGCAGGCGATGCAGTCAGCCATGTTCTGGACCGAGTTCGCCTCGAACCGCCGCTTCGTTCTGCGGGAAGGCTCACCCGATGCTGCATCCCGCTTCGCAGACGGCAGCCTGGATTTTGTTTTCATCGACGGCAACCACCTTTACGAAGCAGTATGTTCGGACATCGCCGCCTGGTGGCCAAAACTCCGCTCCGGAGGCCTGCTGACCGGCCACGACTACGCCATCAACCGCGACGCTTCCGGCGAATGGGGAGTCCGCCAGGCCGTCGACGAATTCTCCGAAAACACCGACCGCCCCCTCGAAACCGGCTCCGACGGAACCTGGTGCATCGAACGATAGCTTGTCCCGCAGTGTTCGTCGGGAACAATTCCATTCGCAACATTGGATGCCGAATGTTTGAAGTCACCGGTTCCCATGTTTCCGCTGCCTTATGCCGCGAAGCGTGGCGGGATAATCTGTGACCGATATTTCTGGACACTGAAGGCGTGGGCAGGAGCGGGTCGATGGCGAAACGGAAACGGGCGAAGAAGCGAGCGAAGGCGGGTAGTCAGACGGAAGCCTCACCGTTGCCGCCGGGAGTGACGCTGCTCCATACGCTTGCCGGGCATTCGAGCGCAGTCATGAGTGTGGTGTTTATTTCGCAGAGCGGGACGCTGGTCAGCGGAGGTCGTGACAGCACCGTGAAGCTGTGGGAGGCGGACACCGGTCGGCTGCTCCGCACGCTCGAAGGACACACGGACGAGGTCAACTCCGTGGCATTTTCTCCACAGGGCGGGACACTGGCTACGGGGAGCGACGACAACACGGTGAAGCTGTGGGAGGCGGACACCGGTCGGCTGCTCCGCACGCTCGAAGGACGTACGGGATGCGTCTACAGCGTGGCATTTTCTCCGCAGGGCAGGGTGCTGGCCAGCGCGGATAACGTCTCGTCCCTGAATCTATGGGATGCGGACACCGGTCGGCTGCTTCGGACGTTCGAAGGGCATACGGAAAGCGTCTACAACGTGGCGTTTTCTCCGCAGGGCGGGACGCTGGCCAGCGGAAATGCCAACAACACGGTGAAGCTGTGGGATGCGGACACTGGTCGTGTGCTCCGCACACTCGAAGGACACACGAGCACCGTTGTGAGCGTGGCGTTTTCTGCACAGGGCAAGATGCTGGCCAGCGGGAGTGTCGACAACACCGTGAAGCTGTGGAATGCGGACACCGGTCGGCTGTTACGCACCCTGGAAGGACACACGGGACGCGTCGATGCTATCGCATTCTCGCCGGACGGTCGGCTTCTGGCGTCAAAGAGCGGCGACGGCACGATCAGGCTGTGGAACTGCCAGACGTGGGAAACGGTCGCGGTCATCCCCGTCCCAACCCACTCACACTGGTGGATTCCCGCGCTGACGTTTAATCCGACGCGGACAACCCGCCCACTACTCGCCGCCGCCAGCTCGGAACCTGGCACACCAGACGACGAGCGTTGCCAGCTGATTCAGATCTGGGAACTGGACGACGACCTGCTGCTGGGCGGTGACACGGGCTCTCGGTCCAGATCGTCGACGACACGCACTGGAAGTCGAGGTCGCACAAAGGCTGTGACACGCGGTGGAAAAAAGAGTGCGGGCTTACGTCCCTCAGACGATTCCCACTACCGCAATGCCAAGGTCGTTCTGGTTGGGAACAGCAGTGTGGGGAAGTCCGGACTGGGTCTGGTACTGGCCGGACGCAAGTTTCGCGCGACGGAATCCACTCATGGACGGCATATCTGGACCATGCCGGCTACCGAAACCAATGACGACAACGAAACCCGGGAAGCGATGCTGTGGGATCTGGCCGGGCAGCCGGGATATCGACTGGTGCATCAACTGCATCTCAGTGAGGTGGCCGTTGCGCTGGTCCTGTTTGATGCGCGGAGCGAAACCGAACCGTTTGTCGGTGTCTCGTACTGGGCTCGCGCACTCGATGCCGCGCGCCGTGACTTCCCGCTGAAGAAGTTTCTGGTCGCCGCACGGTGTGATCGCAACGGGCCGTCGGTCAGTCAGCAGCGAATTGAGGAAATGCGTCAGCGTTTTGGCTTCGACGGTTACTTCGAAACCAGCGCGAAACGTGGTAACAGCATCGAGGAACTTCAGCAGGCACTGCAGAAGGGAATTGAATGGTCACTGCTGGCAGCCGTGACTCGGAGCAGCGAGTTCAACATCGCGAAGACGTTTCTGATGGCAAAGAAACGCCGTGGCACGATTGTCGAGGAGCGGTCGCAGTTGTTCGCTGATTTGAAGGCGTCCGTCGCCAGAAAGAAGCAGGCAGCCATTACGCAGCGCGTCTTCGATGTCTGCCTGCAGCAGCTCGAAACAACCGGACTGATCCGGCGTTTGCCGTTTGGCGACTTCGTGTTGCTGCAGCCGGAACTGCTGGACGACTACTGTGGCTGGCTCACGCAGGCGGCTCGCAAAGAGCCCGACGGATTGGGATTTCTGCCGGAATTGGATGCCAGCCAGGGCAAGTTCCCGATGGATGAAGACCGTCCTCTGGCCCAGCGGAAAAAGGAAGAGCAGACACTGTTGCTGGCATCCGTCGAAGAATCGCTTTCGCGCGGCCTGGCGTTGCGGACGACTGACGCGTTGCGGGACCGGTCGCTGCTGGTGTTTCCGGCCGAACTGCGGGACGAGCTGCCGGATTACCCCGGCGGCTACTCACTGGCCGCACGTTTCCGGTTCAATGGTCCGGTTCGCGGTGTGTACGCGTCTCTGGTCGTGCGGCTGATCTACTCGATGGAGTTCGAGAAGGAGAAGCTGCACCGCAACGCCGCGTTGTTCAAAGCCCGACACGATCAAGGTCGCATTTGTGGCCTGGCGGTCGATTACCCGGACGTCGAGGACGATTCGCTCGGGAGATTGACCGTCTTTTTTGACGACAACACCCGCAATGCGGCTCGCAGCTTGTTTCTGAGGTACGTCAACAGCCAGCTCGAAAAACTGGCCTTCAAGGGCTCGATCGAACGAGAGCGGATTTACGACTGCGCCAAGTGCAGCCGCATGATCGAGTCGACATCGGTGACTGCGGCGATCGAAGCGGGGAACAGCCGCATCTTCTGCCCGATCTGTGGGACGCCTGTTCCTCTGGACGATCTAATCGAAGAAGTCCAGCAACCTGACGCCGGGCTCGCCGACATCGACCGTCAGGCTGACACGGGTCAGAAACTCGCAGGGCTGAAGACGACCATTGCCGAGCGCCGCGACGACGGCGACTTCGACGTCTTCCTGTGCCACAACTCGAAGGACAAGCCGGCAGTTCGCAAACTGGCGGAAGAGCTGTCCGACATGGGGCTGCTGGGCTGGATCGACGAAGAGCGTCTGCTGCCGGGTGACGTCATTCAGGAGAAACTGGAAGAGGCCATCGCTGAGGCTCGGTCCGTTGTGGTTTGCATCGGCCCGTCGGGGCTCGGTCGCTGGCAGACCGTTGAATACCACACCGTTTACGAACGCTTCATCTCAGAAACTGAGTCCAACGCCGACAAAAACCGTTTTCGCTCAGACGGCGCTGTGCGAGTGATTCCCGTGCTGCTGCCTGGTTCGAAGGTCAAAGAGATTCCGTCATTTCTGAAACGCCACGGATACACGGACCTGCGAAAGTCCACAGGCGAGAATCGCCGACGCGAGATATTGAAACTGGCCGAAGCGGTTCTGGCAGGACGTCACGAAACCGGTCAGCGTTAGTGCGCGATGAAAATCAGGTAGCAGCCTGCATTCGATCCTGCGCGCTGGTTGCCGATTCGTATTCTGTCAGACCTGATGTGGGCTGGGGTTGTTGGCGTTGGCGGCTGTGGAATAGTTTGTCGAGTTGCTTGACCAACCTTGACTCTCAGCCCTTAACTCTCGGCTCTTCGCATGACTGCAATTCTTGGAATTTCCGCGTTTTATCATGACTCAGCAGCCGCGCTGGTGGTCGACGGCGAGATCGTCGCGGCTGCTCAGGAAGAACGGTTTACTCGAAAGAAACATGACGCGAGGTTTCCGAAGCACGCGGTTGATTGCTGTTTGAAAGAAGCCGGACTGACTCCGGATCAGCTCGACTATGTCGGCTTTTACGATAAGCCGCTGCGGACGTTCGAGCGGCTGCTGGAAACTTATCTGGCGTTTGCTCCGGCGGGGTTTCGGTCGTTCCGTTCGTCGATTCCCGTCTGGCTGAAGGAGAAGCTGCATCTGCCGCGTGAAATCCGAAAGGGACTCCGCGAGCAGTACAAAGGCCGATTCGTTTTCACGAACCATCACGAATCACACGCGGCCAGTGCCTTCTTCCCGTCGCCGTTCGACGAAGCAGCCATCATGACTCTGGACGGAGTCGGCGAGTGGTCAACGACGTGTCTGGGAGTCGGACGCGGCAACAAAATCGAACTGACTCACGACGTGCGGTTTCCGCATTCGCTCGGGCTGCTCTATTCGGCGTTTACCTACTACACCGGCTTCAAGGTCAACAGCGGCGAGTACAAGGTCATGGGCCTGGCTCCGTACGGCGAGCCGGAGTTCAAAGACCTGATTCTCAAACACGTCATGGACTTGAAAGAGGACGGCTCGTTCCGCATGGACATGAGCTATTTCAACTATTGCCAGGGTCTGACGATGACATCAGACAAATTCCATCGTCTGTTTGGCGGCCCACCTCAACCGCCTGAGTCCACCGTCACACAGCGCGAGATGAATCTGGCCGCTTCGGTTCAGGCGGTCTCCGAAGAAGTCATGCTTCGAACCGCTCGGCATGTTCATCAGCAGACCGGATCGAAGAACCTGGTCATGGCTGGCGGCGTTGCGTTGAACTGTGTCGGCAACGGACGAATCCTGCGTGAAGGCCCGTTCGAAAATATCTGGATTCAACCCGCCGCCGGAGACGCGGGCGGAGCACTCGGAACGGCGTTGTTCATCTGGCATCAGCTTCTGGAGAAGGAACGAACGACAAACGGCAAGGACACTCAGCGAGCGTCGCGACTTGGGCCGGCCTTTTCTGACGACGAAATTGCGGCGTACCTTGATCAGAACGCCGCCGTTTACACAACGTGCGAATCGGATGACCAGCTTTGCGACGAAGTGGCTTCGTTGATCGCCAGCGAAAAAGTGATCGGCTGGTTTCAGGGACGGATGGAGTTCGGGCCACGCGCGCTGGGTTCGCGATCGATCATCGGCGACGCTCGCAGCCAGAAGATGCAGTCGGTGATGAACCTGAAGATCAAGTTCCGCGAATCGTTCCGCCCGTTCGCGCCGATCGTGCTCAAGGAGCACGTGCATGAGTACTTCCAGATGCGCGAGAACGAGGACAGCCCGTACATGCTGCTGGTTGCTCCCGTGCGGGAAGAAATTCGAAACGAACTGCCAGACGACTACGAAAAGACGTTCGGCATCGACAAGTTGAACTTCTGCCGTTCGAGTATTCCTGCCATCACGCACGTCGACTTTTCAGCGCGTGTTCAGACGGTCGACACTGATCGGGACCCGCTGCTTCACCGGTTGATTTCGCAATTCAAAGCGAAGACCGGATGCCCGGTTCTGATCAACACGAGTTTCAACGTTCGGAGTGAACCCATCGTCTGTTCGCCGGAAGACGCCTGGCATTGCTTCCTGATGACCGACATGGACGTGCTGGTTCTTGGTCGGCACATTCTGCTCAAGGAAAACCAGACGAAGAAAATGACTGAAACCGACCGCGCAGCTCACCTCGCCCAGTTCGAACTGGACTGAGCGAACGCGTTGTCGGCAACAGGTGTCACGTTCTCGCTTCAGGCCACGCAAAAGCACAGTCTCTTCACGCAGTGAGGATCCGCCATGTACATCCCATTCAGCTTTGCCGAGAAGGATTTGTCGATTCTGCATTCGTGCATCGAGGAAAACAGCTTCGCAACGCTGATCACAACAGATTCTGAAGGCCCGGTTGTGAGCCATCTTCCACTGCTGCTGGATCGTGCTGACGGCCCAAACGGCACACTGATCGGGCACATGGCGAAGGCGAATCCGCAATGGCGGGAGATCACAAACGGTGACGCTCTGGCAATCTTCCACGGTCCGCACGCTTACATTTCTCCCGGCTGGCTCAAAGAGCAGAACGTCGTACCAACCTGGAATTACGTCGCCGTTCACGTCACCGGGACAGTGGAGCTTGTCGAGGAACAGTCCGAACTGCTCGACATCGTGCGAAGATACGTCAACGTCTACGAAGCATTGATGCCCGAGCCGTGGCAACTGGATTCCGCAGAGCCTGCGTTCATCGAAAAGCTGCTGGACGCCATCGTCGGCTTCACCATCAGAATCGAGTCGCTCGAAGGAAAGTGGAAGCTCAACCAGAACCACAGCGAAGGACGCCGCCAGAAAGTGATCGCCGGTCTGAGAACCCGCCCCGGCGAAGACTCTGCGAAAATCGCAACGCTGATTCAGGCAACGCTTGCCGTAGGCCAATAATTACTCACGAAAACCACGTCCGGTAGTGCTGGAAGGCGCCATAGACCAGGACGGATTCGATGAGGTTTCCGAGGACGGTCAGCCAGAAAACAAGGCGGAAGCTTTTTTTGACGGTCTTGTGGCGGAAGAGTTTTTGACCGGTGATCGCTCCTGGCCAGCCGCCGAGCAGCGAGAGAACGTGCAGCGTCTTCTCGGAAATCCGGTCGCCTTCCTGTTTCGCTCGGCGCTTGTCGACTCCGTAGACAACGAAGGTTGCCAGGCTCATCACTCCGAACCAGACGGAGCAGACCAGAATCGCGTTTTGACTCATTGCGGTGCCTTGATCTCTTCTGACGCGAACTCTTACGGCCAACTTGCCATGTAAGGAAGGGTAATCGAAGGAGCGTCTGGCTGGTAAGTTCGTCTTGAGGACTCGCCAGGCTGAATGCAATTCTGAATGAATGGAACGCAGAGCTCACAGAGGCGCAGAGAGTTCTCCTTAATTTCTCTGCGTTTGTTTTCCTCTGCGTTCAAATTTTCTCACGCATGAGTCTGGAGAGTTTTCGCGTCTCAGACTTCCCCTTGAGAAGCTCGACCGGGCACAATACACAACCTCCCTCAGAAACTCGCCCGCCGCCTTTTGCTCCCAATGGAACGAAAGCCATGCCTCGACGATCGTTTTCCAGCTCGGCCATCCTTCCCGCCGCCATTTGCCTTGCTCTGACCGTTCACTTGTTGACGCTGAATGTTGAACCGGCATTAGCTCAGGACCAGTCGATTGATGCAGCGACTCAGAATGTCGATTTCAACCGAGACATTCGCGGCATCCTGTCGAATCGATGCTTCACCTGCCACGGACCGGACGATGCTGAACGGCAAGCCGACCTGCGGCTTGATACTCGCGACGGAGCAACAGCAGATCTGGGTGACTATGCAGCGATCGTGTCCGGCAAACCGGAAGTCAGCGAGTTGATTAAACGAGTCAGCAGTTCGGATCCGGATCTGGTGATGCCGCCGGTCGGAAAAGGGCAGCCGCTGTCGAAAGCGGAAGTCGATCTGCTCGCTCAATGGATCCGAGAAGGAGCCGGGTATGCGAAGCACTGGTCTTACGAGGTACCGACTCGACCAGCTTTGCCGAAGACTTCTAACGAGACCTGGCAGCGAAACGCGATTGACGCCTTCATTCTTGCGCGACTTGATCGAGAAGGTCTGTCCCCGAACGAAGAAGCCGATCGAGCCACTCTGATTCGCCGAGTCACCCTCGACCTGACCGGTTTGCCGCCGACGCTCGAAGAGGTCGAGCAGTTCCTCGCGGATAAATCGCCAGACGCGTACGAAGCACTCATCGATCGATTGCTCGAACGGGACGCCTATGGTGAGCACTGGGCCAGAATGTGGCTCGACCTGGCTCGGTACGCGGACTCGGCGGGCTACGCCGACGATCCCGCACGTACGATCTGGGCGTACCGTGATTATGTCATCCGTTCGTTGAATTCGAACAAGCCGTTCGACCAGTTCACTATCGAGCAGATTGCTGGCGACCTGTTGCCGACCCCGTCGGAAGACCAGCTCATCGCGACGGCGTTTCATCGAAATACGCTGACGAATAACGAAGGCGGAACCAACGACGAAGAGTTCCGCAACGTCGCGATTGTTGACCGGGTCAACACGACCTTCGCCGTCTGGATGGGAACGACGATGGCGTGTGCTCAATGCCACACTCACAAGTTTGACCCGATTACTCAGGAAGAGTATTTCCGAGTCTTCGCCTTCTTTAACAGCACGGAAGACGCCGATCGTCGCGACGAAAGTCCGCTCTTCCAGATCTACACGGACGAGCAGAAAGCCAATCGAGCGGCCTGGGAAACAGAATCAGCAGAGCTGAAAAAACTTCTCGCGACATCTACTCCCGCGTTGCTCGCCTCTCAGGCAAAATGGGAAGAATGCCTGAGCGTGGCCCCGGAGTGGGCAGTTTTGAAACCGACTGAAGTGACGGCCAGTTCCGGAGCGGTTTTGACGCTACAGGACGACAGCTCAATCAAAGTGGCGAAGCAGGAGGCGAAGGTCGATACCTACACAGTCAATCTGCCAGCAAAGAGCGGCCGCCTGACAGCCCTTCAGCTCGAAACTTTCCCCGGCAACAATTTTGTTATCTCTCGAATTTCAGCCGCGCTGATCCCGCCAAACGGGACTCGGCTGAACGGTCGCTATGTCCGCGTGACGATTCCGGGCAAGGACAGGATGCTGTCGCTGGCTGAGGTTCAGGTTTTCAGCGGAGCGGACAACGTCGCGGTTAAGGGTGAAGCCAGACAAAGCTCGACCGACTTCGGCGGACCGGCTAACCTGGCAATCGATGGAAACACCAACGGCGACTACCAGAAGGCGAAGTCGACGACCCACACGGCGGTGTCAACAGATCCGTGGTGGGAGCTTGACCTGAAGTCCAGCCAGGCGATTGATCGGATTCAGCTCTGGAACCGCACCGACAACAACCTTCAGGTACGATTGTCGAATTTTGTCGTGCAGGTTTTCGATGAGAAGCACGAAGTAGTCTGGGAGCAGAAGGTTGCCGAACCGCCAAATCCCAGCGTCGAATACTCGCTCAGTTCAGCGAGGGGAATTCCGTTTGGTTCTGCCTTCGCCGATTACTCACAGTCGGGATTCTCGGCAGCAGACGCACTGAACAATTCAGACACGACGACCAAAGGCTGGGCGGTTGGCGGGCAGACCGACAGGAACCATCGGCTGACGCTGGTCGCGAAAAAGTCGGTCGACGTTCCCGACGGCTCGACGATTTCCGTCACGATCGAGCAGCTTTCAAAATACGAAAACCACACGCTGTCTCACTTTCGGATCACGTCCAGCGATGACGAGCGTGTCCGGGAATTCGCCGACATTCCCAACGACAAACTGACCATCGTCACGACTCCGGGCAGTGAGCGTTCGGGCGACCAGCGCAAGGCACTGACGGCATACTTCGTCGCGGAAGTCGCACCGGAACTTGCGAAAGAACGACGGCGGCTGGCGACTCTCGAAAAGCAACTGGCTGCTCTGAAGCCGGCGACATCGGTACCCGTCATGAAAGATTTGCCTGCTGACAAACGCCGAGTCACGAAGATCCAGATTCGTGGCAACTTTCAGCAGACCAGCGAGGAAGTTTCGGAAGGTGTCCCGGCAGCCTTTCATCCTCTGCCCGACGATCTGCCGCCAAACCGACTGGCTTTAGCGAAGTGGCTGATCGATGAAAGAAATCCGCTGACTGCGCGAGTCGTCGCCAACAGATACTGGGAAGCAATCTTTGGCATCGGCATTGTCAGTACGAGTGAAGAATTTGGCTCGCAGGGAGAGTTGCCGGTGCATCCGGAACTGCTCGACTGGCTGGCCACGGAACTGGTCGACAGCAACTGGAACATCAAACATCTGGTCAAACTACTGGTGACTTCATCTTCGTACCGACAATCGTCGCGAGTGACCGATGAGCTGATCGCTCACGATCCTCAGAATCGCCTGCTCGCGCGAGGGCCTCGCTTCCGGTTGTCAGCCGAGATGATTCGTGACCAGGCGCTGAGCGTCAGCGGCCTGCTGGCTCAGAAACTTTACGGGCCGCCGGTTCGACCTCTTCAGCCGAGTCAGGGAGTCAATGCGGCGTTCGGCAGCGCCATTGACTGGAAAACCAGCGAAGGCGACGACAGGTTCCGGCGAGGTCTTTACACAACCTGGCGACGTTCCAACCCTTACCCATCAATGATGGCTTTTGACGCCGTGAATCGCGAAGTCTGCACCGTGCGACGAGATCGGACCAACACTCCGCTCCAGGCTCTGGTGACGCTTAACGATCCCGTCTATGTCGAAGCCGCGCAGGCTCTGGCAAGACGCATTGCAGCCCATGAAGGCTCGACGGCTGAACGAGTCGGTTATGGGTTCCAACTGGCAACTGCACGGTCGCCCGAAGCGTTTGAGCAAACTCGTCTCGTTAAACTCTTCGAAGTCGTCAAAGCGAAGTACGCCGAAAACTCCGAAGCGGCGACTGCCATTGCCACAATGCCTTTGGGGCCGGCGCCCGAAGGAATGGAAGTCGTCGATCTGGCTGCGTGGACCGTCGTCAGCAACGTGCTGCTGAACCTCGATGAAATGTTTATGAAGCGGTGACCCGAACAGGTCTCGATCAACCCAACTCTGTCAGTGATCAAACCGGACTCTGCCATGAACCCGTTTACTCAACGAATCCAGAATCTGACCCGCCGCCACTTTCTGCGAGACTCGAACATCGCACTCGGAGGCATGGCCCTTTCGGCAATGGCCGGAAACAGTGCCAGCGCCCGGCCAAAAGTCATCAACCCACTCGAACCGAAGAAGGGGCACCACGAGCCGAAGGCCAAACGAGTCATCTACCTGCACATGACCGGTTCGCCGCCAAACCTGGACCTGTGGGATTACAAGCCGGAACTCATCAAACGCACAGATGAAGACTGTCCTGCCGAGTTTCTGGAAGGCCGCCGTTTTGCCTTCACGTCGGGCGTGCCAAAGCTGCTGGGAACTCCCCGAAAATTTCCGCAGGTTGGCAAAGCTGGACTGCGAATGTCAGACGCCGTTCCTCACCTGCACAAAGTCGCCGACGAAATGTGCCTGGTTCATTCGATGAACACCGACCAGTTCAACCACGCTCCGGCTGAACTCTTGATTTACACCGGTTCGCCACGATCCGGTCGGCCGTCGATGGGAGCATGGGCGACATACGGACTCGGTTCAGAAAATGCCGACCTGCCTGGATTCGTTGTGCTGATTTCGAGCGGCGTTCAGCCTAACGGCGGTAAGAATTCGTTTGGCAGTGGCTTTCTGCCGAGTGTTTACCAAGGCGTTCAATGCCGCTCGAAAGGCGACCCGGTGCTTTACGCGTCAGACCCCAAAGGTATGGACCGTGAGATGCGACGTCTCAGTCTGGACGCTTTGCGGGATTTGAACGAAGTTCAGGCCGACAAGCTCGGTCATCCCGAAACACTGACCAGAATCGCTCAGTACGAGCTTGCTTACCGGATGCAGGTTTCAGTTCCGGAAGTCATGGACATCACCAAGGAACCGAAGCACGTTCTGGATGCTTACGGTGCTGAGCCTGGCGCATCCAGCCTGGCGAATAACTGCCTGCTCGCTCGGCGACTGGTCGAACAGGGAGTTCGTTTCGTGCAGCTTTTCGACTGGGGCTGGGACTTCCACGGCACCAGCGAAGGAAGTGGACTGACCTCAGGCCTGACCAACAAGTGCGCGACGATGGACAAACCAGTCGCTGCACTGATCGCCGACCTTAAACAACGAGGAATGCTGGAAGACACTCTGATCGTCTGGGGCGGCGAGTTTGGTCGTACGCCGTTCCGCGAAGGCCGGACGGCCAAAAGCAAGGTGCTCGGTCGCGACCACTACCCCGACTGTTTCACGATGTGGATGGCTGGCGGCGGTGTCAAAGGTGGCTTTGAATACGGGCAGACCGACGAACTTGGTTTCGGAGTCGTCGAAAACAAAGTCCACATCCACGACCTTCAGGCCACCATTCTGCACCTGCTTGGCATGGACCATTTGAAGACGACATACCGCTTTCAGGGCCGCGACTACCGTTTGACCGACGTGCATGGCGACGTCGTGCACGAACTGATTGCGTAAGCGTTTTACTGATCATTGTCATCATGATGAATTCGGAACACTGATAGGGTCTCTGTTTTGTGAGTTCGACAAACCATGTTTCGAATTTTTCTTCTTACATTGCTGATTGGTTTCTCAGTCCAGGTGGCTGCCGCTCAGCCTCCGAACATCGTCTTCATTCTCGCCGACGATCTTGGCTATGGGGATCTCGGTTGTTTCGGTCAAAGCACGCTGAAGACGCCCAACCTGGACCGAATGGCCAGCGAAGGAATGAAGCTGACTCGGCACTACGCCGGTTCAACCGTGTGTGCCCCTTCTCGCTGCGTTTTTCTGACAGGCAAACACGTTGGACATGGAACCGTACGAGGAAACGGGCCGGGGATTCTCAGCTCGGACGACATGCTGATTTCAGACGCCCTGAAGAAAGCCGGTTATGCAACAGGCTGCTCGGGCAAGTGGGGAGTTGGAAATCCCCCTCCCCTGGACGATCCCAACCAGCATGGCTTCGACCATTTCTACGGTTACGTGAGCATGTGGCACGCTCACAATTTCTATCCCGAATTCCTGATTCTGAATGGGAAGAAGTCGCTGCTTCGAAACGAAGTTCCAGCACAGTGGAAAACCGGCGACGGTCGCGGAGTCGCCACAAAGAAAGTCGACTACGCCCCGGACCTGATTGCTCAGGACGCTTTGAACTTCGTCGAGAAACACAAAGACCGTCCGTTCTTTCTTTACTGGGCGATGAACGTCCCTCACGCAAATAACGAAGCCCGCAACAAGGGCATGGAAGTTCCGAGCTGGGGCGAGTTCGAAAGCGTCGACTGGCCAGAGCCAGAGAAAGGCTTCGCGTCGATGATCCGAAACATCGATCGAGATGTCGGCCGAATGCTGGCTCATCTGAAAGAGCTCGGGCTGGACGAAGACACCATCGTCATTTTCAGCAGCGACAACGGACCTCACCAGGAGGGCGGCCACAAGGCCGACTTCTTCAACTCGAACGGCGATCTGCGAGGAAACAAGCGGGATCTTTACGAAGGCGGTGTGCGAGTCCCCACAATCGTCCGCTGGCCGGGCCACGTCGCCAGAAGTTCCGAATCGGATATCCACTCTGGATTTCAGGACTGGTTTGCGACGTTTACAGATCTTGCCGGAGTCGACGCAAATCCTCAGGACGGCATCTCTCTGCGGCCAGTATTAATGGGAAAAGGAAAGCAGAAGACGCACCCTCATCTCTACTGGGAGTTTCTCGAACAGGGCGGCAAGCAGGCCGTCCTGAAGGGTCACTGGAAGGCTGTTCGAGTCAACTGGAATGCCATTCCAGACGGCCCCATCGAACTGTACGACCTTTCCAAAGACGAAAGCGAGCAGACGAACATCGCGTCGTCACACCCGGATGTTGTCGTCGAGATGGCCGACATCATGAAACGCGAACATCGGCCTTTGAGCGATTGATCGCCCGGTTGAAGTCACGCGTTCTCGTCCTCTCTCGCTTCGGATTCCTGACAGACGTCAACAGCATCATTCGAGGGTCGCGCTGTCTGAAGATACTTACGGAGGTCATAGAGCGAGCTGACCATGTCCAGCCGCGCGTCAATTGCCTCGGGCGACATGTCGACTTTACTGGTGTGCTCGTCGGAGCCCGATGCCTCACTCAGTGGCTTCATCAAGCTACTCCAGATCAATCAGATCCTGCGCGCGGTTGCTGATCTTTTTCATTGTCCGCAATCCGTCTCGCGAACTAGAAGATCGAGGTCTTGAGTGAATCGCGGGTAACCATGCGTGGCCAGCGCCATTCCACCACACAATGCGTATGGAATCTTCGCTTGCTTGAGAGACTCAATCAGTTGATCTAATTCCGCACGAAGATCTATCAGAGAATTTCTCAATCACAATTTCTGAACTTACGAACCAGTCAGTCCAATTGTCGTTCCGACTCGGGAATGTGGATCACCGTCAGAGCGCACGTGTCGAATGGGTATTTTCCTCGTTTGTCGGCGCCGCTTCGGTTTCCGTTCCAGGTGATGAAGAGACGCGAGCCATCTGGACTAACGGCTGAGCCAAACGTACCGAGTGTCACATAGCCAGATTGTTCCCGAAGCAGAGGCTGCAGAAACGCGATAACCTTCTTCGTTCTATGCTTTGTGTCAAACTGAACAATCGGAGAGCCGTCATTCTGGCTGCCGCCGTGGGCTCCGGGAATGTAGTACACGAAGCGGCCGGTCGGGTCGGCATCAATGCTGGCGGTGTAAGTCAACGACGCAACGGCCAGTTCGCCGAGGTCGGTGATTGCTTCGGTCTGCGTGTTGAATCTCCAGAGATGACCATCGGACTTGCCCAACGTGTAGACCATTCCGTCTGGCGTTTCCTGAGTCGCCGCTCGAAGGCCAATCGAGCCCGCAATTGCTTGAGGCGGATTGCCGGATGCCGGGTCGTAGCGCATCAGTTTGTCAGTAACTTCGTTCATGTAGTAAACCCGCCCGGTCGAACGAGCGAGGATCAGATAGCGGGCCGGTCCACCAGTTGCTGTATGCAGGACTTTTCGCCGGGCGATGTCGTAAGCAAAGAACGTGACCGTTTTGTCCTTCGGGTCTCCAGCCGACGTTCCTCCGTAAAAGATCATCCGATCCGGGTCCAGCACGCTGGTTGGAATGCACGCTTTCGGGACAGGACCGTGGGCGACGACTTCAGTTCTTCCCGACTCGGGATGAGTTCGCAGAAGCCAGTCACCTTTGTAGTGATACTCGTCTGTCGTCACGCGAGTGGAGCCGCGATGCGTCGAGTAGTACAGCCAGCCGTCACTGCCGAGGTCAATGCGGCTGTGAATCTTGCCCGGCATGTAATGTCCGTCGGGCAGGTTGATCGTCGTTGCCGTGCTGGCCAGCGTGCGGATGCGGGATGTCTTCAAGTCGTACTCAAAAACGAACGCGTTTCCCTGAGGAGCCAGGTGATCACCGATGGCCGAAAAATACTTCGTCCCAACGGCGAGCCCGTCGCCCCAGACACTCCACGGATGACCTTCGTAGTTCTGCTCCGGGTAATAGAGCAGATCAACTTTGGGAGCCGTTACTGCAATGCCGACGTCTCCGCGTAACCCAGGTTGCGGCTTCAACAGCTCCGCCGATTCAACGGAGACAATTGACTGACCGCCAGGTAACTGCGGTGGCCACGAGAGTTCTTCAATCTGTCCCAAAACACATTGTTCGAACGCGACCAAAGTCAGGATGCCGACCGCGACGCACCACGTTGAGCGAACCATTCCGAAGACCTCCAGAAGTCAAGATGTTGCCAGCTCACTCGTTCGAAAAGACGTCTCAGCAGCAGTCTCCGCTGGGGCTGCAGCAGTCTTCCGAAGGCAGGATGGTGAGACTGAGCGTTCCGCCTTTTGTGTCTTTCGGGTCACGGATCGCCATCCGACGACAGTCAAACTGTGCGGCCTGATCGAGCGGGATGTTTTCGGCAGGTGGCAGAGGTGTGATCTGACCTCCGTACGGATCGCTTGTGTAAATGTTGAACGTCTTATCGCAGACGGCCATCCGTTCGCCTCGATTCAGACGATGCCCGTCGTCATCAATGACTGCCTTCCACGGGCCGTTGTAAACGACGGCCTGATTGCGGTCGAGACACGGGCCTTCCTTACCCTTCCAGGCTCGAACCGTCATGCTGCGGAATTCGATACCATCGACGACAGCCCACGGCTCTTCCTGCCGTTTGACGATTTCGACGCCGTAGAAACCCGCATCCTCAAAGGCCTTCAGAAAGAGATCTTCGCGGAACGCGCCGCTCATGCAGCCGCTCCAGAGCCGGGCGTCATTTCGCAGCGATTCCGGAACATCTTCGTCGGACACAATGTCGCTGATGACCGCACGACCGCCTCGGCGCAGCGTGCGGAACATCTCTGCAAAGAGCTGACGGCGATCTTCTTCGCGAACCAGGTTCAAAACACAGTTTGAGACAATGACGTCAACGCTGTCGGATTCGACCAGCGGTCGGGTATCTCGCAGGTTCTGCGCCCGAGTTTCCATTTCCAGCCAGTCGGTACTTGTCTGAACTGGTCGATTGGCAAGTTGTTCGTCCAGCAGTTCCAGGTTCAGTTTCAAGTCCTGAATCTTTCCTTTGCGGAAGTCGACGTTGTCATAGCCAAGTTTCTCTGACATCTCAGGTTGATACTGCCGGGCCAGGCCAAGCATGTCGTCGTTGCAGTCGACGCCAATGACCTTACCTTCTGCACCGACGACCTGCGCGGCGATGTAGCAAATCTTGCCACCGCCAGATCCGAGATCCAGAACAGTGTCGCCGGGGTTCACAAACTGAGACGGATCACCGCAGCCATAATCTCGTTCGATGATCTCTTCGGGAATGGCTTCCAGATATTTGCGGTCGTATTCAACCGGGCAACAGAGTGCCGCTTCTTTTTCCTGAGCCGCTGCGCTGTATCTGTCTCGAACCGCTGCTTCAACATTCAATGGCGCATTGGAAGTTGGTGAATCGGAGGCAGTCTTTGCCGAAATAGCTGTCACCTGAGTCACTCCGTAACTGTGGCAGAATTTGAAAACGCAAGCTCCTGCAGCAGCCGGAGCACTGATGGTCGCAAGCTTTGCAGGTCGTGCAAACTCCGTCTGTGCAAAGACTCACCGACCAACACCAATATCAGCGTATGAGATGCAGAATTCTATGAGTGCCCAAATTGAGCGTCAACGAGCGACAGAAACCGCCGTTCACGATGGGCCGTTATTTCGCAGCCTCAAGCTGATGCTTAATCGCTGTCGCGGCCATGCCTGATTAGAACCGCGAAGCATTCTCCGATAGTCTGACGACTCGATGCATCCGTTACTTACCGCCTGATTTCTCCTTGTTTTGAAATTTCCGAAGAGTTCCTCCATGCGCCGCCAGCTTGCCCTGTGTTGCCTTCAGCTGTTTGTTTTGCTGCCGACGATCGTTGCCGCGCAGGGAACTCAGGCCGATTATGACCGAGCAAACTCGTTGCGTGATCAAACTCGCAACACGGTGTTCAGAAAGAAGGTCGAGCCAGTCTGGACGTCTGATGGTCAGCGACTCTGGTATCGCCTCGAACTTGCTCCGGGAGAATTCGAGTTTGTGATCGCCGATGTGCGAAAACAGAATCGCGAATTGGCTTTCGATCATCGACAACTTGCGGAACAACTTGCTCAGGCGACTGGGAAAATTGTGAGCCCTAAGAACCTTCCCTTCCAGCGGATCAGGTTTGTCGGGGACGAAGACGCCGTTGAATTCACGGCGTTTTCTGCTGTCTGGAAATTCGAACGCGACAGCGGCAAGTTAAGTCGGCTTCGCGATGCCGAGTCTATCCCGAGGAAGGATGAACCTCGAAAACGTAACGATGCGAACTCCAGGCGCAATGGGCAACAGGAAGGTGCCGTTTCGCCAGACGGAAAATGGAACGTCTACGAAAGCAACCATGACCTCTACCTTCGGGCCGTTGATTCCGCCGAGGAAGACGAAACGTTGATTGGAAAAAGCGAATCCGACGACTGGTACAGCAATCGTCATATTTCCTGGTCGCCAGACTCAAAGAAGTTCGTTGCGTTGCGGACAAAGCAGGGACAGCAGCATGACGTCAGTTTTGTCGAATCGTCGCCGACAGATCAGCTTCAGCCGAAGCTGCACACGCACCGGTATCTAAAGCCAGGCGATCGGGTTCCTCAATCCACTCCGCACCTGTTCAACGTTGATTCTCAAAAAGAAATAACGGTCAGCGACAACCTGTTTGAGAATCCGTGGATGTCGCCGCCGCAGATTGAGTGGGCACCCGATTCGAGCCGGTTCTACTTTACTTACAACCAGCGAGGCCACCAGGTACTGAGAGTCATCTCGGTCGAGGCAGCAACCGGAGAGGCGAAGCCGATCGTCGACGAACAGAGTGACACGTTCATTGACTATGCTTACAAGAAGTACCGCCGAATTCTGCACGATTCTGACGAGCTGATCTGGATGTCCGAGCGTGACGGATGGAACCATCTTTACCTTTACGATCTCTCGACCGGCGAGGTGAAGAATCAGATCACGCAAGGGGAGTGGGTTGTTCGCAAGGTCGAGCGTGTCGACATCGAAACGCGGCAAATCTGGTTTCAGGCCAGCGGAATTCATCCGGTCCAGGATCCATACTACATTCACTTTTGCCGAGTGAAGTTTGACGGTTCGGGGCTGACATTTCTGACGGACGGTGACGGCACGCATTCTATTTCGTGGTCGCCCGATCGAAAGACTCTGGTCGACACATATTCGCGCGTTGATCAGCCACCGGTAACCGAACTCCGCGACGCTGACACGGGAAAGCTGATTTGCGAGCTTGAACGAGCTGACTGGTCGCGGCTTCTGGACACTGGCTGGAGGCCGCCGGAACGTTTTGTGTCGAAAGGCCGAGACGACACGACTGACATTTATGGCGTTATTTTCCGACCGACGAACTTCGACGCGTCGAAGAGGTATCCAGTGATCGAGAAAATTTATGCGGGCCCGCACGGCTCGTTTGTGCCAAAAGCATTTTCGGAATTTTTCTCCGCGCAGGAGGTCGCAGAACTCGGCTTCATCGTCGTCCAGATTGACGGCATGGGCACGTCGAACCGCTCGAAAGCATTTCACGATGTCTGCGCGAAGAATCTCGGCGACTCGGGTTTCCCCGACCGGATCAAATGGATCAAAGCCGCTGCTGAGAAGTACCCGTTCATGGACCTCAGTCTCGGAGTCGGCATCTATGGTGGATCGGCTGGCGGGCAGAGTTCGACTCGAGCAGTTCTGGCATTCGGAGACTTTTACACTGTCGCCGTTTCCGACTGCGGATGCCATGACAATCGCATGGACAAAATCTGGTGGAACGAACTCTGGATGGGCTGGCCGATCGGCCCGCACTATGAGGAACAGTCGAACGTCACGAACGCGCACCGCCTGACCGGCAAGCTTTTTCTGACGGTCGGTGAACTGGACCGCAACGTCGATCCGGCATCAACGATGCAGGTTGTCGACGCACTGGTTAAAGCCGACAAAGACTTCGACCTGCTGGTCGTTCCTGGCGGCGGACACGGCATCGGAGAATCGTCCTATGGTAAACGCCGTCGCCAGGACTTTTTCGTTCGACATCTGATGGGTGTAGAGCCGCGTGGCCGCTAGGGAAGTCAGCGTTGGGCGAAGAAATCAACCGTGAGACCGCGAAACGGTTCAGTTGACGGCAGTGATGTCGGTAAACTGTCGATCAATATCTCCTGCCACATTGTTCTGCCCCTGAGATGCCACCAGTGCCTCGTCTGCTGATAATTTCCACGATCCTCGCAATCTTCCTCCCATGCATGATGTCTGCTGCGGACCCGAGCGTCCCGGGTGACTTTTTCCAAGAGAGAGTCGCGCCAATCTTTCAGCAGCGTTGCTTGAGCTGTCACAACGACGACGAACGCAAAGGTGATTTTTCACTTCAGACTTCGACGGCTGCATTCAAAGACGGTTATCTGGAAGCTGGCGATGCCGACGCGAGTCACCTGATGGAACTGATCGCGCCGGTCGATGGTCAGCCTAAGATGCCAAAGAATGCTGATCCACTATCAGCCGTCGAAATCGCAGTCATTCGACAATGGATCGACGAGGGGGCTGCATGGCCTGCCGAGTTCAAGCTCAACGAGAGTCGGATTGCCGATCTGAACTGGTGGTCGCTGAGACCGTTAACTCGACCCGATATGCCGGCTCTTTGGACAGAACGCAGCCCACAGACAACATCGGAGGCGGAGCCCTTTCATGAAACCGGTCGATTGAGAATGCGAACGGAGATCGATGCTTTCATCCAGGACTCGCTCGATCGCAAAGGGCTGACGGCATCATTGGAAGCGGATCGAGCGACACTCATTCGGCGGCTCTACTTTGATCTGACCGGCCTGCCGCCGACTCCTAAAGAAATCGAAGCGTTCGTAAACGACAACGATCCGGGAGCTTACGACCTGCTCGTCGACCGGTTGCTCAATTCAAGTAGCTATGGAGAGCGCTGGGCACGACACTGGCTGGACGTTGTCCATTACGCGGACACTCATGGGTACGACAAAGACAAGCCGCGTCCGAACGCATGGCCGTATCGAGACTACGTGATCCGCTCGCTGAATAACGACAAGCCATATCATCGCTTTGTGCGGGAACAGATTGCGGGCGACTCACTTTGGCCGGACACGGTTGACGGTATCACGGCCACCGGATTCATCGCTGCCGGCCCGTGGGATTTCATTGGCCATGCGGAAGTTCCGGAATCAAAGATTGACGGGAAGGTCGCTCGCAACCTGGACCGCGACGATATGGTCACCTCGACGATGAACACCTTCTGCAGCGTGACGGTACAGTGTGCCCGATGCCACAACCACAAGTTCGACCCGATTACTCAGGAACACTACTACAGCTTGCAGTCGGTGTTTGCAGCACTTGATCGAGCCGACCGTACCTACGACGCCGATCCGCAAACCGCAGCACATCGCCGAAAATTGCTTGCCCGGAAGGAAGCACTGACGAAGGAAAAAGCCGAGCTGGATTCGACCGTCCAGAAACTCGCTGGCGGGAAGCTGGCTGAGATCGACGAGAAGCTCGCTGAACTGCAGAAGCAAAAAGAAACTGCTCAGGGAGTGAAACCAGAGTTCGGCTACCACAGCCACATCGAGAAAAAACAGGACTCCGTAAAATGGGTGCAGGTCGACCTCGGGCTGCCGACGCCGATCGAATCGATTGTTTACGTCGGCTGCCACGACACGTTCAACGGGATCGGTCACGGTTTTGGTTTTCCGTTGCGATACCGGATCGAAGCTTCCGATGACGAGTCGTTCCAGACAAATGTCGTACTTATCGCTGATTACACAGAAAACGATGTCCAGAACCCCGGAACCAGTCCGCAGGCTGCCGCAGCGCCGTCCGAATTGAAAGCTCAGTTCGTTAGAGTCACGGCGACAAAGCTCGCGCCGCGAAGCAACGACTATATCTTTGCGTTGGCCGAACTCAGCGTACTCACACCAGACGGGAAAAATGCAGCTCTCGGCAAACGTGTTACCTCGCTGGACTCAATCCAGGCACCCGTCCGCTGGCAGCGAGAAAATCTGGTCGACGGGTACTATTTCGGTGTCTCTGCGAACCCGGATGTTCAGAATCAGATCGCAAGACTAACCGAAGATCGGCGCCGAGTTCTTGACGAGGCTGTGACTGACGAACTCAAGGCGAAGATCGCTTCCAACGACGCAGCGATGGCTGAGACAAACGCGGCCATCAAAGCGTTGCCCGCGCAGAGCCGCGTTTACGCCGGGATGGTTCACCACGGAAGTGGAAACTTTGTCGGCACTGGTGCCAGCGGCGGCAGACCTCGCGCAATCCGCATTCTACATCGCGGCAACATTCAGCAGCCTCGAACCGTTGTCGGCCCTGGGACAATCCCCGTCATTGCCAATACGGACTGGCGGTTCGAGCTTGAAGAATCTCATCCAGAAAGCGATCGGCGAATTGCGCTGGCCAATTGGATCGTTCGTCGCGACAACCCGCTGACCTGGCGATCGATCGTCAATCGAATCTGGCAGTATCACTTTGGTCGAGGCATTGTCGATTCTCCAAACGACCTGGGGCGCATGGGGCAACTGCCGACACATCCGGAATTGCTCGACTGGCTGGCGGTCGAGTTTCGCGACGGCGGGCAGTCTCTGAAGAAGTTGCACCGGCTGATCGTGACCAGCTCGGTTTATCGGCAGAGTTCGCAGCATCACGAAGCGAACAGCCTGATCGACAGCGGAAACACGTACCTCTGGAGAATGAATCGACGACGACTCACGGCTGAGGAAGTTCGCGATGCCGTTCTAGCGGTCAGCGGAAAACTCGATCGAACGATGTTCGGGCCTGGGTTCCAGCTCTTCGTCCTTGAGCACCCGCAACATTCTCCCCACTACGAATATCACAAGCACGACCCCGACGATCCGGCATCGCATCGCCGTAGCGTTTACCGGTTCATCGGCCGCAGTCAGCCGGATCCGTTCATGACCACGCTGGACTGTGCTGACTCTTCGCAAAGCGTTCCGCGGCGAGACGAAACCGTCACCGCGTTGCAGGCACTTTCGCTGCTCAACAACAAGTTCATGCTGAGGATGGCGGAACATTTCAGCGTGCTCCTGGAAAAGGAATCCCCTGCCCCACAGCAGCAGGTCACGCGTGGATTCGAACTGGCGACCGGTCGCCGTCCAACGCCCGAGGAACTGGCCGCTCTGACGGAATACGCAAATGAATTCGGCACCGCTAACCTGTGCCGGCTGCTGTTTAACCTGAATGAATTCGTTTTCGTCGATTAACCAGATCTTGTGGTTACTCTTCACGACGAGAGATGCCGATGAGCAAATTCGTGCCTGGCATCCCTGACGGCACAGCAACCGAGTTCGCAGGCTCGACTCAGCGCATTCGACCAACTTGGATCCGCAGCCGCACTGACGGACAACCTGCTGCTCAACGAAAGCCGGCAACAGCCAGTCACCGTGTGTGGACTTCTCGTTTACTGCAGACTACTCGGAAGCCCGGTCCATCGTCTCATTGACGACTTTTTGTAGAACGGCTTCGAAATCGCGTGTGAATTCGGCAGTGTTGCAGAGCGGGCTGCGAGCGACCTGATTTCGAAGTGACAAGCGTAACGACCGAATTCGGTCGCGATCGGACGCGAGGCGTGTCACGATCTGTACGTAGTCTTCTTTGTCTGACGCGACGAATTCTTCGAGCCCAACGGCAGACAATACGCTCTTTCCCATGCGGCTGCTGAAGCGACCGCCGGGCAATGTGACGACCGGCACGCCCATCCAAAGCGCATCGCACGACGTCGTTCCACCGTTGTACGGTACGGTGTCCAGGGCGATGTCCATGCGCCGATACTCTGCCAGGAAAGCTGACAGTGGGACCGTCGGCGGCAATGGATCGATTCTTGCCGGTTCGATGCCGCAATCGGCGAAACGTTGCCGGGTCAGCTTTCGCGTTGATTCGTCAGCAAGTGGGAGTGCTTTCAGGACAAGTCGCGAATCAGGCACGGCGTGGAGCACACGACTCCACAAACGCACGGTTGAGTCCGTCAGCTTGGCCAGATGATTGAACGAGCCGAACGTGATAAATCCATTTCTTTCGAACGGAAACGGTGCAACGTCCGGCGTGTCTGGCTGAGGTTGATAACAAAGGAAGCAGTTCTTCAGGCGGACGATCCGTTCATGAGAATCCAGCTTCTGATTCGTCGGGCAGAGATGCTCATCGGCGATCAGCCAGTCGTTCGCAGGACGTTCGGTCTTGCCGGGGTAGCCGAGGTATGTCGCCAGGATGGGCGCAGGCTTTCTCGCCAGAACCATCGCGCGATTCTTTGCCGTGTGCCCACACAGGTCGATGAGAATGTCGAGCTTGTCTGACCGAATCTGTTCTTCGAGTCGAGCGTCGCTCCACGCCCCGCATTCGTGCCAGGCCACGTTGAGGTTTTTCAGCCGCTCTGTCAGCTCATCAACCGAGGCATTGTCCGAGTAACAGGTGACGTCGAACTGGTCCCGATCATGCTGCGTCAGGATTGGCTCGACAAAGTACCCGACCGGATGCTTCAACAGGTCCGGCGACAGAAATCCGACGCGAATTCTTAAACCGGCGTTTCTGGCTCGCGCGGCACATGGAGTTGGAGGATCGTGCCGCGTCGCGAGGTTGTGCAGCCGCGATGCCAGACGACGGTGAATTTCCAGAATGTCGTCGTCGGAAAGTGTGTCGCTGTAGAGAGAGGAAAACAGAGCGTTGCCAATCAGAGTTGCGTCGTCGGTCTGTTTTGAAAGGGCTTCGTCAAATGCCGCTCGCGATCGTTCACAGAGTCCCTGTTCGTGCAGCCCGTTGGCCAGCAGGCTGAACCCTTCCGGTCGATCCGGAAATGCCTCGGTCAGGCGTTTCCCTATCAGCATCGCTTCTGATACGTGGCCGGTCGTTGACAGAATCAACCCGAGTTTCAGGTTGGCCCCCAGATCACCCGGTGCTCGGCGAACGGCTTCACGGAAATACCCGACGGCCAACTCATGCCGATGCTCCTTCTGACGCAGCGTGCCGAGGTTGATGTGGGGCTCGGGATTGTTCGGCTCAAGCTTCGCCAGCTCGTTCCACCAGAGAACGGCAGCTTCGACATTGCCCCGCTCATACTCGATCAGCCCGATCAATGTGTACGCGTTTCCGTACTTCGGATACTCGGCAATTAACTGTTCAGCAGCCTCGAAGGCCGCATTCGAATCGCCGGTTTCGTAACACAGAACGGCGCGTTCATAGAGCAATTCGACAGACTGGCCCGCAGCTTGTATCCCCCCATTGATGACGTCCCGAGTTTCATCGAAGTTCTTCTGAATTCGCAGCAGCTTTGCCAGATTGATCCTCGGCTTCGGGTGTTGAGGATTCATAGCAATCGCGCGGCGGTACATCACGACGGCTGAAGCTGTGTCGCCTGAGTCTCGGAGGAGGTTCGCCAGGTTCAATGCGGCCGGGAAAAATTCTGGAGCAATTTCCAGCGTTCGCTCAAATGTCTGTCGAGCTTCGTCAGGATTTCCGGCTCGTTGCAACGCATTCGCAAAGTTGAACCACAATTCTGGAATCTGACTGCCCCGGCTGGTTAATTCACGGTAACGATTGATTCCTTCGTCGAGCCTGCCGGCACGAACCAGTGCCGACGCCAGATTGGCAGCGACTGTCTCATCGTCGGGACGTTGTCGCAGAATCTGCTCATACTCAATGATGGCCTCCGCGAATCGTCCGTGATTATGCAGAGAGATCGCCTTGTTGAGTGCGTCTTGCGAAGATTCCATTCGGATGGCAACCTCGTCTCACACCATGATGTCAAAAACGGGGCGACCGTTTGCGATGGGAAACGGTCGGTTGAGGTTGTCGTGAACCTCGGTGGCCGGATTGATACCGAGCAGGTGGTAGACGGTCGCCGCGAGGTCGCCCGTTGTTACGGGGTCGCGATCGGGGACGGCGCCGTAGCGGTCGGATCGACCATAGACGGCGCCACCTTTCACACCGCCGCCTGCCAGCAGAACGGTGTAGCACTTCGGCCAGTGGTCCCGGCTGATGTTTTTGTTGATCAGCGGTGTGCGACCAAACTCACCCATCCAGAGCACCAGCGTTTCGTCCAGGAGCCCACGTTCTTCCAGGTCGAGCAGCAGGACCGGCAACGTGTGATCGGTCAGCGGAAAATGCCATTCCGGCAGGATCTCGTACATCCGCGTGTCGTCGAAGCCGTGCGTGTCCCAGCCTCCGTCCGTTTTGCTGCGTCCGCCGATGCTTCGCGAGAAGTAGGCCGTCACAAACTTGACGCCAGATTCGACAAGCCGTCGCGACAGCAGACAACTCTGCCCATACGTCGTGCGTCCGTACGCTTCGCGCATTGGCTCGGGTTCCTTCGTCAGGTCGAAGGCTTCTCGAACTCGTTGAGAATTCAGCATCGCCAACGCTCGCTGATAGTAAGCATTAACGCCCTGAGCAGCGGCAGAATTGTCCAGGTCACGAGCCTGCTGATTGATCAACTGCTGAAGCCGTCGCCGGTCTCCCAGTCGTTTCATGGAAACATCAGCGGGAAGACTGAGTTGCGACAGGCGGAAATCGGGAGCGTTAGGATCGTTCGGCACGAACAGTGGATCGTGGATGCGACCGAGGAAGCTCGCACGCTGGCCCGGAGTCTTCGAGCCGTCTGAAATCGTCCACGGAAACGACACGAATGTCGGCATTCCGTTGGTATTCGGCGAGACCGCATCGACAACGGAGCCGTATGCCGGAAACAGGTCCAGCGATTCCCGCAGACGCTGATCGTCGATCGGAGGTTCGACACCGGTCAGAGCTGTGTAGCCTGCTGAGTTGTGATTGTTCATCGTGTGATGGACCGTGCGAATCTGCGCGATCTTATTCATCACTTTGGCTGTTTCGGGCAGGTGCTCACAGACATGCATACCGGGCACAGAAGTTGAAATCGGGTTGTACTTCGATCGGTAGGCGTCGGGAGCGTCCAATTTCATATCGAACGTGTCGACATGACTTGGTCCTCCCCATTGAAAGAGGAAGATTACGGACTTCGCCCGAGCTTTGGGCGCGTTTTCTGAAGTGGACTGTTCTTTTGCTTCGATCAACTTCGGAAGCGTCAGCCCGAGCAACCCCGGCCCACCGGCGCGCAGAAGGTCGCGACGATGAAACTCGGCGATGCTGGAGATTGGCTTTTTGTTATTCATGCTGCTTCTCACTGAAGCTTGAATCAGTACGGGCGGTAGGATGGGCGATTCCCACCCTGCCTATCTTCGGAAAAGAAACTCGTTCGAATTAAGCAATGCCCAGGCCACGTCTTCCAGTCCGCGTCGTGGGGAATCAGAACTCATGATGTGATCTTCAGCGGTCGCCAGCTCCTCGCCAGAAGGCTTGCGGCTCAGAGCCGACCAGTAAAGATCGGTGATCGTTTCCTCAAACGGTTCGCCATTTTTCCCGGCCTTTGCGATGCGACCGTTGCCGCTGCGAAGGAGCTGGTCGACAAGCTCGCCGCTGACCAGTTCAAACGTCTGAGCGAGCGTCGTGCCGTTTGTCCGTTCGCATTCGCACGTCAGCAATCGACCGGGTTTCCCGAACAGAGCCAGAAAGCGGTCGCCAATTTCTGGAGTTGCATATCGATGCCCGCCGTTCCGTACGCCGCGAAGCTGGACCGCCCTTGTGCCGGGATCGTGGCCGCCAAATTTGATCGGCACATCCAGCGTCTGCGCGACGGCGTCGAGCGTCTGCTCGGCTGTCAACCGGCTTGGAACAGCATGTGAAAAGAGCAGCTCGTCGTCAGCGTTCGTCGAGTTGGTCGTCGACGAAAGTTGATACACCTTCGAATTCATAATGACCCGCATCAGGTGTCGGACGCTGAAGTTGCCCTCGACAAATTCCTTCGTCAATGCGTCCAGCAGTTCGGGATTCACTGGCGGGTTCGTCGACCGGAAATCATCGATCGGATCGACGATGCCTCGCCCCATGATCTGGTACCAGATTCGGTTGGCCTGAGCGGCGGCGAACCGATCATTGTCCGGGGAACTCATCCACTCGGCGATTCGTTGCAGCCGGTCGAGTTTCGGTTTGCCTTGATCATCTGACGAGCCGGCAGAATCAGACGCATCGTTGGACAGGTTTCCGAGGTATCGCAGCCCGGCAGTTTCACCAGTCGTTGGATTTTTGACGTCGCCGGTTTCTTTCAAAAGGACGATCTGCTCGCCGACGAATTCGTTTTTGTCGCTCTTATCGCGTCGTTTGTTCTCGATGATTTTGTAGTCGACGCGGCCAAAGAAATTAGACCAGCCGTAATAATCGTCCTGCGTCCAACGGTCGAACGGATGGTTGTGACATTTCGCACATTGCAGCCGAATCCCGAGGAAGACCTGAGCCGTCGCTTCGCCGCGCGCTTCCGGGACTCGCAATGCGCGGTAAAAGTTGGCGGGCGGAACGTTGTACGTGCTGCCGCGAGCTTCCAGGATCTCCTTCGCCAACTGATTCAAAGGCTTGTGCTTCGCGAAGGATTCGTGAATCCAGTCGTGAAAAACCTGGACGCCTTTGCGGTCGAGCGTTTTTTCTTCAACGAGTAACAGGTCAGCCCATCGCAAGGTCTGCATGTCGACAAACTCTGGCGACTCCAGCAGTTGATCAATCAGCTTCTCGCGTTTGTCGGTATCGGTTGAGGTGACAAACGCCTGAGCCTGCTCGACCGTGGGCAGTAGACCGGTCAGATCGAGATACACCCGCCGAAGAAATGCCGTGTCGTCGCAAACGTCAGACGGATTGATCTTCAATCGTGCGAGCTGCCTGAAGACCAGCTCGTCAACAAAGTTCGCTGGCTCAAGTGCTGCCGCGACGAAATCAGGACGCTCGGGGACAAACTCCAGTCTGACTGGAACCTGTTGATCGAGATACCTCACTGTGACAGTTGTCAGTCCGGCCCGGTCCCCCGTTGCGACTCCGAGACTGGAAACCGCAACAAACGTTGCGGAAGACTCGTAGACCGCAAGGCTGGTCACATCGCGTTTCGATCCGTCACTGAATTCAGCCGTCGCTCGAATCGTGACCGTCGTGTCCGGCGCGTAAATGGTTGCGTGCTGAGGTTCGACTCGCAGGGCGACAGGTTCCGGAGCATTCTCGGGGTCCACTGGCATTCCTGCCGCGATCCAGCCCGTGAGGATCCGGTACTCTTCCGAGTCAACTTTGAAGCGTCGCCCGCCTTCATGCGGAACATCCATCAGCGGCTTCCGCAGCAGCAGACTCGCTTCCGGCGTGACAACATTCGCCCGCCGCGCCCCCTCTTGCCGACTGAGTGTCTCAAAATCCTGCGCCGGATCCTGTCCTCTCAACGAAAGTTTCAATCCACCTTTGCCGTTCGCATTTCCATGACAGGTTCCCAGGTTACAGCCTGCCTTGGACAGCACGGCCATGACGTCGTGCCGAAACGATGGCGCACGTTCATGAGTCGACGCCGCGCCGCCCTCGGACGCAGTCGTCGAGGAGGCCAAAGCGGTCATCGAAATTGTTGCCAGCACGAGCCGGCAGGCAGAGTGATGATTCAACATAAGGGCGGGAAGTCTGGGAAGGAATCGGACATTGGTCCAGAGGGCTTGCCAGTTTACTCGAATTCCGCCTCGATCATGCAAGAGACTTGCTGGTTCCGCTCAGACTACTTCCGAATGTGGACATGGAATCTGTCCGTGTCTCCACTGGCGGATCGGATGTTGCTGAAGATACGGCTGGAATCGGACTCCCCCGATGGCGGAACAGCCTTCAGGGTGACTGGTCAGGTTTCGGAGAATCGTCGTCAGCAGACGGGGGTGGGTTGAGCTCGAAGGTTTTCTCCAGCCCTTTGACCAGCTTGTCGACGAATTTTCGCAGCAGTTCGTAGGCCCGGTCTGTGAACAGGCCGGCGAGCAGACCGAAGAAGGCGCTGCTGTAGGGGTTCATGTAGAAGCTGACGTCTTCATTACTGACAACCAGAACGTTCTTGCCACCTCGGATGGCTAGGAGCGTGATGAATCCGGCAGCTACTCCGAACCCGATGTCAGTCGGGCTGAGAACCCGTTTCGCTCGAATGGCGGCGATCACGGCGCCGATCGTTCCGCTCATGATGACAACCAGTGAAAGCAACTGATCGCTGGCCATGTAGCGAGGCAGAAAAAACTGCCACCACACCGAGACGGCGGCGGTGATGCTTGAACGCTGCGGTTCGATTTCCCTCTGATCGTTGTCTGGCGGTCTGGTATCTTCGAGCAGTTCGTAGACGTCGTTGCGGATCGTGCCGAGCGTGATCTGTTCCTGATCGCTTCCCGAGACGGCCAGCGTCTGTAATCGACCGAGCTGCTGACGAAACTTCTGAAGCTGTGTCCTTCGGTCGGATTTCCCAGCGAGTCCGGCGCCGCCACCATCGCCCGAGTCGTCGTTACCCTCGGCCAGATCGGCCTGCAGGTGAGCGACCTGCAACGTCAGGAACTGCTCCAGCTTCTGCCGACCCCGAACTTCGCCGACCCAGAACAGGACGGAAAGCACAATTCCCATCAGACAAAGCAGCGTGAAGCCGGAAAACAGCGACGACGGTTTGGTCAACGTTTCCCAGTACCAGCGGACTGGTTGCCGCGTTTCGAGATCAAGTTGGCCGCTGACTTCTCTCAGGTCAAATTCAGCGGTTTCTCGTTTCCGTTTCTCTTCGGCTGCTTCCTGCTGAGCTTTCATCAGGTTTTCGCGAGTCGCCGACAACTCGGACTGAACACGCTGCTCGCGCTTTTCGACGGCTGCTCGTTGCTGAGCAAGCTGGTCACGGTCGGCAGTCAGGTTTTTCAGATCCCGTTGCAGTTCGGTCTGTTGCGCTGTCAGTGCTTTTATCGTCTGCTCACGCCTGGCGAGTTGACTCCTCAAAGTGGACGCCTGGTCGGAGCCGGAAGCGTCTTTGCCATTGAGAATTGCGTCAAGCTGCGGTTTCAGCTCGGTGTACCAGCCTGGTGGGTCGTCGATCCACAGGCTGCCGAGAAAACCTCGTTCGCTGGGCGAGACTTTGCGTTTCATCTCGACCGGTTTCGAAGCCTGACGCTCAAGCAGCCTTTCAAAATCACGGCGACAGGCGGAAACGAGCATCTCGCGCGAGCCGGCGTTGACGTAGGTCTCGGCGGCTGCGGCTGCTGCGGCGTTGGTGCTGGCGGCGGTGTTGGCGGCGACATAAGCGGCGTTGGTGGCGTCGGCGGCATCGTAGGCGAGGTTGGCGCCATAGGCGTAGGCGGGGTTCAAGTCGTCGGCGGTGGCGGCGGCGACGCGAAGTTCGTCAGCAGCGACGTTTTCTCCGCGAGAAAAGTCGGTGGCCAGATTCAATGCTCGTTCAACAGCGTGGGCCAGCGACGTTCTCTTGTCGGAATTGTTAGGCCACGCCTTGACGCAAAGTGGCTGGACACGCCGAGCCGCGCGGACGGCGTAAGCAACGAGCGCCCTTTGCGGCAACTGGCTGAGTTCTTCTTCGGTTGGAAGCTGTGGAGTTTCGTCGGCCATGAGAATGCTCGGGCGGGTCGGCGGAATTTTGAACCATCATCTCAGTCGAACACGTCCGGTATGTCCACTCTGCATTGCCGAGTGGTCTCACGTGAGGCAATCAGCCTGCTACCGGATGCTGGTTTGACAGGTGAAAGCGCCCGCTGGAAGAACGGTCCAACCAGAAAGCGAAGAGGCAGAGCGGCCCAAGCGGAATGGCTGGTTGCGTCGTCCTCAGCTTGGCCAGTTGCTCGTTTCACTTCGCGAATTTCACTACACAACGTTGATCAAAGTGCTGACTGAACTCTTTACACCGAAGATGGCCCCGTCATGAACAGTTTCCGTTTTGTTGTCCGCTTAGTCTTGTGTCTCGACGGTTGTCGCCTGGCTGGTTCTGTTGTGGCAACGTTGTTGCTCGCCGCCATGATGACTCGCCCTGGCGAAGCCGCTCCGAACGTGCTGTTCATCGTTGCGGACGATCTCAACTGTGCCATCGGGCCGTACCGTGCCACTGAGTCGGACCATGGCGTGGCGGTGACTCCGAATCTGGATCGGCTGGCGACTCGGGGGCTGGTGTTTGATCGGGCTTACTGTCAGCAGGCGGTTTGCAATCCGTCGCGGTCTTCGTTTCTGACCGGACTGAGACCTGACACCGTCGGCGTGGACGACCTGCGGAAATCTTTTCGCGAGACGGCGCCCGACGGCAACACGCTCGTCACGCTGCCGCAGCATTTCAAGAATCACGGCTACTTCTGCCAGAACATTGGCAAGCTGTTTCACAACATGGGCGAGACTCAGGACCGCCGTTCGTGGTCGATCGACGAAGTCCTTTTCAAAGGGACTCACGCCGACGATACGGTTTTCGCAAACGCTCCGTGGAAAGGCGAAAAGCGACCCTACAAAGCGGAAGTGACCGAGGCTCACAATGTCCCCGACACGGCTTATCGGGACGGGCAGATTGCCAACCTGGCGGCGGCGATGCTGCGCGACCATGCGGGAAGCGAGCAGCCGTTCTTTCTGGCGGTTGGATTCTGGCGTCCTCACCTGCCGTTTGTGGCTCCGAAGAAATACTGGGACCTTTATCAGCCGGAAAAGATCCCGATGCCTGATCCGTCCGCCACTCCAGACAACGTGCCGGACATCGCGATGCACGAGTCTCGCGAGATCAAAGGCTACGGCCTGGCTCCGAAGGACCGCCCTTTTGCCGAAGACGAGATCCGACATTACCGCCACGGCTATTTCGCGTCGATCAGCTTCATGGATGCGCAGATTGGTGAGATTCTCGACGCGCTCGATGAAAGCGGCCAGGCCGACGACACGATCATCGTTTTCACCTCGGACCACGGGTTTCATATCGGCGAGCACTCGCTGTGGGGCAAGACATCGAACTTCGAACTCGACGCCCGAGTCCCGCTGATCGTCGCCTCGCCGCAGCATGAAGAGGGACACGGAAAACGCACGCAGTCGCTGGCAGAACTCGTCGACCTTTATCCGACGCTGGCTGAACTGGCGAAAATCGACAACGACCTTCCGAATACGCTGGAAGGTGCGAGCCTGGCAGCAGTCGTGGTGGACCCTGAAGTGTCGATCAAAGACGCCGCTTTCACCCAGCATCAGCAACCCTTCTACGGCAGTCGAGCGAACTGGAAGGCCTGGGGCTATTCCGCCCGAACGGCCCGGTGGCGGTACACCGAGTGGCGATCGATCGCCGACGAGAGTGTGCTGGCCCGCGAACTTTACGACCACGAAAACGACGGACGGGAAACGAGCAACCTGGCCGACTCGCCAGGCCACTCAGACGTTGTGAGACAACTTTCGTTGCGACTGGCGAAGCAGTTTCCACGAGGAAAAAGCGAACGATGAAACTCCTGAGACGCTTATTGTGCGGCGCCGTGATGCCGGCGCTGCTGCTCGGAGTCACTTGCCGCACCGGGCGGAGTGCCAACGCCGAGCGACCAAACATCCTGTTTATTCTGGCCGACGATCTCGGCTGGAGTGACCTCGGATGTTATGGCAATCGGATCTTCGAAACTCCAAACCTGGATCGTCTGGCCGGTTCGGGAATTCGATTTACCCAGGCCTATGCGGCGGCTCCAATCTGCTCAGCATCGCGAGCGAGCCTGCTGACCGGGAAAACTCCGGCGCGGCTCGGTTTTGAATTCGTCACCAAACCCGAGGCCGGTTATCAGCCAGTCGCGGCGCCGCTTCGAGCGCCTCGGTACACGCTGAATCTTCCCCTGGAGGAGATCACGATTGCCGAGGCGTTGGGCGCAGCGGGGTATCAGACGGCGTTCTTTGGCAAGTGGCATCTGAACCGCCATTACCAACGTTACCTTGGCTGGAGCCCGACGCACGGGCCAAAAGCTCAGGGCTTTGCCGTGGCTGAGGAAGACTTTGGGAGCCATCCCTACTCGTACTGGAGCGACAAGTCACAGCGGTCAGCGATCGAACTGCCTGCTGGCGAGTTTCCTGAAGATTCAATGACTCAGCGAGCCGTCCGTTTTCTGACGAGCAAACATGATCGACCATTCTTTCTGATGGTGTCGCACTTTTTCGTTCACACGCCAGTTCATACTCGGATCGGCTGGCTGCGTGACCGGTATCTTGAAAAGCTGCCAATGGACCAGCCACGCCGGGAACAGCTGGCTCACTATGGGGCGATGGTGACAACGCTCGACCACTACGTGGGGCAGTTACTGGGGACTCTTGATTCGGCAGGCCTGACTGAGTCCACGCTCGTTGTCTTCACGTCGGATAACGGCGGACATCCCGAGTACGCCGGCAATGCTCCGCTGCGAGGTTCCAAATGGAATCTCTACGAGGGTGGAATTCGAGTTCCGTTCGTCGTTCGCCCGCCAGGGAAAGCAACGTCTGGATTGCGGCGCACGGGGCGAATCTGCGATGAAGTCGTTTCCGGGACGGACCTCTTTCCGACCTTTGCTGAAGTCGGCGAGGCTGCGTTTTCAGAAAAAATCGACGGTCGTTCAATCAAACAACTCTTGAACGACTCGACAGAATCGCCGCCGCCGGTTGAGAAGGTCTGGCACTTCCCTTACTACCATCCGGAGACCGGTTACCGCAAAGCTCCCGGCAGGATCGGCGTGAATGATGGGTTCACCAGTAAAACGAAGCCTCATTCAGTGGTTCGTTCCGGGCCGTGGAAGCTGATTCACTTTTACGAAGCGGACCATGACGAGCTGTACCATTTACCGAGCGATCCTGCCGAAGCGAATGATCGAAGTCGTCATGACGGCGGAGTTGCAAAGCGGCTGCGAACGTTGCTCGACTCAAAACTGGCCGAAGCGGGAGCCCGGATGCCCGTTGCAAATCCCGATTGGAAGCCGGAATAACATCGTCGAAAGTCGTTGGCGGATTCTGTAGCCTGTTGACCTGTCGCCGTGGCCAATTCCTGCCGAAGTGTTTTTTAGAAAGTCGATCGAAACATGCGTGCTTCTTACGCTCTTCGTTTGTGTCTTGTTGCTGGCTTCTTCGTCTTCGTGCCCAATGCCGGAGCGGCGTCACCAACCGTCAGGAAGGACATTGAGTTTGCAAACGTCGACGGGCACAGTCTCAAACTTGATCTTTATCTGCCGGCAGAGGTGAAGAGCGCTCCGCTGGTCGTGTGGATTCACGGAGGAGGCTGGCGAGGCGGAAGTAAGAATAATTGTCCGATTTCCTGGCTCACCGACGACGGCTACGCCGTGGCGAGCATTTCTTACCGGCTGACGGATAAAGCCATTTTTCCGGCGCAGATTCACGACTGCAAAGGTGCGATTCGCTGGCTGAGAGCGAACGCCGAAAAGTTTGGTTACAGCACGACGAAAGTCGGAGTTTCCGGGAGCAGCGCCGGCGGGCACCTGGCAGCACTCGTGGGAACTTCCGGAGACGTTAAAGAACTGGAAGGCACGGTCGGGGGGAATCTCGATCAGTCATCACGGGTTGACGCGGTTATCGACTTTTATGGAGCAACCGACTTCGTGCTGAGATCAAAGACGCAGCCTCACCGAGCGAACGAAAAAGGGTCCGTTGTATACCTGCTGCTCGGTGGCGGTGCCGATCAGAAAGTGGAACTCGCGAAGCAGGCGTCTGCCGCGTTTCACGTCACGAAAGACGATCCACCGTTCCTGGTTTTTCATGGATCAAGCGACAAAACCGTGTTGCTCGACCAGTCGCAGCGCATCAATGAGGTCTACACGAAGGCCGACCTGCCGATCACTCTGCACGTGTTGAAAGGTTCCGGGCACGGCGGCAAAGAATTTTACGAAGGTGAACGACGCGGCCTTATTCGAGAGTTTCTGGCAAAGCATCTGAAATAACAGTTTCAGAGATTCTGCCGAACTCATCAGAGTTCGGAATCACAGCCCGGATGCAGGATTGATTTTGTCATGGCAAATTTTCGATACACAGCAGCAATGATTTTTGCGTTTGTGGCAGGCTTCCTGGTCAACCTGGAAGTTCTTGCAGAGCCGATGAGCCTTCCGGCGGAGCGACAGGAGATTGTCCTGGTGCAGGACGGCAGGCCGGTTCACAACCTGATCTGCCTGCCGAACGACGAAGCTGATCCAGCGGCAGTGCTGGCTCTGAAGGAGTATCGCTCGCTCGTTAAGAAAGCGACGGGCGTTGAACCAGCAAGAATTGAGAAGCCAGTTGTAGGGACGCCAACGATTTTTTTCGGTCGGAATCCGTGGTCGATCAAAGCAGGAATCACGACGGATGACCTGCCGTCGGAAGGCTTTCGAATTCGATCGATTGGGCAGGACATCCATATTGTCGGACGAGACACGCCCAAGGTCGGTGCTCATCAGGTGGCTGCTCGAACCGGCATGGAGCCAGGCACGCTTTTCGGGACGTACGAATTTCTCGAACGCTACTACGGGATGCTGTTCGCCTGGCACGACGACCTGGGCACGATCACTCCGCCAAAAAAGGAACTGACGATCCGGTCAATGCACCTTGTGGACGGGCCGGATTGTTCGTATCGGCAGTTCACGAAGTCGCCCGAGGGGCAGGCAAACGAAGTTTTTGGTCGAAGGTTGCGGCTGGGACACCCGCTGGAAGTTCGGCACGAGCACAACTGGCATCGCATCATGTCGCCGGATGTTTACGGAAAAGAGCATCCCGAATGGTTCGCCGAGATCAACGGTCAGCGATACGCGAAGCACTACTCGGAAAAACGCGGCGGACAGGTCTGCACGAGCAATCCTCAGGTCGTTGACCATTTCGCGAAGGCGGCGATCGCTCATTTCGACAAGTACCCGACAGCGGACATGTTCTCGATCGCCGCCAACGATGGCCGCAAATTCTGCACGTGTCGCGAATGTGAAGCTCTCGACAGCGGTCGCGTCCGTCCTGATGGACGGCGAGTTCTGACGGATCGGTTTATCACGTTCAGCAATCAGGTCGCCGAGCGAGTGGCGAAGGTTCATCCTGATAAGCGACTCGGAGTGATCATTTACCTCGACTACAAATACGCGCCGCAGAACGTGAAACCTCACCCGATGCTTTTTCTCGTCCACCCGACCAATAGCGGTTTCTCGCAGGGAGCGTACTACGAAGGCGATGAATGGTCCGAAGCGGCGATGGAACGCGGTTGGCACAAAGCGGCCGGAACGTTCTACAAGTACGACATCTGGCATTACGACCAGACGCCGCTCTACATGATCGCTCCGGTCACGAAGCATTTGATTGAAAAATGTCGAGCGCAGAAGAACCATGGCGTCGACGGCGGATACCACTACATCGCGCGTTCGTACGAACTGCTCGGTGCGGGGCATTATCTACTCGGCAGGATGCTCTGGGACAACGATTTTGACGCCGAAGCCGCCGAAAAAAACTACTACCGCGCGCTCTACGGCGTCGCGGCTGACGATGTGAAGGCGTACTACGACCTGCTGGAAACGGCGCTGGTTAAAGTCTTCAAAGAAGGACCCGGCAAAGCGAAAGAAGAAGCGATGATCGCTTCGTTTTTTGATCGCTATCCGGGAGCGAACAATCCGGGAATCTACCTGGCCGCCTACTGGCCAATCCTTGGTCAGATGAAAGAAACGATCGACCGTGCCTACAGCAGAAAGCGAGCGTTGTTGCCCGACGAAAACGAGCGACTTGTCCGACTGATCGACCATCACAACTACACGATGCACACTGTCAGCACGATGGTCCTCGCAGGACGCGGATTGACCAGTTCGGCAACGATTCAGGATCGCAAAGGTTTCGAAATATCAAAGTCCAAACGTAACGCCGCGATTGAGAAAATCTCGAAGTACCAACCGTACTACGCAAAGTTGATTTCCGAGATGGATCAGTCCAGCCACACCGGCGTCATCTACGGAAAGAAGCCGACGATCGAAGTACGGGCACCGTCTGACTTCAACGAGTGAATTCTCATCGTCATGGAACGTGGGGCAGGCTGACTCACTCCGTCCGCAACGGTCGATAGTCGGGGTGATCTTCCGGAGCGTGCAGGCGTCGGGCCTTGGAGCGGCCACCTTTCCAGATGTCGTACTCGGCGGTTGCGTACTTGTCGAACCATTCGTCGAGTTGCCTGGCAAGTTCCGTTTGAATTGCGGCGTGTTCCGGCTGGCCGAACAGATTGAATCTTTCGTGAGGGTCGGCGGCCATGTCGTAGAGTTCGCCCGGCCCTACCGGCGACCGACGCGCGACGTACTTCCAGTTTTCAGTCCGGACAGATCGAGTTCCCTCCATCTCGTAGTACATCGCCGTCTCCCAGTCGATCGTTTCACCACGTAGCAGTGGTGCGTAGCTTCGCCCGGACAGTTTCTGATTCGGTTTGTTCGGGATGCGATGCTTCAGCCCGACGTGTTCGAGAATGCTCGGCAGGAAATCGGTATTGCTGACCATGATGTCGGTCTTGCCGGGGGCGATTGTTTTCGGATGGCTGACGATCATCGGCACCTGCATCATCAGGTCGTGAGCGCCGAAGGGCCGAGTGTGATCGCCCATGCCGAAGAAGCCATTCTGGCCGCCCATCCAGCCCTGGTCACCGGCGAAAATAACAACCGTATTTTCGTCAAGGCCGTGCTGCATCAGAGTGTCCATCACTGTGCCGACGCCATCGTCAACGCCGCTGACTTCCGCTGCCACTCGCCGCATGCTGACGATGTTGTTGTGGTAGGCCTTATTGTTGTACTGCCAGGGGTGGATTGTGTCGCGAGGAAACGATTCCAGCATTTTGTCGGCGTAGTACTCGGCGTGCCGATTCTTTGCTGGCCTCAGCAGCAGATTGCCCAGGCAGTACGGCCCGTTATAAGCGAGGTACAGGAAGAACGGTTTCTCGCCATCCTTGTTCTGCTCGATAAAGTTGACAGCGTGGTCGGTCCAAAGATCAGTCATGTATTTCGGAGATGGGACGACCTTTCCATCGAGGATGACCGGGTCGGTGTAGAGGCTCGACGTTCCGCCCCGAACCATGGTTGCCCAGTACGAAAACCCGTCCTGCGGATTCATATTCGCGCCGAGGTGCCACTTGCCGCTCAGGCCGCAGACGTAGCCTTCCGAATGCAGAATCTCCGGCAGCGTCTCGAACTCATCCAGCGAGTAGTACGCTTCGGGGCCCATCATGAATTTGTTATCGAGGAAGGAGTGGACTCCATGCTGAGACGGCATCAGCCCGGTCAGGAACGTCGCTCTCGTCGGCGAGCAGACCGGATTGCTGCTCATCGCCCGTTTGAAAAGCATCCCGCCCGCGGCAAGCCGGTCAATGTTTGGCGTCAGGATGTCTTTGTTGCCGTAGCACCCCAGCGTCCACGCGCCGTGATTGTCGGTCAGGATGAAGACGACGTTTGGCTTCTTCGCCGCAGCAGCATCGGTCTGCGTGGCGGTGAGCAGCAAAAGGAACAGAATTCCGAGAACTGTACGTCGAGCGGGCATGTTGAACTCCGATGGTCATTCTCAAGCCGAATACTTGAGCGATCCTGGAAATCGTACCGGACGATTCGGCCCCCTCATACCGGCTGAGACTTCTGACGCTCCGTTCGAGTCAGTCCCGACTGACCATACGAAAGTGACTCCGGCTGTCCCGTCACGAGAAATTCGGGCCACGGATAAGCACAGATTTTCATCTTTAGCGATTGCAGTGCTTTCCTGCGGCCAAACATCCGGCTGGTTTCCCGCCTGCGAGGGAACTCGTCTCGGGAAAATTCCGCTGGCCAACTAGACTCCCCACTGGCTGCCGTCTGCTGGATCGGAGTTCAAGGATGAAACGAACCTGTTTAACTGTGTCGCTGTGCGTCATCGCTGCCGTATTCTCTGGGGCGGCGAGTGCTCAGGATGATCAGTTCGCGCTCAAGCCGCAGCCAGAGATTCACCCGTGGAAGGACGACGCCGCTCTGCACTCGGTCGAGGTGCTCGGCACAAAAGTCGCCTGGGCCGTCGGTGATCACGGTACGGTCTGGCGGACTTCGGACGGCGGCGAATCGTGGAGCCTGCTGCAGGTTCCTGCCGATGTCTCGCTGCGAAGCGCGTGTTTCCTGTCAAAACGCGTTGGCGACGGCCACGTCGGGACAAGTCAGATTGCCTGGCTGGCTGGCCGAGGAACTCGTCCTTACACCCGCTCCGGCTACGGAGTAATTCTCAAAACTGCCGACGGTGGCAAGTCATGGGTGACGCCTGGCGAAGGTCAGATTCTGCCGCCACTGAATTATGTTCGGTTCTTTGGACCGAATGACGGCGTGGCGGTGGGTGAGGCGACACCCGATTTTCCAACCGGAGTGCTGACTACTCAGGACGGTGGCGAAACCTGGCAGCCAGCTCCTGGTCAGCAAACCGCCGGCTGGCACGCGGCGTCGTTCGCCGAACTGCATGACGGAATCGTGACCGGCCCGCGCGGTCGGATTTCGCTGGTCGCCGGAACGAACGTCGCGCCGCCTCGGCTGGACGCGGGAAGCCTGCGAGGAATCCGCGCCGTCTCGTCCGCTGATGGCCTGACCGCATGGGCGGTCGGTGACGGAGCAACGGTGCTGTCGTCATCGAACGGCGGAGTTTCCTGGGAAGCATTGAACGCTTCGTTCCCGCCAGAACTTTCGCGGTTCGTCGACTTCGCCGCCGTGTCCGCGGTGAATGACAAAGTCTGGGTGACGGGAAATCCGGGCGGCTGCGTGTGGCACTCACCGGACGCCGGGGCAAGCTGGACTCGCCAGGCGACGGGACACTCGGCACCGATCCACTCGTTGAACTTCACGAACGAAGAAGTCGGATTCGCTGTCGGCGCGTTCGGCACAATTCTTCGCACAACCGACGGCGGAAGTTCCTGGCACGTCTGCCGAGCGGGGCGTCGCCGTACGGCCATCCTGAATATCCACACTCGTCCAGAAAGAATTCCGTTCGGGATGCTGGCCAAACAGGGAGGTGACGAAGGCTTCCGGACGGTGGCGATCGTCGTGCCTAGACGCGACACCACTGCGGAAACGGACCTCAGCCTGGAACGACAGATGCACGATGCCGTGACGACGGTCGGAGGATCGAGTGCGGGACTCGGCTGGCGATTGCCGATCGCCCTGCCGGAAGTCGACACGAGCGTCGATCTGCTGACAGCGGAATGGCAGAAGCACACGGAAGGCAAGCTGGTTGAAGTCGTTGTTTCAAATCTTGTGGCGGCGATCCGATGCTGGCGACCGAGCGTCGTCGTTGTCGAAGAACCGGGCAATGACGATGCCACCGCGAGGCTGATTCTCGACGCTGTCAAGCGAGCTGTCGCCGAAGCCGCCGACTCAACGAGCTTCATCGAACATCAGGAGTTTGCCCGTCTGGACGCCTGGAAAGTGGAGCGAGTGTTCGCTCGCGCGTCACCGAAAACACGAGCGGGCATGACGATCGATCCGTATGACGTGCTGCCTCGCCTGGGCACAACCGTCGAAGCAGCAGCGTCAGCCGGGCGAGCAAAACTGATGACAGCGATTGAGCACGCGCCGCAGCCCGAACCGTTCGTGCTGATCGAGACGGACGGAAGTCGGTTCGAACTGGTGTCGCATCGTGACTTCTGGTCGGGAATTTCTTTGTCGCCGAACTCTGACGCGCGGCGGCCTCAGCTTCCCATCATTGAAGGGCAGCTTGAGCAACAAAAGGAACTGGCGATCCGACAGCGCAACTTCCGCGGCATCTCTGAAAAGTACGTCGACGACGTTCAAAAGGCCTCGCAGCTGGTGGCCGAATTACGGAATGTCGTGCGAGGCATGCCGGCTCGTCAGGCGGCCTTGCAGATCGCTCACCTGGCCAGTGACTACCGCCGCCGGTCGCAATGGGATCTTGCTGAAGCGACGTTCATCGAACTCATCGATCGATACCCGAACGAACCCGTCGCCGCCGAAGCCATGCTGTGGCTGCTCCACCTGTGGAGCAGCAGCGAAATGGCCTGGCACCGCAGTCGTGACGTGCAGATGACGGCGAACGTTCAGCAGACAAGCCGTTTCATGATCAATGGTCGAATTCAGAAACTGCTCGATGCCGCGAGGAAAGAGCAGAACGATCCACTGAAAACAGCACGAGCGCTGAATGCCGATCCGTTGTCGGATCTGGAAGTGGTTCAGCAGACGCCATCGCAGGATGCTCAGAACTGGCAGTCAGAAACGCATTCGTACTGGCGGAAGCAGGCGATTCAGATGGGACAGGTTATCCGGCAACGACTGCCGGAAGTCTATCCGGCACCTGCTGTTACCTGGCCGCTGGCATCGGTCTTGCGCCGCGAGGGGCACGCTCGGATCTCCGAGAATCTTTACCGCAAACATGTCAGCGCTGATCCGAACGACCCAGTCGGTCTGAGAGCGTCAGCTGAACTCTGGGTGACTCAACCGGTCGACGCGATGCCGACGCAACTTGGGTACTGCACCTGGGCCACGGTCCGACCGCACCTCGACGGAGTCCTCGGCGACGAATGCTGGGTTGAAGCCCGCGAGATTCTGCTCTCTCCTGGCAATACCTCGTCGCAGCAACCAGCGACTGATCCGATCATCGTAAACAAAGCCGCTTACCCATCGGTCATGCTGTCTCACGATGACCAGTTCCTCTACATCGCCGCCACGCTGCCACGACAATTGAGCCGCCAGCAAGTCCGAAGTGGAGAGGTGGCACCGGTCCACTTCGAAGGTCGCACACACGATGCCGATCTCTCGGGCTTCGACCGTCTGAAAATCTCCCTCGACACCGACCGCGACTACTCGACCGCCTATGAAATCGAAATCGACGAACGCGGCCAGGTCCGGGAGTCCTGCTGGGAAGACTCCACCTGGAACCCGGAGATGTGGGTCCACGTCGACTCAGAACCAAGCCGCTGGCGCATCGAAATGGCCATTCCTTTCAGCGAACTCGGCCCGCAGGCTCCGCAACGCCAAACTGCCTGGGCCGTCGCCGTGACTCGAACCATCCCCGGCGTCGAATGGCAGACCTGGCCAAGTCGGTCCAGAAGCCAGGGGCCTGATGCAGATGCGGGACTAATTCAATTTCGTTGAGTTCTCCACCCGAAATGTTGCCAGGATTTCCGATTGGCAAGCGTCAAGGGTAACGGCAAGCTGACGACGATGGACGTCGGCGGTCAGAAATTCGAGCAAACTGCTCCCCCGATTTTGTCAACCTGGTGCTTGCCAGGCCCCACGGGACAGAATAACGTTGCCGGTAAGTGTTTACTCAGTGGTTTGTGGCGTATTGCTGCAGGTTGCGGATCTTCTTTTGGTCTTCTGTTTTGATTCTCTTTTGGGAGTTCGGCAATGGTGTCGAAGAAATTACGTCGAGGGTTCACCCTCATCGAATTGCTGGTTGTTATTGCGATTATTGCGATTCTCGTCGCCCTGTTGCTGCCTGCTGTTCAACAAGCCCGTGAAGCGGCTCGCCGGTCAGAGTGCAAGAACAAGCTGAAGCAGATTGGCCTGGCAATGCACAACTATCACGACGTCAATTCGGTGTTGCCACCGGGTTTTGTCAGCACCAATGCCAATGTGGCCAGCTCGACCAGTTGTGAAGCGAGTGGCAGATATGCTCCGTGGTCGGTGCTGATTCTTCCCGGTATGGACGCAACCAACCTTTATGAGTCTTTCGATTTTGAAGGAAGCGGAACGAATCTTTTTGTCAGCTCTCGTGCAGAGGTTCCGACTTCTGGAACAAACTGGGATGCTTTCAACACTCCGAATCCGCTGTATCAGTGCCCTTCCGATTCGAATAACTCCAAGAATCCGATTCAAAGCAACTACATGGCCGTCATGGGTGGCGGCCCTGCTGGCGATCGATATTGCGATTCGAGCAACATTGGTCGTGCGTACTACAGTAACGGGATTTTCTATCAAAGTTCCAAGACCCAGTTCCGTGACATCACCGATGGCTTGTCAAACGTCTTCCTTGTTGGAGAGTCCAAATACATGCTGGGCCCTGGTGGTCGACCAGACGGACATTACTTCGGCTGGGCGTCGACTTCTCGAGGCGGTGGATCCAGCGTTGCTCCAACGCTCACGGCGGCTCAACTTCCAATCAACGACCTGGACAGCGACGGAAGTAAGATGGACACGGGATTCGGCTCTGCCGGTACGATTCCGCCACAGGGACAGGCTATTCAGATGCGAATGTTTGGGAGCTTTCATGTCGGCGGCTGTCATATGCTGCTGGCCGATGGTTCAACACAATTTGTAGGCGAAAACATCGACATTACTCTGTTTCAACAACTGGCAAGACGTGAAGACGAACTGCCAACAGGGGGCTTCACGCCATGACAAATCTCATAGACAAGAAAGTCCGCCGAGTGTCGGCGTGGTCGTTACTGCTTCTGAGCGCGCTGCTGATGGCAGGGTGTGGCGGAGCTGACGGGCCAGCGCGTTATGACCTGACCGGAGCGATTACCTTTGGGGGCAACCCGATTCCTCGAGGTTCGTTGACTTTTTCGCCGGATTCGACCCAGGGTAATACTGGTCCGGGAGCGACCGCTGGTATCGTTGATGGGAAGTATGTCACGCAGGAAGGCAAGGGAGTCATCGGTGGTGCTCATACCGTTGTTATCCAGGCATATGACGGCGTGCCGGTTGAAACTGACGGCGAGGGCATGGATCCCAATGGGAAGTCTCTGTTCCCGTCTTACACGATGCAGGTCTCAGTTCCGGAAAACGGCGGCACATTGGACATAGACGTTCCAGGAGATGCAGCTACGTCGGTTAACTCCAGGGGGAATGCAATTAATCCTTGATGGGTCGGGCTCCCAAAGGCTCCATCAACTTGCTCAATCGAGTCCCGCTGCAGGTCATCCTGTGGTGGGACTTTTCTTTTTGTCGATGATTATTTGAGTTCTCCTAACGCGGATGCGTCATAAACGCTGCGGTTACGATTTCCAGCCTTGAGGCGTAAAGGATGCTTTTCCGCGACCACGATCGTGGCTGATCGGTCTCGTTGATATATCAGGTTTTGATGAGTCTTACATTCAGCAAAAAGAGTCGCTCAACGGATGAACGAACATCGCAAGAGCACGTGGCTGGCAAGCCTGGACCTTTCTAAGTTGCGTGTCCTGTCGTTTGCCGAAAGAATTGCGGGCAGGATGCCAGGCAAACCAGAGTGGGCTGAACGTTCCGTGTTGGGACAGCCGCACCAACTGTGCCTGGGCTCTCGGGGAGGACTTAGTCGCAATGCTACATTTTGAAGGAAACGGCACATCTCATACCTGTGACGGTGCGACCCGAAGAGACTTTCTTCAAACCGGCGTACTTGGAGCCACAGGCTTTACCCTGGCTCAGCATGCTCAGGCGAAGGAGCAGGGACTGATTGCAGAGGGGAATGATCAACGCTCTGTAATTATGATCTTTAATCTTGGAGCACCCTCGCAGGTCGATACATGGGATATGAAGCCGGAGGCTCCGGCGGAAATTCGTGGGCCGTTCAAACCAATCGCCACGAACGCTTCGGGAGTCGAGATCTCAGAAATCTTTCCGCGACATGCCGAAATCGCTGACAGGATTTCCTTCGTCCGATCCTGCTTTCACACCAGCGCTGCGGTACATGACGCCGGGTGGCAGATGATGCAGACCGGGCGGCAGTTTTCCGGCGGTGTTGAAACTCCTCATGCCGGAGCGGTCGCCAGTTATCTGCAGGGGCGTCGAACCGACCTGCCTCCGTTTGTCGTGCTGCCACAGACGATGGGACGGGGTGGCGGCAATCTTCCGAACGGGCAGGCGGGAGGTTTCCTCGGGAAGTCGCACGACCCGTTTGCTTTGAACGCTGATCCGTCGAAAGAGAATTTTCAAGTTCCGGATTTGCTGCCGCCAGCGGATATCGGCACGGTCCGGCTCGATCGTCGTCGCAAGTTGCGAGACCTGGTCGACGATACGGTCAAAAGTTTTGACGCCAGTGACAATGCAAAACTGCTCGACAACAACTTCGAGACAGCCTATCGCATGATGACCAGCGCGCAGGCTCGCGAAGCATTCGACCTTTCAAAGGAACCAGCTTCGGTGCGGGACCGTTACGGCAGGACCCGGTTCGGGCAATGCTGTCTGCTGGCTCGGCGACTCGTTGAGTCAGGCGTACGGTTCGTCACGATCAACACCTTCCTGACGGTCTTCGACGAGATCACCTGGGATATCCACGGTTCGAAGCCGTTCACGTCGATCGAGGGCATGAAGAACGACGTCGCTCCAATGTATGACCAGGCTTATTCCGCATTGATCAGCGATCTTGTCGAGCGAGGCATGCTCGAAGATACGCTGGTCTGTAACCTCGCCGAGTTTGGTCGCACTCCACGAGTCAACCCCGCCGGCGGTCGAGATCACTGGCCTCAATGCTTCACGACTTACTTTGCAGGCGGAGGCGTGCAGGGCGGACGCGTTGTCGGACGCAGCGATCCAATCGGCGGTGTCCCAGACGAGCGTCCGTGCGACCCCGGAAACATTGTTGCGACGATTTTCAAGTCGCTCGGCTACAACCTTGAATCCCACCTCCCCGGCCCCGCTGGCCGACCGTTCCCGCTGGTCGACTTCGGTAAGCAGCCCATTGATGAGCTGTTTTGACGTCGGCAATGTGAATCAGTTCTAACCTTCGAGGCTCTGGGACACGGAGCAAACTTCTTATCTAAACAGACTGTTAACTCTGTGTCTTTCCGCCGCAACGGTTAAGCCCGGAAGTGTCTCGGACGCAGGGCATGTGGAATAACTACTGCACATTCCGGGAGTTCGGGCCGTGCTGAATCATTACTCTGGTCACGACAACTTGAACCGAAACTGCGCCATGTGGAGCTTGATGGTCTTGCTGCTGGTAGTGACCGGGTGCGGTGGTGAGTCGGTTCCTGTTGAGTATTCTGGCCCGCCGACGGTGTCCGGAAAGGTGTCGCTGGACGGTACTCCGCTGAGTGGCGTGACGGTCTCTTTCGAAAAGACAGAAAGCAAACCTCTTCAAGCGGTCACCAGCGATTCGGGGCGTTACGAATTTATGGGCAAAGAATCGACACCGCCGCTGGGCAAGTATCTGGTGCGCATTACGCGTTTGAGCGGTTCGGAGACAAGCGACTCGGAACCACAAACGCTGCCAGCTCGCTATAACTCGAACAGCGATCTGGTTGTTGACGTCCTGCCTGGTCAAAACGCGATCGACTTTTCGCTCACAACTGCTTCGGAAGAAGACGGTACTGAGGAGTGAAGCGATGGATTGGCGTCGAGGCAAGTTTTGGAATTAGAGTTCCTGTATGAGAGTACCGTCAGTCGAGGGTTTGCAGATGTTTGATCAGTCGATTCGGTCAGCCTGTTCAGCGGTGTTTACGGCGATCGTAGTCGTCTCCAGCGTCGCCGCAGGGCCAGGTCCTGGCTCCTCAATGGCTGCTGAGACTGAGTTGGAGATCGTTCCTGTATCGATTGACCTGACCGGTCTGAATTCATCAAGCCGAGTTCTCGTCGAAAAAGTCGCAGGGGCACAGCGAGTTGGTCAGGTCATGTCTGGTATCAAGTGGTCGACTGACGATGCGTCTGTCGCGATCGTGAGTGATCGCGAAGTAACTGCGATTGGCAATGGTTCAACGACCTTGCGAGCGACGGTCAATGGCAAAACGCTGACGGCGAAAGTGACCATCCATCAGGCGGACGGGCAGCTGTCTCCGACTTTTCGAAATCACGTACTGGCTGTTTTTGCAAAGACCGGCTGCAACTCCGGAGCGTGTCATGGCGCCCTGGCCGGAAAAGGTGGGTTTCGACTTTCGCTGCGAGGTTACGATCCGGCGACAGACTATCAAACGATCGTGACACAAGCCCGTGGGCGGCGGATTGAGTTGGCAGATCCTGGGCGAAGTCTCATTCTTGCAAAGCCGACCGGAGCGTTGCCTCACAAGGGCGGGCTGCGGTTTGAAACAGACTCGCGCGAGTACAGAGTGATTGCCGACTGGGTCGCAGGCGGAGCGGTGCCGCCTGCTGACGACGATCCGACTGTAGAACGAGTTGAGATTCTTCCGGACGCCGTGCAGTTGTCCGTTGGGGACGAACAGGACTTCATCGTCCGGGCTCATTATTCGAACGGTCGGGTTGAGGATGTCACTCGCTGGGTGAAGTTTTCATCGTCGAACGAGTCGGTGGCGAGTGTCGATAAGGACGGGCGAGTTGCTGTAATTGGTCCGGGGGTCGGAGCAGTGACGGCGTGGTTCGCAAGTCAGACAGTAATTTCAAGAATCACGTGCGCATTCCCGAACGACATTCCTGCCGAGGTCTACGGAAACCAGCCTCGCCGCAATTTCATCGACGAGCATATCGTCGCGAAGTTGAGCGAGTTGCGGCTGGAGCCGTCGCCGCCGTGTTCGGACGTTGTCTTCGTGCGTCGAGCATTCCTCGACGTGATTGGAACACTGCCAACTCCGGCGGAAGTGCGCGCGTTCCTCGCCGACGAGACTGAAGGCAAGCGTGATCGCCTCATCGAATCGTTGCTGGCTCGGCCCGAGTTCGTCGACTACTGGGCTTACAAGTGGAGCGACGTGCTGCTGGTAAACGGAAACAAGCTGCGTCCAAAGGGCGTAAAGGCTTACTACGAATGGATCCGGAACGAGATTGCAGAGAATACGCCGTGGGACGAGTTCGTTCGAAAAATCGTGACGTCAACTGGTGGCTCGATCGAAAACGGAGCGACGAACTTTTTCGCTCTGCATCAGGATCCTGAGAACATGGCCGAGAACGTCAGCCAGGCGTTTCTTGGGTTGTCGATTGCCTGCGCCAAGTGTCACAACCACCCGCTCGAAAAATGGACGAACTCACAATACTACGCGTTTGCCAATCTGTTTTCGCGAGTGCGTGCGAAAGGTTGGGGCGGCGACTTCCGAAACGGCGACGGTGTGCGAACACTCTACGTCGTGCCGACTGGCGAGTTGATTCAACCACTGACCGGTAAGCCTCAACCGCCGACGCCGCTCGACGGAGAACCGTTGCCGTTTGACGCGACTGAAGATCGACGAATTCATCTCGCGAACTGGTTGACCGCTCCGGACAATCCCTACTTCGCCCGTGCGATTACAAATCGTGTCTGGGCGAGCTTTTTCGGTCCCGGCCTGGTTGAAGAAGTCGACGACTTGAGATTGTCGAATCCGGCCAGTAACGAAGAACTTCTGACCGCCGCGTCGCAACACCTGATTGATCACGGTTTCGACCTGAAGTCATTGATGCGGACAATCCTGCAATCACACACCTACCAGCGAAGCAGCGTGCCGCTCAACAGCAATCGCGACGAACAACGGTTCTACTCGCGTTACTACCCGAAACGGCTGATGGCCGAGGTACTCCTTGACGCGATCTCGCAAGTCACCGAGGTTCCGACGCCGTTTACACATATCGGATTTCCGGGTGGAGACCGGCAGGAAACGAAGGAGTATCCGTTGGGCACTCGGGCAATTCAGCTTCACGATTCAGCGGTCGAGTCGTACTTTCTGAAAACGTTCGGACGAAATTCGCGAGCGATCACGTGTGAGTGCGAACGATCGGACGAACCCAGTATGGTGCAAGTCCTGCACGTCGCCAACGGCGACACGATCAACGGCAAGCTGAAGGAAAAAGAAAACCGAGTCAGTAAACTACTTGCCGCAGGACATTCATCGGCGGATCTGACGGACGAAATTTTCCTGTATGCTCTTTCGCGGTTTCCGACTGAGGAAGAAAAGTCACGAATTGTTGAACTGCTCAGCCAGACGCCGGACGAAAACACGACTGAGAAACGTCTGGTTGTTGAAGATATCTTCTGGAGCCTACTGAGCACCCGCGAGTTCCTGTTTAATCACTGAGTTGCCGAGGCCGCTGAGTGGTGCATTTGATCGCCCCACTAAAGTTGCAATCAGACGGTGATAAGGATGGAGCCGCGAAAACTTCTCCGATAGATTCCTGCTGGCTCTGAGGCAGTTCGGTTTCATGATTTCACAGGCCTCGTCGAAGCATTCGAATTTCGGCTGGGTCGTGTTCGTGGAAGTCATCATATCTTTATTCATACCGGCATTGACGGGCTATTGAATGTGTAGAATGCTCACGGAGAAGCCAAACGGTATTAGATTCGGCAGTTTCTGAAGCTCGTCGAGAAGCACCATCTGACGATTAGGGATAGCCATGAATGAGTGATTACCACATCAACATTTTCTACAGCGACGAAGATCAGGGATACATTGCGGACATTCCTGACCTGGAATCCTGCTCTGCCTTTGGTGGCTCGCCGGAAGATACGTTGTCTGAAGTCAAACTGGCGAAAGAGGCATGGCTTGAAGCAGCCACAAAGAACGGAAAGCCAATTCCCGCTCCACGGTGTCGACCTGCGACTTATGAAGTGCAATGACGCGATTTGAGATGGACGCCCTTTATGAGCAGGGTGCGCGTCTCGATGCACCACCCCGATCGACTGAAATCACAATGGTGCGCAAAACGCACTCTACGAAACTGGCATAGACTTCGGAGCAGATAAGTGAGCGTTGCTGAACTGGCGATTGTGAATATCGCTGCCTACAAATTTGTCGAATTGGATCGGTTGCCTGAACGGCGGGAACAGGTACGTGAACTGGCTCGAAAGCTCGACCTCAAAGGAACCGTGCTGCTGAGCGAAGAGGGGATCAACCTTTTTATCGCTGGAAGTCGAGAGGCAATTGATCAGTTTCTCGCCGATCTCCGAGCGGATGAGCGGTTAAGTGATCTGATGGCCAAGGAAAGCCTAAGCGAGCGGCAGCCGTTCACCCGAATGCTCGTCAAAATCAAAAACGAGATTATTTCGTTCGGCATCGACGGCATTGATCCCCGGCAGAGAACGTCTCCCAAACTGCCGCCGGAGCAGTTGAAGCAGTGGCTCGACGAAGGTCGACCTGTTCATCTACTGGACACTCGAAACGATTACGAAGTCGAAGTCGGCACTTTCAGCAATGCTCATGTACTGGGGATCGATCACTTTCGGGAGTTTCCGGAGGCGATCGATTCATTGCCCGCGTCAATGAAGGACGAGCCAATCGTTATGTTCTGCACCGGCGGCATTCGGTGCGAAAAGGCTGGACCATTCATGCAGGAGCGTGGCTTCAGGAATGTCTTTCAACTGGACGGTGGGATTCTGAAATACTTCGAAGAGTGCGGCGGCGACCACTACGACGGTGACTGCTTTGTGTTTGACCAGCGAGTTGCTGTCGATCCACAGCTTAGAGAGACGGCGGTCGAGCAATGCTTTGCGTGTCAGATGCCGTTGACGGTCAAAGATCAGAGTTTGCCATCTTACGAGCCAGGCGTTTCATGTCGGTACTGCTACCAGAGTCCAGAAGAGAAGCAGCGAGAGTTGCTGATGGAACGCCGGGCCGCAATCCATCGAGTGACTACCCCCTTGCCAGGGAGCGTTCCATACGATAACCGCCGCCCGGTGAATGTTCCCGAGCGATTCGCAGGACGAACGCTGATTGATTTTCTTTCAGAGTGGCATCCGCAGATTGAACGCGAGACGTGGCGGAAGAAGATTCTTGACGGCCACATCCTTCGTGTGAAGAAGACGAGTGAAGAACGGGTATCTCCGGAAGTGAGCGTTCTTCCTGGCGAGCGGTACGAGCATCTCATTCCTGCAACGATCGAGCCGTCCGTTAATGCGGACATCGAGGTGCTTTACGAAGATGACTGCCTGGTCGTTATCAACAAGCCTGCCCCGCTGCCAATGCACGCGTGTGGTCGCTTTAACAGAAATACGCTGCAGTACATTCTGAATGAGGTCTACAGGGACAAGTACCTTCGGATGGCGCACCGACTGGATGCCAGCACATCCGGCGTCGCAGTGTTCTGCCAGACGCGGGATGTCGCACGGTTCGTACAACCTCAATTTGAGAATCGTAAGGTGAAGAAGTTTTATGTTGCGCGAGTGATAGGGTACCCGCCGGACGACGACTTCTCCTGCACGGCGGCCATCAGTGCAAGCCCCGCTGAAGACGGGTTGAGAACGATCGCTAATGACGGCCTTGCCTCCGAGACTCACTTCACAACACTGGAACGCTTCCCGGACGGGACGACTCTGGTCGAAGCGCGACCAGTGACCGGACGCACGAATCAGATCCGGGCGCATCTCTGGCATCTTGGGTTTCCCATTTGCGGCGATCCGATCTATTTATCGGAAGGCAACCTGGGGACCGGAAAAACTCCTGGTATTGACGATCCACCGCTTTGTCTGCACTCACAATCGATTCGGTTGGTGCATCCGAAGTCGAAAGATCCAGTCACGTTCGAAGCTCCGCTGCCGGATTGGGCAGTCAGTTAGAAGCCAATTTCCCGGCTGCGGCTCGCAACCTGCCATGACGATACCGCCCACCAGCCGCAATTTTCTGGTGGGCGCAGGGTACTCATGCTGCAATCCGAATCGTTGAGCGACAGGAAGGCGTCCGCATCTGCCCTCAGAATCGCAGTCGCTCACCGCTCAGAACAGGACTTCTGACGACGATCATTGTCCAGCCGCGGCTTTGGCTTTCGCTTCTTCTTTGGCGGAGAGCTCCGGGTTGGGCGTTGCGTCGGCTTCTTCGAGCCCCATGACCCAACGCACGCCTCCGGTTACGGAAGCAATAAACCGCTTGTCCGTCCACGTTCCCTCATTGTGACCGAGGTTTGTGTAGAACATTCGGCCTTTGCCGTACTCTTTTACCCAGGAAACGGGCACGTGGTAGGGCTTGGACGGTTTGCACTTCGACATATCAAGGCTCATCAGAACGCGAACTTTTTCCGGCTGCCAGTTCTTGTACTGATAGATTTCATCTTTAATTTCAAACGACGTCCCACCGAACGCTTTCATGGCCGGATGACCTGGTTCGTGGACCGCAACTGTCACTGTCGTTCCTGCGCCCCACGGATGCCCATCAAAGCTGCCGCCGATCATGTCCCAGTACGGCTTGTAATCTTTGAACGTGTCGGTTGCTGAGTGAAAGCCTACGACTCCGTGCCCTTTCTGAGTCAGCCATTCATTAAAAAAGTAGTTAAGATCGGTTTCAGCAATCGGCAGTTTCCCGGTCGTGTAAAACATGACCAGGTCGTAGTTCTTCAGATTTTCTTTCGTAAAATCGGCCGCGCAGTCCTGCGTGCAGTGAACTTCGAACAAACCAGTCTGCTGGCCAAGCTGCGTCATCGCGATCTCAGCTGGCGCCAGTTCCTGTTCCTTACGATTCACCGAGCCATGCCGAAAGCCGGCGCTCTGACTGACAAACAGGACCTTCGCCTTCTTGTCCTCGGCTGAAACGTCTGAGTCGATTACGAACAGCGCAGCAACAGCAAGACCTGCGAGACAGAGAACCAATCGATGCAGAATCATGGACAGTATTCCTTCAAAGGTTGCGGTGAAATCCAGTCATGGCTCTTTCGCCTTGGCAGCACTTGATGACCGGCACGGACGAGTTTACTCTCGAACTCATCGACAGTGCAAAGTCGACGTCGAATATCGAAAGAGTTCAGGTACGTGGCGATTCAATCGCCCTTTGACTGGCGACGGCGCGAGCCGGTTCGGTTCAGATCAACGAACGATTCAGTCTTCTCTGTCAGCACAATGCCGCCTTTGGCCGGTCGAAAGAAAAGAGTTGTCTGACCGTCGTGCGTCGCCGCCACTGGATGATCAAGCAGATAGCCTCGGGAGTGCGACCAGTTGTGAAACAGCTTTTCGGAGTCATCGAAGTTAGCTGGAAAACGAGCCACTCGCGTCCCCACTTCGGACAATGTGGTATTCAGCTTTCGAGCCTGAATCACGTCTTCCGTGACAAAATAGAGCACTTTCTGAGTCACGTCAGGAATAATCAGTCTTCCATAATCGCCTTCAAGCAGCGACAGCGGGACGCCGCCAAAAACAACGTTCTGACCAATCAGATATCCGCCGGGATGAACCTGGTAGACGAACGGGGTCGAAGTATGACCACCTCGAAATATCTGCCGTGCGTTTCGATTGGCTCCGACAAATTCATCATAGTCAAAACCTGTGATGCCGCCTGACGGGCTGAGGTTGAACGATCCCTGCGTCACAATAAATCGTCCGTCGTAAGTCACCGTGGCCAATGCCGACTTTGAAATTGGCTTGAAAGAACCAGTCTTCGTACTCACCACAAAAATCATACTGTCCTGATACGACGACTGACCGCCGGGGCCATGACAGGTGACGATGATCTCATTCTCAAACGCTTTGCCCTGCGGCGCAGACATGTGAACGATGCTGTCTTTGGGAATCCTGAACTGCTTTGCCAGTTGCCAGTCTTTCGCCTCAACGAACACACTGATCGTTCCGCTGAGACTATCAGCAACAATCAACTGACCGTTTCGCCACAAGGCATTTCTGGGCGACGGCGTCTCGAGGACAGAGATCACACGTGCTTCCCGCACGTCGTAGATCGTGACCGCGTTTTCTGCCTGGTGAGTCAGAAAGAGTTTTTCGCCGTCCTCTGACATCTCCATGAACGTGACGGGGTCGTCGAGTTTCAACGGTTCAAAGACAACGTCTGGATTGCCTGCAACTTCGTCAGCAGCAATTGCGCGGACATCACACAGCAGCGAGAGCACTGCCAGTGCCGCAAGCAGGATACCCCTGAAGCCGACTCGACAGACAAGTTCCTTCATCAGGCTTCCCACCCTTTCCGGAATTCCGTACGAATGAGCGCGTCGGCCTGTCTGTTGCCGCCAGTCGAAAGCGTCTTCGCATCCCAGTCAAAACCGCTGCCCGCTCGGTACGCCGTATTCGCCAGCAAAACGGTTTCCGACAGTGGACCGGAGTAGCCAAAGTCGCAGGTTGCAGACTCGCCACCGCGGATCGCGTTGAACCATTCGTTGTAAAAACCTGGCGAATCGGGAATCGATTTTTCCGGCGTCCTGTAGTCAGCAAACTTCTCTTCGGGCAGCAGTTGGTACTTACCGAAACCGGTCAACAACATCCCGCCGTCGCCGATGAAGAGAGTGTTCATCCCCTTATCAGAAAGCCCCTTCTCCTTCAAAATCGGTGGGCCACTTTTGGCGTGGTACCAGTGCAGCGTCACGCCCTTATCAGGAAACTCAAGCCGCGTCGTCATCGACTTTGAAGTTCGCTGCGGGTCAACTTCCGGCCCCGAGCCATCAACCCTCTTTGGATACTTTAGGCCCAAAGCCCAGAACGGGATATCCAGAATGTGGCAGCCGAAATTTCCCGTTTCGCCCGTACCAAAGTCCCACCAGAAGCGCCAGTTGTAGGGGCAATAAGAAGATGAGTACGGTCGATCTGCAGCCGGTCCCAGCCACAAATCCCAATCCAGATGCGCGGGAACTTTCTCACCCGTTTTCGCTGGAGACGGCATTCCTCGATCGCCACCGATCCAACTGTGAACTTCACTGACCTTGCCGATAGCGCCCGCCTGAATCAGCTCAACGCTGCGGTGCATGACCGACAGCGTGTGCCGCTGCACTCCCAACTGTGTGGCGAGTTTCATCTTCTTCGCCATGTCGGTCATCTCTCGGATTTCCCAGACCGAGTGTGCCATTGGCTTTTCGCAATACAGATGCTTGCCCATCCGCATTGCCATCATCGAGGCATGGTAATGTGTATGGTCCGGAGTGCTGACGACTACGGCGTCGATCTGACCTTCCATCTCGTCGAGCATCTTTCGGAAATCTTTGAAGCGTGTTGCCTTCGGATGCTTTTCGAACATCTTGCCGGCTCGGCTCTCGTCGAGATCACAAAGGGCGACGATATTCTGCTTCGAGACTCCACCGACGTTCGCCGAACCGCGACCACCAATCCCGATACAGGCAACGTTGATCTTTTCGTTCGGAGATTCGTCGGCTCGACTGGAAACGCTGCCACCCAGCCAGAAACCAGCACCAATCGCGGCAGCAGACTGTAGAACGTCCCGGCGGTTCATTAATCGTTCTGGCATTCAATCGTTCCTCATTCAGAAATGCGGACAACAGCGTACGTTCGCACGCCTTATTATTGATTTTTCAGCCGGGCACTCAATTCAGCCAGCAGTGCCTGCACAACCTCGGGCTGCTCGGTGGCGACGTTGCGAGTTTCTCCGTCAGCCGTCCGGTGATCGTAAAGTTCGTTGTACCCGTCCTTGTGAGCGACCAATCGATGCGTGTCCGTGCGGATCGTTCGAGCTTTGGCATAAGCAATCGCGGAGTGCCCTGCCGCTGACGGGTCCTTGATGATCGGGAGCAAAGAAACTCCGTCGACAAAGTCCGGCTTCGGCAAACCGGCAATTCCACAAACCGACGGAAACACATCGATCGTCTCGACCATCGAATCTGAATACTTGCCCGGCTTCGGCATGTCGGGGTAAGAGATGATCAGCGGAGAATGCAGCGACTCTTCGAACAATGCATGCTTGCCCCAGATCGCATGCTCGCCCAGATGCCAGCCATGATCACCCCACAGCACGACGATCGTGTTGTCTGCTTCGCCTGTCGCGTTTAATCGTTCGATCACTCGCCCGACCTGGGCATCGGCATACGAGACGCATGCCGCATAATGTCTTCGTACTTCGGTCGCGAACTCGGCATCTGTGTTCGGATTTCGTTTCCAACGGTTGTACTTCATGAACTCGCCCGAGCCATGCCAGGTCGTCTTTCCTGCCGGTTTGGCCGGATGGGCAATCGGCGGCAGTTCAACGCCCTCGTACAGGTCGAGGTATTTCTTCGGAGCACCGAATGGCAGATGAGGTCGGATAATTCCAACAGCAAGGAAGAACGGTTTGCCGTCATCGGCCTTCGTCAGCTGATCGAGTTGATTCAACGCTTCGTTGGTAATCAGGCCGTCTGGGTAAATCGAATCCGGACCTTCGACGGCCTGAAAGAGATCCATTTTCGAAGCGTCGCCGCGGATCTCGCCGTTGGCCAGTCCGTGCATCGATCCTCGAGGATGCAGCCACGGGCCAGCCGGCAACAAGTGACGATCCCACGACAGCGGCATCTCGTGAATCGAGTCGTTGTCCCAATCGCTGCCGCCGCGACCGCCCGGATGGTGCGATACCTTGCCGACCGAAACTGTCGTGTAACCGTTCTGCCGGAACCACGCGGGAAAGCTCGGCGGATACGTTTTCGGATCTTTCGCGACTTTCGCACCGCGAGCGAACAACGCTCCGTTGCCTGCCGGGCCGTAAGTGCCGGTCAGCAAAGCGTACCTGGACGCGCCACACGTCGGAGCCTGCACGTAATGCCGATGAAACGCTCGACCACGAGCCGCCAGCGCGTCGATATTCGGAGACCTGATATAGCTCTTTCCGAAACATGCCAGTTCCGGTCGCAGATCGTCGACACAAAGCAGCAGGACATTCGGCTGCTTTGCCGCTGCCGCGTCCAGCCTCGGAAAAACCATCAGCAACGCCACAAGCAACAGCCACAGATACGAATTTCGTCTCATCCTGACTCTCCAATATCTGGCACCGACTACCAAAACCGAAGCTGCAAGCAGTTACGACAACCGACATTTCCGCGTGTTGAATCTACTGATGAGCTGCCTGGAAATGACGGGTGCGAGGCAGGTTTCTAACCGGCTACCACTGAACACAGCCCTGCCCACAACCTTTCGTTGACGGCAATTTTCAGAGCGACACAATCCATCACGGACGACTTCGTCCGTCTGTGATGACTTTTTCGAGCAACGCCGTCAGACGTTTCGCCACCTCAGGATGCTCATCAAGCACGTTGTTCTTTTCACCAGGATCGCTGCTCAGATCGAACAGCCGGTATTGCGTGACTCTGGTGTTTGTCAGCGGTGTGTTGACTTTAACGTTTCGAGCCTGCTTTGAATCGTGACGTTGAAGTTTCCAGTGGCCAACTCGAAGTCCATAGTTGCCACCTTTCCCGTTGTCCTGTTGAACAAGGTGAGCTCGGCCTTCGGCTCCCTTTTCACCCAGCAGGGCGCCGAGAACGTTGAAGCTGTCGATGCAGGCGTCGTCCTTCAGTTTCGCGCCGGTCATCGCTGCAAAGCTCGCGGCCATATCGATCGTGCAGACGAGTTCGTCCGATTCGCCTGCCGGCACGCGACCTTTCCACCGAGTAATGAATGGCGTCCGTGTTCCACCTTCCAGGACGCTGTATTTTCCACCGCTGAACGGTCCAGATGCCCGGTGATCGCCGTTGTTCTCCAATGCTCCGTCTTTGTAACCATCATCCAGTACAGGACCATTGTCCGAGCAGAAGACGACGAGCGTGTTCTCGGAAATGCCGAGCCGATCCAGCGTTTTCATCAACTCGCCGACGCACCAGTCAAGCTGCACGATGGAATCACCGCGAAAGCCGAGTGGCGACTTCCCCTGAAAACGTTCGTGCGGAATTCTCGGAACGTGCAGGTCGTGCGACGAGAAAAAAAGGAAGAAGGGATTGTCCTTGTTGGACTCGATCCACTTATTCGACTGGTTGACCCATTCGTCTGCGAGGTCTTCGTCCCGGAACCGAGCGGCGTGACCACCCGTGTAGAAGCCGATCCGGCTGATGCCATTGTGAATGGTCGAGTTGTGCCCGTGTGACCAGTCCATCTTGAGAGAGTCACGATGAGTGATCCCCGTGGGATGGTCCGCGCTGGGCTTTCTGTCGCCGACCCAGAGCGGATCCTTTGGATCGAGATTCAGTACGCGATGATTCTGAACGTAGACCTGAGGAACTCGATCGTTTGTCGTCGGCAGTAGAAAGTTGAATCCGAAACCAATTTCGCGCGGCCCCGGTTTCAGTTCGCCGTTCCAGTCCGGTCCGTCCGGCCCGCCAAGTCCAAGGTGCCATTTCCCAACAACCGCCGTCCGGTACCCGACGCTTTGCAGCAATGACGCGATCGTCTCTGTCTCTGGCTGAATAATCGCAGGACTGTTCGGCGGAGCGATTCCAGTCCTCGGTCGGCGAAACGCGTAGGTGCCTGTCAGAAACGAATACCGAGTCGGCGTGCAGGTCGAGGCGGAACAATAGCCGCTGGTAAACCGCTGCCCTTCTGCCGCCAGACGGTCAATATTCGGAGTCTTCACTCGAGTCGCGCCGTAACACGAAAGATCTCCGTAGCCCAAATCGTCCGCCATGATCACGATAATATTTGGCTTTTCAGCGGCAAATAAAACCGGCGACGAAAACAGAACACCAAACAGCAGCAAACAAAGGCGACGAAGAATCATTCGAGATTTGTCCTGAGGTGGATTGCCTGAAGTGGATTAAAAGATTCACCGAGCGGGTGAACGAAGCGTTAGCCTGAGTCCGCAAATCTCAACGATGATTATTGGTCCGGCCCGAAATCACAACGCGACAGCCTGTGGACACGCCAATTCATCTGTCAGATCTGTCGCCTTCTCCAACTGGCGATACTTTCTGCTGCTGACCAGGTCAGAGGTCATCACGGGACGACCAGAACGTTGACGATACGGTCCTTCAATTTGTCACCGGCTTTGCGACACTACGACGGCCAGCACTGCGAGCCGCCGTCCACGCGCAATACCTGGCCAGTCACGAACTGCCCCATTGGCCCGGCGAAGAACTCGACCACACGAGCCACTTCATCGACGAGCGCTATTCGTTCGAGCGTTCCTGATTCGGTCATGCGTTCCTGATCGACTTCGCGAGTTCCCAGAAAACGTCCCGTCCGAGTATCGCCGGGAGCCAGGCTGTTGACGGTAACATCGTACGGTCGCATCTGCAGGGCGAGACACCGGGTATATTCAACGACTGCCGCTTTGGCTGTTGAGTAGATGGCTGAATTCACATTTCCCCGGAAGGCGGCGATTGAGCTGATGTTGATAATCCGGCCCGTCTTCCGCTCCATCATGCTGCGTGAAACGTGCTGATTGATGAAGACTGTACTCAGCAGGTTTCGATCCATCACCGATCGGACGTCTTCTTCTTTAATCATGACGGCATCGTTGGGGTTTGGTTTTCCGCCCTTTGCAGCGATGTCTCCCCCGGCATTGTGAACCAGTATATCGATTGGCCCCAAAGCGTCGCTGACTTCCTGAACGATGCGCCCGACCTGTTCATTATCAGTCAGGTCACCGAGGGCGCGGACTGTTTTCACTCCGTACTTCTCGCCGATCTCGTGAGCCGTGTCCGTGAGTGTTGTGCCTTCGCCATACTCAGCAGGGCCGTTTTCTCTCATCCCATGAATGCCGACGTTGCATCCGAGGTTCGCCAGAGTTTCTGCGAACGCTCGCCCAAGTCCTCTCCCGGATCCGGTCACGATTGCCGTTTTTCCTGCCAGCAGCTTTCCTGATGCGTCGTTCATGGTCTTGTTGGTTCCAGGTTCAATGTTCATGGTTATGGCCGGTCGAAAGTGTGCCGCTGGTTCCGCCAGCGTTTCTCAGAGCCGCTAAATCGAATGAGGCCGGATGAGGCATAATGGCCGAGCCAGTGGTACACCAGGAGTGGCGTCTTCTGCCAATCTCAAAAGATTGCTAATTCTTAAAGCGTCTTCGAGCCTGCTTTCTCGCCTGTTCAAAGACTGACGCGGTAGTCTTGTCGGTGGTTGGTAATTTTTCATCCGACTGCGCCGCTGGTGATTTCTGATCAGTCTCCGCAGTTGCTCCCACTGTGCTTTGCCGCTTTTCGGAATCGCGTTTGCGGGACGTCCGAGCTGCCCGTCGCTGTTCCCTGGTCGAACGGATTTTCGCCAGCCAGCCGGCAGCACCAGTTTTTGCCGATTCAGTTTGCGCAGCGGAAGCCGCCATCGGAGTTTGAGCGACCTCGCGAAGTCGTTCCCAAAGGGCGAGTCGTCGCCCGGCAATCTCCAGGAGCAGCAGAATGATTCCTGCAATCATCAGTGGAGCAAGCAGCGAAACAGTGCGAGCGGATCGCGGCGGATTCCTGAAGATGTCCATCACGTCCGTGCGAAGTTCGCCGCCGCTCAACTCGGCGATTCGGGCGAGTATTTCCCGCCCCGACGGCAGTCCGACGCGAGGCGCAAACTCGGGCGAGTAAGGCAGCGTGATCGTCGGGCCTCGTGTGAAGGTTCTCTCGCCCGTGCGAACGAGCGTTCGATACGTCCCGGTCTGGTCAAGCCGAAATCGGAATTCCAGTTCGTGAGCACCGGTCCAGACAAAGTCTGGCCGCAGCACGTTTTCCCGTTCCTGCCCAGGCGGCACGATGATCAGTTCTGGATTCAGCGTCGACTTCTGACCGGCGCTTGCAGGGTCGAGTTCCAGCCTCACGATCGCGTCCTGGCCGGACTGTTCAACTTTGACGAAAACATCATTGGAGCTTCCACCGCCCAGCAGCCACCGCACGTGTGTGACGAGAAAATCTTCGTACTGATCCCAGCTTCCGAACTGCCCGGAAAAGTTTCCGTCGACTTCCAGCGTGATCGCGGCAACCCGGCCGAGACCGCGATACCAGAACGACGACCACGGCGCCTGATACTCGTCCCCCGACAGGACAGCCGCAGTCGCTTCCGGGCGAAGATAGCTCAGGTTGTAACCATCCGCCTTTGGGAAAGGGCCGTTGCCGAGATTGCCCATCAGCAAGGCATCCGGAATTCTCGCGCCGGGAATGCCGTCGGGCTGTGTGTTCGGATCCGGTTCGACAAACGTGTTTCGAGCGATGCTCATCGTGTCCTGAGCGAACAGCCTGGGCAGTTCTTCGGCATCGGCTGTAAACATGATGTTGCCACCGCCAAGCTTCGCGACGTCTTCCAGCAGTCTTGCATCGCTGTCCGCTTTTGTTCCGAGTCCGATCACGCTGACCGTGATGCCGGCGGCTTCGTACTTCTTGAGCAGGGCCTTGTACGCTCCCGGTTCTTCGCTGTCCTGAGCGTCTGAAAACAGAATGATGTGCCGAGTGGAATAGCCCTCAGCTTTCATCAGTTGCGAACCCGCTTCGACGAGCGCTTCGTAAACGAAAATGCCTCCGCCCATGCTCTGAATGCCGAGCACCTTGTGCGCAATCCCTTCCGCATCGTCGACCGGCGACAGCGGCACGATCACGTGTGGCGAGCTGTCGACCGCAATGATCGACACCATGTCCTGCGCCGACAACATGCGAACGCACTCGGCGGTGCCGAGGTTGGCGAGGTCCATTTTTGTTTTGCCGCCTTTGACCGGCGCGGTCATACTGCCGGATCGGTCGAGGGCAACGGCGATGGCGACTCGAAGTTTGCGATGCTCTTCGCGAAGCTCCATCGACACCGGCAGAATTTCTTCCAGCGGACTTCGAAAATAACCACCCGTTCCGAAGCTGCGTTTTCCGCCCGTCATCAACAGCCCGCCGCCGAGATCCTCGACGAACTGCGTCAGCCGCTCCATCTTCAGCCGCCCGAAATCTTCGGCAGGAACGTTCTCAAGCACGATCGTTCGGTAGCCGTCCAGAGAATCCTGAGTGAGCGGATGATCGGATGCTTTGACCGTATCGACAGGAATTCTCGCCGCCGTGAGCGCTCGTTCAAGGTTCCCGGTCTGCCCGTCTGAATTCAGAACGAGCACGCGCGGCCCGGCGTCAACTCTGACAACGCCAGCCCCCGTGTTGTTTTCAGGAAGTGGGTCGTCGTCAAGTTTCAGCTCGACCGAGTAGCTGTGCAGGCCGCCATCTTCCAGCAGGTCGCGAAACAGCAAACGGTTCATACCTGTGTTGAAGTCGGCTTCTCGCCGAGCAATCTCGCGACCGTCACGCAAAACGTGAACGGTGCCCCAGGCTTCTCGCCCGGCGTGAATCCAGACCGAATACTGAAACGGCTCACGAGGAGCTACCGTCTCCGGCAGAAGGACAGACTCAATTGCGACGTCTCCAACCTGCAGCCGCTCAAACTCGCGAGCGTCGATCGGAACGCCCTGCTCATTGGCTCGTCGTGCTGCCGATTCAGGGTTTGCTCCATTCGCCTCACCATCGGAAAGAATGAGAATGCGAGCCGGTCGGTTCGCGTCAACCCGATCGAGCGCGGTCATAATTGCCGCATTCAGATCGCTGCCGTTTGGATTGATCTCTTTGACCAATTCCGTACGGCTGATCCGGTTTGCCAGCTCGTATTCGACTCGCGAGTCCGTCCCGAACGTCACCAGCGACAAACGATTGCCGCTGCCAACCGAAGTCGTAACGTGATCCTCAAGGTTGAGGATAATCTCGCGAATGTTGTCTCTCGCCTGAGCCGACTGCGACAACGATCGATCCGCAACAACCACCAGGTCAACACCACGTCCGCCAATGTTGAGACGAGGCCCCGACAACGCCAGAACCAGAGCGATCAGCAGCGCAACTCTCAACCACCCGGTAGCCCCCCTCGCCTGCCCGAAGCGGCGATAAAGAAACCAGACGGGAATGGAGAGAATCAGCAGTTCCGGAAACTCAAACTGCATGAAAGAAGCAACTCCGTGCTGGAGTAGAAGCTGGCATAGATTTTGTCGTTCACGGCCTGCCAATAATCAAGCAGTGACTGGATTCGTCGTTCGACTGTCACCTCAGCACTCGTTCGCCACAACCCTGAGTGGCCTCGACAGCGTTCGCTGAATTATGGCAACTCCATCGACGTGAGTCCCCTTCGGCCTGGCCACCTAATTCAAATTGACTGATTTCGATGGGTTGAATCCGTCGTCTGCCGATTCGATGAAATCACCAGAAACCTGTCAAATAAGCGACCTGCCGAGCGTGCAGGAATTCGATTGATTGCCAACTCTTTGCTGGCTGGTTCGCTGCCGTTTCTTCGTCGACGCCATCGCTCACTCACTCTGGACTCAGCTGCTTGACATGCCCGCTGCTCGAAACTAACTTCCGGGTGTCGCAGGCAAGCGAGGATTTTTGACGGCTGAAATTCAAGAAGAAAACGATTCCGTCACAATCTTCTTGAGAATCGCTGTTCGTTTTGCCGATGACAGGTTCGCTATGTCACGAGCTTTTTAATCGGGACAAGCAGTTAGACATCGGGGGATTAGCTCAGTTGGGAGAGCGTCTGGCTGGCAGCCAGAAGGTCATCGGTTCAAGTCCGTTATCCTCCATCTTTGAACGGTCGCATGCTTCTGCATGTGACCGTTTCTTTTTGCGCTGACTGGAGTTACGGCTATCGTCTGCCGCCAGTCGGATTTGGCTCTGCGGTTCGATGCCTGGCAAATCAACGTCATGTGGCATCACTGACGGCATCACTCCCGGAAGCGAAACACCGTTGACCGCTCGCTGCATGTGTTCTGGTGTCACTTTCAGATAGTGCTCACGAGCCACTGATTCAGAATTGCCGATCCACGCACAGACGACGTGTGATGGGAAGTGATCAGCGAGTTCCGTCTGTCGTGAAGCTCGCAGGTTGTGCCACAGTCGCGGCCACGGTTCTTGCCCGGCCTTCCGGATGATCTTTTCGAACCTCGTTCGCAGATTGGCGTTTGCCCAGCCAGCCCCCGACTTCAGTATAGGTGGCCGGTTACGAGTGATGACGAACTCGGCTCCATCGTCAGCCGCTTCTGAACATTCTAAAAGGTACGGCAGTAGCTCACCGAACAGCGGCACATCGCGGACTGCGTGCCCGTCCAGATGTTCCAGCTTTGGGCAAGGTACGTGGATTAAGTTTCGGTTCCAGTCGATGTCAGACCAGCGAAGTGACAACGCCTCGCTCGGAACACGGAGTCCACCAAAGCGGCTTAGAGCAATCAGACAACGCCACTCGGCGTCCGGACAGTGCTCCAGAACACTCGAACTCGTTTCTCGTGAAACCGTGTGCTGACGGCTTTTTGTGTTTCGACTCACGATGCCTTTGAGGGACTTCCGAAAGCCATCGAACGGGTTGGAGTCTAACAGCCGATGATTTACGGCATCCGCAAAGATCGTCCGGGCGAGGCTGATTCGCCGGTCAATTGTTGGTCGAGCCAGATTTCTCTTTTTCAGGTAACGCCCGAAGTCGACGACATGACCGTGAGTAATGTCTTCAATGGGCATGTTCGCCTTGAAGTATCGAAGCAGGTCACGCTGAACGTGTCCGTAAACCAGTTTCGATGAAGCCTTGATGTCGGTTCGACGTGCAAGATAGTCCGTCAGAAACTCACCGAGACGGACCACTGGATCCGGTTGAAGTTCTTCCTTCGTTGCTTCAGTCACTCTCGGCTCAACCAGTCCGACCTTGACCAGCTTATCGTAGTAAACGTTGCCCAGACTGCGGACGAAATCGGCAGTGTGATTGTCGACACTCCCACCGGTTTCCTTCGCACTGTGCAAATTCTCAACGGTAGCATGAAACCGCTGTGCGAAGGTTTTCGACACCCCGGACAACCGAATGCCACGTCGTTGTCGTTGCGAATCCCAGAACTGCATGAATGCCTTCCGGGTTGCGGTGTCGTAGTTGAAGCTCGCCATTGTCTGGTCCTTGTCTGTTCAATGCGGCTGTGTGCGGGCCAGGATAGTGGTGAAGGCGCAGCGCTGCCACAGCTTTTGAAGTTTGAGTTGATTAAGTCAGTGCGGTTTGTTGACCGCGTCTATGTCCATGAAACTTCAGGAACTCCGAGAACGAGCGGGGTTTCATGGACGAAGTCAGGCGGGGAACAGCACGAAGCGTCTCGATGGACGCCCGCCGCGCCGGGTCGTGTCGACTGGTTGCCAGTATCCCAGTTCCATAGAAACGAGTTCTTCCAGAGCCGACTCTGCTTCGACGGATGTCCTGAAGCGACGGTGACCGCCTTGCACTTCAGGGACTGATACTTCACCGCCTTTGCGGCGAATCCATTCCGCCAGTTCGTGGCAGGCACGCTCGGTTTCATTCTGTTCGAGCACTGCGTACACGCGACGTGTTTCGCGGCAGAACCAACGAGTCAGCTCAATTCCTGCGGCCATGCTGCTTTCGTCGACTTTCCGTTCGTTTACGTTTTCGCCGGAAGCATGGCGGCAAACGTGGATGATCAGAGCCAGCCGCGCGGCGTACTCTTCCAGTTTCGACCAGGCAGCAGCCAGGTCATCGTCGAGCGTTTCCTGTTCCTTCGCGTGTTCGTTGTAGAAGTCGCAGAACAGATTCTTCGCTGCCTGATTCAGTTCGATGATGCCGGAAACCGGCTCGCCAATCCGATCCCGTTCAAACTCGATTCTCCGCAAAGAGCGAAGCAACTCCGTAAACGGCTCGACAGAATCCGCTCGAATGTCGGCCTCTGACCAGCGACGGGAACGGGGCGGCGGATACGCCAGCAGCATTCTCGCCAGTAGACCGTTCTCGCGATGTTCGGATCCGATGGCCTTCCGCAGAGTCCCCGGTTGAATTCCACCGCAGACACTTACAGCCGCAGACACTTACAGCCGCAGAAGGAACGTAGATTGTTCTCGGTTCGCCAGTCTTACGGTCGACGCGCAACGGCGCGGCGTTGAACATCGACAACCAGCGCCCGGCGTCAGCCGATGCTCGACCACCTCGATTGAACCGGTCGAACGATCCCAGCCAGCCAACCAGTTCATCGACCGTCAGCAACAGCCCACGCGGGTTTTCCAAAAGCAGCGGCGCGAGTGCTTCGATCGTCGTATCAGACACGACAAACCGCTCTGCTATCGGGAGAGTCGGCTGTTCCGACTGTTCCTCACTGTCTGCGGATTCCCCTGCCGTTCGCCGGTCGCGTTTCAGTTCAGCAATGGCATCGCGATACTCTGCGTATTCGCGACGCCAGCGCCGGTCTGCTTCCTTTTCCAGCTCGTTGACAGCCGACAGTGCCAGCTTCCACGCAGGTGACTTCTGACTTCCCGATCGTCCGACGATGGCCGTCCAGATGATCGGTGGAACTTCCCAGCCCGGCTTCAGACGCAACCTTCGCGTGTTACCGATGGAAGCTCCAAGCACAGACAACACGGGCAGCGCGATAAACGCAGGATCGCAGCCAATGGCATTCGAACCAGCTACTACCAGCTCCCGCACGACTTGCGGCAGTGCAGTAACGGGAAACGGCTCGAATTGTTCGACTGCCGGTCGCGGTCGTTCTGGCTGCCGCAGTTCGACGCTCGCGACCAGAGTTTCGAGTTGATCCCGTAGAGTTTCCGGATCAATGCCGACGTGAGCTTCGTACCAGTCGTGCAGGTCGCCTTTCTCCGGCAGGTCAGGCCAGACTTCCCGGAGGTGAACGATCTTCACTTTCGCGGGCGAATCGAGCCTCGTCAGGATACCGGCCACGGTTTCGGCGTACTTCTCACCAGCGTCGTCATGGTCCGGCAGAATGACAACTTCCTTTCCAGCCAATGGTGACCAGTCAGCCTTCGCAGGAGCTTTACAGCCGCCAGGCGACGTTGTGACATTCAGCCCGATGGCCACTCCAGCCTCAGCAGCTTTCTCGCCTTCCGTGACATAGACCAGCTCCGATTTCGACAAGCTCGGCAGCCGATATAACGGACGTGGTTCGAGCATCGCGCCGACAGACCAGCCATCGTCACCATGTCGAATCGGGCGGATGGTCTTTCCACCGTCAGGACGTTCCCAGCGGATGACCGCGCCTGCTTCGCCGCCTTCAGCATCGTGATACGTCCAGGCGGCGGACCGCTTCCCAAGTCGCTTTTCCAGTGACTCGATGACTTCCCGCGATGTCTGAAAAGTCTCAGTGTTCTGTCTGGTTGGCTTTGGCGTCTTGTTTCGTCCATGAAACCCGGCCTGTTCTCGGGAATTCTGAGGTTTCATGGACATAGACACCGTCGTCTGTTCCGGATTTTGCGGAAACAGGTCAGCAGCCGTCAGGCCCAAAGCAGCGAGAACTGATTCGGTCGAGCATCCCGAGAAGCAGTTCAGCAGAGCTCGACCGTCTTCCTTAGCCGAGACGGAAAGGCTCGGGTTGTGGTCATCGTGAGCTGGACAGCAAGCCATCCAGCCCGATCCTGACTCCACCGGTTCGCGACCGGTCGAGTCCTTCAACGCCCTCAACACTCGTTCAATCGGAAGCCTGTTCATTGGACAGCCTCCCGCCTGAATGTCATCGAGCTTTCAGCAGAAAACGAAGTATCAATCTCTTGTGTGCGCGGTCTGGTTGTTACCATGACGGCGTCCTCCCAAAGCAATGACCGCCAGAGCGTGTCCAGCAATGCGGTCGGAGTTGTGGACAAATGCGAAACGCAGGCGGCAGGTTTGACTTCGCAGGTCGAGCCTGCCGCCTGTGTGCGTTTGGAGTCTCGTTCAAAAACGGTCACGCAGCGTTTGCGGACTCCGAGACAAAGCGTTCCAGTTCCGTGACTGGAATCCGTACCGAGCGACCAATGCGAACGGCCTTGAGCTTGCCGTCTTTCACGAGTTGCCAGACAACCCGCTCGCAAACTCCGAGCGAATCCCCTGCTTCCCGATAAGTCACCGCCAGCCGCGTTCCACCGTCTCCCGATGATGCTTGAGCAATCATCCTGATTACCTCCCGTATTCGTTCAACGAATCAGGCAGCTCAACAAGCGGCTGCCATTGGGCGGAAGATTAGGGATGGTTTGTTACACCAACTCTGTAACACGAGTGATCTGTAAACCCTGTCTCTGCATAAGACGGGCTAAGCCCGCAGGATTTCGCACAGTTTCCGAATTTCATGTGTTACAGAAAATCAGGCGTCGCGCTTTTCTGTAACACGTCGTGCTTTCTCAGCTTTTTCCGCTTCGCGGCGTTTTCGCATTCTCAGCTTATTACGGAGTCGAGTCCCTTTGACCTCATCGAGCCCACATTCGCGACAGGCTTCAGCCAGGCCATACTTTTCGTAGACCAGATAGAATCGAGCCTCGAATTGTTCACGCTGCTTTTGATTCGGGTCAGGACCCACCGTCGTTTTTTTATTCGCGGTTTTCTTTCGTCGTCGCTTTGGGTTTTCTACCAGTCGCTCAAGCATGACTTCGAGCTGACCGGACAGCAAATCACCGATTGCTTTTGCACCTTCGCCCCAATTCGAAACGTTAAATCCGACTTCGTTCGCGTCTGTCGAAGCTGATTTCTGGGGTGACTGCTTTCGATCCAGCTTCAAGAGTCGGCTGCGACCAGCGACCGGTTTTCTGTTGCGAAAGTCTCCAGTCTTCAGAACGAACTCGAAAACGTACGACAGCTCTCCCGCCCTCAGGTCTTTTCTCGCAGTGACACCTTCGGTAGTCAGTCGCCATTCCTCAGGCGCCAGACGTTCGGCATGAAACGGACTGGTTCCCGCAGTGTCGCTTTCCTTCCATGTCGTCCAGGCGTCGGCCCATTCGTGCCACATGGCGGCAGCGCCTGCTTCCAGCGAGGAAACCCCAGCTTCGCCAGTCGTCGTCAGTGAGGCTTCCAGCAAGACGGGATGGTTCAGCATCTGCATTCGCAGGCGACAGCGACGTTCTACCATGCCAGCGGCGACCAGTAGAAACAGCGTACGATCCTGAATATCGGTCAAACTGTCTGGATCCCACCTCTGCCAGCGTTTTGGGATTCGCATCAGCATTCTGGGGATGTGTGAATGCAAAAGAGCGACTTCTTCGGACGTCTTCGGTAGAGCTTCTGATACGTTTTCGTAGGTCAATTATCTGCCTCCGTGTTTTCCTGCTCTGTGACGGAACATCACGCGGAAACGTATTTGCCGGGTTCGACTTCTCGGGCGGAACCGAGGACTGTCAGGGACTGGAGTAGTTCTTCCACCTGGTCGGGTTTCGCTCGGGAGAAGCGTCTGGCCATGTCGGTGGCTGTGAGTGGTTCGCGGCTGGTGGCCAGTTGCTGGCGGATGGCGACCACCTGTTCGGCCAGTTTTTTGGGCAGCGGCAGTTTCTTTGTCGCGGCCTTCTTCTTTGCCTTTCTCTTCTTTGCCGGTTTGTCTTCGTCGTCGGTCTCGATGGCCAGGTCTTTCTGTTTCTTCTCGCCGGTGTCCGGGTTCTGGAACTCGGGACGCAGCCAGCGAATCAGGCCGCGTTGTTCTTCGGCGGCGCGTTCGGCGTTCAGAGCGACCAGACGTTCGAGGATTTCTTCGTCGGTCAGCGTGACCGGCCAGCCGTACGCCTCGAACACCGCCGCGTCCAGGTCGTCGTGAATCTGCTTCAGGACGGAGACGAGTCCCTGTTCGTGAATCGTTTTGTCTTTGTCCGTCAGCGGCTCACCGGCCCGCAGCTTTTCGAGCACGTTGTACATGCTCGTCATCGTCAGCTTCGGATGCTGAGCCTGCTGCCGCTTCCGGTGTGCGTCCAGTTGCTCCCCCAGTTCACGAATCCGCGACTGCTGAGACTCACCCGCCACCGGAAACGGGAACGGCTCGAAACATCGCGACTTCGTGTAACGAGGATCGTTGCCGTAACCGAGCCAGCCGCCCGCAGCAAGTGCCCAGCAAACGTGAATGCGGCTGTTTAAGACTCCGAGGTGAAAGGCGTCTTCTATCGCAATCGCAATCAGCATGTTGTCCGGCAGGATCGAATCCTCGTGAAACACGAAGAACCGATGCTTTGCGGTTTCAACCGTGACGATGTACCGCTTCAACCCGGAGAGGGCAGGCCGGAATGCGCCTCGCGGTTCCCCGAACAGCCACCAGCGGTCTCGATACGTTGCTCGATTGTTCTGATCCCGTTCCGGCTTCACTCGGTCCCGAACCCACTGATTCACCTCTGGAAATCGTGATCGCACCTCATCTTCCGAGAGCCCGAACAAGTCGATGACCATCACGCCGCGCGGCGACGCGGTCAGGTCTCGACCGTTCCGATAGTTGCGGATGTGTTTTTCGAGTCCGTCGATTCTTCCGAGTCCAAGTTGCTCCGCTTCGTCCGGCGTTACGATGAACCCAGAGCCGTGAAGTTTCACGCCCGGACATGACAAGTCTTCGTTCGCTTGCAGCGGGCCAGCTCCGGCCACGTCGGCACCAATCGACAAATCGGAATGAACCGGGCCGTACTTCGGCAGCAATCGAACATCGACGTCACCGTCAGAATTGGGTGCCTCCGCGATAACCTTCTCGACCAGTCCGTCATGCGAACCTGCTGACGCGACCGTCATTGAGATTCGGACTGCCGCGCCTTCCGATGCGTCAACCCACGGATGATCCGGAACGGCATAGTCGAGTGACAGCGGCGTCTTTGCTTGAAGAAATTTGTTGAGGACACGGCGGCTGAACTTCTGCCGGAGACTGTTCGTCGTGATTAGCCCGAAGCGTTTGAGCTTGTCTGCCTGTACTGCTTCGGCAGCCCGATCCCACCAGTACATGACATAATCACAGGTCTCCGGGACTTCCGGATAAGCAGTTCGAATCGTTTCCGAGTAGCCATCACCGAGCGCCTGCCGCATCCGCCAGTTACCGATGAACGGCGGATTGCCGACGACGTAGTCGGCTTCCGGCCAGTCGGCTTTTCTTGGGTTGATGTACTTCAGGACGGGAACGCGGGCGGAATCGTCGGGGACTTCTTCGCCCGTTACCGGATGCGGCTTCGTCGTGCGGCCATCCCAGCGCGTGACTGGTTCGCCATTGTCGTCCAGGACCGGTTCAACGGCATCCCACGCCAGTACCGCGTCCCGGCATTCGATGTTGTGGAACTTGCGGATGATCGGTTCGGCAATCTGCGACAGGTCGCGCGTCCGGATGTGCCATTGCAGGTAACCGATCCACAGCACCAGGTCGGCAATCGCTGCCGCTCGGGGATTCACTTCGATGCCGAGGAACTGGTGAGGATCGACCGTCAGCAGCTCCGTCTGGCGATATCCCAGCTCGCGCAGCGTGTTGAGCACTTCGCCTTCCAGCCGCTTCATGTGTTCCAGCGCGACATATAGAAAATTGCCGCTCCCGCAGGCCGGGTCGAGAATCCGCGTCTCGCACAGCTTGCCGTGAAAACTGCGGACAGTCTCGATGGCTTCGTCCGAATCGCCTCGCGTCGCCAGCGTGATCGCTGCCGTTCGCACCGCGTCCCACTCGTCACGCAGCGGGTCGATGATCGTCGGCATGACGAGACGTTCGACGTAGGCTCGGGGCGTGTAGTGGGCTCCCAGCTTGTGACGTTCGACCGGGTCGAGTGCTCGTTCCAGCAATGTCCCGAAAATCGCCGGCTCGACTTCCCGCCAGTTTGAACGAGCCGCTTCGATCAACAATTCGAGTTGCGGATCATTCAGCGGCAATGCTTCGCAATCCTCGAACAGCCCGCCGTTGAAGCGTTTCAGTTTCTTGCGGATGACTGGATGGAATGTGCCCTGATCCATCGACTCCCACAGCGACCGAACCAGGTCAGGAAAGTTGCCAGTGTCACCCTTCAGGCTGATCAGCAGCTCTGTAAAGCTGTCTTCCGGAATCAGTTCGACGTCTTCGGCAAACATCGTGAACAGACACCGCATCAGGAACTGAGAAACTCGCGACGCCTCGTACCCCGAACCCTCCATCGACTTCGCCAGACGAGCCAACCGGTCTGCCAGCTCGCGAGTCACTTTGGCCGAACGGCGGCTCGGATCGAGTGACAGCGGGTCAGTCCAGACGGTGCGCAGTTTCTCGCGCTGTTCATCGTCGGCAAGTTGTTCGAGCCGAATTCGAAAACTGCCGGGATCGGGAAACGGCAGGTAGGTTTTCCCCGAACGAGTGAAGTCCGCAAACAGCTCGATGGAATGCCCCACGTCGACCACGATCAGAAACGGCGGCCAGCCTTCGTCCGTCGGCAGAGCCCGCGCGTACTGTTCGGCCTGGCCACGGGCCTTGACCATCGCATCGTCCCAGCCCTTGGTTCCTCGAATAGCGGTTCCGCGTTTGGTCTTCTTCTTCGGAGCGGACGTGAGTTTGAGTTCGTCCGAGTCGTCAGCTTCGGTCTTCTCTGTGCCCTGCTTGGCTTCCAGCACGAAGCAGCCGCGTTTGTAGAGGTCGATGCGTCCGGGACTGGTCGAGCCGTCCTGATTCTGGAACGTGACATCGCGTTCGAAGACGTAGGCATTCCCGGCAACGTCGGTCTTCGTTGGGTCGGGATGCGGAACGGCCAGCACGTCGCACAGGTCGCGAGCAAACGGCGGAAAGTTCGCCCGCTCCGCTCCACCGGACGCCGCCCAATGCTCGATGAACCGAGCGACCTGTTCAGGTTCCGGCCCGAAGTTCTGAGCAGGTGAGGTTTCGTCGGTCACAATGTTGTGGGTCACGTTGTTGTGGGTCACGGCGGCCTGCGCTTCGTCTGCTGAGCGGAAAACGGGAACGTTTGCAGTTTCGGCTCAGTAGAACATCACTGAACGGAACCGGGCGGCATACTCTCGCAGATGAATGCTACCTTCTGTTCACAGATAGACAATGAGAGCCGAATGCAGAGCATCCCGAACGGCGGCATCGTGACGCGGAATTGCTCCTGCCAGTTGGTCCGCCATCACCTCGCGGGTCCTTCCCGACACGTTTTTCGCCGAACCCACTACGGGAACAGTCGGGGTGAAAGACACACTTTCTTTCACGCAAAACTTTCCGAAGCAACCTGCCGGAACTGCGTGTGCAAGAGAAAGAAACTTTGTCCGGCAGCAGGATTCTTCCGCCAGCCCCTGAAATGAAATGCCTTCAGGAAGGCCCCAAACCGTTCGTCGGCAGGTTTCAGCCATCGCCAAACGGTTCCGATCGGGACGGGGCGGCATGTCAGCAGGATTAAAAACAAAGTGTGTTCTTCAACGTGACTGTTCCTAATAGGGGTAACCTCACCGAGCCGAAAAAGGACCCGCTTCCGCCTGGTCGACTGCCGACTCTGTCACCACTTCGGCCAGCATCGCTTCCCGAGCAATCGCCAGCATCGCCCCCCGAGCATCTTCCGGTAGCATCGGCCAGGCTTTAATGATCAGAGCCAGTTCGACTGGAATGGCATCATCTACGGCATCACTCGACAGGGCAGAGAGAGGTCGGTGCATGGAACCTATGGACAAGCAAGGCGTTATGACATTTCGTTCAAGTCCGTTATCCTCCACTCAGAAAGCCCCTGTTTTTCAGGGGCTTTTGACATTTGTAGACCTCCATCGGCATGTCACGGTACGTCCCAATTTTGTCACGTTTTGGTAATTTTTTGCCTGAATACCGTGACGGATACCGTGACACCTTCTTGGTCAGGCTCTTCCGAGGAGTTTGCCCGCTGAGCGGGCCGAGAGTTTCCCCTTCCAGGTGAGCGTCTCCCCAGAAAAAACAGATTCGGGCACGATGCCCGAATTCCTCATCTGAAGGGGGTGGTAACCCTAAGAGGCCGACAAAGAACCTCACGGCGAGGGCGAAATCTACAAGACTTCCCAACTTGCCAAACCAGTTGTTTGTCAGCCTCTAAGGAGTCTGGGGAAGCGGCGTAGAGGGGGAAACCGAGACTCCTCGGCTCTTCTGCCTGACGGACTTCAACCCCTCGGTGAACAGGGTTTGGTTCCGCCTTCTTCCAATTGTAGCCCTTCCTGCAACCTAGAATCTCCGCTCCGCTTCGATCTCCAAGTTGCAGTCGGGCATGGGAAAGAAGCGAAGGCGAACACCTTCAGCTTTATTTCCTTCCCTTCTCTGTCATGGATGAATTTGATCGAGCCATCCACGAAATCAGATTAGCACAGTCTTACAATCCAAGTGAAGAAGACTGGCGAAATCTTGAGTATCTGGAATCTATTGGCTCATAGTCTGGTATTCTCCCCGTCAGCTACGGTTGGCGGGGCTTCTTATTTCCTTCTCCTCTCTCAATTGAAAGAATCCTTCTCTCTCCCAGATTCAAAGGCTGTCTGGAAAGAACTCGAAAACGCTTCAGTCCGATCGCATCACAACACACGCCGATGCTTTGAAGACCTTCTCACGATGTCCGTCTGCTCGCTTTCGGGTGGCCAGATGGAAGCCGAATACTTGCAAGTCGTCGAAAAGTATTCCGAAGGCGAGAAAGGCGACAGAGCGTGTGATTATCTCGCCAATGCCTTCGGTGCTCTCGTCAATGCAATGGAAGAAACCAGAGCCGACATTATCGGCGATCTGTTCCAAGGCGGTGTGACCTTTGGCGAAAACGGCCAGTTCTTCACGCCAGAGCCGATCACAATACTTATGGCTCAAATGCAAATGTCAGATAAAGGCGGCCAAAGAGTCCTTGATCCTGCCTGTGGTTCTGGTCGCACGCTTCTCGCTGTCGCCGATGTGAACCGACATAACGAGTTCTACGGCGTTGATGTTGACCATCGGTGCGTACAAATGACTGCGATCAATCTTGCTCTACGGAATCTCTATGGGTACGTCATTCATGGCAACTCACTGACGCAAGAGCAATGGCGAGCCTACCGAACAGGATTCAACTGGAGTGCCTCCCTCAAACTGATCCACATGTTATGAGAGTCTGAGCGGCCTGATTGTGGGCCAGGAGACTTTCGATGACGAAGTCCCGCCGCCGCAAACGTCAGCACGGTCGCCGACTGATCCCGGACAATCTGCCGCGTGAGGAAGTTCTCTACGAGCTTCCCGAAGACGAACGTCGTTGTCCGATCGACGGCGAACCGATGCCGCTGATCCGCTACGAAACCAGTGAGCAACTGGAGTACGAACCAGCGATACTGAAAGTCATCGTCCACAAGCGAGCGGTCTATGCGTGTCCGCAGAAACACGATGAAGCGAAACTGATCACGACTCCCAAACCGCCGCAACCAATTGAAAAAGGTCTGGCGGGTCCGGGATTGCTCGCAGCCATGGTGGTCGGCAAGTTCGGCGATCATCTGCCTGGCTATCGACTCGAAGATATTCTTTCGCGTCACGGCGTCGAGATTCGACGCAGCACGATCTACGACTGGCTGGCTGCCGTCGCCGATCTCACCAGGCCACTGTACGACCTGATGAAGCAGCGTGTGCTTCAATCAAAAGTGATCCACACGGACGACACTCAGGTGAAGCTGATCGATACGACCATCGGCAGCACGCGACTGGCGAGGTTCTGGGCGTACCTGGGTGACCACAACCATCCTTACGAAGTCTACGACTTTACTGAATCACGAGGCCGCGCCGGTCCGCAGGACTTTCTAAAAGACTTCAGCGGCTATCTTCAGGCTGACGCCTATGGTGGCTACGACGGAATCTATTTGCAGTCCAACGGTGCGATCGTCGAAGTCGCGTGCTGGGCTCACACGCGCCGCTACTGGTACAAGGCTCGCGAACAGGACGCCGCCAGAGCTCATCACGTACTGGCCATCATCAGCCGACTTTACGAACTCGAACGCGCGACGAAGAACGCCGATGCAGCATCGCGCCAGAAGCTGCGAGTCGAACACGTCGCACCGCTGCTCGATGACCTTAAACAATGGCTCGACGATCAGGAGTTTCTGCCAAAGAGTCTGACCGGCAAAGCAGCCACGTACACTCGCAACCAGTGGGCCGCCCTGAACCGCTATCTCGACGACGGAGACCTCTCGATCGACAACAACGCCGCCGAACGAGCTATGAAACCCGTCGCCATCGGGAGAAAGAACTGGCTCTTCGTCGGCAGTCCTCACGCAGGTCGCCGAGCCGCTGTCCTGATGTCACTGGTCGCCAGCTGCAAAACCAACCACGTCGAACCATGAGCCTGGCTCCGAGATGTCCTCACAAACATTCCACGCGGCACCGCGTTGGAACAACTACTCCCGGACAACTGGATCCAAACTCACCCACAACACCGCTGGGACATCGCCGATCGAAGAAAGCAGGAGCGAAACACAAAGGGGAACCTGTAGTTCGCCACGCGCTTACCTTCATCTGATGCTCCGTGAACTCAAACGCCGCGGCAGACTCGAACTGGAGACCACAATGATCGATTCCGCCCAGGTGCGAGCGTTCGGTGGCGGTGACCGCAGTGGGCCGAGCCCCGTTGATCGCCGGAAACCAGGTACAAAATACACCGTTCTCGTCGATGCACGCGGCACGCCGCTGGCGATGCAGACCGCCGCTGCCAACGTCAGTGACCATCGTCAGATTCTCTCGACGGTCGTTCGGTATCCTCAGATCGGCGGCACACGAGGTCGTCCGCGAAATCATCCAGCGAAGCTGTACGCCGACGCCGGCTACGACAGCAACGCGACCCGCGAACTGCTGTTGGTGATGGGCATCGAACCGATCATTCGTCGTCGTAGCACACCGCACGGCAGTCATCTGGGAAAGGTCCGCTGGGTGGTCGAGCGGACCATCAGCTGGATCAAAGGCCTGCGGCGAATGCGAATCCGCTACGACCGCCATCCCACGATCATCGACGCCTGGAACCACCTTGCCCTCGCCGCAGTCTGCTTCAGAATCCTCTGCCAACCCGATTGAACAAGTGCCAATACGACAGGTTCTTTGTCAGCCTCTAAGTATCGGCAACGTGTGTTTTCGGGATGCCGCGTTCGCAGATCGGATCGATCCTACGTGATCTCAGCCGACAGAAAGATGTCGAGCTGGTGAAGAGGAATGGAACGCTCAACCAGACTATATTCATGTGCTGTTGCGTATGCCACCGAAACATTCAGTTGCGATGACGGTTGGGTATTTTAAAGGCAAGAGCGCCGTGCGTATTCATCGGTAACTGATCCAGACGAGCGGCACGATGTTTGGACGAAGCTTCTGGTCACGCGGCTATAGTGTGAACTGCGGCAGCCCATGAAGCGATGATTCGTTGTTACATCAAGGAACAGGGTAAATACGACGGGAGTGGAAATTGTTTGACGACGTTGATTACTTATAACCCACGGCCCCTTTCAGGGGCCTTCCTTATACCGCCGGCTCTGCCGGTGGTTCTGATTGACTGATGAATCATCAGTTGACAGTTCGGACGATAAAGACAGAACTATCCCTGCAATTTCGACGTTCCACGCCTTGATTGCTTCTGCAAAAAGTCCTACTGGTGTCCTCGATCCTCCACTTCGAAAACAAGAGCCGCCGATCGAATGCGATCGGCGGCTTTTTTCATGGGCTTTTCGGTGTGAATCGCTGGTCTCAAAAAGTTCAATCAGTTTGTGCAATATGGGGCGAAATGCGGCAAGTGACTGTGAGCAAGAGAGTTAAAGAGCTCTACTGTCCATTATCCTCACTTGCACTGTGCGCTGTGGTTCGAGTCCGCCTCGGGCGCGTGGCCACGTCTGGTCACTCTCTGAACCACCCGACCCGATTCCCACCAAATCTCGGAATTCTTGTCCCCATGAAGGCCCTACAGATCCGGTGTGACTGCGCATTGTGATTCGAACAGAGACTTCGATTACGCCACCCGTGAGCTGACTACGATCTCAAAACACTGCCTGCCTCATCGGTGGATTCCTGCCAGTCCTTCTGGCGAGGTGACATCTTTTTTGATTGACTCCTGTAACAATTGAGATCGCGGTGTGTATTGATTGCAGGAGAAGTGAATGAACGGCCCTGAAACACGTGAATCGTTGCTGGCAAGTCTCGATAGCCCCGTCGCGGACGAAAGCTGGCGTGAGTTTGCGGCGATCTATCGTCCGCTCATTTTTCGAGTGGCTGTGGCGAAAGGTTTGCAGCATGCAGACGCAGAAGATTTGACGCAGGAAGCGTTAACGGCCGTTGAGCGATCTCTTGGCTCCTATGAGGCGTCGCGAGGTTCTTTCCGCAGTTGGCTGTATCAGATCACACGCAATCTGGTCGTCAATCATCTGACGCGTGGTCGCGGGCCTGACGGCACGGGAGACAGTAATGTCGCGCGACTTCTTGCTCAGCATCCTCAACCGAACGACGACACTGCGACGCTGTTTCGGCTGGAATACAGACGTGCTCGCTTTCAGCAGGCCGCTTCGATTGCACGAGCCGAATTTCACGAATCGACGTGGGACGCGTTCTGGTTGACGGCAGTCGATTTACGTTCCATTGAAAGCGTGGCAGAGGAGCTTGGGAAGTCGCAGGGAGCCGTTCGAGTCGCACGCTGCCGTGTGCTGGACCGCCTTCGTGTGATTGTCTCCCAACAAAGCGGCGGTTTTGAAGCGCCTGAGTAGTGCGATTTCGGAAACCGTGCAGTCGTGAATACCACAACCCAAACTGAGACTGGAGATGAAATGGTTACCAATAATCACTACGACGACGATGCGCTCATGAAACTGCTGCGCGATCGAATTGGGGCGAATGAGGATGGTGTGTTCACACACGTCGAATCCTGTGCGACATGCCAATCACAGTTGGAGACTCTTTCCAAGGACGGTTTGACATGGGAAGAGGTTGCAGAATTGCTGACTCCCAGCGGTGTACCGCTCACGGGATTCACCGGACACGGCGCCGACGAAGACTCTGGAGTCTCGCCGACTTCCAACGCGAGCTTCCTTGAGGCGAGCGAGTACCCCGCGTCCCTTGGTCGGTTCGCTCGGTACGAGATTATGGAAATCCTCGGACGCGGCGGCATGGGAATCGTGATGCGTGGATACGACACGTCTCTGAATCGACATTCGGCAGTGAAGGTACTCGCACCAGAACTCGCCGGTAATGCGGCGGCCCGGAAACGATTTTCGCGTGAAGCCAGAAGTGCAGCTGCTGTCGTGCATCCTCATGTGGTGCCGATCCAAACTGTCGATGAGCACGCTGGGCTTCCGTATCTGGTGATGCCCGTGGTGGAAGGCAGGAGCGTTGATGCTCGCGTTCAGGACTCCGGTCCGTTGCAAGTGATCGAAGCTGTCCGCATCGCTGCACAGATTGCAGACGGACTGGCCGCAGCCCACGAGCAAGGACTTGTTCATCGTGATATCAAACCGGCGAATGTTCTTTTGGAAAACGGAGTCGAACGTGTCCACATCACTGACTTTGGACTCGCACGCGCGATTGACGACGCCAGCATGACTCGTAGCGGCGTGATCACGGGAACGCCTCAGTATATGTCGCCCGAGCAAGCGCACGGTGATGCCATCGACCATCGCAGCGACCTGTTCAGTCTCGGCAGCTTGATCTACTTCATGCTCACCGGACGTTCGCCATTCCGCGCCGAAACCACGATGGGCGTGTTGAACCGAATCGGCAACGACCAGCCGCGTTCGGTTCGCAGCATCAACACAGACGTTCCGGAATGGTTGGAGCGGATCGTTGCGAAGCTGCTCGAAAAGCAACCCAGCAGCAGGTTCCAAACAGCCAGCGAGGTTGCAGAACTACTTGACCGGTGGCTCGCGCACTTGCAGCAGCCAGCGTTGATTCCTCCGCCTCAGCCGCTTTCGTCGCAGGCAAAGTTTGGCAAATCACCACGTAGGAAGTGGCTTGTCGTTGCGACCGGTGCTGGATTCATCGTTGTCGCCGCATTTCTTTTCATGATGCAACAGGATCGAAAACCGGGGCCATCAACGGCAGCAGCCCCTGCTTTCAAAGCGGCGGGTGGTGAGGAAACGAAGAAAGAAGCGAAGGACAAACAAGAAGATTCCGTCGCTGCCTTGACGGGTTTGCATTCGGGCCAGAAAGAGTTTTGGCGCGCAGCCTTGGGGACGATGACGATGCGGGCTCCGGTCGTGCATGACGACCACGTCTACGTCGGATCGAACAACGGTCATGGGTATCTCGAGCGTCTTCCGGCCAGCTTTGATCTCGGTGTGTTGCTGTGCTTCCGAAAATCTGATGGTAAGTTTCTTTGGCAACATTCCAACCACAAGCTTCCCACGGGACGCGTTCATGACTGGCCGCAACTGGGCATTACCAGTCGACCATGTGTTACGGGCGAGCGCCTGTTCTATGTGACCAATCGCGGCGAAATCGTGTGCCTCGATACGATGGGATTTCATGACAGTGAGAACGATGGAGTGCTTCAAGACGAAGTTCATACCGATCTCAACGAAGCGGATGTCGTCTGGCGATTCGACATGATGAAGGAACTGGGAGTTCAGCCACACAACGTCAGCACATGCACGATTGCATATTCGCGAGGTCGCATATTCGCCGTCACCGGAAATGGCGTTGGCGCTTCGCACGTTCCGCCGCTGGCGGATGCTCCCAGCTTCATAGCTGTCGACAGCAGAACGGGCGAGTTGTTGTGGCAGGATACTTCACCCGGACAGAATGTGTTGCACGGACAATGGGGTTCGCCAACGGTCATCGAGGTCAAAGGTGAACCTCAGGTCATCTTTCCGGGTGGCGATGGGTGGCTTTACAGCTTCGACCCGGAAGGCGCCGAAAACGGCAAGAGCAAATTGAATTGGAAGTTCGACTGCAATTCCAAGGAATCAGTTTGGAAATTGGGGGCCGACGGTTCGCGAAATAACCTGCTTCATGGTCCCACCCTGCACGAAGGACGACTTTACGTCACCATGGGCCAGGACCCTGAGCATGGTGGAGGACAAGGGAGATTGTGGTGTATTGATCCCACCGGAACTGGAGATGTGAGTCCACAGCTCGTCTACAATAAACGCGATCCTGAAACGCCAATCGCTCATCGTCGCAAGCAGGCTTGTGTTGTCGCAGACGGAGATTTCACTCGACCGAATCCGAACTCCAAGGTGTTCTGGCAATTTGAACAACAGGATGTCAACGGCAATGGAAAAATCGAGATTGAGGAGACGATGTCGCGCAGCCTGAGCAAAATCGCGATCAAGGACGACTTGCTGTTCGTCTCTGATATCGAAGGAATCCTGCATTGCCTCGATCGTATTACAGGCAAACAACACTGGGGCTACGATACGTTTTCGAACGTTTATTCGACACCCGTAATCGTTGGCGACCACGTCTATCTTGGCACAGTCGATGGAGATGTTCTCGTCTTCGGATGTTCTGCGGATTTGAAAGCAGCCGCGCCTGATGGCAAACCGCACCAGCGCATTGATTGCGGTTCGAGCGTCTACGCATCAGTTGTCGCCGATGGTAGCGCCCTGTACTTCACAACGAAGAACGAACTAATCGCGGTGGAGAACAAAGGCGAAGTCGAATAAGCACGATCGCTTCAACTACTTTCCCATTCTCAACTAAAGGCGACAAACTCATGTTCTCACCGAGCTCAACAAACGCATTGGCAATCATCATGGCCGTTCTGGTTGGCATCGCAATTACGCCGGAGTGCGATGCGGCGACCGACTGCGATGTCCAGATCATCAAGGTCCACAAAGTGGAGATCGACGGCAACAAGATCACGATCACGGCTGAAGCAAGTATAAAGATGGTGGTGATCACTCCCGAAATTCCAGCCGACGGCAAGAGCGTTCGCTATACTGGACGCCACTCGACATGGATTACGATCAAGGCCGACGAAGCAACGTTCGTCATTCATCGCCCGCACGGGCGAAACGATCTGTGGGAGAAAATGACGATGCAGGCAGCGATGGATCTCGAAGCAGGGAAACCAATTGGTCGCATCGGGTTCTACCGACCTGATATTAAAATCAGGAAAAACCAGATACACGAAATCGTTGGGCCAGCTTACATCTACCCCAAACGCGAAGCTGCCGAGCCAGTCTCAAATTCCGATGATGACGAGCAGCCGGTCGGCAAGGATATTAAGAGACAGGATCAATCAAAGGGCGAATAGATTCCTCCTCAGGTTCCAGGAACCGTTATGAAGGCACAAGTCACAACGATGAAGCCGGCTCTCAGTGGTTGGTTTCAGTCCCTGTCCGGGGTTACACTGCTCGTCGTCTTCCTTAGTCATCTGACGACCGGTCTCGCCTGCGGGGCAGAGGACGCGGTTGATCCGTACGACGCGCTCTACGACGTGATCATGACGCGTTACGGGAAGGACGGCAAAACGTATGCTGAGAATGAAAGTTCTCCGGCGCTCTTTTCCGCCTCAGAATTCCCGTTTGACGATAAAACGTACAGGAAGTTCATCGCGGCGCTGGATACGTTCGGTGCGCTTCCCCAGACAGAAATTGAGGCGTACAGCGACGTGAAACGTGCTTTGCTGCAACGTCATCTTTGGAAGTTGTTCGATGCGACCTGTCCGCACCGTTGGATTGATTCGCGCACTGGCGAACAACGTGTCGCGAGCCTGAATCATTCTGATCGTCGCGCCGCAGTTCAACAAAAAAGTGCATCGCTTATACAGCGTCTTGCGCTCACAAAAGCACAAATCTTGGCCCTTCCCGGCACGTGGGCGGCTACCGTGAAATCAGGTGATTTTGCACGGCGTCACGACCCCACAAATCAGTTTGCACCTTTCCTTCCAGCCAATCTGTTGGCCAAAGAAAGCTCGTGGGTTTGTATGGGAACCGATGAGGTGATTCCCGCGGATCTTCACGTGGACAAACTCAAATGGCGTTCGGCATTCTACTCATTCATACGTCTCCCGAAAGGTCGCACTGAGACTCTTGAGTATGTCGAGAAAGAGCTTTCCAAAGATAACTTTCCAGTAGGGACACAGCTCGCACTCGTCGAGCAGGCGTTTTTGATCAGCGATGAGGGCGAACGGATACTCAGTCCGCTGATTGTCAGCATAAGTTTGCGCACCTACATGTTTGTAAGGCGTAACGCACACGACGAAGTTCCGGAAACGACACAAAGCGTTGCCGAATTCGTTATGCAACCCCGGGAGCTCATGCTGGGTAATGCAGTGATGAAGGCCATAGATCCGCAGGAGCACCGCTTTGATGCCAGTGAAGGTTTTATTGCCCAAGATACAAGCGATCCATTTGAAACCGGGCACCTTCCGCGTCGCGCACGCCTTCACAGTTGCATGAGCTGTCATCGCAATTCAGGCAACGTGAAGGTACTAACACGAAACGGCGCTGGATCAGCTCAGTTCTTTGAGAGCAGTCCGACAGCAATCAGTAAGGCTACGTCCAATCAGAAACGAAACCACCATACATGGGAGAGACTGCACGAATTCTGGAAAAAGAACGTTGCTCGAGGAGATCCGCATTGAAAGCGAAGCCGACAACGTGCCGATCGTCATCAGGAAAGGCGGCCAGATCTACGACAAGATGACTGTCGGTCGAGACGGCAAATCGATCCGAGTCTAAGGTCCATTTCAGCGTGGTTCTTTTCGCGGTTCAGGCCCAATTCAATTGCCGGACTCCAATGCCGCAGCGACTTTCCCGGGCGCTCGCCGATTAGCACGCCTTCAGCAGGAGACGGCGTTCGTCACTTTGTTCCCCCTCCCGCCTGTGCTACTGATGAAGGGACGCAGAACTGGTCCACCAGTCAGAAAATCCCAGAATCTGATGGTTCTCGATTTCTCTCCATTTCCAGAGATTTGTGGGGAGAACTGAGTTGGCTGGGGCAATTGATACGAAACCGGTGTTGCCGAACGGTGCAAGGTTGAACGAGTCAGACTCGGTATTGGTCAGCGAGCGGTTTTCCCAGACCCCCATGACATAGCCTCGCGATTTCACCATCAAATGTTGCGACGCCCGCAGCAAAAAGTTCTACTGGTGTCCTCGATCCTCCACTTTATAAGCCACCTTCGGGTGGCTTTTTTTACGCCTATACCCAACTCAAGCCCTTATAAAATAACGGTTTCCATCGTTCCCGAACGAATGGGGGCTGAGGTAGAGTGTCGGAATCTGGTTGCGCTGAAGTCCTATCCGGATCGAAAGCCGACCATGAAAAAAAATTACCAGGGAAAACTCCCGAAGCCAAACAAGAATGGCTACTACCGGCCCGAAATTGGCGGCGCGAGGTTTACGCCTGGAAACAAGTGAGACATCAGAGAAGGCTAAGCCGCGAGAAGGCTTGATATTCTCAGGACGTGCTTCGAGCGACAGTGCGACTACTACGGAGTCCATCGACAAAGGACTGGCCATCGTCATCCTCGTTGAATCTGATGCTCCCAGAGAACAACTCAACTCCCCCTGAAGGCCACCCCTGAATGTGCTCTAGAGTCGAGTCTTGACGAACTGCAGCATGGCCTGAGCGAAGAGACTGTCAGCGATCGGGTGGATTGTAATTTTCGGCCCGAGCGAGCGGTCGACGACCCAGTGGCCTCGATTCTCGGTGATCGCCCGAATGTCGCGTGTCGGCAGGAAGAACGCGCCGGTGACTCGGCTGAGAAAATCCGGCAGAAGATGCAGGTCGTCTTTGCCAAGTCGAATGGCTTCGTTTTCGACGAAATCTTTTTCCTGCAGCTCGCGACGTTTCAAGAACGGAGACACGAACATCAATGGCGACCACAGCACCGACGCCACGGTCCACCATGGCGAGGCCGCCGACTGTTCGACAAGTCGCCGTTTCGTGACCGACCGATACGGCAGAAAGAAAAGTCCGTTTTCGGTCTCGTAGAAAACTCCGTCGGACGGAAGCTTTCGACGGGCAATTCGGACATGCCCCATTCTACCCTGGACGTGCCCGACCACATTACGAAATCGACCGTCCAGATCTTCCGGGTTGATCGTCTCAGGCAGTGCGTCCTGACAATCCGGGCAGCGGTCATCGCGAGTGAAGACCCACTGGCAGCACTCCTGACACAATCGGTTCGACATGGTGGTTGAAACACTGAATGCGGAAACTGTTTATTCACGACGGGCGTTCGCTGCTGTAACCTGCGAATTCGACCAAAGTGTATCGGCATGAGAAACACAGACTCAACAACGGCGAGCAGGAGCTGACAGCAGCATGGCACTGAATAAGAAGCACAAGAAACAACTGGAAGTCATTCGGAAAAAACTGCCGCAGCTCAAACAGCAGCTTGCCGGCGAAAAAGAACAGATGGACGACCCGGCAGCCATTCAGCGAATCGAAGCCGAAATCGCCAGACTGGAAGAACAGCGAAAGACCATTGAAGCTGAGAAATAATTCGGCAGCCGGTCAGATCATGGGCTCGCGGCGTTTGACCAGTTGCAGCGTGATGCCCCAGGGATCCCGGATAAATGCCATGATGTCTCCGCCGGGGAGATCGGTGATGCTCCCTTCAAGCTTCGCGCCGGCGGCTGACAGGCGATCAATGTCGGCCTGAATATTTTCCGACACAAATGCCAGGTGCAGCGTTCCCGGGGGCATGTTTCGAAAATCCGATACAGGCACATTGGGATTTCCGTAGATCTCGATCATCGTCGATCCCGAAGAGTCGACGATAAAGTGAGCCCACGGCGCTTCCATGACTCGGCGTTTGACTACAAATCCCAGATGCTCGACGTACCAGCGAGCCATTTCAAGTGGGTCTTCGACGTTAAAAGCGACATGCTCGACTCGCATGATGAATTCTCCGGCAGTTCTGATGAAGGTCTGATCGCAACCTGATGCACCGTTAGTGCGTGCTTTCTACCGACTGTCCGCGTTCAGGTCATCTGTCCGCAAACTTGCAGCCGCACCGTATCGCCGCGACAGTCTGTGCCAGCACGAATCTTGCAGTCTTCAGCCCTTCGATAAAGACACCGGACGATGGCGAAAGCAAAGCAGTCGACGAAGAAATCCGTTTCAAAACCGGCCGCAACGAAACGCGGTTCGGCCGAGACGAAGAAGTCGCGAAAGAAGGAACACGCCTCAAAGATCAAAGCCGACGACCAGCATCCGGCGAGTGCCTCGAAAGCCAGCCACGCATCCGGCAGAAAAACCAGACGTAACGTCACGAAGCGGAAGGCGGCAACGAGAAAGAATCTGCTCGACGAGCCGGAAGCGACCAAGCCCAACGTAGCCAACGACGCAACGGCTCTCGACACTGGCGCAAGACCAAAGCGGAAGGCCGTCGCTCATTGTAACGAGCTGGATGGTAAACGCTGGATTCAGAATTCGATCAGCGTCTGGAGTGACATCCGCAAGACCACTGAGGAGAACCGGCTGAAGCACCCGGCGATGTTTCCGGGCATGCTTGTTGAACGGCTTGTCGAAACGTTTCTTCGACCGGAAGGCGAGACGATTCTCGACCCGTTCAGCGGCTCAGGCAGCACGATCGTCGAGGTCGAGCGGCTGGGAAAAACGGGGATTGGCATCGAGCTGTCGCCCGAGTTTGCAAAGATGGGGCGGAAGCGGCTCGCCGAGATTTCGTCCGATCTTTTTGCGAAGGATCACAAGCCTCGCTCCGTGATTCACGAAGCGTCCGTTGCCGAAATCACAAAGCTGATCGAGCCGGAATCGGTCGACCTGTGCATCACCTCACCGCCTTACTGGGACATTCTCAACCAGCGTCGCACGGCTGATTACAAAGACGTTCGACACTACGGAAACCTCGACGGCGACCTCGGCACAATCGCCGACTACGAAGAATTTCTGGACTCGTTGAAAACCGTTTTCGCCGACGTCCTGACGGTGCTGAAGCCGGGAGCGTATTGCTGCGTTGTGCTGATGGACCTGCGGAAAAAGAACCGTTTCTTTCCACTTCACAGCGACTTTGCTGCCCGTATGACCGAAGTCGGATTTATCTTCGACGACCTGATCATCTGGAACCGACAATCAGAGTACAACAACCTGCGACCGCTCGGCTACCCGGCAGTTTTCCGAGTGAACAAGGTTCACGAATTCGTCGTGCTACTGCAGAAGCCTCGCGCCAGATAAATAAGACTGTGCCGGCAAACTCCGGTCGCCAGCGACCGCCACGACCATTACTTCTTCGTCAGCCTGAAAGCGCCGTCCCAGTCGGCGGGGACTTCGAAATTCGTCAGCTCCATCTGGTTCAAGACGAACTGTGTCGGACCGTCGTAAGCGCGGAACTCGGAAAGCAGCTCGACAGCGTCGCTCCATTTTCCATCGAGCACCGCGTCAACGCCTTCTTCGAACCGTGCGATCATCTCGTCGCAAACAGTCGGGTCATGCCTGAAAGACGGCAGGAGCTGGTAGACGGTCAACGGGGTATCCATTCCGGCTGGTCGAATTCGAGCCATGCGACGCACGCGTGCTTCGTCTTTCGGCATGAATGTCTGAACGTATTCGGCGGTGGTTTCGTCAATGCAGATCGGTACTCCAAACTGCTTGGTCAGTCCTTCAAAACGTGACCCCTGATTGACGACCGGACCGAACACTCCAATCTTGGCCTGTTTTTCCGTGCCGATTTCACCTGCAATGGCTCTGCCATGCGCGATACCGATGCCAACACTGAAGCCGTCGAGCATCCCGTCACAGTTCAGCTTATTCTCAAACGCGTCGACAATGGCGAGCGCTGCTCGACAGGCCGGCACTGGCCCTTCCGGAAGCGGCATCGGCCAGCCCCAGAACCCAAGAGCCGCGTCGCCCTGGAAGTCGGCGATGGCTCCATCACTTTCGACGATTCCGTTAGCCATCAGCCCGAGTGCTTTTTTTACAGTGGCCAGCAACTGAAAGAGGTCGTCCTTCAGCAGCTCTGACTTTCGCGAGAAGCCACGGACGTCACAAAACAACACGCTGATGTCCTGCTGCGCGGGACTCAACGACGTCGCTCCCTTGCCAAGCAGACTGTCCATGATGCGCGGCGAGAAGAACGAACTGAGTTGCGTTTTCTGCTCTTCCAGCATGCGGACGTGGCGAATGGAGCCGATAAACTGCGCGACCAGCTCGACGAATCGCAGGTCGCCTTTCAGTACGTCCTCGTCTATGAAGACGCCAGAATTCTCGCTGCCCTGACCGGAAACATAGAGGCACCAGCCGCCTTCGTTATCAGCCACGATCGGTGTGCAGAACGCCCAGTCCAGACTGCCGCTGACGGTGAACTGTCCATTACCTTCCTCGCCATCCCAGATGTGCAGGACGCTTTTTCCGGTCTGCAGGGCGGAGCTGATCATGCGACGACTCGGCTTGAATCGTCCTTCGTAATCATCGCGAGTGGCAACCCGCATCATCGCCGGCTTTGACGGATCAAACCCGGAAGCCAGTGGATTCTCAAGGTTCTCTGAAAGATCGCCTTCGTAGCGCATGACTGCTGTGGCGACTCCAGCCGGAATCGTCTCCAGCAGCACATCCACCAGCGTGCCTGCCAATGCTTCGTCGGAAGTTGAACCGGTAATCATTTTCGGCAGGCGAGCCAGCATGTCCATTTGCCGAATCGGATCGCTGAATTGAAACTCGTTCAGCTCGTCAGACTGATAAGTCTGCAGACCCGCAAGCGGCTCATCCTCAGAGATATCCATGTCGGAAGACGATTCTGAAGCCGCTTCTCCGACAAGTCGGAACTTTGTCGCTCCGATCAGAAACTCTCCACCAACATCGATCTTCAACTCGCGGAACGATTCACCGTTGATGACGATCGAGTTCGTAGCTTTCTCCATACACCGCACCTGCAACTGGCCGTTGTGCCATCGCAGCTGAGCATGTTCGCGAGAGATCAGCCGGTCCCAGTTGACGACCCAATCATTTTGCGGGGCTCGTCCTAATCTGAATACGGCATCACTATCCAGTGACCGAACTGAGCATTGGCTGTCGTCTATGCCGAGTGCCTGAAGTTCTACCGTCATCAACTGTCACTCCAAAGAGTTCGAATTCCGTGGGCCCGCCAGCGTGCCGTTTATTCATCAAATGATCAGGAACGGATCGACCAGCAGTTCTGCAGCGAGAAAGCTCGCGCGAGACTTGAGTGCCTGGAAGATAGGTCGGAGTTGGTAAGACGGACGGATCGTGCCCCTCTGAATGTCCCGTTGAAGTCTTTCTCCTCACAACGTCAGACCTACGACCGGCTAACTGGCAGAATCGAGCGCGACACTTCCAGCGGAACAGCCCTCAGAACTGCACTTTTCCGCGTGGATGGACGCCGTTGCCCCGGTCGATTCCAATGCCGGTTGTGACGACAAATTGCGTCTGACCAAAACCGGTATCGTTGATTGAGAATTCTGAAGGCGCCCACGTGCAACCTGCGGGTCTGATTCTAATTTGCATAACCTGCTCAGTGATCACGGTCCTGACCGAGTCACTGGAAACGATGATGCTCGCCTGCGCCGCGAGCCTTCTGGCAGTGTCCAGGCTGCGTACGAAAACTCGTTCCGAAGAACAGTCGTTCGACACACGATTGAAAGAACGTCTGATTGACAGGATCTGCAGTCAACGGCAGAGTCGCCAGGTCACCGACATCTTCAGCTTCTTCTGCCTCGCCACTGGCATCGCTCTGCTGGGAACTCTCGGAGGCAGCACTTCTCTTGCAACAATCCGCGAGGCACTGACAGCAAGCTATCGACCGGAACGTCTTGATCTGCTGGTCGGAGACGGATCAATTCTTGGCATTGCATCCATCGTTCTGTTCTTCGTGGGCAACGCGGCCGCGTTTGGACTTTTTCCGTTGCACGGCGTTGTGCAGAACACGTTCGAATCGGCACCTGCCGGAATCGCCGGGGCAACGGCTTTGCTGCAACGCGTTCAAGCGGCGGTCGTACTCTGGAAAACCGCGATCTCGTCCATGCCGGGTTTCGAATCAACCACACAATTGATGTGCGTTGTCTTTGGATCGTGCTCCTGTCTGGCAGGATCGGTACTGACTTGTCGAAGCGACGCGATCCGCAGTTTCGCTGGCAATCTGTGGATCACATGGGGAGGCGTCGTGCTTATTGCCGCTGCGTCGGGAAATCCCGTCGAATCTGCACGAAACACACCGACGGCCTGGCACTTCCCGACTGGCCTTGAGACAGCTGCATTCTCATTGCTGGCCTCGGCGTTCGCCGTTGGACTGATGCTCGCCGCCGAGCAATGGTTGAGCAACGAAAGCCGCTCGATCAATTTTGCTGAGGACGTGACTGGACTCGGGCAGCAGCGAAGTTCATCAGCTTTCGCCATCGCGTGCTCACTGTTGACCCTGTCGGCGATCCCCCCTTTGCCCGGATTCTGGTGCGTTGCGTTTCTGGCCGGAAACGCCTTCCTACCCGGTGTCGAATCGACGGAAGGAGCCGCGTTAGTCCCGAATCTTGCCGTTCTGGCTTCCGCAATCGTCGTACTGGTCTCACTCTTGACCGTGTCCGCTCGGTCTATCCGGTTTCTGAGTCTGATGTTTCATCACGAACCCATCCGCCGATTCGACATCAGCGGTGGGAAGCTCTCGATTTTCATCGGTCTGAGCGTTTCTGGAATCCTTCTCTGGAGCGGACTTTATGTCGGGACCGTACTGGCCTGGCTCCACCGACTGCCTTTTTGACGTTGCCAGTCAGCATGGATGGCTGCACTCGCCTCCTGGACCATCGAAAAAAAAGGGGGCAGAGGCCCGGTTGTATCAATATTTCGACCTTGCAGGAGCCCCGCGAAAGGCATCGCCCGGCCAGATCCGGTCATTTACCGACGAATTGAGGAATCAGCGGCGCGGCAGGTGCCGATCCTTTCGCTCGATGCTTTATTCAATTCTTTTTTGAGTGGCACCGCGATTCTTTGCCCGGTATCGGCTACAGTCCCCTCGAAGGCAATTGGAATTACGTGAATGTATCACGCACTGAAGGTTGCGAAATTTTGAAAAACTGGACAGAAGAAATGGCAGAAGGCACGATCAAACGGATCATGGACAAGGGTTTTGGATTCATCGACCAGGGAAATGGCAAGGATATTTTCTTCCATAGTTCCGCAGTCGCTGGTGGCGGATTCGACCAGCTCTATGAAGGACAGAAGGTTTCTTACACAGTCGGCTCAGGTCCTAAAGGACCTTGCGCTGAAAACGTCGAATCTGTCTAAACGCTGCTGGCTGTTCGCCAGTCATTCAAGCTGACAGAAGCACCGGGCGACAACTTCGCCCGGTGCTTGTTTTGCGCTGACCGATCACGCTCAAGCTTACCGGCAAGCCACTGAAAGAATCGTTCTTAAATCAACTGTGGAGTTTTTCAGAAATCAGCAGTTTCGGTTCACTATTAAATCACCCGCAGCCGCGTGCGGATTCGAGTCCACGTTCGTTGGAAGAAGCCGTATGCATAATCGAAAACCGACGCCGCTGTTCGAGCCTCGGGAACGAAAACGTTGCCCGGTATGTTCCGAAATCTCGTACTCTTCTGCCGGAATCCATCCTCAATGCGCCGTTCATCAGTCTGATGCGAAGCGGATGGAAGCCGTTAAGCTGAAAAAGCAAACGTCAATTCCTCAGCCGTCAGTCGGCGAGAAGCAATGGCAGAAAACCTGTTCAAAGTGCAAAGCCGTTGTGCATGTCAGGCGAAAGGTTTGCGACTGCGGACAAAGCTTCCCGGGATAGTCGCGCGAAGCTGCCCATAAGCTCTTGCCAGCTCGATCTGGAACGGCAGATGCCGAGACCTATGGCCTGGCAACGTCGACATCCAGCGGATAAATCGGTCGACGAATCTTTTGAAAGTCAAAAGCAGCCAGGTCCGGTCGGTGAATTCCCGGCGTGTCAGCATCGAAGATCCGACTCGCCAGCGGACCAAAGTCTGCTCGAAAGTGGACGGCACTTTTTAGCACCAGCAGACGCCGACCGGTTGGATCGACACCAGCGATCCTCAGCATTTCCGCGTCGAAACATTGCCGACGCTGTGAGGAAACAACGACTTCAACACCGCCAACGATCAGAGTCGCTGTCAGTCCAAGATTGTCCTGAACGCCCTGCATCATGGGACCGCGATAGGTGTATTTCCCGTCAGAAAGCACTCGCACATAGGCTTCCCGTTCGACCGGTGCTCCGTGCAGATTGTCCGTCTTACCACCAAGCCGGACGTGAATTGTTGCGCCGACTCCAGCGCGATGAGCATGAGCTGCGGTTTCCGGGTCAAAGATGACTCCGACGGCCCCACCTTGAAAGCCGGCATCGATCATGGCCTGCAGAGCGATGGTCCCGTCGCACGGCGCACCGCCGCCAGGGTTGTCGGATCCGTCCGCAAAAATCACAAGTCCGGCCTCAGGGTACTCGTTGACGTGGGCGATGACGTCCTCAATCGTTGTCAGCTCTGGCTGAAGTTCGTCTCGAAGCTCCCATAGCCAGCCCGCCAGTTCGTCCGCTTTTGCGCGAGCCAGATCCGCATTACCGTCCGTCGTCACAAGAATCGACACTCCGGTATCGTGAATGTCGGCGAACGGAAATCCCATCGCGACGGTGGCCGTCAGGACATCCGGCTCCTGCTCCATCTGATGAACGCGTTCCATCAGGTACTGCATGGGATCTCGAAGCGTGCACTGTTTCGGCGGAAGCGTAATCAGCGGAAGCTGTCGGAATTCCTGAATCGGAGTCACCTCGCCCTTCACGATCCTCGCGATCAACTCTGCGGCCTCGTGACCTCGTTCGCTCATGTCGACGTGGGGGTAAGTGTCGAATCCGATGATCACGTCAGCCAGTTCGGCCATTTGTGCCGTGATATTTGCATGCAGATCCAGCGTCACGACGATTGGCATCGTCGAGCCAACCACGTCGCGCACCGCCGCGATAAAAGCACCTTCAGCGTCTTCGTGGTGCTCAGCGACCATCGCTCCGTGCAGATCGAGCAGCACGCCGTCAAACGGCTTTGCCTTTTCCAGTCTTTCCAGAAACCAGCGGAGCATGGTTTCGAACGCTGCTTCCTCGACCAGCCCCGACGGCTGAGCGCGAGCACACAGCAGCGGAACAAGTTCAAAACCTGCTGACTCAGCTCCGGAAATGTAGCCACCGTGGATCGAACCGGTGCTTCGAAATCGCTCGAAGATCGTATCGCCGCCCGCAAGCATTTCTCCGCAATTGCTGTCCCGCACAAAGTCGGCCAGCGTCGTGGGAGTTTTCGAAAACGTGTTCGTTTCGTGTTGCACGCCTCCGCTGGCAATTCGCATCAAATCACTCCTCTCGAGCATTCAGAAACACGCTGAACTTCTGAAATACAACCCGTAAAAACTTGATCCGCGAAAAACGCACCATCGACATGCCAGGACAACGCTGCTCGCGTTCCAGCGAGCGAGCATCTCAACACTCGTCTGAGTCAGTTTGTGTTTACTGACTCGTCCAACAAGCCTTGAAACTTCAGCCAGTCGCCAAGTCGGTGATGCCAGGTCGAGATCGGCTTGTCCGATGGTCGAATGCCATAACCGTGCCCGCCTTTTGAGTAGATATGCAGCTCAGCAGGGACGTTGGCAACTTTCAGCTCGACGAAAAACAGTGCCGCCAGCGAGCCTCGATGTGTATCGTCCGCCGTGACTGCCATAAACGTTGGAGGCGTCTGAGCGTCCACCTTGACGAGTGGTCCCAGTTCCGGGGCGTTGTCTTTGTAATCCGGACCGAGGTACGCCGCATAAATCGGACACATGAAATCCGGACGGCAACTCAGGTCGTCCGCGTCGTCAATTCGGCCGTAAGCGGCCTTCTGCCAGTGCATGCCGGTCATCGCTGTCAGGTGTCCGCCAGCCGAGAACCCAAGAATGCCGACTCGTCCTGGATCAACTCCCCAGGCTTCAGCGTTGTGGCGAACCAGTCGAATCGCACGTTGAGCGTCCTGCAACGGTTCGACGTGCGGAGCTTCCGGATCGCGGCGAGGAACCCGGTACTTCAACACCGCTGCCGTTACGCCGATCGAGTTGAACCATTCAGCAACTTCCAGCCCCTCTTTGGGCCACGCCAGAATGTTGTACCCACCGCCTGGGCAGATCACGACGGCACAACCATTGGCAGTTTCTTTGGGAGCCTGATAGACGGTGATTGACGGAGTCTCGACATAATAAATTCGTTCTTCGGTAAGCTTGCCGTTCAGCTCTTCGACCCGTCCAGCATCGACAGGCTTCGCCCCGGCAGGCAGGCCATCCGGCCAGATTGCAATCTCTGGGCGACCGGCCACACAAACGGCCTGGCTCGCGGAAGTTAACAGAAGCAATGTGGCTATTAAGATCGCTGGTCTCATCACAGTGGTTCCTGATTGGAATGACGGTTCAGGTGAGGGCTCACGTGAGCCTGGTTCGTTGCTCGACGGGCGTGACCGAAGTTACACGAGAACCGTTGTCGCGGAAAGGATGCCTGCACGACAGCGGCGACTCTGCCCCGCGCCAAACAGAGCGGCGATGGCGGCGGCCCATGCTGTCAACCTTGCGGCGACAAAACCCGTCCACAGAATGCAAAAGGCCCGATGGAACAACTCCACCGGGCCTCGTTCGTCATCGTTCGACGGAGAGGGTTAGAAACCGGTCCCGCCCCCACCGCCACCACCGCCGCCACCACCGCCGCCACCGCCACCGCTTCCACCATTTCGGTTATTGTTGTTGTTCAGGAAGCGGTAGTACGCCGCCTGAGCTTCGTCCCCGTTGAGTCCGGGAGCGTACGACTGCGAGACAACAACTCGCGACTGGGCGTTGGGAATCCCCATCTGTGAAAGCATCATCGCGACCATCTGTCGGCGATGTTGATCGATTTCCGGATCTGAGTTGTTCTCAGATCGCTCGATCAGAATCGGGAACGGGGCACTGCGTGCTCGCGCGGCGATTTCGAGAAGGTGATCAAGACCGAACGCATTCAGTTCGCCGGTAAAGTCGACAAACTCGTTGCGGTGCATAATGAAATCGAAGGCTTCGCCGTTCGTTTCCATCTGGTGGTAATGCGTGCGAACAATGCTTCCCAACGGATACTTGTCGGGAATCGACAGAGACCTCCGCATGGCCAGCGTTGTTGGAACAAACTGAAGTGTTGGCTTGATACAGCCAACAGTGCTCAGCACACACACAACCGTCAGGCCTGGTACAAGGCTTCTGGCGTGTCTTAGTATCATCGAATCCCCCCCGTCTCTGGTAAGTCACCGGACTCGCGACCGCGATTGGCCTGTGCTCCGGATAATCTTCTACTTGACGCCTTCCCTCGCTGACGCGGTTCCCTGCCGTCAGTATTGTCTCTGTTGTCTCATCTGCATTTGCTGCTGCTGTCTCTGACGCTGCACCGCCAGACTCTCAGCCCCCAGCCTACCATCCGTGCCAGTCTGCAGGCTTGGAGTGGTCGCGTTTGTTTGCCTCAGTGCTGGATTTCTTTGTTGAGAGTCCCGGCTACCGGTCAACCAGCTCGCCACTTTGACTCGCTGTTGCGGCTCCTGATACCCGACCTGCTGAATCCCGCCCATCTGCTGAACCGGCTGCCCCATTGATGGATCGGCCATCGGCTGGATCGCTCCGCCAGGTGCCATCTGCGGCTGCATCTGTGGTTGCATTTGAGGTTGAACCGGGAACTGCTGGACACCCTGCTGAGGTGCAACCGGCGGACCTGGGTAAACGGCTCCAGGCTGTGCCTGGTAGCCACCATAGCCTGGAGCGCTGACCTGATAGTTACCAAACCCGCCACCACCCATTGGCATTGGACTGCTGAATGTTGACGGGTTAAATGGGCGGTAACCAATCTCGGTCGCATAGCCAGGCCCCCATCCGTAAGGGTTAAGCTGGTACACGCCCTGATCGGGGTACCCTTCTGTTTTCGCATAGGCATACAGCTCGATGTCGTTTGGTGCTGTCACATAGAAACCCGGATATGGAGGCACTTCGTCGGCTTCCATCGGATGAACAAGTTCCGGAGTCACGGTAATCAGCAACTCGTTCTCCCCCTGATCTGCATTCTTCGAATTAAAGAGTGCCGGCCCGATAACTGGCAACTCCCCAAGGAACGGGATGCGATTGACTTCGCTTGTCATCGTCATCCCAAACAGACCTGCCAGGACAATGGTCTGCCCCTCACGCAATTTGACCGTCGTTGTCACTCGGCGAGAGTCAAGCCCCGGAACACCACCGCTGCCGCCACTGGCACTGAGCTGACTGTACTCAGGTGTGATATCCATCTTGATATAGTCTTTGTCGATCACTTCAGGTCGAACCAGCAGCGAAGTACCGTACCCTCGGAACGACGTCGAGGTACCTTGAGCCCCACCGACGCCGACAATCGTTGGCACAGGAAACTCACCACCTGACAGGAAGCTCGCCTGATGACCACTCAACACGGTCAGCGTCGGCGAGGCCAGAATCTTGGCCGTCCGGTTACCGGCCAGCCAGTTGATCAGCAGATTGACTTCACCATTCTCGAAGACTCCTGTCAGCGCTCCACCAGCACCGCCCAGCGACGAAGCCAGGAAGTGACGTCCGTTATTGACGAGTCCGTCCAGGTCAACTCCTAATGTCCGCAACTGCCCGCGACTGAGTTCAGCAACCGTCACGTGAATCATGATCTGATGATTCCCTGGAACTTCCAGCAGGTTCACAATGGGATCATTGTTATTATTGTTGTTATTGTCGTTGTTGACGTTATTTCCATTGTTAATGCCGGCGCCTCCAAATCCTCCGCCAACTCCACCATATCCCCCCGCAGCACCGAACCCGGCGTAGTTTCCGAAGGCCGCGTAATACGAAGCGCGAACGATCTGAAGAATTCGGGCAGCCTCTTCAGCATCGCGTGCCTGGCCCTTAACGATCAGTCGCTGCTGAAGCGGAATCAAAAAAACCTTGCTGTTTGGAAACAGGATTCGAAGCTGCTTTTCGAGCTTTCCAAAATCGTTGCGAAGACGATCTTCGAAGGTCGGATCAGGAATGACTTCCACCAGGTAAATCAGAGGGTCCCGGCTATTGTCGAACCACAAGGTCAGCGTCGTGGTTCCCAGGTTCATGCCGATGATGCCGATTTCGTTCGGACTGTACTGAACAACGTCGACAACCGACGGATCTGCAATCGCGATGCGGGCAATCGGGGCACGGGCCACCATTAACTGGCTACGGCGATGGATGATCTCCATCTCTTCCTGAATGTCAGGCATTTCAGAAATCGCATACGGCAGCGGCTTTTTCGGCTTTGTATCGTCGGCCGTGATCCGCTGCGTCAATTGAATGCGAGACTGATTGCCCTGTGCCCCGCCATAGGGGGCACCAGACTGCGCCTGAATCTTTCCTGGCGGAACCAGGCAGACACAGCCCAGAACAAGCAGTGACAGAATTGTATTTTTCATCATTGAGTCGTCGCTTCCAGAGAGTCTCATAAGTGACCTCGACATCTGAAGCTGCTCCAGCATCAAAAATGCGTTCGACCAAACCGTAAAACCGATCTGGCTCCCAGAGCACCGAGGAGCTGAATTTGACGATTGGTAAATCATCACATCCCGCGCAGCCCCCACGGCGTGGTTTAAACTTTATCGGTTAGAACGATTCCCCGAATTGAAGCGGAAGTGCGGGTTTTTCCGTTTTACACTCGCCCGAGCGCCATTTGGCAGCAACCCGACAGGCAAAACAGGCAACCTGTGAAGACTGGTACGACACCGTCTGCAAAAACAGGAAGCCTGCACAACTTACACGCTTTCCGAAAAAGTCATCGACCGCCCTGGAGGCGAGAACTTCTGCCACGCCCGTCAGAATGATTCGCCACCGAAGAAGAAGTTGCGTACGCTCGCCAGAACTGAGGTCCGCAACGGAGTCTCTCGACGAGAACGCTTGATTGATCGGAAACCGAAGATGCAACAGTCCCGGCGAAACTTTCTGTCCCAATCCGTTGCCGCCGTGTCGACAGGCGCGGCGAGCACCTTGCTTTCGCTCGACGGCGTCGACGCAAACGACAGGTACGCCGGGTCGAGAATGCTCCTTGGATTCAGCACGTACGGCGCAAGACAACTGAAGACCGAAGCGACGATCGACCTGATCGCCGCCGCTGGCTACGACTCAGTCGAGATCACCGTCTGGCCGGAATGGGACGCCGCCCCGGCCAACATGCATCCAGATCGGCGGACACATGTTCGCAAACAATTGAGCGACTCAGGTCTGATCCTGACCTCTTTAATGGAGCATATTTACCCCGAAGCCGACGATGCCAGGCACGAGGCTTCGCTTGAGCGCCTGAAGTCTGTCTTCCAACTGGCCAACGACCTCGCTCCGGGCCGACGTCCCGTTGTTCAGACTGTGCTGGGTGGCGGCAACTGGGAAGACAGGAAATCTCTTTTTGTCGACCGGGTCGGCGACTGGGTGACGCTTGGCAAATCGCAGGGAGTGGTGACCTGCGTAAAGCCTCATCGAGGTGGTGGCATGTCGAAACCCTCCGAAGCCGTCTGGCTGATCAATCAGATCGGCGATGCCCGATGGCTGAAAATGGTCTACGACTTCAGCCACTACGCCTTTCGAGACATTCCTCTGGTCGACTCAATCCAGCAATCGCTGCCGCACATTGGGCACGTGGCGGTGAAGGATGCCGTTCAGACCACATCAACGGATGGTCAGACGTCTCGCGTCGAGTTCCGACTTCCCGGCGAGGCAGGCACGATCGACTTTGTCACGATCCTGCGGACTTTGCACAGGGGCGGCTACACAGGAGACGTTTCATGCGAGGTCAGCGGCATGGTTTCCGGGAAACCCGGCTACGATCCGGTCGCAGCTCTGAAAACCTGTTATGCCAACATGTCGAAAGCCTTCGACAATGCCGACATCAAACGAGCGTGAACGTCATCGACGGTTGCTTCTTTCCCCCTGCTCGATTTATTCACGGCGACGTTTCAAAACGATGAAATACCCGTCGGTGCAATCTTCCAGGAGTTCCCACTTTTCCGGTTCGATCTTCAGTTCCCGCACCTGGCCGGGTCTCTTGATGTCGCTGTAGTAGTGCTGCGTGTCGATCACGATGTAGTCGGTATCCGCGGGCACCTGATTCTCATAACCGGCCACTCGTCGCAAGTAGTGGCTGTAGTCATACGAACGTTCGTGATGTGTGAATCTCGGATGGACGAAGTCTGTCGACGCGACGCGAGCGTCCAGTGGAATCAGATCCAGCACTGCGGCAAACTTCTCGGCACGTTCTGCCGGGACGTAAAGTTTCTGCCAGTAAAAGAACGAGCCTGCGTCCCAGAACTTGATGCTCAGCGGCGACATTCCAACCACGGCTCCAGTCGTGCAACACATCGCGAGCACAAAACCAGGAACGAACAATCGATCAGCACTGAGAAACCGATCGGCCCGAAGCCGAACCCGGCTGCTCGAATCGCGACGAAACCTGTGAAGCGAATGAGCCGCCGCCCAGAACAGCACCGCTACCACCGGAGCATGAAAGTGATGATGCGGCTGCGGGTCGCCCTTTACGATTTCGTTCAGGCAGAGCAGCCCCAGAATCGGAACGGCAACTCCGAAGCGGACAGGCGACAACAGCGGCAGAAACACCAGCGGCAGCAGCAGTCCCAGCAGATAACTGATCGACGAAACCGTAACGAGTTCCTCAATCAGCAAGCCCGGCTGAGTCAGCATGTTGATAGCGATTTCGCCCAGCGAGTCGCCAAACTTTGCAAAATATCGGGCGTAATGAACCTCGGCCCCGTCGCGGAACCAGGGAATCAGAACGCGAGTCGTCAACAGCAGGTAACCGGCGGAGGCAACGACCAGCCCCGCTCCATACTGAGCAGCCAGCTTTTTCGACGTCAGAAAATCCGCCCGCAGAACTTCGCGATCCACCACCTTGCGACTGTTGAAAAAAGGCTGCATCAGCACCCAGCAACCAAGCGGTGCGAGGATCAATGCAAAGTCCTCTTTTGCGAGCAGCGCGACGATGAAGAGAGCGACTGTCGTCCTGATACGACCTCGCTCAAGCTGATCCAGCGCGAACAACATTGCGGTCAGACCGAAGCAGATTGGACGAAACGTCTTCAGGTCGATGGCGATGTCGAGAAACTGCAACGGCGGATACAACAGGTAAGCGATCGAGAGACACGTTGCCGCACCATTCGAACCTGACCAGCGACGAGCCATCCAGAAAACGGGAATCGCTCCGGCTGCCAGAGCCAGACTTTCGAACAGCTCCAGCAGCAGGTGCGAAGACCAGATCGAGTAGAGCGGCAGCAGAGCCAGGTGGATGACCTGAATGTGTTCTCCCAGAAACAGTCCGGGATCCAGGTAACTGCGAAAACCTTTTCCGTGCAGAACGTTCCACAAGTGCTCTTCGTACATGACCGAGTCGCCGTGCGGAACAAGCATGCCGCGGAACAACTGCCAGTTCATCGCCGTGAAAACGACGACGTACGCAGACACCGCCGCCAGTAACAACTTCGAAACGGTGTACCGCGAGACGGAATCGGCGCTGGTTTCGCCATGCAATCCCGTTGTCTCGCCGGTTGAACGGCACAGCGGCACGATCAGCGAGGCACTCCAGCCGGCCACCGACACCGCCAGAACGTAATGGTACAAGGCGGTCATCAGGACCATGGTCGTTTCGAAGCCGCCGGTGAAAACGAGAATTCTCGACATCTCCCACAGCCACGGCAGCAACCACCAGCGCCAGCCTGAAATGGCAACGCGACAGGTCTGCTCGGCCAGCGAAAGTGTGCTGCCACTCTGGGGCGACGTTCGCTGGACAAAGGCGACAGCAACGAGCCCCGCTAACGCAACGGCGGAACAAACCGCCAACGCGATCAACAGAGACAGAAACGGGACGTCGCACACAGCAGACTGATCAACAGGATTGACCTGAATCTTTCCGCCGAGCATGTCGACAAGATTGCTCCACAACGGACGGCTGAACAGCCGGGTCGCAGTCACGTCGCTGCCCAGAACACTCTGCAACGCGAAGGCCTGAGCAACGCACCCCAGCACGACCATCCCCACGGCCTTTGGCCAGTGGTCAGCAGAGGAAGAGACCTGTATTCTCTCCCGCTTCGCCGGATCAGCTTTTGAATCGTTTTTTCGCCTGGCCACAGTTCGATGATTCCGCCGTCGTGAAGTTGCGAGACGTCGTTCCCCGTCTGATGTTCAGAGACGTCGCAAACGCGTCCTCTGTCATTAGCAGCCCGCGGAATGGAACGATCAAGTCGCGATCAGCGGGCGAGGCAGGATAGTCTCGCAGAAGCAACGAATCCATAAGCGACGACGGCACGCGCCGCCGAGTTTCAACTTTAAGGACAACTGATATGTCAGATTTGAAAGAGTACATCCGCGACATCGCCGATTTCCCAAAGCCGGGCATCAATTTTCGCGACATCACTCCCCTACTCGCCAACCCGGATGCTTTTCGCGAAGTCATTCGTCAGTTGGCCGACAAGTATCGCGACGCTGGTATCACCGCCATCTGCGCCGCGGAAGCTCGCGGATTCATTTTCGCCACTCCACTGGCTCTCGAATTGAATGCCGCTTTTGTCCCGATTCGCAAACCGGGAAAACTTCCGTTCGACACGAAAGCATTCCACTACGAACTCGAATACGGCACAGACACTCTGGAAATGCACACCGACGCGGTAAAAGCTGGCGACCGGGTTCTGCTGATCGATGACCTGTTGGCAACCGGCGGGACGATGGGGGCGTGCGTCAAACTATGCGAACACGCGGGCGCGGAAGTCGTCGGTTGTGCTTTTCTGATCGAACTGACATTTATCGGAGGTCGTAAAAAGCTGGCTCCGACAGAATGTTTCAGCCTGATCACCTATGACAACTGAAGAACTGACTGAAAGGGTGTCGGCGGTCACGAAAAATAATCCACAAGAGCCGACAACAGCGAACGCAATCGGAGAACGACGATGAACGAGATAACTCTGACGATCGAAGGAGCTGTTCAGCGCCCGCGAAAGTTCACTCGCCAGCAACTGGCTGCACTTCCTGCTCCCGAGCGGGTTTCAGACGTCAGCAGCATCGAACCTCGTCGTCAGGGCGAGGCCGTACGCCTCAGTTTCCTGCTTGAAGAAGCTCAGCCCGACGACGCGGCAACGCACGTCACACTTCAATCGGCGGACGGATTTTCTGCCAGCATTCCGTTGGCAGACGTCTGCGGGAAGGGGTTGATCATCTTCCAGATCGATGGGCAGTCTTTACCAGACGCTGCCGGTGGACCGTTCAGATTTCTGATCCCCAACGCAGCCGAATGTCGCACCGCCGAACTGGATGCCTGCGCGAATGTAAAAGGTCTGACGCGCATCGAACTGACAGTCGGCCAGGGTGTTGATACTCGGTACAGCGACAAGCTCGCGTGATCAGCCGATAGCCGCAATCTGGCCGGGACGGGACATTTTTTCTGGTCCACTCAGCTGGTCAGTAGAGTGTCCCTCGTCCGTCGCCTGAGAATGTACGAGACGACGATCCACAAACTGGACACGAGCCCCAGGATGAAGCCGGCACCACTCCCTTTCAGACACAGCCACCAGATCAGTCCCAGAACGAGCCAGCAGATTTCCGGCTGCTTCGCAATCCGATCGCCAGTTTCGAGTCCCAGCAGCAGAATGAGCACGGGAACCGCCACGATAACGATCAGAATACTGCCGAGGATTCGATCAACCTGCGTATCGACCACCCAGAACTCCACTTGCGTTCCCTCTGGTTTTTCGACAACCACACTTCCGTTGCCTTTATTTCCGTCTTCAGATGAAAGCAGCAGATCGACCGAAGCGCTAACGGGTTTTGCTTCACTGGCCGGGTCTGCCGTTTCCATTGCAAGAAACTCAGCAATCTGTCGCGCTGCATCAAACGTCACCGAATTGGGCGAACGCCGCCGCGCAACTTCCAGCCAGCGTTCGGCAAGTTGGACGGCATCCTGACCATTGTTCTGCCGGAAACGGTTGCTGGTTGAGATCAGGTTTATCCTGCGGGTCGGCGTTGCGACAACAAATGATCGAACAGGTCCGGCATCAATCAGTTGAGGAGTCGGCATTTCGCGTCGTTGAATTTTCATGGCCGAATCGTTCAGCTGCATGTTCCAAAGTATTTCGATGTTGCGCATCGAGCTTTGCCCAACGAGTGGCAGTTGCAGGTTCCCATCGACCGGCGGCAGGACGTTCTCAACCAGTCCATCAATCCGGACTGAAATCAATCGCGCCCCTTGCGGCCATTCCAATGAAACCTGCGGGGTGTCTGTCTGGAGAAGGATGCTTGTTCTCGCCACCCCATTCTGCCGCACACCAGGGCGAATCGTATGGACGACTAACGACGGCAGTTTCTCGAACTCGGGAGACGATGCGAGCCTTGATATCCTGGTGGCATCCGTCCATGCGACGAACTCGTCAGAACCACTGGCCAGGCGGGGTTCAAACTCTCCGACTCGACTTTCCGTCAGATCGCTGGCCATTTCATTCGGAAGAATTTCCCAATCATCCATCCCTTGCGAGAGGGCGACCACAGCACGCTGGTGTTCGACGCCAACCACAAGTGGAGGCGATAGGCGAATCGCCGCTCCATCCTGAGGGCTGAAAACAGCGGTCAACGCAATTTCAACTCGAGCTGGAATCGGCCTTGGAAGCTTTACATTGATCGACTTCTGATCTTTCGCCACTTCAACAATGGCACCGGCCCCCTCAATCGCCGGTGTGACTGCAAGTTTACCGGTCGCCCACCCCGGCAATTCGATCTTCACAATTCGTCGGGACAGTCCATGAAGATGAACGGTTGCCGAAACATAACAGTCACCAGCCTCGTCTGATGTAATATCAGCGACGACCCAGGCCGTCGGGGTTACAGGAACCAGTTCAACCGAGAGCCTTGCCGCCTGCTCTGGCCGCAGGCGGAATCGCCCGATGAATTCATTGGTGTCACTCGCCGGCGTTGTTGCTGTTGCTGAGTTTTCGCTAATCGCCTCCGCGCCTTCCACAGTGACCTGAAGTTGCCGTGACCTGTAGATCAGCAGTGTGGAGTCCGCAATTTCGCCAACGACCGGTTTCAGACGAGGCACCTTTACCAGCCCACTCGCGTTAAGCTTCTGCTGTCCGGTGATCGTAATATTCTGCACACCCGATCGACGATTACGCAGATGCAGCGTCAATAACCCATTCTCATGTTCCCAGTGACTCAATCGATCAACGTCGTCTTCCACCACGTTTACCGAATCAACACGAAACGCATCGTCGAGCAGGAATTCATGCGTGAATGCGGGCACAACTGCGGTATCAACTTCGGCGGATACAGTCCATTGAACTCCAGCCTGCTGAACCCGTGCGATCTGGCTGACTCGCGTCGTGCGTTCCGATCGTGACGGAACGATCGCTGGATTCACGACCATTCCGTCTGACACTTTAATCGCGATCAATGGAAGCCGTGGTCGAGTGTTTTCAGGCCAGGCTTCGATAAATGAATTTCCGCTGGCCTCGGATTTCGAAGTAAGACTCTGTAACTCCGGTAGAAACTGGAATCCCGCTTCAGGAGTCAACCCGGCAACGTGAGACCTGACGGTCAACGGAGCATCCGTCTGATCAGGCACGACAGGACTCGCCCACACGATTTTCGAACCACCCGCGACTTCAGGCTGAACGTTTCGCCATTTGAATTCAAAGTCGAAAGTTTCAGTCAGCGGTGGATCGAATTCACACGTGAGGATCACTTGCCCCGCTTCACGACGCAGTTCCTTATCAACAAGGTTCCGCGTCCGAAACTGACTCAGATCCACCTGAGAATACTCCGGCAGCTTCCATTGGATCAGCCGCACGTCCTGCCCCTCAACGAAATACTTCGCGAGAGTGCGGCACTCCATCCAGTTGGGGTGAACATCGATCGACGACCTCATTTCGACGACGGGTTGCTCCTTCGACTGCGAAAGTTCAATCGACGGCTCGACGACATCAGCGGAGTCCTGCTGCCAGCTGACTGTCAATTCATTTTCAGGTCCGAGGACAAATTCAGTGGCAGACTTTGGATTCAGCGGCGAGGCATCAAATGAACTTCCAACGTAAACCGCCGCCGGCTGCCGACTGAACGACATTGATACGCGGGAACTCGAAATCGCCGGGACAGGTAGCGAAATCCTCGAAAATGACGACGACCGTTGAGTCAGTGGTCTAAGTCGCAATGCCACTGTGTACTGACGCCATAAATCCACAGACTCGGGAACCGGCGGCGGCACTGGCCTCTGCCCGGGGTCAATTTTCGTGGCTTCACTCAATGCATCAGGCAACGGAACCCGAAGTCTTGAACCATCGGCACTCGGCAGCACGGCAACCGGCCTGCCGTCAACCGTACATTCTGCCTGGCCGGTGAGAAACCTGGCGGCAATTGGAATTTCCGCTTCTTCGAGCGTGTCATCGTGCAACGCCACAACAATTGATGCCACGATTTCAGCACGACCCGATTCCGTCACATTGACTGCCCAATGCGACCGGGTCAGCAGCATTTTCGGAGGCGCATCGGCATTGCCGGCTGAACGTTCTGAAAGCTTCTCGAAGTCGCCACTTCGAATGTAGACGAACCGTGGTTCATTATGGGATTGAAATGGCGATCCGACATAGGGGATCAGGACATCGATGTCCGAAACTCGGCCGGACACGTTCTGCTGAGCCGCGACTGAACCGGCCAGACAGGTTGCTGCGAAAATCAACAACCCGGTCACAACACGTCGCGTGATCGTCGACGCCATGCTGACCTGCACTGCGTGCGGTGCCTTCACGCGGACAGGCCGCACGAAACTTCTGGGCACAAGCGTCGCAAGAATGCTCCCTAACGCAGCCGCTCCAATAAGCTCCGCATAGGCTCCTGGAACGAGTGCCACCGACGCGACGCAACCACTCAACCAGACCAGCGCAAAGCGACTGCGATAGCGAGCCGCAACAACTCGCAGCAGAACACCGATAAGCGAACTAAGCGTCAGGACAAACCACGAAAGAGCATGCAAGCGGGAATGGTCACAAATATGGACGGTCAACGAATCCGGCAAACCCGCCGCTGAAGCAGAAAACGTTCGCCATTCAGTTCCCGGCGGCTGAACTCGCTGGCCAGTGTCCGAAGATCGACCTCGGAAGAACCGCATCCACGAATCCATGCCAAGAGGGCTGAAGACCTGCGCCGAACCGTTGCGAGCCAGTGGCCCAAAACACCAGCTGAGCCAGTTAGCGGGCCGTGAATCTTCATTCGGAGTCAATTCAGAAGCGAACGAAACCACCGAAAACTGGTTGCGAAGCCGGACACGCCAGTCAAGCTGAACGACCGTGGTATTCGATTGAGGAATGCGGCAACGATATGTTTCCCGCAAATAGACATCCTGAGAAGGCAGCGTGTATCCGATGGCAAGCTCATCTCCCGCACTGACAAATGTCAGCGGAACAAACCATCCATCGTCATCCTGCACCGGTGCAACTTTCTGCCCACGCCATGTCACTGCCAGCAGTTCTGCCGCCCTGGGTAGACGAAAACGGAACGGAGCTGACTCGGCTGAGTAATGAAACTTCCAGGCAAAACGATGAAGATCACGACTGATCGAACCGGGCGACAAATGAGAATCGAATTCCGCGCTCACGATTACTCGCCGAGCGACGCCCTGAACGCTCCCTGTCGCTCCGGCGTCGCTCGCCATAGCCGTTTCAACAGGGCGGTTCGCAGGTGACGGCAACCCGTCTTTTCCAGTTGCCGTACTGGTAGCAGTGTGATTCTTATCGTCGGCCTGATCCAATGCCCCGGGTTCTGCGGAAGAAGCAGCATTGGACGCAGACTCACTGCGGGGCAATTGCAGAATCGCAGAACGGATACCCTCACTTTGCGTCCAGTAATCCGCCGTCCAGATCGTTTCTGGAATTCCGCCGACCAAAGGTATCAGCTCTTTCCAGGCTGACTCGGCAAAAGACTCCACCTCAGCGTGTCTCTGATAATTGTCCGAGTCGATCTGCAACTCGTGAGGATCTTCGCAACCGATAACGCCAAGAACGATGGACACCGACCTCGCAATCTCGGGCAGAATGACCGGCACAGAAATCAGAGACTCGCGACTGCGATCGGCCCGCTGTCCAGCAATTCGAAGTCGAAGTGGTTTTCTGACCGGGAGACCATCGGCGACATCAATAGTCAGCCGTTGATGCCTGCCCGACTCTTTCGTCACACTCCACGAAATATTCCCTGACAGCACATCCGCCGTCGTTGACTGACCAGCCAGCGACACGGCAGTCACTTCCCATTCGGAAGGTACGAGCCAGGTCGACACAAAGAGACCTCGCGCCTGCGAAGTCAATTCCAGCAAAACATCGAGTTCCTGCGGCGTCTTGCCAACATGCAGCCGTGAATATTCCCGGACCGACAGCTTTCCTGACGACGGACGTCCGGTGTTCTGAATCTGCAGATCAACAAAAGCCAGCGAGCTGAATTGTTCGAAGACAAGTTCATGCCTGTCTTCCCCCACGGTGGTACCTGTCTGACGCAGACCGCCAGACGTGTAGTTCGCAAGCTGCCAGGGCGACTCAATGACGACCCTGGCTGGACTCGTATTTCCCCCAAGCAAAACCGCCTCAACCACTCGAGGCGGCGCTATTCTGACACGAATATGACCGGAACCAGATGACGGTATTGACTGCCTTCCGCGGATCACGATTCGTGGCGCGACATCCGAAACCATCCCGGCTAACTGGATTCGAAGAGCGTGCCATTTGTCCGGCAGAGGCCCGGTGTCACGCCACGAAAACGCTCTTCCCGATTCGTCATCAATCGACGAAACAATCAACTCCGGCGGAATGGCGACCGTCAGTTCGTCGCTGTCTGCCGGCAACGAATCAAAAGTGAACTCGAAAAACTGCTCAACCGTCTCTGACCCTAAATGCAACCGCGAACTCAGTCGACACGTGGCAGCACCGCGCTGGCCCAGATCGTGAGCGGCGGGTTCCTGAACTCGAATTCTGCAAAGATGTGACTGCCCGAGTTCAACTTGCCAAACGTCGTGCAACGAGTCAGCACGAGCGCCATTTCGACTATCCTCCGCAACGATATCTCGCTGGACGACTCCCACATTTGAAACAACCTGCCAGCCTGGCGGGACAGAAAAACGAAACGTCGTAACGATCGATTTCGGAACGGCAAGCTCAAAGTCGTACCCGGTCAATCGCTTGCGACCACCAAGGCTCCATTTGAAATTAAGCTCACGAACTTTCTGTGGAGCAATAAGCCGTTTCGATCCGTCGAGGCCGGTGCCGATTACAGCTTCTCGATCAGCGTCATCACCCGGCCAGAGAGCTTCATCCAGCGCAAGGTTACAAGGTTCGAACGTTGTCATTTCTGAGTCGCTGCGTGCGCGAACCAGTGTCGCTGTCCCCTGCTCAAATCGAGCCGTCTGCGAATTAAAAGTTGCCTCGTAAACCGCTGAGGCAAACGCAAAGCGATCGGGACCGTTTGACGAGGACGCAGGAGATTTCATCAACGAGTCGAGTCCTTGCGGATCGACCGGAACCCAGTCGCCAGCTGGCCAGCGTTCTGGATGCAGGGCCGGCACAAAGACCCGACGAGCCTGTACATCATTCGGTTCAGCACTCTCACAAACCGACGCAACAGCAAGTTGAAGCAACAAAACACCGAAGACAGCGACAGCCTTCGGCAATCGTGACTTCATGCTCAGACGCTGTTGCTGACAATGTTTGTGCAACACTCGGTGCTCTCGTCTTTCTGCCACTTAATGTGAGAAGTCATCGCTCACGCGCCAGGTCCAGGCCCAACAACGATCCGCGAAGTGCGGTCATGCAGGCCGCTCACTCAACTCGTCGGATTCATCGTGAATAATGACTTCACCGGACGAACCCGGAGCCAGAAAATCGCTGGGCGAAGAAAACGTCACCAATGATGCACGTTGTTGACGTTTCACTCGCGTTTCTATGATCGACGCGATGATTGAAAGAATGAGACCAAACACAGCTGGCTGAAGAAGCAATTGCACAGCCTCAAGATGCCAGAGCCCGGCGAGCGAAAGCCCAAAGCCAACAAACAGGATTGTCAGCACGTGTCGCGTCGCGGGTATCCGAAGCAGTACCAGCCCCAGCGACAGCGCAAGTCCGGCACCAGCCAGAATGATCGCCGGCTGACTCATGGCCTGAAATTGAACGTCCTGCTGATGCCCGAAAGCGCTGAACAGGTAGCTGTTTCCGTAGGGGGCACTCGCCAGCGGATCAAATCGAAACTCCTTCAGCTGCGAATTCAGCGAAGCCCTTAACTCGGCATCTGCGTCCGCAAGCAACCAGTCGCTCAGAGCGACGCTGCGGTCAACAGGTCGACGGCTCCAAACACCCCCTTGCCGCTGCCAGGAAAAGGCCGCCGCATAATTATCCGGATAAACAAACAAATGCTGATCCACCGGCAGGACAACTTCCCACACCGTATCTGCCAACCACACGTCCGCTGCGAATCTCGGCGCAGTTGCTCTCAGCTCACTGAGTCCGTTGAAACTGACAGCATCCTGCAGATCAAACTCCATCACCAGAATGTGTTGACTACGACGCAACGACTCGTCGACCAGAATTCGAACATCGCTCCCGGCATTCCCCGCCGACGTAATCAGCAGACTCTCAGCCGTCATCAATCGACCATTCCACCAGACACTCAAAGAAGAGCGATCAACGTCAGCGGGCAGCGTGACGATCAGGAACGAAATATCTCCATCAATCAGGTAAAAGCCCGTCGTTCTGGCCGCTGCACCGTTCTGGAAACGACTTCGCAACGCAGAACGACGTACAACGAAATTCTGCGAGGCACGCTCGGGGGCAACTTCCAGCAACAGGTTGACACTTCTGAGCATCCCGGTTGCCACCCACGAAGGCGCATCGCTCAACGTCAATTCCTGAGTCCACTGCTCGCCGGAAACCTGCACTCCGACATTGTCTGGCGAACGAATTTCAACTCTCGTTGTTCTTCCCTGGTTTTCGGCGGGCTGCAGAAGTGACACTTCGACGTCAGCTGTCCCCAGAGTTGAAAACGTTGAATCCACGGCGATGGAGTATGAGCAGACGATTTCGAAATGCCCGAGTTTCGGTTCCGGCAGATCGACTCGAATCTGTCGAACGCCGTCAATCTCCAGCCCTCCAACTTCTGCCGTCAAGGGCGTATCCGGCGTTCCATCGGTCGCGACAAGCCGAAACTCATCAGGCCGCACAGAACCGGGAACAAGTATTCGGAGACGGTCGAGTTCTTTGTAAGCAACCGTGTAGCTAAGGCGCTGTTCAACGTCGATCTGATTCTCTGATAGTGCAAGAATCGCATGAGACGACGATGCCACATCCTGCGCATGACTCGTCACCGTCGCTCGAAATTCGAGATTTCGCGAAGAACTCTCCAGTCGCCGTGGCACAAGATTCAAGGGCATATCAGTCGTGTCAGCAGTTTCAGGACTCGTTCCTTCAGAAAGAAACCGAACGACCGTTTCACGTGCTCCGGCAATGTTGCTCTCGACGTTACTCGCATTCAGAAGCGTCACTCTCGAAACCGGCATGGATTCGGAATCCGCGACTGGAATCGAAATCAGAAACGGCTCTTCCCCCAGCGGAATCGGACGGCGCGCTCGAAACTCGACCGTCACTGCTCCGTGAGTCCGATTCAGCGGCTCAACAAACTGAAGCTGCACTGAGTCTGCCATCGATTCACCGTTCGGTACCGCGCCTGCGGCGTCTGAATCATCAGAACGACCAATCAGAAGGCCAGCAACGTGAGTTCGATTGGCGTTGTCGACAACCTCGATCTGTTCCCACTCCTGCTGCTGCAGACTCGGCCAACGAAGCGCAACCTGATCCAGCGAACCCCGATACACGACAATCTCGAAGCGCGCTGTCAACTCAGCAGAAGCTTCCCGGAACATCAGTTCGTAAGCAGGGCTGATTCGGTAGCTTGCTTCGATTTTTTCAATGCCAAACTGGACGCGGGAATCCTGACTGGCCAACCGATATGCCTGTTGAAACTCGATCTGTGGATCGAAAAGAGTTTCAACGCGTTTGCGAAACAGGGATGTCGAAATCCGCTGCACCTGTTGCGGTTTCGGTGTCAGCTGGCTCAAACGAAACCCTTCGGTCACGCTGATTCCAATCAGGGTTTCCTCGCGTGTCGCGTCCTCAACATTAAAGCCATTGATCGAAATCAGTTTTGCGGCCGCTCGATCTTCTGACGACAGCAGCCACTTCAAGCGAAGTGGCCCAGCTGTACCTTCAGGAAGTGAAATCTCGACCGGATTTGTCTGAAGATCAGATGTCTGAAGCGATGCGTGAGTCAGGCTACTGACAGACAAGACACTGAAACCACCTGGCACGTTGACTTTTACAGAATCAAAACTGCCGCCTGTCGCGGAGATCGTCTGCACGGCTTCGACGGCAACCCCATCCACACCGGCGTCGGCTGCCAGCAACGTTTCCACCTGAAATGACGTCTTTTCTTCGGGCAGGGTACTCACAACCTGCCACGGTAGATCAACTGCCGCGCCCAGACCATGCACAATCAATGCTGACCTTGCATTAGGAAGCCTTTCAACTTCGATGTCGGCCAGCTGGTCGGGTCGAACGGCAATCGCATCGCCAGGCACGATGAGTCGCAACGAACTCTGAGCCGTCCCAGGTAATGACAGTTGCAAACGAAACGAGTTGCCTGACTTCCGAACAGGAACGGAAAGTTGCAGATCGATTCTATGCTGCCCCGATTTCGAAATTCGACATTTTAATCCCGCACCACGATCAGTCGGCAGAAACTCAATATCGTTATCAGTCGATACTGGCCGCCGGTACTTCAGCAAAGTCGCCTCGTTCAATCGAAGCGGCACTTCCACACGATCAACACCAGCCCGGACAAAGATTTCAATCGACGCATCAAGCTTAGCAACCGTTCGACTGGCGTTAACATCCCCGGTCAACGTGATTGCGGCGACGTAATAACCAGGACTCTTGTCTTCGCCGCCACGAAGCAGCTGGTCACGCCACTTAAGGTATTCGCCAATCTGCCCTCCGGCTGTCAGGCGTACAACCTCGCCTTTTTCATCGACGAAGATGACATGCTCATTGACCTTCGGGGGATCAGTCAGCTGGGAAACCGTGCTTGAAGCGGCCTTTTCAGATGGCAACTTTTCAGATGTCGCGGATGCCGGATCTGGCAACGGCTTCTGTGCAACCGCCTCAGTCGTTCTTCCACCAACGATTGCAACGCTGACGACCAGGCAAACCAACCACCAGCGAAACGCGAACTGCCAGCTTGTAAAAGACGCTGCCATCGACCATCCAGGGATCCTCGGCGCAGACGATCGGCAGCTTACATTTCTGTTCTCAGTCATCATCATAATGCGATGAACTGCTGCTCCCCACATCCCTCGCCACACTTAATGAACCTGAATTTCAAAGTTCATGCACGAGGTTTCAAATTGCGGGATTCGGCACACTCAAAAGGATAATCGTGGAATGGTGTTCTTCCAGGAAAGGTACGCAGGAAAGGACGAGTTTGACATGGCCAGCCGCTTCATAATACGTCGACTTCTTCGGTATCGGTAGGAGCAACTCAGCATCCCACCGGAGATGACGGCGAGACACTTCCGCAACGTCAGATGCCTCATACAGATCCCAGTGATCAACCGGCTTCGACACGGTACCACGGTGTGTCACGTCACGCCGGTTTTATCAATGACGCGTCCGAAAACCCGAACAGGCTATGAATCAGATTTCGTCAGCAACTCAGTATAGGTCAGAATAATTCAAAACACGGTCGCCATGAGTAGATCTGCGACGAGAGCACTTGCAGAATTCATTTTCAGTGTTTCGCAGGAGCGGCCACAAAGAAAACAATGGCTATTCCGGGCGCCAGTTCCTGCACAGAAACCACGAAAATGCTCTAAACCTGGTCGATCGGCACGCCCTGGCATGAAGACGCTCAACGGTCTCGCCAGGCAGACATCCCGATCTTCTGCCGACCAATTCATATTCACGAGCAAAACGGTCGTCCTCAACACTGCGTCAATTACGGGACGACTGAGATAAAACGGCAAGGTTACAGGGGGATGTTCACCTGAACCATCAGCGTCGCGTCGTGAAACCGTTGGTGGTCTCGAAGCGGAACGTTCACGCCGACTCGCGCATTGGCACTTCCAGGCAATTCCAGATGAAGTCCGCTTGTCAGATTCAGCACGCTTTGATGGCCATCCGCATTCGACAGTGCCTGCGCACGCGCCATGCTTACCAGCGTGGTTGAGTCAGAGTCTTCCAGCGTCGTCGTGAAGTGCAGCTCAGCCAGACCGGCAAGTCCCCGCAATAATCCATGGTTCTTTCGAAAGAACCAACGGCCACCGCCGCCACTGAGTCTCAACAGTGACTGACTATGGAACTCAGACGACTGGCCAAGGCCGCTGAAAGTATTCCCTTTCGCGATGAAGTCTGTCTGGGCGAAACCCTGGTAAAACCAGTTCGAATCTGGCGTTGCTGCGAAAGCCAGAAACGGTGAAACAACCACAGCGTCGTTTTCGATTGCGAAAATAACGCCGTCGAATTCTCCGTTAACATCGCCACCGGTGGGGAGCTGCAAACCGATACCTGCGGAGACCACCTTATTTTCTGTTTTCACGATTTGCAGTTTTCCAATCAGGCCGACATTGCCGAACTCGCCATCGCTCTGGATCGAAAACCGGTTGAACGTAAAGTCGCGCTGAGCTGCAAATGGAAGCCGAACTTCAAGCGAAGCCTGGCCGTCCAGAAAGACTTTCTCCAGTCCAAGGATTGTGCGGTCAAGATTCGCACCATTCGACATAGTCGTCTGACTTGACGCGTTCAACGCTCCGGTTGTGTGTTCGTAGGCAAGGTAAAATCGATCACGTACCAGGGCACTGTTGTTTCGGGCGATCACCAGGCGATTAGATCCACCTGGAAACGGAATTCGAGCTGCGGAGAGAATCCCGTCGTTGTCGGTATTAATGTCGAGCAAACTGACAAACGTGTCACCCAGCATGGCCGGAGTGCAATCAATAGTCTCCCGACTATCCGCAGATACCGCGTCAACCGACGTTGACTCAACCCAATCCGGCAATCCTGGTTGAAAGATGTCTGCCAGATCAGCGTGCCCGACGCCTGGTGCAACCAGCAGAAGTCCAAGGAAAGTGAGACACTGCACGGATAAATGAAAAAAATGAGTTCTCATGACGGTGCTCTCGCGACGAATACAAAAAGTGTGACACACACGCTGGAGTCCACTCGCATATCGTCAGAGCGTTCACGCTGAAGTTACCATTCGAAACACCGCCAGTCAGTTTTCGAATTGGCTGCGGCCAGAAGAACGGAACGCTCGGGCCGCACCAGCAACGCCGTTTCTTCCAGCATCAACAGCCGTTCGGATTCTTCCAACGAGACGCCGCGTCACCACTCATAACCCTGCGGTCGCAAACCGCTGCAAAACCGGAACAACCGAACGTTGTCGTCATGTTCCTCAACCGTCGCAGGCTGGTGACCAGCACAGGATTGGATTGCGAGCGGCCTGGACATCGTTGGGGCGAGACACCGGAGTCGTATGCGGTGCCGTGTGCAGCAACTCGGGGTCTTCCGCGATGATCTTTTCAATCGTTGCGGCGAAGGCGTCAAGCGTTGCTTTAGACTCGGTCTCGGTCGGCTCGACCATGATGGCTTCAGGGACAACCAACGGAAAGTAAACCGTCGGCGCGTGGAATCCGTAATCCAGCAACCGCTTTGCGATATCCATTGCCGAGATGCCGAGTTCGCTTTTCAAATGCTGAGCCGAGGCGACGAACTCGTGCATGCAACGTTCGCCGTTAGGAACTGGCAGAATGTGCTTCAGCTTTTCCTTGAGGTAATTCGCGTTGAGCACCGCGTGCTCGGACAGTTCTTTCACCCCGCCGCCGCCGAGTGTCCGCAAGTAGAAGTAGCCTCGGAGAAGAATTCCGACGTTGCCAAAGAACGACCGAACTCGCCCGATCGACTTCGCTGGAGTTTCCAGTTTGTACTGCCCGGACTTTTCGTCATGTGCAACAACTGGCCCCGGTAGATAATCTGCAAGAAAGTCTCTTACTGCAATCGGACCAGCACCTGGCCCACCTGCTCCGTGCGGACCGGTAAATGTTTTGTGCACGTTGTAGTGCATCATGTCTCCGCCGAAGTCGCCCGGCCGAGTGATGCCCAGAATCGCATTCATGTTGGCACCGTCGATGTAAACCAGCCCGCCGACGTCGTGCAGCATTTCGCTGATCTTGCCGATCTCCGGCTCGAAAAGCCCCAGCGTGTTCGGGTTGGTGATCATGAACACCGCGGTTTGATCGTCGAGATGCTTTTTCAGTTCTTCAAGATCAACGAAACCGTTCTTACCGGCTCCGAGCTGAATGCAGTCGAACCCGGCCAGAGCCGCACTTGCCGGGTTAGTTCCGTGAGCACTGTTGGGGAAAATGACTTTCGTCCGATTCTCGCCGCGATCTTTGAAATAAGCAGAAGCGACCAGCAACGCCGCCAACTCTCCCTGCGCGCCGGCTGCTGGTTGCAACGAGACAGCGGGCAACCCGGCAATCTCGCCGAGCATCTGCTGCATCTCGAACTGGATTTGCAGCATGCCTTGCAGACTCTCTTCCGACTGCCACGGATGCAGATCGACAAGCCCTGGAACCGAAGCCAGGCGTTCGTGCCGCTTCGGGTTGTACTTCATCGTGCAACTACCCAGCGGGTAGTAATGCGTGTCGACCGACATATTCAATGTCGACAGGTTGGTGAAATGTCGGATGACATCCGGCTCGTTCACTTCGGGCAGCGGCAACGGAGCATCGCTAAGAAACTCCGCCGGAATGCAAGCCGTCGAGGAAAACTCCGGGCAGTCTGATTCCGGGTACTCGGCGCCGCTGCGGCCCGGTACTGACAGGTCGAAAAGCAGTTGTGTGGCCTGTTCGTTTCTCATGTTGCCTTCCGAGCTGAGCTTCGTGCTGACTGCAAAGTGGCATTGTGCGGGGTTCCGACTGCGGCACCGCTGGTGGCCAGTTCGGCGTCGTCGACTGCCTGACTTCCGGGTGCTGCGATGGCATCGGCCAGAGCATCAATTTCTTCGCGCGACCGGCATTCGGTCACGGCAACCAGGAGACGGTTTTCGGATTCACGACCGGATACTCGTCGCAAGGCGGGACCAATATCGAAGCCAGCAACTTTTGCTCGCTGAATAACGGCTTCGGCGCCGTCGCGACATTCCAGCGTGAACTCTTTGAAGAACGGCTGATCGAACGCCAGTTCGATCCCGTCCTGTTCGGTCAGCTTCTTGGCCGCGTAGTGAGCCTTGCTGCACGACAACTCGGCCACCTGTCGCATTCCGGCCGGACCGAGCAACGACATGAAGACCGTCGCCCGGATGGCGATCAACCCCTGATTCGTGCAGATATTGCTGGTCGCCTTTTCACGGCGAATGTGTTGCTCGCGAGCCTGAAGGTTCAGCACGAAACAACGGTCGCCGTTTCGATCGGTTGTCTGTCCGATGAGCCGGCCTGGCATCTGCCGAACAAACTGCTGTTTGCAGGCGAGAATGCCCAGAAACGGTCCGCCATACTGCATCGGCGTTCCCAGCGACTGACCTTCTCCGACCGCGATGTCAGCGCCAAGGTCGCCCGGCCGCTTCAGGACTCCGAGGCTGATCGGGTCAAACGAAACGATGGAAAGTGCTCCGTGCTTGTGAGCCATCGCCGAGATTTGCTCGACTTCTTCGAGACACCCATAAAAGTTCGGATGCTGAACAACGACGCAGGCTGTTTGATCGTCGATTGCGGCTTCGACCGCGGCCGGAGCGGCAGTCCCGCCGGGAGTCGGGACGACAACCAGTTCGCAATCCATGCGGCCAAGATAGGTTTCAACAACCTGGCGATACTCGGGATGAACGGAGCCGAGCAGAACAACTCGGCTATGCCGCTTCGTACAGCGCATCGCCATGAACACAGCTTCACTGACTGCCGTTCCACCTTCGTACAGGCTCGCGTTGGAGACGTCCATGCCGGTCAACTGGCAGATCAGCGTCTGATATTCGAAGAACGTTTGCAGGCTGCCCTGACTGGCCTCAGCCTGGTACGGAGTGTAAGCGGTGTAAAACTCGCTGCGACCAGCGATCGCGTCTACTGCCGAAGGAATAAAGTGGTCGTAAACCCCGCCACCGAGAAAACACGGTCGATCAGACGGTCCCACATTTCGCGATGCCAGTTCTCGAACCAGTTGCTCAAGTTCCAATTCGGAAAGCTTCGGCGGAATATCGAGTGGCCGTTTGAGCTGCAGCGACTCGGGAACCTGGTTGAACAGGGTTTCCATCGATTCAACGCCAATCGCTTCGAGCATTTCCCGCTGCTCGTCAGGCGTGTTGAAGAGGTAACTCAACAGAACCTCCGAATGTAGCACCGTGCTGCCGAAGGCTGAACACAGGGCTGTCGCCAAATGGGATGTGTCTGCAAAACTGCACGCGGAAAATCAATTCCGCTGCCATCCGTGGCGGGAAGTTTGCCGTTAGTACCACTGGCTCCGCCAGTGATTTCGTAGCTGGACCGTCAAGAAGAACCCGCACTGGCAGAGCCAGCGGCTCACCGGACGAACCCGCAGAAGCAGATCAGTGGTCTTCGTTCTGGCAGTTCTGTTCGTAGGCGGCGCGGTCGAGAAGATTATCGAGATCGGCGGGTGACGCCATTTTGATCTTCAAAATCCAGCCGGCTCCGAACGCATCGTCAGAAAGCAGATCCAGATTGTCCGCAAGCTGCTCGTTGACTTCGACGATTTCGCCACTGACCGGAGCATAGAGGTCGGAGACAGCTTTTACGCTCTCGACTTCCCCGCAGTTGTCGCCGACTCCGACGTTGCCACCGACGGCGGGTAAGTCAACGTAGACGAGGTCGGTCAACGCTTTCACGGCGAAATCGGTAATGCCGATCGTGGCAATGTCGCCTTCCACGGCGACCCATTCATGACTCTTCGCATACTTCAGCGAGGCAAGATCCATCAGGTGCTGCTCCACGCACTTTCGCTGTCAATTGCCGAGCGTTCGCGGGATCGAGCCTGCGATTCCGTCCCCGCCCGGCGGTTATTGGCCTTCGCTCAGGAGACAGAGTCTTCCTGGGCAACCGGCTCATCATGCATATCGGACTCGATCTTCGCGAGCTTTTCCAGTCGCCGCGCGTGTCGACCGCCTTCAAATTTCGTTTTCAGCCATGTTGTCACAATTCGATCCAGGGCCTGATCGCTGATCAGATCAGCAGAAAGGCAAAGTACGTTGAGATCGTTGTGCTGTCGACTCAAAGCAGCGGTAATATCGTCATGGACCGGCGCGGCGCGGACACCGTCAAACTTATTCGCGACAATGCACATGCCGATGCCGGTTCCACAGACCAGAATGCCACGATCCACCTCAGCTGTTGAAACGGCAGCAGCAACTTTTGCAGCGTAGTCCGGGTAGTCAACGCTCTCGTCGCCGTTGGCCCCATAATCAACGCCTTCAAAGCCCATACCTTGAATGATGTCGAGAATCCGTGCGCGAACGGCGACTCCGCGGTGGTCACTTGCGATGGCTATTTTCATTATTTCACCTGAGGCACAGAGGCCGCGACTTCAGTTACTCGAAGCTGTGAGCTGAATTCTGACACGCTGCCGTCAGAGGACTCCACAACAGCACGACCTTCGTTAAAGGTCCAAATTCAGGAAGGATCAGGCAGAGGAAAATCTGCCAGAATCTGATTGAGATGTTTCTCGATCGCGTCTCGACAACGCTCATAATCATCCATCCCTCCTCCAATTGGATCAGGGACGTCTCCGCCATCGCCCGCCAGAACCTGCACTCGGTCTGCCACTTCAGGTCTCCGCGTGACGATCGCCTGGCGATGACCGCGGGTCATGGTGTAGACAAAGTCAGCGTGATTCAGCAAGCGTTCAGTCAAAGGCTGACTCTCGTGCGCATCCAGATTCGCTCCCCGTTCGGCTACCAGAGTCGCCGATTCCGGACTTGCGGGAGAACCGTACGAGGCGGCGATTCCGGCTGATGAAACGAAGTATCCATGATCCGGAAGTTCGTCGGGATTGCAACCGATTCGCGTCGCAAGCATCTGCCGGAAAAGAGCTTCCGCCATTGGACTGCGGCAGGTATTGCCGGTGCAGACAAACAGGATCACCTCGGCCGTCATACGACGGACGCTCTGGCTGCTGACAATTCCCTCGCGAAAAACTTCAAAGTCCTCGCCAATCAGATTCACTGAGGTCGGACCGTCGGGAAATCGGACTTCCCCGAGATCGACGACAAACTCTGCCCCTTCAGCCAGTCCGTTCAAATCGGCGGCCTGACAGGCGGGGGAACCGGGAACCACGACGATCAGCGGCGCGGGCAGAATTCGACCAATTTCGTTAATCATCGAGTCCGAAGAAACGGTCACACTGACACGGTCGTTTCCGAGCAACTCACGAGCTTGAGGGCTCAGCGAATCTACCAGTCCGCCAGACGCGGCTGAGGCATCTGAAGCAAGAATCACCGGCCCCGGCCAGCAGCGTCGTGCGAGTTTCTTACCAATACGCGACAGGTCTGGCAGAAAGTCGAAAGCCTCTTCAACCGACCGGGACAGCAGTGTGGCAGCGCCGTGACAAAACTTGTCCAGATTCGCTACTGATCGCTCGGAATTAGCCAGTCCCGCAAGAACGTAGCTACTCTCAGTGGGCAATCCGACCAGCCCCCCCTCCGACAGCACCTGCGCAGCACGATGAACGAGGTCGCGCTGCTGCTCGGGGCCTTCAGGCCGGACCATCTCCACCATGAACCTGCGTTCCTTTTCGCCGAGAGTATCCAGTTTTCTCTCTGCGGCTGCCTGCGTTACGAACCAGCCCGTCAGTTAATCGGGCAATGACATAATTGAGAATGAACAGTCGCCAATCGGTCGGAAACTGCTTCACCTCAAGTATTTGAGTCGCGGGATTCTACCGGCGGCAAGTGGCTCATTCAACCAGGCTGTCCGGATCAAAGTTCCGCCAGCATCACGCCGAAATATGCCCGGTCAGCATCAGGACGATCGACACGACAAAGACCAGCGAATACGCCCCGGCCAGCCACACGGAACCTCGTTGAAGCCCGACCGGACAATCTGTCATACAAAGCGACGCTCCGGTCGACGCGGGGGGAATCTCGACCGACGGGTATCCGGGGCTCCACAGTTCGCCGTTCTCGGTCCGGTACTCGACGCGGCTCTTCCACAGTGTCCAGCCAACCAGCCCCACGATACCGGCGGAAATCAGCATGACGTAAGCCGGCATGTCCGGCTCACTGGCGTCTGCCAGTGCTGGCGCAGTCGCCGTAACTTTGAGCAGCACAACTGCCAGCGAATTGTTGAGCAGATGCAGCAGCATCGGGGCGAGTATGCTTCGCGTCGCCAGGTAGACCAGGTGAATAAAAAACGCGAGCGGCAGCAACGAAACAACGTGAGCCGGGTGAATGTGCACAGCCGCGAAAAGCACAGACGTCATGATGACGCCCGACAGAATCCCATGTCGGGCGACCAGACCTCGCCCGATGATTCCACGGAAGATGACCTCTTCGCCAATCGCCGGAGCGACGGCCACCACGAGAAACAATAGCCCGATTGGAGCGGTTTCGCCCAGCGGTTTAATGCTCTCGTTGACGTTCAGATTCTCGAAAAGTCCCATGCCAGGCAGGTGAGCGAAGAATTCGTTCCAGATCCCCAGCGCCAGTTGGTGAAAACCGCCACACATCAGCGAAATGGGGATCGACACCGCGCAGATCAGCAGCACGTGATTCATCTGCAGCGACCGAATCCCCATCAGATAAGCCGTCCGCGGCCCCAGCCGAAGCCGAGTGGCGACGACGGCGGCGACCAGAAACACAAGCATCTCGATCGTCATCAGCTCAAGCCCGAACGTGTCGGGCAAGGCCATGATCACGGCCTTCAGTCTTTCCGGAGACGGCGAAGCTCCGGCGGTCGTCATGTCGACGATCTGCAGGGTCATGACAGCAAACACCGCCACCAGCATCCCGATCAGATGGATTCCGATGACCGCCAGCATCCAGCCGACCGCTTCCGGAATCCCCGGTCCGGGTGGCCGACGGCTCATCCCTCGACGCTGCATTTGCAGCCGCCGCGAGACTTCGTCGCGTCCCTCAGCGTCCGACTTTGCATGGCCGGGAACGTGCCCGGATTCGAGATTGTCTCGAAACGCTGCGACTTCCGCTCGGTCCGCTTCGTTGAGAACTGCCTCATTGAGCGACACCTCGTTAAGGGCCAGTCTGGCAGACGAGTCTTCGATCCAGGGCGAGTCGTCAGATGTTTCTGCCGGCTGAGGGTCGAGACGGTCATCAGGAGTCGTCGGCTCGGACATATCTTCTCCGCACGGGCTCTATAAATGTGGTCAGGCAGTTATCACTGGAACGAGACAATCGACATCACGGTGCCCTGCGCGAGAACGAGTTTCAAGCAGGCAATGCCCGCCATCAGCGAAACGCGACCGCACTTGTCTCGAAGGCTTCCAGTCAGAACAGTCAGGCAGAATGCGTACTCTATCAAGCTGGACAACCCGGACAGGTAACTCAAATCACCCGTTTGCGGCAAACCGGAATAGACAGAATCGCGACTGTGATGTTCATTCAGTAGGATGACTCTCATTCTTCCCGAATTCCGTCCGAACGCCGGAGCAAAGTTGCACGAATCCCGCATGTTGCCGATCCGGCACAAGGGAAGTCTGGATTCGGTCCTACTGTCAGGAGCTAAGGAAGAGTCCGAGTGAATTCCAATTCTGCCGACAAGCTGCCAGAAATCGACCTTTCTGCCACATGGACGTTGTTCTGTGTTGGCTGCAATCAACGCTTTCCGTGTAATTCGGAAAACGACGCCTGCCCGAACTGCGGCTTCCACGCGATCTTTAACGACACTTCCGACGATGAAACCATCGTTTCGCGCGACGCCAGTGAAGAAGGCTTCCGCGAGGTCGCCAAAGTCGCGGCCGATAACGACCCGCTGATCGGTCAGGCTCTGCACGTCTATCAGTGCATCTCGCTGATCGGCAGCGGCGGAATGGGCCGAGTCTACCTGGCTCATCACAAAGACCTTGAACGCCGCTGTGCTCTGAAGCTGCTGTCGCCTCGTCGCGCCACCTGCGATGAGGAATACGTCGCTCGGTTTGTCGAAGAAGGTCGATCCGCCGCCGCGCTCGTCCACCCGAACATCGTCACCGTCCACGCGGTCGGACAGGTCAACGGAAAACACTTCCTCGAAATGGAGTTCATCGCCGGACGATCACTCCAGCAGCTGATCAACGACGAAGGCCAGTTGACCATCCCGCGAGCTTTGTCGCTCATTGCCCGCACGGCTGATGGACTCGCCGCCGCCCACCGCGACGACATCATTCACCGCGACGTCAAACCGGACAATATCATGCTGACGAAGCGCGGCGAGCCGAAGATCAGCGACTTCGGTCTCGCCAAACGCGTGCTCAACAGCAAAGGCAGGCCCATGGCCGACGGCATTTGCGGCACCCCCAATTACATGGCTCCGGAACTTTTCCAGGGCGACGAGGCAACACCAGCCAGCGACGTCTACGCCCTTGGCGTCACCTTGTTTCTAGCCCTCACCGGGCGACTGCCCTACCAGGCCGAATCGATCCAGCAGCTTCGGTGGAAAGGCCGCAACGAACCCATCCCCAACGTTCGCCGAATGCGTTCAGACGTTCCACTGGAAGTCGCCGAATGCGTGGCCATGATGACCGCCCCCGCGCCGGGTAACCGACCGCAGGACGCCATCGCCGCCTCGCAACTTCTGCACGCAGTGCTCGGCCAGGAACGCGATCTTGAGTCTTTACTCATCGAAGCGTTCCGGCACGAGCCGGGAATCGCCTGGACCAGGTTCGGAGACACCTACACGCTCGTTCGATCCCTGCCAGGCAACCGCAAACAGACGGTTTTCCTCGAACCCAGCGACCACGCGTTCGGGGACAGACTGCTCCTGTTCTACAGCGTTTGCGGGCCGGCTGAGCCGGACTACTATGAACAGGCATTGCGGCTGAATTCTGAAATGCTGCACGGCAGTCTGGCAATTCGGCAAATCGATGGCGAGCCGTACTTCGTCGTTGTGGACACTTACCCTCGCTCGACCGTCGACCCGGAAGAAATCCGGCGAACGGTGTTCGATATCGCTCACAACGCCGACCAGGTCGAACAACGCCTGACTGGCCTGGACCGGCATTAGCTACTACCGTTCCCGCCGTTCGTGAACCGCAACTCACACAAATCGTTGAGCGTCGTCTCGATCGTCCTGAGACCGCAGATTTCGACGTGTGCCACTGACTCTGCCAGTGCAGCATCGGCTCACGACACCGATTTTCACGAAGGCACTGGCAAAGCCGGTGGCACATTTTTTCAACACGCTGCAAGCCTCACGCCGAAGTCACTCTCCGATGGAACAACTTCTCCAGGAATTTCTGGAACCCCGTTCAACGATCTCTCTGCTGGGGATCATCGCTGTCAGCCTCGTCGCGCTGGGCAAGTTTGCCGACCTGGTCGTTGACTATGCGGTCGTCCTTTCCGAGCGCTCGGGTATTCCAAAGGTCGTTATTGGAGCCACCGTCGTCAGCCTCGGCACGACAGCTCCGGAAGTCGCCGTTTCAGTCACGGCGGCCTTCAATGGGAACCCCGGCCTGGCGATGGGAAATGCCGTCGGGTCAATCATCTGCGACACCGGGCTGATCCTGGGTGTGGCTTGTCTGATTCGACCGTTGACAATTCCCTGGGACATTGCCAACCGACAGGGCTGGGTTCAGCTGGCCTGCGGATTTCTGATCGTGCTGCTGTCGATTCCCTGGGCCGCCCCATTTTCACCTTACACCGACGGAGCCGAGGGGAACTTCCCGCAGTGGGCCGGCTTTCTGTGTTTGGGTTTACTGGCCGTTTATCTGTGGGTATCTGTCAAGTGGTCGATGGGTTCGGGAGCGGCCGCGTCTGAAGGCGTCGAAGAAGTAGGCGACAGTGAAGCATCCGTTCCAGCGGCAGTCCTCATCGTCAAGATCATTCTGTCTCTGGCTGGCGTGATCCTGTCGGCAAACATCCTTATTCCTGCCGTGACCATCGTCGCTATTCGACTGAACGTTCCCGAAGCCGTCATCGCGTTGACGCTGGTTGCGTTCGGAACGTCGCTGCCGGAACTGGTGACGGCGATCCAGGCCGCCCGCAAGGGACACGGCGACCTCGCCGTCGGAAACATCATAGGAGCCGACATTCTGAATGCACTGTTTGTTGCCGGAGCCGCCGCTGCCGTCACTCCTGCCGGGCTGACCGTCGACCAGTCATTCTTCTGGCCAGCCTTCCCGGCGATGTTGTTTGTGCTGGTCGTTTTCCGAATCGGCATCTATGTTTGCCGAACGCAGCTCACGCGGAAGTTTGGCTTCGTGCTGCTGGCAGCGTATTTTGCTTACCTCGCAGTCAGTATCGTCGGCGGCGTCAATCCCGGACACTGACATTCCCAGCAACTCGCAACGCTGTAGGGTGGGTACTGCTCACCAACTATTTGAACAACGCGGCATTCCGAAACTGGTGGGCAGTGCCCACCCTACTTAAGCGGACAGATGATGCAGACACTCTCACAAGCTGAAGTGCGACAACGAATCTCGGAACGGCTCGACTCTTCGGAATTCACCAGCAAAAAAGTTCTGTTGATCGTTCCTGACGCAACTCGAACCGCTCCGCTGCCGTTGCTCTTTGACGCGGTACATGGAGAACTCACCAGCGTCGGTGCAAAAGTCGACGTCATGATCGCTCTGGGCACTCATCCCGGAATGTCGGAAGCAGCGATTCTGAAACTGCTCGGCATCAGCGACGAAGATCGAACCGGCAGGTATGCCGACGTCGGGCTGTTCAATCACGAATGGGACAACCCGGAAGCTCTGACTTCGATTGGTGAACTGACGAAGGCCGACGTCGAAGAAATTTCTGACGGACTGCTTTCCCTCGACGTCAACGTGCAGATCAACGCGAAGATTCGCAACTACGACACGCTGCTCGTACTGGGCCCGGTGTTTCCGCACGAGGTCGTCGGTTTCTCCGGCGGCAACAAATACTTCTTCCCCGGCATTTCCGGGCCCGACCTGCTCAACTTTTTCCACTGGCTGGGAGCGCTCATCACCAACGTCGGAATTATCGGCGTTAAAGACACGCCTGTTCGCCGAGTCGTTGACCGAGCTGCAACATTGATTCCGGTTGACCGTCGAGCGTTGACCTTCGTCGTGAATGGCAAAGCGGATATCTACGACCTGTTTTATGGAACTCCAGAAAAAGCCTGGGACTCGGCGGCGGACGTCTCGGCTCAAGTTCACATCGAGCGAGTCGAAAAGCCGTTCAAACAGGTTCTCTCCTGCGCACCGTTGATGTACGACGAACTCTGGGTCGCCGGAAAGTGCATGTACAAACTCGAATCCGTCGTGGCCGACGGCGGCGAGCTGATCATCTACGCGCCGCATCTCGATGAAGTCTCGACCGAGCACGGTAAGTACATCATGGAAATCGGCTACCACATTCGAGACTACTTCCAGAAGCAGTGGGACGATTTCAAGCACTACCCCTGGGGAGTACTCGCTCACTCAACGCACGTTCGAGGAACCGGCACATTCGAAGACGGTGTCGAGAAACCTCGCATTCAGGTGACACTGGCCTCGAAGATCCCGCCGGACGTCTGCAAGCAGATCAACCTCGGATACCGCGATCCGGCCACGATCGATGTCGAATCGTTCGCCAACCGCGAAGACGAAGGCATCCTGCTGGTTCGCAAAGCGGGTGAACAACTCTATCGATTGCAGGAGTAGAGTCGACGCAGAACAATCCACTCACGCAACGCAATTGACCGGTTGTTGTTTCGCGTGTTCGGCGGGCCGCATTCTCAGACAGGACATTCAGCGAGTCGGGAGTGCTTCATCCTTTGCGCCGGCACGGACATGCGACCCCAGATTCACATCATCGACGACGAAGCCAGTATTAGAGAATCCCTCACCGCCCTTCTGGATGTTTTCGGTTGGGAAGCTCACACATACGCAACCGCATCCGGATACCTGGCAACCCTCTCCGAAACCGACACTGATCGGCCGCAGTGCCTGCTCGTCGACGTTCAGTTACCGGAAATGAGCGGCCTCGACCTGTTGAAAGAACTGAATCGACGCGGAGTTTCGATTCCGTTCATCGTCATGACCGGACACGGCGACAACGCGATTGAAGCACGGGCCGCCGAGCAGAACGCCGTCGGCTATTTTCAGAAGCCGTTCCACACGTCAGAATTGCTGAAAACTCTTTCCAGTATTCTTTCACCAGCAACCTGACCGTCTCCAGAAATACTCGACGGTTCCTCTAAAGCTCTTCGAGGCATTTTGGGTGTTTTCACGTAGCGACTATCAGCTCAAACAGACTCTTCTCGTGGCCATCGCGCTTACTACTCTACTCGCCCAATCCGACAGCTCTGCATCGACCGATCCTGCTCCGCCGCTGCTGGCCATCTCGAAAGTCCGTGCATTGAGCCGAGCCGAAATGGCCAGGCTGGACGACGTTCGCATTCGAGGGTCGATCGCATTTATCAATAACGAGTGGAAAGTTCTGTTCGTCTACCAGGATGGCGAGTCAGTCAAAGTTGGGTTTGACGTCGACCTTCAGGTTTCTGTCGGCACACCGGTCGAGATTAAAGGTCAGGTTGTTCTCGGAGATGTCGGGCCAGTCATCGTGGCGACCGACCTTCAGGAACTGCACATCAATGATCCAGGCGAAGAATTTGCTCCCGTCCCGATCAAAATCGACCAGACGACGCCATTCTCAGCCAGCCTGGTTGATCAATGGGTGGAATTCGAAGGCCCGGCTTATTCGGCAGTGGCCGACAACAAGCACAGCTATGTCAGCCTGGCCGGAAAAATGTTCGGCGTTTACGCGATCATTCCAAACTCGGATGAACTGCCACCGCTGGAGATACTTCGAGAAGCACCGCTCCGAATCCGAGGCATTCCAAGTATCAGTGTCCAGCCTGGCGCCGAGGGACAGATCGATTTTCTGATTCCGAACGCATCGAATGTCGAAATCCTCAAAACGGCAGACGAGATAATCGATCCAAAGCCACGCAGGATCGCAGAAATCGGACGAGTCGATATGCGAGGCACTTCGGAGGCGCCCGCCAGAATTCGTGCGGTTGTTCGATGCGTCAGTCAGAGTGGAAAGCTTTTCATTGCCGACGAAACCGGATCGCTGATGGTCGAAATGAATCCCGAGATCTCTGTCGGTGAACTGGCGACAGGAAACGTCATCGAAGTCGAAGGATTTGTCGTTCGGAACCGGAAACACGAATACATCACTGATGCGAAGTTTCGTTACATTGGCAAAGGTTTTTCGCTGCATCCAGAGCAAGTAACAGCAGCAAAAGCCGTGAAACACCCGGCAGAACTGATAGAACTTGATGGAACACTGATTTCCCGAAGCGACGGAAACAGCAGCCTTCTGATGAAGAATGGGATGCAAAGCTTTCGCGTTCTGGCAAACGATGAGCTGTCGAAATACTTGAACCAATGGAGTGTTGGCAGTCGATTCCGATTAACAGGTTGCACCTGGTTCAGCAAAGAACTGGACACCACTTTCGAGTTTTACCCGAACACAGCATCCGTCATTTTTGGCCTGCCGGCAGAGGAGTCGCCAGAATCGTCTACAGAATCAGCCGTGACAAATCCGGTGGAAAACTCGATGCCCCAGTCGGGATCGTCATTCTACGGAGTTTTGTTCACTCACGGACCGCAATTTGTCTGGTTAGCGTTGCAGGTTGCCTTTGTCCTGACTGCCGTGACAATCGCCTGGCAGCTTCACCGTCGTCTGAAAACTCAGGAGAAATTTCACAAGTCGATCCATGAGCAGCTCAGCAACCTGTCACACATTGCGAGGCTCAACACGCTGGCTGAAATGGTTGGCGCACTGGCTCATGAACTGAATCAACCACTCGCCAGCGTTTCAAACTATGCCGCCGCCGCCGAACTGCTCAGCCGAAAAGAGCCAGCCGATCCCGAAAAGCTGAACAACGTCCTGATAAACATCGGGCAGGAAGCCTTTCGGGCAGGCGAGATCATCCGCCGTTTGCGGCACCTGGTTCGCAAGAAGACACCCGGTTCACTTCCAATTCAGCTTTCTGAAATCATCAGTGAAACCGTTGAGCTGTTTAAAACTCAGCATGTCACCGCCAGCGGGCTTGTCCAGGTCGACATCCCCGACAACCTGCCAGCTGTCCAGGCAGACTCGGTACAGATCCAGCAGGTGATTCTGAATCTACTGCTCAACGCCCGAGACGCGACTGAGACGCTGACCGACCGACCGCCAACTATTCAAATAAAGGCCGCTCTTGAAGCTGGCATGGTCAGCGTTTCTGTCTCGGACAACGGAATCGGAATCAACAGTTCAAACCCGGATGCCATCTTCGAGCCTTACTTCACCACCCGGGAAGAAGGCACCGGACTGGGCCTCGCCATCAGCCGCACGATCATCGAAACCCACGGTGGCAAAATCACTGCGGAAAACCAAACTCCCCACGGCACAAGGATTACGTTCTCGCTGCCCGTCTCCGGAACACTGTCAAACATCGTCGGATAGCAGTCCCTGAACCCGGCAGACTCCGTCTGGCTGCGAGTCTGCGGCGACCAGGCTACGATCATCGCCATGAAACACGACTTCGACATCATCGTGGTTGGCGGAGGCGGCAGCGGACTTGCCGCCGCTGTCAGCGCTGCTGAACACGGGTCGAACGTCCTGCTGCTGGAAAAGCAACCGGCGCTCGGCGGAACCACCGGCATCGCCGTCGGCTCGTTCACCGCCAGCCATACTCGCCTTCAGACTCGAAACGGGATCGACGATTCACCAGCGGCTCACCACGAAGACGCAGGACGATTCGCCGCACCAGACATCGAAGTCCGCAACAACAACGAGCTGCGGCGATTTTTTCTCAGCCATGCCGCCGACACGCTCCACTGGCTGATGGACATGGGACTGACCTTTCACGGCCCGAATCCCGAGCCGCCGAACCGCGTTCCGAGAATGCACAACGTCGTGCCCGGCGCGAAAGCGTACGTCGCAACGCTGCATGCCCGGCTGATCAAACTCGGCGGAATCGTCCGTGTGAACTCAACCGTGCAACGGCTCCTTCAGAATGACGACGGGGCGGTCGTCGGAGTCGTCGTCAGCAACTCAACTGGCAGATCGACTCACGAAAACGCGGTCGCAGAAAATGAGTTCGCAGAGAACGAAATCCAGTTTCGAGCAAATCGCGGCGTCATTCTGGCCGCAGGCGATTACGCCAACTGCTCCGAAACAATCTCCCGTTTCAAAGGCAAACGTTACTCGTCGATTGAAGGCATTAACCCGGACGCCCACGGAGACGGCCATCGACTCGCCGAAGCTGCCGGCGCGAAGCTGCTCAACATGGACGTCACGTACGGACCGGAACTTCGCTTCGTACCGCCGCACGGCAGAACATTTCAGCAGCTACTTCCAACGAGCGGCCTCGCCGCACGAGCGATGAGATGCCTGCTGCCGTTCGTGCCGCAATTTCTGATGAACGCGATGATCCGCCGACTGCTGGTGACCTGGCAGCATCCCGAGAACTCGTTGTTTGATGATGGAGCAATTCTGATCAACCGCGAAGGCCACCGCTTCTGCAACGAAAGAGTCTGGCCCGATCGTGAAATCGCCGTTGCCGCGCAGCCCGACAAAGAATGTTTCATCCTGCTCGACCGCTCACTCACCGACCGTTACAGCAAGTGGCCGCACTTCATCTCAACGGCTCCGAAAATCGCCTACGCCTACGTCGTCGATTACCTCCGACTGCGCCCCGACGTCGCTGTTCAGTCGACGAATCTCGAAGCAATCGCTACGCAGAGAGGAATCTCAGCGGAATCACTTCGCCAGACAATCGCTGAGGTCAACGAGGAACGGAACGCCAGCAACCAGTCGCCCCTTGACGGCACTCAGTGGACGCTGCTCGGCCCGGCAAAAGCTTACTTCACCACGACGGAAGGCGGCGCCGCCATCAACCAGCAATTCCAGGCTCTCGATGAATCCGACTGTCCGATTCCAGGCCTCTATGCGGTCGGCCAGACAGGACTCGGCGGCCAGATCCTCTGGGGCCACGGCCTGCACATCGCCTGGGCCATGACCAGCGGTCGCCTCGCAGGCAGGCAACTGGCTCAAACGCGGCTCGCTTGAAGCCCGCGCTGGCGACAGGCTCAAATTCCGGCCAGGGACGATTCGAGTTTCTGGCCAACCACACTACCCTGCGTCTCAAGCAACCTGAAATCCAAGTTGACACCACCGATCGAGGAGCAACGAATGAGTAGCGTTCATGATTTTGGAGCCGTCGGCGACGGCGTCACGGATGATACCGAGGCCATTCAACATGCGATTGACGATGGCAATGGCCAGCTTGAGTTTCCTCGCGGCGAATACCGAATTTCCAGCACCCTGTTAATCGACCTTCAGAAACGCAGTCGAACATCGATTACCGGTGCAGGCGGAACGGCAAAGATTGTCATGCACGGTGCCGGGCCGGCGATCTTTCTCAAGGCGACACACGCAAAAACGGCTGAGCCGCTTGGATTTCGCCCGGAAGAATGGCAGCACGAGCGGATGCCCACGATCGACGGTATCGAAATCGAAGGCCGTCACCCCGAAGCTGACGGAATCCACATTGTCGGCGTCATGCAGCCGACGTTGACTCGAGTCCTGATCCGTCAGGTAAGAACGGCAGTCTACGTCACTGACCGGGCTCGAAACATCGTCATCAACGGATGCCACTTCTACCACAACACCGGAGTCGGCATTCATCTCGACAAAGTCAATCTGCATCAGACTATCATCGCCGATTCGCACATCAGCTACTGCCGACGAGGTGGCATCCGTATTGAAGACAGCGAGATTCGCAATCTGCAGATCACCGGCAATGACATCGAATACAACAATTATCGAGTCTTTCAGAAGGAGTTCCCCGGACCGGAAGCCGAGGCCGAACCGACTGCCGAAATCTACGTCGACGTCGTCAACGGTACAGTTCGTGAGGGAACCATTTCAAGCAACACGATTCAAGCCAAATACAGCTCGGGAGGATCCAATATTCGATTTATTGGCAACGGCGAAGAAGGACAGCACCGCGCTGGCATGTGGACAATCACCGGCAACCTGATCGGCAGCCAGAAGAACAACATCCACCTGACAAGCGTTCGCGGCGTCACGATTTCCGGCAACTACATTTACAGCGGTCAGCATCGAAACCTGCTGGTTGAAAAGTCTCGCAACATCGTCGTCGGCCCAAACACCTTTGGCCACAACCCCGACTACAAAGACAAAGAACTGGCGACCGGAATTCGGTTCGAAGATTCCGAAAACTGCGTGCTGAACGGCCTGCAGATTCAGGATGCTCAGGCAGGAAAACACACAGTCGAGGGAGTCGTCCCGATCGAACGGGAAGCCCTTGTTGAACTGGTGCGCTGTCGACGAGTTAACGTCACTGGCTGCCAGATTCTCGATGGAACTCCCACGGGCCTTCTCGTTGAGAATTGCTCAGACACGCTGATTTCAAGCTGCTCGATCATCGACCAGAGAGCGGTCCCGTTGATGCAGACCGGACTCGCCTGGAGCGGCGAGCAACATGGCAACATGTTCGTCCAGAATCGCGTTGCCGGAGCGACTAAGACTGCCACAAAAACACACGAATCAGTCCATCTGAACGGAAACGTAACGACCTGAAGGCGGTCGAAAAATACTCCTTGCGGAAGCTGAATAATCGCTATAACCTGCACAACAGAGACAACCCAATCTTCGCAGATTGCCGATTTTCAGTTTTGAAGGAGAGAGAGAAATGAGACACTCAATCGCCATTGCCACCGGGTTGATACTGTCCGCCCAGGGTTTCGCATTTGCACAGAACCTGAGCGAGGATGATGTAAAAACTCTGCAGTCCGCCCGCAGCGAAATTGACTCGCTCAAATCAGAGATTCAATCGCTGAAAGAGAGTTGCGGAATAGCGACCGCAGATCGGTGCGCGACGGTCTCAAGAACGAATCGGCAAATGATTCTGCGACGATATCGATGGGTTCCCGCTTCCAGCGTCGCTGGCTTTCAGGCTTCGGGGCTGACGACATCCGGAATCACGGCCTTTCAGAATTCAACATTCGTACCACAAAGCCAGCTGACGTTTGCCCCTTCTTCGTTTGCCGGCGTGCAGACATCACCGCTGCTTACGAGCAACGTCGCCACATCCGGATTTTCGACTGGCCCCCTGAACACGTACTCTTCCGGATCGATCGGCGTTCAGTCCTTCGCGCCAGCTGCTTCAAACGTACTGCCTGCGTCGCCGTACGCGGCCCATCAGTCATACGAAGTCTATTCGAATGGCCCCGTCACTCAGTCGATGTCTGCTGGTTTCTCAGCAGCTCCGGTTTACCCAACGGCAACGTTTCGAGGCACGAGCGGCTTCGTAAACTCAGTACCGGCCCCCTACTACTCAGCGTATTAGAGCACTTTCAGAATTACCCCTGGGTGTTCAGCAGGAGGGTCCACCAAGGAAACGATGGCTATTTCAGGTGCCTGCTCCTGCACAGAAACCATGAAAATGGTCTACCCCAGTCAGTTGACAAGGTAGCAGCCACGCACCGCCGTGCGGTACGAATTTTCGTGCCGCACGAATTACAGAGATCATGCTGTTTCTAGCTGAGGTGCGTGTGAGAGAGCGCGTGTGCTGTCAAAAAGAGAACGGCTCTATAGAGCACTCAAGTTTCGAACCACGACAATCCACCGTTCACGGATCGCGATGCCAGTTCGAACCTCGAGAGCACCGCTGATGACGACAGGACGACCATCGGCTTTTCTGGCAATTGCCAGTTCGCGATTCTCCAGCTCCAGCTCCCACGTCTGTGAGCCGTCTGAAGTGATCTCGATCGTCACTCCCGTTGTCTCGCCGCCTAAAGCCACAACGTCTGTGTGAATCAGCCCTCGGCAAACAACGGACACTCCATGATCCTTTGACGAAGATGGCCCGCTTTCTGATTCGTGTTCCCTGAAACTGACAGGCTGCAGGAACAGCCCGGTCCGACTGCGTTCGCGATCGCACTTCGGTTTCCCCTTCGCTTCCTCTTTCGAGCATTGAGCCAGGGAACCGCGAACGGTGACAGTCTTTCCGTCAAGAGCGGCTGCTTCGTCGGCAAGTTGAGGACTCTTACCGAAGTCGACAGCGAATTCCGCAGCCGCGCGTTTCGGCTTGCCCGCCGCCGTAATCGTATTTCGAGTGGCGTCGTATTTTCCGACAACCGAAACCTGCACGTACTGCCGATTCCGGGTTGCCTCGTCAGCACTCGCGTTTTGAACTTCAGGGCCGACCAGAAACATCATCCAAAAAGCCAGCACCACCAGAGAGGCAGCGAATCCGTACGACGACTGATTCGTGAGGGACGGCATGACGAAAACCCTTCTGAAATTCGCAAATGAATTGATGACACAACGCAGCAGGTCAGTCTCTCCGAGCGACACTCCCGAACGATACGAAAACAGGCTCGGATATTTCAGTCAAATACCCGAGCCTTACAGTTTTCGAACTGACTTTCTGAAACCCACCTTTACGTTGAAGTCTGCCGCTCGGTTCCGGCTCACTGCTGGCTGATCGCAAACGCCTGAGCGTCGAGCGAGCCACCTCCACGAACCTTCAGACGACCATTCCCTGGCAAGCGGATCCACCAACTGACATCGTGAGTGCCCGCTTCCAGCGTCGTGGTCAAGCTCGTCCCAAAACTGACGTATTCATCCTTGCCTCTTGCCGTCACGACTCGAAATGACGATTTGTAATCCGTACTTCCAATCGATATTCCGGTTACGAAATTCTGGCTGCGGGTCACGCCTGCGGCACTCGAACTGGCATACAGATTAACGATCGTTTTCTCTCGTAGAACCAGGCGGCGTGTAATCAACGTAGAATCCGAACTGAACTCTCTGGCAGTCGCGAAGAAGAAATCTTTCACTTCGGGATGCGTGACTGGCGGCTTGCTCGGCTCCGCTGGCACTCCCGGTTTTGCAGGATCAGGACCAGACGGTGTTTCCAGCAGAAAACTGACATCAAGTTCGAGGCCATTTTTCCAGGACGTTACGAGCTTCGAATTCTTCCTGGCGTTCTTCATCAGTTCCTGTTTGAGATCGAAGAATGTGGCGTCCTTGAATCTGGGCGTTCCCAGCAACAGGGCGGCAGCCCCGCTAACGTGCGGCGTGGCCATGGATGTGCCGGCCAGATAAGCAAACTCGTTACTGAGCCACGTACTGAGAATGTTATCTGTTTGAACCGGACCGCCAGCCCCGCCGGGTGCTCCGATGTCAACATTCTTCGACGGGCCAAAATTGCTGAATGGAGATCTCCCTCCCTGAAAAGTGACGGCCCCAACGGTGAGAACGTTGTCGCTGTCCGAGTTGGCAGGTGAGTACTTATTAAGATCGATGTTCTGACCATCATTGCCTGCCGCCACGACAAACAGGATCCCGGCATCGCGAGCACGCTGAATGGCCTGTTCGAGAACACTGGGAATCGGTCCCTTTCCTCCCCAACTGTTGCTGATAATGCGGGCGCCATTTTTCCGCGCGTAGTCAATACAACGTACGGCGTCGCTGGTCTGTCCACCGCCTCCGGAAGTCAGAAACTTCAAGGCCATTACTCTCGTTTGAGCCATGCCGACAACACCCTCCCCATTCGCGACACCGGCAATCGTACCCGCGCAATGAGTTCCGTGGCCGTTGTCATCGCGGGGGTCGCCTGAAATCCGACCATTGACAAAGCTCGCTCCGAAACGGTCGTCGACAACGCCATTGTTGTCGTCGTCGATATCGTTTCCGGGAATCTCATCCTGATTGACCCACATGTTTTTAAGGAGATCGTTGTGGTCGTACTCAACACCGGTATCAATTACTGCCACAATGATCTGAGAAGGGTCGCTGACGCCCTGCACTTTGCCAGCGCCCGTCTGCTGAATTCCTCGCACTCGACTCATCTCTAAGGTTGCGCCCGCCACAGCGATCTGAGGGTCGTCGGCTGGAACGATATCCGGTTTCAATTCTCCTTCGGGAACCGACATGATGACGTTGCGGGAAATTCTCAGCGTTCGAGGAACCTGAGCCAGCGTTAAAAACTCGATTGGTTGAATGCCGGGAGCACGTGCGGCTGCATTCTCGGGAACAGGGACAGGCGCCACGACGACAAAGCGAGCTTCCGGGTTGATGTCGAGAAGATCGAAACCCGCCGCGTTAAGTGATGCTTCTGAGGGAGGCTCGCCTGGAGGATGCTCGATGATCAGACGTTCGGAATGCACAGCCAGAGCGCCAGCACCGCCGGGCCTCTCGACGTTTTCCAACCCGACAAGATTTGCCGCCTCGCCTTCAACAACCACACTGCCGTTGCGCTGCTGCCCGATGTACGTCACATTTCGACGAACCATATCCGCGAGTTCTGGAGAAAATTTACTCAGCTGCGGCTCCTGGTCCGGTGTCTCGGCATCCGAAGAAACAGACGGTACATAGGCCACACGCAGTGACTGCGCAAACACCAGACAATCAACAGTTGTCAGAACCAGCAATGTGGCAAGCAGTCTGAACATCATGCAGAGTCTCCGTTTCGTTCACTGTTTCGACGACAACTTCAGCTCGTCAAAAGTACGTTCGCGTTTCTGAATGTTTCGAATCCGTCGGCAGACAAATACACCACTGGCTGATCGCCGCAGGGACGGGCCGCTACGGACCAGACGGAAAGGCTTCGACAATCAGCGTCCCACCACCAGCAAACCGAAGTTCGCCTTTGGACTTCACAACCCATCGAATCACGTGTGAACCTCGCGGGAGTCGACGGCGACAGTTAACGCTCAGGCTGGAGTAGGTTTTCGCCGTTGAGGCACTCGCCAGTCGGACCGACGCCTGCCACATCGTTGGATTGGCAGAGCGATCGTTCGAAATCCCTGTCGACAACGCCACGCCATCCATATCGGACATCACACTGGCACTGCCACGGACATGCACGTCGGACTCGCGTGAAAGTTGAATCGTTGTTTCCAGAAGAACCCCGTTTCCGTGAATTCGCCGACTGCTTGAGTGTGAAAATTCCGCCGACGCGAGAACAGCACCGGCAACGGGAATCATCAATCCAGACGACGAAGCCGCTACCACTGAAGAGTCTGTCAGAGATGACGCGGAAGGTTTCCCCGCGGAATCCACCTCTGCTTCTGCGCCTGACACGGTTTCTGCGTCTGCCCCGGCTTCTGCGATCTGGTCCACACCGGGTTTCGAAGCGTCTGATTCTTCTTCGACGTCGTAGCGAAACGTCATCAACTCACCGGACTCAGAAATCTCGCTGATTCTGTGCAGCACCTGGCGAACTCGCTGATCGACGCGGTACGGCCGCAGTCCGTGCGGTTCAAGAGAGCTGACTCTGTTGACGCCACCGGCTCGAAACAGATCCTCTTCGTCACCGAAACTCCTGCCGCGTTCGAGATCGAATCGACCGTCGGCCTGCACCAGCGCCACCTTGTAATGAACGCCATTTTCGGGCCAGCCCGGCACATCCGGATGACCGGGCTCATGATTACTCTCCTTGTTCTCGTCGATATGCCAGATCGCCAGGCCTCCCTTCCCTCCTGGCAGGTGGCGATCGAACCCAACTGGCTGGCGATTCTCGATCAGCAGATATTCGTTCTCCGGAAATCCCTGCTGAATCTTGTAAACGTCGGGGTAATTTTCAATCTGTCGGATCGTGTACGTGCCAGAGGCAGTCAGTTCTTTAACTTTGAGCCACCCTAACTTGACCTTTGCCCATGGACTGAAATGAGACGGAGTGTGACCATCTTTTTTGAAGCCTTCTGAAAATCCCAGCAGGCCCCAGGAACCGATCCCCGTGCCTCGATTGCTCGGGTCATAAAGATCCGGAAGCCCTCCCAGATGTGCCACTTCATGAGCCAGCAGACCTATCCGACAAGGCGCTGCCCCGCTTAATCCTCGGAGACCAGCCGACATCGAATAGTCACTGACGCGAATGTGTGACTTTCGAGAAGTCCAGAAAGGGATCCGGTACTGGTGCGACCAGATGCGTTCCTTATGTGGAATGCCATCCACATCCGAACCGCCAAACTCAGCACCAAAACCCGAGTGGAGCACGCTGAAAAGATCAACATACCCATCTCCGTTGCGGTCGAAGTCGCGAAAGTCGACCAGCTGTTTCTGGTCGACATAATCCAGAGCGTAGCGAATCCCTTCGGCAATGCGTGTGAAGTCACCGGAGTTGCCATTCGCGTAGTATTGCTCGGTCTCGGGCAAATCGATCCACTCCACAAGGTGAGTAATGATCGACATTTTTTTGTAGGACACTTCCCTGCTGTAGTCATAGGCGCTGCCACTCTGCGCGTACTCAGGGTGCCCGTCTGGCTTGTTGAAGACAATCTCGTATGTTTCTTTCAGAGGCAGTTTCCGGTTCTCGTGCCCCTTGAATCTCAACAACAGAACCAGCTTTTTGATCTCGCCCGACGGATCAACAATGCGGCTCCCTGGCGGAGACGGGGGAATCGGAGCCCGGTTCGGAGGAGCCCGATGCAACTGCCCGGGCAACACACGAAAATGGACATGCTCACCGTGTCCATGCTCGGCTTCGTCATCGTGTTCATGATCGTGGCTGCCAGCCGCTGCCGCACGCAAAGGCCGACCGACTTCCGAAAGCAACGCATTGATCTCAGCTTCGAAATCGTCGTCGCCTGCAAAGAGAACTGACGATCGCCCCAGCCCCGTGACAAGAACCAGGATCAGCAAACGATGTAACAATCCATCTTTCATCGCGCAACTCCCGAATTTCAGACGTTAGCCCACGCAGCACGCGACCGGATCCTTATCTGGTGACAGGGCGTACTACTTCGTCGTGTCCTTCAGCAGGTCCGTGAAGTCATCAGCTGCGGGAGTCGGTGCAGGCTGCTCACTCCTCGTTTCGTCAAGCATCTCGTCTACTTCCTCCTCTGAACCGCCGCTCGACGGAGTACGGGATGACTTTTCAAGTTTCGCAAGCAAAGCGTCGAGTGTCCTGATCCGGTCTTCCACGCGTTGAAGGCTTTTCGGCGAGCAGCATGCAGTCGCCGTGCTCTGAACTTTTGCCGACGATGACCGGCAGTTTTCGCTCGCGATGCGATTCGCATAAAATGTCGCGATGCCCGGAGAAGCGACCGCAAAGGACGGCGCAGCCAGAACCTGAGGTGCACTGAAAGTAACGGTCGACGGAAGAGCGACTGAGGTTGAAACATCGACCGTCGGCACGAAACCAAACGGGCGGACAGACGACGCAAAGCCAACCGAGTTGTTCACACACTGAGTTCCAACCGGAATCGAAGTTGCCCCGAAGGTCGACATCGAATTCAGCGACGACACTGGAGCAACTCCCGTTGCCACGACTCGCGAAGAAAGCAATCGAGCTGCCACCGGAATCGTTTTTGTCGTGACAATCTCTGACTGAAGTGTGAAGTGCCCGGCACTCGTCGAAGCAACCCCGGCCGAAGAAACACAGTTTCCGAAGGCATCAACAGTTTGAGCCAGCGCCGAGTGGCTGACAGAAGCCAATCCCCAAACGACCACAATGATTGTTTTCAGTCGCATCTCTGAATTCCTCCGTTGTCGGTTCAGAGCCAATTGAGTGGTTCAAAGATTTCGAACCAGCAACCAAGGCTCCCCAATCGAAGTCGAAGCAGAATGAGTCAGCAGACAAAGTCTGCTGCATGACAAGATAGGAAACATAGGAGTTATGTCAATTATACACATCATGACAGTTAGGGTGTTTTGAATAAAAATACAGGTTTGACTAGGTCGTGTTGACAATCACTTCAGAAGGTTGATGACGGCAGCGAAGCTCCAG